>NZ_BDBS01000104.1 GCF_001613105.1 Nocardia pseudobrasiliensis NBRC 108224 | reverse complement strand
GTCCCGGGCGAATCCGAGCCCACCATTCTCGAAGCCGATGCCATCATGGTCGCGGTCGGCAACACCCGCAGCTACGGCGGCGGCATGCAGATCTGCCCCGACGCGATCATCGACGACGGCCTCCTGGACCTGACCGTCGTAGGAGCCCTACCCCGCCTCGACATGATCCGCCTCCTCCCCGCCCTCTCCTCAGGCAAACGAGTAGACCACCCGGCAGTCCACCAATACCGCGCCACAGACATAACCCTTACCGCCCCTGGCGCCCCAGCCACTGCCGACGGCGAACCCGCAGGCGCCCTCCCCGCCACCTTCCAAATTCTTCCCTCCGCCCAATCCGTCCTGGTCGCGTAACCCCAGCGCCTTCGGCGCGGGGAATCAGGGGAGCGTGCGCTCCGGCAGGGGGCGAGGTCCGTCCCCTTCGGTGGAAGCGTCGCGTTCCGAGCGGGGCCCGTTCCGTCGGGGGTGGAGGTGTGTTCCGCTGAAGCGAGGGATCCGGTTCGCAGTGTGTGAGGGGCGTGTGTCGCCAGAGTGAGGGATGC
>NZ_BDBS01000103.1 GCF_001613105.1 Nocardia pseudobrasiliensis NBRC 108224 | reverse complement strand
ATCAGATCGGGGCCATCGCCGCCGCGGTCGAGGTGCCCGTGATCGTGAAAGAGGTCGGGTTCGGGCTCAGCGGCGAAACCGTGGTGCTGCTGCGTGATCTGGGTGTGACCGTCGCCGACGTCGCCGGCCGCGGCGGCACCGACTTCGCACGCATCGAAAACGACCGCCGCACCGACCACGGCTACTCCTCCCTCACCGGCTGGGGACAATCCACGGCGTGCTGTCTGCTCGACGCCACCGGCATCGACGGCATCGACATCCTCGCCTCCGGCGGAATCCGCAACCCACTCGACATCGCCCGGGCCCTGGCCCTGGGAGCACGCGGCACCGGAGTCGCCGGAGTGTTCCTGACAATCCTGACCCACCACGGAACCGAAGCCCTGATCGCCACGATCCGCGACTGGCTCGACCAACTCACCTCGATCATGACCATCCTCGGAGCCCCGAACCCGCGCGCGCTCACCCGCTGCGGCCTGCTGTTGAACGGCCCAGTCGAAACCTACTGCCGTCTCAACGGCATCGATCCTCACCCCTATGCACGCCGCGGCCTGCCCGCTCGCCCGAGACCGTTGCCCATCCGAGAGCACGAGGTTCTTTCATGACCACGCTCCATACCGAGCATGCCGAGGTGCCG
>NZ_BDBS01000102.1 GCF_001613105.1 Nocardia pseudobrasiliensis NBRC 108224 | reverse complement strand
GGCATATCGAAACCATCACCGCGGGCGCCGATGTGCCCGTGATCGTGAAAGAGGTCGGGTTCGGGCTCAGCGGCAAGACCGTCGCGTGGTTGCGCGAGCTCGGTGTGGCGGTCGCCGACGTGGGCGGACGTGGGGGCACCGATTTCGCGCGCATCGAAAACGCCCGCCGCGCCGGCCCCGACTACTCCTACCTCATACCGTGGGGCCTGAGCACGCCGTGCTGCCTGCTCGACACCGCCGACGTCGACGGCATCGACATCCTCGCCTCCGGCGGCATCCGCTCACCGCTGGACATCGCCCGGGCATTGGCGTTGGGAGCCAACGCCGCCGGTGTCGCCGGAGCATTCCTGACAATCCTGCTCACCCACGGCACCGAGGCGCTGATCGCGACCATACGAACCTGGCTTGACCAGCTCTCCTCGATCCTGGCCGTCCTCGGGTCCACCAGCCCCGGTGCGCTCACCGAATGCGACCTACTGCTCGACGGCGACCTCGAAACCTATTGCCGTCTCAACGGTATTGATCCCCGCACCTACGCCCGGCGTCGTCGTCCGAGCACCAAGCCCAGCCGATGACACCTCCGACCTGAGAGCGAGGAATCCGCGCATGAGTATTCCCGGCAACAATGATCACGCGGCCGTGCCC
>NZ_BDBS01000101.1 GCF_001613105.1 Nocardia pseudobrasiliensis NBRC 108224 | reverse complement strand
GCCGAGCTCACCGGCGAGGCCGAGCGCGGTCGTGGTGGTGCCGGCGCCGCCGCAGCCGCCGACCACGAGGATCGGGCGGGTGAACGAACCACCCTCGGAATCCTCGCCCCGGCCCTTGCGTAACCGCACCACCGGAGCCTTCGCGCGCGCACCCGCGGGGTCGCCCGCCTCGGGCGCCTCGTCGAGCCATCGGCTCCAGTCCTGTCCCATCTCAGCTCTCCTCTTAACCGGCCGCGATACTCGTGATCAGCGTGCGGCCGTCGGCCACCGCGGTGGTGACCGTCTGCTTGTCGTAGGTCGTCGGAACGCCGCCGGGACGCCGCTCGGTGACCTCCACGGAATATTTGCCCTCCATCTGGGTCACCACCCGCACGCAGTAATCGGTGCCGGGCGGGACGGAATCGATACCGCGCTGGATCAGCGCGGGCGGCGCGACCGCGGCGCCCGGGGCCACGACCTGCCAGGCCCGCTCGCCGGAACGCTCCACGTAATACGAATGCTGGAACCACATGATCGCCGCGGGCCCGGAGTCGGTGCCGCCCGGCTCCGCGCCGCGCAGCACGCCCTCGGACTGTTCGGTCGGACAGCCGCCCCGCTGACTGGTGACCGCCGACAGCTGCATCGTCAACGCGGGCCCCGCCGCGCCCTGCCGCTTGGCGTCGCCGCCGTGCAGCAAATAGAAGGCGAATACGCCTGCGGCGGCCAGCAATAGCACCGCTATCGCCAGTACGAGTACGATCCGCAGCTTGCTCGGGCGCGCGCGCAGGCTGCTCGGAGACGCGGCCGCCGCGCCCGGACCGTCGC
>NZ_BDBS01000100.1 GCF_001613105.1 Nocardia pseudobrasiliensis NBRC 108224 | reverse complement strand
TTGTACTGACCACGGACGTTGGTGACGGCGTGGCGAGCTGACAAGGCGAAGACCTCCGAGTGAAGTGCGAGCTGTCTAGGAACGCACCGAACTCACCGGAGGTCTTCGTGTCCCACCGTAATGCGCCGTTGTCGGAGTTGGGCCGGTTGCGGCTGGCTCGTTGTGTCGTCGAGGACGGCTGGCCGCTGCGGCGTGCCGCTGAACGGTTCCAGGTTTCTCATACCACCGCGAAGCGATGGGCCGACCGGTACCGGTGCGCGGGCGAGGCCGCGATGGCGGATCGGTCCAGCCGCCCGCACCACAGCCCGCGCCGGACACCGACGCGCACCGAGCGGCGCATCATCAAGGTGCGGGTGTTGCGGCGGTGGGGCCCGGCCCGGATCGGGTATCTGCTGGGGTTGAATCCCTCGACGGTGCATCGGGTCTTGGCGCGCTACGGTCTGGCCCGGCTGCGATGGCTGGACCGCGCCACCGGGCGTGTGGTACGCCGCTACGAACACGCCCGTCCCGGCGAGTTGATCCACGTCGATGTGAAGAAACTCGGCAGGATCCCCGCCGGCGGCGGCTGGCGCAAACTCGGCCGGACCGCCGGTAACCGAAATGCCCAGGCCGACAAGACCAGCGGAGTCGTCAACCGCTATCACAACCCGTTGCGCGGCTACCACTACCTGCACACCGCGCTCGACGACCACTCCCGCCTGGCCTACAGCGAGCTGCTGGCAGACGAACGCAAAGACACCGCCGCCGCGTTCTGGACCCGCGCCGCCGCCTGGTTCGCCCGCCACGGCATCACCGTCCGGAAAGTGTTGACCGACAACGGTTCCTGCTACCGATCCCG
>NZ_BDBS01000099.1 GCF_001613105.1 Nocardia pseudobrasiliensis NBRC 108224 | reverse complement strand
GTAGCCAACGCCGCCGTGCCGATCCGCAGACCCGAGGTCACCATCGGCGGACGCGGATCGAACGGCACAGCATTACGATTCACCGTGATCCCGACCTCGTGCAACAGATCCTCACCCTGCTGACCATCCAGCTTCGAGTTGCGCAGATCCACCAACACCAAATGCACATCCGTACCACCGGTCAACACCGTGACACCCGACGCGGACACATCGGCCGCGGTCAACCGCTCCGCCAGAATCTTCGCCCCCGACAACGTCCGCGCCTGCCGCTGCTTGAACTCCTCGGTCCCCGCGATCTTGAACGCCACCGCCTTCGCCGCGATCGCATGCATCAACGGCCCACCCTGCTGCCCCGGGAACACCGCACTGTTGAGCTTCTTCGCGTACTCCTGCTTGGCCAGGATCACACCCGACCGCGGCCCACCCAAAGTCTTGTGCACCGTCGAGGAGGTGACATCAGCGTGCGGCACCGGCGAGGGATGCAACCCCGCGGCGACCAGACCGGCGAAATGCGCCATATCCACCCACAAATACGCGCCCACCTCATCGGCGATCTCCCGGAACGCCGCGAAATCCAGATGCCGCGGATACGCCGACCACCCCGCCACGATCACCTTCGGCCGCACCGCCAACGCCTGCCTACGCACCTCGTCCATATCGACGCGGTGATCTTCCTTGCTCACCCCGTAGGCATGCACCTCATACAGCTTGCCGGAGAAGTTCAACCGCATACCGTGGGTCAGATGGCCACCATGCGCCAGATCCAAACCCAGCAGCTTCTCGCCGGGGTTCATCAGCGCCATCAACACCGCCGCGTTGGCCTGCGCGCCCGAATGCGGCTGCACATTCGCGAATTCGGCCCCGAACAGCTCCTTGACCCGCTCGCGCGCCAGGTTCTCCACCACGTCGACGTGCTCGCAACCACCGTAGTAGCGACGACCCGGATACCCCTCGGCGTACTTGTTGGTCAACACACTGCCCTGCGCCTGCAACACCGCACGCGGCACGAAATTCTCCGACGCGATCATCTCGAGAGTGTCCCGCTCACGGGCGAGCTCACCCGCCATAGCGGCGGCCAGCTCCGGG
>NZ_BDBS01000098.1 GCF_001613105.1 Nocardia pseudobrasiliensis NBRC 108224 | reverse complement strand
GCTGACCGAATCCCGGTGGCGGTGGCCTGCCGGGTATTGGGATTCTCGAAACAAGCATTCTACAAGTGGCGAGAAGAACCTGTGTCCCAACGTGATTGGGATGACGCGCATCTGATCAACGCTGCGCTCGAGATCCACGCCGGCGATCCGGAATTCGGGTATCGGTTCATCGCTGACGAACTCGCCGACCTCGGTTTCGAAGCCGGGGAGAACAGGGTCGGGCGTTTGTGCTCGCTGCAGGGCGTCTACAGCGCGTTCGCCAAGAAACGTGGCCTGACCGTCCGGCCGGGACCACCGGTCCACGACGATCTGGTTCGCCGCGACTTCACCGCCACCGGCCCGAACCGGCTATGGCTTACCGATATTTCCGAGCACCGCACCGCGAGGGGAAGCTCTACATCTGCGCGGTGAAGGATGTGTGGTCCAACCGCATCGTCGGCTACAGCATCGACGATCGGATGACCGCCGAACTGGCGTGCTCGGCGCTGCGCAACGCTATCGGCCTGCGGTCACCGGCCGGAACCATTGTTCATTCCGACCGCGGCAGCCAATTTCGTTCCAGAAAGTTCGTCACCCTGTTGTCCCGCAACCGATTACAGGGCTCGATGGGTCGGGTTGCCGCATGCGCGGACAACTCGGCCATGGAGTCGTGGTTCGCGCTGCTGCAGCGCAACGTGCTCGACCGGAAACGGTGGGGCACAAAGGAAGAACTGCGTCTGGCCATCGTGTGCTGGATCGAGCGGACCTACCACCGCCGACGGCGCCAACGAGGGCTGTCCCGGCTGACTCCGGTCGAATATGAGACCCTGAACCAGGCCCCACTCGCGGCCTGAAACCACCACAACCCGCGAGTCAATCAAATCCGGGGCAGT
>NZ_BDBS01000097.1 GCF_001613105.1 Nocardia pseudobrasiliensis NBRC 108224 | reverse complement strand
GAGCAATGATCAAAACCTGTGGATGACCGGGAGGGAGTACCTTCCCGGATGATCTGAACATCAACGGGTTTCGATCTGCTCGGCGCGCCAACACCGGGCGGGAAGGTACGTCCCATGCTCAAGGTAATCGACGGCGGCGGCGAGTCCAATCAGGGCGGCGTGTCCGGCGCGGTGTCGTCCTCGCCGATCGACGAGATCGTCCGCGAGGGTGCACGGCGAATGCTGGCGTCGGCGTTGCAGGCCGAAGTCAGCGACTACATCGCACGCTTCGCCGGCCAGCTCGACGAGAACGGACACCGGCTGGTGGTCCGCAACGGCTACCACGCCGAGCGGGAGGTGGTGACCGCCGCCGGTGCGGTGACGGTCAAGGCCCCGCGGGTCAATGACCGCCGGGTCGATCCGGAAACCGGTGAGCGGCAGCGGTTTTCCTCGGCGATCCTGCCCGCCTGGTGCCGACGCTCCCCGCAGGTCAGCGAGGTGCTGCCGCTGCTGTATCTGCACGGGCTGTCCACCGGTGACTTCGGTCCGGCCCTCGAGCAGTTCCTCGGTTCCGGTGCCGGATTGTCGGCGGCGTCGATCACCCGGCTGACTGCCTCGTGGCAGGACGAGGCTCGCGTGTTCGCCGCCCGCGACCTATCGGGCACCGACTACGTGTATCTGTGGGTGGACGGCATCCACACCAAAGTTCGCCTGGAGCAGGAGAAATTGTGCCTGCTGGTGATGATCGGCGTCCGGGCCGACGGCCGCAAGGAACTGGTCGCGCTCACCGACGGCTACCGCGAATCCACCGAATCCTGGGCCGATCTATTGCGGGATTGCCGGCGTCGTGGCATGACCGCGCCGGTGCTGGCGGTCGGTGACGGCGCGCTCGGGTTCTGGAAGGCATTGCGGGACGTGTTCCCGGAAACCCGCGAGCAACGCTGCTGGTTCCACAAATCGGCGAATGTTCTTGCCGCACTGCCTAAATCGGCGCATCCCGGCGCGGTCGCGGCGATGAAGGACATCTACAACGCCGAGGACATCGATAAGGCGCAACTCGCGGTGAAAGCGTTCGACATCGACTACGGCGCAAAGTATCCCAAAGCCGTCGCAAAGATTACCGGCGATCTCGACGTGCTGCTCGAGTTCTACCGGTATCCGGCCGAGCACTGGATCCACCTGCGCACCACCAACCCGATCGAGTCGACCTTCGCCTCGGTGCGGCTGCGGACGAAAGTCACCAAAGGACCTGGTTCCCGCGCCGCGGGAATCGCCATGGCCTACAAGCTGATCGAGGCCGCCCAAACCCGCTGGCGCAAGGTCAACGCCCCCGAACTGGTAGCGCTCGTCCGCAACGGCGCCCTGTTCCACAAGGGCAAGCTGCTCGAACGACCCCGCGAGATCACCCCGCCACCGTCAACCGACCCGGCCGACACCACTCGGACGGAGGTCGCCTGAAACATACCTATCCACAGCTTTTGACAATTCCTC
>NZ_BDBS01000096.1 GCF_001613105.1 Nocardia pseudobrasiliensis NBRC 108224 | reverse complement strand
ATGTCCTGGCTGGGCCCGATCCGCATCACCGGAAATACCGTCCACGACGAGATCGACGTGCCCCTGGCCACTTTCGAGACCCCACTGTGGCCCTCGGTTCGCCGCGGTGCCCGCATCTCGATGCTGACCGAAAAAGGCATCGTCGCAACCCTTCTCGACGACCGCATGACCCGCTCGATCCTACTGGAGGCCGACGACGCGGGCGTCGCGCTCACCGCGGTGCACCATCTCCGGGACCGCTTCGACCAGGCCCGCGCCATCGCCACCGACGGCAGCCGACACACCACCCTGATCGAGCTGCACCACCAGATCGCGGGCAACCTGCTGTTCCTGCGGTTCGAATACACCACCGGCGACGCCGCCGGCCACAACATGACCACCGACGCCAGCGACCGCCTCATCGCCTGGATCCTCACCACCATCGAAGGCCTGCGCTATGTCTCGGTATCCGGCAACTACTGCACCGACAAGAAAGCCACCGCCGTCAACGGCATCCTCGGCCGCGGCAAAAACGTCGTCACCGAAATCACCGTCCCCGCCGAACTCGTCGAACAACGCCTGCACACCACCGCGGCCCGCCTCGCCGAACTCAACATCCGCAAAAACCTCATCGGCACCCTGCTCGCCGGCGGAATCCGCAGCGCCAACGCCCATTACGCCAACATGCTGCTCGGCTTCTACCTCGCCACCGGCCAGGACGCCGCCAACATCGTCGAAGGCTCCCAGGGCATCACCCACGCCGAGGACCACCACGGCGACCTGTATTTCTCCTGCACCCTGCCCAACCTCATCGTCGGCACCGTCGGCAACGGCAAACACCTCGACTTCGTCGAGGACAACCTCACCCGCCTCGGCTGCCGCCAACCACGCTCCCCCGGCGAGAACGCCCGCCGTCTCGCCGTCCTCGCGGCCGTCACCGTGCTCTGCGGCGAACTGTCATTGCTTGCCGCACAAACCAACCCGGGCGAACTGATGCGCGCCCACACCCAACTCGAACGCACCAACCGAGCAACCGAACCGAGGTGACCGATGCCCACGCCTGTTATCGGAATACACGACCTGTCGATCGCCACCACCCACTACGTCCTCGACCACGCCACCCTCGCCCACCACCACGGCGTCCCCGTCGACAAATACCATTACGGCATCGGCCAGGAAGCCATGAGCGTCCCCGCCGCCGACGAGGACATCGTCACCCTCGCCGCCACCGCCGCAGCGCCGATCCTGCAACGCCACGGCACCGACAATCTGCGGACCCTACTCCTAGCCACCGAATCCTCGGTCGACCAATCCAAAGCCTCGGGCCTGTATCTGCACCCACTGCTCGGATTGCCGAACACCTGCCGGGTCCTCGAACTCAAACAGGCCTGCTATTCCGCCACCGCCGCACTACAACTCGCGCTCGGCCTCATCACCCGCGACCCCGCTGAACGCGTCCTGGTCATCGCCGCCGACATCGCCCGCTACGACCTCGACACCCCCGCCGAAGCCACCCAGGGCGCCGCCGCCGCGGCCATGCTCATCACCGCCGACCCCGCCCTGGCCGCACTCGGACCCATCACCGGCATCCACTCCACCGACGTCAACGACTTCTGGCGACCCAACTACCGCACCACCGCCGTCGTCGACGGCAAACTCTCCATCACCGCCTACCTCGACGCCGTCACCCACGCCTACACCGACTACCGCAACCGCGGCGGCCTCCCGCTCGAGGAATTCGCCGCCTTCTGCTACCACCAGCCCTTCACCAAAATGGCCTACAAAGCCCACCGGCACCTACTGGCAGCGCACGATCTCCCCACCGAGACAACCGATCTCGACCGAGCACTCGCCGCCACCACCCACTACAACCGCGTCATCGGCAACAGCTACACCGCCTCGCTCTACCTCGCCCTGGCCTCACTACTCGACCACACCGACGACCTCACCGGACAACCCATCGCCATGATCAGCTACGGCTCCGGCAGCGTCGCCGAACTCTTCACCGCCACACCAGCACCCGGCTACCAAACCCAACTACGCACCACCACCGACATCATCAACCAACGCAAACCCATCGACTACCACCACTACCGCACCCTCCACACCACCAGCGAACCCACCCGAGACGGCCACCTCGTCCTGCCCAGAGAAACCGCAAGCCCATATCGCCTCGCCGCCATCACCAACCACAACCGAATATACGAAACCACCGGCCACCCACCCACCGCGTGAA
>NZ_BDBS01000095.1 GCF_001613105.1 Nocardia pseudobrasiliensis NBRC 108224 | reverse complement strand
GGGGCCAGTGCGCGAATCGACGGTCGCCCTCGGGCATGACGATTTCCTGGACGGCGTTGAGGTGGATCTGCAGGGCATCGGCGGCGATCAGGTCCACGGCCCGACGCGCTTGGTCGACGGCCGTGTTCGCGTTCACGTTCGCCATGACAATGCCGTGTGGATTGTGCTGTCGCAGTGCGAGATAGGTGTCCGCGACCGTGGCGTCCCGCAGTACGGCGCTCATCGAGCCGGACGCGATCGGGACGCCGGTTTCGGCGGCGGCGATGGCCAGCTCGCGGTTGACCGTGCCCGCGCGCTCGCTGCCGCCGCTCATTGCGTTGATGTACAGCGGTGTCGCCCAACGCATTCCGGCCACCACGGTTGTGAGGTTCACGTCGGCGCGGTCGATACCCGCCAATGCGTGATGGACGAAGCGCACCGAGTCGAAATCGTTTCCCTCGGCCGGTCGGCTGTGTTGAGCCACCGCCAGCCGCAGGTGGTCGTCCTTGCGGTTGCTCATTGGAGTGCTCATGGGGCGTCTCCTGGATTCGGCAGCGGGTGGAGCGACAGCGGTTGGATCCCGGCCGCATTCCACCGGCGGATCACGTCGGCGGCCTGGTCGGGCCGTTTCTGGTCGACGACGGCTATTCCGCAGTCGCCGCCGCCCGCGCCCGACGGTTTGGCCGCGGCGCCGGCCCGCGCCGCCTCGGTGCACAGGGTGTCGAGGCGCGGCGTTCGAATGCCCAGCTCGGCGGCGGCGTCGAGAGCGTCGAGAACGGCTGCAGCCCGGCGGATCTGGTGTTGCACGGCGGTGACATCGTTATCGGCCAGGGCGGCGGCCAAACCCCCGACGCAGGCGGCGCTGTCGGTATGGAACGTGGCGGGCAGCCGCGCGAGCCGGTGTCGGATTCGGCCGCTCATGGCCGCTGTCGACGCGGGCTGCCCGGTCCACCCGGTCAGCAGCCGCACTCGTCTGGGCGGCGGCAATACCCGCACCGACGCGCCTGGCCAAGGGACGCGCAGGGCGGCCTCGATGCCGCGTTCGGCGGCGAGGTCGCGGACCCAGGCGCGGTCGGGGCTGCGGTAGGCGATCCACCCGCCCCAGGTCGCGGCAGCCACATCGCCGCAGGAGCCCGCCGGGTTCACCGCGACGGTTGCCAGCACCGCCAGCCGGTACCGTTCGGTGCGAGTGGGCTGCAGGCCGTAGAACGCAGTCAGCGCCTCGATCACCGCGACTGTTACCGCGGCGCTGGAACCCAACCCAAGCTTTGTGCCGGATGCGGCTACGAAATCATCAGCGGCGGTGTGCATTTCGAATGAGCGTGTGGGGATTTTGCGTTCGACGACGAGACGTTCGACCACCCTGGCGGCGGCGAGTACATAGTCGAACCGAGGGCCGGCTTGGGTGATCGGTAGGAGTCGCCCGTTGCGTCGATCGCAGTGCAGGCGATCGCCGCTCTCGCTGGAGGTGAAAACGACAGTGGGCGAACTGGTTTCGGTGACTGTGGCCGAGAGGTAGCGGTCGACCGCGACGAGGACGGCCGGTTGACCGGGCTGTAGGACGGCGTACTCACCGGCAAGGAACAACTTGCCCGGCGCTCGACGGGTGATCATGATCGACCACTGGAGGTCACGGTCACTCCGGGTCCGGGGTGAGCGACCCGAACCGAGAGCAATTCCTCGATCTCGTGCAGCGCCGCGACCACTCGTTGCTCGTCGGATCTCGCGCACCAGACGGCGACGTTCGGTCCGGCATCGATGGTGGCGTAGGCCGGGACCCCGGCCGAGCGCAGTTGCTCGACACGGTCCAGCACGCGTAGTGACAGGGGCGACAGGTAGCGGATCGCCGGGCGGGCCGACAACAGCACCGCGTGCATTCCCAGCGCGTTGCCTTCGGCGATCCGCCCGACGCGTGCCACGTCGCTATCGGCGACGGCAACACACATCTCGAGCAGATCGGCGCGGCTTGCGCAGGCCCACGGTAGATACAACGGCGAGGTTGTCATCGACTGCCGCATAGCCGTGCGGCTCGATGGCGTTTTCGGTGCGGTGTCGACGATCGCGATCACCAGCGCGGCATCCGGTCCGGCCGGTAGCGGTTCGGCGTAACTGGTGTCGTCGCCGTCCGCGCCGAATCCGGCCCCGGCGTGCCATATCACGAATCCCCCGAAGATCGACCGGCAGGCCGATCCCGAACCGCGGCGCGCCAGCCGTGACAGGTCTCGCGGAGTCGATCGCAGCCCGTAGGCGTGGGTGGCTGCCGCGGCAAGGGCCGCGAAACCGCTTGCTGACGAGGCCAATCCGGTGCCGGTCGGTACGGTATTCGTTGTTTCCACGCGCGCGTGCTCCGAGCGTCCGGCGCGTTCGCGTACCAGCGCGAGAAATCGCTCGACTCGGTCCCGGATGTGCCGTGGCGCCGGGCGACCGTCGAACCACACGGAATCGGCCGAAGACTGCGGTTCCAACGACACCCGGGTTGTGGTGGGGAAGATATCGAGGGTCATCGACAAACTTCCGGTGACCGGCAATACGAGGGACTCGTCGCGCTTGCCCCAATACTTCACCAGCGCCATATTCGGATAGGCGACAGCGTTTGCTTCGGAGTCCGCGTGGTCGGTCGCTGAAAAGCTTGCGGGACAGAAGGTGTCGGTGTCGGCCGCATTGCCTGTATTCATTGCCGTCGCCCCCGCAGAGGTACCGTCCACGTGCGAGCCGCGCCTTTCCTGGACAATGCCTCCGCCACTGCTGCGGCTGTCGTTGGCGTGGTCAGTGCGATCATGCAGCCGCCCAGGCCGCTTCCGGTGAGTTTCGCGCCGAGCGCTCCGGCGTCCGACGCCGCCTTCACCAATCGGTCCAATGTCGGGGTGCTGACTCCGAATTCGCCGAGCAGCGTGTGAAATTCGGTCATCGACGCGCCCAGTGCGGGCGCGTCGGCGGTTTCCAGGGCGTGCAGGGCGGAGTCGACGATGCGTCGCGACAGGTCCAGAAGTAGCGCGCCGTTGCCGCGTTCCTGGCGCAATACGTTTTCGACCGTGCGCACTGCGTCTCGGGTGGAGCCGGGC
>NZ_BDBS01000094.1 GCF_001613105.1 Nocardia pseudobrasiliensis NBRC 108224 | reverse complement strand
CCTGTACTACCGCGGCCAAGGTGATCGCTCTGATCGACACCGTGCCCGGGAAACCGGCGTGCTCATGCGAACAGGACACGGTGATTGGAGGCAGGAGGAGCAGTCGGTATGCCGCGGAGATCCGACTCGCGATCGCACAGGCGATCAGCGTGTCGGTCACCAGCGGCAGATGAGCGCCGTGCTGCTCGAAACTACCGACCGGAAGCACGGCCGTACTGGCTTGACGCACTATCTCATCAGTTGAAGTTGCGGTTGAGGTCATCGAGAACAACGCAGTCACTCCCAACATGTCAAGACACGGACCAACGAGAGTCCTGAGACGACAGATACTGGCCCCCAAGGCGTTAGCACGGATCACAGGCTCGCGCGACGGTTATGCATCGGCGGCATACCGCGCATGTACAACCGACCTTATTCCGTCGCATCAAGACGATTTCGCTATCATTGAGCTCTCAACCACTGCGGTCGCACTCTTGCGAATCAAACATTGTTTGGCTCAGGAGCGTGTTCGATTCTCGCCATGCGTGCGACGACGACGTAGACCGACAGGGCTGATTCATGGATACTCCCTTGTCACTCAACGGTGCTCGACCAGCCGGGACGAAACCTCCGTCCGCGCGCGGAACGAGGCCGACATGATGACCGTCCAGCAGCGCAGCTGCTCACGGTGCGGCGCGGGTCTGGCGCGCGACAACCACAGCGTCCTGTGCCGACCATGCGTCAGAGGGCAGGACCGCGTCCCGCAACTGTGCGCCGCGGACTGGCGCACCGAACAGATGCGGGAAGCGTTGCGCAGCAGAAATATCGGCATCGTTCTGCACGCCTGGCGACACCACCACGCGCACGGCCCCCATCCCATCCCACAGGCCCGATTGGCTCGATGGCTGGGTGTCACCCAGGGCCAGCTCAGCCGAATCGAGAACGGACGCAACAAGGTACGTGATCTCGACAAGTTGGTGCGCTACACCCGCGCGTTGGGTGTGCCCGCGGAGATGTTGTGGTTCGACATCGATGACCCTCCACCAGCACCGACATCTACGCCTGGACCGATTCGCCTGCGCGAGGGCCTGACGCTCGCGCCCCCGGCGGCCGAACCACTGTTGATCGACTCGCTGCGCACCACTCTCCAGGAGTACGTGCGCACCGACAACGTCGCCGGGCCACAACCGCTGCTGGCGGTAGTCGGCCAGCAGATCCAGTTCGTGGAGCGACTCGAGAGCGCCGATCGCGGCCGGACACAGACGCAGTTGCGCGTGTTACGGGCCCGATTCGCGGAGTTCCTCGGCTGGCTTCATCAAGATGCCGGCAACCTGCGCGCAGCGCTGACCTGGACCAACGCGGCCGCCGAATTGGCGCGAGATACTGGCGACAGCAGGCTGCTGTCCTATATTCGGATGCGGCAGAGCAGCCTCGCCGCCGATGCCGGCGACCCGCGTAACACCATCACGCTCGCCCAAGCCGCACTGCGTGCTCCCGCCGATCTCACCGCCCGCCAGCGCGCCACGGCTCTGCGTCAGATCGCGCACGGTCACGCCTGGCAGGGCCAGTTGGTAGACACCCTGCGCGCTCTCGACCGAGCCATGCATCAGGCCTCTGCTCCCGGTGACGTCGACGACGACCTCGCCGGCTACTGCACCCCCGGATACATCGCGATGGAAGCCGCGGCCTGCCTGATCGAGCTCGATCGTCCCGAGCAAGCCATCGCCACATTGGAACCTCAACTGCCCCAGTGGCATCCGCGAAACCGTCGTGACCTCGGTCGAGGCCTTGCGTTGCTCGCGATCGCGCTGGCGCGCAGTGGACAATCCGACGACGCCGTCGAAGTCGCCCAGCACGCCCTGGCCATCGTCGCCGAGACCCGCTCCACACGGACCGAACAACAGCTATACCGCGTCGTCCGAGAACTACATACCCACGGCGCGATCAACCATGCCGCACAACTGCGAATCATCGTCCGCCATACGATCGGATGAACCATCCCGGCGGGTTCGGCCCACAGTCGTTGCGGCTCAATGGTCCCGACGCGAGACGAAGTGGATCAATGCGAGCAGATCCTCGGCGCCGGCCGGGTCCGGTAGTGCCGCGATCGCCGCCGCGACTCGCTGGTCGGCCTGCAGCGCGGCCGCGCTCCTGCCGCCCGCGGCCTGCACCGCGATCGCCGCACGAGCCGCCTCAACCTCGGTGATCGGCCTCGCGGATCGATACAGCGTCTCCACTGCGGCTGCGGCGGGCGTTCCCGATGACAGAGCTACCACCACGGGAAACGATCGTTTGCGACGCATCAGATCCCCGCCGACGGGTTTGCCGGTCGTCGCCGGGTCGCCCCAGATCCCCAGGATGTCGTCGACCAGTTGGAACGCCAGCCCGAGTTCGCGGCCGACGGTCTCGAACCGACCGACGGTCGCCGCGTCTGCCCCGGCGCACAGCGCGCCCAACGCCGTGGCACACCCGGTCAACGCGCCGGTTTTGCCCTGCGCCATGGCCACATACTCCTCGACCCGCACACCCGACCTGGTCTCGAACGCGCAATCGCGGCTCTGGCCGTGGCACAGCTGCACAATCGCCGACTCCACGAGCGATATCGCCTCGACACCGACCGAACCGGGCCACGCGGCGGTCAATACCCGAATCGCCAGCGCGTGCAACGCGTCTCCGAGGCAGATCGCCTGCGGCACACCCCACACCGTCCACACCGTCGCTCTGCCGCGACGCAGCCGGTCAGCATCCATCACATCGTCGTGGACCAACGTGAAATTGTGCACCAGCTCCACCGCGACCGCCGCTGGCACAACCGTACGGGCATCGACTCCGCACGCGTGCGCCGCGGCGAACACCAGCGCCGCGCGCAGGCCCTTGCCCCATCCCGCCCCGGTCGGATTTCCCTCGCGATCGCGCCAGCCCAGGTGATAGGCCGCCATCAGATCCAACGGCTCGGGCAGCGTCGTGATCGCTTCCCGCAGTGGGGGTTCGCACCGTCGGCGGGCCTGCTCCAAAATCGCATCGGCGTGCGCTGCGGCGGTGTTTGTGACCGTGTCCGTCATCTCTGCTGCACCGTCCCTGCTCGATACCTCGGTACCGGCTCCTTCGACCGATTCCGCCCTCAGTGTGTGGCAGATCGGACGGGTCGCAGAGCCATCGCCCGAATGCCGACCATGCCCGCAGCGCATATCGATGCAATACCCGAAATGCCAGCCTGTCACTCGGCTTCGATTCAGTAGCCGTTCTCGGTCGAGCGCCGATATGCGCGAGACGAATTGCCGTCATGCGCACGACAGCGTTCTACCTCCGAAGGAATGTCTCCACCATCGAGAGTAGACAGCTGGCCCACTCGTGATCGACGAGGTCGGAATGAATTCCATCGACGCCCTGACCGATACCGCATTCGGCCGTGGAAGCGCCTGCGCCAAAGCCATTCTCATCGGCGAGCACACCGTGCTCTACCACCAACCGGCCATAGCGATACCATTACCGACGCTAACCGTCACCGCCGTCGCGCACGTGTCGGCTACGGTGTCGAACGACGATGCGTCCGGCATACCGACGTCCACCACCGACGGACCGATCGATATCGACTTTGCTTGCGGCGCGGCGACTTCGGGTTCACAGGGCACTTCCGCACCGCTGCGCGCGGACGGCGCCCTGGCCGCAATCGCAGCAGCATCACGTCTGCTGGGAATCCGGCGCCGAAAGACCTGGATACAGATCAGCGGCAACTTCCCACCGGCACGGGGACTGGGTTTCAGCGCCGCCTGCGCGGCTGCGGCGATCCGCTCCGTCGCGGACGCCGCCGGTGAACGCTTCGACGCGGATACTTTGTTCGACCTGGTGCAATGCGGTGAGCAGCGCACCCACGGCCGCGCGAGCGGCGTCGACGCGGCGACCGTGACCAGCACGCAACCGATCCTGTTCCACTCCGGTGCGATGCGACCGCTGAACACAGACACCGAAGCCGTGGTGGTTCTCGCCGATAGCGGCGC
>NZ_BDBS01000093.1 GCF_001613105.1 Nocardia pseudobrasiliensis NBRC 108224 | reverse complement strand
TATGTTCCGGCGGTGTCCTACTCTCCCACACCCTGGCGAGTGCAGTACCATCGGCGCTGGCAGGCTTAGCTTCCGGGTTCGGAATGGGACCGGGCGTTTCCCCACCGCTATAACCGCCGTAACTCTATGAAACTATCCACGCGCGAGACCCTCAATTCGAGCCTCGAACATACGTGTGTTGTTTCAGACACCGCACAGTGGACGCGTAGCACCTTTGTTGGTAAGCCCTCGGCCTATTAGTACCGGTCACCTCCACACGTTACCGTGCTTCCAGTTCCGGCCTATCAACCCAATGATCTGTTGGGGGCCTTAACCCCTCGAAGGGGGAGAGAAACCTCATCTTGGAACAGGCTTCCCGCTTAGATGCTTTCAGCGGTTATCCCTTCCGAACGTGGCCAACCAGCCATGCTCCTGGCGGAACAACTGGCACACCAGAGGTTCGTCCGTCCCGGTCCTCTCGTACTAGGGACAGCCTTCCTCAAGTTTCTAACGCGCGCGGCGGATAGAGACCGAACTGTCTCACGACGTTCTAAACCCAGCTCGCGTGCCGCTTTAATGGGCGAACAGCCCAACCCTTGGGACCTACTCCAGCCCCAGGATGCGACGAGCCGACATCGAGGTGCCAAACCATCCCGTCGATATGGACTCTTGGGGAAGATCAGCCTGTTATCCCCGGGGTACCTTTTATCCGTTGAGCGACACCGCTTCCACTTGCCGGTGCCGGATCACTAGTCCCGACTTTCGTCCCTGCTCGAGCTGTCGCTCTCACAGTCAAGCTCCCTTGTGCACTTACACTCAACACCTGATTGCCAACCAGGCTGAGGGAACCTTTGGGCGCCTCCGTTACATTTTAGGAGGCAACCGCCCCAGTTAAACTACCCACCAGGCACTGTCCCTGAACCAGATCATGGCCCGAGGTTAGAAGCCCAATACGATCAGAGTGGTATTTCAACGACGACTCCACCAGAACTGGCGTCCCAGCTTCACAGTCTCCCACCTATCCTACACAAACCGTACCGAACACCAATACCAAGCTATAGTAAAGGTCCCGGGGTCTTTTCGTCCTGCCGCGCGTAACGAGCATCTTTACTCGTACTGCAATTTCGCCGAGTCTGTGGTGGAGACAGCAGAGAAGTCGTTACGCCATTCGTGCAGGTCGGAACTTACCCGACAAGGAATTTCGCTACCTTAGGATGGTTATAGTTACCACCGCCGTTTACCGGGGCTTAAATTCTCAGCTTCGCGCCGAAGCGCTAACCGGTCCTCTTAACCTTCCGGCACCGGGCAGGCGTCAGTCCGTATACCTCGTCTTACGACTTCGCACGGACCTGTGTTTTTAGTAAACAGTCGCTTCTCTCTGGTCTCTGCGACCCAACCCAGCTCAGGAAGCACGTTCCATCACCAGACCGGGCCCTCCTTCTCCCGAAGTTACGGAGGTATTTTGCCGAGTTCCTTCACCACAGTTATCTCGATCGCCTTAGTATTCTCTACCTGACCACCTGTGTCGGTTTGGGGTACGGGCCGTGTACCAACTCACTAGAGGCTTTTCTCGGCAGCATAGGATCACTGAATTCGCCTCAACGGCTACGCATCACCTCTCAGGCTACATGCAACACGGATTTGCCTATGTCGCGCCCTACAGGCTTACACCCGGTAATCCACCACCGGGCCCAGCTACCTTCCTGCGTCACCCCATCGCTTGACTACTACAACGAAGGTCGTATGCAGCCACATCCGGCCTCCCGAAGGAGGTCCATCCGCTTTTGGATACTTAGTACCATTGATTCGCCATTGGGCGCGGATACACGGGTACGGGAATATCAACCCGTTGTCCATCGACTACGCCTGTCGGCCTCGCCTTAGGTCCCGACTCACCCTGGGCGGATTAACCTGGCCCAGGAACCCTTGGTCATCCGGCGGACGAGTTTCTCACTCGTCTTTCGCTACTCATGCCTGCATTCTCACTCCCACAGCCTCCACAACTAGTTCACACTGCTGCTTCCCTGGCTGCAGGACGCTCCCCTACCCATCCCAGCCCCTGGCTCGAAAGCAGAGTAATGCTGGAATGCCGCGGCTTCGGCGGTGTACTTGAGCCCCGCTACATTATCGGCGCAGGATCACTTGACCAGTGAGCTATTACGCACTCTTTCAAGGGTGGCTGCTTCTAAGCCAACCTCCTGGTTGTCTCAGCGACCCCACATCCTTTTCCACTTAGTACACGCTTAGGGGCCTTAGCCGGCGATCTGGGCTGTTTCCCTCTCGACTACGAAGCTTATCCCCCGCAGTCTCACTGCCGCGCTCTCACACCCCGGCATTCGGAGTTTGGCTGACTTCGGTAAGCTTGTAGGCCCCCTAGGCCATCCAGTAGCTCTACCTCCAGGGTGAAACACGCGACGCTGCACCTAAATGCATTTCGGGGAGAACCAGCTATCACGGAGTTTGATTGGCCTTTCACCCCTACCCACAGCTCATCCCCTCAGTTTTCAACCTAAGTGGGTTCGGGCCTCCACGACGTCTTACCGTCGCTTCACCCTGGCCATGGGTAGATCACTCCGCTTCGGGTCCATAGCATGCGACTCAAAACGCCCTATTCGGACTCGCTTTCGCTACGGCTACCCCACACGGGTTAACCTCGCCACATACCGATGACTCGCAGGCTCATTCTTCAAAAGGCACGCCATCACCCCACGACAAGTCGAAGGCTCTGACGGATTGTAAGCGCACGGTTTCAGGCACTATTTCACTCCCCTCCCGGGGTACTTTTCACCTTTCCCTCACGGTACTAGTCCGCTATCGGTCACCAGGTAGTATTCAGGCTTACCGGGTGGTCCCGGCAGATTCACAGCAGATTTCACGGGCCCGCTGCTACTCGGGAGCATTCCACAAGAGCCAAGATGTTTTCGTCTACCGGACTCTCACCGTCTACGGTTGGCCATCCCAGACCAATTCGACTAACAACTTGGTTTCTGACTCTCGCCCACCACGGCAGTGATGAGAAGAAATGTCCCACAACCCCTAGAACGCAACGACTGCCGTCTATCACACGCCCTAGGTTTAGCCTCATCCGCTTTCGCTCGCCACTACTCACGGAATCACTATTGTTTTCTCTTCCTGTGGGTACTGAGATGTTTCACTTCCCCACGTTCCCTCCACACACCCTATATATTCAGATGCGGGTGACACGACATCACTCGTGCCGGGTTTCCCCATTCGGAAATCCTCGGATCTCAGCTCGGTTGACAGCTCCCCGAGGCTTATCGCAGCCTCCTACGTCCTTCATCGGCTCCTGGTGCCAAGGCATCCACCGTACGCCCTTACACACTTACAAACAAAGATGCTCGCGTCCACTGTGCAGTTCTCAAACAACACACCCGCACCGAATCGAATCCAAAGACCGAACTGGCAAAACCAGCGGTATCCAAGGGATCCGGGCAGATCCGTTTCTTCCTGGAAAGAAAGACTCGCGTCTGTTCTTTCAGGACCCAACAGTGTGTCGATATATCACCGCGACCAGCCACCGAGGACCGATCGAATGCGATGAGGTTGTCAGCGTTCCACCCATGAGCTCCGCAGTTCCACATTCGGGAACATAAGCGGCTCTGGCACTCTCAGCCACGACTCTACGCAGCGAGCAGTGCAGATGCTCCTTAGAAAGGAGGTGATCCAGCCGCACCTTCCGGTACGGCTACCTTGTTACGACTTCGTCCCAATCGCCAATCCCACCTTCGACGGCTCCCTCCACAAGGGTTAGGCCACCGGCTTCGGGTGTTACCGACTTTCATGACGTGACGGGCGGTGTGTACAAGGCCCGGGAACGTATTCACCGCAGCGTTGCTGATCTGCGATTACTAGCGACTCCAACTTCACGGGGTCGAGTTGCAGACCCCGATCCGAACTGAGACCGGCTTTAAGGGATTCGCTCCACCTCACGGTATCGCAGCCCTCTGTACCGGCCATTGTAGCATGTGTGAAGCCCTGGACATAAGGGGCATGATGACTTGACGTCGTCCCCACCTTCCTCCGAGTTGACCCCGGCAGTCTCTCACGAGTCCCCGCCATTACGCGCTGGCAACATAAGATAAGGGTTGCGCTCGTTGCGGGACTTAACCCAACATCTCACGACACGAGCTGACGACAGCCATGCACCACCTGTACACCGACCACAAGGGGGCCTACATCTCTGCAGGTTTCCGGTGTATGTCAAACCCAGGTAAGGTTCTTCGCGTTGCATCGAATTAATCCACATGCTCCGCCGCTTGTGCGGGCCCCCGTCAATTCCTTTGAGTTTTAGCCTTGCGGCCGTACTCCCCAGGCGGGGTACTTAATGCGTTAGCTACGGCACGGATCCCGTGGAAGGAAACCCACACCTAGTACCCACCGTTTACGGCGTGGACTACCAGGGTATCTAATCCTGTTCGCTACCCACGCTTTCGCTTCTCAGCGTCAGTTACTTCCCAGAGACCCGCCTTCGCCACCGGTGTTCCTCCTGATATCTGCGCATTTCACCGCTACACCAGGAATTCCAGTCTCCCCTGAAGTACTCTAGTCTGCCCGTATCGACTGCAGGCTTGCAGTTGAGCTGCAAGATTTCACAATCGACGCGACAAACCGCCTACAAGCTCTTTACGCCCAGTAATTCCGGACAACGCTCGCACCCTACGTATTACCGCGGCTGCTGGCACGTAGTTGGCCGGTGCTTCTTCTACAGGTACCGTCACTTGCGCTTCGTCCCTGTCGAAAGAGGTTTACAACCCGAAGGCCGTCATCCCTCACGCGGCGTCGCTGCATCAGGCTTCCGCCCATTGTGCAATATTCCCCACTGCTGCCTCCCGTAGGAGTCTGGGCCGTGTCTCAGTCCCAGTGTGGCCGATCACCCTCTCAGGTCGGCTACCCGTCGTCGCCTTGGTAGGCCGTTACCCCACCAACAAGCTGATAGGCCGCGGGCCCATCTCGCACCAGTAAACCTTTCCACCACAAGACATGCATCCCATGGTCATATCCGGTATTAGACCCAGTTTCCCAGGCTTATCCCAGAGTGCGAGGCAGATCACCCACGTGTTACTCACCCGTTCGCCGCTCGTGTACCCCGAAGGGCCTTACCGCTCGACTTGCATGTGTTAAGCACGCCGCCAGCGTTCGTCCTGAGCCAGGATCAAACTCTCCGTTGAAGACTCT
>NZ_BDBS01000092.1 GCF_001613105.1 Nocardia pseudobrasiliensis NBRC 108224 | reverse complement strand
GTCCGCCGCGACCCACATACCCCGGCGCGCCGGTGGCAGCGACCCCGCGCACGCCAACGGCTTTCGTGCCGACCGCACCGAGCGCGGCCGCGCCCAGCAGCACACCGCCGGTCGCGCCCAGACCCGAGGCGCCGGTGCCGATCATCGCCACCGTCGGGGCCACCAGCCGCATGAGCGCGGGCAGTACGAACGCCACGCTGCACAGCAGCACGATCGCCACCAGCATGCGCTGCGCCTGATCGGCATCGGGCAGTCCGGCCGTCGGAGTCGTCTCGTCGGTGTTGCCCACGGCGATGAAGGCGATCATGTAGACGATGGCCGCCACCGGTTTCCACAGCAGGAACGCGATGATCCAGGACAGCAGCTTGCCGTAGGACTGCCGCCCGGTATTGGTGCCCGACGCGGCCGCCGCCAGCGGCAGCATGCCCGCGGCCACCACCAGCAGACCCTGCCGCACGATGGCCAGCACGATCTGCCCCAGCGCGCCCAGCAGGCCCACGATCGCGATGATCAGCACCAGACCCGGCGAAAACGCTTGCAGCTTCGAGGTTTTCACCAGCAGTTCGGCGATGTTCTTGGCATTGCCGTTACTGGCGTCCTCGATCACCCACTGCGAGAAGCGATCCGCGGCCTGCGCACCCGCGACGATCACCGCGCCCAGCATCCACGAGCTGAACACCACGCGGGCGAACATCCGGAACGATTCCTCGGCCTCGCTGAGTACCGCGCCGCGTCTGGCCTGCGCCAATCTCATGCCGGACAGGATCACCGACACCATGAGCAGCAATATCTGCGCCTGATAGGTGTAGTCGTTGATCTTCTGGAACAGCGCCCCGCCGTCACTGATCTTCTCGTTGGGCACCTTCATCCAGAACGTCAACGCCAGGATCAACGCCTGCCCGAGGCCGTTCATCAGCGAGTCCACCACCTTGCCGAAGGTGGAGTCCCACGCCTTGTCCTTCACCGCGTCGGCGGCCTCACCCGGATGGGTGGCGACATTGCCGGCCTTACAGGCGGCCGAGGCGGCGTCGCCGAGTGAGATGCCGGGCAGGCCGATGCTGTCGAGATCGTCGTGAATCTGGTTGCACGCCGGGTCGAACCCGTACTGCTGGCCATAGGCCACGGTCGGGGTCGCGAGTGTGACGGTGAACATCACCGCCAGGATCGTGAGTATTCGTCTCACCATGTGGTCCACCCCTCGATGCTTCGCAGTGAATCGATCCGGACCTGCTGTTCGGAGTCCACGGCCGTCAACTTCCAATCGCCGTCACGCCAGACGACCGCGAGACGCATGCCCACCCATGTCGGTTGGCCATCGATGACTTCTCTTGCCTTTCTTGCGAATTCGACAACCGCGTGGTCGTCGTCAAAGGTAGCGACACGAAAAGCGTCCGAGGCGAATAACAATGGTGTCAACTTGTCCGGCAGCCGCGGCGATACCTTCCCCGCGGCTACGAGAGCGTCGTACTGCGCGAGGTACTGCGGCGTCACGTCCACCAACCGTGTAAGCAGCTCACGATCGGTCGGATTGGCGTTGGTACGCCAGTAGTTCTGTTCGGCGGCCAGCGCCGCACCCTGCGGGGTGCGCGCGAATCCGGTCGCCGCCTTGCCGTCGATCCGCGCGGGGCCGTCGGAGGCTGAGAAACGCACCACGGGGCCGTCGAAGATCCGCTGCCAGACACCCTGGCCCGCAGCGGGAGTGGGCGCGCCCGTCGTCCAGCCCGGAGCACCGGCGCGATGTCGTTCGGCGGGGTTCTGCGCAAGAGCCTGTCCCGCAATGTTGTTCGGCACGTCGACGCGTCGACCGAACATATCGGTCGTGGGCGGGGCGAACGATGCGCCCGCCGCGAGGGCCGAACTACTCGCCAGGGGCGTGGGCGTGGACGCGGCCCGATCACCTACGTGCCGCGTGCTCCACAACGTCACCGTCACCGCGACCGCGACCGTCGCCAGTGCGACGATTCCCAACCGCCGCAACCGAATCGCGCCGTCCCGCCCAGGTCCGCTCACCACTTCGTCCACCCCCCGAGCGAATCCACGTAATCCGTCTGCGAGGCCCTCGATTCCGTCGGCTTGAGCCGCCAGTCCCCACCGTCCCAGACCATCACCAACCGCACCGCCGCCCATACCTGCTTACCGTCGTTCACCGGCCCGCGCGCCGCCAGCCGGACGATCGCCATATCGTCGGCGTAGTTCTCGATCTGGAAGGCGTCCGGCGCGATCAGATAGCGCGTGATCCGCTCCGGCTGCTGGTCGGGCAGTTTGCCCGCCGAGCGCGCCTTGTCGTAGGCGGCGATCTGCTGGGCCGACGCGCGCACCTGGCGCACATACAGGTCCCGGTCGGCGGGTCGGGCGTTGAGCCGGTAGGTGATCTGCGCGGCCGCCAGTGCCGCGCCCTGCGGGGTATGCGCGAAGCCTACGGCCAGGCCGTTATCGATCGACGTCGGTCCGTCGCTGGTGGAGAACGGCACCGATGCCCCGTACACCCGCTGCCACCCGTGTGGGTCGGTGGTTCCGGCGGGCGCGGCGGTCAGCCAGTCCGAATCGCCGGGGTGGCGCTGTTTCGACTCGTCCTGCGAAAGCGGTTGTCCCGCCGGATTGTTCGGAACATCCACCCGGCGGCCGAACAAATCGACCTCGGGTCCGGCGAAGCCGGTCGCGCCGGCGCCCGCGGCCTCGGCGGGTGCGGGTTCGGTCGGGTTGTGCGATGCGGGCGTATCCCGCCCGACGTACATGAAGACGCCGACGAAGACGATCAGCGCGATCACCGCGGCCGAGGCGATGACACCGAAGGAGACGCTGCGCTCCTCGCCGGAGTCCTTGGGACTCATGTCGGTGCCTCCAAAGTCACGATGTCACTGGGTAATTGGTCGATCGAGTCGACGGGTCGGGCGGTGGCGCCCGAATCAGGCAGCCGTAACCTCCAGTCCTGTCCGAACCACTCGACGGTGGTGTGATTCACCGCGCGCGAGCCGTCGGAATATTGGGTGTACACATCCACAGTCGTTCTGTCCTGCGTGTATCCGGTGATGCGATAGCCGAGTACGCGGGGCGCGTATTCGGGGGCCGCGGGCCCGGTGAGAGACAGCTGCACCCGGCTGACCGCCCAATCGTCACGGGCCGGTCCGGGTACCACCTCCTTGGCGAGCACCGACGACCACTGGTTGTCGGCGGCCACGGCCAGGCGTACGGCATGGGTGATGGCGGCGACCGCGGCGCCCGCGGGCCCGCGATCGAATCCGGTTGCGGCGCCGTCGTCCTCGTGCTTCGGTCCCTGTTCGGTGACCGGCAAGGCGACCCCCTGATACGACTGCCAGCGCACCCCGGTGGGCGGGTGGGCCGGATCGATCTGCGCCGAGTCGCCGTCACCGCAGCCCGCGGCCGCCAGCACGGCCGCGCCGAGCACGCCCACGGCGGCTCGGCGGATGCGCGGCGAAGGCGCGACTGCGATCGTCTCGGCAGGGGTCATGGGGCGCAACCGTTCACGTCGGTAGGAAGGTCAGAGCGATCGCGCTCGCCGAGGTTGCCACAATCGCACCGATCAGGCTCATGACAATGCCGTGGGACGCGTCGTTGACCGCCATATCGTCGCGGAAGGCCGACCAGAACCGGCCGGCGGAAATGATCATCCACGCGAGACAGAACAACAGAACGACCCACAGCAGCCAGTTGATGAGCTGCATGACGGGTTCGATGACCTCGGCCGGAATCTGCTTGTAGGCAAGCACGATCGCCCCGTCCCTAGGTCCCGATCACGGCGTTCATGATGGTGCCCGCACTGGTGGCCACGATGCCGCCGATCATGGCGCCCGCCACCATCTTGGGCGATTCGAGCCCGCCGCCGGTCCACTTCTCCCACGCGAACCGGCCGCCCGCGTAGGTGATGCCGAGGATGCCGGACAGCAGCACGAACCAGGTGAAATATCGGACCAATTTGAGCAATTTCTCCGAGGCCGGGGGCGCCTCGGGGGTCGGATTCCCGACCTGTGCGAGAACTGCGCCGTACGTGTCGTGCACGGCGAGCAGGATGGTACTCATCGAGCGTCCTTCTCAATAGGTGATCGGAATACATAACCGTGTACCTGAGGTAGACCCTCAGCCACAACACCTTCGTGCCACCCGGCTTCCGGCCCGAGCGGCCGATCCGCGCTACTCATCCGCCTCACCGTCTTCCTCGTCATCCTCGGAAGACATTGCCGCACTGACCCTTTCGCGGACCACGGCGATAATGCTCGCGCCGAGTTCGTCGACGTCGTGCGGGACCTCCTGCAGCGGATCGAGTTTGCGTTTCTTCTGCACGGGGGGTGGATCCGACGGCGACCACACCGGCAGTTGGTCCGGTTCGACCAGAATCCACTCCTCGTGCCAGGGCAGCTGCCACATCTCCCCCGCCAGCGCGCCGACCACATCGCGATAGCGCCGGATCTCGACGGGCAGACGGCCCGGGCGGGCGGCGACGGTGATCAGGCCCAGCACCTCGCTCGGGCCCGCGAGCCCGGCGTGGTACTGGCGCAGCAGATCGTGGGCGCGGGTCAGCCCGGCGATGGTCTCGCGGGCGACCAACACGACATACGGCGATTCGCGATCGAATACACCCGGCCAGCGCCGGTGCGAATCGGCGGCGGGTGCGAGTACGTGTGCGAGGGTGCTGGCTCCGGCGCCGCCGTGCACGCCGAGTAACCACACCAGCGGGGCCCGCCCGACCCCGGGCACGGGTCGCTCCCAGATGGGGGCGCGACGGGATTCCGGCGGGGCGACAACGCCTGCCGCGGGCGAGGATTCGGTTGTGCGATGTTGCTTCATGGCCGCGGTCATGATGCCACCCCCGCCAGCAGCGTGCGATAAGCCCTGCGAGTGTCGGCGCCCAGTGTGTTGTGGCGCACCAGTTCGCCGCGGGCCAGGTGCGGATCGTACGGAATCTCCCGAATATCGCGCACCCAGCCGGTCAGATGTTCCCGCAAATGTTCGGCGACAGGCGATTCGGCGCCGGGCAGCTGATGTGACACCACGATCGTGGTGTCACCGACGATGCCGCCGCCCTGTCCCTCGGTCTGCCCGCCGAATTCGTCGTCGAGCCATTCCAGCGTCACCCGCAGCCGGTTGGCGGCGTCGACGCGGGCCGGGATGGCCAGCACCAGCGCCACTTCGGCATCCTCGAGCAGCGGCCGCAGATGCCGCGCGGCGATCGGGCTGCCGCCGTCGTAGACCGGGGTATAGCCCTCGTCGGCGACCGCCCGGGCCACGGTCAGATAGGTCGCGCGGCGGCGCAGCGGGGCCGAGTCGCGCCACAGCAGACCGATGCCGGACGCCGCGTGGGACAGACACTCCTTGAGCGGGGCGGGCTCGTCGTCGCCGCGGCCGTAGAGCCACTGCTGCAGGCTGATCGGGCTCAGGTGCTCGTCCGCGCCGCGCAACGCGAGGTCGCTGCCCGCGGCGGTGGCGTCGACCGCGACGGTCGGCGCGCCCGCC
>NZ_BDBS01000091.1 GCF_001613105.1 Nocardia pseudobrasiliensis NBRC 108224 | reverse complement strand
GTCGCACCGCCGCCGCCCAACGCGGACTGCGCGCTGTCGAGCACGCCCTGCGCGGCGGCATGGGTGTTGTCGAGGACGCCCTGCGCGTTGTTCAGTCCCGTGTGGGCCACACCGAGCAGCGGCGAGGCCGCGTCCTCGAAGCCCGCGGGGTGGACCGCGCCGGACGCGTCGGGCGCGGCATTGCCCCCGCCGCCCAGACCGGGCACGTGCGGAGCGCCGAGCGTGGAGCCGTTGTCCTCATATTCCTTGCGCGCCAGCGCGAACGCGGGCGGCTCGATCGGCGGCATATCCGCGGGCAGCTGCGGCAGCGGCACATCGAGCATCGGGCCGTGCTGACCCGCCTCGGCGAGGGTGGGCGCGGGCGCCGGGGCGGCAGCGTTCTGTGCCGTGCCGATGACCCCGCTCTCGGTTCCGTCGACAATTCTCACCGGTCATACCCCCATTTGATTGCCGAGGCCCCCGAGTGCGGCCATGGACGTGTCGTCGGTCTCGTCGAAGACGGCGGCCGTGCCGAACGCGGCCTTGCCCAGATGGTCGACCTTGGCCGACAGATCGTTGACGTCCTTGCAGTGCAACACCTGCGCCGCGGCGAACATGGCCAGATAATCGGCCCCGATGATGCCGAACACCGGCGTCATGGCCATCACGTTCTTGACCGTGTCCATATTCGCGGCGCCGGCGATATCGGCCGCCACGCCCTCGTGTGTCGCCGCGAACGCGCGGACCGCATCGGTATCCGCCGAGAGATCACTCATCGTGTCTGCCCCCCAATCGTCGTGATCATCAGCCAACTTGTCCGTCTGAACCACTCGACCACCACCGCCGAGGTGATGGCTGGGCCTCAATATAGCCGACCTCACGGACAGGTTTCGAGCCTGCGGCGCGGGATGAGGAATGAATTGGAACGTGTTGCAAATTAGAACGGGTTCTATATTCTCGATCCCATGAAGGTCGCAGTCACCGGGGCAGCCGGATTCCTCGGCACGAATCTGCTCCACCAGTTGGTGCAGCGCGGTCACGAGGTGACCGCAATCGATCGGATCCGGCCGTCCGGACCGGCGGATCCGCAGGTGCGCTGGGTGAACGGCGACGTACTCGATCCGGCATCGATGCGCACCGCGCTAGACGGCGTAGAGGTGGTGTATCACCTGGTCGCGGTGATCACGCTGGCGCATCGCAACGATCTGGCCTGGCGGGTGAACACCGAGGGGGTGCGGGTGGTCGCCGAGGCCGCCCGCGCGGTCGGGGCGCGACGCATGGTGCACGCCAGTTCCATCCACGCCTTCAACCAGTACAGCTGCGGCGGTCGCATTGATGAGCGCTCGCCGCGGTCGGTGGAGTCGCATCTGCCCGTATACGACCGCTCGAAGTTTCAGGGTGAGGTCGAATTGCGCAAGGTCATCGATAGCGGTCTGGACGCGGTGATCTGCAACCCGACCGGCGTCTACGGCCCGATCGACAACAGCGCCTCCCGAATCAACGCCTCGGTGTGGGATGCCGCGCGCGGCCGGGTCCCGGTCATGGTCGGCGGCGGTTTCGATCTGGTCGATGTGCGCGATGTGGCGGGTGGGCTGATTCTGGCCGGAGAACGTGGCCGGACCGGCGAGAATTATCTGCTGCCCGGGGCGATGGTCTCGATGCTTGCGCTGACCCGGCTGGCCGCGGCGGTCAACGGAAAACGCGGACCGCGCTTCGCGATTCCGGTGCCGATGATCTCGGCGGCGCTGCCGGTGATCGAACCGATCGCCAAGCTGTTCGGCAGCGACAAGGTCTCCCGCGCGGCCATGGGCGCGCTGCTGTCCGCGCCCGAGGTGGACGGCGCCAAGGCCCGCGCCGAACTCGGCTATCTGCCGAGGCCGACCGAGCAGACGGTTCGCGATCTGATCGCGTTCTACAAGGGTGAACCGCTCGAGCCGGAGGCGCGCAGCATTGCTTGACACCGCTTAGAACACATGTTCGACTGGATGTGTGCGATGGCAAGGCCAGACCCTGGATGCCGATGACGGCGCCCTCCCGGGACTCGAGCGGGCCGGATTCGTGCGCAGCATCCAGACCCCCGAGTTCGAGGGCATCACATTTCACGAGGTGCTGTGCAAGAGCGCGCTGAACAAGCTCCCGGAGGGCTCGGGGTTGTCGTTCAAATGGACGATCAACCCGATGCGCGGCTGTTCGCATGCCTGCCGATACTGCTTCGCGCGCAGCACCCACGAATATCTGGATCTGGACGCGGGCCGCGATTTCGACAGCCAGATCGTGGTCAAGACCAATGTCGCGGCGGTGTTGCGCAAGGAGCTGCATCGTCGATCGTGGCGGCGGGAGACCGTGGCGCTGGGTACCAACACCGATCCCTATCAGCGGGCCGAGGGGCGTTATCGACTGATGCCCGGCATCATCGGCGCGCTGGCCGATTCGGGCACGCCGTTTTCCATCCTCACCAAGGGCACGCTGCTGCGCCGCGACTTGCCGCTGCTCACCCAGGCCGCGCGCGTGGTGCCGGTCAGCGTCGCGATGTCGATCGCGATTCTCGATCCCGCACTGCATCGCAGTCTGGAGCCGGGCACGCCCTCGCCGCGGGCTCGGCTGGATCTGGTACGGGCCCTGGCCGATGCGGGATTCTCGGTATCGGTGCTGGTCGCGCCCGTGATTCCGTGTCTCACCGACGGCACCGCGCATCTGGACGAACTGTTCGGCGCGATCGCCGAGGCGGGCGCGACGAGTGTGGTCGCGTTCCCGATGCATCTGCGCGGCAGCACCCGCGGCTGGTTCCTCGAGTGGCTGGCGACCCACCACCCGGCGCTGCTGCGCCGATACCGACAGCTGTACGGTCGTGGGGCGTACGTCACACCGGAGTACTCTGCGTGGCTACGCGCTCGGGTCGAACCGTTGCTCGCTCGGCACGGATTGAATCGGGACACCCCGGCGGATACCGCGCCGCCGGAACACCAGGACCGATTACCCGCGCCCGACCCACAGCTCGCCCTGTTCGCTTGACGCACTGTTCGATCCTGGTCGGTCTGCTCGGGTCGGCCGAATCATGCAATACGCACAACGCTTTTCGCGTTATAACTACGACGCGTCTCGGGTGTTCCTCGAGGCACGGCGGAGTAACTTGGCGTGTGGTACTTCTCACCGACGAGGAAGTGATGCAGGCACATGGTTGACCTGGCGCACCACAACGGTGCCGGCACAGAGAAATTGGAGCGGGTCGTCATCCGTTTCGCCGGCGATTCCGGCGACGGTATGCAGCTGACCGGCGACCGCTTCACCCATGAAGCGGCCGCGTTCGGCAACGATCTCGCCACCATGCCGAACTTCCCCGCGGAAATTCGCGCGCCCCAGGGCACCCTGCCGGGTGTGTCGTCGTTCCAGATCCAGATCGCCGATTACGACATCCTCACCGCCGGTGATCAGCCCGACGTGCTGGTGGCGATGAATCCCGCTGCGCTGAAGGCGAATCTGGAGGATGTGGCGCGCGGGGCGACGGTCATCGTCAATACCGACGAGTTCACCAAGCGCAACCTCGCCAAGGTCGGCTACAGTGGCGATCCGCTCAGCGACGAGACGCTGTCGGGCTTCGTCGTGCACCGGGTGCCCATGACCTCCCTGACGCTCGCGGCCACCGAATCGACCGGGGTGGGTAAGAAGGACGGTCAGCGGGCGAAGAACATGTTCGCGCTCGGTCTGCTGTCGTGGATGTACGGGCGGCCGATCGGCGGCACCGAACAGTTCATGCGCGAGAAGTTCGCCGCCACACCGGAGATCGCCGAGGCCAATATCCTCGCATTCCGGGCGGGTTGGAACTACGGCGAGACCACCGAGGCCTTCGCCACCACCTACGAGATCGCTCCCGCGACCCTCGCGCCGGGTACCTATCGGCAGATCACCGGCAACACCGCGCTCGCTTACGGCATCGTCACGGCCGGGCAATTGTCCGGTCTGTCGGTATTTCTGGGGACGTATCCGATCACGCCCGCCTCGGACATCCTGCACGAGCTGAGCAAGCACAAGAATTTCGGCGTCACGACCTTCCAGGCCGAAGACGAGATCGCGGGAATCGGTGCGGCGCTGGGCGCTTCGCTCGGCGGTGCGCTCGGAGTCACCAGCACCTCCGGCCCCGGTCTGGCGCTCAAGAGCGAGACCATCGGCCTGGCGGTGATGACCGAACTGCCGCTGCTGATCGTGGACGTTCAGCGCGGGGGTCCCTCGACCGGCCTGCCGACCAAGACCGAACAGGCCGATCTGCTGCAGGCGCTCTACGGCCGCAATGGTGAATCGCCGGTGGCGGTGCTGGCGCCACGCTCCCCGGCCGACTGTTTCGCCGCCGCCGTGGAGGCGGCCCGGATCGCGCTGACCTATCGCACCCCGGTGCTGCTGCTGTCCGACGGCGCGATCGCCAACGGTTCGGAGCCGTGGGCGATTCCGAATGTCGCCGAGCTGGCGCCGATCGATCCGGCCTTCGAAACCGAGGGCGCCGAGGGTGATTCGTTCCAGCCGTACGCGCGCGACACCGAAACGCTGGCCCGGCCGCTCGCGGTGCCGGGCACCAAGGGCCTCGCCCACCGGATCGGCGGTTTGGAGAAGGCCGACGGCAGCGGCAATATCTCCTACGATCCGGCCAATCACGAGCTCATGGTTCGCCTGCGGCAGGCCAAGATCGACGGCATCGCGGTGCCCGACCTCGAGGTCGACGATCCCGACGGGCGCGCCGAACTGCTGCTGATCGGCTGGGGCAGTTCCTACGGTCCGATCGGTGAGGCCTGCAGACGGGCGCGGCGGCGCGGAGTGCCGGTGGCGCAGGCGCATCTGCGGAATCTGAATCCGTTGCCCGCCAACACCGGGGAGGTGCTGCGGCGTTATCGCACGGTCGTCGCGCCCGAGATGAACGGCGGTCAGCTCGCGATGCTGCTGCGGGCGCGCTATCTGGTCGATGTGCAGCCATGGACGAAGATCGCGGGGACGGCGTTCTCGGCGCAGGAACTGGTCGGCGTCATCGATGCCGCACTCGACGGCTCCATCGCGGAGATGGAACACGACAAGGCCTTCGACGCGCGAGCGCGGGCCACCTATCGCACCCCAGGGGGTATGTGATGACGATCGTCGAAACCTCGCTCGTCGGTACCGATCTGGGCCTGACCGGTCTGTCCGGGGTGCCGGGCGCGGACGGGCCGCAGAAGGTCAAGGACTTCACCTCCGATCAGGAGGTGCGGTGGTGTCCCGGCTGTGGCGATTACGTCATCCTCGCGACCATGCGCGGATTCCTGGCCGAGTTGGGGCTGCGCCGGGAGAATCTGATGTTCGTCTCGGGCATCGGCTGTTCCAGCCGGTTCCCGTACTATCTCGACGCCTACGGCATCCACTCGATCCACGGCCGCGCGCCCGCGATCGCGACCGGGCTCGCGGTCACACGACCGGATCTGTCGGTATGGGTCGTCACCGGCGACGGTGACGCCCTGTCGATCGGCGGCAACCATCTCATCCACGCGCTGCGCCGCAATGTGAACATGACGATCCTGTTGTTCAACAATCGGATCTACGGACTCACCAAGGGCCAGTACTCACCGACCTCCGAACAGGGCAAGGTGACCAAGTCCACGCCGATGGGCTCGGTCGATCACCCGTTCAACACGCTGTCGGTGGCGCTGGGCGCGGAGGCCACCTTCGCCGCGCGCGCCCTGGACTCCGACCGCGCCGGGCTGACCGAGGTACTGCGCGCGGCGGCCGAACATCGCGGCATCTCGTTCGTGGAGATCCTGCAGGACTGCCCGATCTTCAACGACGGCTCCTTCGACGCGCTGCGCCGCGACAACGCCGAATCCCACCTCATCCGCCTGCAGCACGGCCACCCGATCCGTTTCGGCGCCGAGCGCGAATTCGCGGTGGTACGAAGCGGTTTCGGCCTCGAGGTGGTCCTGGCCGACACCGTCGACGAAGCCGAGATCATCGTCCACGACGCCTACGCCGACGACCCCGAATACGCCTTCGCCCTGTCCCGCCTGTCCGCCCAGGACCTCTCCCACGTGCCGATCGGCATCTTCCGCAGCGTCACCCGCCCCACCTACGACGACGGCGTCCGCACCCAACTCGCAACCGCCCGCGACCGTAAGCCCGTGGGCTCGAATACGTTGCAGGAGTTGCTCACCGGTAAGGAGACGTGGACGGTCGGCTGACGATCGGATGCTGTCGCACCGATCTCGTTGCGAGACCGGGGAACTGGCCCTTACCCGCTCGACTCCATGACTCCCTTCGGATCTCTGGCGAAATTAGGCTGCGGCTGGCTGTTGGAGCGCCCGGGGTTGTGTCGGGAATCGGCGGGTGCGTGGGTTGCCGAGGTCGAGATGATCTCCGCGCGTTGATTTTCCGATCGCGCGCCCAGCTGGTGTGGTGATCTCGGTCTCGGCCCGGGACAGCCAGCCGTTACGCCGACGGTGCCGTCGTACGCGTTCGCGGTTGGCGCATCCGCGGTCGGGGCAGTAGCGCATCGAATTGTTCTTCGTGGTGTCGGCGTAGAAGCGATGGCAGTCGTGGGCGGCGCAGAGGCAGATGCGGTCGGGCCGCGTCGAGCACTCCACCGACTCACCGATCCTGCGCAAACCCGTCGAGCAGCCGTTTGCACAACTCGTTGAATCGCTGCCGGGCCCCTTTCTGTTCATCGCTGAGTCCGCCGCTGGCATTCGGCGAATACACCACCAAGTGCACATCCTGGTCCGGTGTCGCCCCCAGGAAATCGAGCAGCGTACTGCTGGAATCCCCATCCGACGGCATCCCCATATCCATCGCCGCCAACGCCTTGGCCTCCACCATTGCCGCAGCCAAAACCTCAGGCGCGATCCGCCCGGTCAACTTCTGCGGAGCCGTCCCCGGCTTCCGCTCCGCGCTGGCCGCGTCCGGACTCTTCACCGCCCGCCCATCGGTCATCACCTCGAGCGTCGGCCCAAGATCGGTCCGCCCCTCCCAGCCGACGGGAATCGTGGTCAGCACCAATGAAACCGGTGCCGAGGCGGGGGCGGGAGCCGGTGGGGCGGGAGGCGCGGGCGGCGGTGCGGGCGTGGCGGGCGGAGCGTCCGCGGGAGCTGGCGGGGCGGG
>NZ_BDBS01000090.1 GCF_001613105.1 Nocardia pseudobrasiliensis NBRC 108224 | reverse complement strand
GAGGCATTCACTGTGCACCCGCACCCAGGGCACGCCCGCGGGCGAGCCGGAGCGCGGCGGCAGCACCAACGCCAGATGTTCGCGACTGTCCACGAGGTTGTCGAACGTGACCAGATCGGCGGCACACCGCACCGCCCGGTCGAGCCGGACCCGCACCTGTGCGCGCACAGTGGCGTGCGGAAAGGCGGTGGGCGAGGGCCGTGCTGTCGCCGTGGGCCCGTCGTGCCGGGCCGCCTGGATGAGGTTCACAAGGTCAACAAGATAGCGAACAACAGCGGTACATGATGTCAACGCGCGCGAGTTCCATGACGTGTCTTGCCAAGGCGCTCGGGTCCGCCCCTTGACGCGGTGAAGTGTAGGCGTCGCGAAGATATCGGGCCCGAACTTGGGTCTGGAGCGACGCCGCGCGAAAGAATTCCGCTTCAATGATGAACGCCTCGAAGCCGGCAGCGTGTGATTTGTCCGACTCGGCACGTCGAACAAGTTGGGCCCATCCAGAAGGCGTCCGGCTCCGAATGCATCGACGGTGACAAATACTTCCGACTGGTGCTGTCCGGCGTAAGCGAGTGGTGGGGCCCAATGGTGCACCGCGTCTCGCGCCGCCGAACTGGTACGGCTTCCGAGGTAGCGTCGGTGGGCCGCCGACGCGTGCACCCGTCCGACTCCGACGTCGCCGTGCTCGACCTGCCTGCCGATGCGTAATATTGAGCCGCACAAGGGGATTAGGTGTTTCGTGTCAATCGAGGTGCCGTCCTGGCGACCGACCTGCGCGATGCGTTGAGCTCTGGTTTCGAAGCCGCCGGTTGGACGGTTGAGCTCGAACCTGCTCCTCGCGCGAACGCCTTGTGGTGCTACGCCGGACCGGCGGTATTGGCGGTTACCCGGGCGACGACCGCGGCAGGGCGGCAATGAGTTTCGCTGGGAGCCGACAATCCCGACGATCCGAAACTCTTCGATCTCTCGGCCCCTTTATGTCTCGCGGTATGGGCGCCGTGTATGCGCAGTTATTCGGAGACGCTCGGGCGGGCAATGGGATTGGACAGCTGCGAGTTGCTCGCGCATCGCTCCGTAAGGCGAGTGGTTTCCGTCGTCGACCGATTGGTGACGCGGGCTCGCCGACGTGACCTCGCCGATATCCCGAGTCGCGCGGCGTGCGACCTCTGCGGAAGCCGTTATCCGGCGGTGGGGTTGTTCCGGCCGACGGCGACAACGACGGATGTGTGCCCTTGGTGCGTATTCGACGACCGGCTTACGGGGGCCGATCCGGCGTATCTGGCGTTTCAGATCGATCGGGCTGTCATGGAGAACCTGGCCGTGCCCGCCGGTTGGGGGTGCGGTACAGGCGCTGCTGTGCTGTTTGTTCGGATCAGACCTGCGGTCTCGGCTGTCGGCGCGATGGCGCGCTCAGGGGGCGCTGTATGAGCCGGCGAGCTGGTGGACCGACCCGCTGCGAACATGGATTTGGCTACCGCCACGCCGGAGACGGCCGCGCGCTCTGGCTGCACTGTCCTGCGGGGCTTCGCTGGGACATATCGTCGCCGCCATCGACGAGGCCCATCCGAATCTGCGTGGCGAGTGTTCGAGCCGATGTGCCGGTGACCGCGACATCTCACCGAGAGTTGCGGAGCTCCTCACACGGCTGTGGCCCGCGGCGGTCGCGTACCGGGTTCGCCCGGCTCACCCAGCGCTTCGAGCACCCCGACGCGCACGCGGACCGGGGCGGATGGGAGTCCTCGGAGCTGACCGGCTGGCTCGATGAACTCGCGGATTCGGATTCGGACCGATCCGCTGCGGCCTCTGTTCTGCGACACGCTATTCGGGTCCTCGACGTCGTGTTCGGTCAGCACGCGCGTTGACCCGTCATCGCCTAGCGGGTGGCGTCCTTTCGCGTCGATCAGCCGACCCGCCGCACCATTTCCATCCGATTCGAGGAGGCAGTTATTTCCGAGTTCAAGGCGGTTGACGAGGACATCGCGATCGTGGGCGCGGCGTGCCGACTGCCCGGGGGGATCGTCGATCTCGACGGATTGTGGGAGGCCCTGTCGAACGGCCGGGATCTGGTCACCGAGCTGCCGGCGGATCGTTTCGATGTGGACCGATTCGTCGTGCCCGATCGACGGCGGCCGGGGAAGTGCTACAGTGCGGCGGCCGGCGTACTCGCCGGCGATCCAACGATGTTCGACGCGGCCTTCTTCGGTATCTCGCCCCGCGAGGCCAGCCGTATGGATCCTCAGCATCGGCTGCTTTTGGAGATGGGCGTCGAGGCTTTGGACGACGCTGGGGCCGATCTGGACAGTCTGGCCGGATCGGATACCGGGGTGTTCATCGGCATCTCCGAAGTCGGTTATGCCGCTCTGCAGCAGGGCGATTGGCGTGAGCTGAACGCTTACACCAATCCCGGTTTGGCGTTGTCGATCGCGGCGAATCGGTTGTCGCACATGTTCGATCTGCGCGGGCCGAGCATGGCCATCGATACGGCGTGCTCGTCGGCGCTGGTGGCAGTGCATCAGGCATGTCAGGCTTTGCGCGCGGGCGAGGGCAGGATGATGTTGGTCGGCGGGGTGAATATCCTGCTCAACCCGATGACTTTCGTGGGCTTCGCCCAGGCGTCGATGTTGTCGCCGTCCGGCCGATGCCGCTCGTTCTCCGCTGCGGCCGACGGTTACGTCCGCGCCGAGGGCGGCGGACTGGTCGTGCTCAAGCGATTGCCGGACGCGCTCGCCGACGGTGACCGTGTCCGGGCGGTGATTCGCGGTAGCGGCGTCAACTCCGACGGGCACACCCCCGGTCTGTCTCTCCCCAACGGCGACGCGCAGGAGGCGTTGCTGCGTGCGGTGTACACCCGCGCCGGAATCGAGCCGGACCAGGTCGGTTACGTCGAGGCGCACGGTACGGGAACACCGGTCGGTGATCCCATCGAGTGCGGGGCGATCGGGCGCGTGCTGGGAGTCGGGCGACGGTCGGGCCTCCCGTTGCCGATCGGCTCGGTCAAAACGAATCTGGGGCATCTCGAGGCCGGGTCGGGTATGGCGGGATTGCTCAAGGCGATGCTGGTGGTCACCCATCGTCAGATACCGGCCTCACTGCACGCGACACCCCTGAACCCCGACATCGATTTCGATGGAATGCAATTGGTCCCTGCGGTCGAGCCGACACCGCTGCGCGGTGCCGGGCCGGCCGTGGCCGGAGTCAACTGCTTCGGGTTCGGCGGCGCCAATGCGCATGTCATTTTCGGTGAAAGCCCTGTGTCCCAGTCGGTTCCGTCGCACCACGGGAGCCGGTTGCCGGTTGTTGTCTCGGCACGCTCGGTTCCGGCGCTGGCCGAGACCGCGCACCAGATGGCCGAACGGCTCACCGCGGCGAGCGCGGACGAGTTCTACGACATCTGCTACGCCACAGCGCGGCGACGCACCCGGCATGCTCACCGGTTGGCGGTGTTGGCGGACAGCGCCGCCGAGGCGGCCGAGCGATTGCGAACCGCCGCGCAGGCGGCTGACGACGCGACGGGGGCGACCGCACGCGGTCGCGTGGCATTCGTCTTGTCGGGCAATGGGTCCCAAGTGGGCCGGGATGGGAGCCGATCTGCTCGCCGACCCGATTTTCGCGCGAGTGGTCGCCGAGGCCGACGCGCTACTGACGCCGCGACTGGGCTGGTCGGTCGCCGAGGAACTGGCCGCACCGGCGGAGCGCTCCCGAATGGCGGCGACTGAGATCGCGCAGCCGACCCTGTTCGTCGTGCAGCTGCCTGCTAGTGCCGTGTCAGGCAACGTTCGGTAGGTAATCGGGGTGCCGGATCTTGGAGTTGACGGCGAAGTCGCGGATGGGTCCGGCGTGCTGGTTGCGCCATCGGACGTATGTGCCGATCGCGGCGTCCTGCTCGCCGTGGCTGCGGTGGTCGGTGCCGTTGAGTGCGAAGTACCGCAGCGCGGCGAATTCGCACTCGATACGGTTCAACCAGGACGAATACGTCGGCAGGAACACCAGTTCCACAGCGTTGGTCTCACACCATTGCCGTACCTCGCGGCGCTTGTGGACCGAGTAGTTGTCGCAGATCAGGTACAACTTCTCGCCCGGCCACCGGGCTCGCAGGGGTTTGAGGAAGGCCAGGAACTCCATCCATCGTTTCCGGTCGCGGATACGGTAGTAGAGCTGACCGGTGGCCAGGTCCAGCGCGCCGAACATGTGCCGAACACCCTGGGTTCGATGGTAAGTCGCGCGCAACCGTGCCGGACGACGGCGGGGAAACCAGCCGCGACCAGCGCGGGGCTGCAGATTCAGTGGCCCGAACTCGTCCACGCACACCACCCGCCCCTCGGTGGGCGGGTGATCGTAGAGATCGAGCACGCGCGCCATCTTGGTAGTGAATTCGGGATCGTTGCTGGCTTTCCACGTCTTGGTGGCCTGCCACGACACTCCACCGGCTTTCAGGATCCGACGCAGGGTCTCCCTGCTCAGATCGGCAATCTGGTTGGTGCGCAACACCTCCGAGAGCTTGGACAGGCTCCACACCGAAAACGGCCACCCCAGATTCCGGGGGCAGCACCGGGCGATCTGACAGATCCGATCACGCATCGCCTGATCGGTCTTCGCCGGCCTGCCCCCGCTCCATTTTGGACACTGTTGGCGAATTCGGTTGAGGCGGTGACGGTTCGGCATGATCAACATCGGTGTTCCGGGCAGTGGTGTTGATGGAGGTTGCAGTGTCGTTGCGTCCGCGCAGGTTGGACGGGGTTCCTGCGGAGACGGTCCGGGTCGCCCGAATCGTGTTTCCGGATGGTTGCCTCGCGATGCGGATGCGAGATGTTCTCGGGCCGATCTTCACCGATACCGAGTTCGCGGAGATGTTCTCCCGCCGTGGTCAACCCGCCCTCTCGCCGGCACTGCTGGCGTTGGTATCGGTGCTGCAATACGCGGAAGGGCTCACCGATCGCCAAGCAGCGCAAGCGGTGCGGGCTCGGATCGACTGGAAGTACGCTCTGGCGCTGGAGCTGACCGATCCCGGTTTCGACTACTCGGTGCTCAGTGAGTTCCGGGCCCGGCTGATCACCGGCGGGCTGGAGCAGCGCCTGCTCGACGCGGTCCTGGAGGTGACTCGGCAGGCCGGGCTGCTGAAAGCCGGTGGCCGGCAACGGACCGATTCCACGCATGTGCTGGCGGCGGTGCGGGATTTGAACCGGCTGCAGTTCGTCACCGAAACGCTGCGATCAGCGCTCAACGCGCTCGCCGCCGCAGCGCCGGAGTGGCTGACCGGTGTCGCCGAGCCGGAGTGGTTCGACCGCTACAGTGCCCGCTCGGAAGATACGCGGTTCCCGAGCCGCTGGGCAGCCCGCGCCGCCCACGCGGACCAGATCGGCGCTGACGGCATGACCGTGCTGGCGGCCGTCGCTGCGGCCGAGGCACCTGCGTGGCTGCGGCAGCTGCCTGCGGTGGAGTTGCTGCGAAGGATCTGGATTCAGCAGTATCAGATTACCGACGGCACGGTGACCTGGAGAGACAAGAAAGACCTTCCGCCGGCAGCGATCCGGTACTGCTCGCCATACGACGACCAAGCCCGGACCGGCACCAAACGCGACGCCTCCTGGAACGGCTACAAGGTCCACCTCACCGAAACCTGCGAGCCGGACGCGCCGCACCTGATCACCCATGTCGCCACCACCCCGGCTCCGGTCCCCGACATGGCGATGACCGCGGCGATCCATATCGGCCTGGCCGAGCGGGATCTGCTTCCGGACGTGCATCTGGTCGATGCCGGTTATGTCGATGCCGAGCTGCTCATCACGACCGGGCAGAACCATGGGGTCGAGCTGCTGGGTCCGGCAAAGGCGGCCACGGGCTGGCAAGCCGCCACCAACGACGGCTACGCCCTGTCGGATTTCACGATCGACTGGGACAACGAGCAGGCCACCTGCCCACAGGGCATCGCGTCCAGGTCCTGGAAGGCCGACCGGTCACAGGACGGAACCCCGGTCATCAGAGTCCGTTTCCCCAGCTCGGCATGCCAATCCTGCCCCACCCGCGACCAATGCACCCGCTCCAGCACAGGACGGCGTCTCACCCTGCGGCATCGTGCCCAGCACCAGGCGCTCCAACTCGCTCGCGCCGAACAGCAGACCGCCCAGTGGCAGCAGCGCTACCAGCATCGCGCGGGCGTGGAAGGCACCATCGCCCAAGGCATCCGAGTCTGCGGTTTACGCCGCTCTCGTTACCGCGGTCTGGCCAAGACCAGACTTCAGCACCTGCTCACCGCCGCTGGCCTCAACCTCAACCGCCTCAACACCTGGTGGGAGACAACACCTTTCGCCAGAACGCGAACATCACACTTCGCTGCGCTCAGACCAGCCGTCTGACCGCACGTCGGAATTCGCCAACGGTGTCCATTTTGGGTCCAGTGCGTCGAACCCCTTCTCGTTGAAGTCGTGGATCACTTGCCGCACATAGGATTCCGACACCTGCATCAGCTTCGCGATCATCGGCACAGGTTGATGCTGCGCCGAGGCCATCACCACGATCGCCCGCCGCATCCGCACCGGCACCTTGCTGCTTCGCGCGATCCGAGCCAGCTTGCGTCCCTCTTCCGGAGACACCGCTCTGACGAATACATCCGGCTTGCGAGCCACCGGCACCACCTCCACCGGCAGCATCACCGGTCACCGGCCCACGATCAACCCGCCACCCCGATTACCGCATTGGACCGTTCCCGGTTCGGTGGACACGGGGTTGAAAGTCGCCGGGTAGCACGGGAGTTCGTGTATGGGTTCGACGCGGCGTAGTTTCACCGAGGAGTACAGGGCGCAGGCGGTAGCATTCGTTCGGGACGAGGGTCGGCCGGTGGCCGAGGTGGCACGCAATATCGGTGTGCACGAGATGACGTTGAGGAAATGGGTGAAGAAGGTGGAGGAGTCCGGCGCGGGGGATGATTCTCCGGACCGGGGGTTGTCCGACTCGGAGCGGGCCGAGTTGGAGCGTTTGCGTGCGGAGAACGCGGAGTTGAAGATGCAAGTCGCGTTCGCAAAAAAAGTTGCGACCTGGTTCGCGAAAGACCAGCGGTGAAGTTCGCCGCGATTGCGGACTGGGTGGAATCTGGGGAATTCGAGAGCGAGTTCATGTGCCGAGAGCTGGGTGTGTCGCGGTCGGGGTATTACGCGTGGCGCGGGCGTGGGGTGTCGGGCCGGGCGCGGGAGGATGCGGAGCTGACGACGCTGATCGGCGCCATCCATGACAAGCTGCGCGGCAACCCTGGTGTGCGGCGGGTGCATGCCGCGCTGGTCGTGGCCGGTCGGCGGGTGGCACGTAAGCGGGTGTGGCGGCTGATGCGCGCCGCGGGCCTGCGCGGGCGGCATCCGAAGGCGTTCCGGCGCACCACGGTCCGCGGCGGCAGCCCGGTCGCGGCACCGGATCTGATCGGCCGTGACTTCGCTGTCGGCGGCGGTTCCGGACGCCGTTGGTGCGGTGACATCACCTATGTGAAGACCTGGGCCGGCTGGGCGTACCTGGCGACGGTGATTGATCTGCACGACCGTTCGGTGATCGGTTGGGCGATCGCTGACCACATGCGGACCAGCCTGGTCACCGACGCGCTCGATATGGCTCTGGGCCGTCGGAAACCGAAGCCTGGAGTGATTTTCCACAGCGACCGCGGAACCCAGTACACGTCAAAAGAATTCGACGCATACTGTCACCGGAACCGTATCCGGCGGTCCCTCGGCCGCACTGGCTCGTGCTTCGATAATGCCGTGTCGGAATCGCTGTTCGCGACCTATAAGAAGGAACTGATCCACACCCGCCCATGGCCGACGTTGGACTCGGTGCGGTGGGCGACGTTCGACTGGATCGAGAACTACTACAACACTCATCGGAGGCATTCGGCGCTCTGTTGCCTCGTGTCAAGATGCGCGCGTGTGCCGGTTCGTTGCCGCAGCTGAGAATGCGCGCGCGGCGGTGTTCTGGGCCAGGGTGCGGTGGTGGGTGTGGGCGGGCTTGCCGACCACCAGGGCCAGCAGCTCGCTGGTGAGGGCCTGGATGCGCCGCTGCACCGCGGCGGGGTTGGTGTCGGCGTGGGTGGCGGCCATGCGGGCCTTCGTGGCGGCGGTGACCGTCTCTGAGGCATCGGCGCGCCGGTGCGGGGTGGTCGCGGTGTCGTATTTCTTGCTCACTTTCGCGCCCGTGCGGACCTTGGATCGCAGTTTCTGCTGCGGGTAGAAGTAGTTGGTCAGCAGCGACTGCTGGTGCCAGATCTTGTTGAGCAGCAACAGTTCTGGCTCGGTGTCGTAGCGGTGATAGCCGACGATGGTGCGCACCACGGCCCAGTTCTTCTGCTCGGCGTAGGAGCCGTCGTTGCTGCGTCCGGGCCGCGACCGGGTGAAGGTCAGCTGCCGCAGATCACACCAATCGAGGAGGTTGTGGTTGATGAACTCGCTACCGTTGTCGGAATCCACACCCCGGATCGGGAACGGCATCACCGCCGCGATCTCCTCCAACGCGGCAAGGACCCATTTCTGGGCCTTGTTGCGCACGGG
>NZ_BDBS01000089.1 GCF_001613105.1 Nocardia pseudobrasiliensis NBRC 108224 | reverse complement strand
CGCCCGTCCCGGCGCCCGTAGCGCCCGCCGACGCGCCCTGGCCCATGGCCAAGGCCGCCCGCGCGATCCATCCGACCGTGCGGCCCGTCGCGGGCGTGCTCACCTCCGGCTTCGGGATGCGCTGGGGCGAACTGCACGGCGGCATCGACTTCGGCGATCCGATCGGCACCCCGATCGCGGCGGTCACCGACGGCGAGATCATCGAGGCCGGCCCCGCCTCCGGCTTCGGGCTGTGGGTGCGCGTGCGCCAGGACGACGGGACGATCGGCGTCTACGGACATGTCAACGACATTCTCGCCAGTGTCGGCCAGCGGGTGCGTGCGGGCGACATCATCGCGACCGTCGGCAATCGCGGCTTCTCCACCGGACCGCATCTGCACTACGAGGTGTGGGCCGATGAGGGCGGTACGAAGATCGATCCGCTGCCGTGGCTGCTCGCGCGCGGAATCGACCTGGGCCCCGCGCCTTTCGGCTGAGCGTCATACCCGGGTAGTGCGGCTGGCACCACCGTAGGGGGTGTGGTCACCACCCGCGGGGGACGTAGCGGTCGATGCCTCGAACCTAGCGTTCCGGCTATGACCAGTTCTGCTGCAGTTTCCGTCCGGCGGTGGCATCGCCCGCTGATGTTGGAGGCCGGCCTGATGGCGGCGCTCGCCGTATTCTGCCTGGCCGCGATGTTTTTCGATGCTCGTCAACTGTTCGGTGAGTCGGTGTGGCTCAAACCGTTGAAGTTCGCGATCGCGTTCGCGCTGTATTCGGTGACGCTGGCGTGGCTGCTGTCGTTGCCGCACAGATGGTCTCGCGTCACCAGGGCGCTGGGGGCCGTGTTCGCGGCGACCGGGGTGATCGATGTCGGGTTCATCGTGGTGATGGCCGCGCGCGGGACGTTCAGCCATTTCAATACCGATCACGCCGACAAGGTCAACGATATCGGGCAGTGGTTGTTCGCGACCGGGGTGCCCGGCCTGTTCTTCGCCAATCTCTTGATCGCGGTGATCGTTTCGTGGCAGCGGGTGGCCGACCGGCCCACCTCCCGGGCCATCCACTTCGGGCTCGCGATCTCCGTATTCGGTATGGCGCTGGGATATCTGATGGTGGGCACCGGCAGACAGTTGACGCACGATACCGCGGGCCGTCCGGTGGAATTGGCGGCCGGACATACCGTGCTGCCCGGCGTCACGGTCGACCGCGACGCGCTGGCGGGAATGCCGATCACGCATTGGAGCACCGTGGGCGGGGATATGCGGATCCCGCATTTCGCGGGCTTGCACGGAATTCAGATCCTGTTGCTGGCCGCGTTCGGATTGGGATTGCTGGCCCGGCGGCGGCCGTGGCTGACCGAGCGGGTGCGGGCCCGGGTGATCGGCGTCCTCGGCCTGGGGTACTTCGGCCTGGTCGCGCTGTTGCTGTGGCAGGCGTTGCGGGCGCAGTCGCTGATTCATCCCGACGGCCGCACGCTGTGGGCGTTCGCGGGGTTGGCGGCTGTGGTTGTCGTGGGAGTGGGGGGTGTGGTGGTTGCGGGGAGGCCCTCGACCGCTTCGCGGCCGAGGAAAAGGGAAGCGGCCCTACGGGAAAGGGAAGCGGCCCTGCGGGAAAGGAAAACGGACACGCGAAACAAGGGAACGGCCCCGCAGGACAACGGACCAGGCCCGCAGGACAAGGCAGCGGCCCTGCGGGACAAGAGAACAGCCCCGCGGGACAAGGGAACAGCCCCGCGGGACAACGGAACAGATCGGAAAGCGTTGGCTCGCTAGGGATCAGGATGAGCGGTTCTTCAGGAAGGACACGGCATTGGCTGCGCCCGCGACGGCGATATCGGTTTTGCCGTCGCGGTCGAAGTCGGCCAGGACCGGGGTTTGCGGGGCGAGGGTGACCGGGAATTCGCCGATCTTGGCGACCGTACCGTCGCCGTTGCCGCGCAGCACCACCATGGTGGAGCTGACGACAGCGGACATGGCGGCGTCCTTCTTGCCGTCACCGTCGAAGTCGCCCACCGCGATGCTGGTCGGGCCCGCGCCGGACAGGCCGACGCGGTTGGTCTTCTCGAAGCCGCCGCGTCCGTCGGAGATCAGCACGGTGGTGCTGAAGGAGAACGAATCGGCGGTGATCACATCGTCGATGCCGTCACCGTCGAAATCCCCCGCCCGCACATCCTCGGTGATCAACCCGCTGGTACTGGAACCCTTGCGGGTGAAACTGCCGTCGCCGTCGCCGAAGAACACCTCGACCTGTTGCAGCACATCATTGTTGATCGCCAGATCCACCGTGCCGTCGCCGTTGAACTTGCCGGTCGTGAACGCCGCCGAGGTGCCCGCGATCAGCGCCGACGGACCCGACCGCAATGTCCCGTCGCCATTGCCGAACCAGGTCTTCACCCCCGTCGGAACCATGCTCAGCACATCGGCTTTCCCGTCACCGTTCACATCCACGACGGCGACCTGCTGCTGCGCGCCCTCGAGAGTGGTGTACTTCTCCCCCGCCCGGAAGGTGCCGTCGCCGTTGCCCAGGAACACCGCGATGGTGGTCCAAGCCTGCGCGACCACATCCTGTTTGCCGTCCCCGTTGAGATCCCCCGCCGACACCGCCCCGAATCCATTGCCCGGCGAGCCGACCCGGGTGCCGCTGCGGAAGGTGCCATCGCCCTTGCCCGCCATGAGAATCGGCCCCACGCCCTGGAAGTCGGCGGCCACGATATCGGTGATCCCGTCACCGGTGAAGTCCGCGCCGACCATGCCGACCGGGGCGGGCCCCGGACCCCACGACGGGAAGTTGCCGCCCGATGGCGAATCCACCTTGGGCGCGAAGTCGATATGCCCCGCGGCGCCGGCAGGACCTGCCGCCACCACGCCGAAGACCGGTACACAGAGCACTAGAAGTAGTCGAATCGAAATGCCGCGAATGTGCATGAGATGTCCTGAGTCGAACCGAACCACGAGCGTGTGGTTCGACGAAGGTAGGACACTTGCGCCAGGTCACCGGTCCAGTTGGCTCGAATTCGTCGAATTGGCGGACGTGCCCGTATTCGACTGGGCACAGTGCCAGGCTCAGCGCAGCCGCTCGGCGTCCTTGGTGAGCATCACCAATGTCTCGGTCAGCGCCGCCAATTCGGCCGCGTCAGCGCCCTCGGCGACCGCGGTCGCGACATCCTCGGCCGCACACCGCGCCGCGAACCACCGATCGGCCAGATCGGCGGCCTCCTGCGCCGACAGCACCACCGCGTCCTCGGGAATCCCGGTGCCCTCCAGGCCCTTCCGATGCTCGTAGGCACGCTGCCGACAGGACTGGCGGCAATAGCGGCGACGCCGCCCGATCTCGGACTCGGCGATCTCTCGTCCACACCACGAACAGGACGACAGCACACGACGCGGCATGAGCCGAGACCTTAACCGCATGCGGCCCGTCGCGCAGACGGGCACGCCGAACTTTCCCCGCTCGTGACCGTGAAAGCATGGGCCGCGCGACCCAGGGTCGCAGACCGAGTAAAATGATGGGGTTGACCGTCGCCGGGAACTGTTATACGGCATGGCGCGTTAAGAGACATGTAGAGCGTTGCCGACAGGCTAGAGAGGACCGCACACCATGGCAGATCGCGTACTCCGAGGCAGCCGGCTCGGAGCGGTGAGCTACGAGACCGACCGCGACCACGACCTGGCGCCGCGTCGGGTGGCGCGGTACCGGACGGACAACGGCGAGGAATTCGACGTTCCGTTCGCCGACGATGCCGAGATCCCGCCGACGTGGCTGTGCCGCAACGGCCAGGAGGGCATCCTGATCGAGGGCACCACCCAGGAGCCCAAGAAGGTCAAGCCGCCGCGTACCCACTGGGACATGCTGCTCGAACGTCGCTCGAAGGAGGAGCTCGAGGAGCTGCTGCAGGAGCGGATGGAACTGCTCAAGACCCGGCGCGGCCGGGTATAGGTACAACAGGTACCTGTAGACACGACGAAAGGCCGCATTCCCCGCAGAGTGAATGCGGCCTTTCTCGTGCCCGCCTAGTGGCTGGCGACCTTGCGGTACTGCGCCAGCGCCAGCGGCACCGCGACCGCCAGAATCACCAGCGAGCAGTACACCGCGTATTCGACGCAATGCTCGGCCGGCCAGCCGTGCGGCTTGGCGAAGGTCGGCGGAGCGGCGTTGTCGAACAGCTTGCGGCCCGCGGCCGAGACCGCGGTGATCGGATTCCACTCCGCGATCGTGCGCAGCGGACCCGGCAGTGAATCGGCGGAGATGAACGCCGAGGAGATGAATGTCAGCGGGAACATCCAGATGAAGCCCGCGCTCTGGGCCACCTCGACCGTCGGCGACAGCAGTCCGGTCACCGCGCCCACCCACGACATCGCGAACGCGAACAGCAGGATCACCGCGAATGCCAGGACGGCGTCGGCGATTCCGCCGTTGATCCGCCAGCCCACCACATAGCCGCAGCCGACCATCACCGCCACCGACAGCACGCTGACCATCAGATCCGACAGCGTGCGGCCCATCAGCACCGCCAGCCGCGACATCGGCAGCGTGCGCATCCGGTCGATGATGCCCCGGTGTAGATCGTTGGCCAGTCCGACCGTGGTGAACGCGGCGTTGAACGCGACGGTCTGGGTGAAGATTCCCGCCAGCAGGAATTCGCGATACTGACTGCCGCCCAGCGATTCCGCGAAGATGTAGGCGAAGACGAAGACGAACATCAACGGCTGGATGGTCGCGGTCACCAGGAGCGTCGGCACCCGCGCGATGGTCAGCAGATTCCGGTATGCGACGATCCCGCTGTCGCGAAACACCCGCACCGGCGCGGAAATTCGAGCCACGCCGGTCGTGATCGGCTCGTCGGCGACCGCCAGCTCCGCGGTACTCACGACATGATCTCCTCTGCAATCTCGTCGGTTTCGGATTCGCCGGATTCCGCGGCCGGGGAGCCGGTCAGGGCGAGGAACACCTCGTCGAGGCTGGGCCGATGCACGGTGGCGTCGACCACGCAGACCCCGGCGTCGTCGAGGCGGCGCAGCGCCTCGACCATGGTGCGCGAGCCGTCGCCCACCACGATCGACACCTCGTCGGTGCCCGCCTCGTGCGCGGGTTCGCCGACGCCGACCTGGGCCAGCACCGACATCGCCGATTTCGGGTTCTGGCCCGCGGCCAGGGTGACGGTCAGCCGGTCGCCGCCGATCGCGGTCTTGAGTTCGTCGGCCGAACCGCGCGCGATCACCTTGCCGCGGTCGATGACCGTGATCCGGTCGGCCAGCAGATCGGCCTCTTCCAGATACTGGGTGGTCAGCAGTACCGTGGTGCCGTCGTCGACCAGTTCGCCGATGACCCGCCACATATCCAGGCGCCCACGGGGATCCAGGCCCGTGGTCGGCTCGTCGAGCACCACCACCGGCGGACGCGCGACCAGCGCCCCGGCCAGATCGAGTCGGCGCGCCATACCGCCGGAGTAGGTGCCCGCGCGCCGATCGGCCGCGTACTCCAGGCCGAGGGCCCCGAGCAGTTCGCTGGCCCGCGCGGCGGACTGCTTCTGGTTCATCCCGTAGAGCCGGGCGACCATGCGCAGATTCTCGAAGCCGGACAGGTTCGCGTCCACCGCGGCGTACTGACCCGACAGTCCGATGCGGGTGCGGGCGCGCGCGGGATCGCGCAGTACGTCGACGCCGGCGACGCGTACCCGGCCCTGCGTCGGTTTCAACAGCGTGGTGACGATGCGCACCGTGGTCGTCTTACCCGCGCCGTTGGGGCCCAACAGTCCCATCACCGTCCCGCGCGGGATCTCCAGATCTATTCCGTCGAGTACGCGGACCCGGCCGTAGTTCTTCACCAGACCTGCGACCTCCACCGCCAAACTCACTTGGCCTCCTCAATGTCGTCGGCGCGAGAACCGCGAGAACCGTTGCCAACCAAGTGATCTCGCAGTACGGGACCGATCACCGCGAGCGCCTCCGGCGTGGTCATACCGGAATGGCGGCACCGCACCTTCTGATCGTGGATCGCGCCGGTCACATACGGCTCCCAGGCCTGCGCGCACCGGGTGGGGTCGGCCCGGTTGATCTCGTCGTCGGCGGCGGTGAAGAACAGCAGATCGCCGTCGAAGACGCGGGGACGGAAACCGTGCGCGAGCACCGCGCCGTTGGCGTATCCGGTGTAGAGGCGCTGCAGATGCTCCACGGTCAGCGCCGCGAACGGACCCGGCCGGTTGCGCAGCAGTTCCACCGCGTCCTGCAGGGTCAGTCGCGGGTCGACCGCGTGGTCGCCGCCGAGCAGATCGCTGCCGAATTCGCCGATGATGTCGGCGATTCCGGGAATGGCGTGCTCGAGCCATTCGTCGGACAGCTGATAGCTGTCCATCATGCCCAGCAGCGCCACCCGCTCCCCCGCCTCCTGCAACTGCACCGCGATCTCGTGGGCGATCAAACCGCCCAGCGACCAGCCCAGCAGATGGTAGGGACCGTGCGGCTGCACCGATTTGATATGTGCCACATAGTCCTTCGCCGCCTCGATGACCGAGGAGTGCTCATCGGTATCGGATACGTGTGGCGCCTGCAGCCCGTACACCGGCCGATCCGGCGGCAGCTGCGCAAGCAGACCCGAATAGCACCAAGCCAAACCGATCGCCGGATGTACGCAGAACAGCGGCGGCACAGCCGATCCCGATGCGGATCGAATCGCCAGCAGCGGCTCCAAGGCCGCCGCGAGCGCGTCCCCGGCATTGGCGGCCAGCCGTCGCGCGATCGCCGCGGGACTGGAATCGCCGAACATCAGCTGCACCGGCATCTCGATCCCGGCCGAACGCAGCTGCGCCACCACCTTGGTCGCCAGCAGCGAATTACCGCCGAGTTCGAAGAACCCGTCGTCCGCGCCGACCGTCGCCACGCCGAGCACCTCGGCGAATGCCGCGCACAGCGCCGCCTCCACCGGCGTGGCCGGGGCCCGATAACCCGAACCGGCCCCGAACACCGGTTCGGGCAGGGCCTTACGGTCGAGCTTGCCGACCGGGGTCAACGGCACCGCGTTGAGCAGCGTGATCGACTGCGGCACCATGTAATTGGGCACGAGCTCCGCCACATGCGCGGTCAGCTCGGCCACCGTCGGCTCGCTCCCGCGACGCGGTTTCACATACGCCACCAGCGCCGTGGCCCCGGACGGGGTGCGATGACCCATGGTGGTGGCAAATTCGACCGCGGGATGGCGGGCCAGCGCCGCGTCGATCTCGCCGAGTTCGATGCGGAATCCGCGAATCTTCACCTGATGGTCGGTGCGACCCATGTAGTCCAGATCGCGACGGCCGTCCTGTTCCACCCAGCGCACCAGATCGCCCGTGCGGTACATGCGTTCGCCCGGTTTGCCGTACGGATTGGCCACGAACCGCTGCGCGGTCAGCCCCGGTCGATGCAGATATCCGCGGGCCAGCGCGGGCCCGGCCAGATACAGCTCACCGGTCACCCCGACCGGGGCCGGATGCAGCCGCGAATCCAGCACCATCGCCGCCACGCCGCGGATCGGACCGCCGATGGTGATCGGCGCACCGGGGGTCATCGGCGCGGAAATCACTGTGACGATGGTGGTTTCGGTCGGGCCGTACACGTTGTACAGCTTGCGGCCGGTACCCCACCGGTTCACCAGCTCCGGCGGCAGCGCCTCACCGCCGACCAGCACATGCCGCAGCGCGGTGACTCCACTCGGGTCGACGGTGCCCAGCGCGGCGGTGGTGATGAAGGCGTGGGTGATCTGCTCGTCGATGAACACCCGCGCCAGTTCCGCACCGCCGTACACCCCCGCCGGAGCGATCACCAGCGTCGCCGCCCCGCCCAGGGCCAGCAGCAGATCCAGCATGGCCGCATCGAAACTCGGTGTGGCGAAATGCAGGACGCGACAGCCCGGCCGCACGTCGAAACGCTGTGCGGTCTCGGCGGCGAAGTTCGACAGACCGCCGTGGGTTACGACCACGCCCTTCGGCACGCCGGTCGAACCGGAGGTGTAGATCACGTAGGCCGGATTGTCCATCCGCAGCGGCATCGGCCGCTCCTCGGCGGTCAGCGGCGTATCCGGGGTGCGCAGCACGCGTCGACGGAACGACGGGGCGTCGAGCACCGTCCAACTCGCGCCGTCGGGCATGCGTTCGCGATGCGCCGAGAGCGTGATACCCAGTGCCGCACCGGAATCGGTGAGCATATGGGCGATGCGGTGTTCGGGATAGTTCGGATCGATCGGGACGAACGCCGCACCCGCCTTGGCCACCGCCAGCGTCACCGCCACCGATTCGGCCGAACGCGGAATACCCAGCGCCACCAGGGTTTCCGGCCCGACACCGAGGGAGATCAGCACCCGGGCCAGCCGGTTGGTCCAGCGATCGAGCGCGTCGTAGGTGATCTGGGTGCCCTCGCAGCGCAGCGCCACCGCGTGCGGATTGACCCGCGCCGCGGCCTCGAACACCTCCGGCAGCGTGAACGGCCGATCGGCCGCCGCACCGCGCACCGGCGCCAGACTCGACCACTCCGCGCCGTCGAGCAGTTCCAGATCACCCACGGGCAGACCGGGATTCGCGGCCGCGGCGGTCAGCAACCGCACCAGCCGCGCGCCGAGTCCGGCCGCGGTCGCCTCGTCGAACAGATCGCGGGCGAAGTTCACCGAGACCGTGATGCCGTCGGGTTCGCGACGCGCGGTCCAGGATTCGGTGACGGTGAACTGCAGATCGAATTTCGCGATCCCCGGATCGGCGTCGGCGGCCTCGATCCGCAGTTCGGGCAGTTCCAGTACCCGCACCGGCTGATTGCGCACCGACAGCATCACCTGGAACATCGGGTGATGCGCCTGCGAGCGCGCCGGATTCAGCACCTCGACCAGCCGCTCGAACGGCACATCGGCATGCGCGAACGCCTCGAGATCGGTATCGCGCACCGCGTGCAGCAGTTCCGCGAACGACAGTCCGGCGTCCAATCGCGTACGCAGCACCAGGGTTCCGACGAACATGCCGATCATCGGATCCAGCGCGGGATGGCCGCGCCCTGCGATCGGCGTGCCGACGGCGATGTCGTCGACCGCGGTGATCCGGTGCAGCAGGGTCGCCAGCGCGGCGTGCAGCACCATGAACATGGTGACGCCGTGCTGCTGCGCGATCGCCTGCAGTTCCTGATGGGTCCGCGCGTCGATCGCGCAGTCCACCGTGCCGCCGCGATAGCTCGGCGCGGGCGGACGCGGCCGATCGGCCGGGACCGCCAGCAGTTCCGGAAGACCCTCCAGGGCGGTGCGCCAGTAGTCGAGCTGACGACTGATCACCGACTCCGGATCGTCCTCGCTGCCGAGCGTATCCCGTTGCCACAGCGTGTAATCGGCGTACTGCACCGGCAGCTCACCCCACGGCGTCGCCGAGCCCGCGCGATGGGCGGTGTAGGCGGCGGCCACATCGGCGGCCAGCGGTTCCAGCGACCATCCGTCCATGGCGATGTGATGCACCACCAGCACCAGCACATGTTCGTCGGCGGACAGCCGCAGCAGCCGCGCCCGCAATGGGGCCTCGGCCGACAGCTCGAAACCCTGTGCGGCCAAAGCGCTCACGGCCTGCGGCACCTGCGCCTCGGACACCTCGACGACCGGCAGTTCGATCGCCGCCTCACCCGGTTCGAGCACCCGCTGGAACGGTTCGCCCTCGAGCTCGCCGAAGACCGTGCGCAGCGTCTCGTGCCGCCGCTGCACCGCGTGCAGCGCCGCCCGCAGCGCCTCGACGTCCAGGTCGCCGCGCAGCCGCAGCGCGACCGGCACGTTGTAGACCCCGGCCACATCCGCGCCCGCGGATTCGTTGAACCGCGCGAGGAACCACAGCCGTCGCTGCGCCGCCGAGAGCGGCACCCGCGGCGGACGG
>NZ_BDBS01000088.1 GCF_001613105.1 Nocardia pseudobrasiliensis NBRC 108224 | reverse complement strand
CCCTGATGCGTGGTACGCATAGTAGACATGCGTACCACGCGGCGTGGTTTTGGGGATTCACGGGTCATGGTGGATGTACCACGGCCGATGTACGCCACGATGGCGGACATGGTACGGCGGGTGCCTCAGATCGACCGACACACAGATACCGATTCCTCCGAAGGACCAGAGCCGGACTTCGAACGCTTGCGCTGCGAGATCTACCACCCAGCCTCCGCCCCGACTCACTCCGCGTAGTGAGCTTCACAAAGACCTCGTTCGTATGCCGCTCCGTCAACTGACCAAATGGCGGATCCGAAGTCAATCAGCTCGGGACCCGCCCTCTTCGCACATCCGGCCGCCCGACCGTGTCGAGTACCAGACAGGCTCGGCGGCAACGGGTTCGTCGGAGGTGACCACGACCGACTGGCGAATCGTCCGCGCGGCGCTGATCTGCGACGCCGCAGATGGTCTCTACCGATCGTCGCGGCGCTGAACTCAGGAACTACTTACGGATACGAGCTGCGGCGATTCCTCGAAACCGGCGGGGAGCTGACGTCTGAAAGTGTGGCACTGGCAACACATTTGGTTGAGTACGTCGGTGATCGTCGGTTCGCAGAAGATCAGGCGCGCTGGCTACCTCCGCCGTGCGCGCGATGTCCTGACCAGCACTGTCATGGCCGATGCGCTGACAGCGCTCCTCGACGCCGTCGAAACCGAGAAGGCTGACGGCGCTAACGTTCACCACTGGGAGCCACGGTGTACCAACCTTCGATTTCCGGGATGCTGATCTATCATTTCAAACCGTCCCGCATCCCCGACCCGCCGGCGAGCACATTGCCCGGCCGGCGATTCGCGCCCACGGTTCGGCTGGCCTTTTGGATTCCTGCTGACCGCACGCTTTCTGAGCTAAACCGCTGTGACGACGACCCTGCCAGGGGCGCTGGTGACGATCACCGCGACGCAATCAGCGGAGCTTTCGATAACGACGACACTGCTGCTGATCGGGCAATCGGTGGTGCTGTTCATCTTGTTCGCCTACACCTTCCACACTTCAGCTCAGGCGGTGGACACGCGGGAAAGCCCACTCTGCGAATGCATGCGTCCGACTCCCGGCGGGATGATCGGTCTCCGGGGGACCGTGGCGAGATATCGCTTATCGAGTGCATCGCTGATCGTTGTCGGGGTGTTCGGAGTGTGGTTTTGGGCCACGAAGCCGAGCGCTACTCCGTTCCCGGTAAGGCCTGCTGATGCGAGCGTGGTCACGGCTGGTCACCTCCTACCCGCGCCTGGTCATCGCCTTGTCGGTGACACCGCTACTGGCGCTGGGATTCTGGGGATTCGGGGTTTTCGATCGCATGAATCTTTCGGGCTACGATAATCCGGACAGCGATTCCGCGCGGGTGAGCCGCGTGCTCGACGAACGATTCGGTCGGGCGGTCCCGGATGTGGTTGTCATCTATCGTGCTCCGGCGGGCAAGACGGTCGACGACATCGGGGCCGCGGTCATCGATCGGATTCGTGGTGTCGACCCGCGCCTGCTGGCCCGTCCGATCGAGTCGTATTGGACGTCGGCGCCCGCGCTGCGTAATGCCTTGGTCTCCTCGGACCGGACCGAGGCCCTGGCTGTGGCGACCCTGGCGGGCCCGGATGCCCGGCGTCTGGCCGAGTATCCGGATGTGGTCGCGGCCTTGCGGTGGGAGGGGGACATGAAGGTATCCGGCTGGTACGCGACGGTGAGTGCGTACAACGTTCAGGCCCAACATGATCTGCTGCTGGCCGATTCGATCGCATTGCCGTTGACTCTGATCCTTCTGATCGTGATCTTCGGCAGTGTGGTGGCGGCAGTGCTGCCGCTCACGGTGGCGGGTCTGGCGATCCTCGGTGCGCTGTCAGCACTGCGCTTGATCTCGATGGTGTCCGATGTCAGCAGTTTCGCGGTCAGCTTGGCGGCGATTCTCGGTCTCGGTATGGGGATCGACTACAGCCTGTTCATGGTGAGCCGGTTTCGTGAGGAACTGGCGCGCGGTCGGGAACCCGAAGCGGCCGCGGTGATCACGGTATGTACGGCTGGGCGGACGATTGTGTTCTCGGTGGCATTGCTTGTGTGTGCCTTCGCGGGATTCACCGCGATTCCGGTCGCCATGTGTCGATCGGTGGGTATCGCGGTCTCGGTGTCGGTCGGTATCGCTGCGGCATTGTCGGTGACGGCGATACCGGCGGTGCTGACGCTGCTGGGTGGGCGGGTCGATGCGCTGTCGTGGCGTCGCGGCGCGATTGCCCGGGGGGAGAACAGGTCTCGCCGATTCTGGACCGCGGTGGCTGTCGCGGTGACCGATCGTCCGTGGCGTGTCGCGCTGCTCGCGGTGACGATACTGGTGATTCTGATTTGGCCGTGCGCGGGGCTTCGGCTGGGTGGAATCACATTGAACGGCCTGCCGCCCGGAAATCCGACCCGCGTCGCCCAGGAGGCCGTCGCCTCGAAGTTTCCGCTGGCGGGAAATGGTGCGACAGTCGTCCTTCGGGCAACAGGCCAGCGCCCGCTGTCGGGGGACAGTGTCGATGCCTTCACCGCGTCGGTGCGGCATGTTCCGCATGTCTCGGAGGTGCTGCGCGTGGATCAGTCCAACGACCTCGCGGTCTTGCAGGTCGTTGTCGCCGGCCAGGATTTCTCCTCGACCAGCATGGGTACGGTCGAGAACCTGCGCCGACTGCCCCCGCCACCCGGCACCACCGTCCTGGTCGGCGGCAGTAACGCTGTGCTCGCCGATACCGCGAGCGCGGTCGCCGCGAGTCTGCCCGAGGTCATCGCGATCATGATCGCCGCGACAGTCGTTTTGCTGTTCGTGGCGTTTCGGTCACTTGTCCTGCCGATCAAAGCGGTGTTGATGTCGCTGCTCGGCCTGACCGCCAGCCTGGGCGTTCTCGCCTGGCTGTTCCAGAACGATGCGCGGGCGAGTCTGCTCGGCGCCACCGCGGGTCCACTGCCCGCGCCCTCCCTCGCGGTCATGATCGCGGTCATCGCGGGGCTGTCCACCGACTACGAGACCTTCCTCGTGTCGAGAATCGTCGAGGCACACAACAGTGGGGCGAGTACCTCGGAGGCAATCAGAACGGGAATGGGCCGGACGGGTCGAATCATCACGGCGGCGGCGACATTGCTCATTCTGGTGACCGGGGCCGCGGGAACGTCGCAGATCGATATTATGAAGATCGCGGGCGTAGGCATGGCTGTCGCGATTGCGATCGATGCCACGGTTGTTCGGATGTTGCTGGTGCCCGCGCTGGTCGAACTCATGGGCGAGGCCAATTGGTGGTTTCCCCGGATTCCGTATTTCGTGAGGCGACGCGGCTCAGCGGTCGAGGAGGTCCCGGTACGCAACCGGTGACCTCTGCTCCCGCCCGAGCGCTGGAACGGATTGACGGGACCACACACGATCCGCATTCGCGCCAGCGGCGCCGGGGCGCTCCACTGTCCCCCCGCGGACGCCGCGATATGGGGCGGTACGGACGCTGTCGAGTCCGGTGGGATTCTGACCCGGGTATCCCAGGAACGTGGCTCGTCTGATGAGGGGGCCGTGAGTCGGCGCAGGTGGATCCGGACGCTACATAGCTGACCATCGGCGGCTCTGGCAGGCTTCGGCGGTGCGTGGCCCATAGGTCGGTCGATCGAGGCGCGAAGCGTCTGACATCGACCAGACACTGCCGCGCACGGTTGCCAATATGTGCGACGCGAATCGTCGTCATGCGCTCGGCAGCATTCTGTTTTCAACGGGCTGCCGCCAAAATTGAGAACGAACAGCTGGCCAACTCACGATCGATGAGGAGTAATCAATTCCATTGATGCCGTGACGAATACCGCGGTCGGTTGTGGAAGTGCATGTGCCATAGCCATCCTCATCGGCGGCACACCGTCGTCTACCACTAACGGACACGACGCCCGTTCAGCCGATAGACATCGAAGGCGACTCTGATGAGCCGAACGAGCTGCACCGAATCTCGGTCTGCTGCCCGATCCCTTCATTGGTCCATCCCGACATCGATGCCGTCGCGGTCCGCTGCCAGGGCTTGGGCGACCACACACGGGCTCTGCCGCACCCAGCCGACCCACTTACGGCCACACGCGCCACTGTCAGCGCGCGCGTTACATGGCCGCCAGTGAATCGTCGATTACCGCTGCTGAACGGCGAGCATCGAGAAAAAGGCGAATTGCTATGTATCACAACATCTCCGGTGACTGCTTGTGCGGATGTCGCATCGCCGACCACAGCGCCGCCGTCTGTCGTGCCGAGGACGACGATGTCGACGCCTCGATCTCGACAGCCGTTCTCGGAACCGGATCGGCTGTGCCCGAGTGGGTGGTGACAAATCATGAGATCGGCGTGACCGTTGGGGTCGATGACGACTGGATCCGTCGCAAGACCGGCATCCGCACCCGCCGCTGGATACGCCCCGGGCAGGCCACCTCCGACCTGGCCGTCGACGCTGCCCGCAACGCCCTCGCCGCTGCCGCGATCCCCGCATCCGATGTCTCGACCCTCATCGTGGCCACCTCCACCCCTGACCATCCACTCCCGCCCACGGCCTGTTTTGTGCAACAACGCCTGCCCGGCTGCCGGGCGGCAGCGTTCGATCTCAACGCGGTATGCACTGGGTTTCTGTTCGCTCTGGCCATTGGGCGCGCACTCCACCAGTACCGCGAAGGATATGTCCTGGTAATCGGCGCCGACACTTACTCGACGATCCTCAATCCCGCCGACCGTGCCAGCTACCCGCTGTTCGGTGACGGCGCCGGGGCCGTCGTCCTGGGTCCCCCACGCCCGGGCGCCCCAACGCTCCGGCAAGTGAGTTTGTTCACCGACGGCGCCCACGCCGACCTCATCCAGGTACCAGCCGGCGGAAGCCGCCACCCCTGCACCGCGGACGACAATCATGATTCGCACTACTTCACGATGCGTGGGCGACGTGTCCGCGAGTTCGTGGCCGAGCAGCTGCCCCCACGCGTCACCCGATTCCTCAGCGACATCCGCACACCTGCGGACAGCATCACTCATGTCATCGCCCACCAGGCCAACAAAGCCATGCTCGACGACCTATTTCCCCACCTCGGCCTGCGATACGCCACCCTGCACGACACCGTGACAACCCATGGCAACACCGCCGCCGCCTCGATCCCACTCACCCTCGACCATGCCGTCCGCGCGGGAAAGATCGCGATCGGCGACACTGTCCTGCTCGTCGGATTCGGCGCGGGAATGTCCATCGGTCTGGGACTCGCTCAATGGTGACCGCAGGACAAACCTCCCGCGTGACGCGGCGGTATGAGACCGGAACACGCGAACCGCGTGACCGCCTCCCACAGCGAAGCAACCCACAGACCGAAATCGTTTGCCGATAACCGCCGCAACATTGCAGGAGCCGACTCATGCCACGTCGAAACGATCTCGCTGCTTTTCCGCACCTGGACGCAGACCTGGATCGTGTCCGTGATCTCCTCGGACCCGCCCGATTCGAGGACCGGCCCGAACTGGGCGTACTCACCGACAACGGGCCCGGCCTGTCCGGCCGTTTGATTCGCCCGACATTGACTTTGCTGTCGTTCTATCTGCTCACCGACCCTGCGAGCCCGGCCGATGATCGAGCGGTGCGTGCGGCCGCGGCCGTGGAGTTGCTGCACCTGAGCACGCTCTATCACGACGACGTGATAGACCGCGCGGACCAGCGTCGTGGCCGTCCGAGTGTCGACGCCGTGTGGGACTCGCGCCTGGCGGTCCTGGGAGGAGATTGCGTATTACTTGCGAGCGGGCGCATGGCGGCCGAACTCGGGCAGCATGAGATTCTCGCGTTGATGATCGCGGGGGAGCAGCTGTACGAGGGCATGGTCATCGAATCCGCCGATCGTTACGTGGCCTCCCGCGACGAGCAGTCCTATCTCGACGCGATCGACGGCAAGACCGCGGCGGTATTCTCGGTGGCCTGCCGGATGGGCGCGATGCAGGCCGGACACGGCCAGCGAGAACACGAGGCGCTGGCGCTGTTCGGTCGGCTTTTCGGGCGGGCCTACCAGCTGTGTGACGATATCCTCGACTTGACCTCGACCGCTGACGAGATGGGCAAGCCCGTCAACGCGGATCTGCCCGAAGGCATTTACACGCTGCCCGTCATCCGTGCGGCGGTTCGTGACCGGAACCTTGCTCGCCTGCTGGGCAGCAGTATGACCAGTGAGGAGGCCACACGCGCTCGGCAGCTGGTCATCGCTTCCGGCACCGTGGACCAAGCGCGGGCGCTGGCCGAGCAAATCATGATCGAGGCTGCGGAGCAGCTTGCCACTGTGGCTGTTGACTCCCGCGCCCGCGACGCCTTCACCGCGTATGCACGGTCTGTCCTGGATCGCCGAAACTCTGCGCCCGTCGTCTCCCAGCGATCTACGCAGATGCTCCCGGCACCCCAGGAGAAGCACTGGCACGAAACCATCCGCAGAGAGAGGACGTGGCTGGTCGACACCGGCCTTGTCGCCTGTGCGGCCGAGTTGGGGCACCGTCGGTGGAAGGGCAGGTTCCAGCTCTTGGATGCCGTACTGCCAGCTTTACCTCTGGCGGACCCAGCCCGGGAGCGGGCCTGCGTCGACATGGCGATGCTGGCCCTCGTGTGGGACGACCTGTTCGAGGATTCCCAGCTGAATGATCCACAAGCCGTCACTGCATTCCGGCGCGGACTGGTAGCGGCGCTCCGCCAGGACCCGTTCACATCGCGGCGGCCCAGTGCGCTCGCGACGGCTTGGGCCAGTCTGTGGCCACGCCTGTGTGAGGGTCGGACAGTCCGCTGGCGGGAACGGTTTCTCGATGACCTCGAGCGGTGGTTCGAAGCCTGCGAACGTGAGGCGCTCCATCGGATCGACCGCCACATCCCGGCCGTGACCGACTACTTCGCGTTGCGCCGGTCGACGAGCGCGTTCGATACCGGAATTGCGATACTCGAGGCGCTTCTCGACCGGGAATTGCCACCCAAGCTGCGGGTGCACCCTGTCCTTCGCCGTTGCGAGCAGCTGTTCCTTCTCGCGGCCTTCGTGGAGAACGACGTGGTGGGAATCGATCAAGACGAGGCCGACCACGTGCCGTACAACCTGGTCAGGGCTATTCAGCAAGAGACGGGGTGCACCCGTGGGGAGGCCATCGAGCAGGCGTGCCGCCAGCAGGCGGACTACCGCGCCCAATTGGAGGCGATGGCTGATTACATCCCTACACTCCTGCGTATCCTGCCCGGTTTGCCCGACCGTCATAAGTACCAGGCGCTCTACGCGGCTCTTGTAGACGGGGCGCGGCGGGTGCCGCACAGCGATCGACACACGCCGACCCCCGATTTCGGAGCACCGGAACCAGACCTCGAACGGCTGCGTCGCGAGATCTACTACCCGGCCGTCGCCACGACTCATACCGCTCTGTGATCGTCGCGAAGATCCTGTTCACCTGCTTTTTTATTACCGGTGGGGGTCTGTGACGGTGGGGTTTGTGTGAGGCCCCTCAACGGGCTCTTGTTCAGTCACAGTTTCCATCGACCACCAACGCCGCCGAGCACGCGGAGGCCGGCATGCTGCGGCACTACGACATCTGTTCAACAAATCCCCGGCTCAACTCCATCACTGCCTCCGATCCCGTGAGCCGTTGGATCCCGTCAAAGCCTTCGGTCACCCAGCCGTCACACCGCCCGAAGGGGCGTCGCTCGACTTTCAAGATCATCGGAGGTCTTCGGTGCTGCCACGAATGACTCCTTGCGGTCCTATCGGACCATACTTGGGGTGCTTCGAAACAGCGGAGAACCTCAACGCTCCATGTCGAGATCGGCCACCCCGAACCACGCGGGCAGCACCGGGCGATCTGACGGATCCGCTCGAGCGGGTGTTGGTTCCCAGGGAACAGTGGATGTGGTCGGCGAACCGGGTATCGACGTGACCGCGGTGCGTGGTGGCCTCGTTATGCGGAGGCGAAGCCAGCAGTGCGGGCCAGTTGTTCGGGACGGAGGTCAGGTCGTAATGGGCTGCGGGTGGAGGCTCGGTCGTCATGCCGACCGTTGTGATGGTGGTGATCATCGCTTCTCCCTCAAAGGCTTTCGAGCAGTGTGTCGAAGCGGGCGTGGAGCCGGATCGCGAGTGTGTCCGGGTCGGGGTCGGATGTCGCGATCTCGTAGCTGAGCCGGCCCTGGTATGTGGTGATGATGCCGAGGTGGTCGGGAAGCAGGGTGCGGATGCTCGATGTGCCGGCCGATGCCGTGGCATGCCAGACCGGGCGCAGGTCGTCGATGGTGATTCCCTTGGGAGACTGGAGTTCTGGTACGACACCCCAGTTGGCGGTCAAGACCGAGCCCGGGTGGTAGGAGAATGCCGCGTCGATGGCGTTGAGGTAGTCGACGGTGTTGAGATAGTGGCTCTGGACGCGGCCGGTGGTGAGATCGCGGATGAGTGCGTTGGTGATCGCGCCCGCGATCGTGGGGGCGTCGGTTGGTGTGCGTGGGTCGGCGGTGAAGAAGGCGGTGCCCAGGGCGTTGGTCGCCGCGGTGGCCGAGACCGGTGGGTTCAGGCGCGGGCGCAGGTCCACGGGGTAGGCGTAGCGCAGATCGGCGACGGTGGCGGCGTCGATGTCGGCGGCGGCTTGCAGCAGCACGGCCGAGGCGAGGCTGTGGACGCTGGTGGCGGTGCGGTGTGCGAGCCGGACCAGGGCGTGGGTGTGATGGGGGGACAACTGGACGCGGGGGAAGGCCTTGCGTGCGGGATGCGGGTTCAGGGCCGTGGCCCGGGTGGGTGCGGGCAGCGGCAGTTCCCGGTCGATCGCGGCGATGTTTCGTTGCGCCAGAAGGTGTTCCGGTGAAATGGGGTAGCCGTGCGGGCGTGGTAGCAGTCCGCAGCCGATCGACAACGCGGTGAAGTAGGCCCACAGATCGGTCAGCAGGTGCAGCCCGTATCGTCCGTCGGCGATCGCGTGGTGGACGAACAGGGTCACCCAGGCCCGGTCGGTCTCGTGGAACTGCACGTGTACCGCGGCGGTTCGGTTGTCGAGGTCGAGGATCGGCTGCTCCGCCAGGGGGTCGTAGTCCACGACGACCAGTGGCGGTTCCGCGGTGGCCACCAGATCGGCGCCCCCGTCGGCTCGTCCGATGATTCGGCATCCCAGACTCGGATAGTCCCGGCGCAGTGTGTCGAATGCTTCGGTGAGTGTGTCGATGTGGAGGTCCCCGTGCACGTGGACCGAGTATCCGATACACAAACCCTCTGCGGCGTAGATCTTCTCGGTGCGTTCGAGAGGCCGAATCAGCTGCTGCTTCGTCATCGCCGCGATGGTCATGATCGACTCCTCAGTGTTGTTTCGGCGTGTAGGGTCGATTTCCGGGCGGCCGGGGTGTTATCCGCGCTGTGGTACGACCGTAGTTGAAAACACCGGCTGATTATTCCGAGGTGTTCGGTGGTGGATTGATTCGATGAGAACTCGATTAGGGCTATTGGATTGAGGACATCCCTGTCGAATCGCACGGTCTCTGCATGGTCAAATGTGTTCCGCACCTCGGGTCGTGATTGCGCGCTGCACTCCTTACAGCAGACAATATGGGTGACATCCTGCGCTAGTTGCAAAAGTTCAGAAAACCTACATCGAGGTTATGCAACTGAACAGCTAACTTCAGACTCAGGCTTGGTCGAATGGAAGATGCCACGGTGAAGGCTATGGATATCGCACCTCGCCCGGTCGATAGAGCGCAGCCTAGACATGTCTAGCTAACCGTTCGTACAACGGGATGATCGGCGACCATGGGTACCGACGCTAGTGCTCGCACCTGCGACGCAAATACCTCAACACGGCATGGAAGGAGTTGCGCCGCCGCTTCTGTGATGGCGGATGGTGGCCGCACGATCGGGATGTCGTGCTGTTCAACCCGGGTTCGGTAGTCGCCACTTGATACCGGCCGCGGGGCACGACGATCCCATCGCCCTGGCCCAGCGCACGATGAAAGCAGTTGCAGCTCAATGAGATTTGTGGAGAGCCGGATGCGGGGACAGCTCGTGACCGGTCCCCGGTAGCGGGATCACCCGCCACTCTCCGTACTGTGAGGTGGTCGATCGAGCGAATTCGCATACAAGCGGAAGTTGCCGTTGGCGATGGCTGAATTTCCGCACGTGGTTGTACCACCGGTAGGGATCGGGCCACTGCACCAGATCGACAGGTGTGCGGTCCGAGGTGGCCATCATGGTG
>NZ_BDBS01000087.1 GCF_001613105.1 Nocardia pseudobrasiliensis NBRC 108224 | reverse complement strand
CGCGCGCCAGGGCTCCGGCAGCGCGTCGCGGTCGATCTACGGCGGCTTCGCGCAATGGCATTGCGGTGAAGGCGACGGGGCGGCAGGCGATCTCAGCAGCTACGCCGAACCGGTGGAGGCGCCGCTGCTGGACCCCGCGCTGGTGGTCGGATTGGTCGATGCCCGCGAGAAGAAGATCCCGAGCCGAACGGCCATGCGGCGCACCGTCGACACCTCACCGCTGTTCTGGCCGTGGGCGCGGTCCAGCGAGCGGGATCTGCGGGATATGCGGGCCGCGATCGCGGCCGGTGATCTCGCGGCCGTCGGCGAGATCGCCGAACGCAACGCCCTGGGCATGCACGCCACGATGCTGGCCGCCCGCCCGGCGGTGCGCTACTTCTCGCCGGGTTCGATGCGGTTGCTCGACCGGGTGGTCGAGCTGCGCGCCGAGGGCGTCCTCGCCTACGCGACAATGGATGCGGGCCCGAACGTCAAGGTGCTGTGCGATCGGCGCGACAGCGCGACCGTGGCCGCTGCGCTCGCGGAGGCCGATCCGACCTCGCGGGTCGTGGTGGCGAATCCAGGACCGGGCGCGACCCTCGGGGCGGGTGCCGATGATCACCTGTGAGGTGCCGGGCAAGCTGTTCATCGGCGGCGAATACGCGGTGCTGGAACCCGGCGCCCTCGCGGTGCTGGTGGCGGTCGACCGCTATCTGACCGTCCGGATCTCCCCGGTCGCCGGGACCCGGCGCACGGTGACGACCGCCCCGGCCGGTCCCGAACCCGTCGAATTGGTCCGCAGCGGCACGAATGTGGTTGCCGTGGCCGACGATCCGGCCGTCACGGGCGCGCTGCGACATGTGCTCGCCGCAGTCGAACTGGTGGAGCGCTACGCCGTGGAACGCGGGTGCGCGCTGCTCGGCTTCGAGCTCGACATCCGATCCGAACTCGATGATCGCGGCACCGGGCGCAAGTACGGACTCGGATCCTCGGGGGCGGTCACCGTCGGCCTGATTCGCGCCCTCACCCGGCTGTACCGGTTCGAACTGGACGACGACGCGCTGCTGCGGCTGGCGCTGCTGACCGCGCTCACCGTCGATTCCCGTTGTTCGGGTGGGGATGTGGCGGCGTCGTTGTTCGGCGGCTGGGTCGCCTACCGGGCGCCGGACCGGCCGCGCGTACTCGAACGCCTCGCCCGTCCCGATACCCGGCTGGTCGATCTGGTCGAGCGGCCGTGGCCGCTGTTGTCGGCGACCCGCCTGCCTCCGCCACGGGAGCTGCGACTCGAGATCGGCTGGTCGGGTGAGCCCGCGGTATCCAGCGGGCTGGTGGCGCGGCTGCGAGCCGGCGTGGCCGGAAATCCCGCGGCCTACGACCGTTTCGTCGCGGGTAGCAATGCCTGCGTGGCGGCGCTGGTCGCCGGTCTGGAGGCTGGCGACGACGCATCGGTCGCCGCCGCGGTGGCCGCGGCCGGGGCGCTGCTGCGTTCGGTGAGCGAACTGGCGGGGGTGATCGTCGAGACGCCCACTCTGGCCGCCCTGCGCCACGCGGCGGAAGCGCTGGGCGCGGTCGCCAAGACCTCCGGCGCCGGTGGCGGCGACTGCGGTATCGCGCTGGTCGATCCCGCCGCGGCGGCACAGCTGCATCGGCGGTGGCGCGCCGCGGGCATCGTGCCGCTGGGACTTCATGTGCACCAAGAGCTTTCAATGAAAGGGGACGGCCAGTGACTGCTACCGTGTCGGCGGCGACCACGACCCAGACCTACGGCAGCCGTAAGGACGACCACGTGCGGCTGGCGGTCGAACAGCATGATCGCCGCGGCGGCGGTGCGCTGAATCAGTTCGACGAGGTGAGCTTCGTCCACGACGCCCTGGCCGGTACCTCCGAGGAGACGGTGTCGCTGGCGACCGAGGTCGCCGGAACCGGCTGGGCCGCACCGCTGTACATCAACGCCATGACCGGCGGCAGCGCCCGCACCGGCGAGGTGAACCGCGGCCTGGCGATCGCGGCCCGCGCGGCCGGGGTGCCGATCGCCTCCGGATCCATGAGCGCCTATCTGCACGATGCGGCGCTCGCGCCCACGTATCGGGTGCTGCGCGAGGAGAATCCGGACGGATTCGTCGTCGCCAACGTCAATGCCAATGCCACCCCGGATATGGCCCGGCGCGCAGTGGATCTGATCGAGGCCGACGCTCTGCAGATCCATGTCAACACCATTCAGGAAATCGTCATGCCCGAGGGCGACCGGGACTTCTCGGGCTGGCCGGGCCGGATCGCCGCGCTGGTCGAGGCGCTGGACGTGCCGGTGATCGTGAAGGAGGTCGGCTTCGGTATGACCCGGTCCGCGGTCACCCGCCTGGCCGGTCTCGGGGTGTCCACGGTCGACGTATCCGGCCGGGGCGGAACGAATTTCGCGAGTATCGAGAACGCCCGTCGCCCGCGTGAGGACTTCGCCTACCTCGCCGGTTGGGGTCAATCCGCTCCCGCCTGCCTGGTGGATTCCGCCGCGGCGGCGCATGCGGCCGGGGTGACCCTGCTGGCCTCGGGCGGGGTCCGGCATCCGCTGGATGTGGTGCGCGCGCTCGCCCTGGGCGCGCGGGCGGTCGGCGTATCCGGACAGTTCCTGTCGGTCCTCGAGACCGAGGGGGTGGATGTCCTGGTGGCCACGCTCACCGCGTGGGTCGATCAGATCCGGCAGCTGATGGTGGTGCTGGGCGCCCCGACGGTGGCCGATCTGGTACGAAAGGATGTATTGCTCACCGGCGACCTCGCCGACTTCTGCCGCCTGCGCGGCATCGACCCGGCCGAATACGCCCGCCGCGCAGGCTGATTCGGATCGCATGGAAAGGATTTCGTCGATGGTCGTGGACAGAGGATTGCTCGCACCGGTGCGTGCGGGCGTGCCGATCGAAACACTCGTATCCGATGACGCCTGGATCGAGGCCATGGTCGAGGTGGAACTCGCATTGGCGCGGGCGCAGGCCCGCCTGGGCATCATTCCGGCATCGGCCGCGGAGCAGATCACCGTGGCGCTCGGGACGCGGCGACTGGACACCCGGGCGATCGCCGAGGCGGCGCGCGGTGCGGCCAATCCGGTGGTGGCTTTCGTACAGCAGCTGCAGCGGGTGGTGACCGAGATCGATCCGGTCAGTGCGGGTTACGTGCACTGGGGGTCCACCAGTCAGGACATCCTCGACACCGCGACCATGCTGATCGCCCGGCGGGCGCTGTCGACGATTCTCACCGATGTGGAGACCGCCGTCGAGGCCCTGGCGCGGCTCGGGCGGGCGCATCGCGATACGCCGATCGCCGCCCGTACCTTGGGAATGCATGCCGTGCCGACCACCTTCGGCGCGCGGGTGGCGAACTGGGCGCTGGGACTGCGCGACGCCGCGGACCGGCTGCGCCGGGTGCGCGACCACGGGCTGCCGGTTCAATTGGGCGGCGCCGCAGGGACATTCGCGTCCTATATCGAATGCGCGCGCGGCAGCGGCGGTGAGCTGGCTGGGGCGAGCGCCACCGAGATCTACACCCGGTTGACCGACGAATTCGCCACCGAACTGGCACTGCCGACCAGCGTCGCGCCCTGGCACAGTGTGCGCACCCCGCTGGCCGATCTGGCCGCCGCGCTGGTCACGACCTCGGGCGCGCTCGGCAAGTTCGCCGTCGACGTGATCTCTCAGGCGCGCACCGAGGTCATGGAGGTCTACGAACCGGCCGGTGCGGGCCGGGGCGAATCCTCGGCCATGCCGCAGAAGCGTAATCCGGTGCTGGCCACCATGATTCGCTCGGCGGCATTGCAGACTCCCGCACTCGCCTCCACCATCTACATCGCCATGCTGGCCGAGGACGAACGCTCGCCCGGGGCCTGGCATGCCGAATGGCAGCCGCTGCGGGAATGTCTACTGCTGGTGGGCGGCAGCGCGCATACCGCCGCGGAACTAGCCGACGGATTGCGCGCTGATACCGATCGGATGAGCCGCACCCTCGCGCTGAGCCACGGTCAGCTGGTGTCGGAGCGATTGTCGATCTTGCTCACGCCGCTTCTGGGCCGGGTGCAGGCCAAGGCGGTGCTGCAGGCCGCCGCGTTCGAGGCGGAGGAGAAGGGTCGCTCGCTGGCCGATGTGCTGGCCGAGAACGTGGCGGTGCGCGAACATCTCGAGGTGGCCGAGATTCACGAACTGCTGCGGCCGGAGAACTATCTCGGGCTGGCTCCCGATCTGATCGATCTGGTGCTCGACCGGACCTAGTCGTGGGCCGGGCGGTTTCAGCCTCGCTTGCGTACCGCGCTCACCGCCTTGCGGGCGGCGACCTGCACCGGATCCCAGACCGGGGAGAACGGCGGGGCGTAGCCGAGATCCAGGGCGGCGATCTGTTCCACCGTCATACGGGCGGTGAGCGCCACGGCGGCGATATCGATGCGCTTGCCCGCGCCCTCGCGGCCGACGATCTGGACGCCGAGCAGACGGCCGGTGCGGCGCTCGGCGAGCATTTTGACGGTCATGGGCGCGGCGCCGGGGAAATAGCCGGAGCGGCTGGTGGATTCGATGGTGGCGGTGACGTACTGGAGGCCCGCGCGCTGGGCGTCCTTCTCGCGCAGACCCGTTCGGGCCACCTCGAGGTCGCAGACCTTGCTGACGGCGGTGCCCACGACGCCGGGGAAGGTGCCGTAGTCGCCGCCGACGCCGGAGCCGATGATCTGGCCGTGCTTGTTGGCGTGGGTGCCCAGGGGAATGTGGCGTTCGGCGCCGGAGACCAGGTCCAGCACCTCGACGCAATCGCCACCGGCCCAGATGTTTTCGTGGCCGCGGACCCGCATGGCCATATCGGTGAGCAGGCCGCCGCCGGCGCCCAGGGGCAGGCCCGCGGACCGGGCCAGATCGGTGGCGGGGCGCACGCCGATGCCGAGTACGACCACGTCGGCGGGATATTCGGTGTCGTCGGCGGCGACCGCGCGGACCCGGCCGGAGTCGTCGGTGCGCACGGCGGTCACCTCGGTATCGCCGATCACTCGAATGCCCATACCCTCCATGGCTTTACGGATCAGCACTCCCATATCCGGGTCGAGGGTCGCCATCGGCTCGGTGCCGCGGTTGAGCATGGTGACCTCGTAGCCGCGGTTGATCATCGCCTCGGCCATTTCGACGCCGATATAGCCCGCGCCGACCACGACCGCGCGCCGCCCCTCGGTGCGTCGCAGGGTGTCGATCAGGGCTTGGCCGTCGTCGAGGGTCTGTACCCCGTGCACCCCGGCGGCGTCGATGCCGGGCAGCGGCGGGCGGATCGGGGTCGCGCCGGTGGCGATGACGAGTTTGTCGTAATCCCACCAGGTTTCGGTATCGTCGGCCGAATCGCGCACGCGCACTCGCGTTCCGGGCACATCGATCTCGAGGACCTCCGCGCCCAGGCGCAGATCGATCCCGCGGGCGCGATGTTCCTCGGGCGTGCGGGCGATGAGATCGTCGCGGTCGGCGACCTGGCCCCCGACCCAGTACGGGATTCCGCAAGCCGAGTACGAGGTGAAATGCCCGCGCTCGAACACCACGATCTCGAGTTCGCCGACCGGCTTCAGCCGCCGGGCCTGGGAGGCGGCCGACATTCCGGCCGCATCGCCGCCGATGATCACCACGCGTTCGCTCATACCGATCACGGTACGAGGGCGAGGCTCAGTCGGCGCGGACCAGTTCGTCGAGTCGGGTCGCGACCGCGGCCATACCCGCCTCGGTCGGGTGATAGGACGAGACGAGCGACAGCGGCCCGGTGGCGAGCGGGTTGTGGAAGCCGCCGATCCACGGGTCGGCGCCGCAGGCGGTATGGGCCTCGGCGTCGGGGACCGTGACGCTGGTGGCGCCCTGCTGTTCGGCGGCCGCGCGGGTGGAGGCGATCAGGCCCTCCCAGCCCCGGCGCGCGGTGTGGGCGTCGTGTTCGGACAGCGGGATCGCAGGGCAGGTGGTGGCCCGTGCGTCGAGGGCGGGCAGGTATTCGACCAGCAGGACTGTCGCGGCCGGGGCGATCTCGTGCACGCGGCGGACGATCTCGCCCAGGGCGTGGCGCACATCCGCGAAATCCGAGGGCGCGGGGTCCTTTCGATGTCCCAGGGCGGCCGAGCAGACCTTCGACGCCGGGTCCCGGAGCGCGGGCGCGCCGTCCGCGATCGCCGGGCAGCTGTCGGCGATCATGCCGCCGATCAGGCCCAGATCATTGCCGCCGATCGTCACGGTCACCAGATCGGTATCCGGGGTCACCGCCTCGATCTGCGGCGGCACGGTCGTCCCGGTCGCGAGGTGTTGCGCGTGGGTCAGCACATCGGCGGTCGTCGCGCCCGAACAGGTGACATCGACCAGATCCAGGTCCAGGCTGCGGGCGAGGCGATGGGCGTAGTTCGCGCCCGAGCGCGCGCAGCCCAGGTCGATGGTCGGCTCGATGCCCGGACCGGCGGCATAGGAACTGCCCAGGGCGACATAGTGCGTGCGATCCGGCTGCGCATGGGCGAGGGCGGCGGTCGCGGTCAGGGCGAGCGCGGCGAGGAAGACCGTGATCGGACGGGACGTGGGCAACGGGACTCCCTTCGTGGCGGATCAACGATAACCGGAGATCGCGCGGACCAACCCTCTCGATAAGAAGGCGAACTTGCAAAAAGATGCCTTGTTGAAACTGGTGATCTCTGTTGTAATGACGCGGATCGGCAGCCTAGGGAGAGAGTGCGAGCGATGCGGGTTCAGGACGGCGTGGCCCTGGTGACCGGGGGCGCCTCGGGTTTGGGGTTGGCAACGGCACGGCGGTTGATCGACGCGGGGGGCCGCGTGGTCGTGGTAGATCTGCCCGATTCCGACGGCAAGCAGGCCGCCGAGGAGATCGGGGCGGTGTTCGCGCCCGCCGATGTGACCGACGAGGACGAGGTGGCCGCGGCCTTCGATGCGGCCGATCGGCTGGGCCCGCTGCGAATCGTGGTGAACTGCGCCGGGATCGGGCTGCCGGGACGGGTGCTGACCGGGGATCGGGTGGTGCCGCTGCACGCCTTCCAGCTCGTGGTCGATGTGAATCTGGTCGGGACATTCAATGTCACGCGCCTGGGCGCGCAGCGCATCGCCCGGACCGAACCGGTCGAGGGGGAGCGTGGGGTCATCGTGAACACCGCCTCGGTCGCGGCCTTCGACGGGCAGATCGGGCAGGCGGCCTATTCGGCGTCCAAGGCGGCCATCGCGGGTATGACGCTGCCGCTGGCCCGGGATCTGGGCGAACATCTGATCCGGGTCGTGACGATCGCGCCCGGGATGTTCGACACCCCGCTGCTGGCCGCGCTGCCCCCGGAGGCGAAAGCCTCGCTCGAGGAACAGGTTCCGCATCCCAAGCGGCTGGGCGATCCGGCGGAGTATGCGGCGCTGGTGGCGCATATCGTCGAGAATCCGATGCTCAACGGCGAGGTGATTCGGTTGGACGGCGCGATCCGAATGGGTCCGCGCTGAGCCGACCGGCGCTTCCCTCGGACTGAAACAGGTTATAGATTGTCTTCATGTCCGCCACCGCATCCGAACTCCTGGCGGCCGTCGAGCAGTCGCCCCGCGCCGTCGCCACGCACGACAGAGCGGCCTGGGTGGGGTTGTTCACCGGAGGGGCGCGGGTCGAGGATCCGGTCGGATCGCGACCGCATATCGGGACCGCCGCCATCGAGCGGTTCTACGAGACCTTCATCGCGCCCAATGCCATCGTCTTCCTGGTCGACCACGATGTGGTCTGCGGCAGCAGCGTCTTCCGCGATCTGTCCATCGAGATCACAATGTCGACCGGGGTGGTGCTGCGCGTGCCGATGCATCTGCGCTACGACCTCGCCCGCGTCGGCGAAACGCTGAGAATCGCGCAGCTGCACGCGCATTGGGAGTTGCCGATCATGGTCGCCCAGCTGCTCACCTCCGGGCTGCCCGGCCTGGCCGCCGCGGCCCGACTGACACCACGGCTGCTGGGCAACCAGGGCCTCGGCGGCACAGCGGGTTTCGCGCGCGGATTCATCCGAGTGGGCGCGTCGGGTAAGCGCCTGGCGACCGAACTGCTGGCCTCGGCGGCGCGGGGCAGCGCGGGCGCGGTGCGCAATGCCCTCGCGCCCGGCGCGGTTCTGGAATGGCCGGTCGGAAGCCCGGTCAGCGCGGAGGAATTCGTCGCTCGCGCGGCCGGAGTGCGTGTGAGCAAACCGATCTCGGCGGGCCGATTCGTCACCACGACGGTCGAAACCACGGCCGGTCGCGGCATCGCCGAGCTCGAGGTGGCACGCGGGCGGATCGCGGCGGTACGGATGTACGTCGCGGAATGAGCGTGTCCGCGTGGCGGTTAGATGGGTGGCGGCCTTTCAGTGTCGTCCGCGGGGTGAGTGATCCGTCAGGTGTTGCGCGGGGTGTGTGATCCGTCAGGTGTTGCGCGGGGTGTGT
>NZ_BDBS01000086.1 GCF_001613105.1 Nocardia pseudobrasiliensis NBRC 108224 | reverse complement strand
TGTGTGATCGGCCAGGTGTTCTGCGGGGTGAGTGATCCACCATCTGCTCCGTGAGGTGAGTGATCGTCCAGGCGGTGGGCGATGGATGAGTTGCGGCGGGCGGCCTGTCGTGCGGATCGTTGCCTTGCCGCGTCGGTGATTCGGACCAACCGGGCATTTGTCCAGGTAGTTGGGGCGATTTCGGGCGGGTGGGTCGGCTTGTTATGCGGGCGCGGCGGGGGTGCGGGCGGCAGAATGCGCGGTGTGGATGGCTGGGGCGGGCAGGCGTCGAGATACCGGCGGGCCGATGGGTCCGGCGGGGACGGCGCGCGCAAGCGGCACGGTCGCCATTACACGCCGGTGCGATTGGCGGAATTTCTCGCGGCCCGGCTGTTCGCGCACGCGGGGCCGCACGGGCGGGAGGAGTTGCGGGTATTGGATCCCGCGTGCGGGGACGGGGAGCTGTTGGTGGCGGCCCGGCGGCTGGCGCGGATTCGGTTTCCGCGGGCGCGGGTTCGGATGGTCGGTTACGACCTGGACGCGGCGGCGATCGGGGTGGCGGCGGCGCGGGAACCGGATATCGAGTGGCGGGTCGGCGACTTCCTGCAGGCCGCAACCACATTGGACGATGAGGGATTCGACGCGGTCATCACGAATCCGCCGTATGTGCGCACCCAGCAGCTCGGGGCGGAGACCGCGCGGCTGCTCAGCCAGCGTTTCGGGCTCCAGGGGCGGATCGATCTGACACATCCGTTCGTGGCGAGTATGCCCAGGCTGCTGCGGCCGGGCGGCGTGCTGGGACTGTTGTGCGCCAATCGGTTTCTGACCACGAAGGCGGGAGCGAATCTGCGGGAGCTGCTGTGTGCGGAGCTGTCGCCTATCGAACTCTACGATCTCGGCGATACCCGATTGTTCGAGGCCGCCGTGCTCCCGGCGGTGACGATCGCGATTCGGGGCGGGGACGCGACTCGCTGCCGGTATGTGTCGGCCTACGAGATCCCCGGTGGCGAACCGGGTGACGGGACGGATCTCTTCGCGGCCCTGACCCATTCGCGCGATTGCCTGATCGATCACGAGGGTCGGTGTATCGCGATCGAGGTCGGCACGCTCGAGACGGGACGGGCGGCGTCGAGCGCCCCCTCGATGCCGACTCGCGAGGCCGACTACACGGTGCCGTGGCGGATGTCACGCCCGGGCACCGACGCCTGGCTGCGCCGGGTCGGCGACGGCACCTGGCGGACCTTCGGTGATCTGGCGCGAATTCGCGTGGGCATCAAGACGACCGCCGATCGGGTGTTCATCTCCGACCGCTGGGACGAGCGGGAACCGCGCCCCGAGCGGGCGCTGCTGTTCGATCTGCTCACCCATCACGATCTGGCCGCCTGGCGGGTGACCCGCGAGCGCGACACCCGCGTGCTGTATCCCTACGACGTCACCAAGCCCCGCCGCACGCCGGTGGATCTGGCGCTATTCCCCGGCGCGGCGGCCTATTTGGCCGAACACAAGGACACCCTGGCCGCACGGGACTATCTGACCGGGAGCGGGCGGGAGTGGTTCGAGATCTGGGTGCCGCAGCGGCCGCATCTGTGGCGACTGCCCAAGGTGGTGTTCCCGGATATCAGCGTGCGGCCGCGGTTCGCCCTCGATCGCAGCGGCGCGATCGTGAACGGGGACTGCTATTGGATCTCGGTACCCGATATCGGCAGCGACCATCTGGCGTATCTGGTTATGGGCGTAGCGAATTCGACGCTGGGGATGCGGTTCTACGACGCGGTGTGCGGTAACCGCCTCTATGCGGGCAGGCGGCGCTGGATCACCCAGTACGTCGCGCGCTTACCCGTGCCGGACCCCGATACCCATGCGGCAGCGGGGCTGGCCGACCTGGTCCGCGAATTGGTCGACGGTGTGGAGACCGACCTGGCCGAGCTGGACGAGCGGGTGGCGGCGGCGTTCGGGATCGATTCGCTGACAGGGGTTTTCGCCCCCGACTGACGTCGGGGGAAATGTGAGCGAGGGAACGTGTACGGGGAAATGCGGGCAAGGGAACGTGTACGGGGAAATGTGGACGAGGGAAAAGTGGACGAGGGGAACCGTCCGTGATGGGGAACA
>NZ_BDBS01000085.1 GCF_001613105.1 Nocardia pseudobrasiliensis NBRC 108224 | reverse complement strand
CGAGGCCGCGCCCGCCAGCGCCCCGGCCGCGAGCGCTCCGGCCGCCCCGGCCACCGAGGCGCAGCCCCCGGCCAAACCCGCCGCTCAGAAGTCCAACCGCGGCAAGCGCGGTAAGGCTCCGATGCCGTCCTGGGAGGACGTGCTGCTGGGTGTGCGTAGCTCGGGTCACTGAGGGAGACATGCCCGGTTTGCGAAGGGCCACGTTTTCCACTCGGCGGGGAGTAGATTTTTCCTAGGCCGTCCGTGCGCCGGGCGGGCATCGGGCAGGTCGCGGAGCCGGGGTTGCTCAGTAGTAACTGAGTTGTCCCGCACTAGGACCGGGAGGTGTCGGGATTGCCGTCTACAGCATCGTCGGTCTGGTACGTCGACGACCCCGATCCCGCCGCCGTACTCCGTGACAATCCCGATCCGGACCCCGAGGCCGCCTTCGCGCTCGCCAAACAGCTGCATCCCGACCGCGATGTGGTGCCCGCCGCCTCCGGCACGCTGAAGATCTGGGCGGGACCGGATCCCGGCTCGGTGTACATCGGCTGCTTTCCGGGTGTGACGGTCGTCTGCGCCACCCAGGCCGCGCTCGGTCATCCGACCCGGCTGTCGGAATTGCTGGTGCGCCCGCTCGCCTCCGAGCACACCTATCTGATCTCCTATGACATACCGCACCGCTGGGGCGCGTTCGCGCATTGGGAGCGCGGCGAATTCCGGCGTTCGTTCAGCGCCACGCGGGTGAACATCCTCGAGGACGAGGGGCTGCCGCTGGTCTGGGAACGCCCGTTCTGGGCGGGGGAGCATCCGGTGCAGCTGCAGCCGGGGGAACTGCCCGATCCACAGATCCTGCCGTTCGATCCGCCGGATTTCGCCGATGCCGCGAATCTCGAGTGGCTCGGTTTCCGCTATCACGGCGCGATCGCCGAGAATGCGCTGCGGCCCAGCGATATCGCGGTCTGTGGTTTCAGTCTCTACCCGAAGGGCGAGGCCCCGGCCCCGGCGCGGCCCGAGGAACCGAATACCCCGGCCCACGACGGCAAGCGCTGGTTCGGCTGGTTGCGCGGGCGCGACCACGTGCACGAGTGACGGTGGCGGTCAGGCCGATACGGCCGCGACCAGCAGGGCGAACCAGCCCAGCAGCACACCGGCGGCCAAGCCCGCGAGCACCCAGCGGGTCACCGGCGTCTCGCGCCAGCGCCAGGCGGTCGGCGCGGCGCCGCCCACCGCGATCAGATTCACCGCGACCGACAGCGTCCAATGCGCCTGGGCCAGCGCGGCTCCGAAGGAGAACACACCCGCGGCGGTGAGCAGCGCGACGAATACCGCGACCGCCACGCCGGGCGCCCAGGGAGTCGGCTCGGATGCGGGCCGATAGGGGGAGCCGGTCACGACGTGCGCACCCTTTCGTAGAAGGCCATCGCGGCCGCGGTGGCCACGTTGAGCGAGTCGGTGCCCGGCGACATCGGAATCCGGGCGCGAATATCGGTGGCGCGCATGGCCTCCTCTGTCAGGCCCGGTCCCTCGGCGCCGAGCAGTAGCGCCACCCGGTCCTCGGTCATGGCGGTGGCCAGGTTCACCGCGGCCGGATTCGGGGTCAGTGCAATGATCCGAAATCCCTTGTCACGCAGCAACCCGAGACCGCCGGGCCAGCTCGGCAGGCGCGCGAACGGCACCCGCAGCACATGTCCCATCGACACCCGCACCGCGCGGCGGTAGAGCGGATCCGCGCAGCGATCACCGAACAGCACCGCGTCCACGCCGAGTCCGGCGGCATTGCGGAAGATCGAGCCGATGTTCTCGTGATCGTTGACGCCCTCGAGCACCGCGACCGTCCGCGCCCCGGCCAGCACCTCGTCGGCGGTCTGCTCGGGCGGGCGGCGCGCCGCGGCCAGTACACCGCGGTTGAGATGGAAGCCGACGACCTCGGCCATCACCTCCGCCGAGGCCCGGTAGTACGGCAGGTCCATCCCGGCCAGATCGGCGGCCAGTTCCGCATGCCTGCGATCGACTCCGAGCAGGGCCGACGGGGTGTAGCGCGAGGTCAGCATGCGCTGCACCACGACAACGCCCTCCGCGATCACCAGACCCTTGCGGCCCGGCAGATCCGGTCGGCGGTCGGCGGAATTGAGGTCCCGGAAGTCGGCGACCCGGGGGTCGGCGGGGTCCTCGATATCGATCACGTCGGCCACGGTTAGCCATACTGCCTTGCCCGTCGGAGATCTGAGAGGTGGGCCACGTCGAGTTTGAAGCAGGCCGTTATGGTGAACAAAACATCGGCTGTATCCAACGAACGGAAGAGGACGCATGACCAAGCCGGAAGTCGAGTTCCAGGACGGCCCCGCACCCACCACGCTGGTGATCAACGACCTGGTCGATGGTGAGGGAGCCGAAGCGGTGCCCGGCGGTACCGTCGAGGTCCATTACGTGGGCGTCGAATACGACACCGGCGAGGAGTTCGACTCGTCCTGGAACCGCGGCGAATCCCTCACGTTCCCGCTGCGCGGCCTGATCCAGGGCTGGCAGGACGGCATCCCGGGGATGAAGGTCGGCGGCCGCCGCCAGCTCACCATTCCGCCGGAGCTGGCCTACGGTCCCGCGGGCGCCGGTCATCCGCTGTCGGGCAAGACCCTGGTCTTCGTCATCGACCTGCTGGATGTCGTGAACTAGTTGCGCACGATGTCGACCGGATCGCTGAGATTCGCGGCGATCGTCGTCTGCTGACCGCCGCTGTGGACGGGCAGGGCGCTGAGCGCCTTACCCGTCTGCGTATTCAGATTCGTCACGATCTGCTGCAACTGCGTCACGCCACCGCTCAAGGCCTGGAGCGCCGCGGTCAATTGGGCCGCGCCCTGATCGGCGATCTGCGGAACCTGTTTTGCCAGTTCGGCGCCCTGATTCAGCTGCGCGCTCGCCGCCGTCAAACGCCCGGCGGCATCGCGCAGCAGCGTGCCGACCGGAGTGCTCGGATCGGTGCTGCTGCCGGTGAGCTGGGCGAATCCGGCCAGCTGGGCTCCCGCCTGATTCGAGATCTGGTGCAGCGCATCGAGTTTGGCGATGGCGTCGGCCAGGCGCGGATCACCGGCGAAGGGCAGCGAGCGCAGTAGCGGCAGGACCTGGTCGAGGCCGGTGCTCAGCGCATTCGCCGTGTCGTTGATCTGCCCGATGGTCACGCCGGTGGTGTCCAGGGTCGCGGCCAGGCTGTTCGCCTGGGTGGTCGCGGCGCCGAGCGTATCGTTCAACTGACCGATCCCCGAGGTCAATTGGCCCGCGCCGGCCTTGGCCGTATTCAGGAAGCCGAGCATCTGATCGGCGCCGCCGCCGAACTGGTTCGACGCGTCGGCGGCCATCTGCACGCCCGCGCCCAGCAGCTGGGTCGTGAAGGCAACCTGCTGTACCGACCCGCGCGCCGAACTCACCGCGGCGAGGGTGTCGTCCATTCCGGTCGCGCTGATCCGCTGGGTGACCTTGGTGACCGCGTCGTTGACCAGATTCGGATCGGCGTCGGCATTGGTGGCCACGGTGACCTGCGCGCGATGTGGTTGCGCGGTGGCCAGCGAGCCGACCGAGGCGGACAGGTCGGCGGGCAGTGTGATCACTGCCGCGTAGTCCGAGGTGTCGGCGTCGCCGGGTTTCACGGCCTGCCATTCGTGGGATCCGTCGCCCTGCAACGCCTTGACGACCTTCGCGCCCGTCGGGCCGGTGTCGCTGTTGACCAGGGCGATGGCGGTCGGTGCGGCATCGGGCCGCAGCCACCACATCAAGCCCCCGGCGATCGCGCCGACGGCCACGACGGCACTCACGAGCAGAATCCAGCGTTTTCCGGTCACCTCACGACTGTAGGACGCGTACCTGCACTACGTTTGGCGCACGTCTGAGGGTTCGGTAAGGGTGACCGGCCGATTCGGCAGCACCAGCACCAGCCGCACCCCGCCCAGCGTGCCGTCGTCGAAGTAGGCGCGGCCGCCGTGCAATTGGGCCTGTTGGGCGACCAGCGCCAGCCCGAGCCCGGAACCGCCCTTACCGGCCTGGCTGCCGCGGAAGAATCGATCGAAGACCGCGGTGCGTTCCTGCGCCGGGATGCCGCGGCCGTTGTCATCGATCGAGATCACGATCGATCCCTCCGGCGTTCGGTGCGCGGTGATCAGGGCGTCGGTCGCGTGTCCGTGCTTGGCGGAATTGGTCAGCGCGTTGTCCAGGGCCAGGCGCAGGCCGGTCGGCAGGCCGCGGGTGATCAGTTCGGGGTCGGAGTCGACGCGGACCGACAGGGTGGGGAAGTGCCGCATCGCGTCGTGCGCGGCCTGATCGATCAGCTCGGCGATATCGGTTTCCACATGATCGCGCTCCTTGGTGAGCTCACCGGCGGCCAGCCGTTCCAGCGCCGACAGCGTCGCCTCGACCCGACCCTGGCTGCGTTGCAGATCGGCCAGGATCTCGCTGCGCTGGGCCGCGTCCAGATCCAGCGTGCGCAGCACCTCGAGATCGGTGCGCATGGCGGTCAGCGGCGTGCGCAGTTCGTGTCCGGCGACGGCCGCGAAATCGCGGGCGGTCGCCAGTGCTGCCGCCGTGCCCGCCTGCGCGCGGTGTACGCGATACAGCAGCGAATTGACCGCCTCGCCGAGCTGTTCGGCCTCGCGCACACCGGTCGCGTCCACCGGCGCCTCGGGTTCGCCGGTGCCGCTGCGCGCGCCGACCTGTCGGGTCAGATCGACGATCGGCCGCACCGCGCGGCCGCCGAACACCCAGCCCAGCCCGGCCGCGGCGGCCACCGCGAGTCCGGCCGCGACCAGCACCCAGCGGCGCTGTTCGGCGGTGTTCTTGTAGGCCTGGGTCAGCGGAATGCCCAGGGAGACAGTGCGTCCCGCCGGACTGACCGCATTGGTCAGTACCCGCCACTGGGTGCCGTCGACGGTCAGGGTGTGTGAGCCGGTGGTCAGTTCCGGTAGCCGCACGCTCGTGGTGGCCAGCACCGAACCGCCGTCGCGCACGGTCACCGCGATGTCCTTGTTGGGGCCGACGAACGACAGCAGCCCGACCGCGATCACCGGTTGCAGATCGACCAGCCGCGAGGCCAGGGTCAGCTCCTGATCGGCCTGGGCGAGATTATTGCGTTCCAGCGCCCGCACCGAGGCCCAGCTCAGCACGGCCGCGATGATGAGCGCGCCGAGCGCGGCCGCGGCCGCCACGCGGGTGCGCAGCGAATAGGATCGCCGCCGCCGCGGACTCATTTGGGTGCTCGAAGTACGAAGCCCACGCCCCGGATGGTGTGCAGCAGCCGCGGCGTACCGTCGGTTTCCAGCTTGCGGCGCAGATAGCCGACGAAGACGTCGACCACATTGGTGTCGGCGGCGAAGTCGTAACCCCACACCAGTTCCAGCAGGCGTTCGCGGCTCAGCACCACACCCGCGTTGCGGGCCAGCGTGGACAGCAATTCGAATTCCCGCTTGGTGAGTTCGAGTTCGCGGCCGTGCAGCAGGGCGCGGTATCCGGCCTCGTCGATCTCCAAGGGCCCCACCGAGATCGCGCCCGGGGTGGTGACGGCGGTATCGGTGCGGCGACGCAGCAGCGCCTTGATCCGGGCGACCAGCTCCGCGAGCACGAACGGTTTCACCAGATAGTCGTCGGCGCCCGATTCCAGCCCGGCGATCCGATCGTCGACCGAACTGCGCGCCGACAGCACGCAGATCGGGACCTCATTGCCCATCGCCCGCAGCGCGGTGACCACACCGGCCCCGTCCAGTACGGGCATATTCATATCGAGCACGATCGCATCGGGCGACTGTTCGCCCACGCACCGCAGCGCGGCCGCCCCGTCGCGGGCGATCAGTACCTGGAACCCGGACAGCCGCAGCCCGCGCTCGACCGAGGCCAGCAGATCCTCGTCGTCGTCGACCAGCAGGACCTTCGGGGTTTCACGTTCGCTCGTCACTGTGCTTATCTTGCCGCTCCTTCGTCGCGGCGGGTTTGCGGCGCCCTGTGGCTCGCCGTTCCGGGGTCGCTGCTTGCTCCTTCGTCGCGTACGCAGCGACCCCGGAACGGCGAGCCGCGCCGCAAACCTCTGGGGTTTGCTATCGACTCAGTAGTTGCCGCAGGTGTCGGCCAACTTCTGGATCAGCTGCTGGCCCTGCTGGGCGCGCGGATCGTTCTGGGCCTGCTGGACCTGGTCCGGGTGCTGGGCCAGGTACTGCTGCACCTGGGCGCGACGCTGGTCGATCGGCTGATCGAACATCTGCTGCACCTGGGCCTTGGCCGAGGGGTTGTTGTCCAGGGCCGCGGCCAGGCTCGGGGCCTGATCGTGCAGGGCGGCGTCGACCTGGGCGAAGGAGCAGGTCGAATTCAGCAGCGGCGCAAGCTGTTCGGTGGGATCCGCCGATGCCGAGGCGGGCAGCAGTGCCGACAGCGCGGTGATGGCTCCGGCGGCCAGGGCTGTGGCGGCGAATCGGGAACGCGAGATCATGGACAACCTTTCGATCGATCGGTGGTCCCGGCGCGGCGGGGCGGGAACCCCGCCGCGTTGCGGGCGATTCGACGTTAGGCTCCCCGTCTGATCGGGTTGTGAACCAATCGTGAGAAAAGTGTGAGGGCCCTCACTTCGGCTGGGCGGCGCAATTCTGGGCGACCCGGCCGAACATCTCGCGGACCTGGTCCATCTTCGGATCGTTGATCAGCGCCGCGGCCTCGGGATCGGTCCGGACCTTCTCCTCGATCTGCTGGCGGTGCGCGTTGATCTTTTCCTGCCGATCGCTGAGCGGGGTGTCCATGATCGCCTTGAGTTCGTCCTTCTTCTCCTGCGGCAACTGGTCGCGCAGCACGGCCGCGACCGGATCTCCCTGCATGGCCAGGTCGACCTGGTTGTAGTTGCAGTCGGCATTGAACACGGCATCCATCACGTCGACGGAGTCCGCCGCGGCGGTACCGCTGACCAGAACGGTGGTGGCGGCGGCCAGTCCGCCGAGGGTGAGAACGGTCCGAGTGAATCGAGCACGCATCGAGATCATAAAAGGTCCCTTTCGTCCGAAACGTCTGCGGAACTAGCTCTTTCGAGGCGCCGGAACTCCGGCGGGACCAGACACTACGGCCGTGGGCGGACTACTTCGGGAACCGACACTGCCCCAGACGCTGAGAAATCTATGAGGGTGACGCCCCGGCCGCGATGATCTGATCCTCGAGCGCGACCAGCACAGCGGGATCCTCGATCGTGGCGGGCATCTCCCAGGGTTCCCCGGAGGCGATTTGACGGATGGTGCGGCGCAGGATCTTTCCGGAACGGGTCTTGGGCAGCGCCTGCACCACCACCACGTCGTGCAGGGTCGCGATGGCGCCGATCTGATCGCGCACCCGGGCGATCACTTCCTCGCGCAACTGCGCGGGGTCGATGTCCGCATCCGTCTTGAGCACCACATAGGCGATCGGCCGCTGCCCCTTGAGCTCGTCGGGAATCCCGATGACCGCGCATTCGGCCACCGCCGCGTGCCCGGCGACCGCGGCCTCGATGCCGCCCGCCGACAACCGATGTCCGGCCATATTGATCACATCGTCGCTGCGGCCGAGGACATAGAGATAGCCGTCCTCGTCGAAATAGCCCGAGTCGCCGGTCAGGTAGTGACCGGGATAGGCGGACAGATACGAGCGGGTGAAGCGCTCGTCATCGCCCCACAGTCCGGTCAGCGTGCCCGGAGGCAGCGGCAGGCCGATCACGATGTTGCCCTCGGTGCCGGTCGGCACCGCGTCGCCCTCGTAGTCCAGCACCCGCAGCCGATAGCCCGGAATCGGCACCGACGCGGAACCCGGTTTGATCGCAAGCTCCTGCAGTCCCAGCGGATCCGCGCAGATGGGCCAGCCGGTCTCGGTCTGCCACCAGTGATCGACCACCGGGCAGTTCGGGCGCTCGGACAGCAGGGTTTCGCGCGCCCACTCGTAGGTGGCCGGGTCCAGGCGCTCCCCGGCGCAGAACAGCGCGCGCAGCGTCGACAGATCGTGGCGGTGCGCGGCCGCGGCCTCGGGATCGGCCCGGCGGATCGCGCGCAGCGCTGTCGGCGCGGTGAACATCACATCCACGCGGTACTGCTCGACCAGCCGCCAGAACGCGCCCGCATCCGGTGTGCCGATCGGTTTGCCCTCGTAGAGCACGGTTGTCGCGCCGACCAGCAGCGGGGCGTAGACGATATAGGAATGGCCGACCACCCAGCCGATATCGGAGGTGGTCAGCATGACCCGGCCCGGGCCGACGTCGTAGATATTGCGCATCGACCAGCTCAGTGCGACCGCGTGCCCGCCGTTGTCGCGGACCACGCCCTTCGGCTTACCCGTGGTACCCGAGGTGTAGAGGATATAGAGGGGATCGGTGGCAGCGACCGGGACCGGATCGGCCGGTTCGGCGTCGCGGACCATGTCCTCCCAGTCCAGCCATTGCGCCGCAACGGTTTCCGAGGAGCCCGGTAGATGTTCGGTGGGCACGCTGAACCGGATGGTCGCGAAGCCCGCGCGCTGCTTGACCACCACATGCCGGGGCGCGGTGGTCTCGACCTGGTCCAGCGCGTTCAGCACGATCGGCGGATACTCCAGGCGCTTACCCGGCTCCAGTCCGCCCGAGGCGGTGACGATCAGCACCGGCTCGGCATCGTCGATGCGCGCGGCCAACTCGTGCGCGGCGAACCCGCCGAAGACCACCGAATGCACCGCGCCGATCCGGGCGCAGGCCAGCATGGCGATCACGGCCTCGGGAATCATCGGCATATATATGACGACACGATCGCCGGTGCGCACGCCCAGGCGCAGCATCGCGCCCGCGAAAGTGGCGACCTCGGCGAGCAATTCGGCGTATGTGTAGACGAGTGTGGCGCCCGTCATAGCGGAGTCGTATATTAGGGCGGGTTGGTCAGCGCGGCCACCGATCGGAGCGAGAGCATCGCTCGACTCGTCCCCCGTCGAGCCCTCTTCCGGTGTGAGATCGCGCACATGCCGATCAAGCGCGTTGTAGGAGGTGTTCAGGCGAGCGTCCGGAAACCACCGTGCCGTCGGTCGGGCGGTGCTGTCGAGGACCGTTTCAGGCGGAACATCCCAGGTGATGGCCTGCGCAGCGGTACGCCAGAAGTCGGAGGGATCGACCAGGCTCGTCTGGTAGGCAGACCGGTACTCCTGCTTCGCGTTCAACCGTGTGACTCCCTGCCTCGCCTCGATGCCCGCCTCGATAGATCTGCCTGATTGTGGCAGACTTCACGCGACGTCCGGGCGGGCGCCGCGACCTTCGATTTTGTCCGAAACGGGCAGGTCAACGGGCGGTGGTTGCCAAGAGGTCACACAAGAAGTTATTGATCCGTTAGAATCGCATGTCACATATTTCGGCCGTCATGGACGCAATTTCTCGGCCAGCCGCAGTTCTCGGCCTGCACCATCCGCCGAGCCGCGCGTGCGATCGCGGAGGCTCGCTGGTGGCGCGCGGGCGGGGCCAGTTTGGAAAGTGAGTGGGAGATGCGTGACGCCGCTAGGTCCGGCAACAAGCGTTGGGCGCTTAGCAACTGGGACCTGCGCTGGAAGGTTACGGCGGTGCTGGCCGTGCCCCTCCTCGTCGCGGTGGTGCTCGGGGCATCCAGGATTGCGGCACAGTTCGGCGATTCCAGCGATCTCGCCGAGGCCGTCAAGCACGTGCAGGCCATTCCGGCCGTCACCCAGCTGAGTGGTGCGCAGGGTGTCGTGGCCACCGAGCAGATGATCATGCTGGCCGCCGACAAGTCTCTGGTTCAGGACGCGGATCTCACCGCATTGGACAATGCGATCGCCGCCGCGGAGAAGGCGGCTCCCCGCCTGGACGGCGTACCCGGCGGGCGCTCGGCGATCGATCAGATGATCGCGGGCGCTCGGGTGATCCGTCAGCAGGGTCTTGCCCCGGCGAAGTCGATCGATGACGCGATCACCCAGGAGGAGGGGATCCGTCAGAACAGTGTCCGCACCGCTGAGGCGATCACCTCGACGATCTCCGACTCCAATGTCGAAGCGGCCAAACTGCGACTGGTCGACGCGCTGAACACCCGCGCGGTCCTGGTCCAGGAGAGCGCCGCGATGGCGAAGGCGCTGCGCATCCCGCCGGACGCGAAGGATGACGAGCGCAAGGCCCTGACCGCGGCCGCGTTGCGCGACAACCTGATCGCCGCCAATACCGAGCAGCAGATGCTCAACATCATGGCGCATCGCTTCCCCGACGGCGATCCGATCATCGCCGATCTGCAGCAGCTGCTGAAGAACCGAATTCAGCTGGTCACCCAGGCGCAGCAGACCGGGCAGCTACCACTACAGGATCTACGCCAATCCGCGGTGGACAGCCTGGACCAATATCAGAAGGTCGTCGACAAATCCAGCTCCGACATCATCTCGCGAGTCAACACCCTTGCCGACAACGCCCGATTCACCGCCATCCGCTACGCGGTGATCGTTGTTCTGACCATTCTCGCGGCGCTCATTCTCGCGGTGATCATGGCCCGCTCGATGATCGTCCCGCTGCGCAAGCTGCGTCTGGCCGCCCTGCGCGTCGCCGAGCACGACCTCGGTCACGAGGTCTCCCGCCTGCGTGACGGCGCCAGCCCGGAAGACGTTCCGCTGGAACCGATGCCGGTGCACACCGAGGAGGAGATCGGCCAGCTCGCCCGCGCGGTCGACGACATCCACGGTCAGGCCCTGCGCCTGGCCGCCGATCAGGCCGCCATGCGTACCCAGGTCAACGACATGTTCGAGACCCTGGCCCGGCGCTCGAAGTCCCTTGTCGACCATCAGCTCTCGCTCATCGAGGCGATGGAGTACGACGAGAAGGATCCGCGCCTGCTGGAAAACCTGTTCCGGCTCGACCATCTCGCGGCGCGTATGCGTCGTAACGGCGACAACCTGCTGATTCTCGCCGGTACCCGGCAGCGGCGCACCAAATCCGCGCCGGTCGAGATCGCCGACGTGCTGCGCGCGGCCATCTCCGAGGTCGAGGACTACGAGCGCGTGAAGTTGGGCGCGACCCCGCGCGGCGCCATCACCGAACCGGCCGCCTCCGACCTCGCGCATCTGTTCGCCGAGCTGCTCGACAACGCGCTGCGCGCCTCGCCGCCGGAGACCGACGTCAAGTTCACCTTCGCGCAGGCGCACGATCAGGGTCTGCTGATCGAGGTCGCCGACCGCGGCATCGGTATGCCGCCCGCCGAAATGTCCGAGATCAACCGGCGTTTGGAGCACACCGCCGAGGTCGGTCCCGATACCGCGCGGCATATGGGTCTGTTCGTCGTCGGTCGGTTGGCCGAGCGGCACGGTCTGACCGTGCGGCTGCGTCCGACCTTCGACACCGCCCGCGATCCGGGTGTGACCGTCACGGTGCACGTGCCCAAGGCCCTCATCGTGGCCCCGGCCGGCGGTTCGCTCACGGTCCCGCCGCAGCCGACCCAGCAGATGCCGAGCCCGCAGGGCGGTGACGCGCCCGCCTCGATGCAGACGCGCGCCGTGACCCGCACGCCGAGCGGCAATGTGATGGTCACCGTGGATCCGGGTGTGAGCGGGCCGATCCCGGCCAATCAGCGCGATCGCGCGGCCGCGGCCGATGCCGCCTCGGGCGCCAACGGCACGGCGACCAACGGTGCGGCCGCGCCCAACGGGTTGCCGCAGCGTCAGCCGGGGACCGCGGTTCCGGGTGGTCTGCCGCAGCGTCAGCCGGGCGCGAACGGTCCGACCGTCCGGCACGGCGTCGCCGGGGTCGAGACCGCCCGTCCCGGCGAGGCCGGGAAAACCGGTCTGCCGCAGCGGGAACCGGGTGCGCACGGCCCGCTGGCCCCGAAGGCCCAGCCGGG
>NZ_BDBS01000084.1 GCF_001613105.1 Nocardia pseudobrasiliensis NBRC 108224 | reverse complement strand
GGGCGACGCCTACGGCGAGGACGGCAGCGCGGCGGGTCTGGGCGGCTTCCTCACCTATGCCACGGACCTTTTCGACGCCTCGACCGCGGCCACCGTCACCGAACGCCTGACGCGCGTGCTGACCCGTATTGTCGCCGACGCGAATACGCCGGTCGGCGATCTCGCCCTGCTCGACGACACCGAACTGCACCGGGTCCTGGCCCGGCCGAATGCCACCGGTTATCCGCTGGATTCGGCCGCGCTGCGGGTACCGCATTTCGGATATCGTGAGCTCACGCTGCCCGGCCTGCTGGAATGCACGGTCGCGGTGTCCCCGGCTGCGACCGCGCTGGTCGCGGACGAGACCGGGGAGATCCTGACCTATTGCGAACTCGGCGCACGGGTCAATCGCCTTGCCCGGCATCTGATCTCGCTCGGCGTGGGGCCGGAGTCGCGGGTGGCGCTGTCGCTGCGGCGCTCGACCGATCTCGTCGTCGCCATGTACGCGGTCGCCGCGGCCGGCGGCGCGTATGTGCCGGTGGATCCGGACCAGGCCGTCGAGCGCAGGCGCTACATCCTCGAGACCGCGGAACCGATCTGCGTGCTCACCGAGGAGGTGGCGGAGCTGGATCTGTCGGCGGTCTCGGACGCGCCGATCACCGATGCCGAACGGCTCGGTCCGCTGCGGCCGGAGAATACGGCCTACGTCATCTTCACCTCGGGTTCGACGGGCCGGCCCAAGGGCGTGGCGGTGCCGCATGCGGCCGTGGTCAACCAATTGCTGTGGAAGACCGCCGAATTCGGTTTGAACGCGGCCGATTCGATCCTGCTCAAGACCGCGGCGACCTTCGATCTGTCGGTGTGGGAGTTCTGGTCGGCCGCCGTATCCGGCGGCCGCCTGGTGATCGCCACCGCCGACGGACATCGCGATCCCGCCTACCTCAATGAGCTCATGACCCGCGAGGCCGTCACCACGCTGCACGTGGTTCCCTCCATGCTCGATGCCCTGCTCGCCGATGGCGGCATGCCGTCGCCGCGGCGGGTGCTGGCCATCGGCGAGGGTCTGCCCGGTGCGTTGGCTCAGCGCTTCCGGTCCGCGCATCCCGACAGCGAGCTGTTCAATCTGTACGGCCCGACCGAGGCCGCGGTGTCGATCACCAAGCACACGGTGAGCGAGGCCGATCAGATCTCGGTGTCGATCGGCGCGCCGGAGTGGAACAGCCAGGTGTACGTGCTGGATTCGCGGCTGCACCCGGTTCCCGAGGGCGTGTCCGGTGAGCTGTATCTCGCGGGCGCGCAACTGGCGCGCGGCTACTTCGGCCGTTCGGATCTCACAGCCGACCGGTTCGTCGCCAACCCCTTCGGCAGGCCGGGCACCAGGATGTATCGCACGGGCGACCTCGTGGCGTGGCGTGACAACGAGCTGGAGTACCGGGGTCGCACCGACTTCCAGGTGAAGATCCGTGGTTTCCGCATCGAACTCGGCGAGATCGAGGCCGCCCTGCTGGCAAGGCCCGAGATCGCACAGGTCGCGGTGCTGGCCACCGCGGATCAGCGCATCGGCGATCGCCTGGTGGCCTATGTGGTTCCCACGGGCTCGCTGTCGGTCGCGCAGGTGAAATCGGAACTGTCGCAGGCCCTGCCGTCCTATATGGTGCCGTCGGCCTTCGTCGTACTGGACGCGCTGCCACTCAATGCCAACGGCAAGTTGGATCGGAAGGCGTTGCCGGAACCGGAGTTCGAGGCGACCGCCTTCCGTGCGCCGTCGACGCCGATCGAAGAGGTTGTCGCGTCGGTGTATGCCGATGTGCTCGGTGTGGATCGGGTGGGCGCGGATGACGATTTCTTCGCGCTCGGCGGTAATTCTTTGCTGGCGACGCAGGTGGCCGCGAGAATCGGTGCGGCCCTGGACATTCGGGTCTCGGTTCGCAGTCTGTTCGAAGCGCCGACCGTGGCTACCCTGGCCGCGGCCGTGGAACGGTCCACCGACCAGCCGCGTCCGGCGCTGGTTGCCGTCGAGCGGCCCGACCGCATTCCGCTGTCGTTCGCGCAGCAACGGATGTGGTTCCTCAACCAGTTCGATCCCGCCGCGGCGGTCTACAACATCCCGGTCGCCATCCGGCTGTCCGGCGACCTCGATGTCGACGCGCTGCGGCACGCGGTCGCGGATCTGATCGCGCGACACGAGATTCTGCGCACCACCTACCCGCTGACCGCGACCGGTCCGGTGCAGGTCGTCCATTCGGCGCGTGAGGTCGTCACCGATCTGACACCGCGCGAGGTGACCGGCGAACAGATCGAGGCCGTCGTGACCGAGATCGTCTCGGCGGGCTTCGACGTGACCGCCGAGCCGCCGTTCCGCACGGCACTGCTGCGGCTCGACGCGAGCGAATACGTCCTGGTGTTCGTGGCCCATCACATCGCCACCGACGGCTGGTCCATGGGCCCGCTCACCCGCGACCTGGTCCTGGCCTACACCGGCCGCGCCGCCGGTGAACCGCCCGCGTGGTCGCCGCTGCCGGTGCAGTACGCCGATTACGCGCTGTGGCAGCAGCGGGCGCTGGGCTCCGAGGACGATCCGGAATCGGCGCTGGCCCGGCAGATCTCCTACTGGCGCGACGAATTGGCCGCGCTGCCCGAACAATTGGATCTGCCCGCCGATCGGCCTCGCCCGGCGGTCGCGACCTACGACGGCGCGACCATCACCTTCGAGATCGACGCCGAACTGCACGGTGCGCTGAAAGATCTGGCGCGCAAGCATAATTCGACATTGTTCATGGTCGCGCACGCCGCCCTGGCGGTGCTGCTGGCCCGGCTGTCGGGCACCCGCGACATCGCCGTCGGCACACCCATCGCCGGTCGCGGCGAGGCGGCGCTGGACGATCTGGTCGGCATGTTCGTCAATACGCTCGTGCTGCGCACGGATGTCGATCCGGGCAGTACCGTCGCGGAGCTGCTGTCGGGGGTGCGGCGCACCGATATCGCGGCCTTCGCCCATGCCGACGTCCCCTTCGAGCGGTTGGTGGAGTTGCTCGATCCGGTTCGATCCACGGCCCGGCATCCGCTGTTCCAGGTGGCGTTGGCCTTCCAGAACCTCACCGGCGCGGGCGAACTGCGACTACCCGGTCTGACGGTGTCCGGGCTGGACGCGCTGCCGACCCCGGCCAAATTCGATCTGCAGCTCACCCTGGCCGAACAGACCGATCCGATGGGCCGCGCCCAAGGGCTGTCCGCGGCGCTGACCTATGCGACCGACTTGTTCGACGAGGCCACCGTGCGCGGCTTCGCCGATCGGTACCGGCGCGTGCTGGCCGGTCTCGCGGCCGATACGGTGATCGGCGATATCGAACTGCGCGCCGAGGCCGAACGCGAACGGGCGCTGCGGCAGTGGAACGCGCCGCTGGCCCCGCCGCGCACGGCAGAGGCGGCGTCGCTGGTCGACCTGATCGACGAACAGGTGCGGCTGCGCCCGACCGCGGTCGCGGTGCGGGCGGGGGAGACCGCGCTGAGCTTCGCCGAACTCGATCGCCGGGCCAACCGCCTCGCCCGCGCGCTGATCGCGGGCGGGGTCGGACCGGAAACCCTGGTGGCCGTGGCCGTTCCGCGCACCCACGAACTGCCGGTGGCGCTGCTGGCGGTGCTCAAGGCGGGTGCGGGCTATCTGCCCATCGACACCACCTACCCGCGTCGGCGACTGGAATTCCTGCTCGCCGACGCCGCACCGGCCTATGTGCTGACCACCGACGAGATGTGGGATGCCCTACCGCAGCACACTATTCCGACATTGCTGCTGCACCGGTCGGAAGGATTCGACGACGCGCCGATCACCGAGGCGGACCGCCGGGCCCCGGTGCGCGCGGACCATCTGGCCTACGTCATCTACACCTCCGGTTCCACCGGTGTGCCCAAGGGTGTCGGCGTCTCGCATCGGAATGTGTTGCAGCTGCTGGCCAATGCGCAGCCGCTGTTCGGCTTCGACCACACCGACGTCTGGACGATGTTCCACTCCTTCGCCTTCGACTTCTCGGTGTGGGAGCTGTGGGCGGCGTTGGCCACCGGCGGCGGTGTGGTGGTGGTCGACTATCTGACCTCGCGGTCGCCGGAAGAGTTCCGCGAGTTGCTGATTCGTGAGCGCGTGACGGTGCTGAATCAGACGCCATCGGCGTTCTATCAGCTGATGGCCGCCGACCGGTCCGCCGGACCCGGCGATTTCGCGCTGCGTCACATCGTGTTCGGCGGTGAGGCGCTGGATCTGCGCCGGGTCGCGAGCTGGCGGGCCGATCATCCCCAGGCCCGCTTGGTGAATATGTACGGCATCACCGAGACCACGGTGCACGTGTCGTATCTGGCGCTGGACGAGGGCTTGACGGAGGCGGCGGCGAGTGTCATCGGCCGCCCGCTGCCGGGCCTCGAGGTGCGGGTGCTCGACGCGCGGCTGCATCCGGTCCCGGCCGAGGTGCCGGGGGAGATGTATGTTGCGGGCGAACAGCTTTCGCGCGGATATCTCGGCCGCCCGGGGCTGACCGCGACCCGCTTCGTGGCCAACCTGTACGGTCCGCCCGGATCGCGGCTGTACCGGTCCGGCGATATCGGCCGCTGGCACGAGGACGGTGCCGAGGCCCGGCTCGAATACGCCGGGCGCGGCGATCAGCAGGTCCAATTGCGTGGCTTCCGTATCGAACTCGGCGAGATCGAGGCGGCGCTGCTGCGGTGCTCGGGCGTCGGTCAGGCCGCGGCCGTGGTGCGTCACGACGAGCGCACGGGTGATCGACTGGTGGGTTATGTGGTGGCCGACCGGGATCCGGCGGCGCTGCGCGACGAGGTGAGCGAATTCCTCACCGGCTATATGGTGCCCGACGCGATCATGGTGCTCGACGCGTTGCCGCTCACTCCGAACGGCAAACTCGATCGCCGCGCGCTGCCCGCACCGGAGGTCGTGCGCGGCGCGAGCTTCCGCGCACCGGAGACCGAGACCGAACGTGCGGTGGCCGCGGTCTTCGGCGAACTGCTCGGGGTGGAGGCCGTCGGACTCGACGACGACTTCTTTTCCCTCGGCGGCAATTCGCTGCTGGCCACCCGCGCGGTGGCGCGGCTGCGCGAGGCGACCGGCGCCCGGGTGGAGGTGCCGTGGCTGTTCGGCGATGCCACCGTCGCGGGCCTGGCCCGCCGGATCGCCGCGCCCGAACCCGCGGGTTCGGCCTTCGATGTGCTGCTGCCGCTGCGGCCGGGCACCGGTGATCCGCTGTTCTGCATCCATCCGATGTACGGATTGGCCTGGGCCTATTCGGGTCTCGCGAGCTATGTGCCGCAGCGCCCGCTGTGGGGTCTGCAATCACCCGCGCTGAGCGAGGACTATGTCCCGCAATCGCTGCGGGAGATGGCCGGCCGCTACGTCGCCGAGATCCGCCGGGTGCAGCCGCACGGGCCGTACCGGGTGCTGGGCTGGTCGCTCGGCGGCGTGCTGGCCCATGCGATCGCGACCGAACTGCAGGCCGCGGGCGAACGGGTGGCGCTGCTGGCGATCCTGGACAGCTATCCCGATCTGGATGTCGCCGATTTCCGCACCACACTGCGCGGCGCGCTCGCCGAACTCGGTATCGGATCCGATGTGCTGCCCGACGGCGATCTGCACGAGCTGAGCGAGGAGGCCCTGGCCTTCCTGCACGCGGCCATTCCGGACGACGTGATCACCCTCACCCCCGAACAGGTCCGGCGGATCTATCGCGGTGCGGTGCGCTCGGCGGAACTGGTGGCAGACCATCGGCCCGATGTGTTCCACGGCACGGTCGAATTCTTCCGAGCCGCGAGTGACCCGGGCAACGTCGCCCGCAATCTCGTGGCCTCGGATTGGCAGCCCTACGTCGACGGCGAGATCGTCGAGTATCCGATCGACAGCACCCACGACGAGTTGGCGAGCCCGGCCGGATTGGCCGAGATCGGCCCGATCCTGGCTCGGCTGACCGACGCCGACGAATCCCGGGCCACGGTGTGACCGACCGGGCCCGGTACCGGACAATGGTCTGGTTCCGGTCCGGTGTGGCAGTAACAGACGAGCCCGCCGAGCTCGATTGACCTAGGGTGGCGCTGGGACAGCGCGGGTAGCGACAACAGGCAGGGTGAGACACGTGGTTCGGGTGGTCGTGCGGTACGCGTTACAGGAAGCGATCGCGGTATGACCCGCCCGGCCCGAGTGCGACCCACGCGTACCCGCAAGCCGCGTGTCACGACCCTGCCGCAATTGCTGGCAACCGCGGTCGAGACCGATCCGACCGGTGTGGCGGTGGTCTTCGCCGATGCCGCCGACACCCTCGCCGAGCTCACCTATGCCGAACTCGACGAGCGCTCGACCCGGCTGGCCCGGCTGCTGATCGCGCGGGGCATCGGCCCCGAGGATCTGGTGGCCGTGGGCATTCCGCGCTCGCTGGAGTCGGTGATCGCGGTATGGGCGGTGGCCAAGACCGGCGCCGGATTCCTACCGGTGGATCCGAACTATCCGGCCGAGCGCATCGCCCACATGATCACCGACTCCGCGGCGGTAGTGGGCTTGACCGTCGCCGAGGTCGGCGCGGATCTGCCCGGCCCGGTCGACTGGCTGGTCATCGATGGCGACGAGCTCGCCCGCGAACTCGCCGAATACCCCGCCGACCCGGTCACCTACGCCGACCGGTTGCGCCCGCTGCGCGCCGAGAATCCGGCCTATGTCATCTACACCTCCGGCTCGACCGGACGGCCCAAGGGCGTTCTGATCACCCAGGCCGGACTGTCCAACTTCTGCGACGAGCAACGCGAGCGCTATCGCATCGACGGCCAGTCGCGGACACTGCATTTCGCCTCGCCCTCATTCGACGCGTCGGTGCTCGAACTGCTGCTGGCCATCGGCGGCGCGGCGACGATGATCGTGGCCGCGCCCACGGTCTACGGCGGTGAGGAGCTCGCGGCGCTGCTGGCGCGCGAGGAGGTGACCCACGCCTTCGTCACCCCGGCCGCCCTCGCCTCGGTCGATCCGGCCGGACTGGACGAGCTGCGGGTGGTGATCGTCGGCGGTGAGGCCTGCCCGCCGGAGCTGGTGCGCCGCTGGGTGATTCCCGTGGCGGGCGGCCGTCGCCGCGAGTTCTACAACGAATACGGCCCGACCGAGGCGACGGTCGCGACCAATATCAGCCGCCCGCTGCAGCCGGGTGAGCCGATCACCATCGGATCGCCGATCCGCGCGGTCACCGAATATGTTCTGGACGAACGGCTTTCGCCGGTGCCCGACGGCTCGGTCGGCGAACTCTATCTCAGCGGACCTCCGCTGGCGCGCGGTTATCTGGCCCGGCCGTCGCTGACCGCGGCGCGGTTCGTGGCCGATCCGTTCGCGGCGGCGGGCACCGGATCCCGGCTCTACCGCACCGGGGATATGGTCCGGTGGACCGCACACGGCGAGCTGGAATATCTGGGCCGCAACGACTTCCAGGTCAAGATCCGCGGCTTCCGGATCGAACTGGGTGAGATCGACGCGGTCCTGACCGCGCACGAGACCGTCGACTTCGCCGCGACCGTCGGACACACCCTCGACAGCGGTGCGACGATCCTGGCCTCGTACGTTCTGCCCGCCTCCGGCGCCACCGTCGATCCGAGCGAGCTGACCGCGTACGCGGCGCGCAGTCTGCCCGCGCATATGGTGCCCACCAGCATCACCGTGCTCGACACCATCCCCCTGACACCCTCCGGCAAACTCGACCGCGCCGGGTTGCCCGCCCCGGTCCTGCTGACCAAGCGGTTCCGCGCCCCCGAGGGCCCGCTGGCCCGGATGGTCGCTGCGGTCTTCACCGAATTGCTCAGTCCCGCAACCTCGGTCGGCGCCGACGACGACTTCGTCGAACTGGGCGGCAACTCGCTCATCGCCACCCAGGTCGCGGCCCGGCTCGGCGCGCTGATCTCGGCCCGGGTCCCCGCGCGGCTGCTGTTCGAGGCGTCCACGGTGGCCGCGCTCGCCGACCGGCTGGCCCCGCTGCAGGGTTCGGCCGACCGGCTGCCGCTGACCCCGATGCCGCGGCCCGAACGGGTTCCGCTGTCGCTGGCGCAGCAGCGGATGTGGTTCCTCAACCAGTTCGATCCGGAGTCCGCGGCGAACAACATTCCCTTCGCCATCCGGCTTACCGGATATCTGGACATCAATGCCCTCGCCGACGCCATCCTGGACGTCATCGAGCGGCACGAGACGCTGCGCACGGTGTATCCGGCCACCGACGGCACCGGCCACCAGGTGATTCTGCCGCTGGAGCAGGCGATTCCGGATCTGGAACCGCAGACGCTCGCCGAGGGTGAGATCGAGGGCTGGCTGGCCGAATTCGCACTCGCCGGCTTCGATGTCGCCGCCGAGGTGCCGCTGCGCATCGGCCTGGCGGAACTCGCGCCCGATGATCACGTGATCGTGGTGGTCGTGCACCATATCGCCGCCGACGGCAGCTCGGTCGCGCCGTTCATGCGAGATCTGCTGGCCGCCTTCCTCGCTCGCCGCAACGGCGCGATTCCGGCCTGGACGCCGCTGCCGGTGCAATACGCCGATTACGCGCTGTGGCAGCGCGCGGTACTGGGCGAGGAGTCCGATCCGGATTCGCTCGCCGCCCGTCAGATCGCCTACTGGCGTGCGACTTTGGCGGGTATTGCCGATCGGCTGGATCTCCCCCTCGATCGGCCCCGCCCGGCGGTGGCCTCCGGGCGCGGCGTGGAGTACGCCTTCGATATCGACGCCGCACTGCACGCGGAACTAGAGGAACTCGCGCAGCGTTCGGGCGCATCGCTGTTCATGGTGGTCCACGCGGCCTTCGCGGTGCTGCTGGCGCGCCTGTCGGCCACCGACGACGTCACCATCGGCACCCCGGTGGCCGGTCGCGGCGAACGCGAACTCGACGGCCTGATCGGCATGTTCGTGAATATGCTCGTGCTGCGGACCCGGGTCGACGCGGCCGCGTCGTTCGCGGATTTGCTGGCGGTGGTGAAGGAGTCCGATCTCGGGGCGTTCTCGCATGCGGAGTTGCCGTTCGAGCGGTTGGTCGAGGTATTGGATCCGGTGCGTTCGCAGGCGCATCATCCGTTGTTCCAGGTGGCGTTGTTCTTTCAGAATATGGACAAGCCGCATCTGGAACTGCCCGGCCTGTCGGCCACCGCCGTCGAATTCGACGGAGCCGTCGCGAAATTCGACCTGCAGCTGACCGTGGTGCCGCGGACGGAGGGCTTCTCGGCGCTGTTCACCTATGCCGCCGACCTGTTCGACGAGACGACAGTCGCCGGATTCGCCGATCGGCTGATCCGCCTGCTCGAGTCGGTCACCGCGCGCCCGGACCGCGCCCTCGGCGATATCGACCTGCTCCGGCCCGCCGAGCGGGTCGCGGTGCTCTACGACTGGAACGATACGAGCTATCCGGTCGAACCGGAGCTGCTGCTCGATGCCTATCGCCGTGCGGTGCAACAGTTCCCGGACGCTGTCGCGGTGAGCTACGAGGGCGAATCGCTCACCTACGCCGAATTCGACGCGCGCGTGAATCAGCTCGCTCGGCTGCTCATTTCGCGCGGTGTCGGCCCGGAAGCCCTGGTGGGCCTGGCGATTCGCCGGTCGCTGGATCTGGTCGTCGGCATGTACGCGATCGTGGCGGCCGGTGGTGCGTACGTGCCGCTGGATCCGGACCATCCGGTGGAGCGCATCGCGCACATTCTGGATACCGCCCGCCCGGTCGTGGTGGTCACCACCGTCGCCGATTCCGTTGCCGTACCGGTCGATACGCCGGTGCTGCGGCTGGACACCATGGATCTGAGCCGCTTCGATCCCAGCCCGGTGCGGGCCGAGGAACTGCGGCAGCCGCTGTCCTCGTACCATCCGGCCTATGTCATCTTCACCTCGGGCTCCACCGGACGACCCAAGGGCGTGGTGATCTCGCACGCGGCCATCCACAACCAGATCACCTGGATGCTGGCGGCCTATCCGCTGGGCGCGGGCGATGTGTATCTGCAGAAGACGGCGACCACTTTCGATGTGTCGCTGTGGGGCTATTTCATGCCGCTGCGTACGGGCGCGAAGCTTGTGGTGGCCACCCACGATGGACATCGGGATCCGGTGTACGTCGCGGAAACCATTGCGGCCGAGCAGGTCACGGTCACCGACTTCGTGCCGTCGATGCTCACCGTCTTCGCCACCCACACCGCCCCGGGCGCCTGCCCGTCGCTGCAGGATGTGCTGGTGATCGGCGAGGCGCTGCCGCCGGAGACCGTGGACGCGCTGCACCGGGTCTCGCCCGCGCGCGTGCACAATCTGTACGGGCCCACCGAGGCCGCGGTCTCGGTCACCTACTGGCCCGCCTGGGGCGAGGATCGCCCGAGTGTGCCGATCGGCTTGCCGCAGTGGAACACTCGGGTCTACGTGTTGGATTCGCGGTTGCGGCCGGTGCCGGCGGGTGTGCCGGGTGAGTTGTATCTCGCGGGTGATCAGTTGGCGCGCGGTTATGTGCGGCGGCCGGATCTGACCGCGGATCGGTTCGTGGCCAACCCCTTCGGTGACGGCGCACGGATGTACCGCACCGGGGATCTGGTGATGTGGCGGGCGGCCTCGGGTGATCTGCCCGCGCGGCTGGATTACCTTGGGCGCACCGATTTTCAGGTGAAGTTCCGTGGTCAGCGGATCGAGTTGGGTGAGATCGAGACGGCGTTGCTGGGTCAGCCGTCGGTGAGTCAGGCCGTGGCGTTGGTGATGGGGTCGGCGCTGGGTGATCAGCTGGTCGCCTACGCGGTGCCCGCGCCCGGCAGGCGGATCGATGCCGATCGGCTGCGCGCGGCGGTGTCGGATACGTTGCCCGCCTACATGATTCCTGCGACGATCGTGGAACTGGAGGCGTTCCCGCTCAATGCCAGCGGCAAACTCGATCGCAAGGCGCTGCCCGAACCGGTCTTCGAGGCGCGCGAATTCCGCGCTCCCGCAACACCGATCGAGGAGATCGTCGCCGAGAACTTCGCTACGGTGCTCGGCCTGGATCGGGTCGGGGCCGACGACGACTTCTTCGCTCTCGGCGGCAATTCGCTGATCGCCACGCAGGTGGTCGCCCGACTCGGCGCGGCCATCGGCGGCCGCGTGCCGGTGCGCGCGCTGTTCGAGACGCCGACGGTCGCCGAACTCGCCGCGGCCGTGGAATCCCAGGCGCATTTCGAGCGCACGATCGAACTCGGTGAGCTCGAACGCCCCCGCGAACTGCCGCTGTCGCTGGCGCAGCAGCGCATGTGGTTCCTCAATCGCTTCGACCAGGCCGACGGCGGTGTGGCCGCGTACAACCTGCCCTTCGCACTGCGCCTGACCGGCAGCCTGGACGCCGAAGCCCTGGCGGCCGCACTGGATGACGTGGTCGCCCGGCACGAGGTGTTGCGCACGATCTACCCCGAGACTCCCGACGGGGCGGTGCAGGTCATCCTGCCGCCGGATACGCGGCTGGGTGTGACGGTCGAACCGATCGCCTCGGCGCGGGTGATCGCGGCGGTGCTCGAACTCGCGTCCACGCCTTTCGATGTGACCACCGAGGTGCCGGTTCGCGTTCGGCTGCTGGAGATCTCGGACCTCGCGCCCGGCTCGCGCCGTGAATACGTACTGGCCGTGGTCGTCCACCACATCGCCGCCGACGGATCGTCCATGGGTCCGCTGGTGCGCGATGTGATGACCGCGTATGCCGCGCGCACCTCCGGCGAGGCCCCCGCCTGGCAGCCGCTGCGGGTGCAGTACGCCGACTACGCGCTGTGGCAACGCGCGGTACTCGGTGACGAGAAGGATCCGGAATCCATTGCCGCGCAACAGATCGGGTATTGGCGCGCGCAGCTGGCCGAACTGCCCGATCTGCTGGAATTGCCTACCGACCGGCCGCGACCGGCCATGGCCTCGCTGTCGGGTGCGCGGGTGGACGTCGAAATCGACGCCGCGACCCATGCCGGACTGGTCGAACTCGCGCACGCGCAC
>NZ_BDBS01000083.1 GCF_001613105.1 Nocardia pseudobrasiliensis NBRC 108224 | reverse complement strand
ACACCGGTATCGGCAAGGACCACCACGGCTTCCACCTCTGTGTGCAGCGATCGCGCCGCACCGGCATGGAACAGGATCGGTTGCGTACTGGTCACGGTCGCCGCATCGACGCCGCTCGCGCGGCCGTGGGTGCGCTGCTCGCCACACTGCACCAAGTCGAACAAGGTATTTGCGTCGAAGCGTGCACCGACAGCGTGCGCGACAGAGCGGACCGCCGCAGCCGCGCAGGCGGCGCTGAAACCCAGGCCGCGTGCCGGTGGGAGATTGCCGTTGATCTGTACGCGGACGTTTCGGTGCTGGACTCCCAGCAACCGCGACGCGGCAGCGATCGCGAGCACGGCGCCGTCGGCGCTCAGCGGTGCGGAAGTGGCATGCGCGGTCGAAACTGTTGGGGAGCAAGCAATGTGGATACCGACCGACCCGTCACCGGACGGTATGCCCGAGGCACCACCGCTCGCCGGGATGGCCGACAGACGCGCGAAGGCGGTGACGGTGAGTGCCGGTAGCGGTATCGCGATGGCCGGTTGCTGGTAGACGACGGTGTGTTCGCCGATGAGGATGGCTTTGGCGCAGGCGCTTCCACGGCCGACCGCGGTGTGGGTTATGGCATCGATGGAATTCATTTCGCCCTCGTCATTACGAGTGGGCCGACTGTGTGCTCTCGATGGTGCAGGCATTTCCGCATGGATAGAACGCTGTCGTGCACATGACGACGATTCGCGTCGCGCATATCGACGACCGAACGCGTAGGAGGCGTCGGATCCAAATCGATATTCGCCGCGGGCATGGCCGGCATACGGGTGATAGTTCTCTGCCCCGTCCGATCGGCCCCACACTGAGGGGGAATCGGTCGAAGGGGCCGGTACAGAGGCTCCGAACAGGGACGGTGCAGCCGAGATGACGGACACGGTCACACACCGCCTCAGCGCACGCCGCTGTCATTTTGGAACGGGCACGCCGCCGGTGCGAACTCCCACTGCGAGAAGCGATCACGACACTTCCCGACCCGCTGGATCTGATGGCCGCCTACCACCTCGGCTGGCGCGATCTCGAGGGCAACCCGACCGATGCGGGCTGGGGCAAGGGCTTGCGCGCAGCGCTGGTCTTCGCCGCGGCACGCGCGTGCGGAACCGGCCGTCGAGCGGTTGTTCCAGCAGCGGTCGCGGTAGAGCTGGTGCACAACTTCCCACTGGTCCACGACGACGTGATGGATGCCGCCCGGCTGCGTCGTGGCAGAGCCACGGTGTGGACGGTATGGGGTGTGCCGCAGGCGATCTGCCTCGGAGGCGCGCTGCACGCCCTCGCTGTTCGGGTAGTGACCCGGTGCGGTCGGTGCCGAGGCGACGGCGCTGAGTGCGCTGAGTGCGCTGTGTGCGGGGGCGGACCCGGCGACCATCGGTCGGTTCGAGGCGTTCGGCCGCGAACTAGGGCTGGCGTTCCAACTGGTCGACGACATCCTCGGAATCTGGGGCGACCCGGCGATGACCGGTAAACCGATCGGTGGGGATCTGATGCGTCGCAAACGATCGTTTCCGGTGGTGGCGGCCCTGTCCTCGGGAACGGCTGCCGCGGCCGAATTGGAGAAGCTGTATCGATCGACGACGCCGGTCGCTGTCACCGAGGCGGCTCGTGCGGCCGTCGCGGTGCAGGCCGCGGGCGGTCGGACAGCGGCTGCGCTGCACGCCGACAAACGAGTCGCGGCGGCGATCGCCGCACTACCCGGCCGGGACCGAGCTGGGGATCTGCTCGCGTTGATCCACTTCGCCACTCATAGGGACCATTGAGTCGCACGGACCGTCAGTCGGATCTGCGGGGTGGTTCATCCGATAGTGTGGCGCATGGTGATTCGCAATTGCGCGGCATGGGTGACCGCGCCGCCGGTGTGCAGTTCGCGAACAATGCGGTAGAGCTGCTGTTCAGTGCGGGTCGAGCGGGTTTCGGCGACGATGGCCAGGGCATGCTGGGCAACCCGGACGGCATCGTCGGGCTGTCCGCTGCGGGCCAGCGCGATGGCCAGCAACGCGAGGCCTCGACCGATGTCGCGGCGGTTCTCCGGATGCCATTGGGGCAGTTGAGGTTCCAAGGTGGCGATGGCCTGTTCGGGACGGTCGAGTTCGATCAGGCAGGAGGCGGCTTCCATGGCGATGTATTCGGTGTGCAGTAGCCGGCCAGGTCGTCGTCGTCGAGGGAGGCAGCCTGATGTGCCGCCTGGTCGAGAGCGCGTACGGTCTCGGTCAGTCTGCCGAGGCGGGCGTGACCGTGTGCGATCTGGCGCAGTGCCATGGCGCGCTGGCGGGCGCTGAGATCGGTGCGGGTGTGCAGGGCGGCCCGGGCGAGTGCGATGGTGTTTCGCGAATCGCCGGCATCGGCGGCGATACTGCTCTGCCGCATCCGAATATAGGACAACAACCTGTCATCGCCGGTGTCATGAGCCAGTTCGGCGGCGCCGTTGGTCCATGTCAGTGCCGCTGCCAGATTCCCGGCATCCTGATGCAGCCAGCCGAGAAACTCGGCAAACCGGGCCCGCAGCAGGCGCAGCTCTGTCCGGGTCCGGCCGTGACTGGTGCTCTCGAGCTGTTCCACGAACCGCACCTGCTGACCCACGACCACAAGCAGCGATTGCGGCCCGGCCACGTTGTCGGTGCGGATGTACTCCTGGAGAGTGGTGCGCAGCGAGTCGATCAGCAGCGGTTCGACCGTCGGCGTCGCCAGCGTCAGACCGTCACGCAGGCGGAGCGCTCCGGGCGTCGGCGTAGGTATCGGCGCGGGGTCATCGATGTCGAACCACAGCATCTCCGCGGGTACGCCCAGCGCCCGGGTGTAGCGCATCAACTTGTCCAGATCACGGACCTTGTTGCGGCCGTTCTCGATTCGACTGAGCTGCGCCGATGGCATCGAGGTGGCCGCGACCCATTCCTCGAATGCGGGCTCGACGACCCTGCTTCGGACAGGCCGTGAGCCGCTTGCTCAGCCGGCGAGTTCCTTCAAGTGGTGCACGAAGGACTCGCTGAGCGCGCCAGTATGATCGACAGCACGCAACCGACCGGGCCCGCGCCTAGAACCGCCGCTCTCACGGCACGACTCCCAGCGTGGTCCGGATCTCCCAGAGTTCCGGAAAGAACATGTTGTCGAGAACGTGACGCAGATAAGGGAGCCCGTCGGTGCCGCCCGTTCCGTGGCGGTATCCGATGATCCGGGCGACGGCCTGCAGATGGTGAATGCGCCACTGCTGGAAGCGCTGCTCGAGTCCGGTCAGCCCTTCACCCAGTTCCCACAGGTCGGAGTATTCCCGGGGATTCTCGTAGATCAGTCGCCAGGCGTTCGCGACCGTTTCGTTCGATTGATACGGCAGGCAGACATCACGGTGCAGATGCCACTGCGCGATAGCGAAACCCCGGGCTGAGAGTCGGTCGATGGCGGCATCGTAGAGTCCTGGTTCTTTGAGTGCTCGTATCAAATCGGCTTGGGCCGTAGGATTGTGCCGATAGGCGGCGATGATGCCGCGATGCTTCGCACCGAGCATGAACTCGACCTGTCGATACTGGTAGGACTGTAAACCTGATGCCGTGCCCAACTCCGGGCGCATCGGCAGGAATTCATTGGTGCACAGGGTCGACAGGACTTCCCACGCCTCGGTCATGTGATGCAGCACCGTGCCGCATCTCCCGATCCTGTGCGAGGCTTCTCGGAACTCATTGCCCCGCAGGCGAATCATAGCGATCCGTAATTCGTGCAGGAGCAACTTCAGCCACAACTCGGTGCTCTGATGCGCGACGATGAACAGCATTTCGTGATCGCTACCGGACACTGTGCGCTGACAGGAGAGCAGCCGATCCAATTGCAGATACATGTCACAGGTGCGTTCGCTCGCGTCGGTCGACACCATGACGCGCTCCTTTCTCGCGTGCGGAAGGTGTCAGAGCCCTTCCGCGCGCGAGAGTCGCGTGGATTGGATATCGCCGACTCGGCTAGCTGATTGCCAGAGTGATGGTTCCGCTGGAGCTCTGAACTCCGGGCGGGGTGGCGCATTGCAGGGCCGACAGCGACGCACTGGTCACCACCATGAGCGCGTGATCTCCGGCGAATTCACCGCCGGTGATCGTGCCGGTGTAGGTCGCGACGACCTCACTCTCGGCCTTCTCGATCGACGCCGTGTAGGTGAACGTGCTCGATTGGCCATTGTTCCACGTGAACGTCCGGACGCCCGAGGCATTGCCGAAGAGCGTCAGGCAGCTGAACGTGTTGTTGACCACCACGTGGTAGCTCCCGCCGGTCACGCTGAGATCCTTCAGCGAGACACACGGGCCGAGGGTCCCGTTCAGCGTGACAGTTTCCGGCTGGGCGGTATTCGTCAGTCCCGGACTGTAGGAGGCGGCTTCGACGCCTGTCCCACAGATCAAATCCCCCACCGTGGCCTGAGCCGTAGGAAGAAATGCAATACTCATGCCTGACATCAGGATTAGGGCCGCAGTAGCTGCGATCCATCGCCTCATATGTGTCACGGCGAACACCGCGAAGACTTCCTGTGCGACTACGACCTCTGGATGCTCAAATGCTACAAATTGACGGGCAGATATAAGCAGATTCGGGTTACTGAAATCGTAGATAGCTGGGCGTATCGACTGGAAAGTCACTATGGCCGTACAGGGTGGCCATACCCACCGTAGTGATCAGAATGAGCAGATTGGCGAAACCGACTGTCGCAAGAAGGCGAAATCCTATTGAAGCCCATGGAGTCATTCGCTCGCACCCGTTCCAGATCCAGATCTGACCATCACCGCGCTGAGCCTGCCAGATCAATAAGATCGATGGCAGCGTAATAATTATTGGCGCAATGAAAAGATTCACTAGCGGTAGCTGATACCAATGCCCACCAAAGATTGCGAACGTTTTATTGACACCCACGTACGCAAAGGATCCAGTTCTCAGCCACAGAGACTCTACGATAAATTCGGTGACCAGCCCTACCGGCACGGTTACAGTCACGACTCGGAGAAAACTCCACGATGCGAGGCCATGTTGAGCCCTGCGGGTCAGGAGGTTGAGAAAAGCTAGCGGAATGAGAATCCAGAGCACTAGCACAAAGTAGGTCAATCCACTTCCCGCGAGGATAGTTTCTGCTTGCCGAGAATCGGAGGAGTGCCAACCTGGAATAAACTGGCCCCATGTGGTCACATTCAGGGCGTATCTATTGGACATATAACGCGGGTGTCCGAAATTCACGATCGGGTCCTGCCAAAATGTCGTTCCGAAAGCTAGGCAGAGCATGGCCAGAAAAGTCGGATGCCCGGTCTCACGGCTGACGCGGAAGAAGTGCCCCGCAAGACCGATGATAACGATAAGAATCAGGCCTTGCGTCGACCATGAAGTTATTTTCTCCGTTGTTGAAATGTAATAGCCTCCGGATGCGGTGGCGTGCACACCGTCGTGCGCAACCCATCGAGCGAACACCACTGTCTGAAATATTATAAAGGCCGCACCGAGTATGGCCCAGAACTTCACCGGATAGCGCGGAACTATTCGCAGCGATCTGCGATGAGCAGTCCTGAGATCAAATCTGAAAACTCTTCGGACCGTATGATTCAACATAAATTCCTATGGTTGCGAGTAGCGCGCCGCGATGATCGTGATCTGCTGACGGCTGAGGGTTGCCTTTTCCTTTGTGGTAACGTCTAATGTGGCGGCGATGATGTCCCATAGGAGGTGGCAGAAGTTCCATATCGAACCTTCAGGAAGGCTATCGAGATAGTGGCGCGCTCGTTCGAGGTTGCGTCCGGCGTAGGTGCGCATATCCTCAGCCGTCCAACCGGCGGGGAAGAAGTCCACACCTCGCGCGAGGTCTTCTTTGCGGGCCCATAACATGTGGGTTGCTTGCAATCCACGTCCATAAGCAATGGCATCGTTCTGGTCAGTGGTCACGTCCTCATACCATCGCCAGAGGTTGCTGATGCCCACGCCGATGGATCCGGCAACCGCGTAGGTGTACTGGTCCAGGTCATCCTCGGTCATAATTCGAAAGTCGCGCTCCACCCAAAAAGCCATGCGATCGGCCATTGCAGAGACAGCTTCCCACAGTTGAGGTGCAACTGAGGCTGGTGGGACACGGGTCAGCCACCGACCAAGACTGAGAGTCACTGGTTCCAGGGCCTGTTCGTGCGGCCGAAAGATTGGCGCGAAAGACGTCTCTTCGAAGCGAGACTGCAAAATAGCTGCGATGCTGCGCAGAAGCTGGGCTTTCGAAACGATCGATAGAGTCGGACTGTCCTCGATCTGATCGATGGCCCGAGTAGACAGATAATAGGCAGTGACCGCATCGCGCAGATCCCCGCGAAGCTGCATAATCGGCAGCACGAACGTTCTGCTGTTTGCCTCGAGCGCAGTGAATGCATCAATATCTACCGACATAATCCACCTCCTGGCGACATTGGGTATCGCTCAACGAGCCTAGTGCGGAGAACGCCGGTCGAGCGTTCTGCTGAATCGAGTTGCAGACGCTAATTGACTCGCCGGGCCTATTGGTCGATCTCAGTAGCTTGCACTCAATATTGCAGACACCAAGCTTGCCGAAGGAAGCCCATTTCGCGCATGCAGGTCATGCGTGCCACGCATAGAGAGCTCCATCTCAATATTCGGATACTGTGCATCCCCTTGCTCTGTCCAAAACGACGGTCGCGGCAGGCCGGACCGGCCACATCTTCGCGACAAGCCATGGTTCTCTCTCGCGCGTTGCCCGGCTGGCCCGCGTCCGTGCGTCCCAACGTCTGCGGAACCTGGGTGGGACCTCGACGAAGCACCTTGGTTCGAGTCACAGGCCTTGCCGTCGATATGGCTATGCTCGCAGTCGGTGTTCAACGGCAGCGTCGTCCACGGCGATCACCAACCTCCCCGTTGATGTTACAGATCGATACCTCGAAAATCGTTGTGAAAGTATCGATTCCACCGGATTCGGGGCGCACTTGAATCGAACCCGCCCTGACGTTTCAGCCGGCCGCGAGCGACCAATTGGTGTCGATGCAGTTTCGTCTCCGAAATTCGATTGGGGGCCGACGATGAGGTGGCAGTGGAGTGATGCTCGGGGAGTGGTTGGGCGCGCTCAACAGCGGCATGATACTCGTTGGCGCGGACCGGTTGTCCGACAACGAGATTGCGGCTCTCAATCCTTCTTATCAACGCGGGGGTGGTTCATACTTGCGCGCTGACTGATCGAAGAGATGATCACCGAGTCAGAATATCTGGCTTGGCGCCGCCCGGCCGCTCCCAACGGCCGCCCATCTGCGCCCGCTCGGTGCATGAGAAGAAATCGGAAAGGCGGTGATCGACGATTGTGGTCGGTGTCAGTCGGCCAGTCGGCGTAGCCAGTCTTTGAGCAGTGCGGTCTCGGTGGTGGACAGGGGAGGTGTCGGGTTGGTCAGTGTGGCGTGCAGGGCGATGGCGTTGCGGGATATGGCTGAGCGGTTGGTGTCGGTGGTGGTCGTGGTGGTTGGTGTGTCGGGGGCGGTGATGGCGGCGAGTACGGCGTCGCGGGTGCGGTCGGAGAGGGTGGCGTCGCGTTGGCCCGGGGGCGTGGTGATGAGAGCGAGGGCGACCCCGATGTTGGTGGCGAGGATGAGGTGGGCGGCACTGTCCGGAGTGGTGGTCAGTCGGCCCTTTTCGGCGGCTCGGGTCAGCGAGGCCAGCAGGAGTGCTTCCGCGTCGGCGGCGGCCGCGGGCCGTTTGCCGGGGACGACTTGGCCGTACATCACCGCGTAGAGCGCGGGGTTGGCCAGCGCGAAATCGGTATGCCGGTCCCAGCCGAGGCGGATGTCGGCGAAGGGGTCTTCCGATGGCTTGTTCGCGCGTTTGGCGTTGAGGTATTGCTCGAAGCCGTATGCCGCGACCGCGTCGAGCAGGCCCTGTTTGTCGCCGAAATGGTGATACAGCGTCGGTGCCTGCACCCCGGCCAGCTCGCAGATCGCCCTGGTGGTGATCTGCGAGCCGCTGGATTCGGCGAGTAGTTGCGCGGCCGCCTCGAGCAGCCGGGTTCTCGTCGACGCGTGCACGTCCACTGTCTGTGTCACGCCGCTATTTTACGGAATATAGCGTCGATACAGGGGTTACGTGGTGAGGACGTTGCGGAATCGGGCTTTACCCAGGTTCTGGAAGGCGATCTCGGCGTCGTCGAGAGGGTAGGTCTCGATGAGGGGCTGAATGCCTTTGAGCGCCGCGAATTCCATGGTTTCCTCACTGTCCTTCGCGTGCCCGCTGTACCAGCCGGACACTGTGCGACGACCGAAGACCAGCAGGTCCGGGGAGACCTCGATCGGCTGGTGTTCGCTGGCCACGATGAGCAGGTGACCATTGGGTCGCAGCCCCTGGATCAGATCGGCCTGCGCTCGGCTCGAACCGATGGTGGAGAACGCCACGTGTGCCCCGCCCAGTCGCTGCAGGGCCTCGCCGACGCTGCCGGCTTCGCTGTCGAGGTATTCGTCGGCGCCGAGTTCGCGGGCGATGGCTTCCTTCTCGCGCCCGCGGTTGACCGCGATCGTGCGGAAACCCATGGCGGCGGCGAACTGGACGGCCAGGTGGCCGAGCCCGCCGACACCGTGCACGACGACCGTGTCACCCGGACGCGCCCCGGAGTTGCGCAGGGCGTTGAAGGAGGTGATGCCCGCGCACATCAAAGGCGCGGCCTGTTCGTAGGTGAGGCTCTGCGGGATGCGGGCCAGCGTATCCTGCGGGGCGACAATGTATTCGGCGTAGCCGCCGTTGTAGGACAGCCGACGATCGTGCGATTCACACAGTTGACGAGGTCGCCCTGCCGGCACGGCGCGCAGGTGAAGCAGCTGCCGCCGTGCCAGCCGATACCGACCCGGTCACCGGGTTGCCAGGCCGTCACGCCGGCGCCGACGGCATCGACATCACCGGCCACTTCGTGGCCGGGGGTGCGCGGCAGGTTGACGCCCATCAGCCCCTGTCGCGGAATGGCGTCCCCGCCGCACACTCCGCATGCGCGGACACGAACGCGGACCTGTCCGGGACCGGGCTCGGGCACGGCGACTGTCGTGGCCGAAAACGGCGCTCCGGCTTCGATTACCTGGATCGCACGCATGGTGGCTGTCATTGTCGTACTCCGTTCGTAGATTTTGTCGGTGGTCGTGATCAGTTGCTGGATCCGCCGTTCATCAAGATTTCTTGGCCGGTGAGGAACAGTGACCGGTCCTCGGCGAGGAATTCGGCGAACTCGGCGATATCGGCCGGGGTGGCGAGCTTGCCGAGTGGCACCGATTCCCGCAGCGCCTTCTTGTAGGGGTCGTCGTCGCCGACGCCGGTGAAGATGCCCGCGCCCTCGATCGGTCCGGGCGAGAGGGTGTTCACCGTGATGCCGCGGGCGCCGAGTTCCAGTGCCAGGACTTGGACCAGGTATTTGACGGCGGTCTTGCTCGTGCCGTAGAGGCCCAGACCCGGCTGTGGCCGATCCGTCGAGCTGGAGGCGATGTTGATGATCCGGCCGCCGTCGGCGATGTGGCGGGCCGCGGCCTGCAGGACGAAATACGGGCCCTTGGTGTTGATTCGGAACAGCAGGTCGAAATCGTCCTCGGTCACCTCGACCACGGGGATATTGACCTTCTCGATCCCCGCGTTGGCGACCACGACGTCGACCTTGCCGAATTCGCCGAGCGCCGTGGCGAACAGCCGATCGATCTCCTCGACCCGCGACACGTCGGCCCGCACGGCGATCGCCTTCACCCCCGCGGCCCGCGCGGCGGTGAGCACCTCCTCCGCCGCGTCCCGGTCGCGGGAATAGTTCACCACGATATCGGCGCCGCGCTCGGCGTAGCGCAGGGCGATCGCTCGACCGATCCCTTTGCTGGACCCGGTCACCAGCGCTGTCTTCCCTTCCAGGCTCATCAGCTCCTCCTCGCTCACTCGGTCGTCGGGAAACCTCCCAGCCGCACTGTATCAGCGCTATAGCAGGATGTATAGCAATGTTGTAGCGAGGTTGGGTGCGTTCCGTACGCGGTTGCCGTGACGGAGCTGGCCTTGCGCAGGTTGCGAACGCGGTCGGTCACGGTGTGAGCGGTGGCGTTGAGGACCAGGCGGTAGCGGACATACCGGCGAATGAGGGGGGTGCAGGCGTTGGTGACGCGGGCGTGGTGATGTGTTCGATGTCGATCTACGCCGACACCTTCACGTCGGTGCGGCTTCAGGCGGTCGCGCAGCCCGTGCCAGGTGGGCGCGGCTCGTAGCGGCGATTGTCGCGCAGCAGCGCCCAGATTACGTTCACTCGCCTCCGGGCCAAGGCGATCACCGCTTGTCGATGGTTTGCCCTGCAAGCGTTTTCGATCGTAGAGCTGCTTGGACTCTCCGCTCCACCGGGTGCTGTATCGCGCCGACAGATAGAACACTCGCAGCAGACTGCGGTGATACCGCTTGGGGCGGTGCGGATTCCCGTGCCGGCCCGGAGGCCAACGTGTTTCCCGTCCGCGTCATTAGCGGTCTCGTAGATGATGCTGCCCCTCGCCCTCAGGGCGTTGGCGGCCCCAGCCGACCAGCCGCGTCCAATGGACGAAAGGATCCGGGCTGCTGTCGTGTGTCCGCGGCCTCGGGGCCATACCGACTGGGCCGGTTATGTTTTGGGTGGGGTGGCGCGCCAGTCTCTGGGTGTCATGCCGTAGGCGGTGCGGAAGCGGCGGGTGAAGTGGGACGGGTCTCGGAACCCGCAGTCGAGGGCTATCGCGGCGATGGGTCGTTGGGGGTCGGCGGTGAGTTGTGCGCGGGCTCGTTCCAGCCGCTGCTCGATAATCCATTGTTCGAGATCGGATCCTGTGCGTGCCCAGAGTTTGTAGAGGTAGCGCGTCGAGATGTGGTGTGCGCGCGCGATGGTTTCGGCGCGGAGTGCTGGGTCGGTCAGATGCGCGCGGATGTGGTCGCGGATGCGGTCGAGGAGCAGTTGCGCTGGAATCGCGGTGGCGTCGGTGCGGGCTTCGTCGGTCAGGGAGATCAGGAAGGCGCGGATCAGATCGACGCTGGCGTGACCCAGATCCAGCGCTCCGGGATCGGCGCGCAGTGCTTCGGTGGCGGTGGACATGGATCGAATATGGCTGGCCAGCAAAGGGCACAGCGGGCTGCTTTGCGGCGGTACGGCCAGTGCTCTGCGGACGATGCGGGTCGGCAGGTCGAGCTGGTCTGTGGTCACATACAGCGCGGCGGCTGACCCGCCGTCGGACCAGTCGACGTCGTAGGGGGCGTCGAAGTCCATCGTGTACAGCTGGTTTGGCGATATCAGCTGTTGATCCTGTTCCCGGGTCAACCGGGCGGGCGCGGTGTCCTGCACGCTGACCGAGAGCAGAGCGCTGGGGAGCCGTCGGATCTGGGTGGGCGTGCGGACCAGGCGGAATCCGGAGATGCGCACGCGCGCCAGGAACAGCGGCCCGAAGTCGGTGACATCGAGCCACGCCGATATCTCACCATCGGCTGGGTTGTGCTCCATATAGGCGGGGGCGGTGGTGTTCTGTATCGCGCTGGCCACCATCTCCGCACGATCGTTCGGGTCGATGTGGTTGGTGTCGACGACGATCATGATGTCCGCGCCTCCGCGAAAAGTCGTTGCTGCCCCTGACCGTTCGATAGCGCGCACTATTCTCGCCGCTGTCAGGTAGCGCCGTCAGCGAAATCGAGGGTGAGCTCGGAAGCGGGCTTGATCTCGCGACGATGCATACGACACCCGAATCGTGACGCGCGGTTTCGCACTTGGCTGGAAGCCCCCTGATCGGTTCTGTGCGGACGTCAACCTTCCGAGACGAGGACCAGGAACAGGAAAACCAGAAAGCGGGGTCATCCTTATCTTCAAAGAACTTTGGGAACTGCTCCAGCGCCGCCGGGGCAGGGCCAGGTTCGTCGAGGTGAGTCACTCGAAATCCGGTGTCGAAGAAGGTCTTGAACATCGTCGACAGTGACCGGTCCCAAAACGTCAGGCCGGCGGCCTGTCCTGCCATGTCCTCCACATGACGAGGCCGTGTGGCGAAGTAGTTCGTCGTGTTGCCTGCTTGGAGAGCGGTGAACCACATGACAAGCGGATGCTCCACGGAGAGGATCAGGCGGCCTCCCGGCTTCAGAACTCGTCGGATCGCCGTCAGCGGGGAGTGCCAGTCCTCCAGGTAGTGAAGCGTCAGGGAGCAAACAA
>NZ_BDBS01000082.1 GCF_001613105.1 Nocardia pseudobrasiliensis NBRC 108224 | reverse complement strand
CCCGTCTATCGTTGAGGATCTCGCCGGTCCTTGTCCATCGCTGGGCGTCGAGGTCCGCCGGGTGTGGTTGCTGGCACTGCCGATGGGTTCACAATCGGTGTGCTGTCTAGTCCGAGCAGTTTCGGTCGCCACAGATCTTCGGGAGTGCCCTGAGGTGCAGGCAATACGATCCTGTCGGCGAAACTGCCGTAACGCCGGTGTATTTCGCGGCCCACGTCGTCGGGTTCGGTGCGGATGGTGAGCGCGTCCAGGATGTCGTCTCCGATCAGGTCGGTCATGCGTGTCCAGGCGTCGGAATCGGCGGATACGCTGAGTTCGGTGAGTCGGTCGACAGTTGCGCCGAATCCGTGGAATTCCAGGCTTTGCCGGTATGCCGGTGTCGCACTGTAGAAGGCCAGCTCCTGTCGGACGGACCGCTCGACCACGGCGCGTTCGGCTTCGGTGCGACCGGTGATCACGTATGGGTTACACATGACCGTGAACGTGTCCCTGGACCGCCCAGATCTTTCCAACCCGCGCTCGGCGGCTGGTACGAGAACCTCTGCGATGTAATCAGCGCTCAATACCGTGTGTGCGGTGTAGCCATCGGCAACTTCACCGGCGATGCCGGCCATGGCCGGCCCGACTGCTGCCAGGAAGATCTTCGGTGCGCCGTACGGGTTCGGTCCGGGCATGAAGAATGGGGTCATGAGAGTGTGGGAATAGAACTCGCCCCGAAAGTTCAGTCTTCCGTTCGTGTTCCAGCACTCCCAGATCGCCCGCAATGCGAGCACGAATTCGCGGATCCGGGCGTGGCGACGGTCTCCAGGCACTGAGTAGCGGCGGTTCAGGTGGGTGGGAATCTGTGTTCCGAGGCCGAGGGTGAACCTACCTGCGCTTGCGAACTGGAGGTCGTTGGCTGCCCTAGCCAGCACCATCGGGTTGTTCGCCAACGCGATCAGAATGTTGGTGCCCAACCTGAGCCGGTTGGTGCTGGCTGCCGCAGCGCCCAGCGTAAGCAACGGATCGTGACGATGTTCGTAAACCCATCCGCCGTCGAATCCTGCGGCTTCGCAGGCGGTGGCCGCCGCAGCCATGCCGTTGACGCAATGCTGATATCCGTCCTGACACAGGATGTGGTCGATAGGCAGGTGTGGCTGCGAAGCAGACGACCGGGGTCGCCGGTGATCGGCGGTGTTTGTCGCCTCGGATCTTCCGGACGAGGGGCAGGCGTTTGCGACAAGTCGGTCCAGGTACCGGTCGTCCATCGGAGATGGCACGACGTTCAACTGGTGCAACGTCTGCCATGTGTGTGCGCTGGATATCCGTGGCTGGCGGTAGTCGCCGTCGGCGGCCAGTATTCGACGGAACACCGCCGACATCGCGATGATCGGGATCACCTCGGGGTGCTCGGCGGACTGTTGAATCCGCTGCCACCACTGCGGCGAGGACAGTGGTGTGAGTCGGTGTCCGGCGCGGCGTAACGCGGCGAAGACCGTGTCGAGGCGCAGGGGCTGCTCTCGTACCAGGTGATAGGTCCGCCCGACACTGCCAGGATGGTCGATCAGCGCGATGATCGCGCGGGCGGTGGTGTCGACGGTCTCGGCCGGGGCTTCGCAATCGGTTGGAGCGGCGCCGATCGCGACCGCGGCCCGAATGAGTGGTACAAGCAGGTCGGTGTCGGTCACGCTGGTTGTCCTGGAATCGGCCATGACCAGCCCTGGCCGGTGCACAGTCAGGGGCAGTCCGGACGCGCGTAGTTCGGACTCGGCCTCGGCTTTGCTGCGGGGATAACCCAGGGATCCGGCGGTCGCCGCGGTCGGATGGGTATTCTCGTCCACCTCCATTCGGCCGCCCGCAGCGTGTGCTTCGATAAAGGTTCCAACGGTCGAAATGTAGTGGAATCGGAGTGGACGGCCCGTGAGGGCACGGTGTCGCTCGGCAAGGGCGATCAGGTGCCGGGTGCCCTCGACATTGCACGGCGCTAGCTGTCCATAGCCGGCCGCGAGATTGACTGTCGCCGCACAATGCACGATGGTATCGATGCTTTCGGCGAGTGCGTCGTAGTCGGGCCGGGGCAGACCGAGTGTCGGGTGCTGCAGGTCGCCCGGGACGACGATCACTCGCCCTGCCGCCGAACTCGGCCGTTCCAGGCCGCGCTCCAGCCGCATTCGCGCTGTGACGGGGTCCGCGCCGCGGACCAGGCAGTAGATCTGGTGCACGGTGTTGACGAGCAGGTCGTCGCACAGTCGTCCTCCCAGATTCCCGGTCGCTCCGGTCAGTAGAATTCTCTTCGGTTGAGCCGCAAGCGCATTCCATTGCGATGTGGGTGAGTTCATGACAGCGCCAGTGTGCGGGCGAGCTTGCGGACGCTCTCGGCATCGAGTACCTGGGCGACGGTCAGGTCGTGACCGCGATCGCGGCGCAGCCGGTTTCGAATGTCCGCCGCCATCAGCGAATCCATGCCGAGGCGATGCAGTGGCATTTCCCGATCCAGTTGTGCCACCGGGGAGCCGAGGACGCGTGCGACCTGCTCGGCCAGGTACTCCTCGAGTTCGTTCTCAGTCGACTCTGCACCGTTGTGCGGGCTTTCTGCTCGTCGGGGCGGCACCGGAGTGGCATCGGGCCTGCGCGGGTCTACCGACCAGTTGATGGACCGATTGCCGTTGCTGAGCTCTGTCTCGTCGGCTAGCGGCTCCTCTGGACATGCCGTCGGCGTCGGCTCGGTCGGCAGTGACGTGCCGGTGGGAAAGGCTGATGCGCCGCCGGTCGTTGTGGAGTGCGAGTCTGAGGTGGAATCGGTTGTGCGGGTTGAGACATCACGCAGAATGGGCGCGGTTGCATCACCGGGATATGCCGCCTGAAATGCGGTCCAATCGGTGGGCAGGCAGATCATTCGGTCCCCGCCGGTGAGCATCGCGTCGAACAGCGGGTAGGCGGCATCGGGATGGATCGCTGCCATGCCGGTCGGACGAACGTCATGGTCGGCAGCGACACTGAGCCGTGCCGCCATCCCGACCTCACGCCAATAGCCCCAATCGACCACCGTGGCAGGAAGGTTCGAGCCGCGGCGGTGGGCTGCCAGGGCATCGAGGAATTCGTTTCCTGCGGTGTAAGCGCTGAGCTGATGGGCGGCGTCGGTACCGGCAAGGATGACCGACGCTGAGGAGAACAGGACGAAGAAGTCTGGAGGCGTATCGGTGAAGAGCCGGTGCAACACCCAGCCTCCAGCGACCTTCGGCCGCAAGGTGTGGCCGATCTCCTCGGTCGTCGCATCGAGGCTGCTGGTCGGAGTCAGCACGCCCGCAGCGTGGATGACCCCGGCTATCGGCGCGCTGCGACGCAGCCGGAGCACCAGCTCGGTCATGGCTGTTTCGTCGGCGACGTCGACAGCGGCGTATTCGACTGTCGCGCCACCGGACCGCAGCCGCGCGAGCAGTTCCGCGCGCGGATCGTCGGTGGCGTCGGGATCCAATGGAGTACGGCCTGTCAGTACCAGTGATCGGCAGCCGCGATCGAGTAGCCATCGGGCACAGACTCCGCCGATGCCGCCGAGTCCTCCGGTCAGCAGGTAGATGGCATCGGGACGTAGCGCCACCGTCGAGGTGGGCTGGCGGCGCGGCGCGGTTGTGGCCGAACCGGGGAATTTGAGCACAAGCTTGCCGATGTGTTCCGAGCGCAGCATCGTCGCGAAGGCGCTATGAGCCTGTTCGACGGGCAGTACGCGATGCAAGGGTGCCGGGAGTTCTCCTCGTGTGATCATGCCGGTCACCGCATGCAGCAGCCTGCCCAGATGTGCCGGATCGTCGCTGTAGAGATCGTGCAGACGAGTGTGCGCATAGGTGCGGTTATGGCCAAGCGCGGCAAGCGGCAAATGTGCGGAACTGTCGGCGGTCAGGGTCAGATCCAGGTAGCGGCCGTAGGGGTTGAGCACAGCCAGATTCGCCGTGATGCCGTCGCCGATCAAAGTATTGAGAATGAGGTCCACCCCTCCGCGCAACGGATCGGCGGATTCGCGGAACTGCCGGGCAAATTCGGTCGAGCGGGAGTCAGCGACCTTGGCCGCTCCTAGACGAATCAGTAGATCCCTCTTTGCCTCGGTACCCGCAGTAGCGTATACGACCGCACCGAGCCGACGTGCTAGATGCAGGGCGGCCAACCCGAAACCGCCTGTCGCGGAATGGATCAGCACGCGTTCACCCGCCCGCAGCCCACCTCGTTCCACCAGTGCGTAATAGGCGGTGGTGTAGGTTACCGCCACTCCCGCTGCTTCGCCGGCGGTCAGTGCGGAGGGCTGTAGGACGACTGTTCGCTCGTCGACCAGGACGTGCTCGCGGTGCGCGCCCGGTGCGTAGGCCAGTACCCGATCGCCTACCGCCACTGTGCGTACACCAGCGCCGATCCGGCTGACTGTGCCCGCGCATTCGCCGCCGAACGGGTCGTCCTCGCGCACGCCGTCGACGACGATCAATAGATCGTGGAAGTTCACACCGGTGTGCGAGACCGCGATCTCGACCTCTCCCTCGCTCGGTGCAGGCCGGGGACAGTCGATCAACTCCAGCCTGTCGGCTCCGCCGTCGCTCCACAAACGCCGGTTTCGATCCGGATATATCGGACCTGTCCCGGATTCGCCGGGCTGATGCTCAGCCTCCTCCAAACGAGGTGCATGCCATTGATTCTCGCGTCGGGCCAGCCGATTCTCATTCATGGGTGAGAGCACAAGGGCGGCCAGGAACTCGCTCTCGGCGTCGCGATCGATGTCGTCGGGGTCGAGGTCGACCAGGTAGGATCGCAGGCCGTGTTCGTGGCCGCACACTGGCAGGAATCCCCACACCACCGACTGCCACGGTGCGGTCACCTGGGCGCCCTGCGCGCCTCTGGTCACCGCGATCAGCCGCGGTGCGGGATGACCAGCGATATCTCGCAGTGCCGCAGCGCGGCAACGGATCCCGTCGCACAGCTCGGTTCCGACCGAATGGATCTCATCAGCCCCGGCCTCGTTAGTCGTTCGTGTTGTCACGGCGGAGAAATCGACGACGCCGGCCAGTTGCCCACCGTGGGCGAGTTGACGGACGGCCGCAGCCACCTCGGCCGATTCGCTGTACGACGAGATCTGCGCGACGTCGCTCCCGGTCGCCCTCAACTGCCGGGCCAGGCCTGTCGCTTCCGCTCCGCGTCCGACGACGAGCCAGCCTGGCTCCGTCGACGAGGGCTGCTCGGCGGGTACCGGCCGCCACCGCAGCTGGTAGAACCAGGTGTCAGAGGAAGCAGCGGCGTGGGCGGCCGCGTGCAGTCGGCGGCCTCGCACACCGGCCAGGACCGCCACCAAAGCACCGGTGTCGTCGAACACACTGATATCGGCATGCACGGCGTCTGATCGTGCGGAATCCCAGCGCGCATAGCACCACAGTGATCCTGGACCGACTGGGCGATTGAGCCGCACGCGGTCCACACCGCTCAGCACCAGACCTCTGCTGTCGCCGTTGTCGGTCACCGGGCCGATTGCCAAGGCGGTTTGTAAGCAGGTGTCCAGGACCGCAGGGTGAAAGAGGTGGCGGCCGTCCGGTTGGTGCTCAATTCTGGCAAGCGCTGCGTCCGGGCCGGTCCACAGCTCGACGATGCCGCGAAATGCGCCCGACCAGTTGTTGCCGTGTTCAGCGTGGGCGCGATAGAACTCCTCGACCGAGCGGTGCGAGACACAGCGACGCTCAGCCGCTGCGAGAGACTCTGCCTCTGGTGTCGGATCCGCGGGGTCGCGAATTGCCGCGCGTGCGTGCGTGATCCATTCGACTCCGTCGCGGCTGTCGATGGTGAGCCGCTCTCGGGTCGCGTCGGTGCGGGTACGCAGAAGTATTCCGCCGGTGTCGAATTCGTCGAGCGGTAGCAAGGCGACGAACTCGACTTCGCACACCTCGAGCGGATAACCGGCCCGTCCGTGTCTGGCCGCAGCCAATGCCAGTTCGAGATACGCTGCCCCGGGCATCACTGAGTGATCGGAGATGCGGTGGTCGCGCAGATACCCATGACGCGCGGCTGTCAGCGGGTTCAGCCATTCGATGCCGCCATCGGATTCGGTGTGTGCCACACCGAGCAGGGGGTGGGGTGATGGGTCGTCCTCCGCGTCTGTTCGCTGCGTTGGGACCGGCGCCGGTATTTCGGTGCCCGTGGTTGCGGTGGCGGGTGGTGCACTCGACAGTTGTTGGTGTGAACTGAAATTAAGATCCTCTGAAGTCGCTGGAGCACCACCGCCCAAGGGCGGCCACGGGCAACTCGGGGCCTGGTGCCATACCGAGACGTGTTGCCAGGGGTAGTGGGGCAGATCGAACGCTCGGTCCGTGTCGCCGTAGACGGTGGCCCAGTCGATCTCGCAGCCGCTGACGTACAGCTCGGCCAGGGTCGTCAGCATGATCGCGCGATCGGGCTGGCCGCGCCGCAATGACGCAAGGGCGGTCGCGCTCACCTCGGCAACAGCGGCTGTTTCTTCGATCGCGGTGGCCAGTATGGGGTGGGGCGACATGTGCAGGAATATGGTCGGCCCGGCGGCCAGGAGCGATCGGATTGCCGGTTCCAGCTGGACAGGTTCGCGCAGATTGCGCCACCAGTACTCCGGTCCGAGATCGGTGCCGTCGAGGATGGCTGCGTCGACGGTCGACATCATTGCGATATTGACCCGGCCGGGTGTAAGAGTCTCGATCTCGCGGAGTAGTGGTTCACGTACAGGGTCGACCATGGCGCTGTGGGCTGCGTAGTCCACCGGAATCTTCATGCAGTCGAGCCCGATTCCGGCGCAGCATTCGGCGAATTCATCCACTGCCGCGGGCGTGGCCGACAGCACAGTCGATGTGGGACTGTTGACGACGGCGATCTCAGCGTTGATCCCCCAGCGGGCCAGTAGTTCGCGAGTTCTGTCCACCCCGGCCTCCACACGGGCCATGGCGCCAGGCGGGCAGAGGTTTGTGGCGAGACGGGCACGCAGACAGCTCAATCGACCGGATTCCTCCAGACTCAGAGCTCCCGCAATATGCGCGGCGGCGACCTCCCCCTGGCTCTGGCCGATCACCGCGTCGGGGGTGATTCCCCATAACTGCCAGGTTCGCGCGAGCGAGACCCCGATCGCCCACAGCGCGGGCTGCACCAGGTGAGTGTCCTGGACCCAATCGTGGGCGGTGCCACGGATCGCCTCCAGCACAGACCATCCCGTATGCTCGCGCACGACTGCATCGCATGCCGTGAGCGCTTCGCGGAATTCCTCCGATTCGGACAGCAATTCCTGCCCCATGTGCGCCCATTGTGAACCCTGCCCGGGAAAGACGAACACCACGCGGGGACGCGAGGTGACGGTCCGTTCAAAGCACGGTGCTGTCGCCGAGGAGTCTCCTTCGGAGACGGACAGGGCATCAGCCACCTGTGGTGCTGAGTCTGCTACGACCGCCAGCCGATGCTCGAGGTGCCGTCGTCCGCGGGCTACGCCCGCGCAGATCTGGGCGAGGCGTGCCTCTGATTCGTCGGTGCGCAAGAGGGATTCGTATTCGGTGCGCAGCTGGTGCAAGGCAATGCGGTTGCGCGCGGACAGCACCAGTACCTCTGCTCGCGGAGTTGATAGCGGTTGTGGCGATTTCCTCGCCGGAGGTGAACTGAGCACAACGTGTGCGTTCGAACCCGAGGCTCCCATACTGCTTACGCCCGCTATCAACCGCCCGTGTGAAGCCAGTGCGACCGATGTGCGTGGCAGCTCCAATCGTGTGGTGTCCCAGTCGATGGCCGGGTTGAGTTCGGTGAGGTGCAGGCAGGCCGGCAGGGCTCGATGTTCGAGCGCCAGTATCGCCTTGATGAACCCGATGATTCCGGCGGCGCCTTCAGCATGTCCGATATTGGCCTTCACAGTGCCGACGCGACATGGTGGCTGTGTTGCCGCGCGCATCCCCACTACCGTCGCCAATGCGGTCAGTTCCACTCGGTCTCCGGCGGTGGTTCCTGTGCCGTGAGCTTCGACGAAATCGACTGTTGCCGGATCGATTCCGGCCTCGGCATAGGCTCGGCGCAACGTCTTCACTTGGCCGGTGACGCTGGGTGCGGCCATTCCTTCTCCGCTGAATCCGTTGCTCGTACTGGCCCCACCCAGGATGACCGCGCGGATGCGGTCGCCGTTGGCCAGCGCGCGGGCAAGGGGCTCGAGCACGACCCACCCGGCCGCCTCGCATCTGACGTAGCCGTCGGCCTTGGCATCACCGAACTTGCACAGACCATCGGGTGAATGTGCGCCGGCCTGGTTGAACGTCACCCAGTTGTACGGGGTCAACGCGAGATTACTGCCTCCGGCAAGAGCGACATCGCAATCCCCAGCGAGAAGGGCCTGGCACGCCATCCGAACCGTAACCAACGATGAGGAACAGGCCGAGTCGACCGTCAGGGTCGGGCCGGTGAGATCGAGGCTGTAGGAGACTCTGCCGGAAAGCGCGCCACGGCTGGTGCCGATTTCGGTGTAGAAATCCAGATCATCGAGATCCCACACCTGCCGAAGCCAATAGTCACCGTAGGACGTGCCGACGTATACGCCAACCGTGTCGCTCGCGCGACCCGGTGCGATGCCAGCATCTTCGAATGCTTCATAGGCAGTCTCCAGCAACACCCGCACCTGCGGGTCCATCCGACCGGCCTCACGCAAAGATATCCCGAAAAACGCCGGGTCGAACAGTTCGGCATCAGGAAGAAAGCCGGCGCGGGAGGTGGCGATACGACCCGGGGTCTTCGGTGGTCCAACCAGATCCCGCAGCCAGGGACGGTCCCCGGGCGGTTCCGAGATCGCCGTGTCACCGCGACTGAGCAGGCCCCACAGCTCCCGCGGATTTCGCGCTCCAGGTGTGCGGCAACTCATGCCGACGACGGCAATAGCGTGGGGAGGAAATCCGATATCATGATTACTGGTCATAGTAGAGTGACACCACATTTTGTCGTGCGGGAGACAATCAAAGCAATCGACGCAGCCGGCCTGCCGGCCAGCTGTTTCGCCAGATCGACGGGCGTGCTCCTCTGGATTGCCAAATCAGCGCAGTATCGCGCGACTTCTATTATCGACTTACGACCGTTCCTCCGGTAGAGCGCTTCCCGCATAGCTGAATGCGTAGCATGCATAGGTCAGCGTCCACGAACTTAGAACGTGTCTTGCGTCGTTGATTCGCCAGTATTCTGCGGTTGGTCTCCGATACTGCCGTCCGAGCGTGCCGGTAAGGGGCGCCCGTGCTGGCGGTCGGGGACGGCGCGCTCGGGTTCTGGAAGGCCCTGCGCGATGTGTTCCCGCACACCCGGAACAGCGTTGCTGGTTCCACAAGTCGGCGAATGTTCTTGCCTCGCTGCCGAAATCGGCGCATCCCGGCGCGATCTCGGCAATGAAGGACATCTACATGGCCGAGGATATCGACAAAGCGCAACTGGCGGTGAAAGCGTTCGAAATCGACTACGCCGCAAAATATCCCAAAGCCGTCGCCAAGATCGTCGACGACCTCGACGTACTGCTCGAGTTCTTCACATACCTGCAGAGCACTGGATCCATTTACGCACCACGAATCCGATCGAGTCCACGTTCGCGTCCGTGCGGCTGCGTACGAAGGTCACCAAGGGGCCGGGTTCCCGCGCGGCCGGAATCGCCATGGCCTACAAGCTGATCGAAGCCGCCCAGACCCGCTGGCGCAAGGTCAACGCCCCCGAATTCGTCGCTCTCGTCCGCCTCGGAGCCCTTTTCCACAAGGGCAAGCTACTCGAACGCCCCCCGCGACATCACCCCGGCATCGCCGACCGGCGCAGCCGACACCACCCAAACGGAGGTCGCCTGAAAACATACCGATCCGCAGGATTTGACAATATCTCCGCCGCCGGATCGACGTCCTCGTAGGAGATCTCACCGAGAGCAATCTCGGCCTGTTCGACGACGAGTTCGAGGATCTGGCTCGCATAGCCCTACCGCGGCGCAGACCGACAAGTGTGATGTCGGACAGACCAGGGCAGATTTACATCGGTACTTTCGTGTGACTCGAGAGAACGGATTGCCAGCCTGGTACCCGATCGGCATTGTCGGTTGTGTGCCGGATGCTGCCGCAGCGCATGTTGATTCGGTTCGGGCTGCTGTGTGCCATTGCGCTCCACACCAGTGCGGCGAGGTGGCGAGGGTCGCCGTCGGCATATTCGAGCAACGCGGTTGAGGCGTCCTCGATGCATGCCTTCCAGAGTGTTTCGACCTCCTGCGCGCTACTGGTGTCGCTTACGGCAGCGCGGGTCGCCTCGTGTATGAGGGCGTCGCCGTGCGCGGCCTCGTCGATGATCAGCTGCGTGCGGTCGCGGATTTCCTGGCATACGGTTGTGAAATCGCTCGACCGCAGATGTGTGGTGCTGATCTCGGGCGCACATCTCTCGAGCACACGTATCGCGTCGTACCAGGCGTTGGGGCAGCGGTCGTCCAGGATCGTGGCTCGGGCGTTGAGCAGGGCTCGGCTGTGGCCGAAGCAATATGGGCGCAGGAAGCCGCATCCCGCCACCAATGCCGCCAGAATTGCGTACTCCTCAGTGTTCTCGGACAGCAGGCAATGGGTGATCATCGGGATGAGGCATTCGGCGACGCATTCGGCGCAACTGTCGTCCCCGAGAGCGGTTTCCAGGGCATATATACTGTTCAGGCACATGCCATTGGACACGTCGTATCGCAGGTCGCAAAGGTCATGCGCTATGGTCGCTCCCATATCCGCCAGTGCGTAGTGATGGGGTGCAACGGGTCTGTCTCCCAAGCTGGCGGCGAGTTCTGTTATCGGGTGGATCGCGAACATTACGGAGCGTGTGAGTGCGTAGTCGAACCAACTTTCGACGCTGTCCGGTCGGTGGGCTACGATTCCCTGGTGGTGTAGCTCTATCATCAGTTCATTGACCTGAGCGCAGCCGATAACGGCATCGAAACAGTGGCGAGCGCCGGAGGCCAGTCCGTCGCGAAGCGTGTCGATCACGTATGCTAGAAGCCCGGAGGGGCTGCAAATGCCGTCCAGCTCGTGATCGTCGGTGAACGCGGTGAGTCCGAGGGAGACGCCCAACGCGTGACAGATGGCGTCGGCGCGCATCGGCAAACACACATGGGTGTAGGTGATTCCGTGTTCGACGACGTTTATTTCACGCGCGTTTGCCGAGCCTGAATAATGACTGGCCAAAAGCCCCTGCTGGATTGGTAAAGGCATGGTACGGCTGCGGCCGATGCCGCCGCCCTGCCATTCTGTGCGCACTGCCCGAACCGCTTCGGAGTCGCGCTCGTCACGGCCCGCGCTTGCCAGGACCGTGTGGTAGGCGGATACGTACTTGGTAGTGAAGCACGGAAACACCGGCTTGCGCTCGGCTGCCGTTTTGTAAGCTTCCTTTTCCGTTCTCGGTGGGTGCCGCCATATTCGGTCGTAACGGATGGGGGTGTTGAAATCCAAGGCTCGCCGGACCTCGGCGGCCAACAACACTCGCTCTCCGTTCGCCTCAGCCAACGGCAGGTCACGTGCTTCTATCTCGGCAGGGGCGGCGGTGACAGAGAGGGGAAGGTCCTGGTGTCGGAGGTGCCATACGTGCAGTCCGCTGGTGTAGGTGACCAGAACCGAATCGTGTTTGTTCCACACGCTGTGGATCTGCCCGACAAGCGGGAGGTCGGCAAGGTCGGATGGGTGGACACAATCAGGTAGGGGATAAGTCTGCTGCGGCGGGCAGCTCACGAACCATCCGTCGTATCCGCGCGATCGTGTGGCCGTGACGATCTGGCGGATCCGAGACCGCAGGAAAGCATGTGTCACGCATCGCTGATCGCTGCTGTGGTTGCATGGCTTGCCGAGATTGGCTCGAGCGGCATTGTCTCCCTGTGATGCCCGCCATGTGATGAGGCTATCGACGCTGATGTCGAGCGGGGCGCCACAAGACTGGGCGCCCTGCGTGCACACGGCGACCGCCTGTCCCAATTCGTCACGGTGCAGCTCGTAGCTCATCGGCTCACCGTTCACAGGGTCGACAACGAGCAGAATACGAGCCGCGCAGTCCGACGATCTCCTGTTTGTGGTCTCGAGGTCAAACCGCCAGCGGTCCCTGTGTTTATCTGACATCGGATTCTCATGAGCTTTGAAGGGGCGGAGTTTCAAGCCAGCGCCGTGGCGCCATCGGGTTACAGCGTGTTGGCCCAGATCACTCGTCCGTACCAGGGTCTCTGTATCAGGTCGGCGGGTATGCGGGCCAGGACGGCCACTCTGGCGTATCCCTTTTT
>NZ_BDBS01000081.1 GCF_001613105.1 Nocardia pseudobrasiliensis NBRC 108224 | reverse complement strand
CCCCCACCACCGCGACCAAGGTGGTCGCCCGGATCGATACCGTGCCTGGGAAACCGGCGTGCTCGTGGGAACAGGACACGGTCACCGGCGGCAGGAGCAGTAGTTCGTATGCGGTGGAGATCCGGCTCGCGATCGCACACGCGATCAGCGTGTCGGTCACCAGCGGCAGGTGCGCGCCGTGCTGCTCGAAACTCCCGATCGGGAGCACGGCCGTACTGGCTCGGCGCACTATCTCATCAGTTGAAGTTGCGGTTGAGGTCATCGAGAACAACGCAGTCACTCCCAACAAGTAAAGATGCGGACCAACGAAAGCCCTGAAACGACAGATACTGGCCCCCAAGGCGTTAGCACAGATCACACGGTCGCGCGACGGTTATGCATCGGCGGCATATCATGCATGCGTAGCCGACTTTTCGCGTTCGGAACCAATCGATTTCGCTATCATTGAGCCGTCAACCACTGCGGTCGCACTCTTGCGAATCAAACATTGTTTGGCTCAGGAGCGTGTTCGATTTTCGTCATGCGTGCGACGACGAAGTAGACCGACAGGGCTGATTCATGGATACACCCTTGTCACTCAACGGCGCTCAGCAGCGCAGCTGCTCACGGTGCGGCGCGGGTCTGGCCCGCGACAACCACAGCGTCCTGTGCCGACCATGCTCCCGAGGACAGGACCGCGTCCCGCAACTGTGCGCCGCGGACTGGCGCACCGAACAGATGCGGGAAGCGTTGCGCAGCAGAAATATCGGCATCGTCCTGCACGCCTGGCGACACCACCACGCGCACGGCCCCCATCCCATCCCACAGGCCCGATTGGCTCGATGGCTGGGTATCACCCAGGGTCAGCTCAGCCGAATCGAGAACGGACGCAACAAGGTACGTGATCTGGACAAGTTGATGCGCTACACCCGCACGCTGGGCATACCCGCGGAGATGCTGTGGTTCGACATCGACGAGCCCGCGCCGGCGCCGACACCTACGCCCGGGCCGTTACGCCTACGTGACGGTCTGACGCTCGCGCCTCCTGCGGCCGAACCCCTGTTGATCGACTCACTGCGCACCACTCTGCAGGAGTACGTGCGCACCGACAACGTCGCCGGGCCACAACCACTGCTGATGGTAGTGGGCCAGCAGCTACGGTTCGTGGAGCGGCTCGAGAACGCCAGTCGCGGACGAACACAGACGCAACTGCGCCTGTTGCGGGCCCGGTTCGCCGAGTTCCTCGGCTGGCTTCACCAAGATGCCGGCAACCTGCGCGCAGCGCTGACATGGACCGCAGCAGCCGCCGAATTGACTCGCGAAACCGCCGACAGCAGGCTGCTGTCCTATATCCGGATGCGGCAGAGCAGCCTCGCCGCGGACGTCGGCGACCCACGCAACACCATCGCGCTAGCCCAAACCTCGCTGCGCACTCCTACCGACCTCACCGCCCGCCAGCGCGCGATGGCCCTGCGCCAGATCGCACACGGTCACGCCCGCCTCGGCCAACTGACCGACACCATGCGCGCGCTCGACCAAGCCGCACATCAGGCCGCCTCCCCCGATGACGACGAGCTCGCCGGCTACTGCACACCCGAATACATCGCCATGGAAGCCGCGGCTTGCCTGATCGAGCTCGATCGTCCCGAGCAAGCCATCGCCACCTTGGAACCCCAACTACCCCAGTGGCGTCCGGAGAACCGTCGCGACTTCGGTCGAGGCCTGACGCTGCTCGCCATCGCGCTGGCGCGCAGCGGCCAACCCGATGATGCCGTCGAGGTCGCCCAGCACGCCCTGGCCATCATCGCCGAGACCCGCTCCACACGTACCGAACAACAGCTCTACCGCGTCATCCGAGAACTACACACCCACGGCGCAGCCCACCAGGGCGCACAACTGCGAATCGCCGTGCGCCACACGATCGGCTGAACCACCCCGACCGCTCCGACCCAGAATCCGTGCGGCTCAACGGTCCCGACGCGTAACGAACCGGATCAACGCGAGCAGATCCCGAGCCCTGTCCGGATCCGGTAGCGCCGCGATCGCCGCCGCGACTCGTTTGTCAGCGTGCAGCGCGGCCGCTGTCCTACCGCCCGCGGCCTCCACGGCGACGGCCGCACGCGCCGCCTCGGTGACGGTGATCGGTGTCGTCGATCGATACAGCTTCTCCAATTCGGCCGCGGCAGCCGTTCCCGATGACAGGGCCGCCACCACCGGAAACGATCGTTTGCGACGCATCAGATCCCCACCGATCGGTTTACCGGTCATCGCCGGGTCGCCCCAGATTCCGAGGATGTCGTCGACCAGTTGGAACGCCAGCCCTAGTTCGCGGCCGAACGCCTCGAACCGACCGATGGTCGCCGGGTCCGCCCCGGCACACAGCGCACCCAGCGCCGTCGCGCACCCGGTCAACGCGCCGGTTTTGCCCTGCGCCATGGCCACATACTCCTCGACCCGCACACCCGACCTGGTCTCGAACGCGCAATCCAGGCTCTGACCCAGGCACAGTTCCACGATCGCTGACGACATCAGCGACGTCGCCTCGGCTCCGATGGCGCCGGGCCACGCGGAGGTCAATACTCGAATCGCGAGCGCTTGCAGCGCGTCTCCGAGGCTGATCGCCTGCGGCACGCCCCATACCGTCCACACCGTCGCCCGGCCTCGACGCAGCCGGTCGGCATCCATCACATCGTCGTGGACCAACGTGAAATTGTGCACCAGCTCCACCGCCACCGCCGCGTGCACAACCGTTCGGGCATCGGCCCCGCACGCTGTCGCCGCCGCGAATACCAGCGCCGCGCGCAGGCCCTTGCCCCATCCGCGATCCGTCGGGTTTCCCTCGGGGTCGCGCCAGCCCAGGTGGTAGGCCGCCATCAGATCCAACGGGTCGGGCAGCGTCGTGATCGCTTCCCGCAGTGGGGGTTCGCACCGTCGGCGGGCCTGCTTCAATACCTCGGCGGCCTGCGCCGCGGCGGTGCTCCGTGGCTCCTCTGGAATGGCAGACACCGAGGTTGTAATTATTACGCGCGGGCTCAGCATGTTCAACCGTTTGTAGGTGCCATCCAGGACGAAATGTCCAGACTTGACGCCCTGCATGGAACTGATGTACTCGAATGGTGCCTTCACGACGATTTCAGCGTACGACATTGCGCCGAGGTGCAGCCTTTGATTGAGTCTTCATGAGAATGTTCTCTCTGGTACGGTCCAGCACCGCAGACAACTGGGAAGAAAGTAGAGAACGCTATGGCACTGGAGTCGCAACCAGGCGCCGTCGCGCGAAGGCTGAGAAGGTCCGGGGCGGCTTCCACTACGCAGCTGAAGGCCGCGTGCCGAAGCATGTTCGCGTACTTCGCGGTGACGACTGATATGGGAGCGAGAGTCATGCTGGGGCAATGGGATCCGACCAGAGGCGTGATGGAGGACGTCCGACGATAGCGGAGTGACCTCTTAATAGTTCAGCTGCGATGGTAGCTGGATATACGAGAAGCATCCTCTTGCCGCTCCAAAATTAGGCCGATTGAATGCCCAGTCGCCGCGTTATACGAACCGTATTTTGAACAATGGAAACGTAAGCGGCAAGGTGTCCATCCACATGGAGACCGATGTTGATCACGAGGGCTGCACCGCCTCGCGTAACCTCGCTCTAGCCTCACTGCTCGACCACGCCGACGACCTCACCGGCCACTCCATCGCCATGATCAGCTACGACTCCGGCTGCGTCGCCGAATTCTTCACCGCCACACCAACACCCGGCTACCAAACCCAACTACGCACCACCACCGACATCATCAACGAACGCAAACCCGCCGACTACCACCACTACCGCGCCCTGCACACCAACAGCGAACCCAACAACGCCAGCAACCTAATCCTGCCCAGAGAAACCGCCGGCCCCTACCGCCTCGCCGCCATCACCAACCACACCCGAATCTACGAAGCCACCGGGCGCACACACAACCCGTAGCAGACAGGCACACCATGCAACCTCTGCGTGCAAGAGAGGACCCAGCGGCCGCGGCCGAGGATCGGACGGAACGCGTGCGGGCAGCTGGACAGCGCAGGCAGGTCCGGCCTGGGCCCACCGAGTCGACGAAATTACTGGACACCTCCCGATGAACTGGAAGGCACATATTTCCCCATAACTGCACGAGCAGGCATCGCCCGGCGGCGCGACAGGAACTCTCCACGCAGAGGTCAGAGCTGATGGCGTGAATGAAGCGTGCGTCGTCGTTCCCCGCTCAATTCACTCTCCTGTGAGATCGCCTCGTTCGAAGAGAACGCAGACCCGGGGGCCGGACGTGATCATCCTGCCCCCGAGTCGCCGAGTACCTGCCCGAACCTGACAATGATGCCGTGACCCTCGCTCACGCCGTCGGGTCAGGCGGCGTACCCGGTCGGGCCGAGTCCGGCATGGGCGACGTACCAGTGGACCAGGTCCGAAACGTACCGCGAGTCCATCGGAAAGCTGATCGGCGACCCGTATCGAGCTGCGACGTCCTGTACGAAGGTTTTCGTGCCGAGCACGTGGGGGGTGTAGAAGTGCATGTAGTCGTGCAGCTTGCGTTCGAGCGGCCCGAGTTCGGCTCGGGAGCCGACGAATTCGACCGGGGGCGCCCCGAGTTCGGACATGATGACCGCGGTGATGTCGTCCGCGCGCGGCGCGGCCGCGTTGGTGAGATGGACGATGGGCGCGTCGAATTCCGGTCGGGTGGACAGTTCGACCGCCTGCCGCACCACCAGATCCACCGGTACCAGGTTGATCTCGGCGTCCGGATGGACGAGTAGACGCGGGTGTCGCCCACCGGCACGCCGACCGAGCTCACGGCGGGCCAGCTTCCTGATCAGAAAGCCACCACGCACCAGCCCGTAGAAGCCGCTGAATCCGGTGGCCGCGAAGGTCGTGCTGTGCCCGACCACGATGCCGGGCCGCCAGATTCGTGCAGGAACCGCGGCACGGCCGAGGACGAGTTGTTCGGCCGCCACCTTGCTCGACTCGTATGCGTTGTTCACCACGGTGTCGGGCGACACCGGCGATTCGGTGAACCGCCCGAATGCGGATCCGACCACATAGGCGGTGCTCATGTAATTGAACCGGGAGACGCCGAGCCGTTCCGACAGATCCAGCAGCCTGGCCGTACCGTCCACATTGACACCGAAGATCTCCGCGCGGCTCGCATCGTCGAATTTCAGCGACGCCGCGCAATGCCAGACCTCGGAAATATCGCCCGGCAGCCGCCGGATCACCGTACTGTCGGTGAGATCACCCGCGATCACCTCGATTCGCTCGCGACAGCGATGCACGAAGTCCGGCTCGTATCCGTACAGGCTCGCCGCATTCCGCAAGGCGGCCTCCATCCGGGCGGGGGCGGTGACTCCCCCGCGCGCGAGCAGATGAATCGGCGCCGTCGTCTTCGTGAGCAACTCCAAAGTCAGTGCGCTGCCGATGAATCCGGTCCCACCGGTCACCAGATAGCCGTTCATTCATCCTCTTCCCGAATACGTTGGGCATCGTGGGAAACCACCAGTTCCAGCGGCCCAGGATCTGCATGAGGGCCGGAACCAGGACAAGCCGGATCAGCGTGGCGTCGACGATCAGCGCGACCGCGACCGCGAATCCGAGAGCCGCGAGGCTGCGGATCGGTGAGATCAGCAGGCTGCCGAACGCGATCGCAAGAATCGCCGCCGCCAGCGAAATCGGACGAGCGGTAGACCGCAATCCGACCAGTACCGCATGTCGGTGCAGCCCGGTCGCGCGGTACTCCTCCTGGATCCGGCGGACCAGGAACAGTTCGTAGTCGGTCGACAATCCGAACAGCAGCACGAACACGATCAACGGCACCTGCGGCCAGATGAGATGCGAGTCGGCCGCGGTGTCGTGCTGGAAAACCAATGCCATCAGTCCAAAGGCGACGCCGGTGGCCAGCAGGCTCATGGCGAGGGCTTTGATCGGCAACAGCAGGCTGCGCAGCACCGCGACCAGCACCGCGAACATGATCAGCAGCACCGCGCCGATCACCCGCCACAGCGCGGTGGAGGTTTCGGTCAGAATGTCGGCGGCCAGGGCGCCGGAACCGCCGACCAATACCTCGGAACCCGGCGGCGTCGTCGCCGGAACGATCCGGCCGCGAATCCGTTCGACCATGGTGGCGATCGGCGGCGACTGCGCGGGGTGGCGGGGCACGCCGATCACGACCGTCAGATCCTCGCCGTTGTCGAGCGCGGTCGCGGCGGCGATCTCGGGATCCGCGCGCAGTGCCGTCAGCAGCGCGGTCGTATCGGGTGCGTCGGTATCGAGCGGACGGCGCAGCACTATCGTCACTACACTGGAAAGACCCGGCACATCGCGATCGGCGATTACGCGACCGGCAAGGAAGGGCGTCCCGGCCAGTGCCTCGGCCTCGAGATCGATACCCGAGCGCAATTGTGTTGCGGGCGAGGCGATCAGCAGCAGCACGGCGGTGACGCCGAGGGCATAGGGCCAGGGTCGGCGGAGCAGATGTGTCGCGCCGCGGGTCAGTCGACCGCCGTCGACGGGTGTGCGCTCGAGAAGCGGCGTCCCCTGAATCATCCAGCGCGGCCGCCAGTTCAACCACGGGGTCGATGCGACGAGCACGGCCGGCAGCAGGGTGATCGACGCGATCAGCGTCACCGCGATCACCACGAGCGCGCCGATCGCGGCCTGCGCGAAGATGGTCCAGCGCACCAGGAACAGGCACAGGCATCCGAGCGCGAGCAACAGACCCGAATAGACCACCGTGCGACCGGTTGTCGCCATCGCGACCCGAATCGCCTCGGGCGCAGCCGAACCCGCGGTCAGTTCCTGGCGATACCGCGTCATCACGAACAGCGCGTAATCGATGCCGAGACCCAAGCCCACGGCATCGACACCGATCAGCAGCATTCCGTCGATCGACAGGATCGGTGTGGCCAGACTGAACGCCCCGAGCGTGCTGAGCACCGAGGCGCCCGCGATCAACATCGGGATCATCGCGGCGACCGGCGCCCAGAGCATCAGGATCAGCAATGCCGTCGCGGCGGGGACGGCGATCAATTCGATGCGCACGAGGTCGGCGATCTCGGCCTGCTGGGCCGCCTCGCCGAAGCTCGAGACGCCGATGAGATAGGCGTCGACCGCACCCGCCGAGGTCGCCGTCGCCGCGCGCGTCAATTCCTGCTGCAGGATCGGCGCATCGTGTTGCCGTTGCCGGTCGTCGCCGGTCAGGCCGACCAAAGCGTAGGCGGTGTGCTCGTCGTGCAACAGTGGGCGCAGCGGTTCGAGGGTTTCGGGCAGCGTCGGGGCGGGCGCGGGATCCCCGGCCATCGGAAACGGGAGGATGCCGGTGACACCGGTCGCGCGGGCCAGTGCGTCGGTGCCGGAGTCGAATGCGGCATGAAAGGCCGGATCGGTGGTTCGATATGTGGGCGAATTGAATACCGCCACCAATTGCTCGGCGCCGAAGCTGGGCAGCCCCGCGGCGACGAGCTCACTGGCCCGCTGGGAATCCGAGCCGGACACGCCGACCGCGGGTGAGGTCAACGACGCCAGCAGATGCGGCAGGCCCAAGGCGCCGACGGCCATGGCGATCAGCCATCCGAGGAAAATCGTCCGGGGATGGCTGATCGCGTACTTCACCAGGTGCGACATCTTGTTACCGCCGTTACGGTTTGACCGTGCCGGAGATGTCGGAGACCTCAGCCTTCTTCACCACCGGGACCTTCTTACAGGACTTGTCGATATTCTTCGCCGTGAGCCCCTTGACCGTTCCGCTACCGCTCACGGTTGCGCCCGCGTCCAATGCACTGGCGTCGGAGATATGGCCCTGACCGCGTACCTTGGCAGCTTTTCCGTCGAGGGGGATGGTAAGGGTGAGGGTGCCGTCGCGGGCGGTCTCCTCGGCTCCCGCGGCGGTGGTCTCGCTCGCCTTGACGATCTTCGCCGTCAACACGCACGCGTTCTCGACCTTCTTGATCGAGATCGGCCCTGTCTCGCCCTGAATGGCGTCGTTGGCGCTGGCGCAGAGAGCGTCTTCGCCCGTCGGGAACTCGCCCTCGCCCCGCGCGATGAACTTCCCATCGGAGTTCTTCGCGATGGAGAATGTCCCCTTTCCACCGGTGCACTGAATCTGTCCGGAGTCATCGTTGGACTGGGCCGATCCGGTACTGGCCGGCACGACGAGCCCCAGCCCGGTGAGGGTCGCACCCAACAAGCCCGTCGCGACGATCAGACGGGGGCGGGCGAACGCTGACGCGCGTTCGATATCCATGCAAACCTTCCTTCACTCGTCTCGAGCAACGCAGAACACGAGGTATTATTCGGCACCAACGAGGTTCCGGATGGGAGCGACTTACCACCACGCGGATCGCTCAAGCACCGCACATCACAGGCCGTTCCGGGCTCCACCCCACCGTCACGCGCTCCCCGCGAACCATGGATGCGTCGCACCCTCGACACCAACCTCACGATTGCGGGGCCGAGACACCGTGATGGACAACAAACGCGAGCACGGATACCAGCGGCTGAAGAGCAAACTGACGGGGCCAAGCTCAGCAAATGAGAAAGGCTGGGCAATCGGCCAGAAGAGGATTCAGCGTCGGACGATCATTGCGCAGTTTCTCGTCGACGCCAATCGAACACGTATCTCGTACGGCCCGCACACAACCACCACACCCCCCACACCAACGCCTGCAACGCCAGCGCAAGCCCGGCCAGCGGCATCAGATACACACAGTGCCACCACTTTTGGACAAAACGCAGAGTCCGAACCACAGAAACATCTACCACCGAAAACCACACCCCATTCCCTCAGGCTCACCGAACTCGAATTCATCTCGCACGACATCTCGGCTGTGCCCCTCGATTTCGGCCATGCGACCAACTCGAGACCGCCACCACTCGATGCTTCTTCGTTGCAGCCGTAAAGATGGATGGGACTGTAGATAGCTCCTCTGTCAAGCCGCGGTGAGTTCGATCAGGTGCTGGTCGGCGACCATGGCACGAAAGACGACGTCGGAGATGTCGAATCCGGCCCAATACTGACCTGGCGTGTCCGAGCGAACCTTGACCCACCTGGTGACGAATCATGAGGTGCTCAACGTGGAGGACTGGGCGGAAATCCGCAGGCTGCATCGTGCTGAGGGCATGCCGATCCGGACGATAGCCCGGCATCTGCAGATCTCGAAGAACACCGTGAAGAAGGCCCTGGCAACGCACGAACCACCGAAGTACCGGCGCGCGCCACGGGGTTCGGCTGTGGAGGTGTTCGAACCAGCGATCCGCGGGTTGCTGGCGGAATTCCCGGACATGCCGACAACGGTGATCATGGAACGGGTCGGCTGGACCCGCAGCAGGTCGGTGTTCTTCGTGCGGGTCGCGCAGCTGCGGCCGTTATTCAAACCACCGGATCCGGCCTCGCGCACCGAATATCAGGCCGGCGAACTCGCGCAATGCGATCTGTGGTTCCCACCAGCCGATATCCCGCTCGGGTTCGGTCATGTGGGTCGGCCGCCAGTGCTGGTGATGGTGTCGGGCTATTCACGGATCATCACCGCGACGATGATCCCCACCCGGCAAAGCCCGGACCTGCTGGCCGGACACTGGGTATTGATCTCCGGTGGGCGCGAGTGCCGCGAGTGCTGGTGTGGGACAACGAATCCGCCGTCGGCGGGTGGCGGGGCGGGAAACCCCGGTTGACCGACGCGATGAATGGTTTCCGCGGAACCCCGGGCATCAAGGTGGTCCAATGCCGTCCCGGCGATCCGGAAGCCAAAGGCCTCGTGGAACGCGCCAACGGCTATCTGGAAACCTCGTTCCTGCCCGGCCGGACCTTCACCAGCCCCACCGATTTCAACACCCAGCTCACCGACTGGCTCGAACGGGCGACCAGCGCCAGCATCGACGCCTGGGCTGCCGCCCGGTCGACCGCTGGGTCGCTGATCGGGCTGCGATGCTCGAGTTGCCGCCGATGGATCCGGTTGTCGGGTGGCGGACCTCGGTCAGGTTGCCGCGTGATCACTATGTCCGTCTGGACTCCAACGACTACTCGGTGCACCCGTCGGCGATCGGCCGTCATGTCGAAGTCCGTGCCGACCTGCAGCACGTCGTTGTCACCTGTGGCGGTGTCGAGGTCGCCCGGCATCACCGGTGCTGGGCGAACCATCAAACCCTCAGCGACCCCGAGCATGTCGCGGCCGCGGCGCAGATGCGCAGGTCCCGCCGGTTGGCTGCGGTGCCGGTGTTCGACACCAGCGTCGAGCATCGGGATCTGTCGGCGTATGACCGATTGTTCGACCTCGACAGCGAAGGGATCGCGTGATGGCCACCAAGAGCTCGACCAACGGGTCACGCAACATCGGATCCGAAATCGCCTATCTCGCAAGAGCTCTCAAAGCACCCTCTCTCGCCGACGCGGTCGATCGGCTCTCCGAACGGGCCCGATCCGAGAACTGGAGCCACGAGGAGTTCCTCGCTGCGTGCCTGCAACGTGAAGTCGCCGCCCGGGAGGCACATGGTGGTGAAGGCCGCATCCGCGCAGCGCGGTTCCCGTCACGGAAGTCGTTGGAGGAGTTCGACTTCGACCATCAACGCTCGCTCAAACGTGGCACGATCACTCATCTGGGAACCCTGGACTTCATCACCGCCACGGAGAACGTGGTGTTCCTCGGCCCACCCGGGACCGGGAAAACTCATCTGTCGATCGGGTTGTCCATTCGGGCGTGCCAGGCCGGGCATCGGGTCGCGTTGGTCGCGGGGGTCCCCGCCGACGCCGATGTGTTCCGCCTCTACAGCGATTACCTGCACGAGGAATACGGATTGCTCGACTGCGACTACGTGTTCGTCAATCTCTCGGGCGCCCCGGTCGGGGGACCGATGACCTACGCCAGTGTCGACCGGCTGGTCCGGCGGCTCCGCGGCCGCACGGGAATCATGTTCTCCCCGCATATGTTTCGCCACTCCTACGCCACCGGTCTTCTCCGCCGCGGTGTCTCCCCGGAGATCGTGGCGAAGCTGCTCGGCCACTCCAGCATCAGCGTCACCATCGACACCTATTCCCACCTCGGCATCGAGGACGCCCGCCGCACCCTGACCGCAGCCGGATTTCTCGACCCGACGACCACGGAGCACACGCAATGAATCACCTGCAGCCGATTCCGTTGAGCGGCAACGAATCCGGCACCGATCTCGCGGCGAGGCTGCGGCCACGGTTCGCCCAGCCGATCATCGTCGTCGACCCCGATGACCCGGTGATGGGCGGCCCGAGCTGCCTGGTCCCGGTTTGCGATCGGATCGCGGTGATCTTCGGCAAGTACTCTGCCCACCACCAGCGCTGGATCGAAGCAGGCCGGCCCGCCGACGTCGAAGCATGGGCGGCCACAACACGGTCGAACCGGCGTTGGCTGCAACAGCCGCAGAAATGCAAGGTCGAGACCTGCCGACGGAGCCGTCGTGAACACGGGCTCTGCCACTCCCACGCCAGCCGCTGGCACCAGCAAGGCCGCCCGGCCCTGGCCGGTTGGACCCGCCACGGCGGCGGACCACCGCTGCCGACCGGCGGCGACTGCTGGTTCCCCGGTTGCGAACTTGAAGCCGAGGGCGTGGCGGGGTTGTGTGTTCACCACCGGCTGCGCTGGATCCGGGCCGACAGACCGGAGATGGATTCGTGGTTGCAGGGCTGCGCGACGTTCGGCACGGACCGCTTCGATCTGCGGGCACTGCCGTTGCCGATGCGGTTCGAGATCGCCTACGCCATCCAATGCCGTGTCGACGAGCGGCGCACGATCACCCGCCCGCACACCATCAGGCGGCTGCTGCGAGCGCTGCCGGGCGGCGGGGTCGACTCGCTGCTGGACCGTTCGCCCGATTCCTGGATGACCTATCTGGGATTTTCGAGCGAACGCGGCTACGTCGAGCGCCGCTTCCTGCTGGACGCGATCGGCTATCTGCGCGATGTCGTCGAAGGCGTCGGCTGGGACGCGGAATTTCCGCGTGATGTCTGGCTGCTGCGTCGGCTCGGCTTCGCCGACCGCGACACCCAGCTCCGGTTCACCGGCATCGAGGCGATCTGGTTGCGGCAGTTGACCAAACGCTGGGCCCGTTGGCGGCTCTCGACCGGCATCGCCGTCACCACCGTCGGCGCCGACGTCCACGCCATCACGGTGTTCTCCCAGTCGTTCCCTGCCCTGCAGCGCGGGCCCGAAGCGCTGACCCGCGAGCTGGTCGAAGTCCATCTCGCGCATCTGGCCGAGCGGGTCCCGAACCGAAAAGCCGTGTCAGCCAGCTCAGCCCGCTGGCCGGCCTGCTGCGGGCCATCCGGCAACACGGCTGGGAGCCACGCCTGTCACCGCAGGTCGACCTGTTTCCCGAGGACTATCCCCGACTGGTCGCGGGGCCGTCGCGGGCGTTGTCGGAAGCGGTGATGACCCAGCTGGAACACCCGGCAACCCTCGACCGCTTCGCCGATCCGGGCGGCCGGCTGCTGGCCCGAATCCTGATGAGCACCGGACTGCGCGTCGGCGACGGGGCCCGCCTGCGCCTGGACTGCATCGTCCGCGACGGGCAAGGAGCCCCCTACCTGCGCTACACCAACCACAAGATGCGGCGGGAAGCGTTCGTTCCGATCGACACCGACCTCACCGACGCGATCACCGCCCAGCAACAGATCGTGCTCGCCCAGTTCGACGACCCGGACTATCTGCTGCCACGCCAGACCCGCAATCCCGACGGCAAGGTCGCGTTCAGCGACGCGACGTTTCGTGGTGAGCTTCGAGAGTGGTTGCGGGTCTGCGATATTCGTGACGAACTCGGGCGCCCGGTCCACGTCACGCCCCATCAATGGCGCCACACCTTCGGCACCCGGCTGATCAACAACGAGGTCCCGCAGGAAACCGTCCGCCGCCTGCTCGATCACGATTCGCATGCGATGACCTCGCATTACGCCCGATTGTCGGACAAGACGATCCGGGAACAATGGCAACGCGCCCGCAAGGTCGACATCGCCGGCGAACAGCTCGCCACCGACACCGGGCCGCTGGCCGACGCGGTCTGGATGAAGAACAACCTCGCCCGCGCGAAAATGGCTCTGCCCAACGGGTTCTGCGCGCTCCCGCTGCAGCAGAAATGCGCGTTCGCCAACGCATGTTTGACCTGCCCGGTCTTCGTCACGACCCCGGAATTCCTGCCCCAGCACCGCCGCCAGCTCGAGCAGACCCAGGCCCTGATCAGCGCAGCCGACCAGAACGGGCACCAGCGTCTGGCCGAAATGAACCGCACCGTCGAGAAGAACCTGCTCGCCATCATCGACGCGCTCACCAATCCCGGCTGCTGCGCCACCGGAAAGTCGTGCGCCTGCAGCGGACAGAACCGCGCCGATGTCTGCTGACCGCCTCGCCGAGCATGCTCGCGCACGCCACGAGCGAACGCTCGAACGCGCCCGCGAGGCCCTCCATGGACTCGCGCACGCTGGCGAACCGATCACCATCGCTCGCCTTGCCAGCCATGCAGGAGTCTCACGGTCATGGATCTACACCCAGCCGGAGCTTCTCGAAGAGATCCAGCAGCACCGGAATCCGCGCGGCATCACGCCGACCAGCGCAGGGGTCACCCGCGCCAGTGACGCCTCGCTACGGCAACGGCTCAAACTGGCACACGAACGAATCACCCAGCTACGCAACGAGAACCAGCAGCTCCGAGAAGCCCTGGCCCTCGCACACGGTCAGCTCCGCACGGCCCGCCAAAGCGATCCGAGCTCCTAGCGAAGGATCCACGGAACGGTGGTCGAGCCCCCATAACACTGCAAACCATGTTGCCTCGCCAACTCAGCGACACCGGGAGCTACCTCGGCTGCCCGGTCCCAGTCGATATTGAGCCGCAATGCCGGGCCGTTGAGATCCGCGCGCATGCTACTGGTCCAAGGACTGCCTTCTTCCCCGATATCCGGCCAGCGCCGCAGCAAGGCTTCGATGAAGTCAACCGAAGCCGGGGCAGTCCCAATTTTGCGAATGGCGGCCTGCGGTTTCGTGGTCGATCCGGTGTCAGTTTCGAAGTCGTCTTCACTGATGTTCGAAGTCGTATGCAGGAGTGAGCGGTTGGCGGCGGGCTGTTGGATGCCCACGATGGATGTCGTTGACCGGAGAGCAGAGTGCCGACAGCGCAGGCGGAAAGAATTTGGTGGTGTCACCTGCTTATTGCGGTGTCAAGGTGGTGGTCGTGGGCGATTTCGGTGATGACTTCGGCGTATCGTGCTGCGGCTGCTTGGCAGCGGCCCGCGCCGCTGAGGTAGAGAGCGCATGCCTCGGTCCAGGTTTCGAGACCACGCTTGTCTTCCGGGTCGAGCTCCAACGTCCGAGCTAGGTGCGGGGTCTGTGAGGTGAGGATGGTGAACTCTCCGGCCAGTTGGTGGATTCGCTCGAGTGCACGGTCGCGGGCTACGTCGGGGGTGCATCCCTCCGCCTCCCAGGCGAGGAGCACATTGTCGCCGCTGCCGTCGGCCCGTTCCTTGTCGACTGAGCACATGTCGTTCTGGTAGACGAAGGAAACCCAACGCAGCCGCTTCGACCTCGACCTGCCCACAATCCTGCGCCACCATCACCACTGCACCGAGCAACAAGCCCTCAACGAGGTAGCCCGGATGTACCACGAGGAACTCGCCTGCTACCAACGCTTGGAACAGGCCATGCGCCCCCACGCATCCCAGGTGCTGCACCGATATATGGACGGATTACAGGCATGGATGCAGGGCAACCACTACTGGTCTCTGGAGTCAGGCCGATTCGCGCTCACCCCGGCCCAGATCCACGCACTACAGAGGCTGAATTCGTGATGTCGTCATGATCGTTCGAGTGTCAGTCCGGTTGCGGTGAGGCAGCCATCGACCAGGTGTGGCCGGTACTGGACTCGATGCAGGTCGCCGCGGATGATCTGCAGGAGATCGTCGGAGTCGGTGATGATGCGGTTGGCCAGCCGGCCGCGGCGCAGCAGCGACCAGATGCCTTCTACCGGATTGAGATCCGGAGCGTAGGCGGGCAGTTGGTAGACGCTCAGCCAGTCGTGGCCGGCGATGAACCGACGCATGCCGTCGGTGAGGTGGGAGTTCACATTGTCCCAGACCACTACGATCGGTGCGCCAAGTTGATGATGGGCGGCGATCAGCAGGTCCCGGTAGTCGGTCCAGGCGAAACTCTTTCTGTCCGAACGGCTCCGGTCGTGGCGGTACGGTCGCCAGATCACTCGGGATCGCTGCCCCGGTAGATAGCAGGTCAATGCGGCGATCGAGACCCGCCGGGTAGTACGGCCCCGCACCCGCACGATCGGAGTCCGGCCGCGTGGCGCCCAGGTTCGTGCGGCCGGCGGCGCCACCCGAGAACCCGGCCTCGTCTTCGAAGACGAGCCAGGCCCCGAGTGCCCCCGCGGCGTTTTTACCTGCGGCCACACATCTTTCACCCACACCGCGACCGCCGCATCGTCACGTTCGACCGCGCGACGCGCCGGGACCTGCCAGCTCCAGCCGTGCCGATGCGGCAACACCGACACCCCCTTGGCGGTGTAGGAGATGTCGAACCGGCGCCCGATCACGGTCTTGATCCTGGGCAGGGTCCATTTCTGGTCCGACCAGCCGTGCTCGGCCGGTCCTTTGGCCAGCTCGCACTCGAGCACCGCGAACTGCTCCTCGGACAACAACGGCAGCGACGCCGGACCCTGGGACCGCAACCCGTCTCGGCCCTCGGCCGACCAGGCACGACGCCATCGCTGCACCGAACGCACACTGACCCGAAGTCCTCTGGCGATCACCGCATTGTTCTCACCCCGCGCGAACCCGGCCGCGACCTGCAACCGCACCAGCTCCCGCAACTCTCGACGCTCAGCGGTCAACCCACCGCCCTGCGAGTACCTCACCCATCAGGTGTACCGCACGCCACTCCAGACAACGTCAACCCCAGCGACAACACGGATTCAGCCTCTGTAATACCGTCCTCGAAAACCCTTGTCGCAGTGCCAGTCCAGCGGTCGTTTGGGTTGTTCAGATTGAAGAGGGCGAGGAAGCCTGCCCGATCACCCCAGTGGTCGAAGTTCGCAAGAAATTCCGGCATCGTGTGGACGTTCGCGAGCTCTCCATAGGTCAGCCGTAGGAGGAAGTGGGCGGCCGGCGTGCCCACAGCCACACCGGAGGCGTTCCACTCGATGGATCCCACCACAGGTGGCGGCGGGAGTGCGTCGTTCACGGCCCCAACCCACACCGCGACGGCATGTACATCCCCCGACGGGCCCACCGCAGCGACGGCGACCATATGCATCACCCGGCCATCGGACAGAGTGGAGTACTTGTCCTGAGTGGCCCCAGTGGTCCCGCAGAGTCGGACGAGCGAGGGCAGGATGCGGGCCGCCGCGCCACTGCGACCGATGCTGGAATGGCTGAGCTTGGTGAACGAACGGGGAGACAGTCCGTCAAGGACCGTCGAAGGCTGCTCCGGCCCGGTGAGGGTGTCGACCGCGCCCCAATTCCAATGCTTGGATGCTCGCAACGGCTGTCCGCAGGGAGGCCGGTACCTCGGTCCTGCGGGCCCCCGAGCGGGAATCGACACACCCGAGACCGGCTCCAGAGGGCCGGATAGGTGGTCATAGTTTGGGTTACATCTCATGCTTACGGGCCAACTGGTCTGCTTCTTATGCTGTTGTGGCTGCCCCGTCGCGATATAGTCGCTTCGAGTCTCTTTTCTCAGATAGAAACCTCAATGGCGAGGGGG
>NZ_BDBS01000080.1 GCF_001613105.1 Nocardia pseudobrasiliensis NBRC 108224 | reverse complement strand
CGCCGACGGCTACGACGAGGACGGCGCGGCGACCGGAATCGGCGGCTTCCTCACCTATGCCACCGATCTGTTCGACGCCGCGACCGTCGCGGGATTCGCCGACCGGCTGACCCGACTGCTCGCCGCGGTGGTCGCCGACGCGGCCACGCCGGTCGGCGATCTGGACCTGCTCACCCCGGCCGAGCGCGAACGGGCGCTGGTATCGCGCAACGACACCGCGCATCCGATCGACGCCGATGCCACCCTGGTGACGCTGCTCGACCGCTCGGTGGCGGCCGACCCCCGGGCCGTGGCCCTGGTGGCGGATCTGCCCGACAGCGAATCCGGGCGCATCGAGCTGAGCTACGGCGAGCTCGACGAGCGCGTGAATCGCCTTGCCCGGCATCTGATCGCACTGGGCGTCGGCCCGGAGGCGCGAGTGGCCCTGGCGCTGCGGCGATCGGCGGATCTGGTGGTGGCGATGTACGCCGTCGCCAAGGCCGGTGGCGCCTATGTGCCGATCGATCCGGATCAGCCGGTCGAGCGCATCCGCTACATCATCGACGCCGCCGATCCGGTCTGTGTGCTCACCACCGCCGAACTCGCCGCCACCACGCGCGATTTCGACGAGCGGGACGAGGACGAGGCGATCCAGCCGGCCGCATCGGCCGAGGATCGCGGGCACACGCTGGATTGGCGCGGTCGTCGCCATTCCATCCCCGCGCGCACCGAACCGGCGCGGGCTCGGGCCTCGGCACGGCGGATCACCGGAATCTTCACCGATGTCACGGTTCCGCTGGTCAGGCTCGACGAGGCGGACCTGTCGCATCATTCGACCGATACCGTGGTCGACGCGGAACGCCGTGTGCCACTGCGGGCTTCGAATACCGCCTACGTCATCTTCACCTCCGGTTCCACCGGTCGGCCCAAGGGCGTGGCGGTGTCGCATGCGGCCGTGGTCAACCAGATGCTCTGGAAGACGGCCGAATTCGGTTTGGGGCCCGCCGATTCCGTAATTCTGAAGACCGCGGCGACCTTCGATCTGTCGGTCTGGGAGTTCTGGTCCGCGGCCGTCTGTGGCGGGCGGTTGGTGATCGCCACCGCCGACGGACATCGCGATCCGGTGTATCTGCAGCAACTCATGGCCCGCGAGCGGGTGACCACGCTGCATGTGGTCCCCTCGATGCTCGACGCGTTGCTGGCCGTGGATTCCGGCGTCTCGGCGCTGCGGCGGGTCCTGGCCATCGGCGAGGCGCTTCCGGCCGCACTGGCCCGGCGTTTCCGCGCGGCCCACCCCGATGTGGCGCTGTACAACCTGTACGGTCCGACCGAGACGGCGGTGTCGGTCACCGGTCATCGGGTCACCGAGGTCGTTCGGCCGTCGGTCCCGATCGGCGCTCCGGAGTGGAACAGCCGGGTCTACGTACTCGATTCGCGGCTGCGGCCGGTGCCCGACGGTGTACCGGGTGAGCTGTACGTCGCGGGGGATCAGCTGGCCCGCGGCTACTTCGCCCGACCCGATCTGACCGCGGACCGATTCGTCGCCGACCCCTTCGGGGATATGGCGGGAACCGCTGGTATCGGCTCCCGCATGTACCGCACCGGCGACCTGGCCGCCTGGAACGCCGACGGTGAACTGGAATACCTGGGCCGCACCGACTTCCAGGTGAAGATCCGCGGCTTCCGCATCGAACTCGGCGAGATCGAGGCCGCGCTGTTGACGCTGCCGCAGATCGCGCAGGCGGTCGTACTGGCCAAATCCGATCAGCGCACCGGCGATCGCCTGGTCGCCTTTCTGGTGCCCGCCTCCGGGCCCGTCGCTCCCGCCGATGCGGAACTCGATGTGGCGCAAGTGAAGTCGGCTCTGGCGGCGGCGCTGCCCTCCTATATGCTGCCCGCGGCGTTCGTGACGCTCGAGGCGTTGCCGCTGAACAGTAACGGCAAGTTGGATCGAAAGGCGTTGCCGGAGCCGGAGTTCGAGGCGACGGTGTTCCGTGCGCCGTCGACGCCGATCGAAGAGGTCGTGGCGTCGGTGTATGCCGATGTGCTCGGTGTGGATCGGGTGGGCGCGGATGACGATTTCTTCGCGCTCGGCGGTAATTCGTTGCTGGCGACGCAGGTGGCCGCGAGAATCGGTGCGGCGCTGGACACCCGGGTGCCCGTGCGCGCGCTGTTCGAGGCGCCGACGGTCGCCACACTCGCGGTGAAGGTCGAACGCGGTACGGGGGAGACCACCCGCACCCCGCTCACCGCCGGGCCGCGCCCGGAGACCCTGCCCCTGTCGTTCGCGCAGCAGCGGATGTGGTTCCTCAACCAGTTCGATCCGTCGGCCGCGGTGTACAACATCCCCGTCGCCATCCGGCTGTCCGGTGCGCTCGAGGTGCACGCGCTGCGCGAGGCGGTCGCGGATCTCGTTGCGCGCCATGAGATCCTGCGCACGATCTACCCGCAGGTGGGTGGGGTCGCGGTGCAGCGCATCCTGTCCCCGGCCGAGGTTCCGCTCGAACTCGATCCGATCTCGATCGGTGAGGAACGCGTCGCCCACGAGGTCGCGCGGCTGGTCGGCGCGGGCTTCGACGTCACCGCCGAGATCCCGTTCCGGATCCGCCTGTTCCAGCTGGCCGCGACCGAATACGTGCTGGTCTTCGTCGCCCATCACATCGCCGCCGACGGCTGGTCCATGGGCCCGCTGACGCGAGATCTGATGGTGGCCTACGTCGCCCGCGGCGACGGCGACGCCCCGGCGTGGTCGCCACTGGCCATCCAGTACGCGGACTACGCGCTGTGGCAGCGGGCGGTGCTCGGTGACGAGAGCGATCCGGAATCGCTCGCGGGCGCGCAATTGTCCTACTGGACAACCGAACTCGCCGATCTGCCCGACGAGCTCACGCTGCCCGCCGACCGGCCCCGCCCGGCCGCGCAGAGTTTCGCGGGCGGCAAATCCGACTTCGTGGTCGACGCCGAGGTACACCGCGCGCTGGCCGAACTCGCCCGCGCGCACAATGCGACGCTGTTCATGGTGGTGCACACCGCGCTGGCGGTCTTCCTGGCCCGGTTGTCGGGCACCGAGGACATCGCCGTCGGCACCCCGATCGCGGGGCGCGGCGAGGCCGAATTGGACGATCTGATCGGCATGTTCGTCAATACGCTGGTGCTGCGGACCCGGGTCACCCCGGACCTGTCGTTCACCGAACTGCTCGCCGCGAACCGCGAAACCGATCTGCGCGCCTTCGCCCACGCCGATATCCCGTTCGAGCGGCTGGTCGAGGCGCTGGATCCGCCGCGCTCGGCCGCCCGGCATCCGCTGTTCCAGGTCGCGCTGTCATTCGAGAATCTGGCCGCCACCAGCTTCGAACTACCGGGACTCAACTTCACCGCGTTGGATCCGGCCGCCGGAACCGCCAAATTCGATCTGCTGCTCACCGTGCGCGAGCAGCGGGCCGTTGACGGATCCGAGGCCGGACTGGCCGCCGAATTCACCTATGCGCGCGATCTTTTCGATGAGCACACCGTGGCGGAGTTCGGCCGCCGGTTCCGGCGCGTGCTGGCCGCGGTCGCCGCCGCCCCGGAGACCGCCGCCGGAGATCTGCGACTGCTCGACGAATCCGAGCACGCCGATCTGGTGCACCGCGTCGGCGCGCCCGCCGTGCCGCCGTGCACCCTGCCGGAGTTGATGGCCGCCGCGGTCGACGCCAATCCGGACGGCCCGGCCGTGGTCTATCGCGGCCGCAGCTACACCTACACCCAACTCGACCTCGCCTCCTCCAAGCTCGCGCGGCGGCTCATCGAACTCGGCGCCGGACCCGATGTCCTGGTGGCCGTGGCGATTCCGCGCTCGATCGAGGCGGTCGTGGCGTTGTGGTCGGTCAGTAAATCCGGGGCCGCGTTCGTACCGGTCGATCCGACCTATCCGGCCGATCGCATCGCGCATATGGTCACCGACTCGCGGGCCTCGCTCGGCGTGACGTTGCGGTCGGTGGTCGGCGATCTGCCCGAGGTGAGCGGCGGCTGGGTCGTACTCGACACCCCGGAGTTCGCCTACGAGGTGGACGCGCTGTCGGGTGATCCGATCACCGACGCCGAGCGCCCGGTCGATCTGCGGCCCGACAATGCCGCGTACGTCATCTACACCTCCGGCTCCACCGGACTGCCCAAGGGCGTCGTCGTGACCCATGCCGGTCTGGCCAATTTCAGCGCCGAGCAGGTGGAACGCTATGGGCTCGACCACAATTCGCGCGCCCTGGCCTTCGCCTCGCCGTCGTTCGACGCCTCGGTGCTCGAGCTGCTGCTCGCCATCGGCGGCGCGGGCGCGCTGGTGCTGGTGCCGCCGCGCACCTTCGGCGGCGCGGAACTGGCGGAGCTGATCACTCGCGAGCGGGCCACCCATGCCTTCCTGACACCGTCGGTGCTGGCCTCGCTGGATTCGGACGCGCTCGCCGATATGCGGGTAATCGTCGCCGGCGGCGAGGCGGTTCCGGCCGATCTGGTGGACAAGTGGGCCGGGCTCCCAGGCCGCGCCTTCCACAACGGCTACGGGCCGACCGAGACCACGATCATGACCAATATCAGCGATCGACTCGCGGTCGGGGATCGGGTCAACATCGGCGGACCCATTCGCGGTATGCGGGCGCTGGTCCTGGACGCGCGGCTGCGGCCGGTGCCCGAGGGGGTGGCCGGTGAGCTGTATCTGGGCGGTGTGCAGTTGGCGCGCGGCTATCACGATCGGCCCGAACTGACCGCGGCCCGGTTCGTTGCCGACCCCTTCGGGGTACAGAAAGAAGCGGGTGGCCGCCTCTACCGGACCGGTGACGTGGTGCGCTGGCGGCGCGGTGAGCCGGTGCTGGAATATGTGGGCCGCAACGACTTCCAGGTGAAGGTGCGTGGGTTCCGCATCGAACTCGGCGAGATCGACAGCGCGCTGACCGCACTGCCGGACGTCGACTTCGCGGTCACCCTGGGCCGGGAAACCGAGACGGGCACAACCATTCTCGTGTCCTATGTGCGCCCCGCGCCGGGCGCCGCGCCCGATACGGCCGCACTGGCCGAACAATTGGGCCGCACGCTGCCGGAGTACATGGTGCCGACGGCCATCGTGCTGCTGGATCGGATCCCGCTCACCCCGGTCGGCAAGCTCGACCGTCGGGCGCTGCCCGAACCGGTACTCGAGACCAAGGCGTACCGGGCCCCGCGGTCGGCCGCCGAACAGGTTGTGGCCGAGGTGATCGGCGAGGTCCTCGGTCTCGAACAGGCCGGACTCGACGACGACTTCTTCGCCCTGGGCGGCGACAGCATCGTATCCATCCAGGTGGTCTCCCGGGCCCGCGCCCGCGGCGTGCACTTCACGCCGCGCGATGTATTCGAGGGCCGCACGGTTGAGGGTCTTGCCCGCCGGGCGACGGTCGAATCGGCCGCGCCGGAACCGGATCCCGAGTCCGGCCCGCTGCCGCTGCCGCCGATGGCGGCGCGGCTGCTGCGACTGGATCCGCCCGCCCGCGACAATCGCGCCATCGCACTGGACATTCCGAGCGATTGCGCGCCCGAGCGGGTGCGCGCGGCCGTGCAGGCGGTACAGGATCGCCATCCCATGTTGTCGGCGCGGTTGGAATCGGTTGCGGCGAATCCGCCCGCAGCGCGGCCCTGGAAGCCCGAGCCCTCCCCGGAGGCGCAGACGCGGTTCCTGCCCGTGGCCGACGGCGACGGGGAGGAGCTGTTCGAGACCGAATGGGCCGAGGCCAAGACGCAGATCCTGCCGGTCGCCGTGGTCGAACACGAGACCCGCTTCCTGCCGATCCCGTCGCGGCCGCCGAGCGCATCCGAATCCGGCCCGGTCGGCTGGCTCGACACACCCACCACCGCGGACAGCGCGGATGCCGAACTGCGCCTGGTACTTCCGGAGGAATCCGCCGAGGCGCTGCTGCGGCAGTTCGTTCCCGCGCCCGATACCGCCGAGATCGCACTGCGCGCGCTGACCGCCGAACTGGATCCCTTCGCCGGACGCAATATCGGTTTCGGGCTCATCGCACCCACCGATCCCGAGGAGGCCGCGCGACAGTCGGGCACCCTGGTCGTGGTGGCCAATGGCATCGTCGTGGACGACGTTTCGTGGCGCGTGATCGTGGATGAGCTGTCGGCGGCCTGGTCCGGCGGCCACGCCGCCGCGGCCGCGATCGATACCGGGCCCGCGGGGGTGACCCGGGCCCTGGCCGAGCGGGCGGGAGAACAGCGCACCGTCGACGAATTGGCCTGGTGGCAGCGCACTCTCGCCGAGGTGCCCGCCGAGACGCCGATCGATGGCCTCGACCTGACCGCGCGCGGGCGGGTCTCGCTGGTGATCACCGCCGAGGGCGCGTCCGCCGTCGGCTCGGTCGCCCGCGCCTATCACGCGAGCGTCGAGGATGTGCTCACCACGGCCCTGGCGCTGGCCTTGCGGCCGCCGCTGCACGGCGGCGCGGCGGAGCTGCTGGGCCCGGTGGTGCAGTTGGCCGCCGACGGCCGCGCGGTGATCGGCGCCGAATCCGATGGCGTGGTAGGCGGTTTCACCGTCGCCTTCCCGCTGGTGCTCGGCTTGGACGAGGTCGATGTCGAGGAGGCGCTGCTCGGCGGTCCGGCCGCGGGCCGGGCGCTGGCGCAGGTCAAGGAGCTGCGCCGGTCGGTGCCCGATCACGGCATCGGCTATGGCCTGCTGCGCTATCTGAATCCGGAGACCGGCGAGGCCCTGGCCGCGCTCGCGCACGGCCGCACGGCCCTGCGCTATCGCGATCTGCGGCCCGCGCATGCCTATCCCGACACCCCGGCCCCCGATCTGGTCCTCGACCTCACCGTGGACGCCACCGAGGACGGGCTGCTGGCCCGGTTCGATTACGCGGCGGCGGTTCTCGACGTCGAACAGGTGAAGGAGTTCGCCGGGCACTGGGTGCGAGCGCTGGGCGGGCTGGCCGAACACGGAACCCGTTCCGACGCGGGCGGTTTCACCCCGTCGGACTTCGATCTGGTGCGGCTGTCGCAGGCCGATGTCGATCGGTTGCACGGGACCTATCCGGCACTGATCGATATCTGGCCGGTGACGCCGCTGCAGTCGGGCATGCTGTTCCACGCACTGCTCGCCGACGCCTCGGTCGACGTCTACACCACGCAGTTCAGCATTGATCTGAACGGCACGGTCGATGAGCGCCGGTTGCGCGAGGCCGCCCGGGCCGTATTGGATCGGCACGACAATCTGCGGGTCGCCTTCGCCGAGGACGCCGAGGGCAATCCGGTGCAGCTGGTGCTCGATCCGGTCGAGACGCCCTGGCGCACGGTCGATCTCACCCATCTCGATCCGGCCGAGGCCGCGGCCGAGGCGGCGCGCTACGAGGCCGCCGACTACGCCGACCGCTTCGATATGCGCACCGCGCCGCTGCTGCGCTTCGCGCTGATCCGCACCGCGCCCGCCGCCCATCGACTGCTGGTGACCAGCCATCACATCCTCATCGACGGCTGGTCGATGCCGCTGCTCATGCAGGATCTGCTGACCCTGTACGTACTCGGCCCGCGCTCGCGGCAACTGCCCGCGGTGCACTCCTACGGCGAATATCTGGCCTGGCTCGTCGCCCAGGATCCCCGCGCCGCCCGCGTCGCCTGGCAGCGTGCCCTGGACGGGATCACCGAGCCGACACCGCTCGCGCCGGTCGATCCGGGACGCGAGATCGCCTCGGGCGTTGGCGAAGTCGGCTTCGAGCTGTCGGTGGCAGATACCACCGCGCTGACCCGGTTGGCCGCGCGCCTGGGCGTCACCGTGAATACGGTCGTGCAGGCGGCGTGGGGTCTGGTGCTCGGGCGCATCACCGATCGCGACGATGTGGTGTTCGGCGCGACCGTCTCCGGCCGCCCGCCGCAGCTGTCCGGGGTCGAGACGATGGTGGGCCTGTTCCTCAACGCCATTCCGGTGCGAGTTCGCCTGCGCCCCGACGACACCCTGGCCGGACTGCTGCGTCAGCTGCAGGCCGAACAGGCCGAACTGCTCGACCACCACTACCTGGGCCTGAGCGATATTCAGGAAACCGTCGGCGTGGAAGGGCTTTTCGATTCGCTGGTGGTGTTCGAATCCTTCCCGGTCGATCGGGAGGGCCTGGATCGGGCCGGGGCCGTCGACGGTATGCATATCGCCGGAGTCGGCGCGGTCAACGGCACGCATTACCCGGTGACGGTGATGGTGGTGCTGGACAACCAGCTGCGGGTCTCGCTGAAGTATCTGCGCGACGTCTTCGGCGAGCCGGCCGCACAGGCGCTGGCGCAACGGCTTTCGGTCATCATCGGCCGCTTCGTCGCCACCCCGCAGGCCCGCGTGGCCGAGGTGGACGCGCTGCTGGACGGTGAGCGCGCCGAACTGGCCGCCCGCAATGCCACCGCGGTGCTCGAACTGCTCGACGACGCCACCCTGCTGACGCTGTTCGACGCCCAGGTGGCCCGGACCCCGCAGGCGCCCGCGGTGCACTTCGGCGACGTCACGCTGAGCTATCGCGAACTCGACGAGCGCTCCCGCGCGCTCGCCGCACAACTGATCGATCGCGGCGTCGGGCCGGAAACGCTGGTGGCCGTGGCCATGCGGCGTTCGATCGAGCTGATCGTGGCGGTGTACGCGGTGCTGCGCGCGGGCGGCGGCTATGTACCGGTCGATCCGGATCATCCGGCCGACCGCAACGAGTTCGTACTCGCCAATACCGATCCGGTGTGCGTGCTGAGCGCCGCGCGCGACGGCTTCACCACCGCCGCGGGTATCGAGGTGGTCGAGGTCGACGCCCTCGATCTGTCGAAATCCGATATGGCGCGAGTGGATACCCATCCCGACGCGATCGCCTATGTGATGCATACCTCCGGCTCCACCGGCCGTCCGAAGGGTGTGGCCATCACCCATCGGCAGATGGTCAACCAGTTCCGCTGGGCGCAGCTGACCCATCCGCACGGCGCCGGTGACGTGGTGCTGCACAAGACCCCGATCACCTTCGACATCTCCACCTGGGAGCTGTTCTGGCCCTTGCAGACCGGCGCGGCCGTGGTGATCGCCGAACCGGACGGCCATCGCGACCCGGCCTATCTGGCCGAGGTTATCGAGCGGTATTCCGTCGGCACGGCGCATTTCGTGCCCTCGATGTTGGACGCCTTCCTGGATCCGACCGCCAACCCCGCTGTGGCCCGGGGTCTTTCGTCGCTGCGGCGGGTGTTCGCCGCCGGTGAGGCGCTGACCGGGGATACCGCCGCCGCCTTCGCCGCGGCGTTCGAGCATGCCGAACTGGTGAACTGGTACGGACCGGCAGAGGCCACGGTCGTCACGTATCACCCGATCCGGCAGGCGTATTCGGGTGCGGTGCCGATCGGCGTGCCGGTGGCCAATACCCGGGTGCACGTACTGGATCGGCAGCTGCGGCCGGTGCCGCTGGGCGCGCCGGGCGAACTGTATGTCGCGGGTGTGCAATTGGCGCGCGGATATCTCGGGGCCCCGGCGCTCACCGCCGAAAGGTTCGTCGCGACCGGTCACGGCGAGCGGCTGTATCGCACCGGCGATGTCGTGCGCTGGCGCGAGGGCGCGCTGGAATATCTGGGCCGCAGCGATTTTCAGGTGAAGTTGCGTGGGCAGCGCGTCGAGCTGGGGGAGATCGAGGCGGTACTCGGCGGGCACGAGGCGGTGCGGCACGCGGTGGTATCGGTGGCGTCGGGCGATACCGGCGATCGTCTGGTCGCCTATCTGGTGCCGGAGTCCGGTTCCGAGATCGACGAGGCGGCCGTCCTCGCGTATGCGCGGGAGTCGCTGCCGGGCTATATGGTTCCCGCCGCGGTGGTGCTGCTGGCAGAGCTGCCGCTCAATGCCAGCGGCAAACTCGACCGCCGGGCGCTGCCCGCGCCGCGCCTGACCGGGCGGGCCTATCGGGCCCCGGCGACGCCGCTCGAGCAGACCATCGCCGATGTCTTCGCCGAGGTGCTCGGGGTCGAGCGGGTCGGGGTCGACGACGACTTCTTCGAGCTGGGCGGTAACTCGCTGATCGCGACCCGTGCGGTCAGCCGATTGCGCGCGGTCACCGGGGCCGGAGTGCGGGTGCAGTGGTTCTTCACCGGCGCAACGGTTTCCGCGCTGGCCGCCCGCGTCCTCGCGGCGCTGGCCGATGAGCACGAGTTCGATCAGGACTCCGATGCAGCGCTGTCGGTGCTGCTGCCGATCCGCACCGACGGGCCGGGCGATCCGCTGTTCTGCATCCATCCGATGTATGGGTTGTCCTGGTGCTATTCCGGATTGGCCCGCTATGTGGAGGATCGGCCGATCCTCGGCCTGCAGTCCCCGGCGCTGTCGGAGGACGGCTATCTACCCGGATCGCTGACCGAGATGGCCGCGCGCTACGTCGCCGAGATCCGCGCGGTGCAGCCGCACGGGCCGTATCGACTGCTCGGCTGGTCGCTCGGCGGCGTACTGGCCCACGCGGTGGCCGCCGAACTGCAGGCGCGCGGCGAGCGGATCGCGCTGCTGGTCATGCTCGACAGTCATCCCGATATCGATGTGAGCGATTTCCGGACCGCGATCCGGGAGGCCCTGGCGGAGATCGGGATCGGCGCGGAGGCGCTGGTCGGCGATGGTGATATCCACGAGCTGAGCGAGGAGGCGGTGGCCGCGCTGCACGCCACCGTTCCGGCGGATATGGCCGTGCTGACCCCCGAGCGGGTGCGGCGCATCTACCGCAGCGCGGTGCGCTCGGCCGAACTGATCGCCGAACATGCGCCGGGGGTGTACCGGGGTCGGCTGGACTACTTCAGTGCTCTGGGTCACGACGCCGCGGCGCTGAATTGGTCCGACTTCGTCGATGGCGAGATCGCCGACCATCCGATCGACGCGACACACGATCAGATGACATCGGCGCAAGCGCTGGCCGACCTCGGCCCGTTGCTGGCACACCTGCTGGCCGACGCCGACAAGAACGGCGGCGATGGCATGATGGGGCGGGCGCCGGGTACGCGGACGGCACGTAACAAGATCGACTGGTCGGACGACTAGACAAACCGTAAGGTCGGGCGAGACACCGACCGGCAGAGTAAACGAGCGGATAGCGAAGGTGTGAACATTGATTCGTCGACACTTCCGGCGTAGTGGTCTCAGGGCTGCGGCGGTGCTCGCGGCAACGGGCGTGCTCATGGGCGTCGTCGCCGGCGTCGGCGCAACCAACGCCTCGGCGACCGACCCGATCATCGCGTCGAAAAGCCTGCTGGCCGACCCGAAGGCGCCCGACGGATCAAAGATCAACAAGGCGACTTACAAGGACGACCGCAATATCCGCCTCTACGTCTACTCCGCCGCGATGGACGAGACCTTCCCGGTCGACGTCCAGCGTCCGGCCGACGCCTCGGTGGCGCGCCCGACGCTGTATCTGCTCAACGGCGCCGGCGGCGGCGAGGATGACGCGTCGTGGGTGAAGAAGACCGATATCGTCAACGGCTTCCTCGCCGACAAGAACGTCAATGTCGTGCAGGTCGTCGGCGGTAAGTGGAGCTACTACACCGATTGGCTGAAGGACGATCCGGTCCTGGGCCGCAACAAGTGGAAGACCTTCTTCACCGAGGAGTTGCCGCCGCTGATCGACGGCGCGCTGGGCACCAACGGCGTCAACGCCATCGCGGGCCTGTCCACCTCGGGCACCACCGTGCTGAATCTGCCGATCGCCAAGCCCGGTCTGTACAAGGCGGCCGCGGCCTACTCCGGTTGCGCGCAGACCAGTGATCCGGCCGGTCGGGAATTCGTGAAGCTGACCGTCAATGTGTGGGGCGGCGGCGATGTCCGCAATATGTACGGCGAGGACAACAACCCGGCCTGGGTGGAGAACGACCCGTATGTCAATGCCGAGAAGTTGCGCGGCACCGAGCTCTACCTCTCCAGTGGCACCGGCCTGCCCGGCCAGTACGACACCCTGGACAACAAGTACGCCCTGCCCGGCGCGTACGGCCTGGCCAACCAGATCGTGATCGGCGGCGTCATCGAGGCCGGTACCAACTTCTGCAGCCACAACCTGCAGAACAAGCTGAACGGCCTCGGCATCCCCGCCACCTACAACTTCCGTCCCGCGGGCACCCATTCGTGGGGCTACTGGCGCGACGACTTCATGAACTCCTGGCCCGTGCTCGCCCACGGCCTGGGGATCTGACATATCTGGCGCAGCCCTCGGCCGCGCAGCCGTTCTCTTTTCCCTGCCCCGGGCGCCCAGCGCCCGGGGCAGGGCCATATCGGCATATTGAAGAGATCACACTTTTCCAGGGACCTCTCAACAAAAAGTTCGGCGACCCGTAAACTCTGTTCATGAGCACCGCGGTAGCACCCTCGCGAATCTCGTTGCGGCGCGTGCGCGGGGTCGCGGTCCTGCTCGGCCCCGCCTTCGTCGCGGCGATCGCGTATGTCGATCCGGGCAATGTCGCCTCCAATATCAGCGCCGGCGCGCAGTTCGGCTATCTGCTGGTGTGGGTCATCCTGATGGCCAATCTCATGGCCGCGCTGGTGCAGTTCCTGTCGGCGAAACTGGGTCTGGTCACCGGGCGCACGCTGCCGGAGGTGGTGCGCGATCGCGCGAGTCGGCCGGTGCGCCTGGCCTATTGGGCCCAGGCCGAACTGGTCGCGATGGCGACCGATCTGGCCGAGGTGGTCGGCGGCGCGATCGCGCTGAATCTGCTGTTCCATCTGCCGCTCATCCTCGGTGGCGTCATTACCGGCGTGGTGTCGATGGTGCTGCTGGCCGTGCAGAATCGTCGCGGGCAGAAGCCTTTCGAGCGGGTCATCATCGGCATGCTGGCGGTGATCGCGATCGGATTCATGGCCAGCGTGGTGATCTCACCGCCCTCGCTGAGCGAGACCGCGGGCGGGCTGCTGCCGCGCTTCTCCGGAACCGAGAGCGTATTGCTGGCCGCGGCGATGATCGGCGCGACGGTCATGCCGCACGCCATCTATCTGCACTCCGCCCTCACCCGCGATCGGCACGGACAGGCCGAGGCCGGTGCGCCGCGCGCGCGGCTGCTGCGCATCACCCGCTACGACGTGGGCCTGGCGATGCTGATCGCGGGCGCGGTGAATCTGTCCATGCTGCTGATGGCCGCCAACACCCTCGGCGGCCGCGACGATGTGGACTCCATCGAATCCGCCCATGCCGCGGTGCGGGATGCCTTGGGGCCCTGGGCGGCACTGCTGCTGGCGGTCGGCCTACTGGCCTCCGGACTGGCCTCCACGTCGGTCGGCGCCTACGCCGGGGCGATGATCATGGAGGGGCTGCTGCGCCGCAGCATTCCGCTACTGGCCCGGCGACTGGTCACGCTGATCCCGGCGCTGATCATCCTCGCCGCCGGAATAGATCCCACGCGGGCGCTGATCGTGTCGCAGGTGGTGCTGTCGTTCGGCATTCCGTTCGCGTTGATTCCGCTGGTGCGCTTCACCAGCGACCGGACCCTGATGGGGGCCGACGTCAACCATCGCGTGACCAATGCGCTGGCCTGGCTGATCGCGGCCATCATCACGGGCCTCAATCTGCTGCTGATCTATCTCACCGTCACCGGCCACTGAGGTAGTGCGCGGCGATCTCGTCGCTCGTGGTCACCCAGACGCTCGGGTGATTCACGATGTAGCCCAGGGCCTCGTCGAGATAGCGATGGCGGAACGCCTGCCCGGTGACGAACGGATGCAGCGCCAGGGCCAGCACCCGCCCGCTGTCGGCGGAGTCCTCGTGCAGCTGATCGAGCTGATCCTTGACCATGGTCACGAAATCCGGTCCGGTCAGGCCCTTGCTGACGAAGATGCCGATGTCGTTGAGCTCCACCGAATACGGAACGCTCAGCATGCCCGGCACATTCAGCGGATAGGGCTGATCGTCGTTGGTCCAGTCCAGCACATAGCTCAGGCCCAGCTCGGCCAGCAGCTGCGGGGTGTGGAAGGTTTCGGTCAGCCCCGGGCCCATCCAGCCGCGCGGCCGCTGCCCGGTGGACTTCTCGATCGTCTCGACGATCTCGCGCAGGGCGAGGCGCTCCTCGTCGAGGGACAGTCCGGTGTGCAGGTGGCTGTTGCTGCTGCCGTGTGCCAGCCAGGCCCAGTCGCGCTGCTGCCCGGCCGCGATGATCTGCGGATACCGCTCGCCCACATCCGAATTGAGCAGCGCGCTGGCCCGGATGTTGTATTTGTCGAGCAACTGGATCTGCCGCCAGATGCCCACCCGCGGCCCGTAATCGCGCCAACCGTAGTTGAGCGAGTCGGGGGTGAGACCGGTGGTGCCCTCGTAGGTCGCGGTACCGGGCAGATCCACGTAGAAGTGCTCGATATTGAGACCGACGTAGAAGGCGACCCGTTTACCGTCGGGCCAGTGGATCGGCTCGCGCTCGGTGATGGGGCTGTAGTCGAAGAGGGTGAGATCGGTGCTCATACGGCCATGTTGAACCCTGACACCAATGTCAGGTTCAAGCGGCTCGTCAGATGCGTCCGTGGCGTAAGCGGAAGATGGCCTTGGCCAGCCGCAGATGACGCGGGTGGCGATCGAAGGTGGACAGGTTCACCGGGGCGCGGTAGCGCTTCTGGGCGATGGCCAGGGTGCGGCTGAATTCGTGCAGGCCCGCCTCGCCGTGGGCATGGCCGCGACCGTATTCGCCCACGCCGCCGAAGGGCAGCGACGGGATGCCCGCGTAGGCCATCGACGAATTGATGGTCACCACACCGGTTCTGATGCGCTCGGCCAGTTCGGGTACCGCGGTCACATCGCGGGTGAACACCGGGACCGCCAGGCCGTGATCGACGGCGTTGATCCGCTCGACCGCCTCGTCCATGGTCGCCACCCGGTTCACGATCAGCACCGGACCGACCGCCTCGCTCGTGACGGCCAGACTCTCCTCCGGCACCTCGGTGAGCACGATCGGCTCGATATAGGGCTCCCGAATGGATTCCAGCCCGCCGACCACAGCCCGGCCGCCGCGCGCGATGGCATCCTTGACCTGCCTGCGCACGACATCGACCTGTGATTCCAGGATCATCGGCCCGTAGGAGGCCCGGCGATCTCCGCCCGGGCGCAGCCGCCGGGCCTGGGCCACAACGCGTTCCAGGAACGGTTCGTAGACCGACTCCGCGACGTAGACCCGCGCGATCCCGGCCGCGCTCTGGCCCGCGTTGGCCATCGCGCCGAAGACCGCGGCCTCGGCCGCATCGTCGAGTTTGGCGTCGACCTGTACCACCATCGAACCCTTACCCGCGCGCTCGACCACCACCGGCGTCATGGTCTGCGCGCACAGCGCGATCACCTCGCGCGCCCCGGCCTCGGGCCCGGCATAGGAGATCTTGTCCAGCCGCGCCCGGCACAGCGCCGTCTCGGTGCTGTGATCGCCGGTGACCACCTGCAGCACGGGCTGATTCGGGGCCAGCCGATTCCAGCTCTCGGCCAGCCACATCCCGACCCCGGGGGTGAGCTCGCTGGGTTTGAACACCACCGCGTTCCCGGCGGCCATGGCATAGGCGATCGAACCCATCGGGGTGAACACCGGATTGCTCCACGGCCCGATCACGCCGACCACACCCAGCGGCAGATAGCCGACCGAGGCCCGCTGATTGCGGGTGAGCCAGGTGGAGCCGAGACGCCTTCTGCCCAGGGTCTGTTCGGCATTGCGGGCGGCCCAGTCCAGATTCTCGACCGCGAGCATGACCTCGATGGCCGCGTCCACCCCGGGCTTGCCGGTTTCGGCGCAGACCAGATCCACCAGTTCGGAGGCATTGCGGGCGATGGCCCGCTTCCAATCCAGCAGCCAGCGCCGACGTCCGGCGAATCCGATTGCCGCCCACCATTTCTCGGCCGCCCGGGCGGCCCGCACCGTACGGGTCAGCTCACCGGTGCCCATGATCGCGTAATCGCCCACGGCCTCGCCGGTTCGCGGGTCGTAGGAGGTCAGCACCCGCGAGCGACCCGGGCCCGGCGAATGCGTCGCCATATGCGACTGTGTCGACTGGCGGCCCTCCCGGGTCCCTTCGTGGTTACGCAGGCTGCCGCCTTCGGTCCCGTCGCTCGCGCCGCCGGCGGATTCGGCCATCGGTCAACCTCTCGCTGACGTACTGCGCAGCCGGTGGAACCACAGCCGCCGCAGCAATAGTGGAGTCGTGTCAGTTCCCCTTATCCGCCACACTATGGGCGGGGCCACCGCCCGGACAAGGAACGGTCCCGGTCGACAGACCGCCCGGTCCGGCCGTGGACCAGCATCGATTCACGGTGAGACCGACAGGTATGTCGAATTGTGAGGAATGACACAAATATCCGGAACGCGAACTGGGTACCGGTTCGGTCGACCAGTAACATCGGCGCCGGTGGATGGGATCACCAATCGACGCCCCGGCCCGATAGTGGAGAGTTGATGCCGAGTTTGGACTACGCAGAATCGCACCCCGCGACGGGTGAGCCCGCCGTGTCGGTCTCGGAGGTCCGCAAATCCTTCGGCGACGTCCACGCCCTCCAGGGCATCAGCTTCACCGCCGAACGCGCCTCGGTGCTGGGCATTCTCGGCCCGAACGGTGCGGGAAAGACCACCACGGTGAAGATCCTGTCGACCCTGCTGCGCCCCGATTCGGGCACGGCCGTGGTCGCCGGGCACGATGTGGCCAAGGATCCGGCGGGCGTGCGGCGCTCGATCATGATGACCGGCCAGTACGCCGCCCTGGACGAGAATCTGTCCGGCCGCGAGAACCTGGAGTTGTTCGGCCGGTTGATGGGCCTGACCAAGAAGGCCGCGCGCAATCGCGCCGACGCGCTGCTGGAACAGTTCGATCTGGTCAGCGCGGGTAAGCGTGCGGTGCGGCACTATTCGGGCGGTATGCGCCGCCGCGTGGACATCGCCTGCGGCCTGGTGGTCCGCCCCGAGGTGGTCTTCCTCGACGAACCGACCACGGGCCTGGATCCGCGCAGCCGTCAGGGTGTGTGGGATCTGGTGACCGCGCTCAAGGAACAGGGCATCACGGTGCTGCTCACCACGCAGTATCTCGAGGAGGCCGACGTCCTGTCCGACAACATCATCGTCATCGATAAGGGCACCGTCATCGCCGAGGGCACCGCCGACGAGCTCAAGGAGAAGACCGGCGGCAGTTACTGCGAGGTGGTTCCGTTGGATCCCACCAAGCTGCTCACCGCGGTCTACGCCCTGGGCGATCTGGTCCCCGCCGGCGTGCGGGCCGATCTCGACGGCGCCGACCGCGTTTCCATTCCGGCCCCCGCCGGTGCGGCCACGCTCGCCGAGGCGCTGCGCCGATTGGATTCGGCGGGTGTGAAATTGGCCGATATCGCGCTGCGGCGGCCCTCGCTCGACGATGTGTTCCTATCCATCACCGGCCACTCGGGCGGGCACCAGTGAGCGCACCCACCCTCGACGCGCAGGCCCGGCTGTTCGCCCGAATGCCCGCCGCGCGGCCGTCGAGTTTCGCGCAGTGGCGCGCCCTGACCGGACGCATCGTCTGGACGATGGCCACCAAGGGCGAGCTGATCGTCGCGATCGTCACCCCGCTGGTGTTCACCCTCGGCTTCTATCTGCCGCTGAAATTCGTCATGAAGTTCAGCGGTATCGATTACGCGCAGTTCGTCATGCCGATCATCGTGTTGCAGACCATGGCCTTCACGATGATGTCGAATGCGCAGATCGCCGCCTTCGAATCGATGACCGGGCTCAACACCCGGATGCAGACCATGCCGATCGGCACTTTGGTCCCGCTCACCGCGCGGATCTCCGCGGGGCTGGTGCGCTCGGTGACCTCGCTGATCGCGGCGATCATCTTCGGCTATGCGATCGGCTTCCGGTTCGTGGCCGGATTCGGGCAGGCCGCGCTGTTCTGCGCGTTCTCCCTGGCGGTCGGCACGGTGCTGGCGGTCGGGGCCGACGCGCTGGGCTGTCTGACCAAGAGTCCGGAGTCGCTGAGTCAGGCGCTGACGCTGCCGACGCTGATCTTCGGCATGCTGTCGTGCGGTTTCGTGCCCGAAGGCGGTTTCCCGCAGTGGATTCGGCCGTTCGTGCGTAATCAGCCGATCTCGCAGTTCTCCTTCGCGATGCGCGATATGGCGGCGGGCGGTGTGAGCTGGCACGTGCTGTGGGTGCCGCTGGTGTGGCTGGGTGGACTCGCGGTGTGCTTCGTGCCACTGGCGATCTGGGCGAGTGTGAGGCGTTCGTGAGCACTGTGGAAGAGGTTGTCGAGCGGGCCGAGACCATCGCGGCGCTGCCGCGGGTCGCGCCGCAGTCCGAGCGGGCGCTGTCGACCTGGATGCGGCACAGCCTGATTCAGTGCAAGCGCCTGCTGCTGGTGTGGGCCCGCGATCCCGCGACCACCATTCAGACGCTGCTCTATCCGGCGCTGACACTGCTGATGTTCCGTGTGGTGCTGGGCGATTCGATCAGCCGCGCCACCGGTATGCCCAGCGTCTACGGCACCGTTCCGATGATCACCCTGGTCGCGGCGATGTCGGGTGCGGTGGTGAGCGCGCTCGGATTCAAGGGCGAGAAGTACACCGGTCTGCTGGGCCGGTTCTGGACCATGCCGATCCACCGGGCCGCGGGCCTGACCGGACGGCTGCTGGCCGAGGCGGTCCGCGTGCTGGTCACGACGCTGTTCGTGATCGTGGTCGGGGTGTGCATCGGCTTTCGGTTCTGGAACGGGCCGCTGGCCTCGATCGCCGTGATCCTGATCCCGGTGCTGTTCGGAGTCGGATTCGCGGTGCTGGTCACCGCGCTGGCCACCTTCTCCGAGGGGGTGATGCTGGTGCAGGTCATCGGCATCATCAATACGCTGCTGATGTTCTTCAACTCCGGCTTCGTGCCGGTGTTCGCCTATCCCATGTGGCTGCAGAAGGTCGTGCAGTATCAGCCGATGAGCACCGCGATCGATGCCATGCGCGGACTGGCCTACGACGGGCCGGTGGCGGCGCCGCTGCTGCAAACACTCGCCTGGACAATCGGTTTCATCGTGGTGTTCACCTATCCGGCCATCCGCGGATATCGCCGCGCGGCCGAGTCCGGGGCCTGATCAGTCCTTCGGACCCAGCAGGACCGCGGTCATCAGGGCCCGCACCCGGGCCAGGCTCTCCGGCCGGACGTCGAAGCGCATTCGACGTCCGGCGTCGACGACCTGGGCGATGGCCGCGTGCACGCGGAAGCGGGCCTCGGCCGGATCGCCGTCGAGCAGATGCGCCCACTCCAGCACGTTCTGACGCTGGATGGAGCGCAGCTTCTGCTGTTCGGCGGCGGGCAGATTGGAGAATTCGGCGAAGTAGACCGGCAGGATCTCCGGCATCGCGAAGGTGAGCCGGGCGAAGCGCGCGGCGATGCGCACCGCGGCATCGGGGCGGCTGGTCGCCTCCGACAGCGCCTCGGCATTGGCGATCGCGACCCGCTCGCCGGTGCGGTGGAAGGCCGCGGCCAGCAGATCGGATTTGCTGGTGAAGTAGCGGTACACGCTCGAGGCGTTGATACCGACGGCTGCGCCGATCTCCTCGATACTGGCCTCGTGATAGCCCTGGCGGCCGAAGATCCGGATCGACTCGGTGAGCAGCTGTTCGCGTTTGGAGCTCAGCGGCAGTCCGCGCACCGCGGACTGCGGCGGCGGCTCGGTCGGCGCGGGCGGCAGGTCGGTGTGCAGGATCGAACGGCTGATATCGAGTAGCAGCTCGGTCAGGCGGCCGGTCGCCAGCGCGGTGCGATGTGCGGTGATGCTGCCGATCACGCCGAGCATGCCGGTGGCCAGCAACTGGACATCGTCGTCGGACAGATCCGGGCGCAGGGCGGCGATGGGCCGTTCGACGGTTTCGTGCAGGCCCTGGTAGATCAGTTTGATGCGGGCGCGGTCGTCGCGTTCGAGATAGCGCCGCTCCCAGCGGTACAGCCCGCCCTCGCGGCGCACCTCGATGGTGTGCTCGGCCAGGGCGCGGATCAGCGCGGTGAGCCGGGATTCCGGATCCAGCGCGGCATCGTCGGCGGCCCGGGCGGTATCGAGCAGCTGCTGCGCGCCGGTTTCGGCGGCGGCGACCAGCAGGGCGTACTTGTTGGTGAAGTGGCGATACAGCGCTGGGCCGGAGATGCCGACCTCGGCCGCGATCTCGTCCACGCCGACCGGGTGATAACCCCGCTCGCTGAACGCCCGCGCCGCCACGCGCACGATCTGCGCCTTGCGGTCCTTGGGTCGGCGCCGGGCGGGTTGGCGTCGCGCGGAAGCGAGCGCGGCTTCGCTGCGTTCCGCGACCATGCACCTCTCCTTCTCCCCGAGCCGCCCTTGTTGACAGCGCCCGATCAGTCAACCTAAGTTAACCACAATTCGCAAAGTTAACCACCATTCTGGCACCTGTGCCAGCATGTGCGGTCCTGTATCGGGAGTACGTCATGAGCACCGGATTCACCGCGGTCCGAGACGGCCGGGTTTTGCGTGTCACGATCACCAACCCCAGGCGCAAGAACGCCATCGACTACGACACCCTCGTCGCGCTCGGCGATACGTTCCTGGCGGCCGCCGACGATACCGCGCTGCGGGTGATCCTGCTGACCGGCGCGGGAACCGACTTCTGCACCGGCGCGGATCTGTCGGCGGCGGAATCGGAGCAGGCCCGCGGCATCACCGCGGAGCAGACCATGGACGCGGCCAACCGGCTGGTGCGCTCGATCGTCGACGCGCCGGTTCCGGTGGTGGCCCGCATTCGGGGCGCCGCCGCGGGCATCGGGGTCGCGCTGGCCCTGGCCGCCGATCTCACCTATGCCGACGACGAGGCCTATCTGCTGCTGGCCTTCATCAATATCGGCCTGATGCCCGACGGCGGCGCGGCCGCGATGGTCGCCGCGGCCGCGGGCCGGGCGGTCGCGGCC
>NZ_BDBS01000079.1 GCF_001613105.1 Nocardia pseudobrasiliensis NBRC 108224 | reverse complement strand
GCCGCTGCCGCCGCGCCCATGGTCGCGCCGCTGCCCGCCGATCCGATCGCCGCGCTGATGAACGGCGCGGCGCTGCCCGCGCTGCCGGGCGTCGACGCGCTGTTCAAACCGTTCCTGGATCTGTTGTCCAGCTTCGGAACCGGCGTGTTGGGCGCGCTGAATCCGGCCAATCTGCTGAGCCAGTCCTCGCAGATCATCCAGGCGGCCATGCAGGTCGGCCAGGGTGCGATGAAATCGGTGGAGCAGGTCTGGCAGGGCCAGGCCGCTCGCAGCGCGGAGACCGCCTCGCAGCAGGCGCAGGCGCACGGCGAGGACGCCAGCCAGCGCGGCCTGGACATCTCCAAGCTCACCGAGGAGGCCGCGGCGGTCGTGCAGCGCGGCAATGTGCAGCTGACCGCGGTGGCCAATTCGTTCGCCGCCCAGGCCAGTGCGCTCGCGCCGGTCATCTTCACCCCGCCCGCCCAGGCGACCCTGATCGCCACCGCCACCGAACATCTCGGCACCGCCGTGGGCATCGTGAACGCCACGCGCGGCGAGTTGGCGGGCTACACCGGTCAGCTGACCGGTGTGGTGCAGCAGCTGGTGGGCGCGGCCGGTGGGCCGAACCCGGCCGAGGTCGCGCAGTCGGTGGCGCAGAATGTCGGCCAGCCGATCATGGAACAGGCCCAGCAGCTGCTCTCCGGCGGCGGCAGCGGTCTGGACACCCAGGCCGCGAGTCTCGGCGGCAGCAATCTGCCCGGCTCGAATCTCGGAACCTCCACCCACGCGGCCTCCTTCGGCGGCAGTGGCGCCCACCCGGGTTCGTACGGCGGATCCGGCGGCGGCACAGGCGGTTTCGGCAGCGGGCTGTTCGGCGGTGGGCTCGGTTCCGGCGGCGGCGCGGCGGCGGCCGCCAAACCCGGCGCGGGTTCCTCGGTCCCCGGCGCGCGCGGCGCACTGGGCATCCCCGGCATACCGTTCGGCCCCGGCACTCCCGGCGCAGCGGGTCAGGGCACACCGGGCTCCGGCTTCATGGGAGCCCCCGGCGCGGCCGGACAACGCCGCGACGAAGACGAGCACGGCCGCACGGTCCAGCCCTACCAAAGCCCCACCGGCAACGCCGATATCACCGGCGGCCTGGGCGAAACCACACCGGAGGTAATCGGCCAGACCCACTCGGACGAGATCATCAACGATTACGAGATGGACCAGTTCTGAGTCGCTGAGCCCCAACATGTTTCGGCCCGGATCACAAGATTCTGGGCCGAAACGTTCGGTGCACCAACACCATACGGTCGAACCGTCCGCTCCATCGGACCTGTCCTGAGTCGAAATCGGCAGGACCTGAACGCCAGTGCCGCGTGCCTTGAACCGAGCGTCCCGGGCCGTCGCCGATAGTCGGCGGCCCGAGCAATCGGATTGTTCCGCGCTCTCGACGACTTGGGGGGAGTGGTTCGGCCCATGGACTTTCCGGCAACGATCGCCGGAACAACAGATCGGACGCGAGTCGATTACTCGGCGGGGGCGGACATTTCCGCCATAGGCCATCACCTTTACGCCGAATCTCCGCGGATGGAGTCGGTCGGCTCCCGTTGTCGTCGACCCGGAAGTGATCGAGGACCGTGCCCGGCGGTTCGTCGATATCGGAATCGGCGACATCGCGACCGTAGCCGACCGGATCCGGTGCGGCGGCCAACGTCCGGGAACAGCCTCGACCGCGATACGCCACGCCTCCGTGGTGTTGCTCGTCATGAGCAACCGCCGCGACGATGGCATTGACAATCCGCAAGGGTAAGCGTCTACTTACGGTTCGTAGATACTTACCGTAGTAGTGATGAATGGGGTGCGCTAGCGGATCGGATGCGGCGCACGATCGTGGAGCGCCTGGCCGAGAGGCCGCAGGCGGTCGGCGAGCTCGCCAGTGCGCTGCCGATCAGCCGCCCGGCGGTTTCGCAGCATTTGAAGGTGCTCAAAGACGCGGGGCTGGTGCTGGATCGAGCCGTCGGAACGCGCCGGATCTACCAGTTGAATCCGGACGGGATGGGCGCACTACGCGCACAACTCGACCGGTTCTGGAGCCGGGCCCTCGCCACGTATCAACAAGTAGTCGAGGAACATTCGGGAGAAGTCATGACACACACCCAAGCCGATCCGGTGCAGCTGCAGATCGTTGTCAACGCGCCAGTGGAGCGCGCGTTCGCACTGTTCACCGAACGGTTCGACGCGATCAAACCGCGCGAGCACAACCTGCTGACCGTCCCGATCGCCGAGACGGTGTTCGAGCCGCGGGTCGGCGGACACATCTACGACCGAGGCGAGGACGGCAGCGTGTGCCGGTGGGCGCGAGTGCTGGCGTACGAGCCGCCGAACCGACTCGTGTTCAGCTGGGACATCAACGGCCACTGGCAGATCGAAACCGACCCCGCCAAGACCAGCGAGGTAGAAGTCCGCTTCATCGCCGAAACCGCGGACCGCACGCGTGTCGAGCTCGAACACCGCAATATCGAACGCCACGGAGACGGCTGGGAAGCGGTGCGGGCGGGCGTCGGCGAACAGGGCGGCTGGCCGCACTACCTACAGCGCTATGTCGCCCTCGTGGATCAAGACGGCTGACGAAATCCTCGCCGAATACCTACGGCATCAACCCAGTTCGGCGAGTTGACGCACCGCCGGTCCCATGCCCTCGATCCAGGCGGCCGGTGCGCCCGTGGTCGGGGTGACGATGACCGTATGGACGCCGAGCTTCGCGTAATCGGCCATCGCGCGGACGAATTCGTCGCGGGTGTCCGGAGTCGGGCGGGGGTTGTTGGCCAGGACCGTGATGCGGATGGTGTTGTAGTCGCGGTCCGCGGCGGCGCAGTGGCGGCGCAGGACGTCGAGTTTGTGGGCCACGTCTTCGGGGGCGGTGGCGAAGAGGTTGCAGGCGTCGCCGTATTGGGCCACCAGGCGGAGGGTCTTCTTTTCGCCGCTACCGCCGATGAGGACCTTCGGGCGGTGGATGGGCTGGGGGGAGCACAGGGTTTCGGCCAGGTGGTAGTACTTGCCGTCGAAGGGGCCGTTGTCGGCGGGGTCCCACATCTGGGCGCAGATGCGCAGGGCCTCCTCGAGTCGTTCGAAGCGCTCGGCGAGCGGCGGGAACGGTACGCCGAGGCCGTGATGTTCCCGATCGAACCAGGCCGCGCCCAGGCCCAGAACCGCCCGGCCGCCGGACAGTACGTCCAGGGTGGTGACGATCTTGGCGAGCAGGCCGGGATGCCGATAGGTCACGCCGGTGACCAGCAGGCCCAGTTCGACCCGGCTGGTGTGCGCGGCCAGATAGCCGAGGGTGGTGTAGCCCTCGAGCATATTGGACTCGGCGGGCAGTCCGGTGGGGGCGATCTGAAAGTAGTGGTCCATGAACGACAACCAGGTCGCCCCCACCTCTTCCGCGGCCGCGCCCACTCGGGCCAGCTCGCCCGCGATCGCCCCGGTCCCACCGTCGATATCGAAGATCGGAAGATGAAATCCCAGTTCCATGACCAGATCCCTCTGCGTATGAATGGCTGTCACCGGAACGCTAAATGCTGGAGTGCACTCCAAGTCAAGTGCGAATTACGGCAGTGCGGGCAGCGGCTTCGCGAACAGCCAGGCGTCCCACAGCGGCCGCAACGACGCATCGGCGTAATGGCTTGCCAGATCGGTGAATTCCTCGGTACTGACCGATCCGTGCCGATACCGCGCGGTCCAATCCTGTAGCAGCGCGAAGAATTTCGTATCACCCAGCGTCCGCCGCAGCGCGTGCAGGGTCAGCGCCCCGCGCTTGTAGATCCGATCGTCGAACATCGCGGCCGGACCCGGATCGGCCAGCACGATATCGCGCGGCCGCCGGGACATGAGTTGATGCGCCTCGCGGGCCATGACATCGGCGCTCGGCCCGCCGGCTGCCTCCGACCAGATCCACTCCGCATAGCAGGCGAAACCCTCGTGCAACCAGATATCGCGCCACCGCCGCAGCGTCAGACTGTTCCCGAACCACTGATGGGCCAACTCGTGCGCGATCAGTCGCTCGGCGCCGCGCTCACCATCGCAGTGATTCGCGCCGAAGATCGACAATCCCTGTGCCTCCAGCGGAATCTCGAGATCGTCATCGGTCACCACGACCGTGTACCCCTCGAACGGATACGGGCCGAACCGCCGCTGGAACTCCGCCATCATCTGCGGCTGCCGCCCGAAGTCGTGATCGAACCGAGCCCGCAGTCGCGCAGGCAACACCGCCTGCATCGGCACCCGATCGTCGGTACCGATGCGATGCCGCTGATACGGTCCGATCTGCACGGTCGCCAGATAGGTCGCCATCGGCTCGGGCGCCTCATACACCCACGTCGTCTGACTCGCCCGAACCCGCTTGTGCGTCAATGTGCCATTGGCGACCACGTAGTACGGCGAATCGGCGGTGATCGAGATCCGGTAGCTCGCCTTGGCCCCGGGGTGATCGTCACACGGAAACCACGAGGCGGCGCCGTTGGGCTGCCCGGCCACCAGCACACCCTCGGTCAGCTCCTCCCAGCCGACCTCGCCCCACGGCCCGCGAATCGGCCGCGGCGTACCGGCGTACTGCACCACGATCGCCAGCACACCGCCCGCCGGAATCCGTTGTGCCGGAGTGATCGTCAGCTTGCCGCGCTGGTGGACGTACCGGGCCGCCTTGGCTCCGTTGACGAAAACCTTGGCCACCCCGAGGGATTGGGACAGATCCAGCGCGAATCGCGACCGCACCTCGGTGGTCACCGCGGTGAGCGTGGCCCGCCCCGCGAGCCGGTTGCTCGCGACCTTGTATTCCAGTTCGAGCTCATAGCGCGACACCCGATAGCCGCGATTGCCGTTCTGCGGCAAATAGTCGTCGATCGGTTCCTCGTAGAACTTGTCCGTCATCACCGCTCCGGCCAGGGCGCGATCGGATTGCCCCACCAGCGGGTCGACGGCGGCACCGTATCGCCGCGCATGACCAGCGAGGCCGGTCCGACGGTCGCGCCCGCGCCGATGCGCGCGGCGGGCAGCGCCACGCAGTGCGGGCCGAGCGTCGCGCCCGCCTCCAGGGTCACCGTATCCATCGCCATGATTCGATCATGGAACAAATGTGTCTGAACGACACAACCGCGTTCCACGGTCGCCCCGTCGCCGAGGGTCACCAGATCCGCCTCGGGCAGCCAGTACGACTCGCACCACACCCCGCGCCCGATCTTCGCGCCGAGGCCGCGCAGCCAGATGTTCATCACCGCGGTCCCGGTCGCGGCGCGCGCGAACCACGGGGCCGCAACGGTTTCCACGAATGCGTCCGCCACCTCGTTGCGCCACACGAACGAACTCCAGAGCGGATGTTCCTCACGCTCGATCTGCCCGACCACCAGCCACTTCGCGGCCACCGCGAGGAATCCGGCCAGCACACCGGCCGCGAGCAGCACCACACCCGACAGCAGTGCGGCGAACCAGAATCCGGTGTCCTCGGCCAGCCACGCCAGCGCGAACAACACGCCGAGCCCGACGCCGAAGGTCACCATGACCGGAATCAATCGGCAGGTCTCCACGATCGCGCGCGCCGCCTTCAACCGCAGCGACGGATCGAAGGTCCGCGCGGTATCGGACTCACCGGCCTTGCGCCGCAATCGAACCGGCGGGCTGCCCAGCCACGACGAACCCGCCTTGGCCTTCTCCGGCGCGGCCGACAGCACCGCGACCAGACCGTTCTTCGGTACCCGGCGACCGGGTGCGGTCATACCGGAATTGCCCAGGAACGCCCGCTTGCCGACCTTCGCCCCGCCGATGCGCATCCAGCCGCCGCCCAGTTCATAACTGGCGATCATGGTGTCGTCGGCGAGGAACGCGCCGTCGGCGACGGTGGTGAACTTCGGCAGCAGCAGGACCGTCGAGGCCTCCACGCCCTTGCCGACCTGTGCGCCCAGCAGCCGCAACCACAGCGGCGTCAACAGGCTCGCGTACAGCGGGAACAGGAACGTACGCGCGGAATCCATCAGCCGCTCGGTCGCCCATGCCTGCCAGCCGATACGGCTGCGCACGGGATGGTAGCCCTCGCTCAGGCCGATGCTCAGCAGTCGGACCGCGATCACGGTCAGCGCGGCGAAAACGCCCAGACTCAGCACGGTCGCCACCGGCAGGATCGCGAAGGCGTGCCCGAGCGCGGCGGGCAGGGTGCGCTCATCGCTGATCCACCAGGCGATCAATCCCCCGCCCGCGCCCAGCCCGACAATGGGCAGCGCGGCCAGCACCATCGAGGTGATTCCGAAAACCACGACCCAGCGCGTCGCGCGCGGCGGAGTGTGCGCGGGCCACGGATATTCGGCCTTGCCGACCTTCACCGCCGGGGATCCGGCCCACTCCTGTCCGGCCTTGACCTTGCGGAACACCGCCGAACCCGGAGCGACCACGGCGTTCTTCCCGACCACCGCGCCGGGCAGCAGCGTCGAACGCGAGCCGACGACCGCACCCGCGCCGATCCGAATCGGCCCGATATGCACGCGATCGCCGTCGATCCAATATCCGGCCAGATCGACCTCCGGCTCGACACTGCACCCGTCGCCGAGTTCGAGCATCCCGGTCACCGGCGGCAGGGTGTGCAGATCCACGCCCTTGCCGACCTTCGCGCCCAGCGCACGGGCGAACGGCACCATCCACGGTGCGCCGGAAAGGTTTTCCGCACCGCTGGCCTCCGACAGCCGCACCGCCGCCCACAGGCGCAGATGTACCGATCCGCCGCGCGGATAACTACCCGGCCGCACGCCGCGCAACAGCACCCGCGCCCCGGCGACACAGATCGCCATGCGGCCGGGTGGGGAGATGAACAGCACGAATCCGGCCACCGCCCACCACCACGACAGCTCCGGCATCCACGGCAGCGCCCCGGATCGGGTCGCGATATTGGTGACGATGGCCAACCAGGTCAGCCATTGCAGTCCGGTGAGAGTCGTCAATGGAATCAGCGCGGCCACCTGCGTCCACTGCGCGAGCCGCGGCGTGGGCGCGACCAGTCGCGGTTCGACCTCCGGGACCGGTTCCGCGGCATCGAGCAGATCGGCCAGCGCGCCCAGGCGCGGATGGTCGTACAGATCGGCGACGGTGACCTGCGGAAAGCGTTCGCGCAGCGCGGTCACCAACTGCGCGGCCGACAGCGAACCGCCGCCCAGATCGAAGAAGTCCGCGTCCGGACCCGAAATATCGGCTCCCAGTACCGCATTCCACTGTTCGGCCACCCACTGCGCGGTCCCCGTCAGACCGTGCGCGGGTTCGGATTCGGCCCCCGGCAGGGGCCATGGCAGGGCGTCGCGGTCGACCTTGCCCGAGGTGCGCGTGGGCAATTCGGTCAGCACCGCCAGGCGCGGTACCAGCGGCGCGGGCAGGCTCTCGCCCAGCAGAGCGCGGGCGGCGGGTACGTCGAAGTCGGGATCGGCGCTGGCCAGATAGCCGACCAGAATCTTGTTGCCCGCCTTGGTGGTTCGCACGGCGGCGGCCGCGGCGGTGACCCCGGGCAGATTCTGCAGCGCGTTGTCGAGCTCGCCGAGTTCGATGCGGCGGCCGCCGATCTTGACCTGATCATCGGCACGGCCCAGGAAGATCAGTCCGGCGCTCTCGTTGCGGACCAGATCACCACTGCGATAGGCCCGCTGCCAACCCAGCGACGGCATGGGCGCGTACTTCTCGGCGTCCTTGGCCGGATCCAGATAGCGGGCCAGGCCGACCCCGCCGATCACCAGCTCCCCGGATTCGCCCTCCCCCACCGCGTTTCCGGATCCGTCCACCACGGCCAGATCCCAGCCGTCCAGCGGCAGCCCGATCCGCACCGGACCCTCGCCGGTCAGCTGAGCGGCACAGGCGACGACGGTGGCCTCGGTCGGGCCGTAGGTGTTCCAGACCTCGCGATCGTCGGTCCCGGCGAGCCGCTCGGCCAGTTCGGGCGGCACCGCCTCGCCGCCGAAGATCAACAGCCGCACCGCCTCCAGCGCTTCGGCGGGCCACATCGCGGCCAGCGTGGGCACGGTCGAGACGATGCTGATCGCGCGGCGTTCGAGCCACGGGCCCAGATCCATACCGCTGCGCACCAGCGCGCGCGGGGCCGGGACCAGGCAGGCGCCGTGTCGCCAGGCCAGCCACATCTCCTCGCACGAGGCGTCGAATGCGACCGAGAGCCCGGCCAATACGCGATCGCCGGGGCCGATCGGATTGTCCCGCAGGAACAGTCGCGCCTCGGCGTCGACGAAGGCGGCGGCATTGCGGTGGGTGACCGCGACGCCCTTGGGCGTTCCGGTGGAGCCGGAGGTGAAGATGATCCAGGCGTCGTCACCCGGATCGGGCGTGGCCGTGGAACCCGGCCGGGCGCCGCCGGTTTCGTTCACCGCGGTAATGCCCTCGGCGGTGACCAGGGCGTTGATCGCGGCCTCGCCGAAGACCAGCCGGGCCCGCTCGTCGGGATCGTCGGCGTCGACCGGAACGTAGGCCGCACCGGCGTGCAGGACGGCCAGGATGGTCACATACAGCTCGCTGGTCCCGGACGGAATGCGAACGCCGACACGGTCACCGGCGCGCACCCCCACCGCGCGCAGCCGGTCCACGGTCTCGTCGATCTCGTCGAGCAGTTCGCTGTAGGTCAGGACGTCGGCGCCGTCATCGATCGCGGGTGCGTCCGGATGATCGAGGGCCGTGGCGGCCAGGATGTCGACCAGGGTGCGCGGTCGGGCCGCCTCGGGCCCACGCAGCAGTGGTGAAGGTGCCGACACCTCGGACAACCCGGAACCGAGCGTCAACGTCCTGCCTTTCCGATCGCCCCCGCATGTGCTGTTCCGTTTTACCGCGCCACGGTTACCGGAGAGCAATGCCATGCCTACATCCGTGGCGTGTCGGACACGTCCGGGCGGTCGTTTCGCCCGGATCATTCTCGCAGCAGAGTCGACCGGAGGGAACGTCGGGGCCGGTCAGAAGGTACTCGGACGCAGCATGGCGTCCATTCCGCCATCGATGACGAACTGCGCGCCGTGGATGAAACCGGCCTGCGGACCGAGCAGATAGGCGATGAGCGAGGCGATTTCGCCCGGTTCGCCATTGCGCGCGATGGGCGCGGTGAAGCCGCGGATGAGCTCGCCGTAGCGCGGATCGTCGAGTCCGGCCTGCAGCAGCGGCGTGGTGACCGAGCCGGGGGCGACCGTGTTCAGGCGCACCCCGGCCGCACCCCAGTCGACCGCGCGCTCGCGGACCGCGACGGTCAGCGCGTTCTTCGACCACGCGTAGGCCAGATGTCCGGCGTAGTCGCCGGCCGGTTCCAGCGCCTTGGCGACGGCATCGCGGTCCGCGGCCGTGGACAGCGGATTCTCGGCCCATTTCGACTGGGTGGAGGCCACCGAGGACACCACAACGACCGCGGGTTTCTCACCCTTGCGCAGCGCGGGCAGCAGGCCGTCGAGGAGGGCGACCGCACCGTGATAGTTGATATCGATCAGCCGCAGCGGATCCGGTGTGTGCGGGCCGATTCCGGCGCACAGCACCGCGCCGTCGAGCACGCCGCCGCAGCGCTCGAGCACGCCCTCGATCGCGGCCGACCGGCCCTCGGGGCCGGACAGATCCGCGACGACCTCGGCATCGCGCACGTCGATGCCGATGATGTCGTGTCCGGCCGCCGACAGTGCGGCCGCGGTGGCGGCGCCGATGCCCGAGGCGGACCCGGTGATGGCGATCGTCATGCGAAATCTCCTTCGGAACTGATTCGAGCGGCTCAGCGTGATTAGAACAGGTGTCATCAACCATCGGCAATGGCATGTCCCGGCGAAAATAGGGCCACGAGCAGGGTGCGCGAGCTAGCATCGCGAGCAGAATTAGAATCTGTTCTAGTTTTTGCCCGAGGTACGGGCACTGCGAGAGGACACCGATGCGCTTCACCTACGCGGAGGCGATGACCGACCCGTCGTACTACATCCCGCTGGCCCAGGCCGCCGAGGCCGCCGGGTTCCACAGCATGTCGATCGCCGACTCGGTGGCCTATCCGGCCGAATCGGATTCGACCTATCCCTACACGCCCGACGGCAATCGGGAGTTCCTCGACGACAAGCCGTTCATCGAGGCCTTCGTGCTGTCGGCGGCGCTGGCGGCCGCGACCACGCGGCTGCGCTACACCCCGTTCGTGATCAAACTGCCGATCCGCCCGCCGGTACTGGTGGCCAAGCAGGCCGCCTCGATCGCAGCCCTGAGCGGCAACCGGTTCTCCCTCGGCGTCGGCATCAGCCCGTGGCCGGAGGACTTCCAGATCATGGGCGTGCCGTTCGACAAGCGCGGTAAGCGGATGGACGAATGCATCGAGATCGTGCGCGGGCTGTGCCGGGGTGGGTATTTCGAGTACCACGGCGAGTTCTACGACATCCCGAAGATCAAGATCACGCCGACGCCGACCGAACCGCTGCCGATCCTGGTCGGCGGGCACAGCGATGCCGCGCTGCGTCGCGCGGTGCGACTGTGCGACGGGTGGATGCACGCGGGCGGCGCTCCCGAGGAGCTCGATCGCATGCTGGCCCGGCTCGACGAATTGCGCAGGGAGCGTGACGAATCGGGCCCGTTCGAGATTCACGTCGCCTCACTGGACGCCTACACCCCCGACGGCATCAAGCGGCTCGAGGACAAGGGTGTGACCGATGTGATCGTCGGTTTCCGCTATCCGTACGTCCCGGGGGCCGATACCGAACCGCTGCCGAAGAAGATCGCGAACATCGAGCGCTACGGCAACTCGGTCATCGCCAAATGCGGCTGAGTCAGCGGCGCTTGGCGAAGCCCAGATCGATGACCGCGTCGCGCTCGGCCGCCAGTTCGGCGACGCTGAGTTCGATGCGCTCGCGGGCGAATTCGTCGAGTTCCAGATCCGGCACGATCGTGTACTCGCCGCCCTGGCAGGTGACCGGGAACGAGCTGATCAGACCCTCCGGCACGCCGTAGGAGCCGTCGGAGGGCACGGCCATCGACACCCAGTCGCCGGTCGGGGTGCCCAGCGCCCAGTCGCGGATGTGGTCGATGGCGGCGCTGGCCGCACTGGCGGCCGAGGACGCGCCGCGGGCGGCGATGATGGCGGTGCCGCGCTGCTGGACGGTCGGAACGAAATCCGCGCGCACCCACTGCTCGTCGACGAGTTCGAGCGCCGGGCGGCCCGCGATGGTGGCGTGCGACAGATCGGGATACTGCGTCGCGGAGTGATTGCCCCACACGCTGACCCGCGCGATCTCCGCGGCGGGCATACCGGTGCGCTTGGCCAGCTGGGCGATCGCGCGATTGTGGTCGAGGCGGGTCATGGCGGTGAACCGCTCGGACGGCACATCCGGGGCATTGCTCATCGCGATATAGGCATTGGTATTGGCCGGATTACCGACCAGCAGCACCTTCACATCCGCCGCGGCGCTGGCGTTGATGGCCGCGCCCTGATCGGTGAAGATCGGCCCGTTGGCGGCGAGCAGATCCGACCGCTCCATCCCCGCCGTGCGGGGGCGCGCGCCCACCAGCAGCGCGATATTCGCATCGGCGAAGCCGACCCACGGATCATCGCTGATATCGATCGACTCGAGCAGCGGGAACGCCCCGTCCTCGAGCTCCATCGCCACACCCTCGAGTGCCCCGACCGCGGCCGGAATCTCCAACAGCCGCAACCGCACCGGCGTCCGCTCCCCCAGCATCGCCCCGGAGGCGATCCGGAACAGCAAACCGTAGGCGATCTGACCGGCGGCCCCGGTCACGGTAACCGTCACGGGCGTGCGGGCAGCAGCACTCACGTCGACTCCTCATGTCCTCGAACGCTTCGGACCTCGCCACCAACCCTAGTCCCGCACTTCCCCGGCAACCGTCCAGCGTGAGCAAGTAGACACGTATCGACAAACCAACGCAGCCGCAACATATTTCGCTCGGCTACCCTGCGCGACGGAAATACAACGGCTGGTCAGGAGAGGGTGGCTATGTCTCGGTCGCCGAGGACTATCGGTTGGACGCTGTCGCGTTCGCGGACCAGTTGGACCGCCCGGTATAACGGGCGTTCGCCCAGGGGTGCGTCGCGGGCCTCGGCGCGGAGTTGGCCGATCAGGACCGAGGAAACCGACAGGGCGGCGGCGAGTTCGCTGCGGGCCAGGGCGTCGGCGAGGGTGCGCAAGCCCAGGATGTGCAGTTCGCGGCCGCTGCCCGCGTCGGTGTACATGGCCAGCGGGACTATCTGGCTGTCGGGGCCCGCGGTGATGCGCAGGACGATGCGGCTCAGGCGGCCGGAGTAGACCAGCACCTCCACCCCGGTGGCCGCGGCGACGTCGAGGGTGCGCGATCCGAATGCGGTGCGCACGCGAAGTTCGCTGCCCGCCAGCCACATTCGCCGCCGCTGGACGGCCATGGCGTAGATCGCGGTCGGCGCGCTCAGGACCAGTCCGGCCAGAATCGCGATCGGCCAGCTCACCAGCAGGGCGAGCACGATCATCGTCACCACGCCCGCGCCGATCGCGGCCAGAGTCAGTCGGCGCAGCATCGGCGCGACCATCTCCGGTGCGATCAGGTCCAGTCCGACCGGTTGCGGCACAGGGGAATTCGGTTGTTCAGTCACACGTCCACATTCGTCGAGTGGGATCGCGCCCCGGCCGGGCCGGGGCATGATCGTGACCGTACTACCGATCGGCCGCCAACGCTGCCGAGACGGCCGAGACCGCCTCGTCGATAGGTATCTGCCGCTGGTCGCCGGTGGCCAGTTCCTTCAGCCCGATCTCGCCCTCGGCCAGATCCCGATCACCCAGCACCAGAGCGTATTTCGCGCCGGAGCGATCGGCCGCCTTCATCGCGCCCTTCACCCCGCGCCCACCGTAGGCCAGATCCACGCGAATGCCCGCGGCCCGCAGCTGCGCGGCCAGCACCACCAACCGAGACTTGGCGGCCTCGCCCAGCGGCACCCCGAATACGTCCACCCGCGCCGGTTCGCCCGCCGTCTTACCCTCGGCCCGCAGCGCCAGCACCGTACGGTCCACGCCCAGGCCGAAGCCGATACCCGACAGCGGCTGCCCGCCCAGCTGGGCCATCAGCCCGTCGTAGCGCCCGCCGCCTCCGATACCGGACTGCGCGCCCAGACCGTCGTGCACGAATTCGAAGGTCGTCTTGGTGTAGTAGTCCAGCCCGCGCACCATCCGCGGATTGACCACATAGGGCACGCCCAGCGCGTCCAGATAGCCGAGTACCTGCTCGAAGTGCACCTTGGCCGAATCGGACAGGTGGTCGAGCATGAGCGGCGCGGCGGCGGTCATCTCCCGGACCTCCGGGCGCTTGTCGTCGAGCACGCGCAGCGGATTGATCTCGGCGCGGCGGCGGGTCTCCTCGTCCAGCGGCAGCGCGAACAGGAACTCCTGCAGCAGCTGCCGATACTGCGGACGACAGGTGTCGTCGCCGAGGGAGGTGATCTCGAGCCGGAAACCGTCCAGTCCGAGCGAGCGGAAACCGGCGTCGGCGATCGCGATGACCTCGGCGTCCAGCGCCGGATCATCCACGCCGATGGCCTCGACCCCGACCTGCTGCAGCTGCCGGTAGCGCCCGGCCTGCGGCCGCTCGTAGCGGAAGAACGGGCCGGAGTAATACAGCTTCGCGGGCAGCTGCCCGCGGTCGAGACCGTGCTCGATGACCGCGCGCATCACCCCGGCCGTACCTTCCGGCCGCAGCGTCACACTGCGCTCGCCCCGGTCGGCGAAGGTGTACATCTCCTTGCTGACCACGTCGGTGGATTCGCCGACCCCGCGCGCGAACAGCGCGGTGTCCTCGAAGATCGGCAGCTCGACATGTCCGTACCCGGCCAGCCGGGCCGAGTGCACGAGCGCGTCGCGCACGGCGACGAACTCCGCCGAGCCGGGCGGCACGTAATCCGGTATCCCCTTCGGGGCGGTGAAGCTGCTGGCCTTGGTCACGATCGTCCAGTCTTTCAAACCCGTACGCACCAAGTCCAACCGGTTCCGGGTCGGCGATTGTACGGGTCGGTTCACAACGTTAGGTCTCATCTCAGGAAGTGATGGCACACTCTTATGCCGACAGCAGACCATCACGGGAGGAATCGGTAGTGCCGACTAACGAACAGCGGCGGGCGGCGGCGAAACGCAAGCTCGAGCGGCGACTGGCCCGGCAGGCCGAGCGGAACCGCCGACGCAAGCAGCTCACCATCGCCGGCTCGGTGCTCGGCGTGGTCGTCGTGGTCGCGGCGGGTGTGGGCATCTATTACCTGACGCGCGGCGACGACGACAAGAACAAAGCCTCCCAGGCTTCCGACTCGTCGCAGACCAGCACTCCCGAGGCCGCGCCCCCGCCCGCGCTCAAGGAGAAGCCCGCGACGGTCACCTGCACCTACCGCGACGGCGGCGAGGCCGCCAAACCCGTCCAGAAGCCCAACGGCGACGGCATTGTCGCCAAGGGTCTGGAGGCGGTCACCATCACGACCAATCAGGGACCGATCGGCCTGAAACTCGACCGCGGCGAATCCCCCTGCACCGTCAACAGTTTCGCCAGCCTGGTGAGCCAGCACTACTTCGACGGCGCGCCGTGCCACCGCCTGAGCACCAAAGGCCTGCAGATGCTGCAGTGCGGCGATCCGACCGGCACCGGTAAGGGCGGTCCCGGCTACGTTTTCGACAACGAGTACCCGACCGATCAGTACTCCGGCCCGGACGATCCGAACGCGAACATGCCCGTGCTCTACAAGCGCGGCACCATCGCGATGGCCAATGCCGGACCCGGCACCAACGGCAGCCAGTTCTTCCTGCTCACCGGTGATTCCCAGCTTCCGCCGCAGTACACCATCTTCGGCACGGTCGACGACGCCGGCATGAAGACGCTGGACAAGATCGCCGCGATCGGCGACGACGGCTCGATGGACCCGCGGCCCGGCGGCGGTAAGCCCAACCAGCCGGTGACCTTCGAATCGGTCAAGATCGGCTGAGCGTCGGCGGCTTTCGCGCCGGTACGTCGGCGTGTCGCGGACCGGCGCGCCGCCTACCGCCGAAGGGCGGTGAGATGCCCTGTCGGGGCAGCGAAATGGCATCGTGTCGGTCTGGCCACGACCGCTCCGGTTAGGGCATCCTTATGCTGGAGAACATCCGGCACTTCGAGGCACCTGTCGGAAATGTGCGTTATATGCTGTTGTTGCACAACGCGAGTAAGGCTGCCCTGCGTTTTCGCTGGTAATCTCGTAGAACAGAGTACGAAGCGAGGTAGAAACCGCCCCACCGGGTAGGACTACCTCATCGAGTGCTTGGTGTCCGCGTTTGCAGGAGGGATACCGCCGCAAGAACCACCGTTTCCGTGGCGATGTCCCTGACGAAGCACCACAATCATCCATAGTGATCACTGCAGCATCGGGGAGCAGGCAATGGCCGAGGAACTCGACGACATCGGCCGCGAGACAGCGGCTTTGATGAGGCAAATGTTGCAGCTTGCGACCTTGGTCGCACTGCGCACCCGGGAACGTGGCCAGAAGGAAGCCGAGGCCCGCGTCAAGGTTACCGAGGCGCGCATCAAAGACGCCAAGGAGTTGGCCCTGCGCGAGGCCCGTGAAGCCAAGGCCAAGGACCCGCGCAATCTGGAGTTGGCCCGGATGCTCGAGCGACCCCCACTGGACAAGGGTGTCAACCTCGAGAAGGACCGGTTCGCTGCTCAAGCCAACGCCACTCGCATGGCCGCACAGGCCGCCGCGAAGGACAAAGTCAAGGAGATGGGCCGCTACGACTCTGTCGAGCGGCGCACCGCCTTGGCAGCGCATCTGGCGCGGATCGGCATCGCCCCGGATGTGGCCGCGGTACGCATGCTCATGGAGGTCAGTCAGGCTCAGCCGCCCACAGCAGCTATCAGCGACAAGCCCAAAGAACCGCCGCATGTTACGCGCGGGCGCCAGCAGGAGCTGGGTATGGGCATGAGCCTCGGCATGGAGCAGAGCCACCGCTGACCTGCTCCTTGTGGGACTCGGTCAGCTGCGGACAGAAATCCGCAGCCGTCCGGAATCTCCTTGCGGGCCAGGGCGATTCAGGACCGGAAATCCCCGGTAGCCGGATCGACGGTGGGGTCACCGAACAAGCCCTGCTGCGGCGATTTCAGCGGCAGCGGACTGAGCATATCCTTGTGGCCGTTACGTACGCTGCAGTATTTGAACGGGCCTTTTGGATCGAACAGCTTGGTCATATGCGGATCGGCGTGGTCGAGGAACCATACGCTCATTCCGGTCTTCCCGTCTTGACGCAAATACTCCCAGGCTCGCCACAGCGCCTCCAGCCGCATCGCAGCCTCGGCATGCTTCCACCACTCCGGGCACCATACCGTATCGCTGAGGTCCGTGACCTGTCGCCGGTAGACGAGACTCAGGTAGTTCTCCACGAACTCGACCACGTTCGAATAGATCATGTCTTGCTGCTGGTCGTTCACAGCGGCCGAACCTCCTCGGGCTGCCCGAATGTTTGCGGCGGGTTGACATCGGTAAGCCCGCGCTCGTCCACCAGATCGCTCATCGTCGTTCTGCGCATGCTTTGCGGGTCGTGTCGGTCGATCGACTGCCGCACCGCGTCAGCGTACTCGCCCTCCCACCACGGAACCGTCCGAACCAGCACAGCGGGTGTGCCGGAGGAGAATACAATCGCTCGGCCGCGCGGAAGAGTAGCCAGCGCATTGACACTGAAGGTCTTCGACGACCCCAGTGACCGTGAATAGCTCTTGCCACCCGACGATTCCGACACCGACTGTGAGATCACGTCGTACTCGCCGATCGCCTCTGAGCGTTCCTGCAAGAATTTCGTATCGTCGACACCGCTGCCGAGGACCTTGATATTCGCCGCCGCCCACAGGGCGTCCATACCGTCGGGGCCCCAGCAACGAGCGCCCTGCGCCCAGGACTGCAGCACCGTCATAACCACGATTCCGCGTGAGCCAAAGTGACTGTACTGCTTGGGAAGATCTTTCCAGCGCACTACGTTGGCAGCCTCGTCCAATACGGCCAGCAACGGGATCGGCAGGCGGCCACCATGCGAATGAGCGGCCTTGCGCATCGCGACATCGATCACGGCCTCGGTCAGCGCGCTCACCAACGGGGCCGCAGAGCCTCGGCCCTCCAGTGACAGGCTGTACAGGGTGCCGTTGCGCTCGATGAAATCGAGTTCGTCGAATTCGCGGCGGTCACCGCCGGGGGTGATCCACGGGTGCACATTCGACAGCTTCAAGCAGCGGACCATTTTCTTGGCCATGCCGAAGATGCCGCTGCGCATTCGAGGATCGGTGTTGTACTGCGCCGACAAACCCGAAGCGCTGAAATGGTGACGCTCCGCGCGCAGAAGCTGAATCGGCTCACTGTCACTCGGATTGGTCACCCAGTCCCATACCTGGACGATTGGCCGCCCAGCTACGGCCGCAGCCAGGAACAGGCCAGCCAGCAGATCTTCGGCCTCCTGCTCGAAGAACTTACCGTCGCCATCGGATGACGATCCACTGCTGCCGTCGTCGCCGTCGGCGAAATGGCCAGCCAACCTTGCCGCCCGCATCTCGCAGCCTTCGCGACGGGCATCAACCCAGCTCAACGGATCCCAGAACCAGTTCGCTGGCTCGTCGGCTACACCTTGCGGGTCGAAGACGAAAACCTGAGAGCCCTTGGCAGCGCGCACATCTCGCGTCGCGTCGACCACATCACGCTTATTGGAAGTGGCCAGCACTGGACCGATAGCGGTCAGAATCGCCGGGATCACCCGTGAGGTCGACTTGCCCTGCCGCGGACCCCAGATATCCAGATGCAAATCCTCGTACGAACCGTAAAGCATGACCCCATCGGCAACCGACATGCCGATCGGCACACCCGGCGGATCGTCCGTACCCAGGCGCACCCCGATCTGATCGGCTTTCTCCCGCACACCCGATTCGGTCAGTGCAGCGATCGCGGCACCGTTACCCATGTACCCGGCTTTGTCGTCGACCGCGAGTTTGCCCTTGCCCTTGCGCTTTTTCAGCTCGCGTCGCACGATCACCACCGCCGCCAACGCGACGACAACCAGCAGCACGATGACCGTCGAGGCCCGCGGCCACTGCAGCTGCCCCCGGACCAGCCCCGCCACGATCGCGATGGGGTTGATCGGGATGTTCTGCTTGGTCACCGCCATCTGGTTGCCGAGATGCAGGGCGATCCACAGGGTTCCGACGATCGCGAAGCCCAGATAGATCATGTACAGGGTGACATCGGGACCCGGTTCGGCCGGATCCTTCACCTTCTTCGCCATCTCCGCCTCCTGAGGTGACCGTATACGTTGTTGTCGCTCACCGGAATCCGTCGAGCCGCCAGCCGTCGGGGGTGTGCGCGACGGTGGCGATGACCGTCGCGGGCGGCAGCTGCTGGCGGCGGCCGTCCGGGTAGACGACGGTCTGTTCGATCCCGATCTTGTACTGCTCGTGGTCCGGATCGCCGCCGGGCGGCGCCTTCTCCCCCGACGCGAAGGCGAACGCCTCGACCGTCGCGCCGGACTTACCCCAATCCGCCCACTGCAGTGTCGGTTTCGGGGTGTCGACACCGCTGGGCGGGGTGTCCAGGGTGCGGATCAGGCTGGGCCCCAGCCATTTCCGCGCCCGCGCCATCGAACTACCCTGCGGCTCCCGGGCCGGATACCAGGTGTAGATCTCCTTCAGCGCCGCGACCGCGACTCCGTCGGGTGTGGTCGGATCGGGCGCGGGAACCGCCTCCAGCTGCCGCACGGTGGACGTGGGCGGACGCACGGACTCCGCCGTGTCACCGCCGCTTCCGCCGCATCCCGCCGACACCATCGCGATGCCCGCCACCAGCATCACCACCAGATTCGCGCGTCTCGTCACTGGTATCCAGGCTAATCGCCGAGACCGCCCGGTGGGAGTCGCCACGGCCTCTGTGACCTCGGCGTGTCCGAGTCCGGCCATCGATCGACGCCTCATCGCACCCTCCGCAGCCGCGCATCGCCGGGAACCGGGGTTTCGCGCACGCCGGACGGATCGGCCGCCCGGATCATCGAGCCGTTGCCGGAATAGATTCCGACCTCGGCCGGGCCGCGCGGACCGAATCGGGAGAACACCAGATCCCCCGGTCGCGCACCGCGCAGCGGCACCTCCGCGCCCGACTCCCACTGCTGTTCGGCGGTGCGGGGCAGCACGATTCGGCCCGAGGACGCGGCGAAGACCGAGGCGGCGGTCAGACCCGGCCCGTCGAATCCGCCGCCGGTCGGCCCCTGCGGTCCCCCGCCGCCCCATACATACGGGCTGCCCAGCCACTGCCGCGCGGCCTCGACGATCTCGCTGCCGTCGGAGCGGCCCTCGGGCTGGAAGCGGCCCATCGAGCCGGGTGCACGGTATTGCGGTTCCATCGCCAGGATATTGGCGACATAGGGCTGGGTCTCGGAGAAGTGCGCGCCCACCTGATTGGGCATACCGCCCGAGGCGAGCACCGCGCCCTCGCCGGCGTTGTAGGCCGCCAGGGCCAGCGGGACCACATCGCCGTGCACCTTGCCCTCACCGATCCAGCGTTCGACCTGATGGGCGATCGAACACATATAGCGGCCCTGGGCGATGATCGCGTCGCCGTCGTCCCACAGACTCGCCGAACCGTTGCCGTCGGCGTCGAGCAGATACGGCTGTCCGTCATCGGGATCGGCCGCGCGGGCGGTGGTGGGCAGGAACTGCGACAGACCCTGCGCGCCCGCCGGGGAGGTGAGCCCGCGCCGAAAACCGGATTCCTGCTTGCCCTGTGCGGCCAGGATCGACGGGGTGATCTCCGGGCACAGCGAACCCGCGCGGCGATACCAGATCTCGAGTTCGGGCGGCACCTTGCCGTCGGCCAGCGCGCCACCGGCGGTGCCGAAGCCGCGACTGCACAGCGGGTTGGTCGAAAACGGCCAGGCCCCCTCGGCATTCGGCGTCGGCGCGCCGTCGAGCCAAGGGAGCGGGTCGATCTGGTGGCCGCCGGTGAGCCGACCGCCGGGCACGATCTCGAAATGCAGATGGGGACCGGAGGATTCGCCCGCCGAGCCGACCTTGCCGATCGGCTGTCCGGCCCGCACGGGCTGGCCCGCGCGCACCAGCACCCCGCTGTCCCATTCGTGGCCGTACACCGCCGAGAACGGGCGGCCGTTCACATCCAGGGAGTCGATCACGATCCAGTTCCCGAATCCCGACGCCGCACCCGCGGCCACCACCATGCCGTCCGCGACGGAGAAGATCGGCGTGCCGTCCGCGGCGGCCAGGTCGACGCCGAGATGGGTGCCGCCGCGCGCGCCGAAGGGGTCCGACACGGTGAACGAGCCCGCGGGCAGCGGCCAGGTCCGCCGAATGGGCGCGATCCCCGCCGCCAGCGAGGGCGCGCCGGTGACGGTCGGATTCCCGAGCGCCGCGGGCTGATTCGCGCCACCGGCCGTCGTGCCGGGGATCACCGCGGGTCCCTGCGACGGCGTCGCACCGGCGGCCCCCGTCGGGGTCACGCCCCCGGCTCCCGACGACGTCGCACCCGTAACTCCCGGCGGCGTCACGCCCGCGGCTCCCGAAGCGGTCACCGACGCGCCGAGCGCCCGTGGGTCACCGGGCAGCACGGAGCCGGGCACGCTCGGCGAATCCGCGCACTGATCCTCAGACGCGGGCAGCACCACCACCAGAACCAGTGCGATCAAACCGATCACACTTCCCAACCCCGCCCAGACCATGGTCTTGGGATTCACCGCACCCCCGCCCCGTTTCGAGATCGCGCGGCAGCCGCGCCCCGTATTGGAGTCCGCATCTCGCGCGGGAAGCGGCGAGAGGTGCGGACTCCAATACCGGGTGCGGGTGCGCGGGTATGGGCGGGAGTCATGTGGCGCGTTTGGCTTCGTTGAGGGTTTCGACCAGGGTGCGGTTCATTTCGGCCGCGGCGGCCAGTTGCTGTTGCAGCAGCGCGACCTTGCGGCGTAACGCCCCCGCGTCCATGCGCTCGAGACTGGGCCCCTCGGCGGCCCGGACCCAGTTGCGCACCGAATTGGTGTGTACGCCGATCTGTTCGGCGACCACGCGGCAGGCCTCCGATTCGCTGCGCAGCTTGCCGGTCAACGCCATCACCTGCTCCACCGCGGCCCGCCGGACCTCCGGCGACACTCTCCGATACGACCTGTGCGGCATCATCGGCTCACCCTCCGGATCACAGGCTTGTCCAATCTCACGCGGCACTCCCCTCGTCACCGCGGCGCGCGGTGGATTCGGTGAACTCGCTGAAACGCTGGTTGGTTTCGTGAATTCCGCTTTCCTTCTCCGAGATGGTGAACTCCATGTGGAACGGGATGCCGGGGCGGCGATCCTCACCGATCTTGAGCAGGAATTTGCCGGTGCCGGGCGCGGGCGGACGGGCCTGGCCCGGTTTGAGCGCCTCACCGGTGAGCGCCTGGGGCGCCGACCATCCGGTCACCATCTCCTCCTCGGCGGAGGTGAACGGCACCGTCGAATCCAGTCGCTTGATCTCCTCCGGCGGCAGCGCGCCGAAGATCTTGGCGCGCGCGCGTTCCAGGAAGCCCAGGGCCTTGGCGATCGCGGCCTCCGAACCGAGCGACTGCAGATCCTTGATGGTGTGGCTGATCATGATCAGCGCGGTGGCGATGGTGCGGTTCAGGCGGGTCAACTCGTCGACGCGGTCGATCATGAAGTCGCCGAGGCCGAGTACCTGCCACAGCTCGTCCATGACCACCTGGAAGTAGCGCTGCGGGCCGAGTTTGGCGTCGGCGAGCACATGCGCGGCCTCCACCGAGGCGAATCCGTCGGCCCAGCAGGCCAGCATGACCGCGGCCTTGAGCTTCTTGTCGCCCGCGGGGATGTGCGAGACGTCGATGCACACCGCGACGGCCGAGGTGTCGATCGGGGCGGTGGTCTGGCCGTTGAACACCGCGCCGAACGGGCCCTGGGTCAGCGCGCGCAGTGAGCGGCGCAGGCCCTTGGTGGCCTCGTGGTACTCGTCGAGATTGTCCGCGCCGGCGTCGAGCATCAATTCCTCACCGCCGCCGACGATCACCTCGAGCAGATTCTCCATGATCGGCGGATTGTCCGGAGCGTAGCCGCTGCCCTCGCGGTAGAGGATGCGCAGCGCGGTGGAGATCAGCGTCTCCTCGTAGTCGCGCACGCGCGCCCCGCGTACGAGTTCGACCAGACCGGCGATGAGCGTCACCTGGCGGGCGCGCAGTTCCTGGGTGACCTGGATCTGCAGCGCGGGTGTGTCCGACAGCATCGGCACGACCGAGCCGAGGACGCCGCCCGCGAGCGGATTGAGTTTGCCGTGACCGTAACCCAGATCGATGACCTGGCCGCCGACCAGTTCCACCAGCTTGCGGTAGTCCGGTTTGACGTCGGCCAGGATCAGCGGGGTGATGCCCTGGGCGACGCCACCGAGGACGATGCGGCGGACCAGCGACGATTTACCGAAACCGTTGAGGCCCAGGACGAAAAGGCTCGGTGCGGTGATGAAGCTGCCGCGCATGAACCAGTTCATCGGGTCGAAGCAGACCGGTGCGCCGGTGTGTAGATGCGAGCCGAGCGGGGTGCCGATCAGCGGCGCGCCCGCGCCGACCGACCAGGGCCACAGGCCCGCGACCTGCGCTGTGGTGGCGCGGTATTCGACGGGACGGCCGACCACGTTCATCCGGCCGCCACCCGCGCCGGCGTAACCGCGATCGGTCAACGGCGCTGTCTCCCGGTCGAATCCGTCCTCCACGACGGCCTCGTAGCGGGCCGCGGCATTGGCGCGGCGCAGATCGTCGGTGCGGATGCGGAAGGCCGCCCAGGCCGCGCGCAGACCCGCGCGCTCGCGGGCGATCGCCTCGTAGCGGGCCCGGGCCGCATCGTCGAGCAGGGGTGGGCCCTGCTGTTTCTTCTGCGCGGGTTTGCCTTTGCGGGCAGTGGTGCGTCGGCGCTCGGGGGGCTGGGCCGCGCGCGGTGCGCCGTTGCGGTCGCGTTCGGAGCGAGAGTTGTTGGCCCGCAGCCGATCTTCCGGGCGTACCCGGTAGCGCTCGGTAGGCTGATCCAGATTGCGGCGTCGCTCGGCGGTGCGGCCGTTGCCCGCTGGGGCCTCGGTCGTTCGATGCTCGCCGCGACGGGTGGGCGTTCGGCCGTTGTCTCGCATATCGCCCCGCTCCTGCGCCGATCGTTTCCTCGCTCCGGCATCCTCGGGCGCGGATTGCCTACGCCGAGTGCCGTTTTCGCTGCCGCGCCGCCCGGCCGCGCCCTCGACGCGCGAATCCGAATCCAGCACTCCCCCACCGTGCTCGGCGGACCCGGAGGCAGCGGCAACCCCGTCAACCGCTGCCGCCCGGTCACCGTCGGCCGAGTCCCGCCGCGCCGGACGCTCCTCACGAGCCCCCGCGCCGCGCTCCCGATGCTCCGCACCGGCCCCGGCCGCCGCCTGCTCGTCGCCGTCCCCCGCGACGACCTCACGCGCCTCCGATTTCCCACCCTGGGAAGCCTTCTTGGCCCGCGTGGCCCCACCGACCCCACCCGGCACCCGCCGCTCCAACGCGGCCTTGCGACCGTCCGAATCCGCGGCCAGCGCCGCGCCCCGCAGCCCCTGCGGCAGCTCGGCATTGGACCCGACCTCGGCCGATTGCCGCCGCCCAATCGAATCCGCGACATCCTCACCAGAGTCGCGCCCCACCGGAGCGTCCGCTTCGCGCGAAACGTCCGCTCCCTCAACAGAATCAGTGGACAAATCCAACGCAGGCCGCGACGACGTCAAATCCCCGAGCGAAACATCGTTCTCCACCCGCGCATCCTGAACACTTCGGCCCGCACGAGAATCGGCGGACGACGCGGACCGCGCACTCGAAACATCGCCACCCGCAACGGAACCGGCCGACGAGTCCGGATGCGCATCCCGAACACTCCCGCCCGCACGAGAATCGGCGGACGGCCCCGGCCGCGGGCTCGAAACCTTGCCGCTCGGACGGGAACCGCCCGGCAGCTCCGGCCGCGCACCCTCAACACTCCCGCCCACACGAGAATCGGCGGACGACTGGGGCCGTGCACTCGAAACATCGCCACCCGCACGGGATGACACGGACCGCTCCGCCGACGCGCCCAGACCACTATCCACCGCAGGGGATTCGGCGGACAGCTCCGACCGCGCGCGCTGAACACTCTCACCCGCACCAGAATCGGCGGGCGACTCGGGCCGCGCGTTCGAAACATCGCCACCCGCACGGGAACCGGGCGACGACTCCGGCCGCGCAGCCTGAGTGTCGGATGTCGGGCGGGGATCAGCGGACGGCTTCGATCGCGAGACGCCTTCCCTGGCACGGGGATCGGCCGTTCGTTCCGGATCTCGCCGCCTGGGTGGTGGCAGGTGGTCGCGTGGAGCGTCCTCTTCCGCATGGGGCCCGGCCGACAGTTCCGAGCGGGCGGAGCCGCGGCGGGCCGGTGGGCTGGTTTTGCCGTGGGGGGTGTTGGATCCCGCATCGAGGTTGGCCGAGCGGCTCGAGCGGGGGGAGCCTCGGCGTGGTGGGGGCTCCTGGGTGTGGTCGGTGGGGTCGCCGATTTCGCGGCGGCGGGTGGGACGGACGGGGGCGTCGTCCCAGTCGGCAGGTAAAGCGGAGCGGGGGTCGCCGGGGGTGTAGGCCTCGATGTCCCAACCGTCGTCGTGGCCGCGGCGGGAGCCGCGGCGCATCGGCACCGGATTTTCCGGGTCGACCACTCGTTCGCGGTAGCGCGGCGGTTCGCCGCGGTACCGGATCGGCGGTTCCTGATCACCTGCCATGAACACTCACCCCGCCAAGGCTTTCGGAATGGATGCGTGCTCCGGCAGGATCACCCCGCAACCGAGCGAGGCCGCGAAGGCCGCCGCCTGGTAGCGATAGCACCGCCGGATCTTCAAGCGCGCCTGTGTGGACAGATCGCGCGTAATGGCTTCGATACGCGGCAGATCGCCGCGCAGGGGCTCGGTAATGGTCACCAGCGCCCCGAAGCGGGTCACACCGTGACCCCGGGCCTGCTCCTCGCGGGCCTGTTGCGTCGCGCCGACGCGCAGCGTCGCCGCCGCCGACACCACACCGCGCTCGCTCTGCTGAGCGACGAGCGCGTTCTTGTAGTCGTCGTCCACGATCTCGGCCGCGTCGGCGGCCGAATGCGGCCGGTACACAATGGCGATGCGCTTGCGCGGCACCTCCGGATTCGGCGCGAGCAGCCGCTGCAGCACCCGCTCGTCCACCGCGCCCTCGGGCGCGGTCTCCATCTCCCAGGTGACCGAGCGGCCACCGTCGTGGATGAAGTGGTCCCAGCGTTCCTCGTGCGAAATCGGCCCGGCGTCGGCCCAATCCAGGCCGTGCCCGCCCGGTTCGCTCGACGCCACCTCGAGATCCGCCTGGGCGGCCGGATCGTAGCTGCGCCGAATGAAGGAGATGACCTCATCGGCCGACATCGGCTGCGCCCGCACACCCGCCTCGGCCAGCGCCGCGCAGATGCCCGGCAGTCGGCGGCCGATCTCCACGGCCTCCTCGGCCGGATTCTTGCGCCGCTCGGCCGTGGTGGCCTTGAACGTGATCGCCACGCGCGGCAGCAATTGCACACGCTCCTGCGGCAATTCGGTGGCCAGCTCGTACATCACCTGCTGCGCCAGATCCGGCGCCTGCGGATGGGTGATGGTGGAAACCTCTGTGAGCAAACGATTTCCGGTTTCGGGCACGGTATCGATGACCGGCACCACCGCGATGATGTCGGAGGTCTGCCCCAGCGAGGCCAGGAAGGTGCCCCAGGCGGCCACCCAGCGGTCGATGACCGGCTGATCCACCGCCTCGTGCCCCTGCGGCCAGGCCCGCAGCACGACCGTGTACTGGGCGAACTGCGGCAGATGAATCATGCCGAAGCTGTAACCGCCCGCATCGATACCCTCGTAGAGCTTCGACGGCGCCATCAGTCCGGGCAGCCGCGCCACGCCGCCCGGAATCCGCGAGAAGCGGCCGCCGCGATAGACGTGCTCGCCCTTGTTCCGGCCGCGCAACCAGTGGAACATCATCAATCCCGTCTCGTAGCCCGAGCGGCCCCCCGACCGCCACACCAGTGGAACCATTACGACCGCGCCCACGCCGGCCACGAAGAACGCCGGTTTCGGTCCGGCCACCAACGCCGTCATCAGCGCGGTGATGACCACCACGAATCCGAGCACCGTCTCCCCCCACCGCAGTCCGAAAAGTCCTGCGCTGCGGGGCTTCTGCCACAATCCGTACGAGCGGCGCTCGTAGGTCTCGGTCGATGTCATCGCGGAATCGTGCTCCTGCCGAGATCGGGTGCGCGGTTGGCCCAGCGGTCACCGGCGACGTCGCCCATCGCGGAGTCGGCCCGGCCCAGGCTCGCACCGGCCGCACGAGCGGTAGTGATGCGATTCATCATTCGTGCCGGGCCGGATGCTACTGTGCCCGACCCCGCGGGAGCCGCAGGACGCGCGGCGGCGCCACCGCCGCCGGGACCACCGGCAGGCCCGCCACCGGGTCCGCCCG
>NZ_BDBS01000078.1 GCF_001613105.1 Nocardia pseudobrasiliensis NBRC 108224 | reverse complement strand
CGAAAGGGCGGGCCACCTCGCGGACGACGCGATGCAGGGCGGCCGCGGCGGCCGGTCCGAGCGCGCAGGCCGCGGCGGCGAGATCGGCCCAGACCCAGTACGAATAGGGTCGCTCGGAGGCGATGCCCTGGTAATAGCGTTGCACCACAAGGTGATAGCCGTCGAACCACCAGAATCCGGCGGCGGTGAACAGGCCGACCACCAGCAGCGCGCCGACCGCGACGGCCAGGGCCGGGCGGATATCGGGCGTGTCCATGCGCCGCAGCAGTCCCAGGGCGAGGACCGCGGCTGCCGGAATCACCATGAGCACCAGCCCGTAGCTGAGGTAGATGCCGAATCCGAACAGCGCACCCGAGCCCAGACCGGCGGCGAGCCAACCCTTCTCCATTCGCAGCGCCACCGCCAGCAGCGCCACCGCCCAGGCGGTGACCCCGGCGAACAGAGCGTCGCCGGAGACCGCGAGCCAGATGGCCGCCGGGGCCAGGGCCAGGAAAGGCGTTGCGGCGCGGGCTCTTTCCTCGGCTCCCAGGGCGCGCAGTGTTACCGGGACCGCGACCGCCGCACCGCAGCCGACGATCGTGCACAGCCAGGCGGCCCACGCGCCGCCACCCAGGCCGAGCCGGTCGAGCAACACGAAGCTCAGCAGCGCACCCGGTGGATGGCCGGAGACGTGGGTGGTCCAGGAGTCGGGTTGGAAATCCAGGATGCGGGCGGAGAATCCGCGCAGCATGGCCGCGATATCGGTGACGCCGCCGACCTCGTGCAGATATTCGTCGCGGGTGGTGAGCCGGTCCGTGAAGCCGCGCCGCCAGCCGTCGACCATGGCCAGGGCGAAGGCCCAACACACCGCGGTCAGCCAGGTCAGGGCGAGCAGTCGCCGCCACGGAAGCTGTCGGGCCAGGGCGGGGCCGTAGGCGATGACCAGTGCGGCGATCGCGATCGCGGGGATCGTGCCCCACCCGGCATGGGGCAGCCACTGTCCGAACAGCGGCGCCGCGCCCGCGTAGAGTCTGCGGCTCCACTGTTCGCCGAGAATTCGCGGGACCGCGATCGCGGTCCCGACCAGAACGACCGCGGCGCCCGCGCAGGCGAAGTCGGCCCGGTGCGCGAGGACGCGCCGGGCGGCGATGACAGAGGTGTCGGTCACGGATACACCCTAGGTCCGCGATCGGCCCGAAATCGGTAGGACGAGCGTCGGTCCAGCTCTTGTCATACTTTCGTCACCGATTCGCTGACCCTTTCCGGGGCCGTTGGGTTCTACGGTCGTCGACATGACCGAATCACCGGAAGAGCCGGGTGTCACCGTGGTGATCCCGTGCCGGGACGAGGCGGGTGCGTTGCCGGGAGTACTCTCGGCCGTTCCGCCGGAGTATCGAGTGATCGTGGTGGACAACGGTTCCACCGATGCGACCGCGGCCGTGGCCCGGTCGGCGGGGGCGACCGTGGTGCTGGAATCAAGACCCGGATACGGCAGTGCGGTGCGCGCGGGGATCGATGCCGCGCGCACCGAGGTGGTGGCCGTGCTCGACGGCGACGGATCGATGGATCCGGGCGAATTGCCGCGGCTGGTGGCCGAACTCGGCCCGCGCGTCGACATGGTGGTGGGCCGCCGCCGTCCCGCCGGATCGGGCGCGTGGCCGTGGCACGCACGGCTGGGTAATGCGCTGGTGGCCCAGCGGCTGCGGCGGCGCTACGGGCTGCCGGTGCACGATGTGGCGGCCATGCGGGTCACTCGGCGCGCCCGGCTGCGCGCACTCGGGCCGTTGCATCCGCGGTCGGGGTATCCGCTGGAACTGCTGGTGCGGGCCGCGCTGGCCGGGTGGCTGGTCGTGGAGCGCGACATCACGTATCGACCGAGAAGTCATGGGGTGTCCAAGGTTTCGGGATCGGTGCGGGGCACCGTGCGGGCGGTGCGGGACTTCTGGAGTGTGCGATGAGCGAATCCGATCTCGCCGCGACGCTGCTCGTGGTGGCCAAGGCGCCCATCGCGGGTTTCGCCAAGACCCGGTTGACCCCGCCGCTGTCGCCCGCCGAGGCGGCTCGGCTGGCCGCGGACGCTCTGCTGGACACCCTCGACGCCGTGCGGCTCAGCGGGGCGCGTCATGTCGTGGTGGCCTGGACCGGGGAGCTCGATCGCGCCGAGCGGGCGGGGGAGCTGGCTGTGGCTTTGGGTGACTGCGTGGTGATCGCCCAGCGCGGCAACGACTTCGGGCAGCGACTGGCCAATGCGCACGCCGACGCCGCGCGCCTGGGTCTGCCGGTACTCCAGATCGGGATGGACACCCCGCAGGCGGGTCCGGAACTGCTCGCCGCATCAGCCCGCCTGCTGCTGGACTCCGGCGACAGCGTGCTCGGGCCCGCCACCGACGGCGGCTGGTGGGCACTCGGCCTGCCCGATCCGCGTCCGGCGAGGCTGCTCACCGAGGTACCCATGTCCACCGACCGCACCGGCGAGCTGACTCGAAAGATGCTGCATCACTGCGGGTATCGAGTGCACGACCTACCCACTCTGACCGACGTCGACCACTACGAAGACGCCCGTGCCGTCGCTACCCGATGCACCGGTCGCTTCGCCCACACCCTCGAACACCTGGACCGCGTCTCCCCATGATCCCCACTCCCATCGAATCTCGAACCTCCCCGGCCCGCGGCCCCCGCGCCGCGGCCCGGGTGGGCGCGGCGCTCGGCGCGGCCATCGCCGTCTGCTTCGTCACGGGCCTGCTGAGCCATTGGATCCAGCACCCGCCCACCTGGTTCGCCTGGCCCACCCACCCCGTCTGGCTCTATCGCGTGACCCAGGGCGCTCACGTCATCTCGGGCACCATGGCCATCCCCCTGCTGATCGTGAAACTCTGGACGGTCTACCCACGCCTGTTCACCCGCCCCCTGCTGGGCGACCCGCTACGCGCTCTGGAACGCGCCTCCATCGCAATTCTGGTGGGCGCCACCATCTTCCAACTGACCACCGGCCTACTGAATACGGCCAAGTACTACCCGTGGAAGTTCTTCTTCACCACGACCCACTACGCCATGGCCTACGTGGCGATCGGCGCTCTGGCCGTCCATCTGGCGGTGAAGCTTCCGATAGTCCGCACAGCCTTGTCCCAGCCGCTGAACGATGAGCCGACCCCGGGGGTCGGATCTTCCCGGAGGGTTGTACTGGCCGCGGGGCTGGGGGCGATTGTGGCCGGGCTGGCTGTGGCGGGGCAGACGGTCCCGTTTCTGCGGTGGGTGGCGGTGTTGGCGCCGCGGAGTGGGGAAGGGCCGCAAGGGGTTCCGGTCAATCGGACTGCGGAGGAGGCGGGGGTGGTTGATTCGGCTCGGGACGAGGGGTATCGGCTGGTGGTCGGTTGCGGTGGGATGCGGCGGGAGTTCTCTCGGGCGGAGTTGGCGGGGTTGCGACAGTACGAGGTGGAGTTGCCGATCGCCTGTGTCGAGGGGTGGAGCGCCTCGGCGCGGTGGGTGGGTGTGCGATTGCGGGAGTTGCTGGGGGCGGTGGGGGAGTATCGGGGTGGGGACGTGCGATTCGTATCGCTGGAGCGTGGTGGGATCTACGGGAATTCGGTCCTGCCGCAGCGGCATGTCGTCGACGATGCGACGTTGATCGCCCTGCGGGTCAATGGAGAGGAACTTGATCTCGACCACGGATATCCGTGTCGGTTGATCGCGCCGAACCGGCCGGGGGTCCTGCAGACCAAGTGGCTGGCTTCGATCGAGGTGATGTCGTGATCGCGATACGAATCATCTTGCTGGGTTTGGGAATCGCGGCGGGTGCGTACGGCGTCGCGCTGTTGTTGGAGCAGAATCCCGCCGATCTGCGGTCGGTGGTGATCTGGTTCGCGGGCGGGATCCTCGTGCACGACTTCGTCTTCGCGCCGGTGTGCGCGGCGCTCGGGGCGGGGGCGCGGCGGCTGGTGCCGCGGGGCTGGTGGGCCGGGACGGTCTACGGGTCCGTGTGCTCGGTCGCGCTGATCGCGGTCGCGCTGCCGGTGGTGGGTCGCGAACACGCCGTGACCACGAACGAGACCGTACTCGATCGGCCGTACGCGCTCGGCCTGATCGCGGCGCTGGCCGTGGTCTGGGGCGCGGTGGCGTTCATCACGGGACTCGATCACCGGCGTGTCCGGGTTGCGCGGCGGAATAGAATTGACAGTTAACCGATAGCAACCGGACATTTCCCGTCTTCTCATGACCAGTACGACGATGGCGCTCGCCGAGCGGCAAACAGGGGGTCGTATGCGTAGTCGGCAGTTGGTTCGGTCCTGGTGGGAGCAGAGTGGGCACTATCGCTGGCTGGTGCAGACGATCGCCTCGAAATCCGCTCTGACGTGGATGAAGGTCGTCGTCGGCTCGGGCGGCATGACCTGGGCGGTGATCCTGGTGCTGGCGGCGTGCTCGCTGCCCGAGCGCGGACATTCCACCGAGCGCACGGTGCTGCTGGTCTGCGCGGGCATCGCCGCGCTGTGGGCGCTGCGCTGGTGGTTCCTGCCGGTACCGGTCGTGATCGCCTCGATTCTCCTGCTGGGCGGGGCCGACATCTTCGTCACCGTCGTCAGCGCGTACGGGGGCGATCGCATCGGGCACACCACGGGGATGATTCTGCTGATCGCCATCGGGATCTACTTCACGTTCTTCCACACCCCGCGGGTGGTGGCCGTGCACGGGGTGTGGTCGGTGCTGTCGGCGGCGTTGCTGTCGGTTCCGGTCCTGAACGGCGAACAACCGCTGGCGGCCGTCGCGATGATCACCGCGATGGTGATCATCTGCGGGGTGTTGCTGCCGGGGCTGCAGTTCGGCTTCTGGTTGCTGTGGACCGATGTGCTGTCGGACCCGCTCACCCGGTTGTCGAGCCGTCGCGGCCTGGAATACTTTGCGGCACAGAAGATCTACCACTATCCGATGGACCACGTCTGCATGATCATGATCGATCTGGACCGGTTCAAGGCGGTCAACGACACTTTCGGTCATCACGTCGGCGACGAGGTGCTGCGCAACACCGCGCGCCGGCTGCGGGCGGCCGCGCCCAGCGGATCGATCATCGGCCGCATCGGCGGTGAGGAATTCGCGGTGGTGACCATGCTGCCGCCGCCCGGGGCGCGGGTGGTGGCCGAGCGGCTGCGGCGGGCGGTGGCCGCGGAATCCGATCCGGTATCCATCACCGCGAGTTTCGGCCTGGCGACCCTGCCCCCGGGCGGGCCCCGCGATCGGGTGGGTCGGGTGCTCACCGACCTGATGCATCGCGCCGATACCGCCATGTACCGGGCCAAACAGCAGGGCGGCAATGCGATCGCCGTCGACGAGCCGTGGATGATGCCGTCCGCCCCGCAGCAGGCCGCTGGAACCTGATATCAAATGTGCCATTGACAAATGGCGCATAGGTCGGTGATTCTGTGTGACATGGCGAGTACATGGTCAACGCCGACCATCGGTCCGGCCCCGGTTCCCGATGTCGCCGCCTTGCGTACCCGATTCGCGGCCTCGGCCTCGGTATTGGGACTGCGGCGGGTTCACGCGGTATTGCCGCCCAATCGACTGGGTATCGGCATCGGTCGCGGCATCATCGCGAGCGTCATGGCCACCTTCGGGCCCACCCTGCCCGGCACCCGGATCACGCCGGTGCGTTCGGAGGGTGTGCGCGGTGAATGGGTGCGCGCGGCCGGTGTCGAACACGGTTCCCGGGCGATCTACTACATCCACGGCAGCGGCTATGTGGTGTGCTCCGCGCGCACCCACCGCGGCCTGGCCTCGCGGCTGTCGCGACTGACCGGTCTGCCGGTCTTCCTCGTCGACTATCGCCTGGCCCCCGAACACCGCTTCCCCGCCGCGGCGCAGGATGTCGAGGCCGGATACCGCTGGCTGCTCGCGCACGGCTACCACGCCGAGGATCTGGTGATCGGCGGCGATTCCGCGGGCGGACATCTGGCCCTGGATCTGCTGCTCGAGAATCTGCGCAGCGAAACCTCCCAGCCCGCCGGTGTTTTCGTCTTCTCCCCACTGGTGGATGTGACGCTGGGGCTGGCCGAACGGCAGGACCGGCTGCGCCCGGACCCGATGGCCCCGGCGTGGGTGGGTAAGCGTCTGCTGGAGCTGTATACCGTTGGGCAGCCGCCGGATTCGCCGCGACTGCGGCTGGCGGTGCCGCCGGGGGCGAAGTTGCCGCCGATGCTGGTACAGGCCAGTGCGGGGGAGATGCTCTCGGGCGACGCGCGGGCGTGGCATTCGATGATCACCACCGCGGGCGGGCGCTGCGAGCTCGAACTGTGGCCCGGGCGCATCCACGTCTTCCAGGCCCTTCCGCTACTGGTCCCCGAGGCCGTCCCGGCCCTGCGCCGCGCGGCCGACTTCGTGAAATCCGCGCTGGCACAGGCGGATACGACCGCCCGAACAAAGGTGAGCTGAGATGGGCATCCTCGACTTCGATCTGCCGACCCTGCCGGGTCTGTTCGCGACGGGCCCGCGGCGCACCGGCGCGGCCAAGGCCGTGGTGACCGGGGCGGGCAGCGGTATCGGCCGCGCCTTCGCCCTCGAATTGGCGGCACGCGGCGGTGAAGTGCTGTGCGCCGATATCGACACCGAACGCGCCGAGCAGACCGTCCGCATGATCGACGGCATCTACGGTCGCCCGGCCCACGCCTACTTCTGCGATGTCGCCGATCGCGACGATATGGAGAGCCTGGCGCTGCACGCCGAACTCATCTTCGACCAGGCCCCGACGGTGGTGATCAACAACGCCGGTGTCGGTATCGGTGGAAAACCGGTGGGCGAGATCGGTTTCGGCGACTGGCAGTGGGCGCTGGGCATCAACCTGTGGGGCGTGGTGCACGGCTGCGAGATCTTCGCGCCGCGGCTGCGCGAGGCCGGGCGCGGCGGCATCATCAATGTCGCCTCGGCGGCGGGTTTCGCGGCCGCGCCCGGTATGGCCGCCTACAACGTCTCCAAGGCCGGCGTGATCTCGCTGTCGGAGACCCTGGCCGCCGAGCTCACGGGCACCGGCGTGGCGGTGACCGTGCTGTGCCCCACCTTCGTGAAAACCAATGTGGTGCGCGACGGCCGGATCACCGCCGGATCCTCGCGCCTGGCCGCGGAGGTCATGCGCCTGACCGGCTTCACCCCCGAGCGCGTGGCCCGCCGCGCCCTCGACGCCAACGACCATGGGCGGCTGTATGTGCTGCCGCAACTCGACGCGCGGGCGATCTGGCTGCTCAAGCGGCAGTTCCCCAGTCTGTACACCCACGCCCTCGGCGTGCTCAACCGCGTGCTGCCGCAGGAGGAGCAGAGCTCCCCGGTGGCGTCCGCAACGAAGACAGGAGTGTGACATGGCCTTCGACTTCGATGCCATGCTGGCCAAGATCAAGTCCCGGCAGTGGGCGCTGGCCGATATCGATTGGGACGCGCCGGGAGCCGATCGGATCTCGCCCGAACTGCATGCCAAACTCAAACCCTTCATGGCCGATCTGATGTGGATCGAGAACGTCGGCGCGCGCGGATTCGCCGCGATGGCCAAGAAGGCCCCGACGGAAACCCTGCGCGAGATCTACCGCTACTTCCACGCCGAGGAGCAGCGCCACGCCAATGCCGAACTGGCGCTGATGCGTCGGTGGGGCATGCTCGACGGCGAGGAGATTCCCGAGCCGAATATCAACGTCAAACTCGTGATCGACTTCCTGGACAAGTACTCCGACGGCATGTCGCTGTCGTTCCTGGGCACGGTGATCCCGATGCTCGAGGTGGCACTCGACGGTGCGCTGATCAAATTCATCACCGACGAGATCGAGGATCCGATCGCGCAGGAGGTGTTCAAGAAGATCAACTCCGACGAATCCCGCCACCTGGCAACCGATTACGCGGTGATGGAGCTGCTGGGGCACGCGCAGGCGCGCAAGCTGTTCATCGATCTGGTCGGCGGTTGGGTCAAGCCCAGCCTGCTGATCGGCGTGCTCAGCTATGTGCCGCTGCTGAACAAGATGCGCGACAACATCGTCGAGATGGGCGTGGACGAGGAGAAGCTCTACGCGGCGCTGCGCAAATATCGGGCCGTGGGCGATCGGATGCCGCTGGCCAATCGGGTGCCCATGTACCGGATCGTGAAGATGCACGGCAACTGGGTGATCGACCGCCACCACCCGTATCACCTGTTCGCCGATGCGCTGGTGAAGATCACCGCCCGCATTCCGGACCGCTTCCTGCCGCCACAGCCCACGTGGTCCAAGGAACTGACCTACGAGCCCGTCGCATGAGCACCGCCACAAGCCGCGGCGCACACGAAGTGAAAGACGTCGCGATCCTGGGCGCCGGATTCGCCGGACTCGGCGCGGCGATTCGATTGCGACAGAAGGGTATCGGTAATTTCGCGCTGTTCGAGCGGGACACCCGTGTCGGTGGAACCTGGCGCGACAACACCTATCCGGGCGCGGCCTGCGATATCCCCTCGCGGCTGTACTCCTTCCGCTTCGCCCCGAATCCGAACTGGTCGCAAACCTATTCGGGCAGTGCGGAAATTCTGGCCTACATCGACCGGATGGTCGCCGAATTCGACCTGGCGCCCGCCATCCGATTCGGCCACACCGTGACCGGACTGGAATTCGACGAGGCCAGCGGGCTGTGGGATATCGCCTTCGCCGAACAGCCGAATGTCAAGGCGCGCAGCGTCGTCATGGCCGCCGGGCCGCTGGCCAATCCCGGCTTCCCGAAGATCCCGGGCATCGACGATTTCGAGGGGCATCGAATCCACAGTGCCCGTTGGGATCACGACTACGACTTCACCGATAAGACGGTCGCGGTGGTCGGCACCGGCGCCAGCGCGGTGCAGATCATTCCCGAGTTGGTGCGAAAAGCCGGTTCGGTCAAGGTGTTCCAGCGCACGCCCGGCTGGGTGCTGCCGCGGGTCAACCGCTCCACCCATCCGCTGACCCGGCAGCTGTATCGCAGCCTGCCGGTCACCCAGAGCCTGGCGCGGGAGGCCTGGTTCTGGGGACACGAATCGGTCGCGCTGGGCGTGGTGTGGAATTCGCCGCTGACCCGGGTGGTCGAATCGGTGGCGCTGCTGCATCTGCGCGCGCAGGTGCGTGATCCGTGGCTGCGCCGCCAGCTCACCCCGGATTTCCGCGCGGGCTGTAAACGGTTGCTGCTCAGCAACGATTACTATCCGGCCTTGCAGAGCGACAACTGCAAGCTCATCACCTGGCCGATCGCGGGGATCGTCCCGCACGGGATCCGCACGGCCGAGGGTATCGAGCATCGCGCCGACTGCATCGTCTTCGCCACCGGATTCGAGGTGTCCAAACAGGGCACGCCGTTCCCGATCACCGGACGTGGCGGCCGGGTACTGGCCCAGGAGTGGAGTCGCGGCGCGTATGCCTACAAGAGCGTGACCGTGGCGGGCTATCCGAATCTGTTCTTCACCTTCGGACCCAATTCCGGCCCGGGCCACAATTCGGCGCTGGTGTACATGGAGGCGCAGATCGACTACCTCACCGACGCCATCGGCATGCTACTCGACGGCGATCTGCGGATGCTCGAGGTGCGTCAGGACCGTCAGGACCGCTACAACGCCGCGCTGCAGCGCCGGCTCGCGGCGACCACGTGGAATTCCGGTTGCCGCAGTTGGTATCTCACCGAGGACGGCTTCAACGCGACCATGTATCCGGGCTTCGGCAGTCAGTTCACCCGACAGCTGGCGGCGGTGGATCCGCGTGATTTCGTCGCCACGCCACGCGAGGCGGTGCGCACCGGCCGCCGGATCGCGGCCGGGCTGGGCTAATCTCGACATCGGTTCGGTGAATGGTCGGTCGATCAGGAGGAGCGGGACGCGGATGGCGGAATACCGCATCGACGATCTCGCGCGTGCCGCCGGCACGACGACCCGCAATGTTCGCAACTACCAGGAACGCGGGTTGCTGCCGGCGCCCACGCGGCGCAGTGGCCGAGCTCTGATCTACGACGATTCCCATCTGGCCCGGCTGCGGATCATCGACTCGCTGCTCCAACGCGGCTTCACCACCGCGCATATCGCCGATTTCATCACCAGCTGGGAGACCGGCAAGGATCTCACCGAGATTCTCGGCCTACAGCAGGCGGTGACCGCGACCTGGGGTTCGCCCGAGGAGCCGATGTCGGTACCGCGCGAGCTGGTGGACACGATGTTCGGCGACGGGCCCGACGGACCGGTCGGACAGGAGGAGCTCGAGCGGCTGGCCGAGCTCGGACTGATCCGATTGCACGGCGACACCATCGAATTCACCCAGCCCGAACTGCTGGAGACCTTCGGCGCGCTGCAGCACTACGGTTTCGGGCTGCGCGGGCTGATCGACGTGCATTCGGAGGTGGTGCGGCGGGTCGAGGACATCGCCGACACCATGGTGGCCGCCGCCAAGGACCATATCGTCGACGAGCACGGCCCGGGCTGGCTGCCCGGCAGCGACGAGGAGATCACCGAGACCACCAAGATGCTCAACCATCTGCGGGAGCTGGGCGTGGCCGCGGTGCACAATTCGCTCAATCAGGCGCTGGATCACACCCTGCAGCGTGAACTGAGCGCCTATCTGGCCACCGCGGCCGAACGACATGCGGCGCGTGATCCCGACCCGCGGGGGGCCGGGATCACGCGCCGCAATTGACCCGTCAGTGCTTGAAGGCGTCCTTGACCTTCTCGCCCGCATCCTTGAGGTTGGACTTGGCCTGGTCGAACTTGCCCTCGTTCTGCTTGTCCTGGTCGCCGGTGGCCTCGCCGAACTTCTCCTTGGCCTGGCCGGTCAGGTCGTCGAGCTTGTTCTTCGCCTTGTCGGTGCCGCTCATCGCGTCCCCTTTCCGAAGTGGTCTGCGGTGACCCGCTTGGCTCGAGCCCCGCACTCCGGCGATTACCCGCTACGGCGTTCGTAAACAGCCGCCCGGTCAGCCGATGCCATCGGCGATCCGGAGGCCATTGAGGTAAGTGCCCTGGGCGTTGTGCGCGGCCAGGTTCGGGTGGAAGGGGAAGAACGGCTCACCGGGGTCGAGCAGGCCGGTCCAGTGGGTGGCCGGGGAGCACAGGTCGTGACCGATGCCGACCGGGCGCAGCGACCAGAAGCCCACGCCGATCTGGGCGGCCGCGTCGCGGATGGCGCTGTCGATATTGTCGGTCAGCAGATGGGCGTAGGCCATCCGGTTCTGCGGCCACGGGATGTGCAGGCCGAATACCGAGAAGCAGACGAAAGGCATACCCGGGGGCGGCAGCGGATCCTCGTAGCCGACGAAGCGGATCTCGGCATTGGGCGCGGCGGCGCGGATGGAGCCGATCATGTCGCCCCGGATGCCGCGGGTCATGCGCTGGGCCAGATTGGGTCCGGTCATGGCGTTCGCGTCGGCGTAGTGCTCGGGATCGGTGCGAAAATCGCAGCCGCGCACGATATCGGTCAGGCACATCGCCAGGGTGTAGGCGTAATTGGAGACCTGACCCGGATACCAGACATCGTTGGCGGAGATCTGGATGGTGACCAGACGCGTTGCGGGACCGAGCATTCCGTCGCGCACGGACTGATCGATCTGGGTGCGCAGATTGTTGACCGGTTCGGAATCGGTGGTGGCGGATTGGCAGGCGTAGTCGGCCCAGTCGCCGGTCTGCGGTTCGCCCAGCCCCCACGCGGCGGCCATGATCGACGGCCAGCCGAAGTTGCTGCGCGCGCAGTCCATCGGATTGGGCGGCGGTTCGGTCTTCGGCTGCTGCTGGAAGGTCGGCAGGCCGAGTACGCCGCCGCCTCCGCCGAAGGGGGCCACGGTCATGCTGTCGCCGTAGGCGACATAGCGGACGCCGGGTTCGGCGGCGGTGGCGGGCGCGGCGAAGGCGGCGAGCACCGAAACCAGTGCGGCGCCCAAACTTACGCTGGTGAGCTTCATCGGTGATCCTTTCGGTCGTCAGCAACGCTGGTCGTCGGCGCCGGGGCCGGGCAGGACGGTGATCGCGATCTCGCCGCCGTCGGCGCAGGAGACGATGCGCAGTTGGGGCGCACCGGATTCGGAGACCGCGCGCGCACCCGTGAGGCGCAGGTGGTAGCCCTCGCGGTACTGCCGCTGAGGCAGTGCGATGACGGTCTGGCTGTCCACGGGGAACGCGCCGTCGCCGGTGGCACGCGCGGGGGTGAAGCGGTAGTCGAATTGCCTTGTGGTCGGGTCGAATCGCCAGGGTCCGGGGGTTCCGGCGGTGAGTTGGGGATAGGGCCGGGCGAGGGCGTCGAGATTGGGCTCGTTGATATTGCCGCCGGTGCGCGGGCGGGCCGGATCGACCACGATGGCCTGGGCGTCGGGATCCTTGGCGACCGTCGCCGGATCGCCGCCGAAGTAGGTCCAGTGGAACCAGCCGACCCGGTGATCGTCGAAGATCGCGGCATTGGCGCGCAGGGCGTCGGTCGCACCGGTCGCGCCGAATTCCGTTGCCACGGCGGGGATTGCCTGTTCGGCGGAGTAACGGTCGGCCTCGGCGGCCCCGGCCTGCCACTGCGGTTCGCAGCCCGCGCCGCCGCCGCCCTGCAGCGCGGCGACCACGCAGTAGGAGTTGAAGCCGTACACCACATTCGGGTCGGGTACCGGGCCGAGCTCGGAGCGTGTCCCGTAATTGGAGGTGATCAGCGGGGCGAGCCAGACCGGTGTCATCGGATCGCCCGCGCGGATCGCCCGGGTCACATCGTCGCTGAGCGCGCGCAGTCGCTCGGCCTGCTGCGGGGGACAGGCATCGGCCAGGCACGGGAGGAACGCGGCTCCGGCGGGTGGCTGGTTGAGCGGTCCGTAGCCGATCAGACCCGGTGTGCCCGAGAGGGTTTCGGCGACATGCCGCCACATGGCCAGGAAGCGGTCGCGGATGCCGACACCGTCGGCGGCGGGGCGATTGTCGTAGAAGTTGTCCGAGGCGCGCCAGTAGGCGGGATTGGCCAGATTCGCGCCGACGAGATCGTGCGGGCCGTCGGGAACGCCGTCGTCGATGGTGGCCCAGTCGGGCGCGCCGTCGCCGCCGTAGCGCGCCGACCAGATGTCTTGATGCGCCTCGACGAGAGTGGCGATGCCGTGGCGTTCGAGCATGGTCGCGGTCTGCTCGATATCGGCCAGGTACGCCTCGTCGTATACGCCCGGCCGGGGCTCGATCGCGGCCCAGAACAGGGTCAGCCGGACCGCGTCGAAGCCCTCGCGGGCGAGCAGTTCGGCATCCTCGTCACCGAAGCCCAGCTGCGACGGAAGGTAGGGGAAGTGCTTGGCGGCGATATTTTCGCCGTGCGGGATAAATACCCGTTCCAATTGGTCGACCAGCCATTTGCCACTCGTTCGCATAGGCACTTTCACAATTCCGGACTCTGGGTTTGATACATCCCCTGAAGCGGTTGCCTGTGATGTGACGATTCCCACGATCATGGCCGTGAAGGCGCAGAATATCTGGAAGGCACGCATCTTCGGCTCCACTTTCATGTCGTAAACGTAGCACTCCTACCCCTTCCGTATGGATTAGCTAGACGTTAGCCTGAGCTATGGCGAAAATCCTGGTGTTCACTTCTCCAGCAAAGGGTCATCTATATCCGATTACTCCGGCGCTGGCCGAGCTGGTCCAGCGTGGGCATCAGATCACCGTCGTCACGCTGCCGGGTTCGGAGCGTTCGCTGCGGCCGCTGGGCATCGCCGTGCGGCCACTGCCCACGGAACTGGTCGAGGACACCCTCGGCGATTGGAATGCCGGATCGAAGGTCGAGGCGCTGCGCGCGGTCGTGCGGTCGCTGGTCGAGCGCATTCCCGCCGAGGCCGAGGCGCTGCGCGCGGCGATCGAGGCCGAGCGGCCCGACGCGCTGCTGATCGATGCGACCACGCCGGGCGCGCAGCTGTGCGCGGCCGCGGGCACACGGCCGTGGGCCTCCTGGTCGCCGATGCTGCTGCCGACCTCGTCGCGCGGCGTGCCGCCCTACGGTCCAGGTCTGCGACCGATGTCCGGTGTGGCGGGCCGGATTCGAGACGGCGCGCTGCAGTGGATGATGGATCGATACTTCGATGAGATGCTGCCGCGGATGAACGGGGCGCGGGCCGAATACGGCCTGGAACCGTTGGCGCATATGCGCGATTACTTCGTGCAGGCGCCGCTCATCCTCAACTTCACCGCGCCCCCGTTCGACGATGTGCGTCGCGACTGGCCCGCGTCGATCCACCAGGTGGGCCCGGGTCTGTGGGCCCCGCCCGGCCGCGCGCCGGAGTGGCTGGATTCCATCGATCGTCCGATCGCCCTGGTCACGTGTTCCACCGAATTCCAGGACGACGGTCAACTGGCCCAGATCGCCATGGACGCCCTGGCCGACAGCGGTTTTTACACCGTCGTCACAGCCGGTGCGATCGATCCGGCGTCGTTCTCGATCCCCGCGAACGCGCGCGTGGAAGCGTTCCTCCCGCATCATCTGATCCTCGACCGCACGGCTGTCGTCGTCTCGCACGGCGGCATGGGTATCACCCAGAAGGCCCTGGCCGCTGGTGTTCCTGTCTGCGTGGTGCCGTTCGGTCGCGATCAGTCGGAGGTGGCCCGGCGCGTGGTGACCAATGAGGCGGGTACCTGGGTTCCGAAGCGCAAGCTGTCACCCGAACGGCTACGCGCCGGGGTCGAGAAAGCGATGACCTGCGGAGCGGGCGCGGCGCGGGTAGCGGCCGGTTTCGCCGCCGCGGGCGGCACCGCACGCGCCGCGGATCTGCTGGAACGCCAGTTGGCCGGTTCGCGGTCGCGTCGTCGCGATGCCGCCGGCGTGCGCCCGCGCCCCACCCGGGCCGCGGCCCCGCTGATCCGCCGCGAGGACGAGTCGATGGCCGAGCGGCCCTCGACCGAACGAAATGAGCAGGCGCCCGGCAGTATTCGGCGGGGACTATGATGGGCCGCGGAAGATCGGCATCGGCTCGACCGGCAGTCGGCTGGGCGAAAAAGTCTGTCGTCGAACGGGATACGGATTCCGATCGGTCCCGACGCATGAAGTCCGTCGCCCGGGGCCGACGCCTCAGGTGGTTCGGAGCTCCGGTCGTAGCGGTCGTGTCGGCGCTGGCGGGCGGTACGTTCACCCCGGCAGGGGCGGCGAATCCGACCGTCGGAAAGTATGTGGCGCTGGGGGATTCGTACGCCGCGGTGGGTACGCTGACGACCGTCGACGGTCGGATCCCCGGCTGTGTGCGGGCCGCGGACAGCTATCCCGCGGTGCTGGCGCGGACCCTGGGCGTGGGGGAGTTCGTGAATGCCAGCTGTGCCAGCGCCACGACGGAGAATCTGCTCGGTGCGCAGGTGACTCCGGCGGGGGTGAATCCGCCGCAGTTGGACGCGCTGACGCCCGATACCGATCTGGTGACCATCACCATCGGCGGCAACGACTTCGGCGCGCTCGATCTGGCCGCTCGTTGCGGGACGCTCGCGCTCGCCGATCCGACCGGTGCGCCCTGCCGGAATTCACTCGAGCAGGGCGGTCAGTTCGATACCCGAATAGCCGCCACCGAGGCCAAATTGGAGCGGGTCTACGACGAGATCCGCGCCCGCGCCCCGCACGCCGTCCTCGTCGCCGTGGGCTACCTGCGCGCATTGCCCCCGGTGGGCACCTGCCGCTGGCAGATGCCGGTCGCCGACGGCGACGCGGTGTACTTCAACCAGATGTGGGACCGCTACACCATCGTCGCCCGCGACCAAATCGCCGCGCGCGGAGCCCTGTTCGCCGATGTGGGCTCGGTACTCGGCCACGACGCCTGTCAGCCACCGGAAACCCGCTGGGTCGAACCGGGCCTGAGCGCCCGCCCCTACCTCGTGGCGCACCCGAACGCGGCCGGACAAGCGTACGTCGCCGGTGCGATCGCCGACCTGCTGCGCCGCTGAGCGACCACGGCCCGCGATCCGGTTGGCCGCGTCGCTGCGTGATCAGGGCCGGCAACTCGATCCGGTAGACGGGCTGGGGCTCAGGATCCGCAGTTCGGGCGTGGGGCGGTGGTGAGGGCGTTGGTTGTATCGAGTTGGGGGACAGTTGGTATCGGGCCGTGGCCCCACCAATTGCCTCGGGCGGTGACGGGGATGCCCGCGAGTTCGATCGGGCCGCTCGTGGTGGACAGGCAGTTGAGACCCGGGCTGGCCAGGGCGCCGCCGCCCAGATCGAGCGCGGCGTCGGCGATGACGCCGCCGCGATTGCTCGCCTGTAGCACGGATCGACGGGTGTTGAGCAGGGTGGTGCGGGCCAGGCCGCCGCGCAGGACCGCGGTGTCGCCCACATTGATCAGATTCAGCCCGTGGGCGGCCGTGCCGTCGACGATCGTATCGGCGAAGTCGAAGGTCAGCTCGGCGGTGGCCGGTTGCGGGCCCAGGGGTGTGAAGGCCAGCAGGCCGATGCCGTCGGCGCTGCAATCGCCGAAGACCGAATTCGCGACGTCGAGACGGGTGTGGCTGTCGCGGCCGAAATTCGTGGTGACCAGGCAGGTGCCGAGATTGGCCGGAACCAGCGGGCTCAGGGGCGCGCCGGGGAAACTGGAGTGCTGGGCACGAACATTGTTCAGCGACAACGACTGTCGCGCGCCCGCGGTGCTCAGATTGTAGTTCTCGATCAGGTCGCCGACGACGGTGTCGAAACTGGAATCGGTGACCGTCACCCGGCTGACGGGACTGCCGCTGGTCGTCGCGTACTCGAGGCCGTTGGCGGAGAAATTGCCCCCGCCGCCCCGAAAGGTGTTGCCGGAGACCGTGACCGACAGGTCGGCCCGCCCGAGCGGATTGATGAACACCCCTTCGCTGTCGGCGATGTTGTTGACCGGCGAGCTCGCCGGTGAGGCGATATCGAGCTGGGTATTGCCGTCCAGTGTCGCGACCAGCCGGGCCGTATCGGTGGCCTGCACGCCCATGGCCAGCACCGACAGTTTGCCCACGCCCAGATTGATATCGCGGACGGTATTGCCGCTGACCCGCGCGGTGATATCGCTGGTCCCCGCGCCGCGAATATCGATCCCGTCGCCGCAGGCGGTGTCGTGCACGTGATTGTTCGTGATGGTGACCGTGCCGGTGGCCGCCGCGAAATCGGTCATGACGGCCGCCCAGCCGTTGTCGAGGGTCAGCAGATCCGGCATCGGCGGCATCGCGACGCCCACCGCGATACCCGGCGGCACCATGAACGGACCGATCATGAACCCGTCCGAGCAACCCGAATTCGTCCCCGCCACATCGTTTCCGGTGACCACCGCGTCCACCGCGTCGCGGCCGTAGATACCACCGCGGCGCGCACCGGCGACCGCCACATTGCGGACCTCGCTGCGGGAGGCGAGCACGATCGCGTCGCCGTTCTGCGCCCCGGTGGTGTTGGTGATGCGCGGCAGCGCGACCCCGCCCGGTGCGCCCGGTACCGCCGGTCCGTCGCCGATCAGGCGCTGACCGGGTTTGAGCGCGATGCCGCCGTCCAGCGCGGCGGCGGCCGGAGCGACCATGATCGTGTCACCGTCGCGCGAGGCGGCCTGCACCTGGGCCAGCGTGGCGAAGGGCGCCCGCGCGGTGCCGTCACCGCCCGGGGCGGCGGCCGCGTCGACGTACCAGATCGTCGAATCCGGTTGTGCCGCGGCCGGTCCGGCGGCGCACGCGGCCGCGGCCAGTAGTACGGCCGACCACAGGAGACGCTGGCGGTACATCACAGCGTCTTGATGAATCGGGCGAGCAGCTCGCCGCTGTAATCGGGCAGCCCGTCGTTCTGGACGGCCGCCGCGCCGATCGTATCGACGTGGTTGTAGCCCGGTAGTGTGACGACCTGTGCCGTCGCGGGCACCGGGAAGAAGCTGCCGGTGCTGGAGCCGATCGCGCTGTCACCGGCCCACGCGACGAAATTCGGCTTGATACGGCTCATTCCGTGATAACGCAGGCCGGACATCTCGCCGCTGCGCGCACCGCCGTAACCGGCGCCGATGTCGATGGTGAGCCGCAGCGGGAAGTAGGTCTCCCAGTAGCCGCCGGGGGAGCCGTTGGCCAATTGCCGTGCGGCGTCGCGGATGTCGGCGACCTCGTGGTTGGGTGAGGTGTAGGGGACGCCGCGCACATCGTCGTAGTTGCGCCAGGTGTAGAGCGCGGTGCGGTCGGTGGGGAAGACCCGCTTCTGCGGTCCCGCGCTGAAACGCAGGAAATTGCCGAACAGCGGAAGTTGGGTCAGCTCACCGGGATTCGGAAAGGTCTTCTCCTGTACCGGCCCACCCGACAGCGCGCCCACGCCCTGCTGCAGCAGTTCGAAGTTGTCGGAGTTGTTGTCCAGCAGCATGCCCAGCAGCGCGGTATTGGTGAAGCGGTAGTCGCGGATCGAACCCTCGCCATTGGCGCCGTTGCTGGCGAAGGAGGCCCAGCTGGGGGCAAGCAGATAGTTCAGGGTCGATTCGATGTCGAAATCGCGCGGCAGGTGGGCCAGCAGCTGGCTCTCGCCATCGGGGTCCAGATGCGCCGCGAGCCCGGCCAGGCGGAAGATCATGAACGAGCGAGCGCCGAGAATCGGGGTGGCGCCGAACACCCGCGGCATGACACCGCCCCGGAATCCGGCCTGCACCAGCGAATTGGTCGGCCCGACGATGGCATTGGTGATGTCGTGCAGCAGCGGCGTGTTCTGAATCGCCACCGGATCCGAGGACACCATCGAATCCTGGGAGGCGAAGGCCGCGCACTGATCCGCGCCGGGGCGGCCGTCGAAATCCCAGTCGGAGAAGAAGCCGGTCACCAACCCGCCCAGCGAGATTCCGGTGCAGACGTATTTGCCCGCCCGCGCCGCCTGATCGGGGATCTCGTGCAGCATGACCTCGTACTGGTCGCGCACGACCCGCTCGAGTCCCATGACGTCCAGTACCGGCAGCTGTTCGGAGGTCTTGAAGCCGGCGAACACCTGTCCGTCGATCGGTTTGCCGTTGTAGTAGTAGTCGACCGCGTCGAGATAGTTGCCGGTGCGCAGCGCGTAGTCGAAGCCGCGGGTCTCGTCCAGACAGCCGCTACGCCGGGCCATGGCCCAGAATTCGATCTTCTGACCCATCGCCCGCGCCGAATGCACCGTGTTGTAGGCGACGCTGTCGGAGTTCACCGCGCCGCCGAACATGCCCTGCTGCTGCACCACGACATGTTCGGCGTCCGCGGAATTCCGCGGGCCGTCGACGGGACGGTAGCGCAGGAAACCCACCCGGTCGCATTCCGCCGAATGCGCGGGGGCATTCGCGGGCAGCGGCAGTGCGAAATTCACATACGAGGTGACGATGCCGTCCCGCGTCGAGAGCTCCTGCTCCTGCCGATCCGAGGCAGCGCTGATCGGACCGGGATCGGCCGCGGCCATCGGCAACTGCGCGGCCGCGGCCCCGAACGCGGCGGACACGGCCAGCGCCAAGGCATTTCGCCACCGCCGCATCGGGTGACCCACATCACTCATGGCCAGCACACTGCCAGTGTTATGGCTATCGAACCACGTGAGATTTTCCGAATGTCACCAACCGGAATGCAGCACAATCACAATCGAGGGCCCGCGGACGGGTTCAGTGGCCACGCTGTTCGTGCAGCGACAACCCCTCGGCGGCCTTCACCCGCCGATGTTCGAGCAACAACCACGCGAAGCCGCCGATCAATGTGGCCGCGCAGATGATGCCAGCCACGATCGCCCAGCCGGTGAAGCCGTAGCCCGCCGCGGTGAGCGCGCATGCCAGCGCGACCAGGCCGATCGCGCACAGCACGATGCCCGGAATGTTGTAGCCGTCCTCGATGCCCTCACCCGCGTGATTGCGGGTGTGTCGCGCACTGTCGGGGAAGCTGCCCCGGATCTCGTTGGTCTCGGCCATCGTGCACCTCCCTTGTCGGTTCCTGCTCCGGCAGTACCCGCGATCGCGGCCGCGAATCCCGCTTCGATGTAGCGGCGATCACGGAAGATGCCGGATCGGAGGCTGTTCGGTCACAAGCGGTCTTCGAATTCGAATCCGGCCTCTGACCAGGCATAAGCTGGCGGTATGACCTCGCCGAAGCCGGAAGTGGAGCGGGTGGAGGTTGCCGCGCTGACGAGTCTGTACGAGGCCGAGCGCACCGATCAGCAGATGCATATGAACGTGTCGCTGGCGCTGATCGCCGGGGCGGTCGCCTATCTGGGCGTGGTCGCGGCGCAATTCCACGAGCTGAAGCAGTCCTATGTGTTCGCCGTGCTCATACCGTTCCCGCTGTGGATGGTGGCCGCCTTCCACGTGCTGTTGATCGCGACCATCGTCACCCGCAACAAGTCCATCCGAATCCTGGAGATGCGGTTGTATGCCGCGACCCGGCTCGCCGCGTCGGGGGTGACGGTCGATCAGATCGGCCGCGAGCGGGCGCGCAAGGTCACCGACTTCCGGGATCAGCCGTGGCAGTTGAAGTCTCAGACGCTGGTGACCTACGGCGGAATCGGGCTGACCCTGGTGAGCGTCACCTCCTACTGCCTGTGGAACGCCCAGCTCGTGCGCGGCTGGACGGTTCCGGTCATGCTGAGCGTGCCGTGCTATCTGCTGCTGGGGGCGCTGCTGGCGCTGGCGTGGCGGACTGCGACGACCGCGAAGGGGTGATCGAGATTGTTTGCCCCTATTAGTAACTACCGGTTGCATGCTGTCCGGTCGATTTTCCCGCCACCGCTTCGGGTTTGGTGTCTCATAGACTGACGGAGATCGCGACAGAGCGTGAGTCTTCGTGTACCGCAGTTGATTACAGATTCGATCGAGCGTGCATCAGTTGGCCCTGGGTGCGCTCTGCCGGATCGCGTTCCAAAGGCGTTGATCACCATGCGAATTCCGCGTTCGAGATATCCCATTGCCTTATCGGCCTGTGCCGTGGCGCTGTCGCTGTTGTCGGTCACGCCGGCGACGGCCGGGCCGGAGGGAGCCGCCCCGGCCCCGGGAGCCGCCTTCGGCTTCACGCCCGGTTCCGACGGCCTGGGCGACCCCTACTATCCCAAGGACGGCAACGGCGGCTACGACGTTCAGCACTACGACGTCGCCATCGACTACAACCCGTCCAGCCGCGCGCTGACCGGTAAGACCACCATCACCGCCCAGGCGACCCAGAGCCTGAGCGCCTTCGATCTCGACTACGCGGGACCGGCGGTCAAATCCGTGTCGGTCAACGGTCAGAAGGCGCAGTTCAAGAAGTCCGGCGAACACGAATTGGTGATCACCCCGAGCGTGGGCGTGGTCATGGGCACGCCGCTCGTGGTCATCGTCGACTACTCCGGGACCATGTCCGACACCTCCGGCAACGGCTGGACCCTCTCGCCCAGCGGCGGCGCCTTCGCCGCGGGCGAACCGCATTCGGCCACCACCTGGTACCCGCTCAACGACACGCCGCTGGACAAGGCGACCTTCACCTTGCACGCGACCGTGCCCACGGGCTGGGACGTCGCCTCCAACGGCGTGCGGACCTCCGACACCCCGGGCGGATCGAACAAGCACACCGTGACCTGGGAGGAGAAGACCCCGATCATCGGTTACCTCACCACGGTCGCCATCGACAAGTTCACCCGGCTCGAGCAGAAGCGTTCCAACGGAACGTCTTTGGAGAGCTTCTTCGCCCCCGGCGCTGCCGGGCAGAAGCAGTCGCTCGAGAAGAATCTGCCGAAGGTCCTCGATTTCGAGGAGCAGCTGTACGGCCCGTATCCGCTGGATTCGGGCGGTGGCATCTACGTCGACACCAATCTGCAGTTCTCGCTCGAGACCCAGACCCGGCCGATCTACGCGCCCTGGACGGACTTGAACACCCTGGTGCACGAGAACGCCCATCAGTGGTGGGGCGATGCGATGTCGGTGCAGCAGTGGAAGGACGTGTGCCTCAACGAATGCTTCGCCAGTTTCACCGCCGACATCATGTACCCGGAGCGGGTGCAGGGTGCGAATCCGGATCAGATCTACCGGCGGGCGCTGGCGACCGCGGATCAGCGCGGTATCTGGGCGACTCCGCTGTACGACCCCGGAGTAGGTAAGGAGTTCACCACCGTCTACACCCGTGGCCCGCTGTTCCTGCACGCTCTGCGGCGCAGCATCGGTGACAATGTGTTCTTCCCGGCGGTCAAGGAATTCGTGCAGAGCCACCGCAACGGCAATGCCTCGATTCCGGAGTTCCGCAAGTTCATCCAGTCCAAGACCACCAACGATCTGACCGGATTCTTCGACGCCTGGCTCAACGGCCGCAAGCGTCCGGCCGATCAGTACCTGTACCCGGGCCCGCTGCATCCGAGCGCGCCCACGGCCGCGCCCGAACAGCGCGACGCCCAGCCCGATTGGCCGTTCGGCCAGGGCGATCGGAAGTGATCGCGCGGTAGCGGCAGCGGCCCCGAGGACCGGCGAGGTGAACTCGCCGGTCCTCGTCGGTTTTATCGATGCGGCCGTGGGGTATCCCACGCCGCCGTCCATCGCTCGGATCCGGATTCGGAGTTGGGATTGTGACCTTCGGCCTTTCCGTCGGTCCTCACCTTCGGTGACCTTCGGCGTGCTGTCACCGCGAGATCGCGGGTGAGACTGGAGCCGCACGCACCCGAACGGAAAGGAAATCCCATGCCTGGCGTGTATCCCAGCGACGAAACAATCAGGGTCGCAATCGGTTTGGCCCAGCGCGCCCCGTCGGTGCACAATTCGCAGCCGTGGCGCTGGCGGGCCGGTGGCGAATTGCAGGATCTGCACGCCGATCCCGCGGCATCGGACCGCGACCGATCCGCAACGGCGGTCCCTGGTGCTCAGTTGCGGTGTGGCCCTGCATCATCTGCGCGTCGCGCTGGCCACACTCGGTTGGGGGGCCGAGGTCGATCAGCTGCCGAATCCGAGCGATCCCGATCATCTGGTCCGGCCGCGGCTGAGCCCGCGGCGACCCACCGGCATCGATACAGGGCCGACCGCGGCGATGATGCATCGGCGCAGCGATCGGCGTCGATTCGGTGCGCGAGCAGATGCGTGAAATCGTCTGCGGCGGAAGCTATCCGCAGGCGATGGTCCGCGTGGGCGTGCCGACGGGCGGCGCGCCGCTGCCGGAGACGCCGCGTCGTCGTCGCGAGGATGTGGTGCGGGTCTAGGGCTTGCGTGCGACCGTTCGTTCGCGAGGTACGAGGACGGCCAGCAGGGCCACGACGGTCGCGCCGCCGAACAGGTACAGGCCCCACGTGCCGGTGAGCAGGTGGCGATAGTCGGTGCGCAATTGATGATCGAAGCGCTCGTCGAGCCGCCAGGCGAGCACGGCGAGCGCCGCGATCGCGGCCAGTACGCCCAGCCAGCCCAGCAGGCGCGAGCCGAACAGCGCCGCCAGCAGCACCACCGCGGCGATGCCGAGCAGGACCACCGCGAGGGAGATCTGGAACGAGACCGATTGGCCCGCGAGCTGATCGAGGGTGCGGTCGGTGGCCACGCCGTCGCGCAGGTCGGCCAGTCGCACGTGCCGGGCCTCGAGCGAGCCGACCAGCGGCCCGAACGCGCCGACGGCCATGACGATGGCGCAGGCGAACAGCACCAGGTGTACGAAAGTGCGCATACACCCCACGGTATTGCGCAATGCGGGAGATGCCACGCCTTTACGGGGGACGTGCCGATGAAATCTCGGCGAGTGTTCGACTTTCGCCCACGATTACTACAGTTGATGTAGTAGTTTCGGGGCGATGGACGTCTCACCCGCCGAGGCCGCCGCACCCGATCCGGTCGCGGCGACCTTCGATCTGCTCGGCGATCGCCTGACGCTGACCATCCTGCGGCACACCTTCGTTCATCACGCGCGGCGGTTCGGCCAGTGGGGCGAGCGCACGGGCGCGCCCCCGGCGGTATTGAGCGCGCGATTGAGCGCTCTGGTGGAGGCCGGGGTGCTCACCCGCGCCGACGGGGAGTACCGGCTCACCGAGTTGGGCCTGGCGACCTGGGAAATCCTGGTGTGCGTCTGGTCCTGGCAGCGGGAATGGACCGCCGAGGGCGCGGTACTGCCCGAACTGGTGCACATCGGCTGCGACCACCGCGGGCCGCCGGTGCCGATGTGCCGGGCGTGCGGGCGGGCGGTCACCGCCCACGACACCGCCGTCGAGCTGGCGCCGGACGCACTGTGGCGGCTGGCCTCCGGGCGGCGGCGCTCGGCGCGGTCGATCGAACCGGGCGCGGGTGACGCGCGATTCGACCAGATCATGGAGGCGATCGGGGACCGCTGGAGCGCCGTGGTCACCGGCCTGGCGCTGGCGGGGGTGCGCAGATTCGGCGAATTCCGTGCGGCGCTGCATATTTCGCCGACCACGCTGACCGAGCGGCTGACCCGGTTGTGCGCGGCCGACATTCTGCACCGGCCCGCGACGCGGGAATATCGACTGACCCCGCGCGGGCGGGGGCTGTTCGGGGTGTTCGTCTTCCTGCTGGCGTGGGCGCGACGGGCGTATCCGGACGGGCCGGAGTCGGGACTGCGGATCCGGCACGGTGCGTGCGGGCAGCCGCTGGATCCGGCGCTGCGCTGTCGCGGCTGCGATGCGACCTTGGCGCGCACCGATATTCGTTTCGATCCGGCTCCCGGGGCGGCACGGCCGTCCCTTGACAGCGTCGGCTGAGACGCGTATCACTTCATTAAATGTAGTTGAGCGGGGAGTTGTGGCCATGACGCTGAAGGAAGAACTCATCGCACCGGCGGCCGAGGCGCTGACCAATCCGTATCTGGAGGGTATGTACGCGCCGCAGCCCGACGAGATCACCGCCACCGATCTGCCGGTGCTGGCCGGAGAGCTGCCCGCGGATCTCGACGGGGTCTATGTGCGCAACGGGCCCAATCCGCAGTTCTCGCCGCTGGGCCGGTACCACTGGTTCGACGGTGACGGCATGTTGCACGCGGTGCATTTCGAGAACGGCCGGGCGACGTACCGCAATCGCTATATTCGGACCGGCGAATTCGAGGCCGAGCGGGCGGCGGGTGCGGCACTGTGGCGCGGGGTGATCGAACCGTGGGATACCAATCCGCCAGGGGATCGGCGGGAACGCAACTCCGCCAATACCGATGTGATCTTCCATCACGGCAATCTGCTGGCGCTGTGGTATCGCGCGGGCAAGCCCTACGCGGTGGATCCGATCAGTCTCGAGACGCGCGGGGTGGATTCGTTCGGCGGCACGCTGCCCGGCGAGGTGTCCGCACACGCCAAGGTCGATGAGCGGACCGAGGAATTCGTCTTCTTCGACTACGGCATCCACGCGCCCTATCTGCGCTACGGCGTGGCGGATCCGTCCGGCACGGTCACCCACTACACCGGGATCGAGCTGCCCGGTCCGCGTCTGCCGCACGATATGGCGATCACCGAGAACTATTCGATCCTCATGGATCTGCCGCTGTACAACGATCCGCGGGCCGCGGCGGCCGGGCGATTCAAACTGTTCTTCGATCGCGAATTGCCCAGTCGCTTCGCGATTCTGCCGCGGCGCGGCGACGGTGCGCGGGTGCGCTGGTTCGAGGCGAAGCCGGGCTATATCTATCACACCGTCAACGCGTGGGAGGAGGGTGACGAGATCGTCATGATCGCGTGCCGGGTGTCGCGGCCCAGTCCGGTCTCCGATCGCGCCCATCCGCTGGCGCAGTTGCTGGCGTATCTGCGGCCCGAGGCGACGCTGTATCGGTATCGGTTCGATCTGCGTACCGGCGCGACCGTCGAGGAGGCGCTCGACGATGTGAATACCGAATTCCCGGCCATCGATCAGAGCGTCACCGGTCGCCGCGGGCGGTGGGCGTATCAGATGCGGCTGTCGGTGGACCGGACCATGCTGTTCGACGCGGTGGTGAAATACGACGTCCTCACCGGCGCGAAACACACTCAGCCGTTCGGCGACGGCATATTCGGCAGCGAGCTGACCGTGGTGCCCCGGCCCGGCGCGAGCGCCGAGGACGACGCGTGGCTGACCATGTTCGCCTACAACAGCCATACCGATCTGGCCGAGGTGTGGATCTACGACGCCGCGGATCCGAGCACCGGCCCGATCTGCCGCCTGGGCGTTCCGGCCCGGGTCCCCTTGGGATTTCACGCGACCTGGGTCAGCGGCGAGCGAATGCGCGCGGCGGCGCGACCGGCGGCCTGACCCGTGCCCCGTTCGAGTGTGAGCCTGCCCTTCTGGCAGGACCGCGATCCGATGGAAGCGCTGCGGGTCGCCGCAGCCGCCGACGACCTCGGCTACGACCGGTTGTGGGTGGGCGAAATGGCGACCTTCGACGCCTTCGCCCTGGCCACCGCGATCGGACGGGAGCCCGGGCGAATCCCGTTGTGCGTCGGGCCGCTCGCGGTGGATGTGCGCACGCCGGCCGGTATCGCCATCGGCGTCGCGAGTGTGGCCGCGTTGACCGGCCGCCGGGTCGACATCGCCCTGGGCAGCTCCAGCACGGTCGTGGTGCGGGATTGGCACGGGCGCGAAAGGCGGCGTACGGCACAGCATCTGGCGGAATCGGCCCGAATAGTGCGGGACCTCCTCGCCGGGCGCAAGGCCGACTTCGACGGCGCGATCGAACACACCCACGGCTACCGTCTGCGCCTACCCGCCCCGCGTACCGAAATCGTCATGGCGGCCTTCGGCCCTCGAACCCTCGCCGCGGCCGCCCACACCGCCGACCGAGTCGTGCTCAACTTGCTCACGCCACAACAGCTCTCGCGCTGTGTCGAACAGATTCGCGCATCGGCTCCGGCGTCGGGCGATGAGCCGCGGATCTCGACCGGCGAGGGAAGTCGTCCGCGCGCCGCTGCCGAGCGAGATCCTCGGTCCACCATGGGAACCCGTGGTGGTGCGGAGCGGGTGGGGCCGCCGGTATCGGTGTGGGTTACCGCGGCCCTCGATCCCACGGCCCAGCAGTGGGCTACTGCGCGGCGCGGTGTGATCGGGTATCTGCGAGCGCCCGGGTACGACGCCATGTTCGCCGAGGCGGGTTTCGGTGAGCTCGTGAGCGCGGCACATGCCGGTGCTCATCCGCGCGAGCTGTTCGCGGCAATGCCCGATGAACTGCTCACTGCCGTAGGGATTTTCGGTGACGAGGCGGCGATGGCCGACAGGCTGGCCGCCTACTATCGCGCGGGCGCCGACGAGGTGGTCATCGTGCCGGTGACCACCGCCGATGATCCCGGCGCACGCCGCACCCTGTCCGCGCTGAAGCGGATCCGGGAGCGTCTGGAATCAACTGTCGCACAACAGGTGTGAGCACCGAGGCGGAGGTACCCCATGCCGACCTGTCATCCCGAATCCACTGTCCGGCACTACCGCGACCGAGGCTGGTGGGGCCCCGAAACGCTGCCTCTGCTGCTACGCGAACGAGTGGCGGCCACGCCCGACGCCCCCGCCATCACCGATCCCCCCAACCTCACAGAGCTGACCGGCGCAACACCCCGAACCCTCACCTGGCGCGAATTCGACGACTACAGCACCGATCTCGCGGCCCAACTCCTCACCCACCGAATAGGCCAGGGCGACACCATAGCCGTCCAACTCCCGAACTCGATCAACCAGGTAGCCCTCTACTGCGCCCTGTGGCGAATAGGCGCAATAGCCACCCCCATGCCCACCTCCTACCGCCGCCACGAACTCTCCACCATCCTCACCGCAACCAACGCAGCCGCCATAATCACCGTCGGCACCTTCTCCGACCGCCACCCAGCCGCCGAAGCATTGGAGCTAGTGGGCCCCCAACCTCCCCGCCCCGCCCCACATGCTCCCACCTCCGGCGCGAGAGTCTCCGGCCAGAACTGCGGACGCCCCGCCCGGGACCCAGAGCGCTCCGGCGCGAATTCGCAAGTTCGCGGCGCGGGTTCGTATGATCTTGACCGGGGCTGGCAAGGGCTCGGTCCGGATCCGCGAGGTCGCGGCGCGGGTTCGTATGGTCTCGACCGGGACTTGCAAGGGCCCGGCCTGGACTCGCAAGGGCCTGGTGTGGCCTCACAATTTCCCCGCCCGAGCGAAGCGAGGGCTGGGGTGGGGGTGCTGGTGTTTGCGTTTGGGCCTGGGGTTCCGGATGGGGTTGTGGAGCTGGGGGGTTCGTTGGTGGGGGATCGGAAGGTGGTGCGGGACTATGAAGCCGAGCTCGTTACCACTGTGAATGATCGGGTGACGGTTTGTTGGACCAGTGGGACCGAGGCCGCGCCGAAGGGGGTGCCTCGGTGTCATGGGGACTGGCTGGCTGTGGGGCGGGGGGTGCGGGATGCGTTGGGGGTGACGTCGGAGTCGGTGATTCTCAATCCCTTTCCGTTGGTGAATATGGCGGGGTTTGCGGCCGCGCTGTTGCCGTGGCTGTTGGCGGGTGGGCATTTGGTGCAGCATCAGCCGTTCGATCTGGCGGTATTCCTCGGTCAGCTCGCGCGGCATCGGGCCACGCACACCACCATGGCTCCGGCGCTGCTGACCATGCTGCTGAACAACGAGGGGCTGCGTGCGGCGGCGGATCTGTCGTCGCTGCGGCGGGTGGGGTCGGGGGGTGCGCCGCTGCCGCCGGTGGTGGTGCGGCGGTGGCAGGAGGAGTTGGGGATCGAGGTGGTGAACTTCTTCGGCTCCAATGAGGGAGTGTGCCTGCTGGGTTCGCCCGTGGACTTTCCCGATCCCACCCTGCGCGCCCAGCATCTACCGCGCTACGGGACCCCGGGCGTGCGGTGGTCCACCGGATTGGCCGACAGCACCGAGGTGCGACTCGTCGATACCGTGACGGGCGAGCAGGTCACCGAACCCGGCGGGCGCGGCGAACTGCGGTTGCGCGGACCCGCCGTATTCGGCGGCTATCTCCCGGGTACGGCCGCTGCGGATCCCTTCGATGCCGACGGATTCCTGTGCAGCGGTGATGTTTTCGAGATCTGCGGGCCCGACGGCCGATATCTGCGCTTCGTAGATCGGGTCAAGGAGATCATCATCCGCGGCGGCATGAATATCGCGCCCGCGGAGATCGAGGCGCTGCTGGCCGATCGGCCCGGTGTGGCGGAGGTCGCCATCGTCGGCTACCCGGATCCCGTACTGGGCGAGCGGTGCTGTGCGTTCGTCGCACCCGCCCCGGGTGCGACGGTGACGCTGGAGGATCTCGTCGCGTGGCTGCGCGCCCGAGATGTGGCCTCGTTCAAACTGCCCGAGCGGATCGAGATCGTCGAGGCGCTGCCGCGCAATCCGGTCGGCAAACTGCTGCGCCGCGAATTGCGGCAGCGAATCCAATGAGGAGTGGCAATGTCGGTACACATTCTCGGCGGCGGCCAGAGCGATTTCGCCGTCAACTGGCATAGGGCCGGACTCGGCTTCGACGCGCTGATCGGTGAGATCATCACGCGGGCAACCGAATCCGCCCGCGTAGAGCTCGACGAGATCGAGGTCGTGCACGTCGGCAACGCCTTCGGTCAGCTGTTCACCGGACAGGGGCACCTCGGCGGCATGCCCGCGACCGTCGCGCCGGGGCTGTGGGGCGTCCCGGCCGCACGGCACGAAGCCGCCTGCGCCTCCGGCAGTATGGCCGCACTGGCCGCCATGGCAGAACTCGAGGCCGGACGCTACGACTGCGCGCTGGTGATCGGCGCGGAACTCGAGAAGACCGTGCCCGGCGCGCAGGCCGCCCGCCACATGGGCGCGGCCGCCTGGGCGGGACATGAGGCCACCGATACCGATTTCGTCTGGCCGCAACAATTCGCGGCCATCGCCGACGAATACGATCGCCGCTACGGCCTCGACGCCGCACACCTGCGCGCGGTCGGTGAACTGAACATCACCAACGCCCGCGCCAATCCGCTGGCCCAGACTCGGGATTGGGCCTTCACCGCCGACAGCTTCGGCGTCGACGACAGCGTCAATCCGCCGGTCGCCGGGCGGCTGCGCCGACAGGATTGCAGTCAGATGACCGACGGAGCCGCGGCGATCGTTCTGGTATCCGATCGATTCCTCCAGCGCCGCAACGATGTTCGTCGAGCCGAGATCACCGGTTGGGGTCACCGCACGGTCGGGCTGTCGCTCGAACAGAAGTTCCGGGCCAGCGCCGAGGACACACACGTCTTCCCGCACCTGCGCCGAGTCGTCCGCGACGCGCTGGACCGGGCGCGGGTCGGCGACATCATCGACCTCGACGGGGTCGAGGTGCACGACTGCTTCTCCATGTCCGAATACGTCGCCATCGATCACCTCGGCCTGACCGCGCCCGGCGAGAGCTGGAAGGCCATCGAGGCGGGCGATATCGGGCGCGGCGGCCGGCTGCCGATCAATCCGGGGGGCGGTCTGATCGGGATCGGCCATCCGGTCGGCGCGACCGGGGTGCGCATGCTGCTCGACGCCTACAAACAGGTGACCGATCAGGCGGGGGAGTATCAGATCCCCGGCGCTCGCCGCTTCGGAACGCTCAATATCGGCGGAAGTACTACCACCGCAGCGGCTTTCGTAGTCGAAGCCGCCTAGCGACGCGGCCTTTTGACCTTGTTGACGCTGCTGCTCGCGGTCCCCGTCACCGTACCCAGCACGATCACCACGATTATCACGGTGAAGAACTCCAGCGACGCCCACAGCGGCGGTTCGGCGACCGCCTCCACCGATCCGGCGACCGCGGCGACCGGTGGATAGAGCGGCGGCGGCACCGGCACGGGCGGACCGGGCGGCGCGGGCGCGGCCGGGG
>NZ_BDBS01000077.1 GCF_001613105.1 Nocardia pseudobrasiliensis NBRC 108224 | reverse complement strand
AGCACCTCGGTGGCCGCGCCCAGGGCCGCGCGCGCGGCCGCGCCGACCGCGGCGTACTGATCGCGCACCAAGCCCATGGCCTTGGCCGACCACGGCAGCAGTTCGGCGTCCAGCGCCAGCCAGGTGGTCCCCAATTCGTCGAACAGCCCTGCGGTTTCGGCCGCGGCCCGCACTCGGGCGAGTACGGCCTCGGTGTGCTGCGGATCGTCGAAGAACGGGCGGCCGGTACGGGTGTAGAGGGCGCCGGTGCTGCCGTCGGCGATACCGAAGCGGTCCCGGGCGTCCTGCGGCGTGCGCACCAGGATCGCGACGGCCCGCGAACCCATATGCTTTTCCTCGCACACCACCGTCGCCACGCCCTCGGACCGGTAGTAGGCGAAGGCCTGCGCCGGATGTTCCAGCAGCGCACCGGATTCGGCCGTGGCACACGGCGACATGGTCGGGGGCAGATAGATCAGCCAGCGCGGGTCGATCGCGAACCGGCTCATCACCTCCAGCGCGGCGCTGGCGTTCTCCTCCTGCACACCGACCCGGCCGAAGTGGCGGGTCTCCACCACACGGCGGCCGAGGACGTCGTCGAGGTCCAGCACGCCCGGGTCGCGGCGCACCACACCCTCGGCGGGGGCGATCGGGGTGGCCTCGAGCGGACGCGCCGGTTCGTACCAGACCTGCTGCGCCGCAACGGATACCGGCTCACGCTCGGGATAGCGCAGTGCGCTGAGCCGACCACCGAACACCACGCCGGTGTCCAGGCACAGGGTGTTGTTGATCCAGCGCAGCTCGGTGACGGGGGTGTGGCCGTAGAGCACGGTGGCTCTGCCGCGATAGTCCTCGGCCCACGGGTAGCGCACCGGCAGCCCGTATTCGTCGGTCTCGCCGGTGGTTTCGCCGTACATCGCGAACGAGCGCACCCGTCCGGACGCGCGGCCGTGATACTCCTGCTTCAAACCGGCGTGTGCCACAACGAGATTGCCGCCGTCCAGTACGTAATGGCTGACCAGTCCGCGGCAGAACTCGTGTGCGGACTTGCGGAACTCCTCGGATTCGGCCTCCAGTTGCGCCAGCGATTCGGCCAGCCCGTGCGCGACGCGGACCTGGCGGCCGTCCAGGGCGCGCACCAGCTTGTGTTCGTGATTTCCGGTGACGCACAGCGCGTTTCCGGCCGCCACCATGCCCATGACCAGTCGCAGCACGCCCGGGGTATCGGGTCCGCGGTCGACCAGGTCGCCGACGAATACCGCGGTGCGGTCGGGGTGCGTGGCGTCGACCGGACGGCCCGCCTCGTCGCGCAGCAGCCGGTAGCCCAGCGTTTCCAGCAGCGTCTCCAGTTCGGCGCGGCAGCCGTGCACATCGCCGATGACGTCGAAGGGGCCGCTCAGCTCGCGCCTGTCGTTCCAGGCCTTCTCGTCGACGAGGGTGGCCGCGTCGATCTCGTCCACCCCGCGCAGCACGTGGACCTTGCGGAAGCCCTCGCGCTCGAGCGCGCGCAGGCCGCGTCGCAGCTCGCGCTGCTGCCGAACCACGACGTGTCGGCCCAGATGGGCGCGGTCGGGCCGATTCGCATTGCGCTCCAAGCAGATTGCCTCGGGCACATCGAGCACGATCGCCACGGGCAGCACATCGTGTTCGCGCGCCACCCGGACCAGTTCCCGGCGCGCCTGCGGCTGCACATTGGTGGCGTCGACGACCGTGCGCAGCCCGCGCCGCAGTCGCACGCCGACGATGTGATGCAGTAGCGCGAAGGCGTCCCCGGAGGCCGACTGATCGTTCTCGTCGTCGCTGACGATGCCGCGGCAGGCATCCGAGGAGACGATCGCGGTGGCGCGGAAATGCCTGTGCGCGAAGGTGGATTTACCGGAGCCGGTGCAGCCGACCAGGACCACCAGTGACAGCTCCGGAATGGACAGTTCGGTCATGACGCGGCTCCTTCCGAAGCGTCGCGGACGAAGATCGCCATCTGGGTCGGAGCGCCGAGCGTCTCGTCCACCGGGCCGATGGGCTCCAATCGCACCGTGTAGCCGTGAGTTTCGGCGACAGCGTGCGCCCAGGCGGCGAATTCGGCTCGGCTCCATTCGAATCGGTGGTCGGTGTGGCGGAAGTGCCCGGCGGGCAGGCTCTCGTAGAGCGCGTTGTATTCGCCGTTGGGTGTGGTCACCAGGACCGCGCCGGGTGCGGCCGAGCCGAAGACGGCGCGTTCGAGGGCCGCGAGCCGGGGCGGATCGATGTGCTCGATCACCTCCATGAGCACGGCCGCGTCGAAGCCACGCAGCGACGCGTCGGTGTAGGTGAGCGCGCCCTGCCGGACCCGGATTCGCCGCGCCGCCCAGTCGGGCAGGCGTTCCATGCGCCGCTGGGCCACGTGCAGGGCACGGACCGATACGTCCACGCCCACGATCTCGGTGAATTCCCGATGGGTCGCCAACTCCCGCAGCAGCGCGCCCTCACCGCAGCCGAGATCCAGTACCCGCTGGGCGTGCAGGTCCCGCAGCGCGTGTACGACGGCCGCGCGCCGGGTGACGGCCAGCGACGGCGTCGGGGGTTCATCACATTCGGTGACCGCCTCCTCGACGGCGTCGAGCTGTTCCGGTGTGGCGTCGTCGATCTCGGCCAGTCTGGCCAGCGCGGTGCGCACGAGCGACTGGCGGCGGGCCAGATAGCGCCGCGTGATCCACTCGCGTTCGGGGTGGGCGGGCAGCCAGCCCGCGCCGGCGCGCAGCAGTTTGTCGACCTCGTCGGCGGCCAGCCAGTAGTGCTTGCTGCCGTCGAGGACGGGCAGCAGGACGTACAGATGTGACAGCGCCTGGGCGAGGCGCAGCGTGCCGGTCAGTTCCAAACGGACGTAATGGGATTCACCCCACTGCGGGAAAGCCGGATCCAGCGGCAGCGGCGTGGCGGCGACCTGCCAGCCCAGCGGCGCGAACAGCCGCTCGGCCGTCTCGGGCCCGCTCTTGCACGGCACGGCGGGCAATTCGATCCGCAGCGGGAGTTCGGTACGCACCAGTTCGGGTCGCTGCGCGCAGCGCCCGCCCAGGGCGGTGCCGAACACCGTGGAGATCGCGACCGCCAGCAGCGAGGTGGCCGCGTACGGCCGATCGTTGACGTACTGGCCGAGGCTGAATTCGGGGGCGCCGCGCGATTTTCCGCGCACGAGTCGAATCGGGTCGATCTCCAGCAGTAGCGCCGCGGTGCAGCGCGCATCGGTGGCCTCCGGGTAGACCACGTGGGCCGACCCGTAGGACTGCTCGAATACCTGCACCCGTCCCGGATTCTTGTGCAGCAGGAATCCAAGGTCCCCGGCAACCCACTCGACGCCCTCCGGCCGAGTGCAGGTGATCATCATCAACACAGGCCGATGGTCGCCCGCCGAACCGGCCTGGGCAACCCAATTCTTCCTTGTGGGAGCTTATGCGGGGGTGGGGAGTTCGGCGCGCGCCTCGACGGCCGTGTGTTCCATCAGCTGCACGTGCTGGAGCTCGTGAACGTGCAGCTGATGATGCGGGCGTGGGTGATCCCAGCGCGGCGCGCGATTGCGGCGTCGGGCGGCATAGGCGGTCATGAGGTCGCGCGACAGCCGTGCGGGGGAGATCCGATCGATGGCGTGGGGCGTGGTGACGATCACGAGCAGGTGTTCGGGAACGGCGTCGAGGTCACCGGTAATGCGAAACGACCGCGCCCGAACGGGCGCGGTCGTGGCGGGTTCCACCTCGCGGGCGACGAATTCTTCGACCGCGCCCGCCGATTCGGCGCGCGAGATCACCACGGGCACCAGATCGGGGACGGGGGCGGTATCGGGAGACAGCACCAGATACGCGCCGTCCGGATCGATCGTGCGTAGTGGCTCGTGACGCGCGATCAGATCGGCGAAGGCGTCGCGCAGGCCGACCGCGTAGAGGTAGCCGGTGAATCGCAACGCGAAGGCGACCATATCGACGGGGACGGTGTCGGCGTGCCATGGGGCCGAGGTGACGATGCCGGTACTGCGCAGCTCCATGCGATTTTCACTCCTTCTCGAGACCGCCATCCCTGCGGCTCGGACGGAGCTTATACCGCCGGAGACCTTTTGCTGTAGAGGTTTGCTCCTTAATACGAGTGACCAACTCATCGTCGGTCCAGCCCCAAAAGGTTGGGGGACGCCGAGATTGCGGCCTCTATCAGCGGCGCGAGTACGGCCACGCCCAGTTCGCGACCTCCGGAATATCCTCCCCCTGTTCGCGGGTCCACGACCGCGCCGCCAGCCGGGCGTCGACCATTTCCTGGCGCAGTCCGGCCGCCCGGGCGCCCAGTCCGGGCACTCGATCGATGACGTCCATCACCAGGTGGTAGCGATCCAGATCGTTGAGCATCACCATATCGAACGGCGTTGTGGTGGTGCCGTTTTCCTTGTATCCGCGCACATGCAGTCCGGCGTGGTTGGCGCGGCGGTAGGTGAGCCGGTGGATCAGCCACGGATAACCGTGGAAGGCGAAGACGACGGGCCGATCGGTGGTGAACAGGGTGTCGAACTCGCGGTCGGGCAGACCGTGCGGATGTTCGTCGCGAGGTTGCAGCCGCATCAGATCCACCACATTGATCACCCGGATCCGCAACCGTGGCAGTCGTTCCCGCAGGATCGCCGCCGCGGCCAGGGTCTCCAACGTCGGCACATCCCCGGCACAGGCCAGCACCACATCCGGGGTGGCGCCCGCCTCGTCGTTGTGGCCCGCCCACTCCCAGATGCCCACGCCTCGCGCGCAGTGCGCGGCGGCCTCGGGCACCGACAGCCAATCCTGTTGCGGCTGTTTACCGGCCACCACGACATTGACGTAATGCCGCGAACGCAGGCAGTGATCGTAGGTCGACAGCAGCGTATTGGCGTCCGGCGGCAGATAGACCCGCACGATCGACGCCTTCTTGTTGGTCACCACGTCCAGGAAGCCCGGATCCTGATGGGTGAATCCGTTGTGGTCCTGCCGCCAGACATGCGAGGACAGCAGATAGTTCAGGCTCGGGACGGGGCGCCGCCACGGCACCTTCGCGCTGGCGTCCAGCCATTTGGCGTGCTGGTTGAACATAGCGTCCACGATGTGGATGAACGCCTCGTAGCAGGTGAACACCCCGTGCCTGCCGGTGAGCAGATAGCCCTCGAGCAGGCCCTGACACATATGCTCCGACAGCACCTCGATCACTCGGCCGCGCCGGTCCAGGCCCACGTCGAATTCGCCGATCTCGGCCTGCCAGTCGCGGCCGGTCACCTCGAGCACATCCTGCAGGCGATTGCTGGCGAGTTCGTCGGGGGCGAAGGTGAGGAAGTTGTCGGGGTTGGCCGCGGTGACATCGCGCAGCCAACCGCCCAGCACCCGGGTCGCCTCGTGTTCGGTCGCGCCCGGCGCGCTCACCTCGACGCCGTATGCGCGCCAGTCGGGCAGGCGTAGATCCCGCAGCACCGCACCGCCGTTGGCGACCGGGTTGGCGCTCATGCGTCGATCGCCGGTCGGATTCAGGCGCAGCAGTCGCGGTGTGGGACAGCCGTTCTCGTCGAACAGCTCCTCGGGTCGGTACGCGCGCAGCCACTGTTCCAGGACCGCGCGATGGCTCGCGTCGCCGCGCGCGCCGGGCAGCGGCACCTGATGGGCGCGGAAGGTGCCCTCGACCCGGTCACCGTCGACCTGCGGCGGACAGGTCCAGCCCTTCGGTGTGCGCAGCACGATCATGGGCCAGAACGGCCGCACGCCGTCCGAACCGGAACGCGCCGATCCCTGGATCTCGGCGATGCGATCCAGGCAGCCGTCGATCGCCGTGGCCATGGCCTGATGAACCGTGGCCGGATCGTTTCCGGCGACCACGATCGGCTCGTATCCGTAGCCGCGCAGCAGCGACAGCAGTTCCGGCTCCGGAATCCGGGCCAGCAGCGTCGGATTGGCGATCTTGTACTCGTTGAGCGCCAGGATCGGCAGTACGGCCCCGTCGCGGCCCGGATTGAGGAATTTGTTCGCATGCCAGCTGCCCGCGAGCGGACCGGTCTCCGCCTCGCCGTCGCCGACCACGCAGAACACCGTCAGATCCGGATGGTCCAGCGCCGCCCCGAACGCGTGCAGCAGCGAGTAGCCGAGCTCACCGCCCTCGTGGAACGAACCGGGCGTCTCGGGCGCGCAGTGGCTGGGCACCCCGCCGGGAAAAGAGAACTGCCGGAAGAACTCTCGCATACCCTCCGCATCGCGCGGAACATGGCTGTAGCACTCGGAATAGGTGCCCTCGAGCCAGCCGCAGGCATTGGGCCCGGGCCCGCCGTGCCCGGGCCCGGCGACGAAGACGGCGTCGAGATCACGAGCGCGGATCGCCCGATTGGCATGGGCCCACACCAGATTCAGGCCCGGTACGGTGCCGAAGTGTCCGAGCAGGCGCGGTTTGATGTGTTCCGGCTCGAGCGGGGCGCGCAGCAGCGGATTGTCCATGAGATAGATCTGGCCGACCGCCAGATAATTGGCCGCGCGCCACCAGGCGTCGAGATCGGCGAGTTCGTCGCGGCCGAGCGGGCCGGGCGCGTCGCCGAGGGTGTACGGTTCCGGCGCGATCGTGGCGCCACCACGGCTCGCGACATTGTCGGCGGAGGTATCGCCTCCGGCGCTGGCCAATTGGGTCATCCGCGAACTCCTCACATAGGACGTCGCATAGGGGGCTACCCGTCACGTGCCTCGTCAGTCAGGCTACCGGCGCGGTGTGATCGGGTCAGCGTGGATTAGGGTGCCGCGCATGACCACACTGGCCAGGATCATCGGCTCGACCGCGCTCGCCGCGGCCGCCGTCGCCCTCACCGCCTGCGGTGGCGGCGACGACAAGTCCTCCGCCGCACCCTCGTCCACCGCCTCGGCGTCCAAGGCCGCGCCCGCGACCGGGGTGCCGCCCGTGAGCCACGGCCGCGAGTGCACCGCCGACGACGTCAAGACCACCGGCGGGTTCGGCGAGGCGCCGACCATCACCATCCCCGAGGACTGCGATCCGCCCAAACAACTCATCACCAAGGATCTGGTGCCCGGCAGTGGTCCGGGCGCGGCCGCGGGCCAGCCGCTGACCATGAACTACACCCTGGTCACCTGGTCGGATCACCAGAAGCTGGACAGCTCCTTCGACCGCGGCGAACCCTTCCAGCTCACCCTGGGCGCGGGCCAGGTCATTCCGGGCTGGGACCAGGGTCTGCTCGGTGTGCAGCAGGGCGGGCGGCGGCTGCTGATCATCCCGCCGGACCTGGGCTACGGCAAGGGCGGTAACGGCATCAAGCCCAATGAGACGCTGGTCTTCGTGACCGATGCCGTGAAGGTCGGCTGATCCGATTACATCCGCCGAAGCCAGGTCGACTAGCCTGGTACGGATGTGATCGGGGGGAACCGACGACGTCAACCAGAGAACCGTAGAGAACGACGAACAAGGAGCATGTCCGTGAAGAGCACCGTCGAGCAGCTGAGCCCGACCCGGGTCCGCATCAATGTCGAGGTGCCCTTCGAGGAACTGAAGCCGGACTTCGACCGGGCCTACCAGGCGCTGGCCAAGCAGGTGCGCATCCCGGGCTTCCGTCCGGGCAAGGCTCCGGCCAAGCTGCTGGAGGCCCGCCTCGGCCGCGGCGCGGTCCTCGAGCAGGTCGTCAACGACGCGCTGCCGGCCCGCTACAGCGAGGCCGTGGTCTCCGCCGATGTGAAGGTCATCGGCCGCCCCGAGATCGAGATCACCAAGATCGAGGACGGCAAGGAGCTGGCCTTCACCGCCGAGGTCGACGTTCGCCCGGAGATCACCCTGCCGGAGTACGACAGCATCGAGGTCACCGTCGATCCCATCGCGATCGAGGACGAGGACATCGAGCAGCAGCTGCAGTCGCTGCGCCAGCGCTTCGGCACCCTGAAGAACGTCGAGCGCGCGGTGCAGGACGGCGACTTCATCTCCATCGACCTGTCGGCCACCGTCGACGGCCAGGAGGTCACCGAGGCGTCCACCTCCGGCCTGTCCCACGAGGTCGGCTCGGGCCAGCTCATCGAGGGCCTGGACGAAGCCGTGGTGGGCCTGAACGCCGAGGAGTCCAAGGACTTCACCTCCACCCTGGTCGCCGGCGAGTTCGCCGGTAAGGAGGCCGTGATCACCGTGAAGGTGAACTCGGTCAAGGAGCGCGAGCTGCCCGAGGCCGATGACGAATTCGCCCAGATGGCAAGCGAATTCGACACCATCGAGGAGCTGAAGACCGATCTGCGCGGCCGCGTGGAGCAGGCCAAGAAGGTGCAGCAGGCCGGCGAGATCCGCGACAAGGTGCTCGAGGCGCTGCTGGAGAAGACCGAGATCCCGCTGCCCGAGGGCGCGGTGCAGGCCGAGATCGACGCGGTGACCCACGACGCGGTGCACGGCTTCGACCACGACGAGGCGAAGTTCGCCGAGGCGCTCGCGGCGCAGGGTTCCTCCCGCGAGGAGTTCGACGCCGACGCCAAGGAGTCGGCCGAGAAGTCGGTGAAGACGCAGCTGCTGCTGGACGCCATCGCCGAGAAGGAGAACACCCAGGTCGGCCAGGACGAGCTGACCGAGCGGATCCTGTTCCAGTCGCAGCGCTACGGCCTGTCGCCGGAGCAGTTCATCCAGCAGGTCCAGCAGGCCGGTCAGCTCGGCGCGGTCTTCGCCGACGTGCGCCGCGGCAAGGCCCTGGCGACCGTGGTCGGCGAGGCCAAGGTGACCGATACCGACGGCAACGCGGTCGACACCGCCGAGATGTTCGGCAGCCCGGCCGCGGAAGAGGCCGCCGAGGAGCAGCAGCCCGCCGAGGCGAGCGCCGAGTAATTCCATGCATCAACAGCGCGAATACGTTTCGGGGATAGCCGAGTTTGCGCACGGAGCGAGCTTGCGAGTGACCGATAGGTACAGCGCGAGGTCGCTTACAGCGCAAAGGAGCGCCAGCGAGTTTGCGCTGTAAGCGAAGAGAGGGCGGTACCGGGAGTTCGGTGCCGCCCTGCTTCGTTAGGGTTTGTATCAGCGAATCAGAAATGGCCGTGCTAGCTAGCACCGAGCCGGTGAGAGAGGGCAGGTATCCGTGACAATCAATCAGGCAGGGCCGGTCATGACATCCGCGACCGCTGGTCTCAACCTCAGCGACTCCGTGTTCGAACGTTTGCTGCGCGACCGCATCATCTTCCTGGGCACCCAGGTCGACGACGACATCGCCAACAAACTGTGCGCCCAGTTGCTGCTGCTGGCGGCCGAGGATCCCACGCGTGAGATCTCGCTGTACATCAACTCCCCGGGCGGCTCGGTGACCGCGGGGATGGCGATCTACGACACGATGCAGCTGGTCGAGCCCGATGTGGCGACCTACGGCCTGGGCCTGGCGGCCTCGATGGGCCAGTTCCTGCTCACCGCGGGCGCCAAGGGCAAGCGTTTCGCCCTGCCGCACGCGCGGATCATGATGCACCAGCCCTCGGCGGGTATCGGTGGTTCGGCCGCCGACATCGCGATCATGGCCGAGCAGTTCGCCCACACCAAGCGCGAGTTGAACGAGCTGCAGGCGCTGCATACCGGCAAGTCGATCGAGCAGGTGACCCAGGACGCGGACCGCGACCGCTGGTTCACGGCGAAGGAAGCCCTCGAGTACGGCTTCATCGATCAGGTGATCAGCCATGCCCGCCAGGCCAACGGCACCGCCAACTAGCACCGACTCGAGACCTTTGGAGACGAAGAGATGACCCAATTCGATCCCCGCGCCGGCCTGTCCGGTGTCGCGCCGGCCGGTCCGCAGGCGCGCTACATCCTGCCGTCGTTCATCGAGCACTCCAGCTTCGGTGTCAAGGAGTCCAACCCGTACAACAAGCTGTTCGAGGAGCGCATCATCTTCCTCGGCGCGACGGTGGACGACACCTCGGCCAACGACATCATGGCCCAGCTGCTGGTGCTCGAATCGCTCGATCCCGACCGCGACATCACGATGTACATCAACTCGCCCGGTGGTTCGTTCACCGCGCTGATGGCCATCTACGACACCATGCAGTACGTGCGCGCCGATGTCGCGACGGTCTGCCTGGGCCAGGCCGCCTCCGCGGCCGCGGTGCTGCTCGCCGCCGGTACGCCCGGTAAGCGGGCCTGCCTGCCCAACGCCCGCGTGCTGATCCACCAGCCGTCCCTCGAGGGCGGCATCCAGGGTCAGGTCTCGGATCTGGAGATCCAGGCCGCGGAGATCGAGCGCATGCGCCGCCAGATGGAGACCACCCTGGCCCGGCACACCGGCAAGGAAGCGGACACCATCCGCAAGGACACCGATCGTGACAAGATCCTCACGGCCGAGGAGGCCAAGGACTACGGGATCATCGATACGGTGTTCGACTACCGGAAGCTGAGCGCTCAGAAGAAGTGACCTGCGGCATGTGCCTTCCGCCGTCGCGGCGGTGGAAGGCACGCCCGGAGTGAAAACGTTCCCAAGTTGTCGACCTGTATCGCGTCTACCGGGTACGGTCACTCTAGGGACCTTTGCTCATGGTTGTCGGCACGGTCGAAGGACCTGAGAACAAAACTGCCGAAAGCTTCGAAAAATCCCATCGGCGCGTGACACCGATCGATGTGGGGCGGGTAGCGTAGTTCGAAGGCGGCTTGTCGGCTTCCGAGACAGACGGTTGCACGCGGACAAGGAAGTAGGGACCCACGAGATGGCGCGCATCGGTGATGGCGGCGATCTGCTCAAGTGCTCGTTCTGCGGAAAGAGCCAGAAGCAGGTCAAGAAGCTCATTGCGGGACCGGGTGTATACATCTGCGACGAGTGCATCGATCTGTGCAACGAGATCATCGAGGAGGAGCTGGCCGAGTCCAGCGAGGTGAAACTCGACGAGCTGCCCAAGCCGGCCGAGATTCGCGAATTCCTCGAGCAGTACGTCATCGGTCAGGACGCCGCCAAGCGCACGCTGGCCGTGGCCGTCTACAACCACTACAAGCGTATTCAGGCCGGCGACAAGGGCCGCGACAACCGGGGCGAACCGGTCGAGCTGTCCAAGTCCAACATCCTGATGCTGGGTCCCACCGGTTGTGGCAAGACCTATCTCGCGCAGACGCTGGCCAAGATGCTCAACGTGCCGTTCGCGATCGCCGACGCCACCGCGCTCACCGAGGCCGGTTATGTCGGTGAGGATGTCGAGAACATCCTCCTCAAGCTGATCCAGGCCGCCGATTACGACGTCAAGCGCGCCGAGACGGGCATCATCTACATCGACGAGGTCGACAAGATCGCCCGCAAGTCCGAGAATCCCTCGATCACCCGCGACGTTTCCGGCGAGGGCGTGCAGCAGGCGCTGCTGAAGATACTCGAGGGCACCCAGGCCAGCGTGCCGCCGCAGGGTGGACGCAAGCATCCGCATCAGGAATTCATCCAGATCGACACCACCAACGTGCTGTTCATCGTGGCCGGTGCGTTCGCGGGTCTGGAGAAGATCGTGCAGGACCGGGTCGGCAAGCGCGGCATCGGATTCGGTGCGGAGGTCCGCTCCAAGGCCGATATCGACACCGCCGATCACTTCGCCGAGGTGATGCCGGAGGATCTGATCAAGTACGGCCTGATCCCCGAATTCATCGGCCGCCTGCCCGTCGTCGCCTCGGTCACCAACCTGGACAAGGAATCGCTCGTGCGCATCCTGTCCGAGCCGAAGAACGCGCTGGTGAAGCAGTACGTCCGCCTATTCGAAATGGACGGCGTGGAACTGGAATTCACCACCGACGCCCTGGAAGCCGTTGCCGATCAAGCGATCCTGCGCGGCACGGGCGCCCGCGGCCTGCGCGCCATCATGGAAGAGGTCCTGCTGCCGGTGATGTACGACATCCCCAGCCGCGACGACGTCGCCAAGGTCGTGGTCAACGCCGATACGGTCAACGACAACGTCCTGCCGACCATCGTCCCCCGCAAGCCGGTGCCCCGCACCGAGCGCCGCGAGAAGTCGGCTTAATCACCCGTACACGAGAGCGGGCCCGGGAGACATCCTCCCGGGCCCGCTCTCGTTCCGCGTTCCGGAAGGATCCGTGCATGTATTATTGCATGCATGGTTGCCTTGCAGATCCGTGACGTTCCCGAAGAGTTGCGCGACAAGCTTGTGGTCCTCGCGCGCGAGCGAGGGCAATCGCTGCAGGCGTACCTGTTCGATCTCATTCGCGACGAGGCGCGCCGCAAGGACAACCTGGCCGTGTTGAAGCGGTTCGGGCCCGGGGGTGTGTTGAATCCGGATGATGTGACGGCCGCATTGGACGCTGAGCGTGCCGATCGCGATGCGGCGCTGGACGATCCGGCGGCAACGCGGTGATCGTTGTCGATGCGTCGGTCTTTGTGCATGCCCTGCTGGACGAGGCGGTGACGGGGCAGCAGTGCCGGAAGGCGCTCGAGAGTGACGATCGCTGGATTGCGCCTCAGCACTGGACGGTTGAGGTGTTGTCCGTCGTCCGTCGTCTTCTCCGGGCGGGCAAGATCGCCGATGGCCGCGCCGCCGATGCCGTCGCCGCACTCGAGAAGCTGGATCCCGAGGTGCCGCTGACTCGCGTTCTCGTCCCTCGCATTTGGGAACTGCGCGGCAATCTCACCGCGTATAACGCGGCATATGTCGCCGCGGCGGAGGCGTACGACTGTGAACTGCTCACCACCGACGTACGGCTGTCTCGCGCGCCGGGCGTCCGTTGCGCGGTTCGTCTCCTTACGCCTTTGTAGATAATAAGCATGGACATATGATGTGTACATGCTTATTATTTGAGCATGGTGGATATTCTCGAATTCAATCGGCGGGCTGTGGAGTACAGCGTTGCCCTCGTGGCGCGGGTGACCGCTGGGGATCTGGAGCGGGCTACGCCGTGTTCGGCGTGGAAGTTGTCGGATCTGTTGGCGCATATGACCGTTCAGCATCGGGGCTTCGCCGCGGCTGCCAGGGGCAACGGGGGAGATCTCGGGATCTGGGAGGTTCGCGGGCTGGCCGATGATCCGGTTGCCGACTATGCGGATGCGGCTGCCGATGTGCTGGCCGCCTATGCGGAACCCGGTGTGCTGGAACGGGATTTCGCGCTGCCGGAGTTTGCCGAGGACTTCACCGCGCCCGGGGCGCAGGCCGTCGGATTTCATTTCATCGACTACGTCGTGCACGGCTGGGATGTCGCCGCGACTCTGGGGCTGGACTACGACCTGCCCGCCGAACTCGCCGGTCCCGCATTGGAGATCGCGCTGGCCGTGCCGGACAACGAGATACGCCAGACTCCGGGGGCGGCGTTCGCGCCTGCCGTCGCGGTCGACACGGCTGCTTCCGATCTCGATCGGATCCTCAGCGCGCTGGGGCGGTCGCCCCGCTGGCCGAACTGAAGGGAACCCGGACGGGAGAACACGTTAGTTTGGGGGCATGGGTGAGACCGAGCGGGCGGATTTGGCGGCGATGATCGTGCCGTTGGGGCGATTGCTGATGGCGCTCGAGAAGCCGGTGCTGGAGGAGCACGGGGTGAGTATGTGGGGATACTCCGTGCTGGTGGCGCTCGGGCGGGGAGCCGCTCGCGGGCAGGGGGTGCTGGCCGAGGAGATCGGGGCCGACAAGACGCGGATCATTCCGGTGCTGGACGATCTGCAGGGGCGAGGGTTGATCGAGCGCCGGCCCGATCCGGCCGATCGACGGGCCCGGCTGCTCGCATTGACTCCGGCGGGGCGTGCCCTGCACGACGCCGTGCGGGCCGAGATCCAGGCCAGGGAGGAGAAACTGCTGGGCAGGCTCACTGTCGCCGACCGCCGCGGTTTCCTCAACGCCCTGGCCATCCTCGCCGCGGTGCCCCGCGAGGAAGTAGTGCCCTCTGTGTCGGACCCGGTGGCGGCCGATGCCCCGGCCGCGCCCGCTGTCGAAGATCGCCGTTGATCTTCCCTGGTTCGCCGTTGAACCTTCGTCCGATATCTGCTCATCGCCCTCGGAATCTCACCTGTTACGACGGCCCGGCAGACGGAAAGTCATCGGTGCGGGGTCACGAAATCGGATGCGTTCGCGGGGTGCGGCCAGCAGGGCGGCCAGGCCCAGTGCCGGTAGCACGATCACCGAGATCAGCATGAGAACGTAACTGCCCGTGGGCATATCGGCCGGTCGGTGTGCGGCGTGATAGACCAGATGGATCACCCCGAACACCGTCCAGCCCAGTCCGGAGACCCGGGCCAGCAGGCTGTCGCCGTAATACAGCGCGGCGGCGGACACCGCCGCCAGACCGAGGAAATAGGCCCCCACATCGGCGGTCAGATGATGGTTGTAGGGCCCGTCCACCGAGACCCAATGCATGCCGAGGCCGGGGAAACTGCGATACCACGCCTCCGGCGCGACCACCGCCCACAATCCGATGACAACCCCGACCGCCGTCAGCGCGCCGAGGGCGATCTCGGTGATCAACCAGCGCCGTCGATTCACATCCAGTCGCATCCGCACCCGCAGGTTCTCGCCCGCACGCTGCACCGAGATTCGCATCGGAGCCTCCCCGTTCGCCGCCGCATTCCGGTTGGGAGTTACAGTAATTCCAACGTGGACTGTGAACAAGTGTTCACGGACGGACTTTCAGGCGATGCGCGGCCGAGTAGATGTTCATCGTGTCGCCGCGCACGAATCCGGCGAGGGTGAGTCCGGATTCGGCGGCCAGATCGACCGCGAGCGAACTCGGCGCGGATACCGCGCCCAGGATCGGGATCCCGGCCATGACGGCCTTCTGTACCAGCTCGAACGAGGCGCGACCGCTGACGATGAGGACGAGATCGTGTGCGGGAACCCGATTTTCGCGCAGCGCCCAGCCGATCACCTTGTCCACCGCATTGTGCCGCCCGACATCCTCGCGCACGGCCAGCATCTCGCCGTCGGTGGTGAACAGTCCGGCCGCGTGCAGGCCGCCGGTGGCGTCGAAAACGCTCTGCCGCGACCGTAGCCGATCCGGCAGCGCCGACAGGACTTCGCTGTCCAGCAGCGGGCCCGACGCGGGAATCGGAAAGCGTGTGCGGGTGCGCACCTCGTCCAGCGCGGTCTTACCGCACAGTCCGCATGCGCTGGTGGTCAGGAAGTTGCGTGCGAGAATCGGTGTGGGCCTGCGCAATTGGATATCGAGCACATTGTAGGTATTGCGCCCGTCGGCATCGGTCCCGGCACAGTAGCGCGCACTGACGATATCCTCCGGCGAGCCGATGATGTTCTCGCTCAGCAGGAAGCCGTGGGCCAGATCGATATCGCTGCCGGGCGTGCGCATGGTGACCGTCAGCGACTGTCCATCGATGCGCAATTCCAGCGGTTCCTCCACCGCCAGGGTGTCCGGCCGCTCGGTCGAACCGGCGGGGGAAATGCGAACCGTCCGCCTGCGCGCGGTCACCCTACTCACTCGAAACCCGTTCCAGCCGAATGACGATCGCCTTGGATACCGGGGTATTCGAGCGCTCGGCCACATGATCCAGCGGCACCAGCGGATTGGTCTCCGGATAATAGGCGGCGGCATTACCGCGCGGGGTCGAATACGAGACCAGCCGGAATCCGCTGACCCGGCGCTCGCTGCCGTCGGTCCACTCCGACACCAGATCGACCAGCTCGCCCTCGGTGAAGCCGAAGGCCGCGATATCGTCCGGATGCACCAGAACCACCTTGCGGCCGTTGTGGATTCCGCGATAGCGGTCGTCGAGGCCGTAGATGGTGGTGTTGTACTGGTCGTGGCTGCGCAGCGTCTGCAGGATCAGCCGCCCCTCCGGCACCGGCAGCCAGGTCAGCTCGTTGACAGCGAAATTCGCCTTCCCGCTGGCGGTCCGGAACTCACGGGCGTCACGCGGGGGATGCGGCAGCTGGAAACCGTTGCGCTCGCGCACCTTCCGGTTGTAGTCGGCGCAGCCGGGTACCACCCGGCCGATGGCGTCGCGGATGGCGTCGTAATCGCCGCGCAGCCGCGCCCACGGCACCGGATGGTCGGGTCCGAACAGCTCCTGGGCCAGTTCGCACACGATGGCCACCTCGCTGCGCAGGGCGTCGCTGACCGGGCTGAGCCGACCGGTCGACAGATGCACCATCGACATCGAATCCTCCACCGAAACCTGCTGTTTCGCCCCGTTCTGCACATCCAGGTCGGTGCGGCCGAGGGTGGGCAGGATCAGTGCGGTGCGCCCGTGCACGACATGGCTGCGGTTGAGTTTGGTGGACACCTGTACGGTCAGCGCGCAGCCGCGCAGCGCGGCCTCGGTCACTTCGGTATCGGGGGTGGCGGAGACGAAATTGCCGCCCATGCCGAAGAACACCTCGGCCCGCCCGTCGCGCATGGCACGGATCGCGGCCACGGTGTCGTAGCCGTGTTCGCGCGGGCTGGTGATGCCGAATTCGGAATCCAGTGCGGCCAGGAAGGTTTCGGGCATCTTCTCCCAGATGCCCATGGTCCGGTCGCCCTGCACATTGGAGTGGCCGCGCACCGGGCAGACGCCCGCGCCCGGCTTGCCGATCATGCCGCGCACGAGCAGCAGATTGGTGATCTCCTCGATGGTGGCCACGCCGTGGCGCTGCTGGGTCAGGCCCATCGCCCAGCAGACGATGGTCGCCTTCGATTCGATCAGCAGTCGCGCGGTGCGGTCGAGTTGTTCGCGGGTCAGGCCGGTCGCCTGTTCGACCAGGTCGAGATCGACCGCGCGGATATGCTTTTCGTATTCGGCGAAGCCCGCGGTGTGCGCGTCGACGAAGGACCGGTCGATCACCGTGCCGGGCGCGCGGTCCTCGGCCTCGAACAGCAGCCGCGCCAGCCCCTGGAACAGCGCCATATCGCCGCCGAGGCGGATCTGCAGGAAATCGTCGGCGATGGTGATGCCGGTGGTCAGGCCCTTGATCGTCTGCGGATCGCGGAAGCCGATCAGTCCGGTCTCGGGCAGCGGATTGACCGCGATCACCTTGGCGCCGTTGTCTTTCGCCGTGCCCAGCGCCGACAGCATGCGCGGATGGTTGGTGCCCGGATTCTGCCCGGCCACGATGATCAGATCGGCGCGGGCGAAATCATCGATCGAGACCGAACCCTTGCCGATGCCGATCGAGGAGGTCAGCGCGGTGCCGGAGGACTCGTGGCACATATTCGAGCAGTCCGGCAGATTGTTGGTGCCGAAGCTGCGCACCAGCAGCTGATACAGGAACGCCGTCTCGTTCGCGGTGCGGCCCGAGGTGTAGAACACGGCCCGGTCGGGAGAGTCCAACTCGCGCAACGCATTCGCGATCAGGCGATACGCCTCGTCCCATTCGATGGGGGAGTAGTGCGTCGCGCCGGGGCGCAGCACCATCGGATGGGTGAGTCGCCCCTGCTGGCCCAGCCAGTAGCCGGATTTGTCCGACAGTTCCGCGATGGAGTGTTCGGCGAAGAATTCCGGGGTGACCGTGCGCAGCGTCGCCTCCTCGGCGACGGCCTTGGCGCCGTTCTCACAGAATTCGGCGGGGCGGCGATGCCCGGACGGTTCGGGCCACGCGCAGCCCGGACAGTCGAAGCCGTGGCGCTGATTGACCCGCGCGAGGGTGCGCGCGGTGCGGATCACGCCCATCTCCTCCACCGCGCGCTCGAGCGCCACGGTGACCGCTCGCACGCCCGCCGCGCTGTCCTTCGGCGGCGTGACGGTCACCTGGGTTTCGTCGATGTCGCGGGTCGGTGCGTCGCGGTGCATGTCTCTATCGTCCTCCTCCCGTCGGAAACCCGACAATCGGGCGGTTCTCACCCCGTTTCGGCGCTCGGCGGGTAAGGATCGATCCCGACCTCCCCGCACCAGGACCAACGAGGACGCACATGATCAGCAGGATTGGCATCGGGCTGCTCGCGAGCGCGGCGGCGGTGGCACTGGCCGCGCCCGCCGAGGCCGCCGTGACCCGGCTCGGTTCGACCCCGGATATCGCCTTCGGCTCGGCGACCAACTACGGCACGGGCTGCCACTACACCTTGCAGGCCTTTGTCACCGAACCGGTGGGACGGGTCGCCTTCTTCGACAACGGACAGTTGATCGGGTGGGCGAAGCCGGGCGGCGCGTACGCGCTGATTCCGTGGGTGCCCAGCGCCCAGGGCCGCCATATTCTGGCCGCGGTCCAGGAGAATCAGACGCCCGATGTCCCGGCCGCGACCTTGGAGTTGTCGGTGGGACAGGGCGTGGACATCCTCGGCGCCTGCAATGTATTCGGTGGCTGAGTCTTCGCTGCGCCGCTAGCATCGGGGGCATGTCGACGCCCCGAATCTCTTAGCTGAGGACTCACTTCCCCGCCAGAAGTCTGTCTTCAACTCGATTCGGAGCAACTCCCATGATCACCGTTCGCGGTGTCGAGCTGCGCGTGGCTGCCCGCGTGCTGCTCGCCGACACCTCCTTCACCCTTTCCCCCGGCGACCGCATCGCCCTCATCGGGCGCAACGGCGCGGGGAAGACCACGCTCCTGCGCTGCCTGGCAGGTCTGGATCGCCCCGCGGCCGGGACCGTCGCCGCCACCGGACCGGTCGATCTGCTCGCCCAGGATCCCCGAACCGTTGATCCGGCGATCACGGTCACCGATCGGCTGTTGTCCGCGCGTGGCCTCGATGCCGCGGTGCGCGCGCTGCGTTCGGCCGAGGCGGCTATGGCCGCGGCCATGGACTCCGCCGATCTGGAACGGGCCATGCGCGCCTACGGCCGGGCCGAGGCGGTCTTCCAGGCCGGTGGGGGCTATGCCGCGGAGGCGGAGGCCGCGCGGATCGCCGCCGGGCTCGGCGTGGCGGACCGGATGCTCGAGCAGCCGGTGGCCGCGCTGTCGGGCGGTCAGCGTCGCCGGGTCGAGCTCGCGCGGATCCTGTTCGGCGGCAACGGTTCCACCCTGCTGCTCGACGAGCCGACCAACCATCTGGATGCCGACGCGATCGGATGGTTGCGCGGATATCTGCACGGCTATTCGGGCGGATTGATGGTGATCAGTCACGACGCCGAATTCCTGGCGGGTTTCGTCAACCGGGTCTTTCACCTCGATCCGCAGCGCGCCGCGCTGGATGTCTACAACACGGGCTGGAACGGCTATCTGGCGCAGCGCGATTCGGATGAGCGCCGTCGGATTCGCCAGCGCGCCAATGCCGAACGCAAGGCCGCGGCGCTGCACGCCCAGGCCGAGAAGATGAAGGCCCGGGTGGCCACCGCGGTGGCCGCGCGGAATATGGCCCGGCGCGCGGATCGGATGCTGGCCGAGGTGGAGCCGCGGCGGCGCGCGGAGAAGGTGGCGCGGATTCGACTGCCGGAACCGCAGTCGTGCGGGCGAATTCCGCTGGGCGCCATCAGTATCGGCAAGTCCTACGGCTCGCATCGGGTGCTCGACGGTGTCGACCTGGCCGTCGATCGCGGCAGCCGCCTGGTGATCCTCGGGCACAACGGCGCGGGTAAGACCACGCTGCTGCGGATCCTCGCGGGCCGGGAGGCCCCGGACAGCGGTCGTGTGGTGGCGGGTCCGGGCTTGCGGCTGGGCTATTTCGCCCAGGAGCACGACACCTTGGATTCGGCGGCGACCGTGCGAGAGAATATGGCCGCCGCGGCCCCGCGGCTGAGCGACGCCGAGGTGCGACAGGTATTGGGCGCGTTCCTTTTCAGCGGTTCCGACGATGCCGACAAACCCGCCGGTGTGCTGTCCGGCGGCGAGAAGACCCGCCTGGCGCTGGCGGGCCTGGTGCATTCGGGCGCGAATGTGCTGCTGCTCGACGAGCCGACCAACAACCTCGATCCGGCCTCGCGCGCCGAGGTGCTCGCGGCGATCGATGGATATCCGGGGGCGATCATCATGGTCACCCACGACGAGGGCGCGATCGATGCGCTGCGTCCGGGGCGCGTGCTGGTGCTCCCGGACGCCTACGAGGATTTGTGGACCGAGGAGTATCGGGAGCTGGTGTCGCTCGAATGAGAACGCGAAACGGGCTCGGACAGCAGGGTGTCCGAGCCCGTTTCGGCATTCCGCGGCTGTGTCGGCTAAACCGCCGCGGGGATCAGTTCCGCCTCCTCGGCCTCGGCCTCGGAACCGCGGTCCTCGGGACGCAGGCCCAGCAGGGCGGCGAGAATCGTTGCGGCACAAGCGCCCGCGCCGACCCAGAACGCCACCGTGAACTGGCCCTCCTCGGGCAGCGGCAGATGCGGCAGCAGTTTGGCGGTGAGCAGCGTGGTGATGATCGCGCTGCCCAGCGAACTGCCGACGGTGCGGGAGATGGAGTTGATGCCGTTGGCGATACCGCTCTGGTGATGCGGCACCGCACCGGCGATCAGCGCGGGCATCGCGGCGTAGGCCAGGCTGATCGATGCGCCGACCACGACACCGGCCCAGATCACCGACGAGGTCGAATCGTGCGACAGTGCCAGCCAGACGAATCCGGCCACGCCGACCAGTCCGGCCAGGGCCAGCACGAGCCGTCCGCCGACCTTGCCGACCAGGATGCCGCCGAGCGGGGCGGCCACCATCGAGGCCAGCGCGGTGGGCAGCAGGTATTCGACCGAGGCGCGCAGGATCGACGCCTCGAAGCCGTATCCGGTGGCGTGCTTGGGCATCTGGGCGAGATACGAAATGCCCATGAACAGCAGGAACATCGCGAAGCCGACGAACATACCGGCAAGGTTGGTGAACAGCACCGGGCGATGGGTGAACATCTTCAGATCCACCAGCGGCGCGGCGACCTTGCGCTCGATGATCACCCACGCGATCGCGAAGACGATCGAGGCCGCGAAGCAACCCAGGGTGCTCGCCGAGGTCCAACCCCATTCGTGACCCTGCGAGATCGGCAGGAGCAGCAGCACCAGGAATCCACCCAGGGCGGCCGCGCCCGGCAGATCGACGCTGCCCGGATGGCGTTTGCCGGTGGCGGGCACCACGGCCGCGGCCGCGATGAGCGCCAGCACCGAAAGCCCGGCGGTGAACCAGAACACGATGTGGTAGTTCGGATCGCTGCCCTTGGTCAGCAGGCCGGTGGCCACCAGGCCGAGGCCGCCGCCGAAGCCCAGCGTGCCGCTCACGATGGCCATCGCGTGATGCAGCCGCTCGTGCGGAACCTCCTCGCGCAGCATCGCCAGCGCGAGCGGGAAGATCGCGGTCGCGACGCCCTGCAGCGTGCGGCCGACCAGTAGGACGCCCAGCGAATTCGCCAGCGCCGAGACGGTCGAACCGACCGCGGCCACCACGAGTACGGCCAGCAGTGTTGGCTTCTTGCCGTACAGATCGCCGATGCGGCCCAGTAGCGGCGTGCAGACCGCGGCCGACAGCAGCGTCGCCGTGGTCACCCAGCTCACCGACGTGGTGGACACGTGCAGCTTCGTGGCGATCAGACCCAGGATCGGCACGGCCTGGGTCTGCATCACCGTCACGATCATCGCCGCGAACGCCAGGACGCCGGTCAGTAGCGAGCCCTTTCGCTCCGTCACGGACACCTCCAGATGTTTGAGCGCTGATAAGTTTGAAGTATTCAAGTATCTAAGGCTTCAAAGATTAGCCCTGTCAATCGTGGAGGTAGGATCAGGCCTATGAGCCCGGCCACAACAACAAGTCCGCTCACATTGCTGATCGCCCGATTCGTAACCGCCTACATGCACGATTTCCTGACCGCGGCCGAGGGGCACGGGCTCACATTGACCCAGGCCAAGCTGCTGTTGGCGCTCAACGAGCCGCCCGGCGAACAGCCCATGCGGGCCCTGGCCGCCCAGCTGGCGTGCGACCCGTCGAACCTGACGGGTGTGGCCGATCGCATGGAGGCGCGCGGGCTGGTGCGGCGCACGGTGAACCCGTCGGATCGACGGGTGAAATATCTGGCCGCCACCGAGGAGGGCCGCGAACTGGCCGCCGGGATCCGCGCGGCGCAGGTGCGGGCCTACAAGGCTCTGGCCGAGCTCACCGCCGACGAGGAGACGCTGCTGGCGGGGATGCTCGAGCGGTTGGTGCCCAAACTCGAGGCACGCGAGGATTAGGCTTCGGGCGTGAAACGTCCGGTGGCCATGGCGCTTTCGCGCAGGCGCTCCGGAAAGCCCGGGCCCAGTTTGGCCGATATCTGTTCGTGGCGTAGGGGTTCACGGCAGTGGGCGCAGACGACCTCGGCGCGGGTGTCGTGATCGCACGCGGTGTGATGGAGTATGACCGGAGCGCCGGATTCGGGGGCCAGCCAGTCGTCGCCCCAGCGCTGGATGGCGGCGAGGACCGGGAAGAAGTCGCGGCCCTTGTCGGTGAGGCGGTACTCGTAGCGGGCCGGGCGCTCCGAATAGCGCACCTTGACCAACATCTCCTCCTCCACCAGGCGGTTCAGGCGCTGGGTGAGGACATTGCGGCTCAATCCGAGTACGCGTTCGAAATCGTCGAAACGCGTTGTGCCGTAATAGGCCTCGCGCAGCACCAGCGGCGTCCACCAGTCGCCGATCAGGTCGACGGCGCGGGCGACCGAGCAGGGCCAGTTGGCGAAGGTGGTGCGCTTCATGGCTCCACGGTATCGAGCCGGGCCGGGACATACTTGTGCCACGGCGTGCCGACCCATTCGTCGCGCGAGTCGAGGGTGGTCAATTCGTTCGGGGCGATGCCGGTGGTGATATCGGCGCCGTCGGCGTCGGTGACGGTGAGGCCCAAACCGTTCGGCAGCGACAGATGGCCCGCCCGCATGCGGTCGGTCGGCTCGACCGGAACCTCCGCGCTGCCGCGGCGGGTGGTCAGGCGGACCCGGTCACCCGCGGACAGGCCGAGGCGTTCGGCGTCGGCCAGGCTGATGCGCAGCGCGCCGCCCGCATCCCGCTTGCGCCAGCGCGGATCCCGGATGATCGTATTGGCGGTGAAGGCGCGGCGCTCGCCCGCGGCCAGGACGAACGGCCATTCGACGGAGTCGTCGTCGGTTTCGGGCAGGGTGGCGACCACCCTCAGCAGTTCGGGGATGTTCAGCTGGACCTTGTTGTCGCGCAGCCGGTTCCAGGTCTCCTCATAGTCGTCCTCGGTCGTCACGATGCCGTGCCTGCCGGTCAGGATCGCCTCGAACAGGGCCTCGGCGGCCGCGAGACCCGTTCCGTATCCGGCTCTTTCGACGCTCTGCGGGAATCGGCGCACACAGTTGTGCGCCGCCGCCCACAGCATCGCCGCCGCGTCCGCACCGTCGGGCAGGGTCGGACCGAGCGTGCGATACAGCAGGACCGGTGCGAGTTTCGCCTTGTTCCGATCGGCCATTACACCCAGGAAGGCCATGGCGAACGCCTCACGGCCCTGGGCCAGTGCCGCCCGCAGCGGTATGTAGTCGTCCTCGGTGAGCGCCTCGGCGGCCTCGACCAGGCGGGCGTGGATCTCCGGTTCGGGCAGTACGCCGTCGGGGGCGGGCAGTACGGGGTGGCGCAGGTGGAAGATGTTGCGCGGGAAGTCGAAATTGAAGAACGTCGCCTCGTACTTCTCGAACTGGGTGGGCGCGGGCAGTATGTAGTCGGCCTGGCGGGCCGTCTCTGTCATGGCCACATCGACGACCACCACCAGTTCCAGCGCCGCCAGCGCCTCGCGCATTCGGGCCGAATCGGCAAGGGAGTGCACCGGATTCGCGCTCTCGATGAACATGGCGCGATAGCGGTCGGGATGGTCGGTGAGGATCTCCTCGGCGATCACATTGCACGGGACGAGTCCGCTGATGATCGGCGCACCGGCGACCGGGCTGCGCGGACCCTCCCCGGCCGGATGACCGCGATCGAAGCCGATATTGGACAGGCCGGTGAAGGCGTACTGGGTGCCGGGCTTGCCGACATTGCCGGTGAGCAGCCAGACCAGCTTCTCCGCGTAGCTCACCACCGTGGAGTAGCGGTTCATCTGCACGCCGAGATCCTCGAGCGCGGCCACCGAGGCGGCCCGGGCCAGGCGGTGCGTGGCGGCGGTGACCAGATCGAGTTCGACATCGGCGATGGCGCAGTACTTTTCGATCGGAACAGCGCGCAGGACCGCGAGGACCTCCTCGACGCCGAGAGCGTGTTCGGCGAGCCAGTCGTGGTCGATCAGGTTGTCGCGCACCAGGATCGCCGCCATCGCGGCGAGTAGGTACACATCGGTGCCGGGGCGCAGTTGCAGGTGGAAGTCGGCCAGTTCGGCGGTTTCGGTGCGCACCGGATCGAGCACGATCATCGATCGTTCCGGATCGCGCGCGATCTCCTTGAGCACCGAGCGTGCGCGCGGAAAACCGTGGGACTGATAGGGATTCTTACCGACGAACAGCGCGACCTCGGCATGTTCGACATCGGCGCGCATCGGATGTCCGGCCATTCGCGCACCCACCCAGAAGTCGCCGGTCTTCTCCTGGGCCAGGGGGCTGGAGCGATAGCGCATGCCGAACGCGGCCATGGTCGCGGTGGCATACGCGCCGCCCAGGTGATTGCCCTGACCGCCGCCGCCGTAGTAGAAGATCGACTCGCCGCCGTGGCGCAGGCCGATCTCGCGCAGCCGGGCCGCGATCTCGGAAATCGCGGTATCCCAGTCGATTTCGACGAAGTTGCCGTCCGGACCGCGGCGCAGCGGTGCGGTCAGGCGGCCGGTGCGGCCGTTCTGGTAGTGGTCCAGCTGCAGCGCCTTGTTGCAGGTGTAACCGGCCGAGGCGGGATGCAGTTTGTCGCCGCGGATCTTGTCGAAGGATCTGCCGTCGGGGCCCAGCAGGATCTGGATCCCGCAGTTGCACTCGCACAGGATGCATGCCGTGGGCTGCCACTCCGTCATGGCAGGAGCGTACGCGAGTAAGTTCACTAACGCTACCCACTCGACTCCGATGAATTCCGCGCGCGGGTCCCGTCCTAATGGCTGAGAATCCCACCCGACCAGGAGTTGCCATGTCCTACACCTTCAAGCCCGGAGATCCGTGCTGGGTCGAGCTGTACGCCACCGATACCGATCGAGCCGTCGAGTTCTACGGCGAGCTGCTCGGCTGGACCGCCGAGAGCAATCCGGATTTCGGCGGATACATCACCTTCCGCAAGGACGGCAATTCCGTCGCGGGCGGTATGCGCAACGACGGTTCCGACGGCGCGCCCGATCAGTGGACGGTCTATCTGGCCGCGCCCGACGCCCAGGTCGTCGCCGAGGCCGCGGCCGCGAAGGGTGGTCGGGTGGTCGTGCCGCCGATGCGGGTCGGCGAATTGGGCAGTATGGCCGTGCTGGGTGATCCGAGCGGGGCCGGTGTCGGCGTGTGGCAGCCCGCGGTGCATACCGGATTCGGGGCGTTCGGCCTGGTCGACGGCGGGCGGTGGAGTGACCACGTCGGTTATCCGTCCTGGTTCGAACTGCATACCGCCGATTACGACCGCGCCCTCGGCTTCTACCGCGAGGTATTCGGCTGGCAGGATCCGTTCACCGTCTCCGACACCCCCGAATTCCGCTACACCACCATTCACGCCACCTCCCCGATGCTGGGCGGGGTGATGGACTCCTCGGCCTTCCTGCCCGCGGGTGTTCCGGGTAGCTGGCGGACCTACTTCGGCGTCGACGATGTGGACGCCGCGGTGAAGACGCTGGTGGATCTGGGCGGTTCGGTCGAGCGGGGTCCGGAGAACACGCCCTACGGCCGCATCGCGAGCGTCATCGATCCCGGCGGCGTGTCGTTCAGCTTGGGCGGCAACAATATCTGAGACCTATCGCTGTGCCGCGAAGGCCGCGCGCGCCGAAGGCAGTGCGGCCGTTCGATCCTCGGTGACCAGGCCGAGGCGGGTGCGGCGGTCGAGCAGGTCGGATTCGTCGAGGGCGCCCTCGTGGGAGATGGCGTAGGCGAATTCGGCCTGTAGGACATCGAGATTCGGGGCCACGGGTGCGGCGAGGTCGCGATGGGTCGCCGCGAGTTCGGTGATCAGCGCGGCTTCGCTGCCGTAGCGTTCGACCAGCAGCGGGGGAGCCGGAATGCGGTCGCGGGCCGCGCCGGATACCGCGCCCACCAAAGGGATTCGATCGGTGGTGCTGGGACCCGCCGGTAGGCGAGCGTGGGTGACGGCCGCGTCGACGGCGTCCTGAGCCATTTGGCGGTAGGTGGTGAGTTTGCCGCCGACGATGGTGATCGGGCCGCCGGGGGAGTGCAGGACGGCGTGTTCGCGGGAGATGTCGGCGGTGCTGTCGTCGGCGGTGCGCAGCAGTGGGCGCAGGCCCGCGAATTTGCCGCGGATATCGCTGCGGCGCAAGGGTTCTCGCAGGACGGTGTTGACCGTATCGAGCAGGAAGTCGATTTCGGCATCGGTGGGTTCGGGCTCGTCGGGGACCGGGCCCGGGGCGTCCTCGTCGGTCAGGCCCAGATACACCCGCCCGTGCGCGGCCGGGAAGGCGAAGACGAATCGGCTGGTGCTGCCCGGGATCGGGACGGTCAGCGAGGCGGACAGACCGCCGAACGCGGCCGCGTCGAAGACCAGGTGGGTGCCGCGGCTGGGGCGCAGTTCGATACTCGGATCGACCCGATCGGCCCATACGCCCGCGGCATTGATCACCGAACGCGCACGCACGCTGAGGGTTTCGCCGGTCAGGGCGTCGCGCAGCTCGGCCGAATCGCCGGTGACGCGGGTGGCCTCCACCCGGGTGAGCACCGTCGCCCCGTGCGCGGCGGCCGTGCGGGCAATGGCCACGACCAGGCGGGCATCATCGACGAGCTGCCCGTCCCAGGCGAGCAGGCCACCACGCAAACCGTTGCGCCGCAACGTAGGAGCCATTCGCAACGCCTCGGCCGCGGCCACCCGGCGCGAGCGCGGCAGCACCGCGGCCGAGGTTCCGGCCGTGCGCCGCAGCGCATCCCCCGCGAAAAATCCCGCCCGCACCAGAACCCGCTGCGCCGCACCGATATTCGGCAGTAACGGAACCACCTGCGGAATCGCTCGAGTCAAATGCGGCGCGGTCCGCGTCAGCAGAATATCCCGCTCCACCGCACTCTCATGCGCGATCCCCACCCCGCCGCTGGCCAGATACCGCAACCCACCGTGCACCAACTTCGAACTCCACCGACTGGTCCCGAAGGCCAGATCCCGCTTCTCCACCAACACCGTCCGCAACCCCCGAGCAGCAGCGTCGAGCGCGACTCCGACCCCGGTGATCCCCCCACCGACGACCAGTACATCGACGATCCCCACATCACCCAGCTCCCGCAGCTCCCGTTCCCGCCGCGCGGCATTCAACGCCGAGTTCCCGCTTCTGGTCATAGTCGAACTCCCATCACAAGTTCCTCCCCCACCACTCGCTGACGCTCGCGGCGGGGGAAATGGGGTAGCGGCACGCGCCGGGCATGTGGGTGGACATGCGGGTGCCTGGGCGGATGTACGTCGAGGGTTTGGGCTGGGGTGTGCTGAGGATTTGTGGTGGACGCGCGCTGACGGTTTGGGATGGACGCGCGCCGAGGGTTTGTGGTGGGT
>NZ_BDBS01000076.1 GCF_001613105.1 Nocardia pseudobrasiliensis NBRC 108224 | reverse complement strand
GTGGTGGGTGTGTGCTGAGGGTTTGTGGTGGACGCGCGCTGAGGGTTTCGGGTGGGCGTGCTGAGGACGCAGGGGTGAGGGCGTGTTGAGGACTCGAGGTGGGTCATGTGAGGCGCTCGCTGCCTTCGGGGGCGAGGTAGCCGTCTATGGCTTGGGAGAGTTCGGCGTCGAGGTGGGGTTCGGTGAGGATGTGGCCGACCATTCCGGCGGATTGGACCGCGGATTGGGCTATGAGCAGGAGCATGGTGGCCAGGTGGTCGGGGTTGCCGGGGCGGATGGAGCCGTCGCGTTGGCCCTCGCGGATCAGGGCGGTGAACAGCAGGATGATTTCGCGTTGGTTGCGGCCCAGGCGGCCGAAGACGTAGGTCAGCATGAGGTCGGTGTCGGTGCGGAAGATCTTGGTGAACAGCGGGTTCGAGCGCAGGGTGGCCGCGCCGCCCACCACGCCCTCGACCAGTCGTGCGCGGGCCGAGCCGCCCGTGGGGATGGTGCGGCCGACGATGCCGCGCATTTCTCGGACGAGCAGTTCTCCGATCAGGGCGCCGGTATCGGACCACCGTCGATACACGGTCGGGCGACTGACTCCCGCGCGGCGCGCGACTTCGGTGAGGGTCGTGCGGCGCACCCCGAACTCCTCCACGCAGGCGCGCGCGGCATCCAGGATCGCCTGATCCGTGGCGGACATCTCGTCGCCGCCGGGCGCCTCGGTCGCGGACATCACACACCTTTCGCGTTACTGCTTGACATTCTATGTCAGACTGTAACGCATGGTCGAGACACGAGAAGTGACGCGCCCGAATATGGTGTGGGACGCCTGGGGCGTTCCGTCCGGACATGCGCCGCTTCCGGAGAAGATCCGCACGCTGTTGGCGCAGGTATTCGGGGTGTCGGGTGAGCCGGTGGCCCGTCGCGACGAGGACGAGGTGCCGCTGCGCGCCTCGGCCCTGACCGCGGCGGAACTGGCGGAGCTCTCCGCGTTGGTCGGTGCGGACCACGTGTCGATCGAGCATCGGGACCGGCTGCTGCGCGCCGGGGGTAAGAGCACTCCCGATCTGCTGCGCCGTCGCGGCGAGGGGCCGCAGGACGCGCCCGACGCGGTCGTCTTTCCCGCCGATCACGAGCAGGTGCTCGCGGTGCTCGCGCACTGTGCCGAGCGTGGTATCGCGGTCGTGCCGTTCGGCGGCGGGACCAGTGTCGTCGGTGGCGTGGATCCGGCGCGTGGGGAATTCGACGCGGTCGTTGCCCTGGATCTGCGGCGGCTGGACACGCTCACCGAACTCGACGCGGTCAGTCTCACCGCCACCCTGGGCGCCGGGCTGACCGGGCCGCAGGCCGAGGAACTGCTCGGCGCGCAAGGACTTTCGCTCGGCCACTTTCCGCAGAGCTTCGAATTCGCCACCATCGGCGGTTTCGCCGCGACCCGGTCCTCGGGTCAGGCCTCGGCCGGATACGGGCGCTTCGACGACATGATCCAGAAGCTGCGCATCGCCACGCCCAGCGGGACCGTCGAGGTGGGGCGGGCTCCGGCGTCGGCGGCCGGACCGGATCTGCGCGAGCTGTTCTCCGGTTCGGAGGGCACGCTCGGCGTCATCACCGAGGTGACGCTGCGGGTGCATCCGAAGCCGGAAACCGTTGCCTACCAGGCCTGGTCGTTCCCGGATTTCGCCACCGGCGCGGCCGCGCTGCGGACGGTCGTGCAGACCGGCGCCGCGCCGACCGTGCTGCGCCTGTCCGACGAGGCCGAGACCGGACTGAATCTGGCGCGTGCCGGTGATATCGGCGGGAGCGCGGTCACCGGCTGTCTGGCCGTGACCACCTTCGAGGGCGCCGCCGCCCATGTCGAGGCCCGTAACGCCGAGGCGAGTGCGCTGCTGGTGGCCGCCGGTGGTGTCGCGCTGGGCGAACAGCCCGCCCGCGATTGGGAGCACGGCCGCTTCTCCGCGCCGTATCTGCGTGATGCGCTGCTGGATGTCGGAATTCTCTGTGAGACCCTGGAAACCGCGACCAGCTGGTCGAATCTGGCTGCGTTGAAGGCGAAGGTGACTGCGGCGCTGGTTGATTCACTGACCGCGCAAGGCACGCCCGCACTTGTGATGTGCCATATCTCGCATACCTATCCCACCGGTGCGTCGCTGTATTTCACCGTCGTCGCCAAGCAGGCCGAGGACCCGCTGGCGCAGTGGTTGCGGGCCAAACAGGCTGCGGGCGACGCGATTATCGCGACCGGGGGCACCATCACCCATCACCACGCGGTGGGGGAGGACCATCGTCCCTGGCTGGGCGCGGAGATCGGCGAGGTCGGGGTGGCGGTGCTGCGCGCGGTCAAGCAGGCCGTCGATCCGGCGGGAATCCTCAATCCCGGGAAGTTGATTCCGTGAGTGACACGATTCGATCCGTGCTGTTGGTGACCAACCCGCTGTCCGGGCACGGGAAGGGAATCACCGCGGCCGCCGCGGCGCGCGCTCGATTCGAGGAGCGTGGCGTCCGGGTCACGGAGGTGTGTGGCTCGACGGCGGCGGAATCGGTTCGGTTGGTGCGGGATTCGCTGACCGGCCGCACCGCGGCCGCGCGGCCCGATGCGGTCGTGTGCGCGGGTGGTGACGGGCTGGTGTGCGTCGTGCTGCAGGCCCTCGCCGGGTCCGGGGTGCCCCTGGGCATGATTCCCGGTGGAACCGGCAACGACCTGGCCCGCGAACTCGGTGTGCCCGAGGATGATCCGATCACTGCCGTCGATATCGTGCTGGCCGGGAAGACGCGTGCCATCGATCTGGGTGTGGTGCGGTCCGCCCGACCGACCGCCGCGACCGAACCGCAGTTCGGCGGCGACGCGCTCCCCGGACCGATCTATTTCGCGACCGTCGCTGGCACCGGCTTCGACGCCCGAGTGACCCTGCGCGCCAATCGAATGAGCTATCCCCGCGGCCGTCTGCGCTACACGCTGGCCGCGCTGATCGAACTGGCCAGCGGTCTGTCCGTCCCGTACCGAATCGAATTGCGCGGCGTCCCGGGCGAATCCGAGCCCACCATTCTCGAAGCCGATGCCATCATGGTCGCGGTCGGCAACACCCGCAGCTACGGCGGCGGCATGCAGATCTGCCCCGACGCGATCATCGACGACGGCCTCCTGGACCTGACCGTCGTAGGAGCCCTACCCCGCCTCGACATGATCCGCCTCCTCCCCGCCCTCTCCTCAGGCAAACGAGTAGACCACCCGGCAGTCCACCAATACCGCGCCACAGACATAACCCTTACCGCCCCTGGCGCCCCAGCCACTGCCGACGGCGAACCCGCAGGCGCCCTCCCCGCCACCTTCCAAATTCTTCCCTCCGCCCAATCCGTCCTGGTCGCGTAACCCCAGCGCCTTCGGCGCGGGGAATCAGGGGAGCGTGCGCTCCGGCAGGGGGCGAGGTCCGTCCCCTTCGGTGGAAGCGTCGCGTTCCGAGCGGGGCCCGTTCCGTCGGGGGTGGAGGTGTGTTCCGCTGAAGCGAGGGATCCGGTTCGCAGTGTGTGAGGGGCGTGTGTCGCCAGAGT
>NZ_BDBS01000075.1 GCF_001613105.1 Nocardia pseudobrasiliensis NBRC 108224 | reverse complement strand
CGACCACGGCCAGTATCGATCCGCGCGCGGTCGTCGGTCTGGTCCAGGAGCACACGTTGCCGCTGCGGCGCAGCTATTGGCGCAGCGCGGGCAGCCTGCGCGACAGCATTGCCGAACTCGACGGCATGTGGCCGGTCACCGAATGCGATCTCGGCGGCAACGGGCCCGAGCGCCTGCGCGCCCGCGAGGCGGCCGCGCTGCTGGCCGTGGCGCGCTGGACCAAATACAGTGCCCTGGCCCGCACCGAGACCCGCGGTATGCATCGGCGCACCGACCATCCCGGTGAGGCGACCGATTGGCGCATCCGGCTGCACGCAGGTGGCGTCCAAAGCGTCTGGGTGCAGCCCGAACAGCGCGATCCCGGACCCGCGACCCCGCATGTGGATCTCACCCCGGCCTGAGCTCACACCGGGTCGGGTGGTCGCGGTGCGACAGTTCACCGAGGCCCGCCCGGTATGCGAGTTTCCCCTTACGTCGGGGTAATTCGCGCCCCTTACGCTCGGAAGATGGTTCTCGCCCCGACCAGCCGCCGCCAGGGGGATTTGGCATCCGCAACTTCCTGCTGGCAGAATGTTCCGATCCCTGGCCGACGCCACCGCCCGGTCGGGGAGGATGGTGAACCGCGACCCGTGACGCACTGCTCCGGATCCGCGGCCCACCCCACGGCATTGCCCGGACCCACCCGTCCGGTTCTGGCTCGACGGATCTGTGCAGCGATACGCCGTAATACCTGGTGCGGTTTGCCGCGATGACACTATCGAACGGTATTGCGCCGCATGGGTGAGCGTCATCAGCGCACCCGGCGAGTAACCCGAAAAACACTGATATCAAATACCCGACGGTAACCGCCAGACGGTTTAGTCGACACCGAGCAGGAGTGAAATCGTGTCACCCGTGACTGATGCACCGAACGCCGCCACGGCGAGCCGTGAAACCGATTCGGCGAGCCTGTCCGCTATTACGCACGAGGAAATTTTCGCGGGTCATCTCGGGGGCAAGCTCTCGGTGGAACTGGCCGCACCGTTGGAGACCCAGCGCGACCTGTCCATCGCCTACACCCCGGGTGTGGCGCAGGTCAGCCGGGCCATCCACGCCGACCACACGCTGGCCAAGCGCTACACCTGGACCGACCGTCTGGTCGTCGTGGTGAGCGACGGCACGGCGGTGCTCGGCCTGGGCGATATCGGCCCGCGTGCCTCGTTGCCGGTGATGGAGGGTAAGGCCGCCCTGTTCAAGAAGTTCGCCGGACTGGACTCGATCCCGATCGTGTTGGACACCAAGGATGTCGACGAGATCGTGGAGACCCTGATCCGGCTGCGCCCGAGCTTCGGCGCGGTGAACCTCGAGGACATCTCCGCCCCGCGCTGCTTCGAGATCGAGAAGCGCGTCATCGAGGCGCTGGACTGCCCGGTGATGCACGACGACCAGCACGGCACCGCGATCGTGGTGCTGGCCGCGCTCAACGGCGCCGCCAAGGTGCAGGGCCGCGGTGTCGAGGGTCTGAAGGTCGTGGTGTCCGGCGCCGGGGCGGCCGGTGTGGCCTGCACCAATATCCTGCTGGCCGCGGGCGTTTCGGACATCGTGGTGCTCGACTCCAAGGGCATTGTGAGCCGGGACCGCACCGATCTGAACGCCGTGAAGGCCGATCTGGCGCAGCGCACCAACCCGCGCGGCATCTCCGGCGGCGCGGTCGAGGCGATGGCCGGGGCCGATGTGTTCCTGGGTCTTTCGGCGGGCACCATCGCCGAGGAACTGATCGCCTCGATGGCTCCGGAGTCGATCGTGTTCGCGATGTCGAATCCCGATCCGGAGATCCACCCCGAGGTGGCGCATCGCTACGCCGCGATCGTCGCGACCGGCCGCAGCGACTTCCCGAACCAGATCAACAATGTGCTCGCCTTCCCGGGCGTGTTCAAGGGCGCGCTGGACGCCGGCGCCCGTCGTATCACCGAGGGTATGAAGATCGCCGCCGCCGACGCCATCCTGGCCGTGGTCGGTGACGAACTCGCTGTCGACAAGATCGTGCCGAGTCCGCTGGACCCGCGCGTCGCTCCCGCGGTCGCCGAGGCCGTGGCCGCCGCCGCGCGTGCCGAAGGCGTTGCGTAGCAAGGCCCTTCGGTTACCTGGCGGGCGCTTCGCTCAACGGCGAGCGAAGCGCCCCTTCCTGTTCGTGGTATTGATCGCCGTACTGCTGCTGTGCGGGGGCGCCGCGGTGACACCGGTGCGCACCGGCAGACTCGGCGAAACGGCCGTCGCGCTCGCGGGTGTCGCGCCCACCCCGCCGATGGGCTGGAACACCTGGAATTCCTACGGCTGTGATATCGACGCCGGGCTGACCGAGCACGCCGCCGACGCGATGGTGTCCACAGGTATGCGCGACGCGGGCTATCGCTATGTCGTCGTCGACGACTGCTGGTTCGCTCCCGATCGCGCGGAAAATGGTGCGCTGCAGGCAGATCCGACCCGGTTTCCCGGCGGAATGCGCGCGCTGGCCGATTATGTGCACGCGCGCGGCCTGAAATTCGGCCTCTACGAAAGTCCCAACGCCCGGACCTGCGCGCAGGTGGGCGGCAGCTATCCCGGCAGCACCGGCAGCCGCGGCCACGAGCGCCTCGACGCCGCGACCTTCGCCGCATGGGGTGTGGACTACCTGAAATACGACTGGTGTTCGACCGAATCGGATCCGGGCGCGCAGGTCGGCGCGTTCATCCGGATGCGGGACGCGTTGCGCGCCACCGGACGTCCGATCGTCTACAGCATCAATCCCAACAGCGATATCGACCGGACCCCGCCGGGTGCGCGTTACGACTGGTCGGGCGTCGCGACGACGTGGCGGACCACCAACGATCTGCTGCCGGGCTGGAAGTTGCGCGAGGGGCCGCAAGGCGATCAGGGCCTGCGCGAGGTCCTCGACGCCACCGGCCCGCTGACCGCGCGGCAGGGTCCGGATCATTGGCTGGATCCGGACATGCTGGTACTCGGGGTGCCGGGCGCGCCCGGCACGCCCTATCCCGGTCTCACCCCCGCCGAACAGCGCACCCAACTGGGTATGTGGGCCATGCTGGCCGCACCGCTGATCGCCGGTAATCCCTTGGCGTTCACCGGCGCGGAGACGGTGAAACTGCTGACCGATGCCGAGGTGATCGCGGTGGATCAGGACCCGTTGGGCGCGCCCGCCGAGCCGGTGGCCGGAAGCGGCGAGAAGGTCTGGCGCAGAGCGCTTTCCGATGGCTCGGTGGCGATCGCGCTGACCAATCCCGGCGACTCGCCCGCACGGATCACCGTGCCGCTCAGTGAACTTCGATTGGCTCGGTCGAATCACTATGTCGCCCGGAATCTCTGGGACAGTCGCGTCATACCGCTGGATCGTGCGCTCAGCGCCGAGGTCGCGGCGCACGACACCGTGCTGTTCCGCGTCGGTCCGCGCTAGCCGGTCATCCGCGGTGGCAGGCCCTGCGGTAGTCGATCAGGGGCTGGCGGACGGCGCGGAAGTCCTTCAGTTCCTGTGCGTGGTCTCGACGGTAGGTCTGTCGCTCGGCCTTGCGCTGATCCTTGGGCAGGGAATGGATCTTGGCGAGTTCGGCGGCCAGATCGGGATGGGCGGCGAGGAAGGCCGCGACCTGCGGGGCCACCTGGGCGCGAACCTGTGCGCGGGCGGCGGGACCGCAGTCGGGACCGTCGGCCGCGGCGAGGGTGGGGACGGCGAAGGTCAGGGCGGTGGTGGCCGCCGCGGCGGTGAGCAGTGTGGCGAGGGTGCGTTTCATGTCTTCGAATCTGCCCGGCCACGCTGAAGACGGGCTGAATCGGCCGGGATTCTTCAGCCGATCCTCAGCTCGAACAGCGCACCGGGCCCGCCGTCGAGCGGAGCGAGGCAGATCAGATCGCCGCCGTGCGCGCGAGCCGTGCCGCGGGCGATGGCCAGGCCCAGGCCGGAACCCTCGGAGCGGCGGGCGCGGGAGGCGTCGAGGCGGACCATGCGGTCGAAGATGCGCTCGCGGTCCCCCTCGGGCACACCGGGGCCGGTATCGCGCACCCGTACGACGGCGGTCGTCGCGAGGCGCGCGATCTCGACGGTGACGGCGCCGCCGGGGATTTCGGACATCGCCTGGCAAGCATTGTCGAGCAGATTGACCAGGATCCGGCCGAGGCGGTCGGGGTCGCCGGTGACGGTCATCGGATCGCCCTCGAGGTGAAAATCTATGTCCGGGTGCAGCATTCGCATCCGGTCGAGGTGGGTGCGGGCCAGTTCGTACAGATCCACCGGTTCGGTGCGCAGTTGCAGTCCCGCGTCGATGCGAGCCATATCGAGCAGATCCTCGACCAGTCGACCGGCGCGCTGGGCCTCGCGTATCAGCAGCAGGTGCATGCGGTCGCGTTCGGCGGGATCGGTTTCGGCGGGTTGATGCAGGATCGCCTCGGCGATCGCCCGGATGCCCGCGACCGGGGTGCGCAGCTCATGGGCCGCGTCGGCGACGAAGCCGCGCAGCTGCCGTTCGGAGGCGCGGGCGCGTGCCTCGGCTCCCTCGAGGGCGTCGAGCATTTCGTCGAACGCGCCCGCGGTACGGCCCAACTCGGTATCGGTGCGGGTGGGCGCGAGCCGCCGGCCGCGACCGCCCCGGGTGATCTCTCGGGCCAGCCGGGTCATCGAATCCAGCGGGGCGAGCGCCCGCCGCACGCCGAACCACAGACCGCCGGTGATCACCGCGATCGCCGCCGCGACCGCACCGGCCAGAACGAGGCCCAGCCGGGACTGCACCCGGGCCAGCAGGGGAGTGTCCACCTGCACCGTCAACCGCGCCCGGTCCAATTCACCCGGCGCCCTGAGGGTTACGCGCCGAATCGGGGAAGCCTCGGTATCGCGGCGGGCGTCGGGGTTGTCGTAGACGCGGCCGTCGGCCAGCTCCAGCCGCGCCCGGATCGATCGATTGTCGATCCGGCTCATCAACTCCGGTGCCGTAACCCCTTCCTGCGCAAGCTGTCTGGCCAACTGCACGCGATCGGTGAGCACGGCGTTCTCGCCGCGATGCACGACCACCGTGAACAACCCCTGCACCAGCAGCGCCGCCACCACCAGCGCCGCCGCGGAAACCGCCGCGGCGGTTAGGGTTACGCGCCTGCGCAGGGAGACCGTTCTCATCGTTCGCCCACCCGCAGTGCGTAACCCAGGCCGCGCACGGTGTGCAGCAGGCGCGGCCCGTGCTCCTCGAGTTTGCGGCGCAGGGCGCTGACGTGGACCTCCACCAGATTCGGGTCGTACGCCTCGTAACCCCAGACAGCCGTGAGGATCTGGGTCTTGGTGACCACCCGGTCCCGATGGCCCGCGAGATAGGCCAGTAGTTTGAATTGGGTGGCGGTCAACGCGATCGGCTCGTCGCCGCGCGATACCAGGCCGGAGTCCACGTCGACCTCGAGATCCCCGATCGTGATCCGGGTCCGCAACCGGCCCATCCGCCGCAGCAGCGCCTCGATGCGGGCCACCAGTTCGGTGAGGTCGAACGGCTTCACCACATAGTCGTCGGAGCCCGAGCGCAGGCCGCGTACCCGATCGGCCACCCCGTCGCGGGCGGTGAGCATGACCACGCCCGCGCGACATCGGGCTCGAACGGTATCGAGCAGGGCGAATCCGTCTCGGCCGGGCAGCATCACGTCCAGGACCACCACATCCGGCCGGAATCGGTCGAGATCGTCCTCGAGTCGGTCGCCGTGTTCGCGGGTCAATATCTCGTGTCCGGCCGCGGCGACCGCGGACGCGACCGCCACCCGAATGGCCTCGGCGTCCTCGATCAGAAGGATGCGTCCCGGTTCTCGCACGTCCACATTCTCCACCCGCGTTCCACCCGCGGGTGGTGGGTGGCAGCGCCCGCGACGGCGACCGTAGATGGCATGAGCATGCAGAACGCGGTCATCGAAGGCGCCCTGGTCGTCGCCGTGCTGGGGTGGATCATCTATCGGCAGAGCCAATGGCGGCCGCTGGACGCGGCGCGGATGTGGCGGGCGCCGGTCGTCATCGCGGTGATCGGGCTGGTGCAGATGAAGACCGCGGTAACGGGTTCGATCGGCGTGGTCGCGGTGGCGCTGCTGGTGCTGTCGGCGGTGCTGAGCCTGGCGGTCGGCGTCGCGATGGGGTGGCTGTCGCAGATTCGTGAGACCGACGGGCGGCTGTGGGCGCGCACCGGACTGCTCGGCTCGGCGCTGTGGTTCGTCCTGCTGGCCGTGCGGATCGGGGTGGACGTCTGGGCGCATATGCTCGGGGCGACCATCGTGACCGCGGTCGGGGTCATCCTGATCATGCTGGCGCTGAATCGGGCGGGTCGCACACTGGTGCTGACCTGGCGTGCCGAGCAGCTGCGGCCGATTGGGGCACACTGAATCCGATGATCGCCGCACCCTATACCCCCACGCGCCTGTCCAGGCTGTTACGCCTGGTCGGGTTCGTGACCGTGGTGGGCTGGTCGGTGAATCAATCGCTGTGGCAGCATCCGTGGCTCGTGGTGGGCGCGGTGATCTCCTGGATCGGCTGGGCGGGCTTCGTGCTGACTCCTACCGGTGCGCGAATATTCCTGTGCGCCATGGCGATCGGCGGCGGACTGACCGTGGACCAATTGATCGGATCGAAGATCACGGTCCTCGCCACGGTCTTCGTGGCCCTGTCGCTGGCCACCGAGCCGGTGCTGATCTGCCTGGGCATCGCGGCGCTGACCGTGCTGTGCAGTTGCGTGTCCATCGCCGCCACACCCGATCCGCCGCGCGCGCTGCTCGGTCTGCTGCTCGGACTCGGCGTTTCCGGCGTCATGGGCTGGAGCCGACGTCAGTCGCGAATCTCCGCGGAGCAGAATCGCCTACTGGTGGAACAGAATCGGATGATTCGCGTCGAACGCGATCGAGCCGCCGCACTGGCCGAACGCGGCCGCATCGCCCGCGATATGCACGATGTGCTCGCCCACACCCTCGGCGGGCTGGTACTGCAGCTCGACGCCGCCGACGCGCTGCTCGAGGCGGGTGAGGTGGACCGCGCGACCGAACGGGTCAAGGCCTCGCACCGGCTCGCGGCCTCCGGACTCGAGGACGCCCGCCGGGTGGTGGGTGCGCTACGGGCCGACGACTTCGACCTGAGCGTCGAATTGCAGCGGCTCTACGACGAATATCGCGGCGCCGGTGGGCAATTGGAGATCAGAACGGATGCCGAACTGCGCGGATCGGACCAGCAGGTGGCCGTGGCGCTGGCCCGGGCGGTGCAGGAGGCGCTGACCAATGCCCGCAAACACGCGCCGGGGCAGCCCGTGACGCTGACCATCCGCGACGAAGCCGCTCAGCTGGTGGTGACGGCGTCGAATCCGCTTGCCGCCCAGCGCATCACGCTCGCGGCCTCCGGCGCGGGCGCGGGACTGCTCGGCATGCGGGAGCGGATCGCCGCCTCGGGCGGCACGGTGGAGGCGGGAAAGGAGAACGGGCGGTGGACGATTCGAATCCGGGTGCCGCGTCGATGATCACCGTGGTGGTGGCCGACGATCAGACCACGGTGCGCGACGGGCTCACCACGGTGCTGTCGCTGCTGCCCGATGTGGAGGTGGTCGGCGAGGCCCGCGACGGGGCCGAGGCGGTGGAGCTGGTGCGCCGACTGGCTCCGCGCGTGGTGCTGATGGATCTGCGCATGCCCGGCATCGACGGCGTCGCCGCGACCGCGGCGGTCACCGCCGATCATCCGGACACGGCCGTACTCGTGCTGACCACCTATGCCGACGATGCGTCCATCGCCGGTGCGCTGCGCGCGGGCGCGCGCGGATATCTGACCAAGGACGCCGGCCGCGCCGAGATCGCGGCGGCCATCCGCTCGGTGGCCAGCGGTCACACCACCCTCGCCGCCGATGTGGGCGCGCGGCTGGTCTCCGCCCTCGGCGCGCCCACGCCCGGCCCCGACGTCGATCTCACCGATCGCGAACTCGACGTGCTGCGGCTGATGGCCCAGGGCCGCAACAACTCGGAGATCGCCAGGGAACTGTTCATCGGCGTCAGCACGGTCAAGAGCCATATCAATTCGCTGTTCGCCAAGCTCGGCGTGCGCGATCGGGGACAGGCGATCGCCTATGCGCATCGCACCGGAATCGCCCGCTGATCAGTGCGGAATCGATACCGAGGAGATGAACCGCGCCAACTGCTTGTCATCGATGGTGCGGGCCAGATCCGATTCGCAGATCATGCCGATCAGCCGCTTGCCGTTCCTCTTGTCGATCACCGGTACGCGCTTGATCTGATGGGCCTCCATCAGTTCGAGGACCTCGCTGACCTCGGTATCCGCATCGACCCAGCGCGGAGTGCCCTGGGCGAGGTCGCCCGCGCGCACCCGGCTGGGATCGTGGCCCTCGGCCACACAGCGGATCACGATGTCGCGATCGGTGAGCATGCCGATGAGACGGTCCTCATTGCAGATGGGCAGGGCCCCGACATCCAGATCGCGCATCACCTGGGCGGCGCGGTCGAGGGTTTCGTCGGCCGGAATGCAGGTCGCGTCCCGGTGCATGATGTCGCGGGCTGTCATGGCTTGCACGGCGAACCTCCTGTCTCGAACGGACGGAGTGGAGACTCCGGATGCCATGTCTTATCGTGACACAGATCACACAAGGGGTCGATCGGCCGCGAAGGACTCCAGGCCGATACCGCGATAGCCGCTGATCAGGCGGTTGTATTGCCGTCGGTTGCGGGCTAGGGGTGTGTCGGTGAGCCGGGTGGGAAGTACGCGATAGGCCAGCCGCAGGATCGTCGCCAGCGCCGCGAACTCCAGATCGTGGCGACGGGTCCAGCGCATCGGAAGATGTTGGCGCGCAGCGGGTTGCATGATGCCGTAGCCGAGGATCGCGCCGACGTGCCCGGCGGCGGGACGGGCCAGCAGCCACAGCGGATGGGCGAGGGCGGGCAGGAAGGGCGGGCGCGGCGGGCGGCGCACGGTTTCGGCGGCGGATTCCAGGGTGCTGGTGCGTTCGAGCCGCTCGGCGGCCATCCGGTCGTAGTGGACGCACAGGTCCGTGAAGCTTTCCACCAGCCGCGAGCGGCCGGGCAGTTGCAATCCGTCGACCTCGTCGCGCCACCGATCCCACAGCGCCTGATCGTCGGCCGCGGTGAGCTCGGTTCCGGTGAGCGTCGCGAACACGCCGCGATACATGAAGAAGGTGCTGATGAGAATCCAGTTCCAGCTCTCCGGATTCAGGGCGCTGTAGCGAATTCCATTGGCGCCCACGCCCTTGATATCGCGATGCAGCAGCTTGAGCCGTTCCATCTCGGCGCGGCGGTCGGATTCGGCGCCGTGGAATGCGATCTGATCCGAGGCCGCCGAGCGCATGGCTCGCTGCCACGGCGTATTGCGGATTCGGCCGGTCACCTCGAGGGCCTCCGAAACCTCCGGCAGCATGGCCTGATCGAACAGCGCCGCGGCGAAGGCGGCGACGAAGATCGAGCCGCTCACCTCGCCGAAGTGGTCGGCGATCGTGGTTGTGGCGGACGGGCCTGCGAGTCCGCGCATTTCCAGTACGTCATGGTTGACCGGGCACGACATCGGAGAACTCCCTTGTCCTCATCTGGTGCACCTTGGCACCAAAAATCTATGTGGTGTCAGGGTGCACCAGATAACTCGGCCCGTCAAGAGGCAGAATGGTCCGGATGGGATCGGTGACGCGCAGTTACGGCGGACTGTCGGCGGCCGAGCGCAGCGCCAAGCGGCGCGAGGCTCTGGTGGAGGCGGCGCTGGATCTGTTCGCCGAGGGCGGGCCCAACGCGGTCACCAAGCGATCGGTCTGTGCCCGCGCGCGGCTCAACGACCGCTACTTCTACGAACATTTCGCCGATCGCGACGCCATGCTCGAGGCGATCGCCCGCGATGTGACCGAGGACGGCCTGGCGGCCGTGGTCTCCGCGACGCTCGCCGCCGTGCCGCGGTCGCCCGCCCAGGTGCACGCCGCGGCCGATGCCGCGATCGCCTTCGTGACCGCGGATCCGCGCCGCGGCAAGATGCTGCTCGCCGCCACCACGACCGAGGTGCTGCAGCGCGCCCGCCACGACAGCGTCCGGGCGATCGCGACCGTCATGGCCGGGATGTCGGCCGATCTGCTCGGCGAATCCGCCCCGCCCCGACTCGATCTGGAGATGATGTCCTTCGCGGCGGTCAGCGGCGTGATGGATCTGGTCGCGGCCTGGCTGCGCGGCGAATTCGACACCAGCCGTGAGCATCTGGTCGATGTCGTCGCCGACGGTCTGCTCGCGGGCGTGACGCGGCGCTAGTCGATCGGGGCCGAGCGCCGCAGCCGTCCGGTGCCCGGCACGCTGGCCCAAACGGCGAACGCCAGGACCGAGTCCAGGATCAGGGCCAGTACGGCCACCAACAGCGCGCCGACCAGCACCCGGTCGTATTTGTAGAGGCTGATGCCGTCGAAGATGTAGCGGCCCAGGCCGCCGAGATTGACGTAGGCCGCGATGGTCGCGGTCGCGACGACCTGCAGTGTGGCGCCGCGCAATCCGGTGAGCAGCACCGGCATCGCATTGGGTATTTCGACGCGGAACAGCACCCGCGGCTCGCTCATCCCCATGGCCCGCGACGCGTCGACCACATTCGGATCGACATTCGCGATACCCGCGTAGGCGCCGGCCAGCAGCGGCGGTACGCCCACGGTGATGAGCGCGAGCACCGGCGGTATCAACCCCAGACCCAGCAGCAGCACCACGAAGGTGAGCAGACCCAGAGTGGGCAGGGCGCGCATGGCATTGGCGAAGCCGACGATCACGCCGCCGCCGCGGCGGGTGTGCCCGATGATCAGGCCGATCGGCAGCGCGATGGCCGCCGACAGCGCCACGGCCAGGAAGCTGTACCAGAGATGCTCCAGGATGCGCTGGTCGATTCCGGCGGGTCCGCCCCAGTTCGCCGAGGTGGTCAGATAGTGCCAGGCATCGATGAAAAGGTTCACGCGTCGGCCCCTTTCGCGAGATCCACCGACAGCCGAACCCGACGGGTGAGCGTGCGGCGGCCGGTATTGAGCCAGGGCGTGGCCCAGCGGCCGAGCAGATACAGCAGCCGGTCCACGATGAGGGCCAGCACGAGCACCACGATGATGCCCGCCACGATCTCGTCCGGATAGTCGCGCTGATAGCCCTGGGTGAACAGCTTCCCGAGTCCGCCGACGCCGATCAGCGCGCCGACGGTGACCGCCGAGATATTGGTGACCGCCACCACCCGCAGATTGGCCACGAAAACCGGTAGCGCCAGGGGGAATTCGACGGTCAGGGCGCGGCGCAACCGGGTGTAGCCGATGGCGTCGGCCGCGTCGAGGACCGCGGTCGACACCGAATCCAGGGCGGTGGGCACCGCGATCACCAGCAGTGCCACCGAGTAGACGCTCAGCGCGATGACCACATTCAGCGGATCGATGGTGGCGATCCCGGCCAGCGGGGGAATGATCACGAACAGCGCCAGTGACGGAATGGTGTAGGCGATGCTGGCAACGGTGGTCGTGATGCGGCGCAGCCAGCGCGCCCGCCGCGCCGCGGTGCCCACCGGAATGGCGACGACCAGGCCGATGATCAGCGGTATCAGCGCCAGCGACAAATGGGTGCGGGCGAATCCGGCGATTTCGGCGAAGTTGTCGATCAGATATCTCATCGCGCGTGTTCCGTCTCGAAGAAGTGCCGGTTGCGCTCGGCATCCTCGTCGGCGCGCTGCCGGGCCAGCTGTTCGATGACCTCGGTCGCGTACACGCCGCCGGTCGCCGCGCCCGAATCATCCACGGCCACACCGATTCCCGACGGCGAGGAGATGGCGGCGTCGAGCGCCTGGCGCAGATCGCCGCCGGGCGGGAACAGCGAACCGCCCGCCGCGACGCAGTCGGTCAGTTCGTGTCCGGCGCGAATGCCCTCGACTCCGGTGACATCCATCCAGCCGAGCGGATGCCGGGCCGCGTCTACCACCAGCACCCATTCACCCTGGGCGAGGCGCAGTTCGTGCACCTGCTCGGTGGTCGCGATGCGGATGTCGTGCACCGTCACGCCCTGCGCCCCGCGGAACGACAGGCCGCGATAACCACGATCGCGCCCGGCGAAGTCGGCCACGAAATCCGTTGCGGGCTGCGCGAGTACGTTCTGCGGCGCGTCGAACTGCTGCAGCACGCCGCCGCGGGCGAAGACCGCGATCTTGTCGCCCAGCTTGATGGCCTCGTCGATATCGTGGGTGACGAAGACGATGGTCTTGCGCAATTCCGCCTGCAGTCTTTGCATTTCGGCCTGCAGCTCCTCGCGCACCACCGGATCGACGGCGCTGAAGGGCTCGTCCATCAGCAGGACCGGCGGATCGGCGGCCAGCGCCCGCGCCACGCCGACGCGCTGCTGCTGACCGCCCGACAGCTGGGCCGGATACCGCTTGGCCAGCGCCCGGTCCAGGCCGACCCGATCCAGCACCTCCAGGGCCGCGGCGCGGGCCGCGCGCCGCGATTTGCCCTGCAGCACAGGTACGGTCGCGACATTGTCGAGCACCGTGCGATGCGGCAGCAGCCCGCCGCTCTGGATCACATAGCCGATACCGAGCCGCAGCTTCACCGGATCGACGGTCGAAATATCCTTGCCCGCCACGGTGATCGTGCCCGAACTGGGCACGATCATGCGGTTGATCATCCGCATCGACGTCGTCTTCCCGCAGCCCGAGGGCCCCACGAAGACGGTGAACGATCCGGAGTCGATCCGCAGATCCAGCTCGGTCACCGCGGTGGTGCCGTCCGGATAGGTCTTGGTGACGCCGCTGAACTCGATATCGGACATGTGGTCCTCCTATCCGATCGGCTTGTCCAGCCCCTGGGCCTGCACCCACGACTTGGCGGCGGCGGCGGGTTCGGTCTTGGCGGATCCGGAGACCGCCTCATTGAGCGAAATCAGTTCGGACGTGGTCAATTTCGCCGATACCGCGTCGAGCACCCGCAACGCCTTCTCGGACTTCTTCTTGGCATTGAGGATCGGCACCACGTTCTGCGCGGCGAAGTTGTGCTTGGGATCGGCCAGCACGACCAGATCGTTCTGCTTGATGGCCGGTGAGGTGGTGAAGATATCGGCCGCGGTCACCTGTCCGGAGGTCAGGGCGCGCACGGTCGCCGGGCCGCCGCCGTCGCCGATCCGCACGAACTTGTCCGCGGCGATGTCGAGGCCGTAATTCTTCTTCAGGCCGGGCAGGCCGCCCGGGCGCTCCGAGAATTCCGCCGGCGCACCGAAACTCACCTCGGCCGAATGCGCGGCCAGATCGGCGATGGACTTCAGATTCCATTTCTCGGCGGTGGCCCGGGTGACCACTACGGCATCGGAATCCTCACCGGGAGCGGGCTTTCCGGCCGCGAGGTCGGAGCCGAGCGCCTTGGTCAGGGCGGCGGTCACCTCGTCGCCGGCGGTCGCGGTGGCCGACTTGTCCAGGTACTGCAGCAGATTGCCGGTGTAGTCCGGCACCAGGCTGATCGAACATTCGCGCAGTGCGGGCACATACGCCTCGCGGCTGCCGATATTGAGTTTGGTGTCGACGGTGAAGCCGTTGGCGCGCAAGGCTTCCGCGTATACATCGGCAACCGTCTCCGACTCCGGGAAGTTCGCCGAGCCCACGGTCAGCTGATTGCTGTCGCCCTTGCAGCTGCCGTTGCCGCTCGACAGCGGATTGGAGTTGCCGCCACAGGCCGACAGCGCCATCGCGGCGGCGAGGGCGACGGCGGTGGCGAGCAGTCGGGCGGCGGTGAGGGCGGGGCGGAGTCCGCGCCGCCGCGCAGGGGTGGTGATGGTGGATTTCAAGACTGTCCTTCCGATGTCCCGGCGCTGCGAGGTGGCCATCCGATCGATCCGATTACGATTCGGAGTCGGGTAGCCACCTTCTGGCTGTCCATACTGTCAGCCGGGTGTCGTTCTTACTATCTATCGGGAGTGGGTGTCGCCGGATGAAATCGGCCGCGTCGGTGCGGACCTGGATTCGCGTACTGTTTGCCGCGACGGTCGCCATGCTGGTCGTTTCCTGTTCCGACGGCGATTCTCGACGGCCGATCACGGTCGGTGCGGGCAATTCCGCTCAATCCGAATTAATTGCCGAAATCTATGCCGGAGCGCTCGCCCGCACCGGCGCGGACACGGTGGTGAAGCGGGGACTGGGACAGCGCGGAGATTATCTGGCCGCACTGGACGCCGGTACGGTAACCCTCGTCGGCGATGACAGCGGAGATCTGCTGACCGCCCTGGATTCCGGTTCACCGGCCCGGCGGCCGGACCGCATCGCGCCCGACAAGGCCGTCGCTGCCGAGACCTCGAAGCCGCCCGCGGCGAGCGTGGCCGAGGCGCTGAGCGGTGCGCTGCCGGAGGGGCTGGCGATCTCCGATATCGACGACGGCACCGATCTGCGGCCGAGTTTCGCCCTGCGCGAGCAGGCGGCGGAGAAGTTCGCCTCGCTGAAGGATGTTGCGCCGCACTGCGGTGGGCTGACGGTGGGCATCGCCACGGGCAGCGAACTGGATCCGCTGCGCCGCTCGCCGGATCCGGAGCGTGATGTCCTCGAGCCGCTGCGCTCAATCTACCACTGCGATATCGCCGGGCACACCGTCTATCCCAGCGATACCGCATTGCGAAACGCCCTGCGGGACGGTCAGGTTCGGGCCGGGGTGTTCACCGCGCCCGCGACCCTGCTGCCCGGTGGCGCCGACGAGCTGACCCTGCTGGCCGATCCCGAGTACGCCTTCCGCGCGCAGAACATCGTCCCGCTGTACCGCCAGGGCGCACTCACCGATCAGCAGATCAAGAAGCTCAACTATGTCGCGGGTGAGCTGACAACCGCCGATCTGATCGATCTGATTCGTCGCCTGCGCGATGAGCACGCCTCATCCGCCGAATTGGCCCGCGGCTGGCTGGACGCGCATTCGCTGTAGGTTTCGGTCATCGAGCCATGTGCGCTCGAATGGCAACGGCTGCAATGGAACCGAGTCGTCAGGGCCGCAGGGCGGCAGTCAGTGCGGGGCTCAGGGCAAGGGCCGGAAGCGATTCCACCAGCATATCGATCAACTGCTCGCGCGAGATCGTCTCATTGCGCAGCCAGCTCAGCGTGGTCTCCTCCACGAAGGCGATCCAGCCGCGTACCGCCAGGCGCAGCCGCGGGTGATCGGGATCGTCGTCGGGGACCGGGGCCACCTTCAGGATGCGGTCGACGATCGTATTGCGCGAATCCTCGGCGAGAGCGGCCATTTCGGGGCTGGCGCTGCTAGGTCCGCGCAGGATCGCGGTGTAGGGCGTGCGATTGGCGCTCACGTAGTCGACGTAGCGCTGGACGGCGTCGCGCAGCATGTCGAACAGTTCGAGACTGGGATCGGGGGCCGTGCGGGTCAGCAGCTCCAGATTGGCCTGCTGCAGGATGGCCAGCTGGAAGTCCTGGATCGAGGCGAAGTAGTGGAACAGCAGGCCGCGGGAGATCCCGGCCTGTGCGGCGATCTCCGCGACAGAGATGTCCTCGAGCGCGCGGTCGCGCAGCATCTCGACACCGAGAGTGATGAGTTGCTGACGGCGTTCGTCCGGGCTCAGGCGTACCCGTTTCCCATTTTCTCCAACGCTTCTGACGGCCACATGGCAATCTTACTGAACGCGAGTCAATACTGTTGACTGATGCTCAATAAGCCCCTACGCTCGATTACATGAGTCGCAAGGTTACAGACAAAGCTGTCGACCGCGCCGCCCGGCACGTGCACATTCTGATCGTGGGCAGCGGTTTCTCCGGCCTGGGCATGGCGATCCGGCTCAGTCAACAGGGTCGAGACGACTACCTTGTGATCGAGCGCGGCAGCGACGTCGGCGGCACCTGGCGCGACAACACCTATCCGGGCGCGGCCTGCGATGTCCCGTCGCAGCTGTACTCCTACTCCTTCGCACTCAACCCGGGTTGGTCGCGCTCGTTCTCCAAGCAGCCGGAGATTCAGCGCTACATCCAGGACGTGGCCGATCGCTACCGGGTGCGCGACAAGCATCTGTTCGACTGCGAGATGACCGGCGCGCGCTGGAACGAGGCCGAGTCCCGGTGGGAGGTGCAGACCAGCCGCGGCGCGTTCACCGCCGACATCCTGGTCTCGGCCATCGGCGCGCTGTGCGAGCCGAATCTGCCGGATATCAAGGGCATCAACACCTTCGAGGGCGAGATCTTCCACTCCGCGCGCTGGGATCACGACGCGGATCTGACCGGCAAGCGGGTCGCGGTCATCGGCACCGGCGCCTCGGCCATCCAGATCGTGCCCTCGATCGCGCCGAAGGTGGCGCATCTGGACGTCTATCAGCGCACCGCGCCGTGGCTGCTGCCGCGCGTCGATCGGCCGTACACGCTGCCGGAGCGGCTGGCCTTCAAATACGTGCCGGGCGTGCAGCGCCTGTCGCGGGCCGCGATCTACGCCGTGCGCGAATCGCAGGTGGTCGGCCTGGCCAAATTCCCGCCCGCCATGCTGGCGCTCGAGACGATCGCCCGCGCGAAGCTGGCCTACGAGGTGCGCGATCCCGAACTGCGCCGCAAGGTCACCCCGAACTTCCGCATCGGCTGTAAGCGCATGCTGATCTCCAACGAGTACTACCCGGCGCTGGGCCGCGAGAATGTCGACGTCGTCACCGACGGCATCCGCGAGATTCGGGCGAACTCCATCGTCACCACCGACGGCGCCGAGCGTGAGATCGACGCTCTCATCGTGGCCACCGGCTTCCACGTCACCGATTCCCCGGCGTACGAGACGATTTCGGGTCGCGACGGGCGCACGCTGGCCGAGGTGTTCGACGAGTCCGGCCAGCAGGGCTACAAGGGTTCGGCGATCGCCAATTACCCCAATATGTTCTTCCTGCTCGGCCCGAATGTCGGCTTGGGCCACACATCGATGGTGTTCATGATCGAATCGCAGGTCAACTACATCACCGACGCCATCGCCGCCTACGACCGGTTGAACCTGCGCACGGTCGAGGTACGTAAGGATGTGCAGGACAAGTTCAATCGCGAGCTGCAGGGCAAGCTGGTCGGCAGCGTCTGGAACACCGGCGGCTGCGCCAGCTGGTATCTGGACAAGCACGGCAACAACACCACGCTGTGGCCGGATTTCACCTTCCGCTTCCGTAAGCTGCTCGAGCAGTTCGACGTGGCGGCCTACGACACGACAACGAAAAACGATCCCCAGAAGTTTGTTTCTCCCGCAGGGAACGACGCGAAAGTGGTGGCAGCACAGTGAGCAATGATGCTTACTTCACGGACAAGGTTTGCGTGATCACCGGTGCCGGGTCCGGCATCGGTCGTGCCCTGGCGGAGAATCTGGCCCGCCGCGGCGCGAAACTCGCGCTGTCCGATATCGATACCGACGGCCTGGCCGAAACCGTCCGGCGCTGTGAGGGTCTCGGCGCGCAGGTGAAGTCGGATCGGCTCAATGTCGCCGAGCGCGAGGCGGTGCTGCTCTACGCCGACGCCGTGCACAAGCATTTCGGCGTGGTGCACCAGATCTACAACAACGCCGGAATCGGATTCCACGGCGAGGTGCTCGAATCCCAGTTCAAGGACATCGAGCGCATCATGGATGTCGATTTCTGGGGAGTCGTCAACGGCACCAAGGCGTTTCTGCCGCATCTGATCGAATCCGGCGCCGGGCATGTGGTCAATGTGTCCAGCCTGTTCGGCATTCTCGGAATCCCGGGCCAGAGCGCCTACAACGCCGCCAAATTCGCGGTGCGTGGTTTCACCGAATCGCTGCGCCAGGAGATGATCGCGCGCAAGCAGCCGGTCAAGGTGACCTGCGTGCATCCGGGCGGCATCAAGACCGCGGTGGCGCGCAATGCCACCTATGCCGAGGGGATCGACGGGCAGAAGATGTCCTCGTTCTTCGACAAGCAGTTGGCGCTGCACAGCCCGGAGATGGCCGCGCAGACCATCACCGAGGCCGTACGCAAGGGCCACGCCCGGGTGCTGATCGGCTGGGAGGCAAAGCTTCTCGATCTGGCCGTGCGCATTTCGGGATCCTGGTACCAGCGCGTGGGTGCGCTGGTGCAGCGGCCACTGCTGCCCTGATGCCCGGTATCACGCTGCCGCCCCCGGTCACCCGGGTCGCGGTGCATCTGGCCTTCCGTTACGCGCTGCATCATCGGCTGCCATGGCGGGCCCAGCGGTTCGCGCTGGATATCGGCTCCCGGTTGCAGTTGCTGCCGCGCGACACCCGGGTGCGGCGACTGCGCCTGGGTGGCCGCCCGGCCGAACGGGTCACGGTCGGCGCGGACATCCAGCCCGGCGCGGTGCTCTATCTGCACGGCGGCGGTTATGCGACCGGATCGCTGGCCTCGCACCGCTCCCTCGAGGCGTATCTGGCGCGGGAGCTCGGGCGGCCGGTGTTCGCATTGGATTATCGACTCGCGCCGGAACATCCGTATCCCGCGGCCCTCGATGATGCCGAGGCGGCATTCCTCGAGCTGGTGTCGTCCGGGTTGCGGGCCGCCGATATCGCGGTCTGCGGTGATTCGGCGGGCGGCGGGTTGGCCCTGGCGCTGGCCCTGCGCCTGCGGGATCGGCACGGAACCCGGCCCGCCGCACTGGGTTTGATCGCGCCGTGGTCGGATCCGGCCGACCGTGACTCCCGCTACCGGGATCTGGTGACGAATCGGCCGTGGTCGGATGCGTGCGCCGCGGCCTACCTCGGCGACGGGGACGCCAGCGATCCCGGCTACGCCCCGCTGCGGGGTGAGTTGCGCGGGCTGCCACCGGTTTACGTTCAGGTCGACGCCGCCGAGCGGCTGCACGATCAGTGCGTTCGCCTGGTCGCGGCGCTGCGCGAAGCCGAGGTGCCCACGCACTTCTCGGTCACGCGGGGGCTGTGGCATGTCGCCCAGGCGCAGGCCGCACTCGTGCCGGCGGCGGCCGCGGCGGTCACCGAATTGGCCGCATTTCTGGAAGAGTCGCTTCAACCTGCGCAAACGCGATCCATAGGATAGGTGGCGCGCGGCGTCGCCCCGTAATACATGCCGACCGGGCGGTCGGGCGGGCAGCGCCGTGGAGGCTGGCGTACATTACCGGTGAGTAATCCACGTGGAAGGGCACCGCACCGATGCGAGAGTTGGAAGTCCCGGCTACTTACACCATTCCCGAGGTCGCCAACATGTCCGACGGCGCCTTCCGGCATGCCGAGCGCACGCCCGGACTGGTGGTCTTCAACAAGCCGGACGGCAAGGGTGGTTGGGCCGATGTCACGGCGACCGAATTCGCCGCGACCGTCACCGCGGTGGCCAAGGGACTGATCGCCTCCGGCATCGAACTCGGTGATCGCGTCGGCATCCTGGCCGCCACCCGCTACGAGTGGGTGGTCCTGGACTTCGCGGTCTGGGCCGCCGGCGGTTGTACCGTCGCCATCTACGACAGCTCCTCCGCCGAGCAGGCGCGCTGGATCCTCGACGATTCCGGTACCAAACTGCTGATCGTCGAGAAGGCCGAACATCGCGCGACCATCGCCGATATCGAGGACAGCCTCGAGGAGCTGACCGAAACCCTGGAGATCGCGACCGGTGCGGTCGAGACCCTGATCGCGCGCGGTAAGGATCTCGACGATCAGGTGGTGACCGAGCGTCGCGGCCAGGTGAAGTCCGCCTCGCCCGCGACCCTGATCTACACCTCGGGCACCACCGGCCGCCCCAAGGGCGTCATGCTCACCCATGCGAACCTGTACGCCGAATCGGCGGCCGACCGCGACCGGATGAACCAGTTCCTGCGGGCGGGCAAGCGCTCGCTGCTGTTCCTGCCGCTGGCCCACATCTTCGCTCGCGCGGTCGCGCTCGCGGCCTTCGACGCGGGCGTGACCGTCGCGCACACCGCGGACTGGTCCACGCTGGTCCAGCAGTTCGGCGAGTACAAGCCGGACTTCATCCTCTCGGTGCCGCGGGTGTTCGAGAAGGTCTACAACGGCGTCAAGGCCAAGGCCGACGAGGGCGGTAAGGGCAAGATCTTCGAGCTCGCCGCCGATACGGCCGTCGCCTACAGCGAGGGTGTGCAGAACGGTTCGGTCGGATTGGTGCTCAAGCTCAAGCACGCGATCTTCGACCGGCTGGTGTACAGCAAGCTGCGCGAGGCCATGGGCGGTAAATGCACCGCCGCGGTCTCCGGCGGCGGTCCGCTGGGCGCGCGGCTGGGCCACTTCTTCCGCGGCGCCGGGGTCATCATCTACGAGGGCTACGGCCTGACCGAGACCACCGCGGCCATTTCGGTGAATACGCCCGGCAAGATTCGCATCGGCACGGTCGGCCCGCTGCTGCCCGGCCATTCGGCCAAGGTGGCCGAGGACGGCGAACTGCTGCTGCGTGGCGGCGTCGTATTCGGCGGCTACTGGAAGAACGAGACCGCCACCGCGGAGGCGTTCGAGGACGGCTGGTTCAAGACCGGCGATCTGGGCTCGATCGATGATGAGGGCTTCATCACCATCACCGGCCGTAAGAAGGAGATCATCGTCACAGCGGGCGGTAAGAACGTCTCCCCGGCCGTGCTCGAGGACGCGCTGCGCGCCAACCCGCTGATCAGCCAGGTCATGGTCGTCGGCGACGGCCAGCCCTTCATCGGCGCGCTGATCACCCTCGATCCCGAGGCGCTGCCGAAGTGGAAGGAACAGCACAACCTGCCCGCCGATCTGCCGATCGAGCAGCTGATCGAGAATTCGCAGCTGGTCGCGGAGATCGACGAGGCGGTCGCGCAGACCAACAAGCTGGTCTCACATGCCGAGCAGATCAAGAAGATTCGCATTCTTCCGATCGACTGGACCCAGGAGACCGGCGAGCTCACGCCGAAGCTGTCGCTCAAGCGCGCGGTCGTCATGAAGAATCACGCCGCCGACGTGGCCGCCATCTACAACTGACGGTCCCGGTACGGTACGAGCGGCCCACTCTCCAGCGGGAGGGTGGGCCGCTTTGTTTCGCGAACGGATCCGATGACGAGGGGGCGCCCGTGCACAGCTACGGGACAAGTGATTTCGTGACCACCGGCGATGGCCGCAGGCTGCACTACATGGCGCGGGGCGAGGGCGGGCCGACCGTCGTATTCGTCTCGGGGATGGGATTCTCGCGCTCGACCTGGGGGCTGGTGCATCCGACTGTGGCCCAACGGGTTCGGGCGGTGGTCTACGACCGTGCCGGAACCGGCCGCAGCGACGACGACGCCCAGCCGCGCACCCTGGCCCGGCTGGCCGGAGATCTCGCGACGCTGTTGCGCGCGTTGGGATCCGGGCCGTTCGTCCTGGTCGGGCACAGTTGGGGCGGGCCGATCGCGCGGGTCGCCGCCGCACTCGATCCCGGGCGCGTCCACGGATTGGTGCTCGTCGATCAGTCCGACGAGAACTGTGCGGAGTACTTCGGCGCGGGCGCGCGCAGACGGGATGCGATGGCGCGGTTGCTCATTCCCGCACTCGCCCGCACCGGGCTGTATCGCCGCCTCGCCTCCGGGCTCGGCGGCGGGCAGCCCGCCGATATCGCCGCCGACCATCGCGCCGAGGATTTCACCGTGCGGGCCGCGAAAACCCTGCTGGCCGAACAGGACTGCTTCGGCGACGGCCTGCGCGAGCTGCGCGATCGGCCGCTCGGGCTGGACGGGCTGCCGCTGAGCGTCATCTCCGGAACCCGAATTCCGCGGCTGGACGGGGGAAAGCGGCACGCGCTGATCACCGCGCACCGTCACACCGCCGCCACCTCGAGTCGGGGCCGATGGGTGGCGGCGGAGCGTTCGGGTCATCTGGTGATGTTCAGCGAGCCCGAGGTCGTCGTGGCGGAGATCCTGCGGATGATCGCCTGATCAGCCGACCGGTCCCTGCGCGAGTTGCGTTTGCGCCGTTTGGCTTCGGCCGGTGCGATCGGTGATCGTGAGGGTGACGGTGTCGCCGGGGTGGTACATATCCATCGTGTTGACCAGGGTGGTCGCCGAGTAGACGGCGTGATCGTCGATGCGGGTGACCACCATGCCGGTGGCCAGACCCATCTGATCGGCGGGCCCGCCGCGTACGACATTGCGAACCACCGCGCCCGCGCCGTTGGCATCGGCGACCGTGACGCCGAGGAAGGCGGTCGGGCCGATGTGCACGCGATCGGAGGCGGACTTTGCCTGGATCTGCTTGGCGATCGGCAGGGCCTTATCGATCGGAATCGCGAAACCCTCACCGCCGCCGGCGCCCATTCGGAAGCCCTGCGAGGCCGCGGTGTCGACCCCGATCACCTGTCCGGCGGCATTGATCAGCGGGCCGCCGGAATCGCCGGGCTGGATATTCGCCGCGACCTGGATCAGGCCGGTCAATTGTTCGGAGGCGCCGGCGGATTCGTCGCTGGCGGTGATGGAGCGGTTCAGGGCGGTGATGCGGCCCGGGGCGGGTGTCGGGCTGCCGGTGCCGCCCGCATTGCCCAGGCCCACGATCGCGTCGCCGACCTTGGCCTTGTCGGAATCGCCGAGCGGCGCCGTCGCCAATCCGGACGCGCCGCTGAGATGGATGACCGCCAGATCGTCCTGCCGGTCGTAGCCGACCACGCTCGCCGGATAGGTCTTGCCGTTGCCGACATTGGTGACCGCGATCTTGGTCGCGCCCTCCACCACATGGTTGTTGGTCAGCACATCGCCGTCGGAGGTGAGCACGATGCCGGTGCCCGCGCCCTCGCCGTTCTGCAGGCCGAGCTGGGTGTTGACCAGCACGATACCCGGCAGCACCTGGTTGACCGCGGCGGTGAGATCGGCCGGGGCGCTCTGATTGTCGATCTGCCGCATGGCGCTGTTCGGAGTTTGCGCGAGCGGGCCCTGCGGCGCGAGGCCGTGCGAGGTGAACCGGGAGGCCACCAGTCCGACCGTGACCGCCAAGGCCAGCACGATCACGGTGACCATGGTGAAGCTCAGACCGTGGCGTGGTGCGCGCGGCGGCGGAGGCGGCGCACCGTACGGACCCGAAGGCTGTCTGGGCCACTCACCCTGATTCGGATACACGGTCATCACGTCCTCTGGCTACGCAAATCGTTCTTTTCCATTAAGCGCCCGCTACCTGAGAAGCGGCTGGGTAGTTCCAGTGCGAACGCCTACGTGCCCGAGGCCACAGGCGGGTTCTGACGAATCTGTGACGGACCGACACGAGTGGCCCGCGGCGGGGGTCCGGACGGGTTTCGCGGAAGTACGCTCGCGCTATGACCGGATCGCGGGTGGCCTGTGGGATTGTCGCGGGGGCGCTGGTGGTGGGCGTCGCCGAACTGGTGGCCGCACCGATCGGCGGCGGCAGCGCACCGCTGGCGGCGGTGGGTTCGACGGTGGTGGATCGCACGCCGGACGCGGTGCGCGAGTGGGCGATCGATACCTTCGCGACCAACGACAAGCTGGTGCTGTTCGTACTCATGGGTGTGGTGGCGGTGGTCGTCGCCGGGCTGGCCGGAGTTGTCGAGCGGGGTCGACGGCCGCTGGGATCGGCGCTGTTCGCGGTGTTCGGCGTGGTGGCCGCCGCGGCCGCGGCGGGGCGGCCCGGGGCCTCGTGGACGTGGGTGCTGCCGTCGGTGATCGGGGCCGGTGCGGGCATCGCGGCGCTGCGCTGGTCGATTCGCCGGATCGAGGCGGGGCAGCGGGATTCGGTCGGCGAAAGTCCTTCGGGCGCGGTCGATTCCACCGCGGCGGAGACGGTCGATCGTCGGCGGCTGATCCGCGGGCTGGTCGGGATCGGGGCGCTCGCCGCGGTGTCGGGTGTGGCCGGGCGGGTGATCGGGGTGAATTCGCGCAATGTCGCGCCCGAACGGGCCGCGATCCGGCTGCCGGTCCCGAATTCGCCGGCGCCGCCGATCGATCCCGCGGCCGATCTGCGAATTCCGGGACTGGCACCGTATCTCACCGCCAACAGCGACTTCTATCGCATCGACACCGCGCTGATCGTGCCGCAGGTCAGCACCGACAGCTGGTCGCTGCGCATCCACGGCATGGTGGATCGCGAAATCCGGTTGAACTACGCCGATCTCGCGTCGCGTCCGGCCGTGGAGCGGGTGGTGACCCTGACCTGCGTCTCGAATCCGGTGGGCGGGGATCTGATCGGCAACGCGCGCTGGCTGGGATATCGGCTGGCCGATCTGATCGCCGAGGCGGGTCCGCATCCGGATGCCGATATGGTGCTGTCGCGCAGTTTCGACGGGTTCACCGCGGGCAGTCCGCTGGTCGCCCTGACCGACGGCCGCGATGCCCTGCTGGCCGTCGGAATGAACGGCGAACCGCTGCCGGTCGAACACGGTTATCCCGCCCGGCTGGTGGTGCCCGGGCTGTACGGCTATGTGTCGGCGACGAAGTGGGTCACCGAGCTGGAGATCACCAGATTCGATCGGGCGCAGGCGTATTGGACCAAGCGCGGCTGGTCCGAGCGCGGACCGATCAAGACCGGCACCCGCATCGACACCCCCGGCGAGGGCAAGAATCTGCGGGCCGGAAAGGTCACCGTCGCCGGGGTGGCCTGGGCCCAGCATCGCGGCATCACCGCCGTGGAGGTCCAGATCGACAGCGGCCCTTGGCAACCCGCGCGCCTAGCGGCCGAACCCTCACTCGACACCTGGCGGCAGTGGGCCTACGACTGGGACGCCGCGCCCGGCCAGCACACCATCCGAGCCCGGGCCACCGACGAGACCGGCCGCCCGCAGACCGCGGAGTTCGCCGATGTGATTCCCGATGGGGCGACCGGCTATCCGTCGATCCGGGTGCGGGTCGCATAACGGCCCGGCTTCCCCGTGGGGAAACCGGGCCGTCGAGGCTTCGGATCAGTGACCGACGTCCACCGGCACCCGCTCGCCGGCGGCGTCGGACGGCTTGGCGGCCCGCGAACCGACGAACAGCACCGAGGCGACCGCGCCGATCAGCAGCACCCCGGCGGGCAGCAGGGTCGACTGGGCCAGGGCCGTACTGAGCTTGTCCAGCACCTGCGCCGGAATGTGGCCCATACCCGCGCCGCCCTCACCCGCGGGCGCCTCGCCCAGGCCCTGGGCCGACATGCGCGCTGCCAGCAGCGCGCTGATCGCCGCGCTACCGAGGACCGAGCCGACCTGCCGGGTGGTGTTGTACACACCCGCACCCGCACCGGCCTGATGCATCGGCAGATTGCGAGTCGCGGTGGAGGCCAACGGGCCCCAGATTCCGGCGTTGGCCAGACCACCCAGCGCCGCCGCGACCATGAATACCGGAATCGAGCTGTCCGGCGTCATCAGCGAGACGAACCAGAAGATCGACACCGAGAACAGGACGAAGCCGATGGTCGGCAGCACGCGCGGCGGCAACCGGTCGGAGATCTTGCCCGCGATCGGCGCGGCGAATCCGGTGACGATCGCCATCGGCGCGAAGACCAGCGCCGAGGTGGTCGGCGAATAGTCGCGCACCGTCTGCAGATAGAAGTAGCCCGGCACCATCAGCGAGGCCGTCGCCGCGCCCATGGCCGCGATGGCCAGGCTCGACAGCGCGAAGTTGCGGTCGCGGAACAGGCTCAGCGGCACCAGCGGCTCGCCGGTGTTGCGGGCCTGATTGACCACGAACAGTGCCAGCACCACCAGACCGGCGATGATCATCGCCCAGATGACGCCGTCCCAGTCGCGGGTCTTGCCCTCCTGAATTCCGAAGACCAGCAGGAACATTCCGACCGCGCTGAGCGCCACGCCCACCAGATCGAATTTGTGCTCGCGGGTCTCGAGCGCGGGCACCAGCCATACGGCCAGCGCGAACGCCACCACGCCGATCGGCACATTGATGTAGAAGATCCAGTTCCAGCCCAGCTTGTCCACGAGGACACCGCCCAGCAGCGGGCCGACCAGCGTCGCCAGCCCGGCCACACCGCCCCACATGCCCATGGCCGCGCCGCGCTTGTCCGGCGGGAAGGTGCGGGTGATCACGGCCATGGTCTGCGGGGTCATCAGCGCCGCGCCGAGACCCTGCACCGCGCGAGCGGCGATCAGCATCTCGATCGAGCCGGACATACCGCACCACAGCGAGGCGAGGGTGAACACCGCCAGGCCCGTGAGGTAGACGTTCTTGGGGCCGAAGCGATCTCCGAGCCGTCCGGTCACCAGCAGCGGGACCGCGTAGGTCAGCAGGTAGGCGCTGGTCACCCAGATGACCTTGTTGATATCGGTGTGCAGATCGGCCAGGATCTTCGGATTGGCCACCGCGACGATGGTCATATCCAGCAGGATCATGAAGAATCCGACGACCAGCGCGTACAGCGCCAGCCAGGGATTACGTTGGGTTGTCATGCGTTTTCGTCCTATCGGGGTATCGATCGGCGCGGATCGATGAAAGTCGTCGGGCGTCACTGATCGGTAGGAGACGCACCGCCCTTCCTGATTTCGGCGAGTGCGTCCGCGGTCACCGCGGCGCCCCAGTCGGGGCCGAGCGGGGCGGTGTCATCGGCGATCCGAAGTCCTTCGGAATCGTATTTCTCCCAGGTCAGAGTGCCTTCGGAGAGTTCGGTAACCACGCCGCGCAGCCAGTTTCGTTCGGCCTCGGCCTGGCCGCGCAGATACTCGATCACCATCCAGTACCGGCGCGGCACCTGGTTGGTGGTGAGCCAGGTGTGCAGGGCCTCGATTTCGGTCAGATCGTTGTCGAGCCAGCCGATACGCTCGTTCAACAAACGAATGACCTCGTCCGCGGGCAGATTGTGCGACTCGGACATGGCGAGCGGGAAGATCGGGAATTCACGCAGGGGACGGCGGATGATCTCGGCCACCCGGGCGCGCAGCGCGGTGGAACCCGACGCGTTGATTCGATAAATAGTGCGCTCGGGACGATTCCCGGCGCGATCGGTGCCCTCGGCGTGCACCATGCCCTGTTCGGCCAGCCGCGTCACCGTGTGATACAGCGAGCCGGGCCGGATTTTGACCAGATAGTCTTCCCGGCGTTGCAGCAGCGTCTGATACATCTCGTACGGATGCATCGGTCGTTCCTCCAGCAGCGCGAGTACCGCCATCGCCAACGGCGTCAGCATCGCACTCGACTGCTTGCTCATCGCGACCGTACTCCCTTCGTCGTCACCCGACCCTAGGCCGGGGCGCCGACATCCTCCGTCTCAAATATTCCACGCCGAATATACGAGGTGGAACAGTGGATCGGCAAGGGACGGTCGCGGTCGTCACAATGCGGCGGTTACCGCCATCCACCCGCCGAACCCACCTGCACGGCCGGGCAGACCGGGGTCACCGGGCGCTCGGGGTCGAGGGCGTTGAGGGTGAGGCGGATGGCGATCGGATCGGCGCTGATCAGCATGTGCTCGGAGAAGTCTCGCGGGCAGACGTCCTGCAGCAGGATATTGGTGACATTGGGGCCGGGCGGGAGGAACGACGTGCTGTGCGGGGTGGCGAATTCGTCGTAGTCGGAACGGATCACGGTGTAGCGCACCTGCGGCAGCGTCATCGGGCCGCTGTTGAGCTCGCGGATGAAGGCCGAATCGGCGTGTTCCTCGAGGCAGGCCGGGCACAGCGCGTCGGTGATCGGCGGGACCGCGGTGAGGGGCAAACCGATGAGGCCCCAGGTCGTTCCGCGATTGTTGGGGGCCAATCCGACGAGGGTGTGCACCTTGTCCGCGCCGCCCAATTCCTTCATGTAGTAGCGCGGCAGCATGCCGCCCTGGGAATGGCCGACGATATCGACCTGCGGCGCGCCGGTCGCCGCCAGTACGCGATCGACGAAATCGGCGATCTCGTGCGCCGAGGGGATCATCGGCCCGATGCCGGACAGCCAACCGCCCGCGCTCTTTCCGTAGTCGAGTGCGAAGACGCAGTAGCCCGCATCGGCCAGGGCGGGCGACAGGGCCGCCCAGTTCTGCAGGCGATTCTCGAAGGTGCCGTGCAGCAGGACCACCGGCCGCGGGTGCGCCGCGCTCGGGCGGCACGACCAGTTGTTCGCGCCGGGCGGCGGCGGAACCAGGTCGACGTCGGCCGATCCGGTGTCGGCGACCACGCTGGTCGCCAGGCCCGTGCCGCCCACGAGCAGAAATGCGATGGTCAGACACGTTCGAACAAGGATCCGGCGCATGACGGCACTATGCATCACGGTCGGCCGGATCGGCTATGGGGTGAACCACAATTCAGGTCCAGCTTGACAACAGTTGTTCACAAATGCCGCAGATAGGCCTCGGGCGCGTCGAGGAATCTGCGCCAGTTGCCGACCATCTCCAGCTGGGCCCATTCGCGGTATTCGATGCCGTCGGCGGTGAGTTCGAGGATCTCCGCGTCGGGGCAGGCGGCCAGAATGGGGGAGTGGGTGGCCATGATGACCTGCGAACCCTCGGCCGCCAGATCCTTCAGCACCCCGACCAGCGCCAGACAGGATTGGAACGACAGCGCCGCCTCAGGCTCGTCGAGCAGCCACAGCCCCTGTCCCACCGGGCGATCGGCGATGTAGTGCAGAAACGACTGACCGTGGGACAGGTTGTTCCACACCTGATCGGTTTCGCGCACCCGCATGGCGTCGGCCCGCTCGAACAGGGTGTTCATCGCCTCCGCGCGCAGAAAACCGCCATTGGTCGGCCGCGGATAGACCCCGTCGCAGCGCAGATGATCCCCCAGATCGCTGTCCCCGGATGTGCCGCCCGGAGCCCAGAGCCGATCGGCCCCACGCATCGTCGCCATCCAACTGTCTGCGATCGCCTCGACCAGCGTCGACTTACCGATCCCGTTCTCGCCCACCAGAATCGTGACGGGCTTGTCGAATACCAGTCCGTCGGAACGGATTTCGGCGATGGCGGGGACGTCCAGATACCACGACGCCGGGTCGAACCGCTCGGAGGGAGCGAATTCGACCCGGCGCAGTAGCAGAGACTTGTTCAAACCGTCACGCGGTCGGAGCGAACGCCTCTTCGATGATCTCCTGCTGCTCCACAGCGTGCACCTTGCTCGAACCCGAGGACGGGGCCGACATGGCGCGGCGCGAGATACGACGCAGCTTGTTGAACCGCTCCGGCAGGATCTCCGGGAGGTTCAGGCCGAAGAACGGCCAGGCGCCCTGATTGGCCGGCTCCTCCTGGACCCAGACGAGATCGGTGGCGTTGGGGTAGGTCGCCAGCTTCTCGTTCAGGCGGTAGGACGGGATCGGGTAGAGCTGCTCGATGCGGATGATCGCCACATCGTCACGGTTCTTCTTGGCCTTCTCCGCGGCCAGCTCGTAGTAGAGCTTGCCCGAGGTCAGCAGGATCCGCTTGACCTTGTTGCGGTCGCCGTCGCCGGTCTCGTAGGTCGGCTCCTCGAGCACCGAACGGAACTTGTTGTCGGTGAAGTCCTCGATATTGGAGACCACGGCCTTGTTGCGCAGCATCGACTTCGGGGTGAAGACGATCAGCGGGCGGCGGATGCCGTCGAGCACGTGGCGGCGCAGCAGGTGGAAGTAGTTCGACGGGGTGGACGGAACCGCCACCGTCATCGAACCCTCCGCGCACAGCTGCAGGAAGCGCTCGATCCGGCCCGAGGTGTGGTCGGGACCCTGGCCCTCGTGGCCGTGTGGCAGCAGCAGCACGACCTCCGACAGCTGACCCCACTTGGCCTCACCGGAGGAGATGAACTCGTCGATGATCGACTGCGCGCCGTTGACGAAGTCACCGAACTGGGCCTCCCACAGCACGAGCGCGTCCGGGTTGCCCAGCGAGTAGCCGTATTCGAAACCGACAGCGGCGAATTCGCTCAGCGCCGAATCGTGCACCGCGAACCAGCCCGGATTCTTCGAGCCGATGTTGTGCAGCGGGGTGTACTCCGCGCCGGTCTTGCGGTCGATGACCACGGCGTGGCGCTGGGTGAAGGTGCCGCGCCGGGAGTCCTGACCGGTCAGGCGCACCGCGCGACCCTCATCGATCAGCGTGCCGAAGGCCAGCAGCTCCGCGAAGGCCCAGTCGACCTTGCCCTCGTAGGACATTTCGCGGCGACGCTCGAGCACCGGCTTCACGCGCGGATGCACCGTGAAGTCCTCGGGCACATCGAGGAACGCGTCGCCGATGCGCTGCAGCACCGACTTGTCCACGGCCGTGATGATCGTGGTCGGAACCGTCTGCTCCATCTCGACCGACGGGCTCGGCGACGGCTTGTACTTCTCCAGCTCGCGCACCTCGTTGAAGACCCGCTCCAACTGGCCCTGGTAGTCGCGCAGCGCGTCCTCGGCCTCCTTCATGGAGATGTCACCGCGGCCGATCAGGGCCTCGGTGTAGGCCTTGCGCACGCTGCGCTTGGTGTCGATGACGTCGTACATGTACGGCTGGGTCATCGACGGGTCGTCGCCCTCGTTGTGGCCGCGACGCCGGTAGCAGATCAGATCGATGACGACGTCCTTGCGGAACTTCTGGCGGAAGTCGACGGCCAGACGCGACACCCAGTCGCAGGCCTCTGGGTCGTCGCCGTTCACGTGGAAGATCGGCGCGCCGATGAACTTGGCGATATCGGTGGAGTACTCGGTGGAACGGCTGTTCTCCGGCGCGGTGGTGAACCCGATCTGGTTGTTCACCACGATGTGCACGGTGCCACCCACGCGGTAGCCGCGCAGACCCGACAGGTTCAGCGTCTCGGCGACCACACCCTGACCGGCGAAGGCCGCGTCACCGTGCAGCATCAGCGGCACGACCGAGAAGGTGCGCGCCTCTTCGCCCTTGGTGACCAGGTCTTCCTTGGTGAGCAGATCCTGCTTGGCGCGGACCAGACCCTCCAGCACCGGATCGACGGCCTCGAGATGCGACGGGTTGGCCGTCAGCGAGACCTCGATGTCGTTGTCACCGAACATCTGGATGTAGGTGCCGTGCGCGCCGAGGTGGTACTTCACATCGCCCGAGCCGTGCGTGGCGGCCGGGTTCATATTGCCCTCGAACTCGGTGAAGATCTGCGAGTAGGGCTTGCCGACGATATTGGCCAGCACGTTCAGGCGGCCGCGGTGCGGCATACCGATGACGACCTCGTCGAGGCCGTGCTCGGCGCACTGATCGATGACGGCGTCCATCATGGGGATGGTGGTCTCGGCGCCCTCGAGCGAGAAGCGCTTCTGGCCCACGTATTTCGTCTGCAGGAAGGTCTCGAACGCCTCGGCCGCGTTCAGCCGGGACAGGATGTACTTCTGCTGGGCGACGGTCGGCTTGGCGTGCTTCTGCTCGACCCGCTCCTGAATCCACTGCAGCTGTTCGGTTTCCAGGATGTGGGTGTACTCCACGCCGACGTGGCGGCAGTACGCGTCGCGCAGGATCGACAGCACATCGCGCAGTTTCATGCGCTCCTGGCCGTGGAAGCCCGCGACGTTGAATTCGCGGTCCAGATCCCACAGGGTCAGGCCGTGCTGGGTGACATCGAGGTCCGGGTGGCTGCGGAACTTGTCCTTGACCAGCCGCAGCGGATCGGTGTCGGCCATCAGGTGACCGCGGTTGCGGTAGGCGGCGATGAGCTCCTGGACGCGAACGCTCTTGTCGACGTTGCGTTCCTTGATGTCCTTGCGCCAGCGCACCGGCTCGTAGGGCACGCCCATACCGTGGAAGATCTCGTCGAAGAACTCATCGGAGATCAGCAGCTGGTGGATGGTGCGCAGGAAGTCGCCGGACTCCGCGCCCTGGATGATGCGGTGATCGTAGGTCGAGGTCAGCGTCATCAGCTTGCCGATGCCGATCTCGGCCAGCTGCGCATCGCTCATGCCCTGGAACTCGGCCGGATACTCCATCGCGCCCGCGCCGATGATCGCGCCCTGGCCCGGCATCAGGCGCGGCACCGAATGGTTGGTGCCGATAGTGCCCGGGTTGGTCAGCGAGATCGTGACGCCGGTGAAGTCGTCGGTGGTGAGCTTGCCGTCGCGGGCGCGCCGGACGATGTCCTCGTAGGCGCTGTGGAACTGTGCGAAGCTCATCGACTCGGTGTTCTTGATGGCGGCGACGACCAGCGTGCGGTTGCCGTCCTTACCGGGTAGGTCGATGGCCAGACCGAGGTTGGTGTGCGCGGGCGTGACCGCGTTCGGCTTGCCGTCCACCTCGGCGAAGTGCCGGTTCATATTCGGGAAGGACTTGACCGCCTGCACGATCGCGTAGCCCAGCAGGTGGGTGAACGAGATCTTGCCGCCGCGGGTGCGGGCCAGGTGGTTGTTGATGACCAGCCGGTTGTCGATCATCAGCTTGGCCGGGATGGCCCGGACGCTGGTGGCGGTCGGGATGGTCAGCGAGGCCGACATGTTCTTCACGATCGCCGCGGCCGGACCGCGCAGCACCTTGGACTCGTCCTCGGCCTGCACGGGAACCTTCGGGGCGCTCGTGGTGGGGGTGGCGTTGGAGGCCGGGGCCGGGGTCGTCTGCGGCGCGCGGGCCTGCGGGGGCGCGGCCGCGGCCGAGGCCGGTGCGGTCACCTTG
>NZ_BDBS01000074.1 GCF_001613105.1 Nocardia pseudobrasiliensis NBRC 108224 | reverse complement strand
CTCGACCCGCGCCGCGGCGGTGGGCCGCAGCACGATCGGCCGCGCGCTCACCCGCAGGGTCTCATCCAATCCCCCGGTGCGCATCACGCCGCCCCTTGACCGGCCACCACCGTCAGCGCGACCTCGGGCACGACCGTCTCGGCCTCGCCGAATTCCCGCAGGATGGCGGTGAATTCATCGATGAAACGCTGCAGCACGGCCGCGGAGTATCCGGCCGGGAAGCGCGCCGAGATATTGAGCCCCTCGGCCGCGCGCACGACCCAGAAGTACACCTCGTCATCGGAATAGGAGTCCGCCCGCAGTGCCCGGCCGCGCAGGCCGGTGATGATCTCGTTGTCGGGCAGGCGGCGGATGTCGACATAGGACACCGCGAACTTCGGTCGGTCGGCCACGTCGAGCAGTTCGAAAATGCGCTCGGCCGGGGCCAGGGTGGCGGCCTTGGCGTGGCGCAGCGCGGTGTCGGTGGCCACGAGCGCGTCGCGATAGTTCGCGCCGCCGGGCACCGGGATCGCCAGCGGGACGATATTGACGAACCAGCCCATCGACTCGGCCCAGCGCTTGTGCGGACGGGTCGCCACCGGCATGATCGTGCGGAATTCCGGGTTGCCCGACAGTCGGCACGAGGCCAGGGCCAGGGCCGCGAAGACGGCGGTGGTGGGGCGATGGCCCAGCGCCGCGGCAGCCTCCTCGGTGGCCGCGATCTCGGTATCGGTGAGCAGCCACCGCGACACGCTGGTCTGCGGCTGGCCCGCGGTGTCCTCGACCGCGGCGACCGGCGGCGCGAATCGGGGGAAGCGCCCCTCGGCGGGCGACAAGAAGTTTCGCCATACCTCGGTGGCCGCGCACTCGGTGGTCAGCGCGGCCGCGGCCTGGCGTTCGACCAGGGCGTAGTCGGCCGGGCTGGCGAAGGTGTCCGAATGCGGCAGGCTGGTGCCGTCGAGCAGCGCGCGATAGAGGGCGCGCAGTTCGGTGACGATGAGCACCTGACTGTAGGCGTCCATGACCGAGTGGTCGGCGCCGACCAGCACGGTGAAGTTGTCGGTATCGCGGTGCTCGACGGTGGCGATCACCACGTGCGGCCAGACCAGCGGCGACAGGCGCTCCTCCATGACCTCGCGCAGGAAGTCGTTGAGTTCGGCCGAGGCGCTGACCACGGGCACCCGTTCGTGCACGATATCGACATCCAGTGCGGCACAGGTCAACCGGCCCGCACCGGATTCGCTGTCGGCGACGGTGGTGCGCAGACCCTCGTGGCGGGCGTGCCACGCCCAGACCAGATCACGGACCGCGCGGGCGTCGAAGGCGGCGTCCATCTCGAAGATGGTGCCGATCCAGCGGCCGCGGCCGGGCAGGGGTTCGGTGGCGTCGAAATTCCGGTGGTACTTCTCGTGCACGCACGTCAGCGGACGATCGTCGGGTTTCCATTCGGTGCCGGGCGCGCGGACCGCGCTCCACAGCGTGAGGGTTCCGGGCCGGATATCGAAATGCGAAAGGATCGTGTATTCCATTTTCCCTCATTGGACCTAGCAATGCCTGCGCGGCGATGAAACGGGCACGCAAGAATTTGCGCTGAAATTTCTTGTCAGGGGGATTGCGAGTCAGCGCTGACCAGCCGGTACGTCACCGCGGTGTTCGAGAGTCGGTCGGGGGCAACCTCGAGAGTCCGCTGGAGACGGCTTCACTGTACGACAGGGCTCGACCGAGTGAAAAGCGTGTTCACCGTCACATTACTTCCGATCGGAAGTAGTTGTCGAATGTGTAAAGCGGATGTGAACGAGACTTTTCCGAAACTCGCGAGTCAAGGATATGGCTCAGTATACGCAAAAAAGACAGCCGCGCCGGTTGACTATACAACCGATATTCGTGTTGTAGCATCAACTACCCAGGTCGCGGCTGTGCACCCTGTTGCACGAGCGGGTCCGAGGGACCGGAGAAATACTCCGGTTTTGTTTATCGAGAAAAGTAATCCGATCTATCTCGGGCGGTATGTCCGGATTACGGCCGCGCACTGTGTCGACTGGCGGATCATCGAGGAGACGACACGCGAGAGAGTGAGGAACCGATTGTGACGCAGCACCATCCGGCCGCCGTAGCGGCACTGCGGCGCTGGGAGGATGCGGGCGCGATCTGGCGGGTGATCGGCCGGCGCGGCGGCACGCTCGTCATCGGCCTCTACGAATGCACCGGCGGCGACGAGGTGGATCGGATCGTCTCCGACGATCCGGACCTGTTGCGCTTCGTCGCCGAACGCGAGGGATGAGTGGACGACCGGACCGACCCCTCGCCGATCCGCTCCGGCCGTCCACGCCCGCGATCAGGCCGGAGCACCGAACCAGCGGCTCAGCGCCGCGGTGAGCCCGACCGTCGACCCCGCCCGGGTCGCCCACGCCACGAAACCGTCCGGCCGCACCAGCAGCGCCGAGATATCGCGCGGCTGGGCGGTTTTCACGATGAGCGTCCGCACCCGGTCCGACCACGGCGCGGCCGCCTCCCGCAGCGCGGGCGAATCGGTCAGGTCCACCAGCACCGCCCGGCCGTCGCCGAAATGCTCGCCCAGGCGCGTGCCGTCGGACAGTTCGAAGTCCGGGACGCTGCGCCCGACCAGTGGATGGCCCACGCCCAGGTCGTAGTGCAGCTCCCGGCCGGAGATCTTCCGATGGACCAGCGTCGCGCCGTCGCGGGTGGCCAGCAGCTGTTCGGTCACCCGGCGCATCGCGCGGCTGTGCGCGTCGGTGCGCATGATCGCCACCTGGGCCCGCGTCCAGTCCAACACCCACTCCCCGATCGGATGCCGTTCGGCGGTATAGGAATCCAGCAGATCGTCCGGCGCCCAGCCCGCGACGACCGCGGCCAGCTTCCAGCCCAGATTCACCGCGTCGCCGATGCCGAGGTTGAGGCCCTGGCCGCCGAAGGGTGAGTGCACATGCGCCGCATCGCCCGCGAGCAGTACCCGGCCGCGGCGGTAGTCGGTGGCCTGGCGGGTGTTGTCGGTGAAGCGGGTCGCCGAATGCACCGCGGTGATCTCGACCTGGGTGCCCGACGCCTTGCGCAGTGCGGCCTGCAGTTCGGCGGCGGTGACGGGCGCCTCGCGGTCGGCGGGCGGTCCGTCGAGTTCGACGGCCAGGATGCGTCCCGGGGTCGGGCCGACGGCGTAGATGCCGGTGTCGGTGGTGTGCCAGCCCGGCCGCAGGCCCTCGGTATACGACATCTCCACCACGGCCTGATGTCCGGTGATGAGCGGATCCACGCCCGGGAACTCGAATCCGCCGAGTTTGCGCACGGTGCTGCGGCCGCCGTCACAGCCGACCAGCCAAGCGGCCCGGATCACGGTGTCCCCCAGCCAGATCGTGACACAGTCGCTGTCATCGGTGAACCCGGTGAGCTCGACCCCGCGCCGCACCGGCACACCCAGTTGCTCGGCGCGCTCGGCGAGCACCTCCTCGATGCCCTGCTGGTGCACGAAGATCGCGCCCACGACCGGAGCCGGATCGGCGTAGATCGGATCATCGGTATGAATGAGGCTCGCATCGAGGAAGATTCCGGCGAAGTGCCCACCCATCACCTTCGGCTTGCCCACGGTGGTGGACGCGGCCTTCGCGAAGGCGGCGAACTGCTCCATCCGCAGATACGCGCGACGCTGCAACTCCGGCAGCATGCCGCGGCGATAGAACGCCTCGGCCGCGGCCACATTCATGCCGCCGGCCTTGATCGTCTGATCGGGTTCGGTCAGCCGTTCGACCACCAGCACGTCCACCCCGGCCAACCGAAGCTCGCACGCCAGCATCAACCCCACCGGTCCGGCCCCGGCCACCACCACATCGAAAGTCTCGGTCATGCGACCACTGTGCGGACCGCCGATTGCATGCCCCTTGCACATTCCTTGCGCCACACCGCCGCGACTGCGCGCGCCGCAATCCGGCATCGAGTGCAAAACGGTCGGATCGATACCGGTGCGCCGGTTTGCCGACCGTATTTCCTGGCTAACACCTGTTCGTTCAGCGATTTTTCCGCGCCGCGAGTACTACCGTATGGCCGAATCCTTCCCGACAGCTCCGGCGAAAGGCGGGCACGATGACCGGGCCGTCCCCGTACGGCGTGCAGGACGAGACGCTCGTGCCGCTGGCCGAACGCTATGTCAGCGCCGAACCGGTCGAATGGCGCGGCGACACGGTCTATCCGATGTACTGTGCGCCCCTGGGACCGGACCCCACCACCGTCTCGCTACGGCTGCGCTCGGCCGCGCCGCCGGATGGGTTGCTGGGCTTCGGAATCGGACTGTCGGTGCTGGGCGGGCACGTCGCGCTCGACGAGCGTCGACTGCGCGGGGTCGATGTGTGGGCCGATGCCATGAGCTCGGGTATCGAATTGCGCGTGCAGGCGGCCGGACCGGACGCCTCGCTCACCCTGACCCCGGTGTGGATGGATACCACCGGCGCCACCGCGTCCTGGACCGGCAACTACGGCATGCTCATCGAACACACCGGCGCCGACGCCGCGATCCTGTACTGCAGCACCGGGATCGGACCGGTCGATTTCACCGAACTGGTGATCCGCGTGGAGGTCACCGCCTCCCCCACCGACGAAAGCCGTTATCGCGGTGCGCTCTACGATCTCGGGGTCGCCATGCACGGGCGCGGCGATCTGGAACAGGCCTGCATGCTGTGGACCCAGGCCGCCGATTTCGGCCATGCGGGCGCGGCCTACGACCTGGGCGTGGTCCGCTATCGCCGCGGGGAGTTGTTCGAGGCCGAACGATGGTGGCGCGCCGCCGCCGACAGCGGCGATGTGCGCGCGATGGCCGGACTCGCCGAAGTGCTGGATCGCCGGGGCAATCCGAGCGAGGCGCGGGTCTGGCGCGCCTGCGCCGACAGCATGCAGCGCACCTGACCCGTCACGCACTGCCCAGCGCGGGCCAGAACCCCAGCAGCAGCCGACCGCCGAACACCAAGGCCGCCAACGCCGCCGCACCGAACAGCAGCACCCAGAACAGTCCCGGGATCCGGGTCAGATAGGCCAGCTGATCGGCGTCGGATCCGTCGCCGCGCATATGCACCCGCTGTAGTTCCGCGATCGTGCGCAACCCGCCGAACAGCAGAAACCACGCCACCGCATAGCCGAACACACCCTGCTGCACGACCGTGCCGTACCAGGACACGACGAATACCACCGCGCCCGCGCACACCACCGCCAGCAAACCGAACAGATTGCGGATCATCACCAGCAACACCGCCAGCGCCGCGACCACGAGCCACAGCATGAGCGTCAACCGCCCCGCGGCCAGCAGCGCCGCACAACCCAGGCCCAGCGCCGAGGGCGCGGGATAGCCCGCCATGGTGGTGAGCACCATGCCGAGCCCGTAGGGCTTTCCGCGCGACACCGTCACCCCCGAGGTGTCCGAATGCAATCGGACCCCGCGCAACGTGCGCCCGGTCAGCACCGCCACCACCGCATGCCCGGTCTCGTGCGCGATCGTCACCGCGGTGCGCAGGATCCGCCACAGCGGCGGATACGCCACCGCCACCAGCGCCGCGCCCGCCGTGGCGAGCACCACCCACATCGGCGGCTGCTGCGAGATCTCCGTCAGCCGATCGGTTATCGACGACACCGCTTCGCTCGCGCTCATCGTCCGCTGAGCGCCTGTCCCAGTAGGCTTTCCGGCTCCCCGCCCGCATAGCCGCCGCTATCCCGATTGCCAAGCCTGCTGTACCGCATGGCCCCGACCCTATCCGGCACACCGACAAAGTGCCCGTGCCAGGGTTTCCCCTGATGTAAGCGCATGCGTCGAACCTCTAGGCTGACGGCACGCACTGCCGGGAACGGCCCGGCAACCTGATCCACGAGGAGACGCTTCGATGATCCCCACGCGATGGCCCGCCGCGACCGCTGCCGGACTGGCCGTCGCCGCGATACTTCTCGGCGGCTGCACCGATGTGCAGCGCGCGCTGAACAAGGGTGGGGACACCCCGTGCAGCGAATACGTGAAGCAGGATCAGGACACCAAACGGATGACGGTCACGAAATTCGTCAAGCAGCAGACCAACGACGATCACGAACCCCCGGGCACCACAGTGGATCTGACGCTGGCCGCGGTCGATTTCCTGTGCGGCACTCAGCGCAATGCGGATACGCCGATCAAGAATGCCGACGTAGCGGGAATCTTCTTCAACAAATAGCCCGCCGCATGCGTCAACGCCGCGGCTGCATCGGAATACCGCTCGGGACGGCCTCGCCGCTGTGATCGCGAATGGGTTTGTTCAGCTCGTCGGGCTTCTTGGCGCCACTGCACGGTGGGTCGTCGGCCTCGTCGTCGGAGTGGGTCGCCGGGGGCGCCGAATCGAAATCCGCGAATCGACCCGCATTCGCGGAACCCGTCACCGCGGCGGCGGCCAGGGCTAGACCGGCGAGCATTGTGGACACACGCGCCAAGACACGACTCCTTCGAATGGGTGGATGTGGTGATCGAGTGACCATCTGCGCGCAGCGATAAGCAGACAACCATTCCCACCCGGCCGAACCGTGTCAACTCCGTCGGCGTGTCGAAATGTTTTTCCGGTGTTTCTCATCGGAAGCAACAGCCACAATAGATTATCCGATCCGACGGTAAACGAAACCTGTCCGCGGGAATCGGCCCCGCGGTCCTGCCTGGTAGGCAATGATGGAGGGACGCAGGGACTTACCGGACGACGAGGTTGTTTGCGATGCCACAGATTCGCACCCTGTCCCAGCGGCGAGCGGCACTGGAACAGGAATGGGCCCGCTGGGCGGCCACGCGCGCCGCCGTGCCCGGCGACACCCTGCTGCGCACCGAGGTCGTCCAATCCTGGCAGCGCTCGTTGCCGACCGTGGATCCCGGCTGCGTGGCCGCACCCGCCGATGATTCGGAAATCGCCGCGCGCTGGGCGCATTCGCCACTGCGCCGCCCGGTCACGGAACTGGCGGGCGAATTACGTTCCATCACCGACGATTCCGGTTTCGTCGCGGCGGTCACCGACGAGCAGGGCACCATCCTGTGGTCGTGCGGCGGCCGGGTGATGCGCCGGCGCGCCGAGGCGGTGAACTTCGCACCCGGCGGCCGCTGGGACGAAACCCATATGGGCACCAACGCATTGTCGCTGGCACTGCGCAGCGGACAGCCCAGCACGGTGTTCTCCGCCGAACATCTGGTCGCCGCCCTGCACGGCTGGGTCTGCTACTGCGCGCCCATCCACGCCTCCGATGGGAGGCAGCTCGGCGTGCTGGATCTGTCCACGACCTGGGATCGCTCCCATCCGCTGGCCATGTCCACCGTGCGGGCGCTGGTCTCGGCCATCGAATCGCGTCTGCCCGCCGAACCGTGCGACAGCGGCCGCGAACTGCGCCTGGACTGTCTCGGCGCGGCCACCCTCACCCGCGCGGGCGCGCCGATTCGCCTGCGGCCCAGGCAGATCGAGATCCTCACCCTGCTCGCCCTCGAGCCAGACGGTTATACCCCGCAGCGGTTGCAGGCCGCGGTCTACGGCGATCGACCGGTCTCCGCGGCCACGCTCAAAGCCGATGTGTCGCATCTGCGCCGCGCCACCGGCGGCGACATCACCAGCCGCCGCTATGTGCTCACCCGGCCCATCTCCTGCGATGCGGTGGAACTGCTCGCCGCCATCGCGGCCGGCGACGTCGCCACGGCGCTGCGGCTGTATCGCGGTCCGCTGCTGCCGGATTCGGATACCCCGGGCGTCGTCGAATGGCGGGAGTATCTGCTCGTGGGTCTGCGCACCGCGGTGCTGGGCAGCGGAAACCCCACGCATCTGGTCGAATTCGGCGCACGCTGCCCCGCCGACACCGAGGTGCACGAGCGCGCGTTACGCCTGCTCGCGGCCGACGATCCGCGCCGCGCGCTGGTGGCCGCGCGGCTGCACAGCGCGCTGCGCTGAACCGCCAACCGTTCGCCAACCAGACCGGTCCATAGTGACGGCCGTCACCACGGCTATTCGAACGGGAGTGCACCATGATCTACGCCAAACCCGGCTCCGACGGCAGCATCGTCGAGTTCGCCCGGCGCTACGACAATTTCATCGGCGGCGATTGGAAGGCCCCGGTCGAGGGCCGGTATTTCGAGAACCCCTCCCCCATCGACGGTGAGACCTTCTGCGAGGTCGCCCGATCCACCGCGGGCGATATCGACCTCGCCCTCGACGCCGCCCACGCCGCCGCCGACGCCTGGGGCGCGACCCCGGTGGGCGAGCGCGCCAATATCCTCAATAGGATCGCCGATCGCATCGAGGCCAATCTCGAACGCCTCGCCGTCGCCGAGACCTGGGAGAACGGCAAGCCGGTCCGCGAAACCCTCGCCGCGGATATTCCGTTGGCGGTGGACCATTTCCGCTATTTCGCGGGTGCGATCCGCGCCCAGGAGGGCCGCATCTCCGAGATCGACGCCGACACCATCGCCTACCACTTCCACGAGCCGCTGGGCGTGGTCGGGCAGATCATCCCGTGGAACTTCCCGATCCTGATGGCGACCTGGAAGCTCGCCCCCGCGCTGGCCGCCGGCAACTGCGTGGTCATCAAGCCCGCCGAGCAGACCCCGGCCTCGCTGCTGCTGGTGATCGAACTCATCGCCGATCTGCTCCCGGCCGGAGTCGTCAACGTGGTCAACGGATTCGGCGTCGAGGCGGGTAAACCGCTCGCGTCCAGCCCACGGGTGGCCAAGGTCGCCTTCACCGGCGAGACCACCACCGGGCGGCTGATCATGCAGTACGCCAGCGAGAACATCATCCCGGTCACCCTCGAACTGGGTGGTAAGAGCCCCAACATCTTCCTGGCCGATGTCATGAACGCCGACGACGAATTCCTCGACAAGGCGGTGGAGGGCTTCGTGATGTTCGCGCTGAATCAGGGCGAGGTGTGCACTTGTCCCTCACGCGCCCTTGTCGATTCGGCGATCTACGACGATTTCATGGCCCGCTGTATCGAGCGCACCCGCGCCATCACCGGCGGCAATCCGCTCGACGACGCCACCATGATCGGCGCGCAGGCCAGCAACGATCAGTACGAGAAGATCATGTCCTACATCGATATCGGCCGCAAAGAGGGCGCGAAGGTGCTCACCGGCGGTGCGATGCGCAAGGTCGACGAATATCCCAACGGGTTCTACATTGAACCGACGATCTTCGAGGGCCGCAACGATATGCGCATCTTCCAGGAGGAGATCTTCGGTCCGGTCGTCTCGGTGACCAAGTTCGACGGTGTGGCCGACGCGCTGAAAATCGCCAACGACACCCTCTACGGACTCGGCGCCGGGGTGTGGACCCGCGATATGAATACCGCCTATCGAATGGGCCGCGCGATCAAGGCCGGCCGCGTGTGGACCAATTGCTATCACGCCTATCCCGCGCACGCGGCGTTCGGCGGATACAAGAAGTCCGGTATCGGCCGCGAGAATCACGCGATGATGCTCGACCACTATCAGCAGACCAAGAATCTGCTGGTGAGCTATTCACCACAGAAACTCGGATTCTTCTGATGTCCGTCCCCGCGCGCATCGGCATCACCGAGGACGCGGCCAGGCTGCTCGGCGGACTCGTCGAGCGGCACGGGTCGGTGATGTTCCATCAATCCGGCGGCTGCTGCGACGGCAGTTCGCCGATGTGTTACCCGCGCGGCGAATTCCGCGTCGGCGCGGCCGATGTCCTGCTCGGTGAACTGCCGGACGGGACGCCGTTCTGGATGAGCGCCGATCAGTTCGAGTACTGGCGGCACACCCACCTGACCGTGGACGTGGTCCCCGGGCGCGGCAGCGGCTTCTCGCTGGAAGCGCCCGAGGGCGTGCGCTTTCTGATCCGTTCGCGGCTGCTCACCGATGCCGAGGTCGCCGAGCTCGACGCGCATCCACCGCTCACCGGCGCGGACCTAGGGGGTTGAGACCGGTTTCGTGGAACTCCCGGCCCGGCGGTCCTACCCTCGACCCATGACCGACCGCCAGGTTCGCCTGGTCGCCGCGGCGCTGTCGCTGGCCGCCGCGGCCGGGTGTTCGGATACCGGCTCGCACGCCACGCCCACCACCGCACCCGAACCGCCTGCGACACACCAGATTCGGGTCACCAGCAGCGCCGTCGCCGAGGGCGCGGCCCTACCCGAGGAGTACACCTGCGCCGGGACCGGCGAGACGCTGCCGCTGTCCTGGACGACGCCGCCGGAAATCGCCCGATTCGCCCTCGTCGTGGACGATCCGGACGCCCCGGGCGGAGTCTTCACGCACTGGATCGTCATCGACATCCCCGCGACCACGACCGCGGTCGCCGAGGGCGGGATCCCCGAGGGCGGCACCGCCCTGCTCAACAGCAGTGACCGTCCCGACTATTTCGCGCCCTGCCCGCCCCCGGGCAGCGGAACCCATCACTACCGCTTCACCGTCTACGCACTGCCCAACCGGCTCTCGCTGCCCCCGCAGAGTTCCCTCGCGCAATCGCTGACCGCTGTCGAGGGCTCGGCCGTCGCCCAGGGCGCCCTGACGGCAACCTACCGTCGCTGATCATTTCGACCTTGTACCGTCGGAGGTCGAAGGACCCGTTGAGGTGGAGGTATGCACGTGGTGGGGTACGCAAAGGCGCGGTGGATTCGAGTATCGGTGACAGGGATCGCGGCGGCGCTGGCGATCGCGCTCGTCCCCGCGACGGCCGACGCCGCCGAGCAGGGTCCGGGCGGGCTCGAATTCTATTCCGCGCCCGCGGATCTGATCGCGGGCGCGCACGGGTCGGTGATCTGGTCGCGGCCGCTGAGCGGAGATCCGGGCGTCGCCGGGGCCCGCAACCGTCTCGTGCTGTACCGCTCGGTGGATGTCCAGGGCCGACCGGTGGCGGTCTCTGGCACCGTGGCCGTACCGGAAGGTCCTGCGCCCGAGGGCGGTTGGCCGCTGATCTCGTGGTCGCACGGCACCACCGGGGTCGCCGACGTCTGCGCGCCCTCACGCGATACCGGGCCCGACTATCCGGCCCACGACTACACCGCCCAGGTGCGCGCGACGCAGGCGCGCTGGGTGGCCGCGGGTTACGCGGTGGCACAAAGCGATTACCAGGGCTTGGGCACCGGCGGGACACACGGATATCTGATCGGCGAGGCCGAACAGCGGGCGGTGGCCGATATGGCGCTGGCCGCGCGCGAGGTCGAGCCGGGTATCGGTGACCGCTGGCTGGCGATGGGTCACTCCCAGGGCGGGCAGGCGGCGATATTCGCCGATGCGCGAGCACAGGATTGGGCTCCGCGACTGCGGCTGCTCGGCGCGGTCGCGCTGGCGCCCGCGTCCCATATCGGTCTCGGTGTGCGGGCCTCGGCCGTCGCGACGCAGACCGGCAGCGCCCAGGCGCTCGGCTCGATCGGCGGTGCGGTGGCCTCGTTCCTGCCGCTGCTGATCCGGGGGGCGCAGACCGTCACCGATATAGATCCCGCGCGCATGCTCACCCCCGAGGCGGTGGCGCTGCTGCCGCAGGCCGATGATCGCTGCATCGGTCAACTGCGCGAACACGATTCGTGGGGCGGGCTGCCCGCCGGTCGGGTGTTCCGCGCCGACGCCGATATCAGCGCGCTCACCCGCGTACTCGACGACAACGATCCCAGCCCGCTGCCGTTCACCTCCCCGCTCCTGGTCGCCCAGGGCGGGGCCGACGCCACGGTCACGCCCCCGGCCACCGACGCCATGGTCGCCCAGCAGCTGCTGAGCGGGCGGCCGGTGCGGTACCGCGGCTATCCCGGCGTCGATCACCGCAGCGTCCTCGAGGCGTCCTATTCCGACGTGCTCGCCTGGGTGAACGCCCGCTTCGGCCGCTGACCGCCGGGGCGGTTCAGCGGCCCGGCAGGAACCGAATGCCGCGCGCGATCGCCATCAGGAACGGCTGCCACCGCTCCTGCGAAATACCCCACGGCGCATCGAGATTCAAAAAGCGCGTGACCACGACGGTCTGTGGTTCGGTGAACTTCAGCAGGCCGTCGGGTCCGTGGCGGCGGCCGACGCCGGAGAGGCCCATTCCGCCCATCGGCGCGCCGGTGCTGCCCCACGCGGGCGCGTAACCCTCGTCGACACAGACGGTTCCGGCGTGCAGGCGTTCGGCGATGCGCTCGCCCTCGGCCTTGGAGGCGGCCCAGACGCTGGCGTTGAGGCCGTAATCGGTGTCGTTGGCCCGGGCGATGGCCTCCTCGACGTCGGCGACCGGGTAGATCGACACCAGCGGGCCGAAGGTCTCGTCGCGGCCGCACTCCATCGCGTCGGTCACCTCCGACAGCACGGTCGGTTCGAAGAACAGCGGACCGATATCGGGCCGCGCGTTACCGCCCGCGAGCACCTTCGCGCCCTTGGAGGTCGCGTCGGCGACGTGTTTGGTGACCGTCTCGAGCTGCGCCTCGGAGATCAGGCTGCCGATATCGGTCGAATAGTCGTAGGCGGTACCGAGTTTCGCCGCCTTGACCGCCGCGACGAACTTCTCGGTGAATTCATCGGCCACGGCGCGTTCGACATACAACCGCTCGATCGAGATGCACAGCTGTCCGGCGTTGGAGAAGCACGCCCGCACAGCGGCTTTCGCGGCCTTGTTCAGATTCGCGCCACGGGTGACGATCATCGGATTCTTGCCGCCCAATTCGGCGGAGAAGCCGATCAACCGCCGCCCGCACTGTTCGGCCAGGGTGCGGCCGGTGGCCGAGGATCCGGTGAACATCATGTAGTCGCAGGCCTCGACGATGGCCGTGCCGACCACCCCGCCCGGACCCGGGATCACCTGCAGTAGATCCTTGGGCACGCCCGCCTGCCACAGCAGTTCCACATTCGACAGCGACGAGTACGGCGTCTGGCTGTCGGGCTTGACGACCACGGCGTTTCCGGCCAGCAGCGCGGGCAGCGAGTCGCCGATCGACAACAACATCGGATAGTTCCACGGCGCGATCACCCCGACCACGCCCTTGGGCTGGCTGCGCACGGCGGTGCGGTTCAGGATCGGGAACGCGCCCGGCACCTTGTGCGAGCCCAGCAGCTGCGGCGCGACCCGGGCGAAGTAGCGGGCGGCGAAGATCAAACCCATGATCTCCTCCTGCGCCGCCCACCGGGCCTTACCGGTTTCGGCCTGGATGACGTCCATCAGATACTCGCGGTTGTCCACCACCAGCGCCCGGTAGCGCTCCAGTACCTCGGCGCGCTCGCGGGCCGGACGCGCGGCCCATTCCCGCTGCGCGGCACGGGCTTTCTCGAAGGCGAGGGTCACATCCGCGGCGGTCCCGACGGGCACCTCGCCCAGCGCCCGGCCCGTGAAGACCTCGTTGATGGTCCGGCTCGCGTGCTCCTGATTCGCGTCGACCGCGGCGAAGCCCCGCAGTCGCTCGAATACCGCGGCTTCCGGCACCGGCATCATCGCCTCCTACTTGTGAGTAACCGAGAGATACAGACAATCTACCCCGCGGGGCCTGAAATGGAATCCAAGCCTCCGATCAGTTCGTCCGGTCTTCCGGCCGAGCCGGACCGATCCCGCACCGGATCCGTAGGTAATTTCCTCCGCCCCGGCGAAGCACCCGGTGCGCGGGCCGTATGGACCACGCCGTCCGCGCCCGCCCGCGGACGGCGATGCCCGAATTCCGACAAATAGCCGCCGCAGCGCGCCTGCCAACTTCGCCACAGTGCGGACTCGCGCCGAGACCGTCAGCAACCTCCCGAACCCCGGTCCGAACGTTCCCGCCGGACCGACATCGCGAGCACGAGATCCACCGCCGAAACCGTCGCGGCGCGCCGCCCCGAAAGTATCGAATTACGCGCCACGATAACGAAATCCGGTACGAGCGCCATCGCATCGAACGGCATCACACCACCGACCACGAGAAGCCGCGCACAACACACGATCGAACCGATACGCCAGAGCCCTCGGACCGAAAGTGCAGCCGAGAATGATTGCCGGCATGCTGTCAAATCCAGTCCCGCCCAATGGGACCGAGTGGCAAACCGTACCGTCAGCAGATATTTTGTGCCGATGCTGAGAGCGAGGCTAGGTATTAGGGCCCGCATTCTCGCGATCGCACTTGTCCCGAGCCTCGCCCTGCTCGTGATCGGTGTGGGCGCGGCGGGCTACTTGGTACGGGAAGGACAGCATGCCAAGCATTGGGCGTCCATCCTGGCAGGCGCCAACAAACACACCCGCGAGCTGATCGCGTCGGTGGAACAGGAGCGACTGCTGTCGCTCTGGGCGCTGTCCGGTGAATCGGACCCGGTGGCACTGGGTGCGGCGCGGCAGCGACTCGACAATGCGCTGCGCGATATGCAGAGCATCGAAAGCGCGATCACCGAATCCGATTCCGACAAGATGGGTCCGGATCTCGGTGGTTTCGACACCCTGAAAAAGAATCTGCCGCAGCTGCGCGGGGCGGTCGACGCGGGCATGCTGCCCGTACCCGACACCTACGGCGCGTACACCGCGATTCTCAACGGCGTCGAACTCGGCACCGATATCACCGCCAAGACCGCGCCCGACGCCGCGGTCGCCAACGAACTCGCGCATTCGCTGCGCGAACTGCGCGCGATGGACGCCAATTCCCGTGTCGCCGCGCTCACCGCGTCCGCGCTCAGCCCCGCGGGTCTGCCCGCGCCGCTGCAGGGCGAATACCGCAATCTGGTCGGCTACTACCGCACCGAACTGCCCATGCTGGCCGGTGATATCGGCGGCGACCAGGGCAAGCGCATCAAGGATCTGACCGAGTCCCCCGCCTGGCAGCAGCTGGCGACCATGGAGGACTTCATCATTCACCCGCCCGCGGCCGCCAAGCCGACCCCGGCGGGCCCCACCGGCACAGGCACGACAACCTCCGGCACCACCAGCACCCCGGCCCCGCCGCCGATCACCACCGCCGAATGGCGCGCGGCCTCCGATCAGGTGAACCGGCAGCTGCTCGAGGTGTGGCAGGCCCAGAACGACCACGCCAACAGCGTGGCCGTCGACGACGGCGACCGCACCGCGCGCAACGCGCTGTTCGCGGGCGCGGGTGTGCTCGCGCTGTCGGTGCTGGCATTCATCCTGTCGCTGTGGCTGGCCAATCGGCTCATCGGCCGCCTCAAGCGGCTGCGCACCGAGACCCTGGCCCTGGCCGAGGTCCGGCTGCCCGACACCATGCGCCGCCTCGGCGAGGGCGAGGACATCGATCCGGAGACCGAAGCCGCGCACCTGGACTTCGGGCACGACGAGATCGGTTCGGTCGCAAAGGCGTTCAACCAGGCCCACACCGCCGCCGTCGCGGCCGCGGTCACCGAGGCCCGCACCCGCGAGGGTGTGCGCTCGGTATTCCTCAATATCGCCCATCGCAGCCAGATGGTGGTGCACCGCCAGCTCGAGATCCTCGACGAGGCCGAGCAGAAGCAGGAGGATCCGGCGCTGCTGGAGACCTTCTTCAAACTCGATCATCTCGCCACCCGCGAACGCCGCAACGCCGAGAATCTGATCATTCTCGGCGGCGGCCAGCCGGGCCGGCAGTGGCGGCGGCCGGTGCCGCTGGTCGAGCTGGTGCGCAGCGCCGTCGGCGAGACCCTCGACTACGCGCGGGTGCGCACCGCGCGGATGCCGCAGGTGTTCGTCGTCGGCAGCGTGGTCGCCGACCTCATCCACCTGCTCGCCGAACTGGTCGACAACGCCACCACCTTCTCCCCGCCGCAGTCACGGGTGGAGGTCACCGGCAATATCGTCGGCAAGGGCGTGGTCGTCGAGATCAGCGACCAGGGCATGGGCATGCCCGCCGCCGAATTCGAGCGGGCCAACGAAATGCTGCGCAACCCACCGGATTTCGGTGTCGCGACGCTGTCGGCCGATTCGCGCCTCGGCCTGTTCGTGGTCGCGCAGCTGGGCGTGCGGCACGGCATCACGGTGCGACTGGCCGAATCCGATTACGGCGGGGTACGCGCGATCGTGCTGATCCCCAGCGCGCTGATCACCAATGACGGCTCGATCGCCGACCACCTGCCCGAGCGCACGCCCGCGCGACGGCCGGAACCGCCGGTGACCGGTCAGATTCCGGCCACCCAGGTCTACCAGTCCCTGCCCGCGCCAACGGCTTTGGCGACCCTGCCGCCGCGTGAGCCCGAGCCGGAACCGGAGCCCCCGCAGCAGACCTACGTCCAGCCGCAGGTGCAGCCGCAGCAGCCCGAGCCGCCGCGCTACGTCCCCGAACCGCGCGATCCGGAGCCGCGTCATCGCGCCACCGAGCAGCGTCCGTCCTACGCGGGCGACGACGCTCGGCCACCGCTGCCGCGTCGCCGCCGCCAGGCCAGTCTGGCGCCGGAGCTGGCGCACGATCAGCAGCCCGCCGCGGAATCGGCGCCGCAGCGCCCGCGTTCGGCCGAACAGGCGCGAGATCTGATGTCCGCCATCGAGAATGGCACCCGGCAAGGGCGTCGGGCCCATCCCGAGGCCCACAACGCCACTACACCGGATGAACAGGAAGGCGAAGGTGACCTCTTCCAACGCAGGTGATCTCAACTGGCTGCTCGACGATCTGGTCGACCGCCTGGCGGGTGTGCGCTACGCGGTGGTGCACTCGACCGACGGGCTGCTGCTGGGCCGGTCCACCACCATGAGCCGCGAGGACGCCGAACACTTCGGCGCGATGTCCGCCACGCTGTACGGATTGGCCCGCAGCGCCGGTAGCCGCTTCGACGGCGGCGGCGTACGGCAGGCGGTGATCGAACTCGATCGCGCGGTCCTGTTCGTCACCGCCGCCGGGGACAACGCGTGTATCGCCTTGCAGGCGAACGAAAACGCGAATCTCGGTATGGTTGCATATGAAATGAATCTGACCGTGCAGCGGGTGGGCACCTATCTGTCCACCGATCCGCGGCACGGCCTGGCTACGCAGGTGGAGCACCGATTGTCATGACTCGCTTCGGTCAACCCTGGTTCGACGATCAGGCGGGCCCGCTGGTTCGTCCGTACGCCGTGACAGGTGGCCGCACGATGGGTGCGGGACACGACCTGGACATGCTCACCCTCGTGGTGACCACCCAACCCGCCCCGAGAATGCGGCGCGCGGAACCGGAGTACTCGGAGATCGTGCAGCTGTGCCGCGTTCCGCAATCGGTGGCCGAGGTGTCCGCCACCCTGAAACTGCCCCTCGCCGTGACGAAGATCCTCGTCGGTGATCTGATCAGCGAGGGGCATCTGATCTTCCGGGCGCCGTTGCGCACCGACGGCCCCGGCGACCTGAACCTGTTGCGAGCTGTGCTCGACGGAATCCGAAAGCTGTAGAACATCCGTGTCTGAACCCACGTCTGCGGCACCCCTGGCCGCCTCGGTCAAAATTCTCATCGCCGGCGGTTTCGGCGTCGGGAAGACCACGATGGTGTCCTCGATCAGTGAGATCGCGCCGCTGCGCACGGAGGAGCTGATCACCGAACTGTCCACCGGCGTCGACGATCTGTCGGGCGTGGAGGGCAAGACGACCACCACGGTCGCACTGGATTTCGGCCGCATCACCATCGATGAGAATCTCGTCCTGTACCTGTTCGGCACCCCCGGCCAGGATCGCTTCTGGTTCCTGTGGGACGAATTGGCCCGCGGCGCACTGGGTGCGGTGGTGATCGCCGACACGCGTCGTCTCGAGAACTCCTTTGCCGCGATCGACTTCTTCGAACGCCGCGGCCTGTCCTTCGCGGTCGCTGTCAACTGTTTCGACAGCGCCCCGATCTACACCACCGACGAGGTCCGCGACGCCCTCGACCTCGACCCGCACACCCCGGTCGTCCTCTGCGACGCCCGCGACCGCTCGTCCTGCAAAACGGTCCTGATGACCCTGGTCGAGCACCTCATCCTCCGCGCGACCACCTCGGTGGCCTGAGGCGCGAAGGCGAGTTTCGGAACGCGGTGCGCGCTGCGCGTACCGCGTTCCATCCCGTGTACCACATACGGTGAGTACACTGCTCGGGTATGAAGGAGTCCTCGTCGGTCCGTATCGAAGGATCGGTCCTGGAGCAGGGCAAACAACTGGCCGAGCAACGGTCCACCAGCTTCTCCGGGCTGGTCGAGCAGCTGTTACGCGCCGAACTGACGCGCAGTTCCGCTGCTCGCATCGCCGCGTGGGAATGCGAGCAGGGACAGGACTCCGAGGACCATTTCCACGCGATGGAAACCGAGTACCGCGCCGCCGACGACGCCGCCGGATCCACTCGGTGAGCCGCCCGACTCCGATTCCCCGTCGCGGCGAAATCTGGGTCTACCTCCCGACTGTCTCCGGCCGCGACAAACCATCGCATCTCGGGGCCGACCGGGTGCTGGTGCTGTCGAATACCGGGGCCAATGCCGAATTGCCGACCGTGCTCTGCGTGCCACTGGTGACCGCCCCGGAGGCGCCGCCGATCACCGTGGCGCTCGATCCGGCAGATCCATTGCCGCACGTGCGTGCCGCCGTGTACAAGACGCGTCCGATACCGCGAATATGGCTGGTCGAGTGCTTGGGTGAGGTCCAGAGAACGACCATGCAGCACGTGCTCGGCGCACTCGTGGACTACCTCGGCGAATACTGATCGCCAGGCCAGGGCGGCTCCGCGCCTAGGGCAGCTCGACCTCCGCGAACGAGCTCACCCAATGATGCGGCGGGCGTGGGGAATTCGGTTCGCCCGGGCGGGTGACACCGATGGCCGACCAGCCCGCCTCGACGGCGGCGTCGAGTTCGTCGGGGTGGTCGGACAGGAACAGGATGTTGTGGGCGGGCAGGCCGATGGCTCCGGCGATCTTCTCATAGGAGGCGCGTTCGCGTTTGTTGCCCGCGTTGTTCAGGTCGAACCAGTCGCCGATCAGGGAGGCCAATTCGCCGCCGCGGGCGTGGGCGAACCAATCCTGTTGGTTGCGTACCGAACCCGAGGAGTAGACGTAGAGCGACAGGCCCGCGGCGTGCCAGGCGCGCAGAGCCGGGGGCGCGTCGGGGAAGAACTCGCCGTGCAGCGCGCCCGCGCGGAAGCCCTCCGCGCAGATCAGTCCCTGCGCGGTCTTGAGCGGCTGGGCCTTGACATCGGAATTCAGCCAGCCGCGCAGGATCTCGGCCACCTCGGCCTCATCGGCATCGGGACGATCGGCCAGCTCACGAGTCTGCGCGACAACGGCATCGGCCGCCCCGCCGCGGTTGTCGACCAGCCACTGCGGCAGCCGCTCGCGGGTGTAGCCGTACAGATCCTCCCGCACCGAAGCGGTCGGACTGGTCGTGCCCTCGATATCGACGACGATCGCGCGAACGCTCATGCGGCGGCGAGCAGTTCGTCGAGGGTCGGGAACTTCTCACCGATGCCGTCGCCGGTGAAATCGCCGACCCAGCCGTCCTCTTCCTCGAAGAACCGCACCGCGACGAAATCGGGCCGAGCGCCCATGTCGAACCAGTGCCGTGTGCCCGCGGGCACCGACACCAGATCCCCGCCCTCGCACACCACGGCCAGCACCTCGCCGTTCAAGTGCAGATAGAAGCAGCCGCGACCGCCCGCGAAGAAGCGGACCTCGTCCTCGGCGTGGCGATGCTCGGCCAGGAACTTCTCCCGAGCGCCCTTGGCCTTGGCGGGCCATTCCGGATCGTCGTCGTCGGGATGGATGCGGGCGACGTCGATATGACGGTAGCGGCCGTCGGCATTGAGTTCGCCGATGCGCTCGGCGTATTCGGCCAGCAGGTGATCGGTGGAGGTCGAGGCGGTCAGCACCGCCGGGGCGTCCCACCGGGCGAAGACGATGCCGCGCCGCTTCAACTCGGCGCCGATCACCTCCGGATCCGCGGTCCGCAACCGCACGTCGGTGGCGTCGCTGTCGGCCATGATCTGCAGCAGGGTCATTTCGATTCCTCCTCGGACCCGAGACGGTCTGATCCGATCGTGCGGCGACCGGTCAGCGTCGCCAGTTCACACATCGCCTCCAGGCATTCGGCGCGATCGCGCGCCTGGGCGAGGGTGGCGCCCCAGGCGGTGATGCCGTGTCCGGCGATGAACAGCACCGGCGGCGCATCCGGATGCTCGATCAGATAGCGCTCGATGTCGGCACCGATGCGCGGAACGTCAGCGTGGTTGGAAAACACAGGTATGTCAATGGTTTCCGTCGGCGCGAGCCCCTTGATGAGCTCGTATCCGGCGAAGCGCAGCGTGGGCGGCGCGCCGATCGACTGCGCGGTGGCGTGCGGCGGATGTACGTGCACCACCGCGGCGGCCTCGGTGGCCCGGTACACCGCGGTGTGGATGGTCGTCTCGGCCGAGGGTCGCCGGATGCCCGAAACCCGCTGCGAATCGGCGATGTTCACCGTCACCATATCCTCGGCGCGCAGCTCACCCTTGGACAGTCCGCTGCCGGTGACGATCGCGGTCTTACCCGCGCGCACCGAGATATTGCCCGCGGTCCCGGGCATCCAGCCGCGCGTGTAGAGGCCTCTGGAGATTTCGGCGATCTCCCGCTTGCTCGGATCGTCGGCGCGCGGCGGCTCCCACTGATCGGCGAGGAACTTCCGCGTCTTCTCCACAACCGTTTCGACGTACTGATCGGCACGCTGCGCCAATTTGCGCACGATGTCGTTATCGCCCAGCGCGCCAATCGGTTCCGATCCGAGCGGCCCGGACTCGCGCCCGCTCACCGAACCGAACCGCGGCGCACCTGCGCGACCGCCGGCCGCCAGATGCGGCGCGCCGGACCGGTCGTCGCCCGCGAGGTCGGCTTCGGGTCGCGACGCGGCCTCGACCGCCGCTGCCCACGTGGCGGAAGTCGACGGCAGCGCGCCGTTCTCGGTGACGACCGCGGTCACCAGATCCGGCGGGGTCACATCGAAGGCCGGGTTGAAGACCTCGGTCCCCTCCGGTGCGGTGGCCACCGCACCGACGTGGGTGATCTCGTGCGCGGCCCGCTCCTCGACCACGATCAGATCGCCGGTCGCGGTATCGGGATCGCGGGTGGATTCGGGCGCGACCACGATGAAGGGAATGCCGTGCCGCTGCGCGGCCACCGCCAGCGCGTAGGTACCGATCTTGTTGGCCACCGACCCGTCGGCGGTGATGCGATCCGCGCCGACGATCACGGCGTCCACCAGACCCGTGGCCATGGCCCACGCGGCGGCGGAGTCGATGGTCAGCCGATGCGGAATTCCGGCCTCGGCCAGCTCCCACGCCGTCAGCCGCGCGCCCTGTAGCAGCGGGCGGGTCTCGTCGACGAGCACGTTCTCCACGGCGGCCCGCTCGTGCAGCACGCGCAGCGCGCCGAGCGCGGTACCGAAGGCGGTGGTGGCCAACCGGCCCGTATTGCAGTGGGTGAGAATGCGCAGCGGCCGGTCCGGACACAGCCGCTGGATGAGGTCGGCGGCGTGGATGGCCGCGGCGCGATTGACCCGCCCGTCCTCGGCCAGCATTTCGAGCGCCTCGTCGAGGACCGCCCGCGCGCCGTCGGGCAGCTTCGCCAGCGCGCGCCGCACGCCCCAGGCCAGATTCACCGCGGTCGGACGGGCGGCGGCGATACGTTCGGCCTCGGTGGTCACCCGGTCCGGATCGTCGGGATGGGCGAGGGCGGCCAGCGCCACGCCGAAGGCCCCGGACACGCCGATCGCGGGCGCGCCGCGAATCGCCAGCGTCTTGATCGCCTCGATGACGTCGTCGACCGTCGTGATCCGCAGCTCCCGCAACTCACGCGGCAGCGCACGCTGATCAATGGTGACCAGCGCCCCATCGATCCACGCGATCGAAACCTCACTCATCCCGCAACCCTCACCTCGACCCGATCAGCCAATCCAAACTACCCAATCCGGTCTCGGGTGAACGCACCAGGTTTGTCCTCGCTCGGATCGATATCGCGGCGGCCGTATCGGCCGCGTTCACCCCCTCGATGCACAGGGCCTGTGCGATCTCGCGTTCGATGGTACTCCGCGCCCTCTGCCGACCGTTCGGTTCGCGTTGCGGCTATTACTCGGCTACGGAATGTGGCCGCTCACAACGGATTCGAGTAATCCGCTCGCCGAATTGATTCCGCCCGGAATCGTATCTACACCCTCGAACCGGTACTGCCGCACCATATTTCGCCTCGAAAACCCTTGAGACGAACCGTACGGTCCGTGTCGCCGCGCCGAGCTTATCCACAGCAACCGTCAAGCCTCACCCTCATCCACAGGTTTCGGTGGATAAGCGTGAACAACCTCAATTCCACATCCGCGGTACGGGCCTGGGGAGCAATCGAATCAGGCCAGGCCCAGGGCCAATGTGACGTTGTGACCGCCGAATCCGAACGAGTTGCTCAGCGCGTAGGACATGCTCTGGCGGCGCGCCTCGCCGTGCACGATGTCCAGATCGACGCCCTCGTCCGGATTCTCGAAATTCGCTGTGGGCGGCACGATCTGCTCGGACAGCGTGCGCAGGGTCAGAATCGCCTCCAGCGCGCCGACCGCGCCGATGGAATGACCCAGCGCACCCTTGGGCGCGTACACCGAGGCGTCCTTGGCCACCGCCGCAATGGCATTCGCCTCCGACGCGTCGCCGATGGGCGTCGAGGTCGCGTGCGCGTTCACATGCGCGATATCCGAATCGGACAATCCCGCCGCCTCGACCGCCTTGCGCATGGCTCGCGCCGCGCCCGCGCCCTCGGGTTCGGTACCGGTGATGTGATAGCCGTCGGAGGTGATCCCCGCGCCCAGTACGCGCCCGAGCACCTTCGCCCGCCGCGCGCGGGCGAACTCCTCCGATTCCAGTACCAGCATCGCCCCGGCCTCGCCGAATACGAAGCCGTCGCGATCGCGGTCGAAAGGCCGTGAGGCGCGGGTGGGTTCGTCGTTGCGGGTGCTCATCGCGCGCATCATCGCGAAACTGGCGATCGGCACCGCCTCGATATAACCCTCCACGCCCCCGGCGATCACCACATCCGCCTCACCGGTCGCGATCAACCGCCACGCGTGCGCGATCGCCTCCGCGCCCGAGGAACAGGCCGAGGTCGGCGCGTAAACGCCCGCCTTGGCGCCGAATTCGAGACCCACCCGCGCGGCCGATCCGTTCGGCATCACCATCGGCACGGTCAGCGGCGGCACCTTGCGGTATCCCCCGGCCCGCATGGCGTCGACCGCGGTGAGGAATGCGTCACCGCCGCCGAGTCCGGTGCCGACGGCCACACCGAGCCGCTCCCCGTCCACATCCGGCTTACCGGCCTCACCCCACACCTGCCGCCCGAGCACCAGCGCCATCTGCTGCACATAGGAGTGCCGACGCTGTTCGATGCGGGTGAGGTGTTCGCCCGGCTGCTGCTTCAACTTCCCGCCGATGCGCACCGGTAGGTCGTATTCGGTGACGAAATCGTCGGCCAGCGGACCGATTCCGCTCTCACCGCGCAGCAGGGCCGACCAGGTGCCGTCCAGATCCGGCGCGAGCGAGGTGGTGGCGGTCATACCCGTGACGACGACCGAGCGACGCGCGGGCGTAAGTGAAGCAGTCGTTACACTCATGCGGTCATGGATACCTGTAGCGCCCGCTACAGTCAACCCGTGCCCAGACCACTCGACCAGGCTCGACGAGCCGAGCTACTGTCCGGCGTCATCGCCTACATCGGCGAATACGGCCTCACCGAACTGTCCCTGCGTCCGCTCGCCGACTATCTGGGCACGAGCTCGCGCATGCTGATCCACTACTTCGGCACCAAGGAGCAAATGCTGGTCTCCGCGCTCGAGACCCAGCGTCCCGATATCGCGGGGCTGTTCGCCGATGTGCCCGATATCGATACGCTGCGTCGCCGGTTGATCGAATCGTTCGTGGTCAACACCACCAGCGACTGGGTCACCAGCACCCGGGTGCTGTTCCAGGTGCTCGGCATCGCCTCGGTGCCCGACAGTCCCTACGCCGCCTATGCCGCCGACGCCGTGCACATCCTCATCGACGCCCTCACCGCCGTGCTGCGCGGACTCGATCCCGACTTCGCGGATCCGGAATCCACGGCGACGCTGCTGATCTCGGGCATTCGCGGCCTGCTGCAGGACCGCGTGGTCACCGGCGACAACACCCGCGTCTCCAAGGCCGCCCGTCGCCTGATCAACCTGGCCCTCCCGCCAGCGTCATGAAACGGGTTTCAGTATTGTTCCGCCCATGGCATTTGTGATCGATGACAGCGTGGAGATCGCGGCATCCGCCGAGGTGGTCTGGAAGGTGTTGACCGACTTCGACAACTACGGCGAATGGAACCCCTTCGTCTCGGCGTGCAAGACCACCCTCGACCCCGGCGCCCCCATCGATATGCAGGTTCACCTCGGCCCCCGCGAACGCGCGCAGCGCGAATGGATCCGATCCTGCACCCCCGGAGTCGAATTCAGTTACGGCATGAAGCCGGTCCCCCTCGGCGCGCTGCACAGCCTGCGCTCCCACACCCTCACCCCGCTCACTCCCACCACCACCCGCTACACCTCCCACTTCGAACTCGGCGGCTGGCTGCGCGGCGCGGTCACCAGCCCGATGGGCGCGGCGCTGCACTCCGGTTTCGCGGGTATGACCGCGGCGCTGAAGACCCGCGCCGAACAACTCGCCTGAGCCCCTTGCCGTCAGGCCTCGAAGGGGACGGTATTGCCCGCGGCGTCGCGTTGGCCCGCCTCGGATTCGATGGCCTCGGCCAGTTCTTTGGTCGAGGACCAGCGCAGTGGCGTGGAGCCCTCGAGATTGCCGATGGTGTACCAGGTGTCGGTTTCGCGGTAGCGGACCAGGGCGGTGCCGGACTCGTCCACGGCGACGTCGAGATCGCCGGAGATGGTGCCCTCTTCCTGGGTCATGACGGCGGCCTTGGCGGCGATCTCGACGATTTCGATGATCAGAACCCTCCTCGACGGGCGCAGTCGTCGACTGCGGTGCGTAGCGCGGTCTGTTCGGCGGGATCCACTGTCAGTGCGTATTTTACTTTGATCTTTATGTAGTGGGCCACGTAGGCACACCGGAATTTGCCGGGCGGCAGATAGTTCGTCGCGTCCTGATCACCTTTGGAGCGATTGGCCGACGGGTCGGAGGCGACCAGGTTGATCGCGTCGTTGGCGATATTGCGCCGGGTGTCCTCGTCACGGGTCGCCGCGCCGGAACGCCAGGCCTCGGCCAGCGGCACGATGTGCTCGGCGTCCACACCCTTGGGATCGGTGATGAATTTGTAGGGCGCGAGTTTACCGGTTTTGCGATCGAGCACGCCGTACTGATCGCGCCAGCCGCCGCCCTTGCCGACGGTCAGATCGCAGGTCTTGGGATCCAGCGTCACCGAGCCCTCGGCATCGCGCAGCATCATCACATCGCGGGTGGTGCATTTGCTGTATTGCGCGAATTGCGAACCGAATCCGTGCTCGGGGGTATTGGAGTCCCAGTGCGGGAATTTCTCACGGCTGTAGCCGGTCATCGGGGCTTCCGGCGCCACAACGAGTTTGGCGAACAGATCGGAGATCTCCTGGGCGGACTGCGGGGTTCCGGTGCCCTGCGCCGAATCGGGGCCGGAGCCGGGGCTGGGTCCGGTGCCGTCGCCGGAGCGCAACGCGTACAACGCGACTCCGATGACGAGCGCCAGCAGCAGAGCTCCGACGCCGGCGGGCAGGACCATTCTGGGGCGGCGATATGCACTTTTCATCTTGGGCAACCACACTGGCAACCGGTGCCGACAATCGGCAAGTGGGACAATGCGTTCAGTTGCCGGAGTCACACCGTGGGACGGACGACTGAGCCAACTGTAGCCAATGCCACCCACTCATCCGGAGTGTCGCGCTTGCGACCACCCGAATTCCCGCGTCACTTCCGAACGCCCAGCGGCAGCAGCGGCACCTGTGTGGTGAGACAGAACGGATGCCCCGCCGGATCCAACAGCACCCGCCACCGATCCGGCCCGGGCTGCTCGGCCGCGCGCCGCGCACCCAGCCGCACCGCGTCCGCCTCGCCCGCATCGAGATCATCCACGGCCAGATCGAGGTGAATATGTTTGGGCGAGGGCCCCTCCGGCCACGTCGGCGGCCGATAGTCCGGCACCCGGATCGTCGCGAGCACGCCCCGCTCGGTGTGCACCACCGCGACATTCTCGGCGCGATAGACGATCTCGCCGCCGAGCAGTCCCGCCCAGAACGACGCCAATTCCTCCTCGTCGGCACAGTCCAGTGAGATCAGCCCGATCCGCGCGAAAGCCACGGGCCGATCATACTGCGCGCCAGGTGCTTCCGATCAGGCGTTGTTGAGCTTGTTCAACCGCTCGCACGCGGTCAGGTACTCCTCGATCAGCCGCCGCATGACATCGCCGGTGCGCTCCACCTTGGTCATCATGCCGACGACCTGACCGACCGGATTGAAGTTGACGTCCTTGGCGGCCTCGGGATAGCGGTGTCCGCGCTTGACCCCGTCCAAGGCGACCATCATCTGCAACGGCATGGGCAGCGGATCGGGATTCTCCGCGCTCTCCCACGCATCGGTCCAATCATTGCGCAGCATCCGGCACGGCTTACCGGTCCACGACCGCGAGCGCACGGTGTCATGGCTGCTCGACTCGATATAGGTCTGCATCTGCGCCGGAGGCACATTCGCCTCCTCGACGGTCAGCCAGATCGACCCCGTCCACGCGCCCGCCGCTCCCATCGCCAGCGCCGCCGCGATCTGCCGACCGCTGCCGATACCGCCGGCCGCCAGCACCGGCAGATCCCCGACCGCGTCGACGACCTGCGGCCACAGCACCAGCGAGGAGATCTCACCGCAGTGCCCGCCGCCCTCGGTGCCCTGGCAGACAACGAAATCCAGTCCGGCGGCCTTGTGATTGAGCGCGTGTTTGACCGAACCGCACAGCGCGCCGATCAACCGGCCGGAATCCTGCACCTGCTTGATCACATCGTCGGGCGGGGTGCCCAGCGCATTGGCGACCAGTTTGGCCTTGGGGTGGCGCAGGATCACCTCGACCTGTGGTGCGGCGGTGGTGGCGGTCCAGCCGAGCAACTGGTTGTGATGCTCGTCGGCGGGCAGATGCGGCACACCGTGATCGGCCAGGATCTTCTCGGCGAAATCGCGGTGGCCCTGCGGAACCAATTTGGCCAGTTCGGCTTCCAGCTCCTGCGGCGACAGGCCCTCCATCCCCTTGCCCTCGTATTTGGACGGGATCACCAGATCCACGCCGTAGACGCCGTGCACATGCTCGTCGAGCCAGGTCAGTTCGACCTCGAGCTGTTCGGCGGTGAATCCGACCGCGCCCAGTACCCCGAGTCCCCCGGCATTGCTCACCGCGGCGGCGACATCGCGGCAGTGGGTGAAGGCGAAGATCGGAACGTCGATCCCCAGTCGTTCGCAGATCTCGGTACGCATGGCGTGGTGGTCTCCTCGTGTTCCGGCGCTGGAAGCTTCGCCTCTCAACACTAGAACACGTTTCAGTTTCGCGGTAGCCGGATTCGGCGTCCGGGTGCCGTAAAGTCCGAACCGAATGGCCGGTTCGCAACGAAGGGAGTCGTGGTGAATGTTCCATCGGATTACCTCGAGCGGCCGGTCGCGGTGGTCGGCGCGGGCGCCCTGGGCCGTCGCATCGCGTTGATGTTCGCCTCGCGCGGCGGTTCGGTGCGCATCAATGATCTCGATGCGAATCAGGGCGCGGCGGCGCTCGACTTCATCGCGCGCGAATTCGACGAACACCCGGACTGGGTTCGCGGCCACGTCGAGTACACGGCGAATCTCGACGATGCCGTCGCGAACGCGTGGCTGGTCGTCGAATCGATTCCCGAACGCCTCGAACTCAAGCAGGCCCTCTTCGCGACATTGGCGGCCACCGCGCCGGACGATGCGATTCTCACCACCAATTCGTCGTCGTACGCGAGCCGACTGATCGTGGCGGGTCTGCCGAATGCCGAGCGGATGCTCAACACCCATTTCTCCTGGCCGCCGACGGGTATCGCCGTGGAGGTGATGTCGTGCGGCGTCACCTCGCAGCGGGTGCTGGATTTCCTGATGCGCGCACTACCGGAATACGGACTGCGCCCGTTTCTGGTGCGACGCGAGAGCACCGGATTCGTCTTCAATCGAATCTGGGCCGCCATCAAGCGCGAGGCCCTGGAGATCGCCGCCGACGGCATCTCCACCCCCGAGGACATCGATGAGATGTGCCGCCTGAACTTCACCTTCGAGCTGATGCCGTTCCGGGCCATGGACGGGATCGGCCTCGATGTTGTCTACGACATCGAACAGCACTATGCCGAGGAGAATCCGAACCTGCCCGCCGGGCCGCGAAAGTTGTTGCGCCGCTATATCGATAGCGGCAGGCTCGGCGTCAAGTCCGGCGAGGGATTCTACTCCGACTACGACTGATCGGCCATCGGGTGATAGCAGTCGTAATTGCGCTGTTCGACGATCAGGCCGTCGCGGAAGACGAGTACGGCCGCGATATCCGCCCGCAGCACGGTCCCGGCGGCGAGCGCACCGATCTTCACGGCAAGCGTTGCGGTCCAGGTGGTTTCGAGCACGACCCGATCGCCGTCGACGAGCGCGTCCCGGAATTCGAACCGCTGATCGGCCACCACGCCGCGACCGCGTTCGGCCGCGGCCAGAATCGCCGCCAGATCCCGCCGCGCCCCGATCGGTGCGAACGGATTGGGCATCTCGTACTGCACGACCTCGGGATGGAAGTACGCCGCCAGTTCGGGACCGACGGCCCCGTCGGCGACGGCGCGGTGATACCGCACCGCCAGGTCGACATTCGGATGCTCGGGAAGGCCGCTCACAGTGCGCGATCGTAGACCAGCGCGATCTCGCCCAGTTCGCCGATCTCCCGATGCGCGAGAAGCCATTTCGAGCCGGGCAGGCCGTCGTCGAACAGGCGCTGGCCGCCACCGGCGATCTCGGGGCACACGATCAGATACAGGCGGTCGATCAGATCCGCCGCGAGCAGCGGTTTGGTGATGCTCGGGCTGGTGTTGACCAGGATGTCACCCGAACCGGTGGCCCGCAGTTCGGTGAGCACGTCCACCGCCGGGGCGTCGATCACGCGGGTGCGCTCCCACGGCGCCTCGGTCAAAGTGCTGGACAGAACGACCTTTTCGGTGTCGACGAGCCATTTGGCATAACCGCGCTCACGCGGGTCGGCGTTCTCGTCCTCGCCGACCGGGGGCCAATAGCCCAGGAAGCCGGTGGCGTTACCGCGGGCGAGTACCGCGGTCGTGGCGTGTTCATGGATGCGGGCGAGCATGTTCCGGGAGACCTCGGTACTCATATAGGGCACGATCGCGCCCAGGTCGCCGGGCCCGCCGGGGCCGTTGTAGCGGCCGTCGAGGGTGAGGCTGATATTCGCGGTGATCTTGCGCGGGGTCATGACTGTCATTCCTTCTCTCGGGTGGTGCGTTGTGTGGCGCCGACGGCGTCGGCGAGGTTGTCGAGTACATGGCCCCAACCGGTTTCGATTCCGGCGATATAGGGGACGGCCTCGACGGCCGTGTCGGTAATGGTCAAGTCGAGCCGCAGCCGGGTGCCGCCGGAATCCGCGGCGAGGGTCAGGTCGTAGTGGCCGGTGAACGAGACCGTGCCCGCGGCGTCGAATACCGACAGCTCGAATGCGAGATGTTCGGGTTCGACCGCGGTGTGTACCCGCCCCGCGGAGTGGTACGCATGCCCCTCGGCGTCGCGGTAGTCGAGGACCACCCGGCCACCGGGGTTCGGTTGCAGGACGCATTCGGTGACGACCAGCGGCTGTGGGGCCCACCAGGATCCGAGCAGATCCGGATCGACCCAGTGCCGCCAGACGACCTCGGGCGCGGCGGGCAGGATTCGGTCGAAGGTGAAGCTTCGCCCATCGGCCCACCGATCACGCTCGGCCGCAATGGTTTCCGCCTCGATGGCGGCGCGGTAGCGCGCGATCACATCGCGCTCCCCCGCATGCGCCGCGGCGCTGTCGACCAGTTCACGCAGCCGATGCTCGAGAACCCGCAGCGGTTCCGGCTCGATGGCGTACACCCGGCGCTGACCGAGCGGGTACACCGCGACCAGTCCGGCACGCGCGAGCGTCTGCAGATGTTTGGTGGTCTGCGGCTGGCGCAATCCGGTCAGCTCGGCCAGTTCGCCGACCGATCGCGGTCGCTCGGCGAGCAGTTCCACGATCCGCCACCGCGCCCCGTCTCCGAGTGCTGATGCGATCTCGTTCATGACTCAAAGTATTCACTGTCAGGAATATTCTTGTCAAGGAATTTCTTTGAGGTTCTTGCCGCTGACATCGAGGTGATGAGAATATGAAAGCCACACTCTCTCATCGTGGAATGGTCAAAGGAGATCACCATGACCGCGCCCGTCGCACGCATCGACCGTGACAGCCGACCGGATCGACGCCCGTTCGAACCGGGCTCGCGCATGTGGGAGGACACCGGGTTGATCACCTTCTCACTCACCGCGGGCTCGGCGTTCCTGTTGCAGACGATGGAACCCACCATCGCCGCCGTGGTCGACGAACACTCCACCTTCCGCACCGACCCGATGGGCCGGGCCGTTCGCAGCGTCGCCTCGGTGATGATGTGGATCTACGGCGGCGAGGAGGCGCTGGCCGAGGCGGATCGGCTGCGCCACATGCACGCCTCGCTCAATACCGTCGACGGGCACGGCGTACGACATTCGGCCCTGGCCTCCGGTCCGTGGGCGTGGGTGTTGCATACGGGCGTATTCGCGTTCACCGAGGGCAACCGATACTTCGGCCGCACACCGCTGTCCGAGCAGGACAAGGAGCAGTACTACCAGGAGGTGGTGCAACTCATGCGCAATTTCTCGGTGGCGCCCAAGGAGATTCCCCCGACCTACGCCGAATGGCTGACCTTCTTCACCGAAACCGTCGACAATCTCGAACCGACCGGCGTCGCCCACGACTATCTGCGGGTGATCCGCACCATCGCCCCGCCGACCTTCTGGCCGCGCGCCCTGACCCCGCTGTGGAAGGCCGCGGCCACCCCGGTGGGCCGCCTACAGTACTTCTTCACCGTGGGCACCACCCCCGACCCCATTCGCCGCAAACTCGGCCTGACCTGGTCTGCCACCGACGAATTCACGCTGCGCGCCCTCGGCTGGACCATCGGGCGCACCATTCCGCTGCTGCCCGAACGCCTGCGCTACTTCCCCATCGCCTATGAGGCCCGCCGCCTCGAACGCGATCGCGCCCGGCTGCGCAAACTGATCGATCTCCGCCCACTCTGACAATGCACAGCATGATGGTGGGATGCGTGCGTTACTGATACTGATCGTGGTGCTGGGGATCGCACTGGTCGTCGGCGACCGGGTCGCGGTGGTGATGGCCCAGAACGAGATCGGTCGCAGGATCGCCGCCGAATACGAGCTGCCACGGCAGCCGAGCGTGACGATCGGCGGATTCCCCTTTCTGACCCAGGCCCTCGACGGCAACTATCGCGATATCGAGGTCCGCGTGGGCGATTGGAGCGGACAGAACCTCACCGTCCACAATCTCGACATCACGCTGACCGACGTCACCGCGGCGCTGTCGGATCTGCTGCGCGACGACGCGTCCAACCTCGTCGCGGATACCGCGACCGCGACGGCTGTCATTCCCTACGACACCGTGCGCGGTTTCGCGCCGCAGGGTGTGGAGACGATCGCCGACGGCCCGGACGGATTGCATGTCACCGGCACCTTCATCGTCGAGGGCGTTCCGGTGCCCGCCACGGTGGTGGTCACCGTCGCGCCGATCGATGCCGGGATCGCGGTCACCCCGGTGGCGGTCCAGGCCGCGGCGGGCGGGCCGACGATTTCGCTGGCGGCCCTGGGTCACGCCCTCGATTTCACCGTGCCGCTACAGCGGCTGCCGCTGGGTGCGCGACTGACGGATATTCAACCGAGCGCCGACGGCCTGCGCGTGCGCGCCGTAGCCCACCACGTGCGCTTCTCCGATCTGCGGTAACCTCAGCCCGCTGCCGAGAGGCTGCGCAGCACGGCCGGGATGCCGTACACGAAATGCTCACCCAGCCCGCCTCATCCCCACGATCGCTTCCGCGCCGGAACTCATCGTGCGCGCCGCGCCGACCGGTCACATCGGGGACAACCCCGGAGTACACCCTGAGAACCGGCCGCCGTCTACGAATCTCGCCGAGCCATGCCGCCGAATTTATATGGCTTGCGCGAGGGTCGAGGCGGACCGCACAATAGGCGGCCGATGCCAGGACCTGCGGAAATCAATACGAATGGGCGGTTCATGTTCGATGTGATCATCACCGGGTGCGGGCCGACCGGCGCGATGCTGGCCGCCGAACTGCGGTTGCACGGTGTGCGGGTGCTCGTGCTGGAGAAGGAGGCCGAGCCCGCGTCCTTCGTCCGCATTGTCAGCCTGCATATTCGCAGCCTGGAGCTGATGGCGATGCGGGGACTGCTGGATCGCCTGGTCGAGCGCGGACGACAGCGTCCGGTCGGCGGCATCTTCGCCGGTATCGCCAAACCCGCCCCCGGGGGCCTGGATTCGGCGCACGCCTATCTGTTGGGCATCCAGCAGCCGGTGGTCGATCAGCTGCTGCGCGACCATGCGACCGCATTGGGCGCGCAGATCCGAAGTGGTTGCGCGGTGGTCGGTTTCGAGCAGGACGGCGAGGGGGTGACCGTCGAACTGGACGACGGCGAGCGGGTGCGGTCGCGCTATCTCGTCGGCTGCGACGGCGCGCGCAGTACGGTCCGCAAACTGCTCGGCGTCGCATTCCCCGGCGAGCCCGCGCGCAACGACACGCTCATGGGCGAGCTGAAAATGACCGCGCCGCAAGAGGAGATCGCCGCCAAGGCGGCCGAGGTCCAGGCCGCCGACAGGCGTTTCATTCTCACGCCCTTCGGCGACGGCGTCTACCGCGTGGTGCTGCCCGCCGCGGAGGTCAGCGAACGCGCGGAACCGCCCACCCTCGACGATTTCCGCGACCGGCTACGGGCCATCGCCGGAACCGATTTCGGCGCGCACTCCCCGCGCTGGCTGTCCCGCTTCGGCGATGCCACCCGCCTGGCCGACCGCTACCGCGTCGACCGGGTGCTGCTCGCCGGCGACGCGGCCCACATCCACCCGCCCGCGGGCGGTCAGGGCCTGAACCTGGGCGTTCAGGACGCGGTCAACCTCGGCTGGAAACTGGCCGCGCAGATCAACGGGTGGGCCCCGCGCGCGCTGCTGGACACCTACGAGACCGAACGCCATCCGGTCGCCGCGGCCGTACTGGACAACACCCGCGCCCAGGTGGAACTCATGTCCACCGAACCGGGCCCGCGGTCCGTACGCCGACTGCTCACCGAACTCATGGACATCGACGAGGTCAACCAACACCTGATCGAGAAGATCACCGCCATCGATATCCGCTACGACTTCGGCGCGGGCCCCGACCTCCTCGGCCGCCGCCTCCGTGATATCGACCTGAAACAGGGCCGCCTCTACGACCGACTCCGGCACGGTCGAGGGCTTCTCCTCGACCGCACCGAGCGCCTCACTATCGAAGGCTGGTCCGACCGAGTCGACCTCATCGCGGATCCCACTGCGGCACTGGACGTTCCGGCCCTACTGCTACGACCCGACGGCTACATCGCCTGGATCGGCGAAGACCAGCGAGACGTGAACGACCACCTCGCCCGCTGGTTCGGCAAGCCCGACGACTGAACCCGAAGCCGCGAAACAGCATGGACCCCAACGGAAGCAGGCCGACCTGCACGGCGGATGCGTCGGCTACGGCCAGGGCTTGTCCGGGTTGTGCTCGCACATCCACTCGGTCCCGTAATGCGCGGCGTTCCCGCCTTCCAGATGCACCCACAGCCCGCCGTCCTCGACTCCCCCATAGTTGCAGGGCGCGCCCTCGACGGGCGGCGGGCCCGGCGGCGGTCCGGGAGGCGGCG
>NZ_BDBS01000073.1 GCF_001613105.1 Nocardia pseudobrasiliensis NBRC 108224 | reverse complement strand
CAGCAGCACTGGCCGAAGCCTTCCACTTCCTACAGGCCCACCCCGACGCGGTCGTGCTCACCATCGCCATAGAACTCAGCTCCCTGAGTTTCCAACCCGGTCACCACTGTCTGAGCGACTTCATCTCCAATGCCATCTTCGGTGATGCCGCCGCAGCCACCGTGGCCCACCGAAGCACCCCGCACGCCAAGGGGTTTCGCATCCTCGACAGTCGTCAGCTACTACTGCCCAGTACCCAGGACGTGATTTCGGGCCGGACTTCCGAGACCGGCCTACACTTCCGCACCGACCCCAGCGTCCGATACACCGTGTCCGAGGCCATTCCGCATGTGCACGCATTTCTGCACGACTACGGGATGTCCAACGACGAATTGACGTTCTGCATCTCCCATACCGGCGGCCCGCGCATCATGGACGCTGTCGAACACGGGCTCGGGCTGAACCCCGGGACTCTCGACCGCAGCCGTGACAGCATGCGCGATCTCGGCAACACCGCCAGCGTCAGCATCTTCGACGTACTACGCCGTCATCACGACACCGACCCTCCCCACCATCACGCACCTGGCCTGCTGATCGCGTTCGGCCCCGGCTTCACCACCGAAGTCCTGCTCGGCCTATGGCACAGCGAGGCATGACGCAGAAGAGCACGACAATCTCGAACATAAGTTCGACAGAGTGCAAATCTCGAAGCCTGAGAGCGGCAGCAGGGGTGCCGGCTTCGAGGTTCGCTCGACTGGTCGGCGTATGTCCGGTAGGGGTAACGGTTCCGTCCGGCAGAAACCCTGCGGTCCCATTGGTCGGGTGCTTACCGTGAGTGTTGTCGCGATGCGTTGGGCCGGAACATGTTCGGTGGCATCGCGTGGGCCGTCATCGGTCGGCAGGGTCGTCCACGTCCCCGCGGCCCCCGGCTTACTCGAAGCCGTCGCCCACGTCGACCGCGGAGCCGTCATCCTCGCCGAGCGCGTCGGCGCAACCGAAACCGGCTGGCGGGCAGTGGAAGCCGACCGAGCACCCGAACGCGACGGTGGTGCCGGGCAAGATGCGGTCGGATCGGGAGAAGGTCCCCGACGGGTTCACCAAGGAGCAGCGGACAAGGCCGAGACCATGGAGGCCCGGATGCCCGCGCGCAATGCGCACCTTCGGGTCACCGACGGCTGCCAGGTGTATTGGCCAGCGCCCTATGAGGTGTGCGGCGCGATTCGGGACAAGTACAACGAACTCGGCGGCCCGAACAGTTTTCTGTTGTTCCCGACGAGCAATGAGCTGACCAACCCGGATAACGTGGGGAAGCGCTCGACGTTCCAGAACGGGCCCATCTACTTGTCTTCGGACAGCGGCCCGCATCCGGTGGTGAATCACTTCTTCGCGGCATGGCAGCGCAACGGCTGGGAGGCCGGTGTGCTTGGCTATCCGACCTCGGACGAATTCGTCAACCCGGACGGTGTCGGCCGCCGTCAGTATTTCCAGGGTGGCACGATCTACTGGAAACCCAACGAAGCGTATTACGTCGGCGGCGCGATCCGTGACAAGTGGGGTCAGACCGGTTGGGAGACCGGCTGGCTCGGCTATCCCACCTCCGATGAGACGAAGCTGCCTGATGGGCAGGGCCGGATGAACCAGGTCGAACGTGGAGTCATCTACTGGCATCAGTCTTTCGACGCGCACCCGGTCACGGGGGCGTTTCTGGCGTGGTGGTCGTTCACCGGTTATGAGAAAAGCGCGTGGGGCTATCCGGCGAGTGACCAGTACGACGATGAGAAGGGATTGCCGACCCAGGCTTTCCAGAACGAAGTCGTCGACCTCACCAGTGAGGTGAAGACCGGTGATCCGAAGTATCAGGAATACCGGCTGGGAACGGGGGTGACGGTCAGCGACAAGGTAGGGAAATTCGACGGTGCGCGCCCCACGAAGGAATATGACACCAGTAGATTGGTCTGGGGCTATCATCTCAGTGATTTCATCATCAACAAAGGTGTCAACGGCCTGAACACCCGGATGGGTTGCACGACATGGCTGCTCCGCAACGGCGTGCCGCAAACCTGGTACCAGGACAAGAATCACGGTGATGTCGAAATCACCTATCAGTACCACGGCAGCATTCCGAACAACGACGAAGAGTAGAAGTATCAATTCTTCGGTACCTGCCAGTTCACCAACGACACAGTGCGGAAGAAGCCGAACGGCACGATCGCGTATGGCGTGACCCTCGTACAGTTCGCGCACCCGTATCTTTTCGTCAAGACCGGACCCAGCTGCGCCACGCCCGGGACTTGACCCGGTAGCTTTCGATTCGGGCTTAGGTTGGCACCAGGGAGACGTCGATGAGGGCCTGGGGTCGCTCGCCTTCGCTGAGCAATGTCCAGCGAGCGTGCACAGTCAGCCACGTTCTATCGACGGCCAGCCGGAAAAATCCTGCGGCAGAATCGATTCCGGAAAGTAGTCGCTGACAGGTTGTGACGACTGCCGGGATGTCGTCGGGATGGAGTCGAGGAGGGCAGTGGGGCCGAGGCGATCGCGTCGTAGTCCGCGGCGATCCACTCGCGTATCAGGTGCGACCGTAGATCGACGACTCCGATCGCATGACCTCGAGTGAGACGCATGCGACGCAGGGCCGCAGAGATGCAATCGGCGGCGGGGGTTGTCCCGAATCGCGCATAGGTTCCAGACGAGGGCTCGCACGGTTGTGCCGGTGGGTGAGAGTCGAGCGGTGAGGTACAGGTGATGACGGGCGCCGGACGGCAATCGCGTTGTGGCTGTGCCGATCCAGCTGTCGGTGGGTGAGCATGGATCGAAGAGGGACAGGAATCCGTCGCGGTCGTCCCAGCGGTCGAAGCATGACATCAACCGGGGAAGTGGTGTGGCCTAAGAAGGAACGTTTCAGCTGGTAGAACCCTCTACGGGCTTCAGTCGCAACGAGATCGAGTTGATGCAGTACCGCTTGTCCGTCGGCGTGGGATAGCCCTCGCCCTCGAAAACGTGGCCGAGGTGGCTGTGGCAGTTCGCGCACAGCACCTCTACCCGTCGCATGCCGAGGGAATTGTCCTCGCGCAGGATCACCGCGTCGGACCCGGCCGGATCGAAGAACGACGGCCAGCCGCAATGCGAATGGAACTTCTCGGTGCTGCGGAACAGCTCGGCCCCGCAGGCCCGGCATTCGTAGACGCCCTCGGTCTCGGTATCGGTGTATTCACCGGTGTACGCGCGTTCGGTACCGGCCTCGCGCAGCACCGCGTATTCCTGCGGGTTCAGCCGCGCCTTCCACTCCTGTGGCGTGAGCTGGATCTTCGGCGCGGGCAGTGAGGTTTCGGAGTCGGAACTCATAAACCGAGTCTAATATCGGGCTAACTGAGCGCGCCCGCCTGCTTCTTGCCGGAATCGGCGGGCTGATCGGTCCGCCTCTCGCCGCCGGGGCCGGTGCGCCCGTTGACATTCGAGCCGCGCGGGTCCGCGCCGGGCAGCAGGAACACCGGATCGATTCCCTCGTCGAGCCGACCCTCGCGCTTCGCGGCCAGGTAGCGGTCGCCCAGCACGCAGAAAACCACGACCAGCAGCAGACCCCAGCCGAAGGTGACGCGCAGATACTCCAGTGCCCGCCCGGTGCTCTGCCAGTGATCCAGCAGCCATTTGTCGTAGGTCATGAAGCCGAATATCGCCAGCCACGCGGGCCAGTTGCGCAGTACCGAATTGCGCAGCACCACCGTCATCAGGAACGGGAACAGCATCATCGAGTAGTACTGCTGGCCCAGGCCGAGGAGCAGGAATTCAGCGGTCAGCAGCACACCCGCAGTGGTGCAGACGAAGAACAGCTCGTCATCCCGGTAATACCGGTAGAGCAGCCACAGCGAGATCAACACCAGCACGGCTACGGCCACTCGTATCGCCCACGTCAGCCACACCGGAAGCCCGTAGTAGCTAGCGTTGCCGACGATGGAACTGTTGAAGTAGTCGCGATTCTTGAGGATGTAGGGCCCGGTGCGGCGGATGAAGTCCATCGGATCCTTGATCAGCGGCCAGGCGATCGCATTCAGCAGGATCGGCACACCCAGCGAGGTGATCAGAACACTCCACTGCCTGCGCATCATCGGAATCAGCAGCATGGGGGCCAGCGTCGGCTTGACCGCGAGCGTCAGCCCCATCACCAGTCCGGCCAGCAGATCGCGCCGACGCAGCAACAGGTGGATGAACACCACTTCCGCCAGCAGCACACAGCCGTTGACATTGCCGAAAGCCAGTGTGTTGATGACGGTTTCGGACGCGAACATCAGCAGCAGTAACAGTGGCGCGGCCGGGGAGGACAGTCGGAACTTGAACAGCCGCAACAACAAATACCAAGCCAGCACGATGGCCACCGCATTGAGGCCCATGAACAGCCACTTGGACGTCTCGGGGTCGATGATCGCCAGCGGCGCGATCAGCAGGGTGCCGCTCGGGTAGTACAGATAGTGCGGATCGACATAGTCGAAGTTCTCGTTGTAGACGGCCCGGCCGTTGAGGAACGCCAGCGACGCCCGATAGACCGGCGCGAAGTCATCGGTAATGGTGAAGTTGGTGGCCTTCACGAACACCTGATGCAGCACGGTCATGATCGCGAACGGCCACAGGGCGAAGTTCAAGACCTCGGCGGTCGTGCGAGCGGTGCGTGGCTCGAGCTGACGAAACAACACTGGGGCACGGTACACCGGAAAGCTCGCGCGTTGTCGCGCGGACCCGCCGTCGGGCGTGCCGCAGCGCACTTTTCACCGGCCGTTCGCATCACTGCCGCGACCGGCCGAGATCATGCGGGGCAGGCGGTTCCGTCCGCGGGCAGCTTGGCGTCCTTCAGATAGTCCGTGAGCGCCTGCTGCGCGCAGCCGGAATGGGTCAGCACCGGATGCCCCCAGCCCTGCCAGCGCACGGTCGCGGTGGTCGCGCCCGCGCGACCCAGCGCACCGGTCACCGTGGGCAGCGCGTCGCCGCCGGTCACCGGGTCGGCGCTGGTTCCGAGCAGCAGCACCGGCAGGTTGAGCTTGTCGGGCAGCTGCGGGGGATTGGGCGTCGGCCACGCCGCGCAGGCCATCAATCGCACCGCCGCGTCCTTGCCGAATACCGGATACTGTGCGCCCCAGGTCTTTTCCAGCTCCTTGGCCCGATCCGGGGTGGCGGGCTGCTGATTGTCGCTGCACCGCGAGACGAACTGCCCGTCCGAACCGGTCGCCGCCGACTGCCGCTGCACGAGTTGGCCGATCGGCCCGCGATCGCCGCGCCCGGCCGCCGACAGCGCGTCGGCGAGTTCGGCGACCCGATTGCTCTGATCGGCGCGCGGATCACCGAGGAATCCGGAGATCCCGCTCAGCAGCGCGCCGGCGGACAGATCGCCCAGCCCGCCGCCGCGCGCTCGATTGACCAGATCGGTGATCGCGGCGCGTGGATCGCTGCCCAGTGAACATCCCATGCCGGTACAGCGCTGCGCGAACGCGGTCAGCGCCGCCTCCGCGCCCCGGGTCCGCTGTTCGGTGCGGGTGACGGCATCGGCGTCGACGGCCTGCGGGGCGTCCATGATCAGCCGGGCCAGATGGTCGCCGTACTTCGCGGCGTAGCTGAGCGCGACCCGCGCGCCGCTGCCGGTCCCGATGAGCGCGATCCGATCGACCTGCCACTGCTTGCGCAGCTGTTCGATGTCGTCGGCGGCGTGCGGCGCGTCGAAGGTGCGCTGGTACGGCTGCAGGAAGTCCTGGCAGGCGACCGTGGCGTCCTGACTGAACTTCACCATCGCGTCGACCGGATCGCCGGAGGTGAACTGCGCGCTGTCGGCCAGTCCGCGCCGGGTATCGCTGGGCATGCAGTCGATCGGCTGGGACCCGCCCAGTCCGCGCCGATCCACCGCCACCACCGGATGTGCCGCCAGCACGGCCGAATTCGGCCCGGCGGCCAATCCGGCCAGGGTCGCGGTCGAGGAGCGGTCGCCGCCGGAGGTCAGCACCAGCGGCGGTGCGTCGGCGGGTGTGCTGGCCAGCCGGGCCCGCACGGCCGCGGTGCGGAAGGTGCCCAGTACCGAGCCGCTGACATCGATCGGCGTGGAGTATTCCGCGCAGTCGAAGATCAGCCCGGCGGGCGGCGCGCCCAGCCCGAGCTGATCGAATGTCCGCGCGCCGCAATCGCGCCAGCTCAGATCCGTCTTGGGAACCTCGGCCCCGGGCGGCGGCGCGGGCGCGGCCGAGGTGGTCGGCGGCGCGCCCACCTCGTGCGGGCGCTCCACCGCCACACCGGGCCGATTCGACGGGCCCGCACCGCAGGCGGCGGTGAGGACGATCGTCAGCGACGACGACACCAGCAGGGCGGCCCGACTCCAGCGCATGCGCTACAGCCTGCCAGGTCCATCGCGTCGTTTCAGCTCTGGGTGTGCGCGCGTTCCCAGCGTGTCAGCACCGAACCGTCGTCGTCGAGCAACGCGTGCCGCAGCGACATCGGGGTCGGCAAGGCATTGGGCGACACGGCGATTCGGCCCGCCGTACCGCCGACCAGCAGTGGCGACACGGTCAGGCACAGCTCGTCGACGGCCCCGGCGACGATCAGATCGCCGAACAGCGACGGTCCGCCCTCGCACAGCACGCGCAACAGACCGCGCTCGGCCAGCACGGCGTGAATCCCCGCGGCGGTCACGCTGGTCTCACCGGCCTCGATCACCTCCGCACCGGCGTCGGCCAGCGCGCGTTTGCGGTCGGCGGGCGCGGCGGCGGTGGTCAGGATGATCGGCCGGCGGGCGGTATCGGTGAACAGCCGGGCGGCCGGATCCAGCGCCGCGCTCGCGGTGACGACCGCGATCGGCGGCGCCGCGCCGTCCTGTGCGCCGCCGAGCCCGTGGTGATAGAGCCGAATGCGCCGGAAGCTGTCGGTGCGGGCGCCGCCGTAGTTCTCCGTCCGGACCGTACCCGCCCCGACCAGTACGACATCGGCCAGATCGCGCAGGATGCGGAAGACGGTCTTGTCGGCCGGTCCGCCCAGTGCGCCCGACCGCCCGTCCAGCGTCATCGCGCCGTCGATACTCGAGATGAAGTTGACTCTGATCCACGGGGATTCGAGCCGCGCCGGATAGGCATACAACTGCACCAGATCGTCGGCGCCCAGCTTTGTGAACTGGATCGCATTGGGGACACGCTGCATAACGACCGATCACACCACGTCAGTAGGCTGTGCGGGTGCAACAACACCTCGTCGATCGCAACCCGGAGGTTCCGGCCGATCAGCTCATCGCCCAGATGGTGCCGCCGCCCACCTTCGACGAAGTGAGCTTCGCCTCCTACATTCCCGATCCCAAGGAACCGAGCCAGGCCGAGGCCGTGCGCAAGGCCGAACAGTTCGCCGGGCAGGTGAACAAGATTCACGCCGCCCAGGGCAAGAAGAGTCTGTTCGGGAAGAAGAAGCAGGTCGACGGCGCCGGACTGTATCTGGACGGCGGCTTCGGCGTCGGCAAGACCCACCTGCTGGCCTCGATCTTCCACGCCTCGCCCGCGCCGAAATCGTTCGGCACCTTCGGCGAGGTGACCAATCTGGTGGGCGCGCTGGGTTTCACCAACGCGGTCGAGCGACTGTCGGGCAACAGCGTGCTGTGCATCGACGAATTCGAACTCGACGATCCGGGCGACACCATGCTGGTGTCGCGGCTGCTGAGCGAGCTGACCGCCCGCGGCGTATCGGTGGCCGCGACCTCCAACACACTGCCGGATCAGTTGGGGGAGGGGCGCTTCGCCGCCCAGGACTTCCTGCGCGAGATCCGCAAACTCGGCGCGCTGTTCGAGACCGTCCGCGTGGACGGCCCGGACTATCGCCACCGCGATCTGCCGCCCGCGCCGGAGCCGACCTCGCCCGAGGCGCTGGTCGAAAAGGCCGGGGCCACATCGGGTTCCACGCTCGACGACTTCGAGGCCCTGCTGAAGCATTTGAGCACACTGCATCCGTCGCGCTTCGGCGCGCTGATCTCCGGGGTGTCGGCGGTGTTCATCTCCGATGTGCACACCGTCACCGATCAGGCGGTGGCGCTGCGCATCGTGGTACTGGCCGACCGGCTCTACGACGCGGGCATTCCGGTCACGGTGTCCGGAGTGAAGCTGGACAAGATCTTCTCCGAGGAGATGCTGGGCGGCGGATACCGCAAGAAGTATCTGCGCGCCATCTCGCGACTGCTGGCGCTGTCGCGCTTCGAGGTACCGGCCGCCTGACCGAGCAACCGCTCGGTGTACCGTGGCGACGAGTTCGAGAGCTGTACGACCGTCCAGGAGTTGTCATGGTCCATCGTTCCGTTCGCGTCACGGCGGCCGCGGCCGCGAGCGTCGCCCTCGCCTTCGGTCCCGCGGTCGGTACGGCGCTGGCTGTCGACCCACCGGCGGCCACGAGTTCGGTGGTGAGCGGTCTCGACGATCGCTCGCTGCATTTGCAGGGCGTGCTCAACGCCCGCGATCTGGGCGGCTACCGCACCACCGACGGCCGCGTGGTCCGTTCCGGTCTGGTGTTCCGCGCCGGCGAGCTGAGCAAGGCCACCGACGCCGACCTGGCCGCGCTGTCCGAGCGTCGGGTGCGCTACGTCGACGATCTGCGCATGGGTGTCGAGCGAGCCATCGCCCCCGATCGCATTCCCGCGGGCGCGCAGGGCAATTGGGACGACATCATCGGCCAGGCGCCGCCGCAGGTGATGGCCTCGGCCTTCGCCGCGGGCCCGGATCTGTACCGCGCGTTCATCACCGCGCCGGGCGCGAATCAGGGCTTCGCCGATGTCCTGCACGACATCCTGTCCACCGACGACGGCGCGGTGCTCTATCACTGCACCGCGGGTAAGGACCGCACCGGCTGGATGTCGGCGGTGCTGTTGACCGTCCTGGGCGTCGACCGCCAGACCGTCACCTACGACTACCTGCTGTCGAACTTCTATCGCAACGCGGGCCCGAACGACGGCCTCAACGGCGTGGTCCCCGCGGCCCTGGACGCGGCCTTCGATCAGGTGAACCAGACCTACGGCTCCTTCGACAACTACGTGCACGAGGGCCTGAAGCTGACCGACGACGACATCACCGCGCTGCGGGCCGAACTGCTGTCCTGATTTGGGTCGCCGGATTCTTCGGATGTGTTGAACCCAGCGGGGCGTTCCTTCCAGTTGGACGAAATTTAGTTAACAGAGGTAAGATCACGATTGTGTCCGTCATCACGGACGATCGCTCATTTTCTGTTGCGTCACAGCTGGTTCTACTTATCGGAGGAATGCCGTGCGTACTGAACGGGACACCTGGGACATCGTGAGCAGCGTGGGGGTCACCGCGCTGGGCGTGGCCGCCGCCCGGGCCATGGAGACCACGCAGCCCGATGCGCTGGTTCGCGACGAATACGCCGCGCTGTTCGTCGCGGCCGCCGGGCACGAGGGGATCGCGCGCTTTATCGACGATCCCGCCCACCACGATTCGCTGCTGATGGCGGGCACGATCGGCCTGCGCAGCAAGTTCTACGACGATCACTTCCTGTCCGCGGCGGCCGACGGCGTGCGGCAGGCGGTGATCCTGGCGTCGGGTCTCGACGCCCGCGCCTACCGGCTGGCCTGGCCCGCGGGCACGGTCGTATTCGAACTCGATCAGCCCAAGGTGCTCGAATTCAAGCGCCGGGTGCTCACCGACAACGACGCCTCCCCGGCCGCCGAGCGGCGTGAGGTCGCGATCGATCTGCGCGACGACTGGCCCGCGGCCCTGCTCGACGCCGGATTCGATCCGACCGCCCCCACGGCCTGGAGCGCGGAGGGGCTGCTGCCGTATCTGCCCGGCGCGGCGCAGGATTCGCTGTTCGAGCGGATCGAGCGGCTCTCGGCGCCGGGTAGTCGGGTGGCGCTCGACGCGCTGAGCAATTATGAGGACCTGGACGAGATGATCGGGTTCCAGAAGGAGCATCTGAAGAACTCGCCGATGGGCGATATAGACCTGCGCGACCTGTTCTACACCGACGACCGCTCCGAGCCGGAGAACTGGTTCGGCGCGCACGGCTGGTCCGCGACCGCCGCGACCATGCCCGATCTCGCCGCCCGCTACGACCGGACGCTGCCGGAGGTCCCGGAGCCGTATCACGCGCTGTATCTGAGCTCGCGCTACGTAGCGATCGCCAAGCCGCTCACAACTCCTTCCGCATGATGTAGTCCTCGCACCACCGGGCCCCGGCCCGAAAGCTTGCCGTAAGCCGCTCGAAGTCCTCGGCTGCCAACCCCGGCGGACACGCCAGCGGAAAGGTGGTCGCCGCAACATCACTGAGGTCCTCGGCGCTCCACAATCCAGCCCGGCCCACGATGACTGGGAAGTCGCTCATCCATCCATCGCGCCACATCCGAGCGACCGGTTCGCTCAGGTGTCCCGGCGCGCACCCGTGCGTAGGCTGAACAGATGACAGCGATGCGTCTGCTCGCCGGGTTCAATCGTCGGGTGACCAATCCGGGCTTTCGGCTGTTCGCCGGGCGGGTCGAGGGATACGCGAATGTGGTCCATACCGGGCGGCGCTCGGGTCGCACCTATCGCACGCCCGTGGGGATCACCTGGGACGGGGATCAGCTGCTGGTGGCCGTGAATTACGGGCGAGGTAGTGACTGGGTGCGAAATGTGCTGGCCGCGCAGTGTTTTCAGCTCGAGCATCGGGGGCGTGAGATTTCTATGGATCGACCGCAACTGGCCTGTATCGGCGGCCGCTACTTCCTGATCGCGGACCGGGCGCGCTGAATCAGCCTGTGCGCCTGGGATGGAAGTAGCGCGCGGCGAGGATCAGCAGCACCGCGAAGATCAGCGGAATCGCGAATCCGGCGCGCAGGGAGGCCGCGGCGGCGAGCGCGCCGACCACTCCGCCGCCGACGAGGGTTCCCGCGTAGTTGAACAGATTGAGTCGCGCGATGACCGCGTCGAGGCCGCGCCCGCCGGTCAGTTCGCCCGCCTCGCTGAAACACAGCGGCGCGATCACCGGCAGCCCCAGCCCCGCCACGAGGAATCCCGCCAGCGCGAGCGCCGGGGTGGGCGCGGCCACCACGAGTACGAGTCCGAGCGTGCCGATCGAGGCGGCCACCCGCACCACCGCCCGAGGTCCGAAGCGGCGCACGAAGATATCGCCGGTGAGCCGGGTCAGCAGCGACGCGCCCTGATACGCCGCCAGCGCCAGCGCGGCCGTCGCCGAGGAGGACAGCAGTTCGTCGGTCAGATACAGCGCCGACCAGTTGCCCACCGCCAGATCGATCGCGAATACCAGCGCCATCGCCACCCCGAGCGCGAAATACGCCCGCAGCCCGACGATCTCGGCCGCGGCCGCCTCGGCGGGTTCGGCCTCGGCCTGACGGGTACCGAGTAATCGAGGCCCGAGCGCGAGCCCGGCCGCCAGCACCACACCGGCCGCCACCAGGATCGCCGGGGTGAGTGTCACATGGGTCTTCTCGCACGCGGAGACGAACAGCGCGCCCAGAATCGAGCCCGCGCTCCACGCCGCGTAGAACGACGCGAGTACGAACCGGCCGTAGCCGTGCTGAATGAACACCGCCTGCATATTGGTGCTCGCGTCCACCACGCCCAATGCGATCCCGTACCCGCCGAGCGCGACGAACAGCACGGCGGTATTCGGTGCCAGCGCGATGCCCGCACCCGTGAACGCTATGAGCCCCAACCCGATTCGCAACGCCACCCGGCTCGACCAGCGCACCGCCAGCCGCTCGGCCAGGAGGCTGCCCCCGGCCGCCAGCAGCGAGATCAACACCACCGCGAGCAGAATCGTGGTGTCACTGAGCCCGAACCGATCCCGCTGCCGCGGCAATTCGGTGAGCACCACGGCCAGGAAGAAGCCCTGCAATCCGAACGCCACCGAATTCGCCACCCGGGCGACGCGCAGCGGTGACGAGATCTGCGCGGTGGCTGTCGGCGTCATTGCGGCAGCCTAATACCGACCGCTGGGTGTCGGATCGAGATCCGATGGGCGATATTGGTCACGCTGTGCTCCCGGTTGGATAACGAATCCGGTCGCCTGCCCGTGAAGGGGCCTGATCTTTACGGCACTCTGGAGGGGGCGGATCGCATCGGTTCGCGGGTGCACGGTGTAGGGGAAGTGGTCGCGTGAGCACGAAGGAACGGGCCGAGGCCGGACGCGGGCACGCGGCAGTGCTGGCCCCGGAACCGACGGATCTGCCGGTGGTGAAACCGAATCCGCGCGGCCACGAGTCGGGGGAGCGGTGCCGCGAGGCCGACTGCGGTAACTGTCACTGGGATGTGCAGCGACTCAAATACTGGCTACGCGGCTGGCTGCTGGCCTGCGGCGCCGACGATGCCGAGGTCGACAGGCCGCTGGGCGCGCAGACGCCGAGTGTGCTGTGGCGCAACGGTTCTCGCCGATACGCGATCGAGGTGCGCAGCGCGCCGGTCGCCCTGGCCGATGCGCAGGAGCGCACGGCCCGGCTGCGCGCGGTGGGCTGCGACGAGGTGCTGTGGCTGTGCCCGCCTGGATACTGGGTGGCGCGGCTGCCGGCGCTCGGGGTGGACGACTTCGCCCCGCTGGTTTGTAGATATCAAGCCGTGTCCGGCATGCTCTCGGCCGGTCCGGCGGATGTGGTGCGACCGCACGAAGATCCCTGGCCGGTCCGGGAATTCATCGAGGGCTGGGTGGCCGGCGAGCTGGCCTGGGGATATCGCGACGACACCACCGGAGGATGGGCAACAGTGGCCGACTGGGAGCAGCACACCCGCGCGCAGGCGCTGCTGATCGCGCAGCAGCGTCAGGAACTCGTTCATCAGCGCACGGCATTGGCCTTGGCGCGCAAGGCTACTCGCGACAAGGCCAAACAGGTGCACAAGCTGCTGCACCGGCTCGAGCGCGCCGAGCAGGTCGTGGAGCATCTCGATTCGGCGCGCCGCCGCATCGCCGATCACGACCGCGTCGACGCCACCCTGCGCGTCACCATCGCCAAACAGCGTGAGGCCCTGGTGCACTGGCAGCTGATCACCTGCTTCGCCATGCTGGTGATCGTCGCCTTCATCGCCGCGGGCGTCCTGCTGCACTGAGCGGTTCTACCGCACGGCCCGCCCCGCCGGAATCGACGCGGCGGTGCCGCCCGCGGCGCAGCCGATCACGATGGTCCAGGCCAGGGGCCCAGGGGAACACCGCCGAAGAAGCGGTTCACTCCGGGCGTCATGACGCAGGTGATGGGCGGTGTGGCCGATAGCTGCGGCATAGCCGCGGAAACTCTCGAACGGGATCTCCTCGATCGGATCCCAAACGTGGGCGGCCTCGCGCCGAGATGGGCGTCGGCGGCCTCGACCGCCGCGCGGTCGGTCGCGTGCACCAGCGGGCCGTCTTCCGGATTGGGGCAGGCGCGGGCCGCAGCGCGCAGCAGTCGGCGGGTCGCGGCGGATTCCCCGGCCTGTTCGGTCGGCCCATCCTCGTCGAGGTCGGCGAGCGCGACCAGTCGCAATCGGCCCTCGGTCAGGGTGCCGGTCTTGTCGAAGCACATGGTGTCGACCCCGGCCTCGGTGCCGGAGCCCACCGCGACAATCGAAAATTTGGCGATGTGCTCGTCCTGCCCGCGTCGAGCCGGGGCAAACATGGGACGCGATCGAACGGGTCAGGCGGTGAGATCGCGGGCGAGGCGGAACGGCCCGCGTTCCCAGCGCCAGTTGTACCGGAGCGTCATGGCCGCCAGATCCACCACGTCGATACCGGTTTCGTCGAGGTATGGCCGGAATTCGGACCAGTCGAGCGGTCCGGCGGCCAATCGGTTGCGCAGTAGATTCTCGTGCTGGGCGGCCACGGTGTATCGCGACAGATCGGGTTCGGTGAGTTTGCTGCCGGTGAAAACCAGCCAGCCCCAACCTCGTTCGTGTGCCCAGGCCCGCGCGGCGGCGAGTTTGACGCGATTGCCGTGTACGGCCAGTCGCCCCAGCGGCACCACATCGATCAGCAGCGCCCTGCCGTCGGCGAGGTGGGCGGCGACCGTCGGACAGTGGGTACGCCGCGCGCCGTCGAGTCGGTAGTCGATCGCGGCGGGCCGCTCGACGAACGCGTCGACCTGTTCGCTCTGATCGAGGACGCGCAGCAGCCGCGCCTCGAGCGCGGTCGCGAATCCGGCCTCCCGACCCAGCTTCTCGGTGAACATCGAACCCAGCGCGTCGTCATCGGCGTCGAGGGTGTCCACCGGCGCGCCGGGCAGTGCGGCGGGCGAACCCGAAGGCCAATCGACCCGGCGCAGCAGCGGAACCAGTTGTACGCCAACCGATTCCAATGCCCGAGGCTCGGCCGGATGCCAGCGCCCGCGCTGCTGCCAGCCCGCGATGCGCTGAAAGACGAATCCGGCGATCCGCTTGGCGTCCATCAGCGCATGCCCCGCCAGGCGCAGTTTCAGATAGGCCAGATCCTGCGCCGCGATATCGGCATCGGTGGCATAGGTCTCCGCGAGCAGCGTCCGCACCAGCCGTTCGTCCCCCCAGCCGACCGGATAGCGCTGCGCGAACACCGCGGTATCGGGCACCCCGGTGGCCTGCACGCGCCGAATCATCTGCCCGACCGCCCGGGTGTACACCTGACGCACCCGATCACGCGACAGTTCGTACCGCGCCCCCAACAGCGTCAACGTTTCCGGTCGCTCCCCGTCCAGCCCGAGCCGCAATGTGATCAGCTCACCGTCGCGCGGCCGCTCCTCCGCCTGCGCGGCGACCATCGCGGCCAGGGTCTCATCGATCTCCTCCAGCCCGAAGGACAGCCCATCCCGCAAATCCTCGAGCAGCCCCTCACCCGCCGCATCCATCCGGCTCGTCGTCACCGCGTCCCCTTACACTTCGCACGTCCATTCGAAAGCGTATGCGCTCGCCCCGCATCCGGCCGTGAACCGGCCGCGTGTCCGATTCCGGGGTGCTCGGTTCGGCTATTCGAGCCCGCGCGGATCGTGGAAGGTAAGTGATCCGGTCCCGGCGGGTCGGGGGCGGATCGATTCGAACTCGGCTGGTACGGGGGCGTGGGTGAGGTGGGCTCGCGCGTGGAGCGGGAGCATGGGTGATCTGGATCCGGCTGGATAAGTCGGCCCGAGTCATTCGATCTCGCTCGGAGCGCGGACCCGGATGCGACATCGGCCCTGACTGCTGTGGCGTCGATCAGGTGCCCGAGATGGCGCTATTCGGTGAGTACTCCGAAACGCGTGAGCGCCAATGCGGCACACCATGCGAGCGCTGCCGCCACAGCGAGGGCGTGCAGGGCCGGGACGAAATGCGGTTCCTGGGGTGAGCCCGCGATCGCGCCGAAGATCGCGACGCCGGTGGCGGTGCCGATCTGGCGGGCCGTATTGGAGACGCCCGTGGCCAGGCCCGAGCGATCCGGGGGAGTGGCGCGCACGACCGCCGCGACGACCGCGGTGGTCACCAGGCCCGCTCCGCAGCCGAGCAGCGTGAAACCACTCAGCAGCCAACCGGATCCGCCCGCGGCGCTGATCCCGATCAGCAGCAGCGAACCGGCGACGGCGAATACGCAGCCGATGCTTACGGCGGTGCGGGGGCCGCGGGCGGCGGTCAAACGTCCCGACACCGGTGCCAGGGCGACCAGCGGAATCGCCAACGGCAACACCATCGCCCCGGCCGTCAGCGGCGAGAAGCCCAGCACCTCCTGTAGATACAGCATGCCCACGAACAGCAGACCGTTGAAGACCAGATTCATGATCAGCGCCACCGCGTTCGGGCTCAGGAATTCCTTGCGGCGCAACAGATCCAGCGGCAGTATCGGATGCTCGCCGCGGCGCGCGGACCACAGCGCGGTCGACAACCCGAGCGCCGTGACCACCCCCGAGGCCACGACCACGGCGACCCCGGCCCGATGCCCGGCCTCGATCACCGTGAACACCAGCCCGCCCAGCCCCGCCACGAATCCGACCGATCCGAGCACATCCACCCACCGCCCGCGATCACCGTCGCGATTCGGCACCACCAGCAGGGCCGCACCGATGGCGAACACGGTGAGCGGCACATTGATCCAGAACACCGGCCGCCATCCGAGCCCATCGGTGAGCACACCACCCAGCAGCGGCCCGGCGGGCAGGGCCAGCGACGAGACCGCCGCCCACGCGCCCAGCGCCTTGGCCTGTTCCCCGCGCTCGGGATAGACGTCGACGATCACCGCCATCGTGCTGGGCAACAGCAGCGCCGCGCCCACACCCTGCGCCACCCGCGCGGCGATGAGCACCCCCACGTCCGGCGCGAGCGCGCACACCAGCGACGCGACCCCGAACACCGCGAAACCCGCGATCAGCACGCGCCGATGACCGACCCGATCACCGAGCGTCCCACCCGCCAGCAGCAGCCCCGCAATGGCCACGACATATCCGTCGACCACCCACTGCTGCATCGAAATCGGCGCGTGCAGCCCGCGCCCGATACTCGGTAGCGCGACATTCACGATGGTCACGTCCAGCAGCACGAGAAACATCCCGGCGCACAGCACGGCAAGCACGCGACCACGATTCGCGTCGAGCGATGTCTCGCGGAGCATCGAAGCAGTCATATCCGCAGTCTCGCCCGGAAACCCTTCGGCACGCGCCGAAGAATGGCCGCGCGGGATGCGCCCACGATTCGGTCGCCGCCGAAGTATGCGCGCGGCAGACTGGGTCCATGACCGACAATCGCCCCCTGCACGGATACGCCGACATCGCCGCGGTCGGCGCCCTGCTGGCCGATGCCACCCGGGCCCGGGTGCTGGCCGCGCTCGCGGACGGTCGCGCCTTGCCCGCCTCGATTCTGGCCGCCGAGGCCGGGGTGGCGGCCTCGACCGCCAGCGAACATCTGTCGAGGCTGGTGGACGGCGGACTACTGAGCGTGGAGCGGTCGGGTCGGCACCGCTACTACCGCCTGGCCAATCCACAGGTCGGCCTCGCGATCGAGGCGCTGGCCGTCCTCGCCCCCACCCGGCCGGTGCGGTCGCTGCGCGAATCCACCCGCGCCGCGGCCATGCGCCGCGCCCGCAGCTGCTACGACCATCTGGCCGGACAACTCGGCGTCGCGGTAACCGAGGCGCTGCTGGACCACGGTGCCCTCGTGCGTGTCGACGGCGTCGCCGGAACCGAACGCGCACAGGGGGATCGGCTGTCCGCGCCGGTGCGCGAACATCCCTACGAACTCGGCCCCGCCGCGGATCCGGTCTTCGCCGAACTCGGCGTGAATCTGGATTCGGTGCGCGATGCGCGCCGCCCGCTGCTGCGGTTCTGCGTGGACTGGAGCGAACAGCGTCACCACCTCAGCGGCGCGCTGGGCGCGGCCGTGCTGGCCAGGATGGAGTCCGCCGGCTGGGTGCGACGGCACGGCACGCGTCGCTCGCTGGAACTGACCGATCCGGGAGCGCGCGTACTGGCCCGCGTACTGGGCGTGGAACTGGCCGCATGAACTCGGCCCCGGCCGAAGCCGGGGCCGAACCAGGGCCTTCAATTGTATTCAGCGCGCGTCAGCACTTCTTCCACGCGAAGTGGTAGGTGGTGTTGATGGCGCCATCGGTGGAATCCATGGTGATGAAGCTGGTGGTCTTCTTCGGATCCGAAGTGCCCGCGTCCACCCGCAATTGGGTGTTGATATTGAAATTGCGGTTTTCGCCACAGGGCAGATACACGATCGATGCGACATCGGTCGAATCGGTGGCCTGCCAGTCGTCCTCGAAGGAACCCTTGAACGTGTGGTCGACGAAATCGGTCGGCGAATTGCCCTGGAAGTAGTAGCGTGCCCGCTCGAGCGCGGTCGCGCCCTTGGCCAGCGAGGCGAAGCCGCGGTAGTCGGCCGAGGCGATGCCGTAGGTGAAGCCGCCCGGGACATGGACCTTCAGGTTGAGCTGGCAGTTCTTGCGGAAGTCGGTGGGGGTCGAGCCCACCCCGACCTGCGCGGTGTACTGGCTGTAGGTCACCGTGAAGGCCGTGTTGTCGGGTGAGACCGCCACGGCCGCCGTGCCCTGCGGGCACCCCGAACCATTGACTGTCACGACATCGATCACGATCTTGTCGGGCGGCGGGGGAGTGGGCCAGCCGGGCGACGGGTCCCCGAGGGCTTGCGCCCCCGACATGGGAACGGCGAACGCGAACATGGCAGCGCCGATGGCGGCGAACTTCTTGTACATGGGATTCCTCGCAAATGCTCCGGTTGATTCTCCGGTCGCAGACCTCCTAACTGTAAGCTCGGCAGAGAACGCATGAAACCCCTAGTGGGAGAGGGGGTTTCGCGAAAATGAGCAGATGATGGTATGTGTCACAACATTTTACGGCCACGACATCGCTGATGATATTGAAGTAAAAGGTAATTGAATTATTCAGCGAGTCGCTGGCCCGGCTTCAATACCGCTCCGCAACTGCCGGTCGGCCGGTATCCGGGCAGCAGGCCCGGCAGCACCCGGCCGGCGTACTGGCGCAGCTGCTGGAGCTGGCCGTCCTCGCGCACAACGTCTTTGCGCACCCATTCCTCGTCCGGCCGGTTCGGGTCCTGGGACTGGTGGATCCGGTAGTAGTCGCGTTCCATCCGCGGGTCGAGGGTGACCTCGTTGTACATCCAAGCGCCGTGGGTATGCACGAAGGTGGGTTTCACCTGTTCGAACACGTAGTCCTCGAGGCTGGTGTGGCTGGTGCCCGCATAGATGTCCGCGATATGCGATTCGGTGAGTCCGGCCATATCGATCAGCCGCAGCCGCGACGTCAGCGAGCTGCCGCCCATATCCGGCGCGAGCAGGCTGCCCTGCTGAAGCTCGAGAATATCGGCGTAGCCGTTGAATACGCGCCCGAACCGCTGCGCGATCCAGCACAGGGGCACATCCGGATCGGTCCGGAAGGTGTCGGTCTCCGCGGCGAACGCGCTGCCGGAAGGGATCAGGGCCCCGATCAGGACCAGCACCACCAGAATTCGGCGGTGCGTGCGCAGGCGCGCCAGCAGCTCACCCGCCGAGATCACGGCGACGATCGCGCCCAGCGCCCATACCGGGGTGGCGAAGCGGAACTGCGCCATCCAATCCGGCTGCAGGACACAGTAGGCGACCATCGCCAGCGCCAGCGGCGCCAGGAACGCGATCACTCCGTCACGCCATCTACTCGGCGCGGACAGGGCGAGTCCGACGATGCCGACGGCCGCGATGACCGCCGGTGCGCCCGCGTACTGCACCAGCTCCCCGGCCCTGGTCAGATCGTGCACGGTCGGCATCGCCTGATGTTTGGCCACAGCGGTATTCGCGACCAGTCGCCCGAATTCGCTGATCCGCCAAAAAAGATAGGCCCCGAACGGAACCGTGAACGCGATCGCTGAATACAACACTCCCCGCAGGGCGGGCCACCAGGTCGCCCGCCGAACCAGAATCACCGAAACCGCGGGATACGCGGCCAGATAGATCAGTCCGTCGGGACGGGTCAACGCCGCGAACGCCGCGATCACACCGGCGGTCACCGCCACCGACGGCGTCCACAGCCGATCATCGAGCACCGCCCGAAACAGATGAACGGCCAGCGCGCACGCCGCCAGCGCGAACAGTGAGTTCTCCAGGCCGGAGAAACACCAGATCACGAACGACGGAATCGCCGCCAGCACAGCGCCTGTCACGAAGGTCACCAGCGCGGGCCACCGCGACACCCGACGCGCGGCGAGATAGCACGCGATCAGGATCCCCGCGCAGCACAGCAGCGCGATCGCCTTCGGATACAGCACATAGTCGGGAACGCCGAAAATCGCTCCCCGATCGAACAGTCCACACCATTTGCCCACCACCAGCACCAAAAGCCAAGTGGGGTCGGAGAATCCCTCCACCGGCTCCGCACCGACCTGCAATACCGGCCCCGCACCCTCGGCGACGCTGCGCGCGTACGCGAACGTGATGCCCGCGTCGTCGACCATCCAACTGCCGTATGTGCTTGCCCGCCAGCCGAGTAACACCACCCCGCCCAGCACTGCCGCCAAGGCCGTCCACCAGGGCCGACCCAGACGTAGCCGCAACTCCTCCAACTGCTCGGCCGAAGTGCGCGACCGAGCCGTCAATACCTCAACCATTCACCAGATCCCGCGTTCGAACGACATTGCCAGGGGCAGTACAGCCTTCGAGCCCTCGCAAATTCTGCCATTGGGACATAGGGGACCCCAGAAGTGAGGGCATGCGGCGAAGACGTTGACACGCAAGCGCAGTCACGATCAGCCGCGAAAACCGTCCTCAGGACACAAGAAAGCCCCGGCGGGAACCGGGGCTTTCTCATCTAGCTGGTGCGCGATACTGGGATTGAACCAGTGACCTCTTCCGTGTCAGGGAAGCGCTCTCCCGCTGAGCTAATCGCGCGTGGGTTGCCTCTAAGAGGCGGCGACGGGAATCGAACCCGTGTGCACGGCTTTGCAGGCCGTTGCCTCACCACTCGGCCACACCGCCAACCAAGGCCGGGTTGGCCTTCGAGCGGATGACGGGATTCGAACCCGCGACCCTCACCTTGGCAAGGTGATGCGCTACCAACTGCGCTACATCCGCATTTCCGCTTCCCGGCGGCTCTTTCCTGCCATCCGGTGGCGAGAGAGAACATTAGCCCACGATCCACACCACCAACAAATCGCCTGGTAGATAGGGGTAAATATGAATAACACCCCGGTAGTTTCCCCGCTGAGCCCCTGCTCACCCCTCGCACATATATACCGATCGGTCGCTTCAAGGCCTCCCCCCAACCCGCCGCGCCACCCAACCCGACAAACACACAGCTAGATCCCCGATTTGGTGTCACGCCGGTACCCCGTGTTAAGGTTCCATCTCGTTCGGAACGGCACGCAAAGCCCACCTGAACCCCACATTACGGTCCCATAGCTCAGTGGGAGAGCGCTCGCCTCACACGCGAGAGGTCGCTGGTTCGAAACCAGCTGGGACCACAGAAAAACGGCTGGTCATCGCGGTTTTCGCGATAGCCAGCCGTTTTCGTGCAATATACGTGCAATATCTATGCGGTCAGCGACCGTGGTCGCTGCCGGTTATCGCACTCGGCGCATGGCCTTGTCTATGTCTTCGAGTGCGATGCGGATCTGGCCGCGGAATCTGTAGGCGGGGAGGCTTCCGTCGCCGATCATGCGCCGGATGGTGTCCGTGCTGACGCCTGCGCGTGCCGCGGCCTGTTTGATCGACACGTAGCGGCTTGGTGTCGGAGTCGGTTCAGGCTTGGGCATCAGGACACCTCGGCCTGGGATCGGCAACGCTGGAGAATCCGCCGCGCGCGCCGCGAGCGGCGCTGGCATCCGTGGTGCTTCGGCGTTGCTGGTGTGGATCGGCATCCACTAGGTGCCGGGGTTTCTCCGGGTAGATGATCGGCGGGAGACCCGCCTTGATGGGCAATCAAATCGACACACATCCTTCGTTCGGCGCGGATTGTGTGTCCCTCGCATATTCCATAGGAGCGGCGAACAGGCGTTGTGTCAAGGCAATCGGGAGTTTTGGTGCACGTAGGGCCGCACGAATCCCCGCGGTGACGTCCGGCGGCAGCGATCATGGGGGAGACGGAGTTGGTGTGGCAGGAGGCGGACGGTGAGCGACCTTGCAGTGCTGATGATCGACATGCAGAACGGCTACATCGCCGAGGATGGGCTTCGCGATGCTCTGGGGTGGCCGCCGATCTGGCGACTGGACGAAGTCGTCGCCGAATGTCGGCAGCTGCTGGACGCGGCGCGCGCCCGCAATGTCGCGGTGGTGCATTCCCGGCAGGTGAGCAGCCCGGCCGGGCAGCTGGCGGCCAATCCGCGCGCCGCCCGGCACTTGCGATCCCGGCGACCTCGCCTGCCCGTGCTCACGCCGGAGGAGCGGCAGTGGCGTTATGAACTGATGGAAGCGGTCGCCCCGCAGCGTGGTGAGCTCGTGCTGGAGAAGACGCGCCACTCCTTTTTCGCCTACACCGAACTCGATCCGATCTTGAGAAGCATGGGCGTGCAACGGCTTCTGGTCGCCGGTCTGCAAACCAACGTGTGTGTCGAAGCCACCGTGCGTGCGGGGCTCGAACGCAACTACGAGGTCGCGGTCGCCGAGGATGCCACCTCGACCGACGGCCCTGATCTGCATCACGGTGCGCTCAATTCGATGCGTGTGCTCTACGTCGAGGTCGCCCCCTGGCGTGAACTGCTCGCAGAGGATGCCGCGTGGGACCGCGCCTACACCACCCCCAACTACGGCAGGAACACGGACTATTGGAAGGAACCTGCCGAAATCATCACCACACCAACCGAACCAGTGCGGGCTCCAGGGAGATGACAAGCCGCAGCATGAGCATGGTGGAGGCGGTCGCTGGTCACGAAGGTCCGTTACTCATTGCGCTCGAATGGCTTTCGTGAGGGCGTCGGTGTCGGTCAGATCATCGAGGACGACGTCAGCGTCGGCCAGTGCCGATGCTGGTGTGCCGCCAGCTGCTACGGCTATGACCCTGGCGCCGCCTTTGCGAGCGGTTTCGACGTCCGCGGGGCTGTCCCCGATGAGAACGGTGTTGTGGTGGTCGAACGCGGCCCCGTAGCTCTTGGTGGCCCGGGACTGAGCAATGGGAACCAATGCTGGTCTGTTCCCGTCATCATCGCCGTACGCTCCGACTTCCAGATCGAGGTATGCATCGAGCCCGAAGACTTCGAGCTTCGTCCGTGCCACTGCCCGCGTATTGCCGGTGAGAACCGATTGGCGAATGGTTGGTGTGCCCGCGATCAGCGACAGCGCTTCCTCTGCGCCCGGCAGCGTACGGCCGCGGTGGAAAAGCTCGTCTTGCCGCGCGAGGTAGGCAGCAGAGAGTGCTTCGGCAAATATCGAGAACGACGGCGGGTCGATGTTGTGCAGCTTCGCGGTGGCCGCGTAGATGTCGGGTTCGGTGCGGCCGGTGATGTGCGGCATCTGCTCCAGCCGATGGCCTGTGACCTGTTCGAACGCTGCCGCGTACGCGGCACGGCCGACACCGCGCGTCTCGATAAGGGTGTGGTCGATATCCCAGAGCACTAGAACGGCGTCACTCTGCTCGAACGGCATGCGTCCCTGCACCTCCGGTCATAGTGTGACGAACATGGCCACATCGTCACGACCCAATGACGATATCGGTGCTCGGATTCGCCTGCACCGCGAACAACGCCGACGCACGCAGGCGGTTATCGCTGGCTTGGCAGGTATAACCACTGACTATCTCGGCCAAATCGAGCGCGGCCGGAAGACGCCCAGCGCCGGCGTATTGCGAGATCTCGCGACGGCGCTCGGCGTGCCGGTGGGTGCACTACTCGGCGATGTCAGGGCCGTAGTGACTCCGTCAGGTACGCCAGGCGAAGGGCTGGCACTCGCGCTCATGTCGACCGGTAAGGACCCCGTCGACATCGATAAACTGGCCAGCCGTGTCGAGCGGGCGTGGGGCATCTGGCAGTCCAGCAGTCACCGCTACAGCGAGCTTTTGCCAGGGCTGCCCGCACTGATTCGCGACACCGAGGCAACTTCCCGCGCGTTGCGACGTGCTCCTGAGCATCGGCGGCTCGCGGCCATAGCCAGCGATTTGTACGGTCTCCTCCGTACCGTGACCCGACGAATCGGCCGAACAGACCTGTCATTCGTAGTCGCCGACCGTGGACTACGGGCTGCTGAAGATGCCGACGATCCTGTCCGATTGGCGGTCGCGCGCTGGAATCTTGGCCACACGCTGCTGATATCGAATGAATACGGCGCAGCCGTGGAGCTCGCGCTATCCGCCGCCGAGGCGATAGCGTCGGACCTCGGTGCAACTGGTTCGGCACTCGCCATGGGAGGAGCGCTCAATCTCGTTGCCGCCGTGGCGGAGTCTCGCTCGGGGAACAGCTGGGGAGCGCGGAACCGATTGAACGATGTCGCCTCGGTTGCTGGCGACGCCAAGGTCGCCATGAATATCGGGCACACGATGTTCAGCCCCTTCAACGTTGGGCTGCACGCAGTTTCGATCGAGCTGGAAGCAGGGGATGCCAGCGAGGCGCTCCGGATCGCCGACCAGCTCGACGCGTGCGAATGTCCCTCTGTAGAACGGCACTACACCTTCGCGCTCCACCTGGCTCGGGCGTACGAGCTGCGCCGCGAGGACACTGGCACGCTCCTGCACCTGCTGAATGCCGAACGTGTGGCTCCGGAGGATTTCAGCCACGACACGAATGCCCGTGAGATGGTGGGGCGGCTGCTCCAAAGTTCGCGGTCGGCAAACCGAGGTCAAGCCGCGATGCTCGCGGAGCGTCTTCACCTGGACGTGTAGGTCGCCGAGACAAGCCGGTCTCTGAGACCGGGTTATCGCTGTCGCGGGACTCTAACGTCATGTGCTCAACCATTCCTCGGATACGGAATAAGAGGGCATATGAGGGCGAAAGCTATTGGCTTCCTGGACAAGGACATCTCCGGCGTTCAGCAGCCAATCTTCGAAAAGAAAATTCGCGACACCGCGAAATGCAGACATCTCGACTTGGCCCGGACGCTCGCACCCGGCCCTGAGGTGGACAACCCGATTCAGCGGTTGCTCAACGCTATACGCCGCCTTGACGCCGCAGCGGTGATCACGCCTCGACTCGCCCACCTCGGGGGCTGCGAAAACGTCGTCATTGCCCAGTACGAGGTCATCGAGTCGGAGACCGGCACGGTATGGCGGCGCGGTCAATTCACTACTGGCACACCGTGAGGGTCGCAATCTGCCTTCTGTCATGGCGAAAGACGCGCGCCGGGGTGATCGGGCGGTGAGCGACGACCGTTTCCAACTTGTCTCCGAACAGGCCGCCCGTACGCAATGCAATATCTACCTGCAGAGTCTGCGGATCCCAATAGAAGTGTACGTAGACGAGTTTCGGACACCTTGGGTCCGCATGACTGCAACTGAAGACTTCGGCGGACTTTCAATGCCAGCGCGGCTTGCGTACCGCGTGCTCGATAAGACTCCGTCCGCGCTGGCGGTCGAATACACGCTGACCCAGCGGGTTACGCTGCTGGTCTACTTCGATCGGCGGGCTGACGAGTACATTCGGACCGCCTTCGATCGACTCGGAGTTGGTATCGCGGGTTTGGGTACGCACGTCATGCTGCCGGTCGAGCCCGGCAACTATCCGTTCCGGTGGGCGCGGAATCGGCACCCGGAAGCCAGCGCTCGGCTGCCATATCTCAGTGAAGTTGAAGGCACTTTGCGCAGTATCGGCGCGATTCGGCGGCGATCGGCGTGAGGGGCCAGGGTGGAATTCGCGTCAATTTCTTTCCGGAGGTCCTGTGCCGCCGGTATCTAATGCATCGATCGAGGGGAGCGGATCATGACAACACATCAGTTGGTGGTGGTCGGGTTCGACGAGATTGTGGCGAACAAGTACATGCCTTGTATTGCCCAGGCGCTGAAAGACGGTTTCCTGCAGTCATATTCGATAGTCGACCTTGAATCCGAACGGCACGCGGTGGAGGAGCGTCTCGCCGGTGTGGATCCGCAGCCGCGTAAGTGCGTGTTCCTGCCGTCCGGGCGTCGAGGGGTAGCCGGTGGGGGCGACGCTGTACGGGCGGCGTTGGCGGGCGCGAAGGTTCGAGGCCTACCGACAATGGCGTATATCGCGACAGAGGTGGGTGCGCATGAGAGGTATCTGCGGTGCTGTGTCGAGGAGGGGACAGCATCGCTGGTGGAGAAGCCGGTGCTGGCACCAATGGTTGCGGGGCAGTTCGAACCGGCGCGGATTTCGCAGACGATGGCGGAGTTGATTGCGGCCGCGCAGCAGCGGTCGGTTCGGCATTCGGTGATGACATTGAGCCGCTATCACAGGATCTACAACGGCAAGGTGATCGCGCCACTGCGGGAACGACTGCTGGAATGGCAGGCGCCGGTGACATCGTTCCATCTGCGCGCTGCGGGCGGGGTGTGGAATCTCGAGCACGAGTACGTCACCCGCGACGACCACCCGTATCGATACGGGTACGGGATGCTCATGCACGGCGCCTACCACTACATCGACCTCGCGGTGCAGATCTTGGCGTTGAACAAGCTGGTGATGCCCGACCGGCCGCTGCGACTCCAGCTGTGCTCGTTCGGCGCCTATCCGGCCGACCAGGAGCGCCGAGTGCCGGGCGCGGCCACGGCCCGCCTTGGTGGTCACTCACCATGTGCCGCGTTCGCGCGCGAGCCCGGCCGGTACGGCGAAACTGACATCACCTCCACGTTCCGGCTCGTCGACGCCGACACCGGGGCGACGATCACGGTGGGGACGTTGGCGTTCGAGCAGACCACGCCGTCGATCCGCAACTGGTCGACGTTCCCGGCCGGTGTCTACAACAAGAACGGCCGCACCTCCAGCGTCGATCTGGAAGCCCAGCTCTCGACGCTGTATTCGGTGCACGTGCACTGCTACGACGTCCCCAGCGGGTCCGACGCCGACCGGATCGGCGCGGTTGCCGACGTCCTCACGCGAGCCAACGCGGCGTTGATGCCGGGTGAGGAGTTCGTCGCGCAGGAAACCTTCGACGGGCTGTTCCATAGCGACAGCAATCGTGAATTGATGGAGAACTGGTTGCGCGGCACCGAAACCCGCAGTCAGCTCGCCGATCATTACCTGCCGATGCGGGTGGTGGAAGCACTGGCCCTGTCGCTGCGCATTCCGGGCCAGACCGTGGAAATCGACGAATTCTGATGGAAGGGACGACGATGTCCGTGATCCGCTCGCAACGCTCCGTACGCGAGTTCTACCGGAAAGCCCTCACTGACGGCGCCGATACCGCCGAACGGCTCGACGCGCCGGTCTGCGACCGGTTCGCGGCATTCGTCAATGCACTCGATCCCAGAGCTCCGCAAACCGCGCTAGAACTCGGATACGGGCGGGGAACCTACGCCATCGCCCTGGCCTGCTTGGGATTTCACACAGTCGCTGTCGATCAGATCCCGGCCGAGATCCTGCGAACCCGAATTGCCGACCAGCCGGAACTGGCCCAGCGACTCGACATCGTCGAACAGCGCATCGAAAACTATGACGTGCGTACACAATTCGGCATCGTCGTCGCCCGCAATGTCCTGCACTACCTCGGGCGGCGCCACGTGCGAGAACTGCTGACCCGCTGTATCCAGAGCGCACCAGCCGGTGCAGGCCACTACTTGGAAGTATTCACGGATATCGAACGTACCGACCGGACCGGCCGCCGCGTGGTCATCGAAGGCGAAGCCGCCTACACCGCCGCCGAATTCCGCTCACTCATCGACCGCCTCTACCACCACTGGGAAGGCCACCTGACCGTGACCACGTATTCCGAGAACAACTCGAGCGATACCGGCAACGCTGCTGACAAACGAAAGTACTTCCGTGCCAACAGGATCATTGTCACAGCGAGGCATACCGCTCCGATTGCGAGAGGGGTGGCATGAGTATGGGAGGCATCCGGGGGATCAGTGTTGTCGTGCCGTGTCACAACTGTGGCGTCTTCCTTGTCGAGGCCATCGAATCCCTAGCGGCGCAACCTCTCACCCTTCCGCAAGAGATCGTCGTTGTCGACGATGCCTCCGACGACGCGGCCACACTCCGCGCGATCGAAGGGTGCCGAGGTCACAAGGGTGTGCGTGTTATTCGCCTGCCCGAACACGGCGGTGTGCAACTGGCTCGCACCGCGGGTCTGCGGGCCGCACGCTGCGACTTCGTTCTCCCACTGGATTGTGATGATCGTCTGGCCACCGATCCCGCGCTGCTCGCCGACGGGGGTTACCTTGAGCGTGCGGTGCAGATCCTGGTCGAGGATCCGGATGTCGCCTTCGTGCATACCTTTTCGCGAATGGTCGGCGACTTCGACGGCCTCACCATTTCCGCCTATCCCGCCGACGAGCAGCTGATCGCGCGCAAACACCACGCGCCATTGCCGATCGTCTACCGGCGCCGCGATGGACTTGCCGCCGGAGGTTACGATCCCGCGATACGGAAATGGCAGGACTGGGCCTTCGCGATCGACCTGCTCGCCACCCGCTACCGCCGCTGCGCTGCCAACCGTATCCACTGTCTTCCCGGTCCCTTCCACGAGTATCGGATCCACCAAAGGTGGCAGCGGCTCTCGGCGGGCGAGGTCAGCGAGCTGGAAACCACTTTGCTGGTGGTCGAGCGCAACCTCGACTACTTCCAAGCCGTTCTGGACGATCCGCGCCCGGCCCGCAAGATCGCCGAGCTGGTCTGCGCGGCCAAACCGAATCGGCTCACCGACCTGCTGCACATGGCCGCCTACGACCTCGATCAAGCGCTGACCGTCGCCCGCGGCCGTCAGTTCACCCTCGCCAGCCCTTACGAACCGTTGGGGATCCCATGAGCAATCAACCGGCGCCGGGCCTATCACCCACTAGCCGCAACCCTGCTGGTGGGCAGCCCATATGCTGGTCTGCTGTGACCGAATCCAACCCCCGTACAGAGATGGCCCCTTCGACGCTGCCGACGACGTTCGTACCGGCGGTACTCGAAAGCGAGCTGTACGTACGGTGGGTAGACGCCGGTTACTTCCACGCCGACCCCGCCAGCGACAAGCCCCCGTACTCGATCGTCATCCCGCCCCCGAACGTCACCGGTCGGCTGCACATGGGCCACGCCTTCGAACACACCCAGATCGACGCCCTCACCCGCCGCAAGCGCATGCAGGGCTACGAAGTGCTGTGGCAGCCTGGCATGGACCACGCCGGCATCGCCACCCAGAACGTCGTCGAACGCGAACTCGCCAAAGAGAGCCTGTCACGCCATGATCTCGGCCGCGACGCGTTCGTGGAGCGGGTGTGGGCGTGGAAGAACTCCTCGGGCGGGCAGATCTCCGATCAGATGCGGCGCCTCGGCGACGGCGTGGACTGGGACCGCGAACGCTTCACGATGGACGAGGGTTTGTCGCGGGCGGTGCAGACGATCTTCAAACGCCTCTACGACGACGGCCTGATCTACCGTGCCGAACGCATTATCAACTGGTGCCCTCGGTGTTTGACCGCGTTGTCGGACATCGAGGTCGAATATCAGGACGACGAGGGCGAGCTGGTGTCGATCCGCTACGGCGATGACACCACCGCCATCGTGGTGGCGACCACTCGCGCGGAGACCATGCTCGGTGACACCGCGGTCGCGGTGCATCCGGACGATGAGCGGTACCGGCATCTGGTCGGTACCGAGATCGAGTTGCCACTGACTGGCCGCCGGATTCCAATCGTCGCCGACGAGCACGTCGATCCCGAATTCGGTACCGGCGCAGTCAAAGTCACTCCCGCCCATGACCCGAACGACTTCGAGATCGGCCAGCGGCATAGCCTGCCGTCGCTGACGGTGCTCGATGAGCGCGGCGTCATCACCGCGCACGGACCGTTCCAAGGACTGGATCGGTTCGAAGCGCGGGCCGCGATCGTGGCGGCGCTGCGGGCCGAGGGACGGATCGTGACGGAGAAGCGGCCGTATGTGCATGCGGTCGGGCATTGCTCGCGGTGCGGGACCACGATCGAGCCGCGGCAGTCGTTGCAGTGGTGGGTGAAGGTCGCGCCCTTGGCGAAGATGGCCGGCGACGCGGTGCGTGACGGGCGAGTGCAGATCCATCCGGCGAGCCTGGAGTCGCGGTATTTCGCGTGGGTGGACAACCTGCGGGACTGGTGCATCTCCCGGCAGCTGTGGTGGGGCCACCGCATCCCCGTCTGGTACGGGCCCAACGGCGAAGCCGTCTGCCTCGGCCCCGACGACGCTGCGCCGACCGAGCCGGGTTGGACCCAGGACCCGGATGTGCTCGATACCTGGTTCTCCTCCGGGCTGTGGCCGTTCTCCTCCCTGGGCTGGCCGGACAAGACCGATGCGCTGGTGAAGTTCTACCCGAACAGCGTCTTGTTCACCGGCTACGATCTGCTGTTTTTCTGGATCGCCCGGATGATGATGTTCGGGCTCTACCTCAGCGACGGCCAGACCGCCCCGTTCCCGGTGATCGCCCTGCACGGGATGGTCCGTGACAAGCACGGCAAGAAGATGAGCAAGTCGTTCGGCAATGTCGTCGACCCCATCGACTGGATGGACGCTTACGGTACCGACGCCCTGCGCTTCGCCCTGGCCCGTGCGGCCAATCCGGGCGCGGACGCCCCGGTCGGTGAGGAATCGGTCGAAGGTGCCCGTAACTTCACCACCAAGATCTGGAACGCCACCCGCTTCGCTCTCCTCAACGGTGCCACCACCACCGGCGAACTGCCGGACCCGCAGGCCCTGCCCGCGGTCGACAGGTGGATCCTGTCCCGGCTCAATACCGTTGTCGCCGAGGCGGATGCCCTGTTCGACGATTACCAGTTCGCGAAGCTGACCGATCTGCTGTATCACTTCGCGTGGGACGAGGTCTTCGACTGGTACCTCGAACTTACCAAGACCGCGTTCGCCCAAGGTGGTTCGGCCGCTGACAATTCTCGCCGGATACTCGGGCACGTCCTGGATACGGTGTTGCGCCTGCTGCATCCGATCGTTCCGTTCGTGACCGAACAGTTGTGGACGACCCTCACCGGCGGCGAATCGGTCGTAGTCGCCACCTGGCCGACCGACACCGGCTATCGCGACCCGGCCGCCGAAGCCGAGATTGCCGAACTGCAGGAGTTCGTGACCGAGGTTCGCCGATTCCGCTCCGACCAAGGCGTCCGCAATACCCAGCCCATCCCCGCCCAGCTGGAGCTCACTGCGGTACTTGGCCCTCACGAGGCGGCGATCCGGCAGCTGCTGCGACTCGACGTGGCAGGCGAGGGCTTCCAGGTTACGGCGACGCTGCCGATCGGTGAGGCTCGGATCAGTGTGGACCTGTCCCAGGCGATCGACGTGGACGCCGAACGTCGCCGCCTCGAAAAGGACCTTGCCGCAGCGCAAAAGGATCTCACATCCACCAGCGCCAAGCTCGGCAACGATGGCTTCCTGGCCAAGGCGCCAGCGTCCGTCGTCGACGGGATACGGGATCGGAAAGCTAAGGCGGAGAGGGATATCGAGCGCATCGAAAGTCAGCTCACCGTGCTGCCTGTGAAGTAGCGCGCGACGGTGTGCCGTCGGCCGTTGCTCGTCGACGGCACACCTAGAGCGGGCCGACTCGAAGGGAAAGACTGTACGCATGGGCAGGATCGAGTACTTCTACGACCCGCAGGCGCCGAAGCCGAATTCCCTTGTGGTGGCGTGCAACCTGCTCGTCACCGACGATTCCGGAGCGATCCTGCTGCAGCGCCGCCGCGACACCGGCCAATGGGCGCTGCCCGGCGGAGCCATGGAGTTCGGTGAGACCGCCGCCCAATGTGCTGTGCGTGAGTGCAACGAGGAGACCGGCATCACCGCGGAGATTACGGGTTTCCTTGGCGTGTACAGCAACCCGAACCATATCGTCGCCTACACCGACGGTGAGATACGCCAGCAATACGAGAACACCTACATCGGCCTCCCGGTTACCGGGGAGCCAACGATTAACGACGAGGCCGACGGCGTGGCCTTCGTCAACCCAGAAGAACTGGACCACTACGACATCCACCCGAGCATGCGACAGCAGATCGGCGATTACCTGTCCGGCAACTACCCATACCTCGGCTGAGTGGGACCGCCTCTCGGGGCGTAGGAGGACACCGCAGAATGGAAGTTCCACACCGGAGTGAGGTGGGGACGGTCAGCGTTCAGGCTTGCTGGTAGCGCAGCAGTATCTTCTTCACCGCGTCTGTCACAGGTGGTTCCTCGGTGAGTTCGGTCCAGGCGTAGAGGTCGTGTTCCTGCAGCATGACCGGTGTTGCCGAGGCGATCTCGACGACGAAGTTGAACTGACGGCTGTTCTTCCCGCTGCCGGATCGATAGTCGAAATCGCCCAGAAAGCGCCCGATGCCGACGACATCCAGGCCGGTTTCCTCCTTGACCTCGCGTGTCAGCGCCTGGTCGAGGGTTTCTCCCGGCTCTACTTTGCCGCTGGGCAATTCCCAGATGCCGCCCATGAAGTCATCACTCGGTCGTTGCAGCAGCAAAACCCTGCCCTCGTGCTGGACGATGGCACCGACCACGAGCTGCTGCACACCGTCGCGGCCAGCGTCGGTGACCAGCTCGTCCAGAAGCGAGGAATTCTGCACGGAGATTTGACCTTTCGCGCGAAAGCGACGCGTTCAACCGGGTTGCCACAGTCGGCGCTGTAACTCTAGCCCAGGACCGGGGTGGAGGTCGTAAACTGCAGTGCCAGAGCGATCAGACACTGATTGGCCGGTACGTCCAGAACAGGTGATACCTCCAGAAACGGACGGGAAGCACATTATGGGTAAGCGGGGCAACAGAAAGGTCGGCGAACCGCGCGACCATCACATCATCGTCGAGAGCGAACAACGAGACCCACCGGATCTCCGCAGCCTGAGCCGGGCCATCCTCGCGCTAGCCAAGCAAGCCCAAGAACCTCACAAGGATTCGTGACAGCTGGCGCACATCCCGGCGCGGATACGAAGGGCCTGGCCGGCTATTGGGACGTGGTGTTCCGAAGGGCTTTGTCGTTGACAAGCCGTTGGCCGACACGGACAGCGGCGACGTCGGCGCGGTCGATGACGAGGGTGCACTCCGGCGGTCGTAGCGAGGCGTGGATGTCGATGCCGATCACCCTGACCCGGGCGCCGGTCTTCGAATCGACCAGCACGTCACCGGGATTGATCTCGCCTGTGGTGAGCTGGCCGGTGATGTGGAACTTGCTGGTGAGGTCCCACAGGTGGGTGACGGTGAAATCGACGTCGGTCATAGTTGCCGTTCTTATCGGTCGGTTCGCCAGCCGCGGTTCATGCGTTCGAAGTAGGCGTCGTCGGCGGCCTGGATTTCTTCTTCGGTCCGAGGCCGTGTCTTGTGTTCGGGACCGGCGGATGTGTCGCGGGCCTGGAGGATGTGATCGCGGATGCGCGGGTCCGTAGTGCGGAGGAGCCGTTCGGTTTCGGCTTTGACCTCGGCTCGTGCCTGCCGATGGCATTCGACGATGGCCTGGCTGAGTTGGCTGCTGGACCAGCGCATCGCTGCGGGCGCGATCTGCAAGTCGGTGATGTCACCGCTGGCATTGATTTCGACCGCGACGCCGCGGGTCTCGCCCCGGCCTCGTATGCTGGCCGCCGCTTTCGTGAGTTGCTGGCTGATTCGGCGGATCTCGTCGAGGTCGTGCTGGAGCTGCAGCTCCCACTCGTGAATATCTGTCATGGCGATCGGCCCTATGCAAGGAGAGTCGAGCGGGGCGGTGAGTGTCAGTTGCTGTTCCTGCCGGGCGCGCGGGTGGTTCGCAGGAAGTTCTCGGCTCCGCAGGTAGGGCAGCGGAGTCGATACTCGCCGGTGTCGCCGGGGCCGGGGATCCAGGTCACTTCCAGGAAGTCGTCCCCGTTCTCGGGGCAGCGGATCCCTTCGAGTTCTCCGTTGCCGACGCGTTTGGCCGCGTCGATCCACCGCCGGGTGCTGGTGGTGCTCATGATCCTCCCATCACGAATTTCCATGTCGTTTCGGCGAAGTTGAAGGCCGCATCGGTCTCGTTCGTGGCGAGCTCACCGCTCACTCCGCTGGCTGAACTGCTCGTTGCGAGCCTATGGGATTCGTGGGCGACGGTTTTCGCCAGCTCAGCCTCGGAGGTGAATGCTTCGCGGCCGATGACGAATCCGTGCTCACCGAACAGGGTGAACCCGCTGGCCGGTAGATCGGGCTCGTAGAGCACCTTGGTGCCGTTGATGGTGACCTCGGCGGCCTTGCCCTCGGCCTGAGCTGCACGGATCGCCTCGAATTCCGGGGAAGTGAAGATATCGCGAGCCGACAGCGCGACCGCACGTTCGGCCTCGGGGAGCGCGGCGACTGCGGGATCGGTGATGGCGGCTGTACTGCCGGGGCGGGCGATCGGGTTCAGCTTGGTGCGGGCGGCCTCGACCCACGTGCGGACGCGTTCGAGGAGGGGTTTGAGTCGTTCGACCATTGGTTTGATGGCGTCGGTGACGATTTTCGTTGCCTTGGTGGCGAGTTCGGTGATGATGGTCGCGATTCGGCGGGCTTTGGTCGCGATGCGGGCGGCCAGGGCGCTGTTGCCGATCCATTCCGATAGCGAGCCGGTGAACGGGATCAGCAATGCGAATGCGGCTTCACCGGCGGCGGCTTCGAGGGTGAGTTCGCGGAGTTCGTGGAGGATCTGGCTGTGTGCTTCGTCGAGGTGGTGGGCGTAGTTGCCGCATGCGTCGCCGAGGGTTTGGCAGGCGTCGGCGAGTGCGGTGAGGTCGGTTTGCCGGTCGGTGCAGGTCTGTGCGGCGATGTCGATCTCGGGTGACTGCTGGTTTCGGAGGAGATCGACTGCTTGTGGGGTTTGTGCGGCTACGGTGCGGTAGTCCGAGGCGGCGGTATGCCATGCTGCCGCGGCGGTGTTCAGTTGGTCCTGATGTCCGTCTGGCCAGGCCATTCCGACTGCGTCTTTGATGATCGACCACCCGAATGGTTCGGGAATCCCGCTTCCCGCCGCTGATGGCGTGGTCTCGGGCGGGCAGGGATCGGGGGAGAGCTGGGGTGCTGGAGGTGGTGGTGTGTTCTTCAGGTTCGCGGTTGTTTCGGCGACTTGGTGGTTGTAGGCGCTGAGGACGATGAGATCGCGGACCTGCCCGCAGGATGTGGTGAGTTTCGACGAGGTGGAGATCGCCAGTTGGGCGGCTTCGTCGTACGAGTTCGCCCACTGCTGGCCGACGCTGTCGTCACCGGCCATGCCCGCGTGGTTGGTCAGCACCGTTACTAAGGCGGAGTGCGTGGTCAGTGTATCGGTGGCCATCTGGCCGAAAACCTCGCCCGCGGAATGGTATTCGTCGCCGCGGCAGACGATCAGCGGCACCGTCGGCGCGGTCATTGCGGCCACATGTCGTAGTTCGTGGGCCCGACGGCGTGATACGCGGACCGGGCGTGCGCGAGCGCCTTGCGGAGGTCGCCGAGTGCGGCATTCATCTCCGCGGCACCGGCAGCCCATTCCGCGGCGGCGGTCGTGTGTGCTTGGCCGGCGTCACCGGCCCAGGTGATGTGCAGTTCGGCGATCCGTTTCTGGATCTCGGTCAGCCGGTCCTCGATCCGTTTCTCGAGACCGGCGGCCTTGTCGATGAGATCTTGCATCCCGTCCAGGTCGACGCGATAGTCGGTGGCAGGCATCTCTAATCTGCCCCGGTGCCGGTGGTGCTGATCCCGTTCGCATTACCGCGATCGGTCCTGACAACCACGTCCGCGGCTCGGTGCAGGGCGGCGGCGTCGTGTTCGAGTCCGGTGATGACCTGGCGGGCGCCCTGCTCCCATTCTGTCCACGCGGCGTGGTGAGATCCGGCGGCTCTGCCCTGCCAGTCACCGCCGATGAACGTATGAACCTCGCGCATCAGCTTGTCCACTTCGTCGGTGAACTCTCGCGCCGACGATTCCAGCCACCCAGCCGTGGCGTGTACCTCGGCGGGGTTCATTTCCACCCGATCCGCCATCTCGCCTCCCCTTGCTACGGCGTGCACGCTGACTACGAACTATAGGACCCGAGCTGCCCGCTGATCCCGAACAGAAGTAAATATCCAGGATATGGCCACGGGCGTCACAAGGGCTTCAGGGCGTGTTTCCGCAGCATATCGTCTGTGACTGGATCCACAGGGCGACCTAAATCTGCACTTTGATCTGTCCGGTGATCGACCTGACAAGCGGCCGACCGGGACGAGCGAGGTGAGTCGAGCCGATGTGGCCGTGCCGAGAGCGAGTGTTCGACCGCGGTTCGAGGGGTACGAGAAGCCTCTGAAAACTTCGTGGCCCTGCCGCCGTCGGGTGGGTTGTCCGCTAGGGGTGTCGGTTCAGTACGGGAGCAACTGCGCGCAGCCCGCCGCTGGACCGCCTAGGGTGATCGCTGTCACGGGATCTGTTGCGCCAGAGTTTGTTTCAGAGATCTCGTGACGTTTCTTGTTGGGGTGGACAGGAGGGGATCATGACATCTGACCGGCACTATTCACCGCGTAGACGGCGGTGGTTGATTCGTGCGGCGCAGGCGGCCGGCACGGTCGCGGCGATCGCGGTGCTGACTGCTGGCGGTGTCGTCGCCAGTGCGCAGCCAAGCCCGACATCGTCGAGTACACCGACGACTTCACCCGTTCCTGCACCTTCCTCGACCCCTTCACGGCCAGCGCCGCAGACTGTGACCCCGTCGCCATCCTCGCCGACGCAGGGTTCATCGACGCCACCGTCGGCGTCGACGAGACCGTCGCCCTCACCGAGTACGCCTGTGCGGCCGAAACCGACTGCCGGGCAATGGAAACCGACGGATCATCCGAACGCGACCGTCGTCTCGGGGAAGATGCGGTCGGATCGTGAGAAAGTCCCCGGTGGGTTCACCAAGGGGCAGGCCGACAAGGCCGAGACCATGGAGGCGGCCATGATCGCGCGCAATGCGCAGCGTCGCGTCACCGATGGCTGCCAGGTGTATTGGCCCGCGCCGTACGAGGTGTGTGGCGCAATCCGCGACAAGTACAACGAACTGGGCGGCCCGAACAGCTTTCTGTTGCTTCCGACGAGCAACGAGCTGAGCAATCCCGACGGGTTCGGCAAACGCTCGACGTTCCAGAACGGCCCGATCTACTGGTCATCCGACAGCGGCGCGCATCCGGTCGTGAATCATTTCTTCGCGGCCTGGCAGCGCAACGGTTGGGAGGCAGGCGTTCTCAAGTACCCGACCTCGGACGAGTTCGTCAATCCCGACGGTATCGGCCGCCGCCAGTACTTCCAGGGTGGCACGATCTATTGGAAGCTCAACGAGGCCTACTACGTCGCGGGTGCGATCCGCGACAAGTGGGGCGAGACCGGTTGGGAGGGAGGCTTTCTCGGATATCCGATCAGTGACGAGCTCGGAACCTCCGGCGGGATGGGACGATTCAATCGGTTCGAGCACGGTGTCATCTACTGGTCGGGGCCGAGCGGGGCGCACCCGGTCTCGGGTGGCATTCTCGACAAGTGGGCGGCCACCAACTACGAGAACGGGCCTTACGGGTTCCCGGTATCGGATCAACGCCCGCGAGGAAAGGCAGTTGATCAGGACTTCCAGGGCGGCACGATCGGCTGGCCCACGACCGCGGTCGGCAACGACGACACCGACTGGCAGGAGGACTACATCGACGACGCCAACTGTCCTGGGTGCGGGGACGACGATCGTGTCCGGGTGAACGGTCCGGGCTATTCCGATGTGCCGCAACCCAAATTGGCGCCCGAACAGGCCCCGCAGCGGAGTCAGGGTGCGGTGCTCCTGGATGATCTGCCGTCGTGTGGTCAGCCGTCTCACGCCGGTGGTGGTGCGCCGTACATGTGGTGCCGCCCCGATGACAGTGCTCGCCCGCGAGCGCTTCCGGCGTGGACTAGCAATCTGGACAAGGATTACTGCAAGAACCTGCCGAGCCGCCAGTGGGCGGGAGACCGCTCGTATCAATGCATGTGGCGTGACGGGGTGATCGGCATTGCCGAGCGGGAGCATCCGGAGAGGTTGCTCGGTACGCTGTCGGTCGTGCAGGAGAACCAGCTGCAGACTGCGTGGAATTCCACGGGCTGGAAGGCGCGCACCGTTCTGCACGTCACCGAGGTCACTGGCGAGGCCACCGCGGCGAAGTATGCGATGTCGGTGTGGTGCAGTTCGGATACCTCGTGCAAGCACGATTTCAACAATTCCGAGGACCCTCGGTCGGTGTCCGAGCGAACCTACATACGCGATTACACGATCAATGCGACTGTCGCCGCAGGCGCGATTTCTCGCACGACCGGGTTCGCCGAGTTCACGTTCACTCATCCGAAGGCGACGCCGGTGACAACGAAAACTGCTGTCGCGCCGACGGTTCGGTGCGATGCGATCGGAGCTCGTGCCAGCGGCTGCGCTGTACCGAAGGCGGAGCCGATTCTCGACATGACGACCCGCAATGTTCCGGAGTTGGCCAAGCACATCGGTTACGGCCAGGCCAGTGGTCTACCGGGCAGCCCGAAGGGCACCAGTCCGTTGACCCGGACCACCAATCCCGCGACGGCTCAGAACAATCGCAACATCTCCTGTAACCGCGTTCCCCGGCCTCGCCCGGCGGGAATGCAGTGCGACGAATACCCTTTCGCTACCACGGCGCAAGGAGGTGGTGCGGGTGGACCGGCCCGTACCTACAACGACAGCTGCGACGTCAAACAGGAGTGGGTGCAGGTTCTGGACTACCGCAATATCCCAACATTGGCGTCGAACGGAATCAGCATGTGCCTGATCAACGCAAGCCAGAACATGCGCGGTGGCGGGATCACCACCTGGTGGTTCACCAAGAACCGTGTTCTCGACGGTGACACGTTTTATGTGAAGGGAGCCTGAAACCCGATGCCCAGTACCACTGTCACCGTGCAGGTGGACCACCATCAGTTCACCCTCGGTGCGGTCGACGCCGATACCCTCGACACTCGCTCCGAAGGGACAGTGGTCTGGGCAGGGCCAGGGTTCGTCACCGTGCTCACCGGTATCGCTCACGGACCGGTCACCGTCACAGCCGAAGAAGCCGATGTGGCACCCGGCACGGACGGGATCGAGGCGTGGGAGGCCGTCGAGGAGACAATCCTCGAATCCGAGGAGTTGTTGCAGTTGATGCGGCTGGACGGCGAGCCCGTAGCAGGGTTCGCGCCGATCCTGCCGGGACGCTACCGGCTGCGGGTGCACGCCCGCGGCCGGGACCTCGATTTCGACGGCACGGCAACCGAATCCAGCGAACAGTACTGGCTGCGGTGGTGGCCCACCGACGACACAGACACCGGCATCCGTGCACTCCGCAAAACCGACGCGGCCTATTCGCCTTCGACGAAGAAGATCCCCGAACCCGACCAGGATCACGTGTATGTGTTCGGGCCCGACGGCATGCCGGTCACAGTGGCGCCGGACCATCCGGACGCCGAGGCTGCCCGGGATCTGTGCCGCCGCTGGGGTGGGCGGCCTGCCAGCGCAGCCCTCGCGGCGGACCTCGGCACCTACATCTCCGCTTACTACCTGTCGGGGCTGGATCGAGATCTGGTCGATGGCATCGAGGCGCTACCACCGCAGCGGCAGCGCGACCTCGCTCGTTTCAGCGCACACGCGGCGTTCGAGCAGGCGGGGCTGACCGATGTCCCCGACTTCGCCGATGCCTTGACCGCGATGGATGAAAATAGATCCGCACCACCGGATTTCGCCAATTCGTCGCTGGCCCGGCATCGTCTCGACACCGACGCCGACATTCCGTTGACGTTGGTTTCGGGCTTGCCGGGCTCCAGCGAACAGGTGCAGCAATATCCGGCGATGATGACCTACTTCGTCGCGGTCGACATCGGCGACTCGATGCAGGCGGCGTTCGATGCGGTGCGATATGCCGCCACGGCCTTTGGCATGGACTATCCGCAGCTGTTCGCTCGGATACGGCAGGAGTTCTTCGCTGGCACGGAATAGGCGCATCGCGGTCTGAGCGAGCCGGTCCACGGGGATCGGCCGCGTGCGTGACCGGAGAGGTTCTGTGGCAAGCCATCCCGTGTAGGGATGGCGCGGCAGCGTTCGTGTTTAGGGTGTCGGTCATGGATACGGCGAGGGTGTGGACGGTTACCTCGACCACTCCGACGATCGAGGACGCGCAAACTATTGCCCGGACTGTGGTCGGCGAATGCCTTGCGGCCGGTGCGGAGATCACCGGGCCTGCGGTGTCTGTGTTCTGGCACCAGGGGGAGTTGAGTGAGGGCACCGAGTGGCGGGTCA
>NZ_BDBS01000072.1 GCF_001613105.1 Nocardia pseudobrasiliensis NBRC 108224 | reverse complement strand
CGCGGCTCCGGCCGCCGGAATCGACCCCGAGACCGCCCGGCGCGTGGTGTTCGACATCGTCGCCGACAAGACCGGCTATCCCACCGACATGCTCGAGCCCGGTATGGAGATGGAGGCCGACCTCGGCGTCGACTCGATCAAGCGGGTGGAGATCATGGGCGCGATGCGCGATCAGTACCCGGCCGTGGGCGAGGTGCCGATGGAGGAGATCGGTGAGATCCGCACGCTCGGCGAGATCACCGACTTCCTGGCCCGATACGGCGGCGGCGCGAGCGCCGGCGCGACCGTGGCGGACGCGGCCCCAAAAGCCTGATCGGGCGGTCGTTCGCACACCTCGGCGAACTGCCGGTTCCCGATCGCCTAGAGGGTGGGTTCCGCGATCGGCCGTGCGCCCTGATCACGGGGTGCGCGGGCGAGCTGTCGGAAGGTTTCGCCGCGGCCCTGCGCGCGGCGGGCTGGCAGATCCGCGACGGCGAATCGAGCGATCCGCTCGATCTGGTCGTCTGGTTCGCACCGACGAATCCGGCCGACGACGTCGCCGCGGTCGCGGCCCTGACCGAGGTCATGCTGCTGGCGCAGCGCACCAGGCCCGTCCTGGAACAGGCCGCGCCCGACGGCCGGGCCGCGTTCCTGGCGGTCACCCAGTTCGACGGCGCGTTCGGTCTGACCGAGGTCGCGGCCGACGAAAGGGCAATCCTCGGCGGCGTTTTCGCCCTGGTGAAGACCCTCGGAATCGAAGCGCCGGCGCTGTTCTGCCGCGGCGTCGACGTGTCGAGCGAGCAGGACGTGGATGATCGCGTGGCCCAGCTGATGGGCGAACTCTACGATCCACGCACCGAACTCACGCAGGTCGGCTGTGCCGCCGGTGGGCTGCGTCGCACGCTCGAGTTCATCGAGGATCATCCGGGTCCGATCATCGACGCCCCCGAGGTCGCCGAACCCGGACCCGGGGATCTGCTGGTGTTCACCGGCGGCGGCCGTGGCGTCACCGCGGCCTGCGCGGTCGCGGTCGCGGCCCGCTTCCACAGCGGCCTGCTGCTGCTGGGCCGCACCGAACTCGCCGACGAACCGGAGTGGGCCGCAGGGGTTCCGGATGCCGAGTTGATGAAAGCGGTGGCCGCGCACCGCAAGTCGACCGGACAATCCACCACGCCGCTGGAACTGCGCGATATCTCCGGAAAGCTGCTCGCGCAGCGCGAGATCCGGGCGACCCTGGCACAGATCGGCGCACACGGCAGCGCGGTGGAATATCTCGCGGTGGATGTGAGTGATGCCGACGCCGTCCGCGCGGCACTGGCCCCGTATCGGGATCGGATCACCGGAATCGTGCACGGGGCAGCGGTATTGGCCGATCAGCTGATCGACGGCCTGACGACCGAGGCGATCACGAAGGTGCTGACCACGAAGATCCACGGCTGGTCCGCGGTGCTCGGCGCGATCGACGCCGACCGGCTGCGCTTCGCGGTCATGTTCGGTTCGGTGGCGGCGACCTTCGGCAATCGCGGTCAGGCTTCCTATTCGGTGGCCAACGACGCGCTCAATCATCTGGCCTGTGCGCTGAAGTCGCGGCATCCAGCGGTCGCGGTGACCTCGATCAACTGGAGTGCACTGGCCGGTGGCATGCTCCGGCCCGAGCTGCAGAAGTTCCTGCTCATGCGCGGTATCACCCCGATCACGCTGGAGGAGGGCGGTGTCCTGTTCGCCGAACAGCTGACCGCGCCGCGCTCCCGGGACGTGATGTGTCAGATCGGGCCGTGGCCGCCCGCGCCACTGGAACTGCCCGATGCCGTGGTACCCGGCCGGGAGATCCGGATCAGTCGGGATATGCGGCCGATCGCGGAGAGTCGGGCGCTGGGCGATCACAAGGTCGACGGCTATCCGGTGCTGCCCGCGACGGTCGCCCTGGGCGCCATATTCGATGTGGTCGGGCAGACCCATCCGGGTATGGACATCCGCTCGGCGCGAGATCTCAAGGTGCTCAAGGGACTCGTCTTCGATTCGCCCGCGCCGCGGTTGTACTTCACCATCCGCGATGTCGGACCGACCGAGGTGTCGGTACTGGTCACCGACGAGACCAAGCGGCCGCGGTATCGCGCGACCGTCAGTTCGGTTCTCCCGGAACCGGATTCGTTCACCGTCGACCACTACACCGACCTCCCGCCGCTGACCGGCGGCGTCCCGGTGACGTGCTATGAGGACGGGACCCTGTTCCACGGGCCATCGATGCGGGGTTTGCAGGCCGTCCTCGCCGACGGCGAGCGGCTGATCCTCTCGGCCCGGCTGCCCGTACCGGATTGGGGCGGCGGCTACTGCGGCACCGATCGGTATCGGCCGCTGACCGCCGATGTGGTGGCCCACGGTACGGCGCTGCGGTCGTATCTGACCGTCGGCGTGCCCGCGCTGCCGACCGGCTGCGTCACGACCGAACTGCTCGGGCCGCTGCCCGATGCAGAGCAGATGTATCTCGTGGTGCACCGGCCCGAGGTCGCCCTGCCGCTGGTGCGCTGCACGGTCGAGGCGTGCGATCCGAGCGGCCGGGTGCTGCTGCGGTTCCGCAATATCGAATTGATCACCAGCGCAGCGCTTGTCGAGAAGTTCAAGAACGCCGAGACGAGGCAGGGCGATGGCTGAGACGTCCTCGGTGCGGATCGCCGGGACCGCGTGGCGGCAGTCCGCCCCGGACGGGGACGCGACCCTGTCGGCGGTCGGCGATGCCGCATTGGCCGACGCGGCCGGATTCCACTCCGATGCCGTCGCGGTCCTGTTCGCCGGCGTCGATATCGAATCGGCGTGGCGGTTCGCGGACGAACGCGGCCTCATCGGTCCGGTCGAGGCGGTGCCCGCCGGGGCGGATCGGACGGTCTCGCTGCTGGACCGGGCCCGGACTTTATTGTCCGGCAACAGGTTCGATGCCGTCCTGGTCGGCGAGGTCGGATCCGGCGAGGCGGCGGCGGTGGTACTGACCCACGCCGACGAGCAGCGCTATGCCCTGCTGGATGCCGTGGCCATCGCGACCGGCTTCGACGCGGTCGGTGTGGCCGCCCGAACGGCCCTGCGGCAGGCCGGAATTCGGCCCGCCGAGGTCGGCTGGCTGGGCCTGTGCGGCGTCACGGACACCGCCGAACTGGCGGCGGCGTATCCGGCAGAGGGTCATCCGCTCTCGACCGTGGTCGGCGCGCCCGCGCGCACCGTACTCGCGACCGTGGTGGCGGCCGCGCGCAGCGCCTACGCGGCCATGCTGCCCGCCACCCCGCCGGAGCTGAGCATCCGAGCGGCGGAGGAAATCCCGACCGCGCTGTGCCGCACCGAGGACGGGCAGCCGTGGGTGTGGCGGGGGCCGAGCGGCCGTCGCCGCGCGGCGGTCGCGGCCTACGACGGTTCGACGGCCGTGCATCTGGTGCTGTCCACGACCGCCTCGAAAGGTCGGGACGTACCGATCGATTGGATCGCGGGCGGCGGCCCGCTGCTGCTGGTACTGACCGGCGACGGCGGTCCGGAGCTGGCGCAGGCCGCGCGAGATCGCCTGGCCGAGTTGGCCGATGGCGTCGACGCGCTCGAACTGTGCCGCCGAGCGGCCGCGGCGACCCCGGGCCGCCGCACGGCCGTTCTCGTCGCCTCCGGCGAAGCGCGGCTACGTAGCGAATTGCAGGCCGCGATTCGGGATCTGCCGGATGCCATTGCCCGGCAAGCCGATTGGCTCACACCCGCCGGCAGCTTCTGCACCGCGAGGCCGATCGGGCCGGACGGTCGGGTCGCCATGGTCTATCCGGGCACCTTCTCCACCTATCCCGGCGCGGGCCGCGATCTGCTGCGCCTGTTCCCCGTCGCGTCGACCTGGCTCGACGACAGCGGACAGGCCGAGATGCTGCGCCGCCATCTGGTGTGCCCGCGCTCGACCGCCGGACTGGACCGCCGGGCCATGAAGTACTACGAGACCGCCATGCAGGACGATGTCGCGGGCCTGCTCAGCACCGGCATCACCTTCGGCATCCTGCACACCGCGCTGATGCGGGATCTGCTCGGCATCCGGGTCGACGGGGGCTTCGGCTACAGCCTGGGCGAGTGCAGCATGCTCATGGCACTCGGGGTGTGGGATCACAGTGCGATCGTCGATCTGATCAGCCCCGCGCCCGGACTGTTCACCGAACGCCTCGGCGGGCGCAAACAGGTGGTGCGCCAGGCATGGTCGCTGCCGGAGGATATGCCGGACGAACAGGTGTGGACGGTCCAGGTACTGCTCGGCGACGCGGACGAAATCGCCGCGGCCGTAGCGGAATTCGACCGGGTGTTCATCACCCATGTGAACACCCCGCGCGAGGTGGTCGTCGCCGGTTGTCCGCGGCAGTGCCGGGCGGTCGCCGAACGCGTTGGCTGCCGATCGGTCCCGGGACCCGCCGCCCTGGTGGCGCACTGCCCGCCCTCGGAGGTCGAGGCCGAGGCGCTGACGCGGGTGGCCGACCACCCGATCATCGCGACCGAACACCCGGGCGATCTGCTGACCGCCTACAGCTACGACCGCGTGGATATCGGTGACCGGGAGCGGCTGGCGGGCCATGTCGCCGACGTCGTCTGCCGCACGGTGGACTTCCCGAGGCTCACCCGGGTCGCCTACGACCGCGGGTTCCGCTACTTCGTCGACGTCGGTCCCAGCGCCAATTGCGCACGGTGGGTGGACGATTCGCTGGCGGAGCGGCCGCATCTGGCCGTGTCGATGGATCGGCGCGGAATGTCTCAGGGATCGGCGCTCGCCCGCGCCCTCGCACAATTGGTGAGCCACGGGGTGCGCGTCGATCTGAACCAATTGCTGGGCCGGCCGCGGCCCGCCGACACATCCCAGCGCGCCCGGGTCCGGGTACGCGGCCGGAGGAGGTCTCTCGTGCGCGAGGAATACCACGACATCATCACCTTCGACGGTGTGCCGATCGGCGACTACCTCGCCACATCCGCCCCGTCGATCGATTCCGATCCGGCGCCGGCCCTGTCGGCCGCGCGCCCGGAACGCGGCCTCGGCCGATCGCCCGCGGCGGTGGCCGTGGCGGCGATCGCGCCCAGCGTGGCCGCGAGTGATCAGGCCTTCCAGACCGCGTACGCGGCGATGCGGCAACTGCTGAGCGAGCAACCGGTTGGCGCGGCCCCCGTGCCGGATACGCCCGGCGGCCCGGCGGTGCGACCGGATGCCTCGCTGTACCAGTTCATTTCGCGGGTCGTCGAGATCCGCGGTGATCGCGGACGCTTCGCCCCGGCCTCGATCACCGCCGAATACGACATCCCCGAACACGCCTGGTACACCCTCGACGGCGTCATCCCCGCCGCCATGGTCGTCGAGACCACCCAGTGCGTGCTCACCCTGCTGCGACACCTCGGCCTCGATATCGGCGACGGGAAGGTCTACCGGCTGCTGTCCGCCGATCCGATCTTCCACGACCGACTGCCCCGCGAGGGGCAGACGCTCCGATTCCGTGCCGAGACAACCCGATTCGAGACGCGCGGCAGCGGTCTGCTGGTGTATTTCACCTTCCGATGCCATGCCGGTGACACCCTGCTCATGGAGATGGCCGAGGCCTGCGCGGGCATCGGAACCCCCGCCGAACTGCTGACCGGACGCGAATCCGCGAAGGGCGTCCGTGGCAAGCGCGAGCGCGTGGTCACGATGGGCGCGCCGTTCAAACCCCTCGAGCGCACCGATCGGGTGAGCCTGCTGTCCCAGGACGTGGACCTGCTCACCAAGGGTGAGCTGGGAACGGTATTCGGACCGAATTGGGATCAGCGGGCCGACGGCTGCAATACCTCGATCCGCCTGGCCCCCGGCGGCATTCGCATGCTCGACGACGTCACCATGATCGACCGGCTCGGCGGTCCGCGCGGTATCGGCGAATTGACCGCGCGGCGGACCGTCGATCGCAACGGCTGGTATTTCCACACGGGCGCGCCGGGCGACGATGTGCTGCCCGCGACGCTGGTGGCCGCGGGCGCCGCGCAACTGCTGCAGGTCTATGTGATGTATCTGGGCCTGCATCTGGTGTTCCCGGACGGTGAATTCCAGCCCGCCTACGACCTGCCCCGCCGAATCCTCGCCTTCGGGCAGGTGACCCCGGATATCCGCACGATCTCCTACCGGGCCGAGATCACCGACATCACCCTGGTGCCCCGCCCGGCCGTCTTTGCCGATGTCACCGTCTACGCCGATTTCGAACCCATCATGCGGATAACCGATCTCGCCGTCCAGGTTCGGGAGCGGCCGGGCACGGCCAGCGGTGCGGCCCCCGACGGCGCGGTGCAATTCCTCGGGCGGCGCAATCACGAGGGCGAGGTGAGTATCGGCACCGAATTCCATCTCGCCCACTCCGCGCGCGGCGAGGCGTCCACCGCACTCGGACAGGATTTCGCCCGCTTCAACGATCGCGTCATGCCGCGACTGCCCAACGGAATCTTCCAGTTCGTCGATCGCATTCAACGCCTGCCCGCCACGCGGGGCGAATTCGGCCGGGGCATCGAGCTGGTCACCGAATTCGACGCGGCGCCGGAGGACTGGTACTTCAAGGACAACGGATCGGCGAGTATGCCGCACTGCGTCCTGATGGAAACGTCGCTGCAGTCGGCGATTCTGCTGGGTGTGCAACTCGGCGGGCCGCTGTGTCTCGAGAACGAGCCGGATGTCTACGTCCGCAATCTGGACGGCGTGGCGACCGTATTGCGGCCGATGGATCTGCGCGGCAAGACGATTCGGCAGGAATCCATCCTGCAGATGCATCAGAGCGTGCCCGGCGCGGTGCTGGAGAAATTCTCCTATCGGCTGTTCGCCGACGGCGAGCTGTTCTACGAGGGCGAATCGCTGTTCGGATTCTTCAGCGCCGACGCGCTCAGCCGTCAGGTCGGGCTCGACGCCGGCAAATATCAGCCGCCCTGGCTGGCGGAACATCCGAATCCGCCGGGTGCGCACGCCGTAGCCGTTCGATCCGACGATCGCTGGTTCCAGCCGCAACCGGGCACCGGGCTGCGACTGGGTGACGGCCATCTGCGAATGATCGAGAACGCCACCGTGGTTCGCGACGGGGGGCCGTTCGGTAAGGGCTACGTGTACGGCACCCGGGTGATCGATCCCGCCGACTGGTATTTCGCCTGCCATTTCCATCGGGATCCGGTGATGCCCGGATCGCTCGGCGTCGAGGCGCTCATCCAGGCCCTGCAGCTGTATGTGATCGACAGCGGTATCGCTGCGGATATGGGACCGGTGACCTTCGAACTGGCCGTCGGCGTGCCGATGAGCTGGCGCTATCGGGGGCAGGTCGATCAGGGCGATCGAGAAATGCCCTTCGACGTCAGCGTGAAGGAGATCCGGCGCGAACCGGATCGACTGCTGATCATCGCCGATGCCAATGTCTGGAAACCCGGACTGCGCATCTATCAGCTCACCGATATCGCGGTCGAGGTCCGGCCGGTGGCTCGCTAGGGAGAAAACTCATGCTCGACGAAGGTCTCATCACCACCGCCGTGGGCGATCGGCCACTGGTCGCCGCGCAGTTGGCCATGCAGCGCAGGCTGCTGGAACAGCTCGATCGGGTCGCGGGCCGCTCGTCCGCGAAATCCGACGATGTGCAGTCGCCGGATTCCCCGCTGTACCGATTCGTCTCGCGGGTGCTCGAAATACACGGTGAGCCGGGCAGATTCGAGCCGCCCGCCTCCATCACCGCCGAATACGACATTCCCGAACACGCCTGGTACACCCTCGACGGTGTGGTCCCGGCCGGTGTGGTCATCGAAACCACCCAGTGCGTGCTCGCCCTGCTCGAGCATCTGGGCGTGAAAGTCGGTACGGGACAGGTCTATCGGCTGCTGTCGGCCGATCCGGTCTTTCACGACCGGCTGCCACGCGAGGGTCAGAAAATCGTGTTCCGCGCGGAGGCCACCGGATTCGAAGCCCGCGGTGACGGCCTGCTGGTGCACTTCACTTTCGAATGCCACGTGGACGGCGTACTCGTCATGGAAATGACCGACGCCTGCGCCGGTTACGGCATGCCCGCCGAATTGCTCTCCGGCCGCGCGGAACTGGCCGATACTCGCGGGCAGCACAGGCGCGATCGCCGAGCCCCGACGAAATTCAAACCGTTGGAACGCACCGATCGGGTGAATCTGACGGCCGAGGATATCGATCTGCTCACCCGAGGTGAACTCGCCGCGGTGTTCGGGCGCTACTGGGACCAGCGGGCCGATGGCTGCAATCGGTCGATTCGCCTCGCCACGGGCGGTATCCGCATGATCGATGAGGTCACCACGATCGACCGGTTCGGCGGCTCCCGCGGATTCGGCGAGTTGATCGCGACGCGGGCCGTGGATGCGAACGGCTGGTATTTCCACGGCGCGCTGGGGAGTGCCATGCCCGCGACGCTGCTCGTCGCGGGTGCGACGCAGCTGCTGCAGGTGTATCTGATGTATTCGGGTCTGCATCTGGTGTTCCCGGACGGCGAATTCCAGCCCGCCTTCGATATTCCCGCGCGCGTGGAGATTCTCGAACAGGTGACCGCGCAAACGCGCGCGATCACCTACCGCGCCGATATCACCGATTCCGCGCTGCTGCCGCGGCCGAATGTCGTCGCGGACCTCACCGTGTACGCCGACGGTCGGCCGGTGCTGCGGATCACCGATCTCGCCGTCCAGGCGCGGGAGAAGCCCGGTACCCCGATCGGCCCGGGCGCGGACGGTGTGATGCCGTTCCTGGGCCGTCGCAATCACGCGGGTGAGGCCACGCATTCGAACGAATTTCACCTCGCCCTGGCCGGGGACGGCAAATTCGCCGCGGCCATGGGTTCGGAGTTGAGCGCGGCCACCGGCGTCGGTAATCGGGTGCCGCGCACGCCCGGCGGCGACTATCAGCGGTTCGACAGAATTCAGCAATTCCGGGGCACGCCCGGGGTATTCGACGACGACGCGCTGCTGGTGACCGAATACGATTCGGACCCCGAATGGTGGTATTACCACGACAACGGGTCGACGACCATGCCGAATTTCATCTATCAGGAGATCGCGCTACAGTCCTCGCTGCTGCTCGGCTATCTGCTCGGCGGGCCCCTGCTGTTTCCGGAGGACGATCTGTTCGTCCGCAATCTGGACGGTTACGCGACCCTGACGCGGCCGGTGGATCTGCGCGGCAAGACGATCCGGCACGAGACCGTGCTGAAGACGCATCTGCCCGGTTCCGGCGTACTGCTGCAGCGATTCGGGTTCCGCCTGTTCACCGACGGTGAGCTGTTCTACGAGGGGCAGACGATGTACGGCTACTTCCCCGGTGAGTGGCTGAAACATCAGCGGGGGATGGACGGTGGCAAATATCGGCCGTCGTGGCTGGAGGAGAATCCGAATCCGCCCGGGGCGCACAGCCTTTCGATCCGATCCGACGATCGCTGGCGACAGCCCCAACCCGGCACCGGGCTGCGGCTGGCCGACGGCCGACTGCGGCTGGTCGACGAGGTCACCGTGGCGCCGGACGGCGGCGTCTTCGGTAAGGGATATGTGCACGGCGTGCGGGCGGTCGATCCGAGTGACTGGTACTTCGATGTCCACAACGATCTCGACAAGGTGATGCCGGGCACGCTCGGTATCGAATCGCTGGTGCAGGCCCTGCAGATCTTCGTACTGGACGCCGGACTGGCCGCCGATATGGGGCCGGTGCGCTTCGAGGCGCCGGTGGGCGTTCAGGTGCGCTGGACCTATCGGGGGCAGGTCGAGATTCACGACAAACAGATGAGTTTCGACCTGAGCGTCAAGGAGATTCGCCGGGAACCGGGACGGCTGCTGGTCGTCGCGGACGCGAATGTCTGGAAGCCGGGTCTGCGTATCTACGAGGTCAGCGATGTCGCCGTGGAGGTTCGCCCGAGCGGTCAGGGCCTGGAGGAGGCAGCTTGCGTAACCACGCAAGGCCCCCGATCGGGCGACGTCCAGCACAGCCCGAGCGGTCAGGGCCTGGAGGAGGCAGCTTGCGTAACCACGCAAGGCCCCCGATCGGGCGAGGGCCAGCACAGCGCGAGCGGAGAGGTGGTGTCGTCGTGACCGTCGAGGCGATCGCGGAGCGCACAGGCTCCGAAACCGTGGATCCGTATCCGATTCTGGGCCGCCTCGACGCGCCCTGCTATGTCGTCGAGGGTCCCGACGGCATCGCGCTGAGCAACGATCCGCCCGCTGCCGGGGCCCGGATGCTCACCGTGGCCGCGCCGCTGCCGCCGGAACGGCTGGGCTCCAGCGCGTTTCGTGACGCGCACGGGGTCCGGTACGCGTACATGTCCGGTGCTATGGCCGGAGGTATCGCCTCCGCGGATCTGGTGATCGCCATGGCTCGGGCGGGATGTCTCGGATCGCTCGGCGCGGCCGGGCTTTCCGTCGATCGCGTGGAGGCGGCGCTGGAACGTTTCGCCGCGGAGATTCCCGGTCTTCCCTACTGCGTCAACCTCATTCACAGCCCGCACGAATCGGCCATGGAGACGGCGCTGATCGAACTGCTGCTGCGCCGCGGCGTCGGATGTGTGGAGGCCTCGGCGTTCATGGACCTCACGCCCGCCCTCGTACGCTATCGAGTGGCCGGCCTGTCGCGGCGACCCGACGGCGGAACCGATATCGCCAATCGCGTGATCGCCAAGGTGTCGCGCGCCGAGGTGGCCGCCAAGTTCCTGGAACCCGCGCCCGAAACCCTGGTCGCCGAACTGCTCTCGGCCGGATTGATCTCCGGCGCACAGGCGGAGCTGGCCGCGACCGTGCCGATGGCCGACGACATCACCGTGGAGGCCGATTCCGGCGGACATACCGATCGCCGTCCGCTGGCGGTGATCGTGCCCGCCCTCGTCGCCCAGCGCGACGCGATCCAGCGCGAGCGTCGCTACGCGCGGCAGGTGCGGGTCGGCGCGGCCGGTGGGCTCGGCACGCCCGCCGCGGTCGCCGCCGCCTTCGCCCTCGGCGCGGACTATGTCGTGACCGGGTCGATCAATCAGGCGTGCGCCGAATCGGGAACCTCCGACGCGGTACGCACACTGCTGCGCGCGGCACAGGTCAGCGACTGCGAGATGGCCCCTGCCTCGGATATGTTCGAACTCGGCGTCGATGTCCAGGTCCTCAAGCGGGGCACCATGTTCGCGATGCGGGCCAAGCATCTGTACAACCTGTATCGCGGCTACGACGGAATCGACGCGCTGCCCGCCGCCGAGCGGGACAAACTCGAGAAGCAGATCCTGCGCCGTCCCGTCGAGGAGGTCTGGGCGGACGTGGTCACGCATTTCCAGCAGCGGGATCCGGCCCAGGTCGAGCGCGCGACCGGGGACGCCAAACGGCGGATGGCCCTGATCTTCCGGTGGTATCTGGGTCTGGCGTCGCGGTGGGCGAGCACCGGCGCGGCCGATCGAGTGGCCGATTACCAGATCTGGTGCGGGCCTTCGATGGGCGCGTTCAACGAATGGGCGAGCGGCACCTACCTGGAACACGATCGCCGCGCGGGAGACGTCGCGATGCACCTGATGCGGGGCGCGGCCTACAGTGCGCGCGTCAATCAGCTGACCCTGCTCGGTGTGGGACTGCCCGGACGCCTGCGCCACTATCGACCCGAGGGGCCGATTATCGCGGGGGTGGCGTGATGGCGATCGCGCAGGCGCACATGGATATTCGCGACGGCGGCGCGAGCTGGTCGCGGCGGCGGGCGCTGCTGGCCGTGCTGGCCTGCTCGATACCCGAATTCATGGTGGCGCTGGACAATCTGGTGGTCAGCAATGCGCTGGTGCCGATTTCGCGCGGCCTGCACGCCGATGAGGCGCAGCTGCAGTGGGTGGTCAATGCCTACACGCTGTCGTTCGCCAGCCTGCTGTTGACCGGGGCCGCGCTCGGGGATCGGTTCGGCCGTCGGCGCGTCTTTCTTGCCGGGCTCGCGCTGTTCATGGCCGGATCGATCGTGTGCGGGCTGTCGGGCACGGTGCAGATCCTGATTCTGGGCCGGATCATCCAGGGTGCTGGCGCGGCCGCGGCGATGCCGTTGTCGCTGACTCTGATCGCGGAGTCGGTGCGGCCGGAAAAGCGCAGTGCCGCGGTCGGATTGTGGAGCGCGATGACGGGTCTGGGCACCGCCCTGGGTCCGGTCATCGGCGGGGCGATTACCCAGGGCCTGGCCTGGCAGTGGATCTTCTGGATCAATATTCCGGTCGGTGTCGTCGCGTTCGCGCTGATCGTGGCGGCGGTGCGGGAGAGCGAGGGCCCGGACAAGGCATTGGATCTGCCGGGTGTGGTCATGGGCGGCGGTGCGGTGCTGCTGACGGTGTGGGCGATCGTCAACGGCCACCGCTACGGCTGGGGTTCGCCGCTGATCGATGGGGCCTTCGTCGCGGCGGCGGCGCTGCTGATCGGGTTCGTGCTCTGGGAGCGGCGCACCCCCGATCCGCTTCTGCCGCTGCGGTTCTACCGGATCCCGAGTTTCGTACTCAGCAATGTGGTGTCGGCGACCATGTACTTCGGACTGTTCGGGGCGATCTTCCTGATGGTGCAGTATCTACAGACCGCGTTGGGCTACAACGCGTTCGAGGCGGGCCTGCGCACGCTGCCGTGGTCGCTGGGTCCGCTGATCGCCGCGCCGCTGGCCGGTCTGGTGACCGATCGGGTCGGCGGCGGGCGCTTGATGGCGCTCGGCATGACCCTCGACGCCATCGCCCTGGGCTGGCTGGCGCTGATCGGGCGCGCGGATCTGCCCTATACGCATGCGATTCCGGCACTGGTGATCGGCGGCATCGGGATGGGCATCGTATGGACGCCGGTGACGGCGGTGGTGCTGGCCTCGGTCCGCCCGAGCGAACAGGGCAAGGCCTCCGGCGCGAACAGCACCGTGCGCGAGGTGGGCGGCGCGCTGGGCATCGCGGTGTGCACGTCGGTGGTAGCGCACTATTCGACGCCGATTCATTCCTTCGCCGATATCGGCATCTCGTTCAGCAACGGTATGCGTCCGGCGCTGTGGCTGTCGGTGTGTGTGCTGCTGGTGGGCGCCGCGGCGGGAGCCGCGATCCCACGACGTATCAACCAACCTCAGGAGGTGCGCCAGTGACGGTCGACGAATCTCGTTGGGACGCGATAGTTGTCGGCGCGGGTCTGGGCGGGCTGTCCAGCGCCGCGTATCTGGCCGCGGCCGGACAGCGCACCCTGTTGCTCGAGCGCTACAAGGTGCTGGGCGGTTTCTCGCATGTGTTCCGCCGACAGGGCAAGTGGGAGTTCGATATCGGGCTGCACTACATCGGCGACTGCGGTCCCGACGGTCTGACCTCGCGCGTACTGCGGGGGCTGGCGCTCGAGGAGCGGATCAACTTCCGCCGATTGGACCGCGACGGCTACGACATCGTGCTGGGTCCGGACTTCGAATTGAAGATTCCACAGGACTGGGATGCCTACCTGGACAATTTGATCGCGGCCTTCCCGAAGGAGGAGCGCGCGCTGCGCCGCTATATCTCGATCGTCCGCAGGCTGGGCAGCGGCGTCGACCGCAGTCGTGCCTCGGCCTCGCTGCGGGGTGAGTTCGGGGCCTGGCGGCACGCCGGCGCTGCCGCGGCCTGGCGCTATGTGCCGCACGGGGCCCTGCTGACCGCATGCGGTTTGAGTCCCCGTGCCATACAGGTGCTTTCGCAGTACGCGGGGGCCTACGCCTCGGCCCCGACCGCCGCGCCGTCGGGACTGCACGCCGGGTTCATGGACACCTTCATCTCCGGCGGCGCGTGGTATCCCGAAGGGGGCGCGCAGTCGCTGGCCGCCAACTTCGCCGATGTCATCCTCACCCACGGCGGCGAAATTCGCACCGGCGCAAGCGTTGCGGAGATTCGGATCGAGGGCGGGCAGGTGTGCGGCGTGCGGCTCGAGGACGGTGAGATCCTGCACGCGCCGGTGGTGGTGTCGGATATCGATATCAAGAAGACCTATCTGGATCTGGTCGGTCGTGACCATCTGCCGTGGCGGCTGGCCAGGCGGGTGAATCGCTGGAAGATGGCGACGCCGTATCTCGGCACCTATTTCGGGCTCGAACTCGATCTGCGCCAGCAGCGCAATGCCAACTACTACGTCATTCCGAGCTGGGAGGATGCCACGAGCGTCCGCAACCTCTCGCGGATCATTCCGGATCTGGCGACCGATGCCCAGCGGCGCGTGCCCGAGGAGTGGGCGCGCGATCACGCGGCCAGGATGCCGGGCATGGTGTTCTCCGGGACGACCCGGGATCCGGGGAATTCGCGGTCCGCTCCGCCCGGCTGGGGTGCGGTGGAGGTGCTGTCGATCGTGCCGCCGGTGGGGCCGGTGTGGGGTATCGAACCGGAGGAGCTGGCCGACGGTTCCTACAGTCGGTCGGGCCGGTATCAGGAGCTCAAGGAGATCCTCATCGAGGGCATGCTCGATCGGGTCGAGCGGGTCTATCCCGGTGTGCGGCCGCTGGTCCGGTTCCGCGAGGCCGCCACCGCGGCAACGCATTACCGCTACACCGGAACCCAGAGCGCGGCCGGTCTGCAGTTGCGACCCAGTCAGTTCGGGATGTTCCGGCCGCGATCGGCCACTCCGATCCGAGGACTGTTCCTGGCCGGGGCGAGTACCGCCTGGGGCCCGGGCACGCTCGGCGCGATGCTCAGCGGAATGCATGCCGCGGGTGCGATTCTCGGGCGCGATCTCGACGCCGAAATACAGGCGGGCCTGGTGCTCGCCGACCGCGGACGGCTGGGTGCGTATCGCGACGCCGATCCGCTGCGGGCCAGCCGCGGGTTCGGCCGCGCGGTTACCGAATCGGCCTCAGGAATTCGGTGAGCACGCGAGCGACCTCGGCGGGGCGCTCGACATTCGGGGAATGTCCCGCGCCCTCGATGATTTCGACGCGGGCCCCGGCGGCGCGATAGCGCGCGGCGGCGATGTGCCAGGCGTAGAACCGGTCGCGATCGCCGTGAATGACCAGGGTCGGCAGGCCCAGGGTGCGGACCTGGACGTCGAGTGGGCGGGCCGCCAATCTGCGCCGTCGCTCGACCAGGACCGTGCGGGCCATCCGCGGGCTCATCGCTCGATGGTCGAGCACGCCCTGATCGGGGTGGTCGAAGGCGTCGATGAGGTCGAAACCCCGTGCGACGCCGTAGCGCAGGCCGATTCGGACGAAGGCGGGCAATGCCATTCGATGCAGCACCGGGCCCAGGATGCCGTGCCCGAGCAGGCCGTTGCCCGGCGGGAAGCGGGCGTGATCGTAATCGGGGGCCTGGTCCACCAGGATCACCTCGCGAACCCGATCGCTGCGTTCGGCCGTCGCCAGCGCCACATCCGCGCCGAACGAATGGCCCAGTACGGCAACATCTTTCAGGTCCAGGGCGGTGATCACCGCGGCAACGGCCGCGCCCTGCGAGGGCGCGTCGAGGCCCAGATCGCCGCCGGTGTGGCCGTGGCCGCGCAGATCGAGCCGGACCACCTGGAACCGGGGGGTCAGCAGCGGGGTCAGCCGGTCGTACCAGTGCAGCGAACCGGCGAAACCGTGCAGCAGCACAATGGTTTTCGCGGTCGGATCGCCGTCGCGGCGCAGATGCGCCCGGGTGTCGCCGATATCGACGAATTCGCCGATCGGGGCGCGGGCGGGCGGGAAATTCAGCACGGTTCGCTGTAGGCCAGTACCACGCGGTGGAACAGATCGACGCGCTGTTCGCGCGCGACGGTGCTGTCGGGTTCGAGCAGGCACTGGGTGGCGGTGCCGTCGTGTACGGCCACCAGCGCCCGGCCCAGTGCGGCGGTATCGGTCACCCGGCGGCCGACCAGGCGTAACAGGGCCTCGACCATCGGCAGCAGCGCCGCGGAGATCGCCTCCTCGCGGGCGGCCATGGTCCGGCGCAGTTCCGGATTGCGCAGGGCGTGGGCGGTGAATTCGTAGGTGATGCGAATCCACTTGTCGTCCAGGGGGACCGTGCGTAACGCGCGCTCGACGCCGTGGCGTAGATCGATCACCTCACCGGCGTGTGTCTCGTCGAGTAATGCGGTCACCTCGCTCAGCATGCGTTCGGAGCGCTGCTCCCACATCGCCAGGAACAGTTCCTCGAGGGAGGTGAAGTTGGAATAGAACGCGCCGCGGGTGTAGCCCGCGCGTTCGCAGATCTGCTCGACGGTGCAGCGTCCGAAGCCCTCGGCGGCGAAGGCGTCGAAGGCCGCGTCGAGTAGTCGCTGGCGCGTCTCGGCGCGGCGCTTGGTCATGCGCACGCCACGCTGTGCGGTCGGCCGATCGGCCTCGGTGGACGTCGCCATGCGCAAGTCCTCTCCATCGGAGATCGAATACATGAGCGTATCAAACCTCGGTTACGCTGATTTCGTGGATGTTCTCAGCGACACCATCGCCGCCGTGCGCACGGGTAGTCCGGCCTCCGGCCGGTTCGTCCGGCACGCGCCCTGGGGCCGGCGGTATCCGCTCGTGCCCAGTGCCGGATTCCATGTGGTGCTGCGCGGGGCGTGCTGGTTGCTGACGCCGGAGCGGGAGCCGGTGGCGCTTGGGCCCGGGGATGTGCTGTTCATGCCGCGCGGTGCGGCGCATGTGCTGGTCAGCGATCCCGAGGCCGCGGTGACCGAGATCGCGATGCCGGGTGAACCGCGCGAGCTCGAGGGGCCCGGCGAGCGGACCGAATTGCTCTGCGGCGCATATGAACTCGGTCGACGGCATCCGCTGCTGGACGGGCTGCCCGAATTCGTCCATCTTCCGGCGCATTGCGATGATCCGGCCTTGCGCGGTGCGGTGGGACTGCTGAGCGCCGAACTCGCGCGACCGCGCCCGGGCGCGGACGCCGCACTGCCCGCGCTGCTGGACATGCTACTGCTGTTCATTCTGCGCGCCTGGTTCGAACTGCCCGAAAGTCGCGGCGGCATGGGGGTTTTCGACGATCCCGCGGTGGCGGCGGCGCTGCGGGCGATGCACGAGGATCCGGCGCGTCCGTGGACCGTGCCGGAGCTGAGCGCGGTCGCGGGGGTTTCGCGGGCGACGCTGGGGCGGCGGTTCACCGCGACCGTCGGGGAGGCTCCGCTGGCCTATCTCACCCGGTGGCGCATGCTCACCGCGGCCCGGCTGCTGCGTGAGACCGATGCGGGTCTGGCGGCGGTCGCGCGCCGGGTCGGCTACGCCTCGGAATTCGCCTTCGCCAAGGCGTTCAAGCGCGAATTCGGTCAGGCGCCCGGACAGTATCGCCGCGCCCAGGCCCGGCCGGCGGCCTAATCTGGAAGTCATGACCACAGGCTGGCGTCGGCGCACCGGGCCGATCGGCGTGCTCACCGGGGCCGGAATCTCCACCGACTCCGGCATTCCCGATTTCCGCGGCCCGCGCGGCGTGTGGACCGAGGATCCGATCGCCGAACTGCTGTCGACCTATCAGAACTACGTCGCCGATCCGGAACTGCGCCAGCGCGCCTGGCTGGCCCGCCGCGACAATCCGGCCTGGCAGGCCCGGCCCAACGACGCGCACCGCGCACTGGTCCGCCTCGCCGAACAGCGCGAGGTTCGCATCATCACCCAGAACATCGACCGCCTGCATCAGCGCGCCGGTTCCGCGGACGAATCGGTGGTCGAGATCCACGGCAATATGTTCGACGTGGTCTGCATCGGCTGCGACTACACCTCGACCATGGCCGCCACCCTGGACCGCGTGGCCGCCGGCGAACCCGACCCGCCCTGCCCCACCTGCGGCGGCATCCTCAAGGCCGCCACCGTCATGTTCGGCCAGCAGCTGGTCCCCGAATCCATCTGGCTCGCAACCGATATCGCCCGCACCAGCGATATCTTCCTCGCCATCGGCACCTCCCTACAGGTCGAGCCGGCGGCTTCCATGTGCGCGGTAGCCGTGGAAGCGGGCGCCGACCTGATCATCATCAACGCCGACCCCACCCCCTACGACCACTACGCCACCGAGGTCATCCACGACCCGATCGGCGCCGCCCTACCCAAACTGGTCGACGAGATACTGACCGTCAGCTGAACGGGCTTTTCGGGCGGTCCTGGAGGACGCCGTCGATGAACAGGTCGACCTTTTCGTTGTAGAAGCAGACCAAACCCGCTACCTTCTGGCTTTCGGGGAGGGGTGTGCGGTAGAGCCAGACGAGGTCGGGGTAGTCGGCGTCGCCGATTCGGATGGTGAAGTATTCGGCGGTGCCCTTGTAGGGGCAGGAGGTTCGCGTGGGGGAGGGGGTGAGCAGGTCCATGCGGACGTCGGTCATGGGGAGGTAGTAGCGCGGGGGGAGGCCGGTTTCGAAGAGGATGTGGGGAGCGTGGGATTCGGCGACGGTCTGGCCCGCGATGGCCACGCGGACGTGGCGGGAGCTGGTGAGGACATCGACCCGGGTGTAGGGGTTGCGGGGATGGACGTAGACGGGCTCGTCCTCCTCGAACCATTCGTCCATCAGGTTCCAGTCCAGGCGGACCAGGTCGCGGAGCTCGGGGATGGGAGAGTCCGGATAGCGCAGGGCCGCAGCGGATTTGGTGACTCCGTCGACGAGCACGTCGTATTGGACGCCCTCACCGCGGCTGGGGGAGTGCCGGGTGGAGCCGGACGGCTCCAATTTCGCGTGGAGATCGGCGACCGGCAGGTAATAGGTTGGGTAATAAGGGCTTTCCCATACCAGCAGTGGCGTCGTACTGTCGGCCACCAGGTGACCCTCGACGTAGGTCCGGACCCGTTTCGGGCTGGGTTCGATCCGGACCCGCCCCCGATTCGTTTCGGTCATACCACCCGACGGTACTCCGGGGCCGTGAACAGGGGCTGGCTACGCTGTGACCGCAACATCTGGGCGAACAGAGGGTAACTGCATGACGAAGACGAGCGGCGCCGAGCGCGCGGGCGGACTGCGCACCGGTCTACGCCGTCGGCACATGACCATGCTCGCGATCGGCGGCGCGGTGGGCGCGGGGCTGTTCGTGGGAAGTGGCTCGGTGATCAAAACCGCCGGTCCGGCCGCGATTCTGTCGTACGCGGCGGCGGGCGCGCTGGTACTGCTGGTGCTGCGTGCGCTCGGGGAGATGGTGGTGTCGCGACCGGTCGCGGGCTCGCTGGCCGGATACGCGCGCCTGTCGCTCGGGCCGTTCGCCGGATTCGTGGTGGGCTGGCTGTACTGGTACATGTACGTCGTACTTGTCGGCGCGGAGGCGACCGCGGGCGCGGCGATTCTGGGGCAGTGGATCGAGCTGCCCGCCTGGATGCTCTCGGCCGCGCTGCTGATCGTGATGACCGCGGTCAATCTGATCTCGGTGCGCTCGTTCGGCGAGTTCGAATTCTGGTTCGCCTCGATCAAGGTGGCCGCGATCGTGGTGTTCCTCGTCCTGGGCGTGCTCTACGTGCTCGGGCTGTGGCCGAACGGCCATGCGGGACTGGACAATCTGACCGCGCACGGCGGCTTCCTGCCCAATGGCGTGACCGGGCTGCTCTCGGCGATCGTGGTGGTGATCTTCGCCTTCGGAGGTACCGAGATCGTGACCCTGGCCGCTGCCGAGAGCGCCGAGCCCGGCAAGGCCGTGGCCCGGGCCACCAGCAATGTGCTCTGGCGGGTCGGGCTGTTCTACGTGGCCTCGATCTTCCTGGTGGTGGCGATCCTGCCGTGGAATGACGCGAAGGTGCTGACCAGCCCGTTCGTCAGCGCGCTGGACAAGATGGGCGTGCCGGCGGCGGGCGCGATCATGCAGGTGGTCATTCTCACCGCGGTGCTCTCGGTGCTCAATTCGGCGATCTATGTGACCTCGCGCATGCTCTATGTGCTCACCCGCGACGGGGACGCCCCGGCCGCGCTGGTGAAGGTGAACCGGCGCGGCGTGCCCGCCCGGGCGGTGCTGCTGGGGACGGTCGCGGCGTGGTGTGCGGTGATCGCGTCCTACGTCTCGCCGGACCGGGTGTTCACCTTCCTGGTGAATTCCATCGGCGTGCTGCTGGCCTTCATGTATCTGGCGATCATGCTGTCGCAGTTGCGGTTACGGGCCCGCCTGCGCCGTGAGGATCCGGCCGCGCTCACCTTCCGGATGTGGGGGTATCCGTATCTGAGCTGGCTGGTGATCGCCGCGCTGATCGTGGTGCTGATCTCCGCGGCGGTGATGTCCTCGCTGCGCCCGCAGCTGATCGCGTCCACGGTCAGCCTGCTGGTAGTGGCGGCGGTCTATCCGCTGCGCGTGAAGTTCGGGCGCAAGCCGCCGGTGCGCGAGGTGGAGATCATTCGGCCGTAGGCGCGGCGGACACGATCGGGCTGTGATCGCGCCCGCTCACGCCTACTCGACGACCACGGCATTGGAGCCGCCGGTGGCGACCGGCGCTCGGCCGGTCCGGGCGGACCGATGGTGGATCGAATGCCCGCCCCGAATATTTACTTTACTACGCTAACGATTGTAGTGGGGGTCGTATCGGCTCAGGCGGGCCGAGCGAGCGGGCGCGGCGGGACCCCGAACAGCTGGGCGTCGGCGTGGGCGCGCTTGAAGTACAGATGCGCGTCGTGCTCCCAGGTGATGGCGATTCCGCCGTGCAGCTGGACGGTTTCGCCGACCACCGTGCCGAAGGTTCGCGTGCAGTGGATGCGGGCGGTCGCCAGATCCAGTGCCGCGGCCGGACTCTCGTCCGGCAGCGCCGCGATCGCGGTGTAGGCCGCCGAGCGGGCGGATTCGATCAGCACGTACAGATCGGCCATTCGGTGCTTGAGCGCCTGGAAACTGCCGATCGGCCGCCCGAACTGCACGCGCGATTTGGCGTATTCCACCGTCATGTTCAGGCAGTGATCGGCCGCGCCGACCTGTTCGACGGCAACCGCGACCCAGGCGATCTCGCGCAGCTTGGCGACGGCGGCGGCATCGCCGCCGAGGGCCCGGGCGGGCGCGGCGTCGAAGGTGATCTCGGTGAGTCGCCGCGTGGGATCCATGGTCGGCGCCACGGTGCGCGTGACTTCCGCTGCGGTGGCGTCGATTTCGAAGAAACCGTCGGCGGTCACCACGATCAGCGTATCCGCGATGCTGCCGTCGAGAACGTAATGCGCTGTGCCGGTGAGCCTTCCCTCGTTCACCCGTACCCCCGGCGTGTCCCAGCCCCGGGCGTCGGCCCAGCATACGGCCAGTATGCGCGCGCCCTCGGCCACCTCGGGCAGCAGCCGGGTGCAGGCCTGCTCGTCGCCGGACAGCAATACTGCCTGCACGCCCAGCACCGCGGAGCCGAGCATCGGCGGCGCGTGCAGTGTCCGGCCCAACTCCTCGACCACCACCAGCGCGGCATCGAGCCCGGCCCCGATTCCGCCGTATTCCTCGGGAATCGCCAGCGCGCCCACGCCGACCTGCTCACACAGCAGCTTCCACAGCTGATCGTCGTAACCCGGTTCGCTGTCCATCGCCCGGCGCAGCGCGTCCCGGTCGCCGTGTTTGGTCAACACGGCCCGCACGGTGGCGGCGAGTTCGCGCAGTTCCTCGGGATCACTCATGGCCGGACTCCTGTGTGATTGCGAGACGGGGATCGCAGGGCGTCGGCCACCCGGCCGCGATGGTAATCGGCTGTGCCCCAGGCGCTTCGGAGCGCGGTCACCTTGGTCAGCCACAGCGACAGGTCGTATTCGGCGGTATAGCCGATCGCGCCGTGGACCTGCAGCGCGGTGCGGGCGGCCCGGTGGGCGGCATCCGAGCACGCGATCTTCGCGGCCGAGACGTCGCGGGCGCGATCGGGACCGTCCATGGTGAGCGCGGCGCGCAGCAGCAGCGGCTCGGCCATGTCCAAGGCGATCAGCACATTCGCCAGCTGATGTTTGACGGCCTGGTACTGCCCGATCGGTTTGCCGAACTGCCGGCGCTGTTTGGCGTAGGCGACCGCGGCGTCGAGCAGCGCTCGGCCCGCGCCGAGCAGCTGCGCGGCCGCGGCCAGCGCGCCCGCGTCGAAAGCCGCGGCCAGCGCCTTCCGTACCGAATCGCCCTCGGCGACAAGGTCATCGGCGATCACATCGTAGAGGCGTCGGGCCGGATCGATCGAGTGGACGCGCTCACCGCGGTGCGCGGTGTAGAGCCGATCGTCGTCGGCCAGCAGCACCACCTCGGCGATATCGGCGTCGAGCGCGGGCAATCCCGGTTCGAAGGCGAGGGTCGCGAGTTCGCGACCCTCGGCGAGCCCGCCAAGCCATTGCCGCGCCGGGCCGTCCTCCGAAAGCCTTTGCAGCAGTGCGGGAATCGCCGCCGCGGTCTCGACCAGCGGACCGGGCACCGCGGCCCGGCCGAATTCCTGGGCCGCCACCACCAGATCGGCGGGTTGCGCGCCCATGCCGCCGTACTCCTCGGCGATCGCCAGGCTCAGCGCGCCCGCGCCCGCCAGCTGGCGGATCAGGGCGCGCCCGCCGCGATGTTCACCGGCGGCCCAGGCCCGGACGAGGCCGGGGGTACCCGCGGCATCGCACATCTTGCGCAGACTTCCGGCGAAGTCGCGCTGTTCGGGTGCTAAGGCAAATCTCATCGACAATCCGTTCGAGGGATGTTCAGCGGGGCAGGCCGAGCAGGCGTTCGGCGATGATGTTGCGCTGAATCTCGTTGGTACCGGCATAGATCGGGCCCGCCAGCGAGAACAGATAGCCGTCGGTCCAGTCGCCCGCCCGTTCGGCGGCCGGTCCCAGCAGATCCAGGGCGGTCTCGTACATGGCGATATCCAGTTCGGACCAGAACACCTTGTTCACCGAGGATTCCGCGCCCAGCTTGCCGCCCTCGGCCAGCCGGGTCACCGTGGCGAAGGTGTTGAGCCGATAGGCCTCGGCCCCGATCCAGCTGTCCACCACGCGATTCCGCGCGTCGGTATCGGCCGGATCGGCGGTATCGCGCCATAGTTCGACCAGCCGCGCGGCGGTGGCGTTGAACCGGCCCGGACTGCGCAGCGACAGTCCGCGCTCATTGGACGAGGTACTCATCGCCACCCGCCAGCCGTCGTGCGGCTGCCCGATCACATCGCGATCGGGTACGAATACCTCGTCCAGGAAGATCTCCGCGAACCCCGGTTCGCCGTCGAGCTGCGGAATCGGCCGCACACTCACTCCGTCGGCGGTGAGCGGGAACATCACGTAGGTCAGTCCGCGATGCCGCTCGGCTTCCGGATCGCTGCGGAACAGCCCGAAGGCCCAGTCCGCGAACGACGCTCGCGAACTCCAGGTCTTCTGCCCGTTGAGAATCCAGCCGCAGTCGGTGCGGCGCGCGGTGGAGCGGATACCCGCCAGATCGCTGCCCGCCTCGGGTTCGGACCAGGCCTGGGCCCAGATATCGTCGGCGCGGGCCATCCGGGGCAGGAATCGTTGCAGCTGCTCCGGGCTGCCGTGCTCGAACAGCGTCGGCGCGAGCAGGAAGATGCCGTTCTGGCTGACCCGCCCCGGCGCACCGGCCGCGTAGTACTCCTCCTCGAACAGCACCCACTCGAGCAGCGAAGCATCCCGTCCGCCATGGCTTTCCGGCCACGAGACCACCGACAGCCGCGCCGCGGCGAGGGTGTGCTCCCACTGCCTGTGCGCCTCGAAACCCGCCTCGGTATCCATCGACGGCAGCGGTTTCGCGGGCACGTTCGCGCGCAGGAACTCCCGCACCTCGAGCCGGAATCGCTGTGCGGCGGCATCGAATTCGAGATCCATCTACTTCGCACCGTCCGTCCCGGCGCTCGCCTTCATGGACTTCGCGTTCATGCCGCCCAGCGAATCGGCCCCGACCTCGGCATTGTGGGCGTGCGCGAAATGATGCAGCCCGAATACCGAATCCATCCCGGCCCGCATCCCCATCAGATCCTCGCACTGATTGACGGCCTTCTTGGTCAGCGCCAGCCCGAATTGCGGCATGGCCGAGATCTTCTCGGCCAGCGCCAAAGTCTCGGCTTCCAGATCCGCGCGCGGTACGACCCGATTGAGCATGCCCCATTCATAGGCCTGCGCCGCGGTGAAGCGGTCGCCGGTGAACAGGATCTCCTTGGCGCGCCGGGGGCCGAGCACCCATGGGTGGGCGAAGTATTCGACGCCCGGAATGCCCATACGCACCACGGGATCGGAGAAGAATGCGTCCTCGGACGCCACGATCAGATCGCAGATCCACGCCAGCATGAGCGCGCCCGCGATACACGCGCCCTGCACCATCGCGATCATCGGCTTGGGGATCTCGCGCCAGCGCCGGCACATTCCGAGGTATACCTCGAGTTCGCGGGCGAAGCGTTGATCGCCGCCCGGCCGGTCCACATGGTCCCACCACAGCGCGGCCTTGTTCTCGTAGTGCACGTGATGATCGCGGCCCGGAGTGCCGATATCGTGTCCGGCGCTGAAGTGTTTTCCATTGCCCGCCAGCACGATCACCTTGACCTCGGCGTCCTCGACCGCGCGCGTGAACGCCGCGTCGAGCGCGTAGGTCATCACCGAATTCTGCGCATTGCGGTAATCGGGCCGATTCATCGTGACGATCGCGACCGGTCCGCGCCGTTCGTAGGTGACGACCTCGCCCTCGTCGGGAATCGGATCGTTGGTCACGAAATCTCCTCACGTAGTTGCCGCTTGAGCACTTTTCCGGCCGCGCTGTAGGGCAGGGCGTCGCGGAATTCGACCCGGCGCGGGACCTTGAAATTGGCCAGACTGCCTCTGGCGTGGTCGATCACGTCCTGCTCGGACAGCGTCGAACCGGCTCTGCGCACGACATAGGCCTTGCCGACCTCGCCCAGCCGCTCGTCCGGCACGCCGATCACGGCCGCCTCCGCCACCCCGTCCAGCCGCGCCAAGACCTGTTCCACCTCGGCGGGATACACATTGAAGCCGCCGCTGATGTACATATCCTTGAGCCGATCGGTGATCTTCAAATAGCCGCGGTCGTCGACGATTCCGATATCGCCGGTGTGCAGCCAGCCGTCGGCATCGATCGTCTTCGCCGTGCTTTCCGGATCGTCGAGGTAGCCGACCATGACATTCGGGCCGCGCAACAGCACCTCGCCGTTGTCGCCGACGCGGAGTTCGAATTCGGCGATGGCCTCGCCGCAGGTGTTGGCGATGGTTTCCGGATCGTCGTCGGGGCGGCACATGGTTCCGAATCCGGCCGATTCCGACAGGCCGTACGCGGTCACCACCACATCGAATTCCAGCTCCCCACGCATTCTTTCGATCAGCACCACCGGTACGGTGGCCGCGCCGGTGACCGCCACCCGCAGGCTGCTCAGGTCGAATTCGCCGCGGCGCGGATGGTCGAGGATGGTCTGGTAGATCGTCGGTGGACCCGTCAGTACCGTGATCCGCTGGTCGCGCACCATCCGCATGGTTTCGGGCACATCGAAACTGGCCTGCGGCACGATGGTCGCGCCGGTGACCAGGCAGGCGAGCATGGCCGCCTTGTAGCCGAAGTTGTGGAAGAACGGCGGAATCACCAGATACGCATCGCCCCGGCGCAGCGTCGCCCGCTCGACCCAGGCCCGCACGACGCTCAGCGCCTGTCGGTGCGCGACGAGGGTGCCCTTACTGCGGCCGGTGGTGCCGGAGGTGAACAGGATGTCGGAGATATCCTCGGGCCCAACCGATTCCCCGCGCGCGACAACCCGATCGATCGGTACGGACGCCCCGAGGCCGGACAGGTCGGACCAGGCGAGGGCGTCGTCGGGTTCGCTCGGAGCGTCTCCGGGAATCAGAATCACCGTGTCTATGGCCAATTTCGGCGCGGCGGAACGCAATTCGGCCAGCCGATCCCGTCCGAGGAACGAGCCCGATACGAACAGCGCCCTCGCGTCCACCCGTTCGAGGACGTCGAGGGCCTCCTCGGCCACGTACCGGGTGTTCAACGGCACCAACGCCGCCCCCGCGTACTGCGCGCCAAGCGCCGCCACCACCCAGTGCCAGGTATTGGGAGCCCAGATGGCCACCCGATCCCCGCGCTCGACCCCCCGCGCGATCAGCGCCGCGGCCGTCTCGCGCACCGCGTCGAGCAGTTGCGCCCAGCTCAGGCGCGTAGCACCGTCGCTGATCGCGATGTCGTCGCCGAATTCGCGGGCCGCCTCGCGCAGCGCGAGCGGGATGGTCTGGACCAGGGTCGTCACGGTCGTCCTCGATCGGTTAACAAGCAAGTGCTTGGTAGGTTACTCTACCGGAGTGAGTGTGATCCAGACCCCGGATTCCGACACCTCGGATGATGCCCGCTTCCGCGCCGACGTGCGGGAATGGTTGACGGAAAACCTCGATGGACGGTTCCGGGAGCTGCGTGGTCTCGGCGGTCCGGGCCGCGAACACGAGGCCTTCGACGAGCGGCTGGAATGGGATCGCCACCTGGCCGCGGCCGGATGGACCTGCCTGGGCTGGCCGAAACGCTACGGCGGGCGCGAGGCGACGCTGCGCCAGCAGGTGATCTTCCATGAGGAGTACGCGGCCTCGAACGCCCCGAGCCGGGTCTCGCATGTGGGCGAGGAACTGTGCGCGCCCACCCTGCTGGCCTTCGGCACCGAGGAGCAGAAGCAGCGCTTCCTGCCCGGTATCCGCTCGGTCACCGAACTGTGGTGCCAGGGCTACTCGGAGCCGGGTGCGGGTTCGGACCTGGCGGCGGTGACGACCTCGGCGCGACGCGACGGTGACGAGTGGGTGATCAACGGTCAGAAGATCTGGACCTCCCTGGCGCATCTGGCGGACTGGTGTTTCGTGCTGTGCCGCACCGAACCGGGCTCGTCCCGCCATCACGGACTGTCGTATCTGCTCGTGCCGATGCGGCAGCCGGGGATCGAGGTGCGTCCGATCGTGCAGATGACCGGCACGGCCGAATTCAACGAGGTGTTCTTCGACAATGCCCGCACCGCGGGTGATCTGGTGGTCGGCGCGCCCGGTGACGGCTGGCGGGTGGCCATGGGCACCCTGACCTTCGAGCGCGGCATCTCCACCGTGGGCCAGCAGATCCGCTTCGCGCGGGAGCTGTCGAATCTGGAGGCGGTCGCGAAAGGCAATGGTGCGCTGGATGATCCGATTCTGTCCGATCGATTCGATCAGGCGTGGGTCGGCCTGCGGGTGCTGCGGGCGCATGCGCTGCGTACCCTGGAATCGGCGCACGCGACCGTCGACGCGCGCACGGCCGCCGGACAGGCCTCGGTATCGAAACTGCTGTGGGCCAATTGGCATCGCGGCCTGGGCGAGCTGGCCATGGATGTGCTGGGCGCGCCCGGAATGATCGCGCTGCCCGACGATCTCACCGATTGGCAGCGGCTGTTCCTGTTCAGTCGCGCCGACACCATCTACGGCGGCTCGAACGAGGTGCAGCGCAACATCATCGCCGAACGCGTGCTCGGACTGCCGCGTGAGGCTCGTTAGGAAGGATCAGCCGTGACAGACCTCTCCGTCGCCCCGCAACCGATTCCGGGCCACGGCCTGCTGACCGGCAAGGTCGCCGTGGTGACGGCCGCGGCGGGCACCGGCATCGGTTCGGCCACCGCCCGGCGCCTGCTCGACGAGGGCGCCGATGTGGTCGTATCCGATTGGCACGAGCGACGTTTGAAGCAGACCGAGGAGGAACTGGCCGCGGCGTTTCCGCAGCGGCGGGTGAGTTCGGCGGTCTGCGATGTGACCAGCTCCGAACAGGTCGACGGACTGGTTCGGGCGGCGGCCGAACGATTCGGCCGCATCGACGTCATGATCAACAATGCCGGATTGGGCGGGGAGACACCGGTTGTCGATATGACCGACGAGCAGTGGGACCGGGTGCTCGACATCACGCTCACCGGCACGTTCCGCTGTACTCGCGCGGCGCTGAACTATTTCCGCTCCGCCGGGCACGGCGGGGTGATCGTGAACAATGCCAGCGTGCTCGGCTGGCGCGCGCAGCATGGCCAGGCGCACTACGCCGCGGCCAAGGCCGGTGTGATGGCGCTCACCCGCTGCAGCGCCGTGGAGGCCGCGGCGCTGGGCGTGCGAATCAACGCGGTCGCGCCGAGCATCGCGCGACATCCGTTCCTGGACAAGGTGACCTCGGCCGATCTGTTGGATCGACTGTCCGCGGACGAGGCGTTCGGGCGCGCGGCGCAACCGTGGGAGGTGGCCGCCACCATCGCCGTACTCGCGAGCGAGTACACCTCCTATATGACGGGTGAGGTTGTGTCGGTGAGCAGTCAGCGGGCCTGAGAGTTCGTCTCGGCGTGGCGACTCGCGGCGGCCGAAATTGGGTGGCGCCGACCACCGAGAGTTGTGCAATCCTGAGAGTGGCCGGTTCCCGAATTTCGAAGGGACCACGACCCATGGGTCTGGACCATCGTCAGGAAGACAACGAAGAACTGGAACTAGAGCTGGTACGCGAGGTGGTACTGGCCCGTCGGCGCTTGGACAACATCGTGCTCGCCGCCCTGACGTTCGGCGCCGAATTGCTCGACCACTCCTCGGAGTGCGCGACCGCCATGCGCGCCGCGCAGATCCTCGAGGAGCATGCGGTGGACGAGGACGATGTCGCGCGCGATCCGCGAGGCGCACTGCGCGAGGACATGGCCCGCGATCGCCTGCGCGCGCAGCGCATCGGCATGGTGCGCGAACCGGGAGGTCCCGAGACCGAGAGCGATCGCCGTCGGCGGAAACAGGGTGCGCTGCTGCGCGAGGTGCGCGCCGATCTACTCGAGGTGGTCCGGCGCTGCCGCAAATTCAGTTTCGATCGGGTGGCCTTCGCCGACGGCATCGCCGAGGGCCTGTGCGCGGCCACCGACAAGCTGGTCATCGGGGCCGATATGGAGACCTATCGCGCCTGGCAGCGCGGAATGGTTTTGAAGATCAGCGAGGAACCCACCCCGGGCGGCCCGCCGCGCGCCATGGCCACCGTCGACGCGGGACCCGGCCGCGGTTCGCTGACCGTCGAATGGGACAGCTGTGAGCGGCGATTGGCCCTGGTGGCCCGCATGGCCCGGGCGGGGGTGTCCCCGGTGGTGATCTGCGATCGGCTGCTCGCGGATCTGTCGGTGTCGTCGCCGCTGCGATATTCGCATCGATAGGACCGGCCATGGACCAAGCAAATGCTTGGTTGTATTATGGCCGGGTGACCGCACCCGAGACCTCGAAATCCGCACGTCGTAACGAGCTGCTCACGCTGGCCGCCGGTTTGTTCGCCGAGCGGGGGCTGCGGGCCACCACGGTCCGGGATATCGCCGACGCGGCCGGAATTCTATCGGGGAGTCTCTATCATCACTTCGATTCCAAGGAGTCGATGGTCGACGAGATCCTGCGCGGATTCCTGGACGATCTGTTCGGGCGCTACCGCGAGATCGTGGCCTCGGGCCTGTCGGCGCGGGATACGTTGGAGGCGTTGGTGATCGCGTCCTACGAATCCTTCGATCGCTGGCACGCCGCGGTGGCGATCTATCAGGCCGAGGCCAAAAGGCTCAGCGGCACCGAGCGTTTCGAATACATCGCGGAGTACAACCGGGAGTTCCGCGAGCTGTGGCACAACGTGCTCACCCGGGGCGTCGAGGACGGCAGCTTCCGCCCCGAACTCGATGTGGAGCTGGCCTTCCGATTCCTGCGCGACACCGTCTGGGTGGCCGTGCGCTGGTATCAGCCCGGCGGCCGCATCACCGTCGACAGTCTTGCCAAGCAGTATCTGACCATCGTGCTCGACGGGCTCACCATCCCGGAGGCACAGTCTCCCTAGGAGTTTCACATGTCCGCACCGTCCACCCGCCGATCTGCCCCGCTGCGGGAGGCGTACGTGATCGATGCCGTACGCACCCCGATCGGTAAGCGCGGCGGGGCCCTGTCCGGTGTGCATCCGGCCGATCTGGGCGCGACCGCCCTGCGGGGTCTGCTGGGCCGCAATCCGATCGACCCGGGCCTGGTCGACGACGTGATCTTCGGCTGTGTCGACGCGATCGGGCCGCAGGCCGGAAATATCGCGCGCACAGCGTGGTTGGCGGCCGGGTATCCGGAGGAGGTTCCGGGTGTGACGGTGGACCGGCAGTGCGGTTCGAGTCAGCAGGCGATCAACTTCGGCGCGCAGGCCATCATGAGCGGCACCGCCGAGGTGATCGTGGCGGGCGGCGTACAGAATATGAGCGCGATTCCGATCTCGGCGGCCATGCTCGCGGGCCGGGAGTACGGCTTCGAGTCGCCGTTCGTCGGCGCGCAGGGCTGGGATCACCGCTACGGCACCGGCGAGGTCTCGCAGTTCCGCGGCGCGCAGCTGATCGCCGAGAAGTGGGATATCAGCCGCGAGGATATGGAGCGCTGGGCGCTGCGCAGTCACGACCGCGCGCGAAACGCCATCGCGCAGGGCCGGTTCGACCGCGAGATCGTGCCCGTCGGCGAGTTCTGGATCGATGAGGGCCCGCGCGAGACCAGCCTCGAGAAGATGGCCACGCTCAAACCCCTCGGCGAGGGCAGCCCGCTGACGGCCGCGGTGGCCAGCCAGATCTCCGACGGCGCGAGCGCGACGCTGCTGGCCTCGGAATGGGCGGTCGCCGAATTCGGACTCACCCCGCGCGCCCGCGTCCACCATGTCAGCGCCCGCGGCGCCGATCCGATCTTCATGCTCACCGCGCCCATTCCGGCCACCCGCTGGGCGCTGGCCAAGACCGGGCTGAGCATCGAGGATATGGATGTCATCGAGATCAACGAGGCCTTCGCCCCGGTGGTGCTGGCCTGGTTGAAGGAGACCGGGGCCGATCCGGAACGGGTGAATGTGAACGGCGGCGCGATCGCCCTGGGCCATCCGCTCGGCGCGACCGGCGCGAAACTGTTCGCGACCCTGCTCAACGAGCTGGAACGGGTCGACGGGCGCTACGGCCTGCTCACCATTTGCGAGGGCGGCGGCACCGCGAACGTCACCATCATCGAGCGCATGCGCTGAGGCCGCCCTCTACGATCGAATTGTGAAGGTTCTGGGTGCTTGCCCGCTGGACTGCCCCGATGCCTGCTCCTGGGTGGTGACAGTGGAGGACGGGGTAGCCGTCGGGCTGCGGGGAAACAAGGAGCATCCCGTCACGCGCGGGGCGCTGTGCGTGAAGGTCAACCGGTATCTCGAACAGGTCGGCGCGCCCGACCGGATCCGCTATCCGATGCGGCGGGTCGGCCGCAAGGGCGAGGGCCGATTCGAGCGGATCACCTGGGAGCAGGCGCTCGACGAGATCGCCGAACGCCTGGGCGCGATCACCGCGGAGTTCGGCGGCGAGGCGATCTGGCCGTTCCACGGCACCGGCAGCCTGGGATATATCCAAGGGCAGGAGGGCTTTTCGGGGCGGCGGTTCTTCAATGCGCTCGGCGCGTCGCTGCACGATCCCACCATCTGCTCGGTGGCGGGCACGGCCGGGCTGAAGTACACCCTCGGCACCTCCGGCGGTATGGATCCGGAGGATTTCGCGAAGTCGAAGCTGATCCTGCTGTGGGGCACCAATCCGCTCAGCTCCGGACACCATCTGTGGAAATTCGTGCAGGACAGCGGAGCGTATCTGGTCGCGATCGATCCGGTGCGCAGCCGCACGGCCGAGCGCTGCGACGAACATCTCGCGCCGCTGCCCGGCACCGATGCCGCGCTGGCGCTCGGGCTGATGCATGTGATCGTGTCGATGGGTGCGCAGGACGACGAATTCCTCGCCGACCACACCGTCGGATGGCCCGAATTCCATAGCCGCATCGCCGAATTCACACCCGATCGGGTCGCCGAGATCACCGGGCTGGATCGCGAGCAGATTCTGGCGCTGGGCGAGCGCATCGCGCGTACCCGCCCGACGGCCATCCGTGCGTCCCAAGGGATGCAGCGGCACGCGGGCGGCGGGATGGCGTTGCGGACGTTGGGCTGTCTGCCCGGGGTGACCGGCGACTGGGCGATTCCCGGTGGGGGACTGCACTATTCGACCAGCGGACACTTCCAGCTCGATCTGCCCGAACTGATCCGCCTGGATCTGCTGCCGAATCCGGTACGCACACTGTCGATGACGCGGCTGGCCGAGGGGCTGCTCGACATCGATGATCCGCCGGTCAAGGCGTTGTTCGTGATCGCCGCCAATCCGGTCGGCTCGAATCCGCAGCAGGGCCGGGTGATCGAGGGGCTGCGGCGGGAGGATCTGTTCACCGTTGTGCTGGAACACTTCCCGACCGATACCGTCGACTACGCCGATATCGTGCTGCCCGCGACCATGCAGCCCGAACATCTGGATGTGATCGCGGGCTACGGCCATCTGTATCTGGTGTGGAACGAACCGGCCGTCGAACCGCCGGGGGAGTGCCTGCCCACCACCGAGACCTTTCGCCGCCTCGCGCGGCGGATGGGCCTGACCGAACCGGCGCTCTACGATTCCGACGAGGAACTGGCCCGGCAGTTGCTGAAGGGCTACGACCTCGAACGTCTGCGCAGCGAGGGCTATCTGAAGGTGGAACCCGGACCGGTCCCCGCGGACAAACTCCTGTTCGTCTCCGACCGCGCCGCCGCGGCCGGGCACGATTCGCTGCCCGGCTACACTCCGCCCGGCGATCCGGGGTCGGGTCTGGTGCTCATCTCCGCCGCGTCGCACCACTTCCTGAACACCACCTTCGGCTCCAATCCCGAATTGCGCCGCCGCGCGGGCGATCCCACGGTGACCGTGCATCCCGATGATGCGGCCGCCCGCGGAATCGTCGACGGCGCACCGGTTCTCGTGGCCAATGCGCGCGGCAGCTTCGAGGCCCGGGCCGAGGTGTCCGATCGGGTGCGTCCGGGTGTCGCCGCGACCACCAAAGGCCGCTGGGCGAAACTGTCCGGCGGCAGCACCGTCAATGCGACCATCGCCGAGCGCGATGCCGATTTCGCGGGCGGCGCGGTGTTCCACGACAATCGCGTGGAGATTACGCCTCGCCCATAATTTTTGAACGTTCGGTCCAGTTCTTGTAGCATACGACCATGGGCAGGGCGAAGGAGTTCGATCCGGACGTCGCATTGCGGGCGGCCATGGAGCTGTTCTGGCGCAAGGGTTACGAGGCTACGTCGATACAGGATCTGGTCGAACATCTCGGACTCGGCAAGGGCAGTATCTACGGCGCCTTCGGCGGTAAGCGCGAGCTGTTTCTGAAGGCGGTCGAGCGCTACTCCGCCGATGGTCGGCTGGGTCTGCTCGATCGCGTCTCCACCCCGGAATCGCCGCTCGAGGGCGTGCGTGAACTGGTGCGCTGGTATGCCCGGGATTCCTTGGCGGACAACGATCGCAAGGGCTGCCTGATGACCAATACCGCCGTGGAGCTGCCCGGGGACGAGGCGGCGGTGCGGGTGGTCGCGAATGATCTGGACACCATGGAGACGGTGCTGACCGGTGCGCTGCTGCGCGCTCGCGCCCACGGTGAGCTGGCGGCCGACCGGGATCCGGCCGCGATCGCCCGCTTCCTGGTGACGCTGCTGCAGGGTATTCGCGTGGTGGGCAAGACCGCGCTGCGCGAACGGCTGCTCGGCGACGCCGTCGAACAGGCCCTGGCCGTCCTCTCCTGATTCGCGCCGCCGCGGAGGCGGTCTCTTTGTCATGCCCATTTTCTTGACCGAACGTTAAAGAAAGAAGTGTCATGAGCACGACCGGCATCCCGACCGACGCCGAACTGGCGGCCACCCTCGACGGCGATTTCGTCAGCGCGTACGCCGAGGTGAACGGCATTCGCCTGCATTACGTCACCGGCGGCGCGGGCGAACCGCTGATCCTGCTGGGCGGCTGGCCGCAGACCTGGTGGCAGTTCCGCAAGGTGCTGCCCGAACTGGCCCGGCGTTTCCGGGTGACCGCGGTCGATCTGCGCGGTATGGGCGGCTCCGACAAGCCCGCGTCCGGTTACGACAAGCGCACGATGGCCCGCGACATCCACGAGCTGACAACCCATCTCGGCCACCGGTCGGCCTTCGTCGCGGGCCACGACATCGGCGCGGCCGTGGCCTACCACCTGGCGGCCGCGTACCCCGAGACGGTGCGCAAGCTGGTCACCATGGATCTTGGCGTGCCCGACGAATCGTGGCTGCGCATTCCCATGCTGCCCGGCAGCGACGAACAGGTCAGCGCGCTGGCGCACGGCCGGGGCGGCTATCCCTGGTGGTTCGCCCTCAACCAACTGCGCGAACTGCCCGAAAGGCTGCTCGCGGACCGCTTCCGGTTGATCGTCGACTGGCTCTACGGCCATATGCTGCTCGATCAGTCCGCGGTCGAGGAGCAGGCCCGCGCGATCTACGCCGCGGCCTACGATGCGCCGGAGGCGATCCGCGCCGGAAACGGCTGGTACCAGACCATGCGCCAGGACGTCGCGGATCTGCGCACCTACCCGAAGGTGACGCTGCCCATCCTGACGCTGTCCGGTGAGGAGTCCTATCCGCAGTTGCGAGAGCAGATGGCGGACAAGGGAACCGATGTGCGCGTGGTGGCCGTCGAGGGCAGCGGGCACTACATCGCCGAGGAACGGCCCGAGACGGTGGTGCGCGAACTGGTCGAGTTCATGCGCTGATCACCGGAGTGCGGCCACCGCGTCGATCCGGGCGATCGCGTCGTCGACAATGCGATCGATGAGTTCGGCGACGGTCGGCAGGTCATCGATGATGCCGGTGACCTGACCCGCCGCCAGCACGCCCGCCTGGGTATTGCCCTCGACCAGACCGGCCCTGAGCAGCATGGGGGTATTGGCGGCCATGACGACCTGGGACCAGCTGAGGTCCTTGGTCTTTCGCATGGTCAGCCCGTCGCGGACCATCGTGGACCACTTCATACCCGTCATGCTCCTGAACCTGGCGGCATTGGCGACCGCCGCGGCCAGGCCGCGCCAGCGGCCCGAATGTTCCAGGCGATCGACCAGTTCGGTGTTGAGCACCCGGTGCGGCATACCGTCCACCTTGAGCGAGACCACCGTGTCCTGGAGGCCGCGGCGCAGATATTCCTGTTTCACCGCGTCCGGAACGGTGCTCTCGCGGGTGAGCAGGAAGCGGGTGCCCATCGCGACGCCCGCCGCGCCGTAGGACAGCGCCGCCGCCAGGCCGCGGCCGTCGAAGAAGCCACCGGCGGCCACCACGGGAATGTCGACGGCGTCCAGCACCGACGGCAGCAGTAGCGTGGTGGCCACCGGGCCGGTATGCCCGCCGCCCTCACCGCCCTGCACGATCACCGCGTCCGCGCCCCAGGACGCGACCTTCACCGCGTGTTTGGCCGCGCCGATCGACGGAATCACCACCACCCCGGCGTCTTTGAGCCGCGCGATGAGCTCCTGCTTGGGGGCCAGCGCGAACGAGGCGACCCGCACGCCCTCCCGGATGAGCAGTTCGATGCGCTCGGTCGCGTCGGTGGCGTCGGCGCGGATGTTCACGCCGAAGGGTTTGTCGGTCTCGGCCTTGGTCTTGGCGATCGCCGTCTCGAGTTCCGGGTAGGTCATGGTGGCCGAGGCCAGAATGCCCAGGGCGCCGGCCTCGGCGGTGGCGGCGACGAGGCGCGGGCCCGCCACCCAGCCCATGCCGGTCTGCACGATCGGATGTTCGATGCCCACCAGTTCGGTGAGCGGGGTTCGCAACCGGGTGGTCACGCCGGGACCTCCTTGTCGCGAATGCCCTTGGGATCCAGCACTGTTCGGATGAGTCGCAGTTCCTCCTCGGTGGGCCACCGGGTGGTCCGCGCGGTATCGAGGCCGGCGATCTCGAAGGAGGTGTTGGCGGCGACCTCGTCCGCGGTCACGCCCGGATGCAGCGACAGGGCCCGCAGCGTGTGGTCCGCCCCGCCGAAATCGAAGACGCCGAGATTGCTCACCACGCGGTGCAGGTGATGGAAGCGGTAGGCGGGATTGTCGGGATCGACCTTGTCGTAACCGATTCCGGAGACGATATCGACCCGATCGCAGAACACCCGCGCGGTGTGCCGGGGGACGAAGTAGCTGGTGGGGTGGTTGATCGTATTGCCGGGTGCGCCGCGGACCCCGAACATCTGGCGGGTCGGATGCTGCAGCGGTCCGAAGGCCGACAGGTTCTGGTTGCCGTGCCGGTCGATCTGATTCGCGCCCATGACCACGTGGCGACGTCCGGAGGCGACCACGTCGAAAACCCTGCCGAACGGAATCCAGCCCTCCACAGGGGCTTTCGCGCCCAGGGCGGGCACCTCGGCCAAGAACAGCGCCTCGCCGTCGGACAGCACCAGGTCCGGTTCGAAGGTCAGCCGGGCCAGTCGCGCCCCGATGGTCGGAATCGGCGACATCGGGCTGGCCATGATCTCGCCCGCGCCGCGGAAGATCTCGGCGCAGGCGATCGCGCACACCTCGGCGCGGGTCGCGGTGGTGGTGTCGGTCATTTCGCCTGCTCCTCGCCGAATTCACGGACGGCCGTTTGATATTCGTCCTCGCTGACATCCAGATAGCGGGCCTTGAATTCCGCCCAGGATTGCGGATCTGCGGCCGCGGCGACGTAGTGACGCTGGAACCGCTCGTCGCGGCCGTAGCTGCCGGAGAAGGTGAAATGCGCGCCGCCCGGGGCCTCGACCACGCCGTCGACCATCATGCGATTGAGCAGAATCGACTGCGGAGCAACGGCTTTGACCAGTTCGTCGGTCTCGACCAGGCGGTCCACCGACAGGTAGCGGCGCTGCGCGGCCAGGCAGAACAGGTCGTCCATATACGGATCGATGCCGGTGTAGGCGGCATTGCCGTGTTTGTCACCCAGGTCCAGATGGACGAATGCCACATCCAAAGTCAGTGCGGGCATGGCGATCAGCGTTTCGGTGCGCCCGTCGGCATCGGGATAGGGCGAGCGCACGGTCTGCAGTTCGCCGTCCCAGAAGGTCGGGACATCCGAGCCGAGCCCGGCCCGGATCGGCAGGAACGGCAGCCGCGCGGCCGCGGCCTGCAGGCCGCATTTCACCATGCCCTCGTCCATTTCGCGCGCCACGAGCTCGCCCGAGGTGCGCGCCTTGGCGAACCACGGATCGTAGAAGGGCGCGGAATCCAGGGAGACGAAGCCGTAGTAGGCCCTGCGCACCTTGCCCGCCGAGCACAGCAGTCCCAGATCCGCGCCGCCGTAGGTGACCACGGTCAGATCCGTGACATCCGATCGCAGCAGCGCTCGGACCAGAGCCATCGGCTTGCGTCGCGAGCCCCAGCCGCCGATGCCGATGGTCATACCGCTGCGTAGTTCGCCGACGACCTCGTCGAGCGTCATTCGCTTGTCCCGCACGGTCACTTCCCCTCTCGCTTCGCCGCGAGGTCCTCGTCGAACCGGGCGCGTATCTCGTCGGCGACCCCGGCCAGATTGAGCTCGAATGTGAAGCCCTGCTCGAATCGGTAACTGCGGTGCACGTCCTGGACATCGATCCCGTTCAGCGCCCGCTTGGCCGCCCGGATCACCCGCCCGTCCTTGGCGGCGATGTTCTTGGCGAGTTCCAGTGCCGCGGAATCCAATTCGGCCCGCGGCACCACCTTGTACACCGAACCGAAGTGATGCAGCTGCTGTGCGCTCACGGTGCTCGCGGTGTAGAACAGCGTGCGCATCAGATGCTGCGGCACCAGGCGGGCGAGATGGGTCGCCGCGCCGAGCGCCCCACGTTCGACCTCGGGCAGGCCGAAGGTGGCGTCGTCGGACGCGATGATCACATCGGCATTGCCCACCAGGCCGATTCCGCCACCCAGGCAGAAGCCCTGCACCGCGGCGATCACCGGAACCTGACATTCGTAGATCGCCGAAAACGCGTCGTAGCAACCGTGATTGGCATCGATCAGGGCGTTGTGGCCCGAATCGCGCTGAATCTCTTTGATATCCACGCCCGCGTTGAATCCGCGGTTGTCCGCGCGCAGCACCACCACCCTGGTCTCCGGATCGCGCCCGGCCGCGCGGACCGTATCGGCCAGTTCGAACCAGCCGGCCGTCGGCAGGGCGTTGACCGGCGGGTAGTCGATCGTGACGACCTCGATGCCGGAGCTCTCGGTGTGACGGTTGATGCCCATCGCATGTCCATTCGTTGGCAAAACAAGCAAGTGCTTGGTAGGTTAGCACGGTGGCAATCGAAGTGGACCTCTCCGGCGCGGTCGTTCTGATCACCGGCGGGGTGCGGGGCGTGGGCGCGGGTATCAGCCGTGTATTCCTCGATGCCGGGGCGACCGTGGTGACCTGTGCCCGCCGTCCGGCCGATGCGCCGATCGAGAGTTCCGGCCGCACCGCGGAGTTCCTGAGCTGCGATGTCCGCGACGGCGATGCGGTGCGGGGACTCGTCGACGCGGTGGTCGAGAAGTACGGACGGCTCGATCATGTGGTGAACAACGCGGGCGGCGCCCCCTTCGCCCCCGCCGCGACCGCCAGCCGTAACTTCCACGCCAAGATCGTCGAGCTCAATCTGCTCGCGCCCCTGCTGGTTTCGCAGGCGGCCAATCACGTCATGCAGGACCAGTGCGGCGGCGGCTCGATCGTGATGATCTCGAGCGTCAGCGGGCATCGCCCCTCGCCCGGCACCGCCGCCTATGGCGCGGCCAAGGCGGGTCTGGACAATCTGGTCGCCTCCCTGGCCGTGGAGTGGGCGCCCAAGGTTCGGGTGAATTCGGTCGTGGTCGGCCTGGTGCGCACCGAGAGCAGTCATCTGCACTACGGCGACGAGGCGGGCGTGGCGGCCGTGGCCGAGACCGTTCCGCTCGCCCGGCTCGCTTCGCCGGAGGACATCGGCCGCGTCGCGGCCTTCCTGGCCTCACCGCTCGCGGGCTATGTCAGCGGCGCGGCGCTGACGGTGCACGGCGGCGGCGAACGTCCTGCGTTCCTGGCCGCGGCCACCGTCAACGATCCAGCAGCACAACGGAAATGAGAGCAGTGGACATGGCTGAGAAGATCTGCGCGGGCCGCACCGTCATCGTGACCGGGGCGGGCCGCGGCATCGGCCGCGCGCACGCGCTGGCCTTCGCCGCCGCCGGGGCGAATGTGGTGGTCAACGATCTGGGCGCGGAGCTGAACGGGGTCGGGCGCAGCGACTCCCCGGCCGCGCAGGTGGTCGACGAGATCATGGAACTGGGCGGCAAGGCCGTGGTCAACGGCGACGATGTGGCCGACTTCGCCGGTGCGAAGCGGATGATCCGCCAGGCCGTCGACACCTTCGGTCGCCTGGACGTACTGGTCAACAATGCCGGGATCGTCCGCGACCGGATGCTGGTCAACCTGGACGAACAGGAATGGGACGCGGTCGTGCGCGTCCACCTCAAGGGGCACTTCGCCACCATGCGGCACGCGGCGGAGTACTGGCGCGCCGAGGCCAAGGCGGGCCGGTCCGTCGACGCCCGCATCATCAACACCAGCTCCGGCGCGGGTCTGCAGGGCAGTGTCGGGCAGGGCAATTACGCGGCCGCCAAGGCCGGTATCGCCGCGCTGACCATCACCGCGGCCGCCGAGTTCGCCCGCTACGGCATCACGGTCAACGCCATCGCCCCCTCCGCGCGCACGCGGATGACCGAGGCCGTCTTCGCCGACATGATGGCGAAACCGGAGGACGGCTTCGACGCCATGTCCCCCGAGAATGTCTCCCCGCTGGTGGTCTGGCTCGGCAGCGCCGATTCGGCCGGGGTGACCGGTCGGATGTTCGAGGTCGAGGGCGGCAAGGTCGCCCTCGCCGACGGCTGGCGGCACGGCGTTCCGGTCGATCGCGGGGCCCGCTGGGAACCGGCCGAGCTGGGTCCGGCGGTACGCGAGCTGATTGCCAAGGCGGCCCCGCCGGAGGCCGTTTACGGGGCTTGATCAGCTGGTCACCGGCGTAGCCGCACCCCTCGCGGCCATATTGCCGGGCAACTGCCGAACATAACGATCCATCGAGCCGTCGGTATCGAATAACCTTGTGCGACCGGCGATAATCGATGGTGATCCGGAACCGCGTCGAGGCGGTTCGGTGCAGGTGGGACGCTCATCCTCGATCGTCGATCGCGCCTCGTTACCCGCTTCGCGGTGTGATGTATTCCGCGTGGCGATAGTGGGTCAGCTCACACGCCCGCCCTGCGCGAGCAAACAATTGGCAGTTATGATGATCGACATCCGTCAAAAGTCCCGGGAGTAGGCGCCGGGATGAAGATCTGCGCTTCAGGTGGGATGAGGGGAAGGCTTGGCGCATGACCGTTGGTCGCGTAGCGCGCGTGCTCGTAGTGGCCGGAATCGTTGCCGGTTGCGGCTCCCTCGGGTCGTTCGCGGCGCAGGCACAGCCCAACGGCGCCTGCCCGCGCTGTGCCATCGACGGCCCTGACAACGGCACCCCGCTGAGCATCCCCGGTCGGACGGGTTCCGCCGATTCCCCGACTCCGCGCGATCCCGCGAGCGTCGCCGGTCAGACCGGATCCGCTCAGTCCACGCCCGCCGCCGCGGGCTTCGCGGGCCTGGCGGCCATACTCGATCCCGGTTCGGCCGGACTGCTCGGGACCGGCTCGGCCGGCGCCCTGGCCACGGGTTCGGCCGCGGTCGGATCCGCGGCCACCGGTTCGGCCGCGGTAGGTTCGGCGGCCGTCGGGTCCGCGGGCGCGGGGACCGGCTCCGCGGTCGGTGGAACCGGTTCGGCCGCAGTGGGTTCCGCGGGCTCGACCACCGGTTCGGCATTGGCCGGTACGGGTTCGGCCGCACTGGGCACCGGTTCGGCCGCGGTCGGATCGGCCGGGGCCGCAACGGGTTCCGCGCTGCTCGGTACCGGGTCGGCGACGGGTTCGGCGCTCGCCGTACTGTTCGGCACCGGTTCGGCAACCCTGCTGGGCACCGGTTCGGCCACCGGATCGGCGCTGGCCACTCTCTTCGGAACCGGTTCGGCCGCAGTGGGTTCCGCCGGAGTCGGATCCGCCGCGACCGGATCCGCCGCCACCGGTTCGGCGGCCGTCGGTTCGGCCGCGGTACTCTCGCCGCTGCTGCTTCTACTTCTGCTGCAACCGGTTCCGGTGCCGCCGCCGTTTGTACTGGCGCCGCCGCTGGCGATTCCGCCGGTGCCCGCCCCACCCGCGATTCCGGCGCTACCCGCCGTCGCGCCGCCCGTTCCCGCACCGGTCGCCGCGC
>NZ_BDBS01000071.1 GCF_001613105.1 Nocardia pseudobrasiliensis NBRC 108224 | reverse complement strand
CCGCGGCGGCGGCGCGCGAGGCGGTCGAGAAGGCGTCGCGCGACGCCACCGCCGCCGCCGTCCGTGCCTTCGGAACCTCGGTGGTCAGTCTCGGCGCCGATGTCAGCCAGGTGGTCAGCGCCGCCCTGCGGCGGCACCACAGTGACGAGATCTACGAAACGCTGGTCCGAATAGACCACAGCGTGCAGCAGATGATCCGTCAGGCCCAGTCGTACGTGATCGTCTGCGGCGGACTGCCTGGACGGCGATGGCCGCAGCAGAACTTGACCGACGTCGTGGCCGGAGCCGTCGGCCGCGTCCGCGACTTCACCCGGGTCCGATTGCATCAGCTCGACCGCGTCGTCATCAGCCGCGGTGTCGAACCACTGGTCCATACCCTGGCCACACTGCTGGACAACGCATTGCGCTACTCGCCGCCGACTTCCTTTGTCGACCTCACCTTCCAGGAGGGGCACCACGGCGTCACCGTGATCGTCGACGATGCGGGGGTGCGCATGAATGCCGAACAGACGGAGGAAGCCCGCGAGATTCTCGCGGGCGAGCGGATTGTCGACATCCATCAACTCGGACCCGCTCCCCGCGTCGGATTCCCAGGTGTGGCGGCTCTCGCCCGACGCTACGGCTTCACCGTCTACATCGATGGCCCCAACGCCTACGGGGGCATGCGCGCCATGGTCTACGTACCACAGGCATTGTTCGTCGAACCCAGCACCGCGCCGCCCACCGAGGCGCAAACGATTGCCGGACAAGCGGTTCGCGAGCCGTCCCCGACGTCCGGGCGACACGCGGAACCGACGCCACAACCCACCGCCCCACTCGCCGTCGAGTCCTCCGGCAACTCCGCTGCGGAGGCCGGAACCACGCCCGGCGGGCTACGGCGCCGACAGCGACGCGCCATGACAACCTTCACCCCGGTGAACGGGCCGCGCGCCGAGGACGAACCTGCCCGAAACGATATCGCCACCGCCTGGCAGAAAGGGACGCAGAGCGGTCGCGCAGCAGCTTCGAATACCGAGGGGATGACATCCTGATGAGCACACCGATGGCCATGACCGACGACCCCACCAACAAATTGGCGTGGATGCTCGTGGACCTCATCGTTCCGGGCGTCCGGTTCGCTGTCCTGTTGTCCGACGACGGTTTGCGTATCGCGCATACGGGCGACATCTCGATCGCCGACGCCGAGCGCTTCGCCGCCGGCGCTTCCGGACTACGGTCATTGGGCAAGGCTCTCGCGGAATTCTGCGGCGCCGCAAAGTCGCTGCGGCAGAATATGACCGAGTACGACAACGGCATGGTGTTCATCACCGCTGCCGGCCAGGGCGCACTGCTCGGCATCTCGACCACGGCCGATGTCGATATCAGTCTGATCGCGCACCGGATGAACGAGCTCGCCGCACGGGTCGGCCGAGAGCTCGCCAGCCTCCCCCGCCAGGGGTAACGCAGACCATGCGGCACGGACGCGATCCCGACCTGGTTCGGGCATATGTGCGCACGGGCGGCCGCTCCCGAGCCGTCCGCAATCTGGATCTGGTGACACTGGTGCGCGCGGCCAAGGATCCGGAGCCGGGGGCGAGCGCCGATGTCCGCCGCGTCCTGGGTGTATGCAGTCGGCGCGGGGCTCTATCGATCGCCGAGATCGCCGCCTATCTCGACCTGCCGCCCTCGGTGGTCAAGATCATCGCATCCGACCTTCTCGACAGCGGTCAGCTCGTCAATCCCGTCCCGGTGGCCGTACAGCCGGACATCGCTCTACTCGAGGAGGTACTGCATGGGCTCCGCGCTCTCACCGTCTGAGCGCCCGCCCCGCCGATCCGACCGCACTGTCGACGATATGGCCGACGCCGCCATACGGTCGGTAAAACTCTTGGTGGCCGGCAATTTCGGTGTCGGCAAGACCACCTTCGTGAACAGCGTGTCCGAGATCCAGCCGCTGTCCACCGAGGAGATCATCACCGAGGCCAGTGTGGGAGTCGACGACATGGCGAGCGTGCCCGACAAGGTGACCACCACCGTCGCCATGGACTTCGGCCGCATCACGCTCAACTCCGCACTGACGCTGTACCTTTTCGGAACTCCCGGACAGCGACGATTCGTCTCGATGTGGGAGGAATTGGCACACGGGGCCCTGGGCGCCCTGGTTCTGATCGACACCCGCCATATCGAAGAGGCCGACGAGGTCCTCACCGCCCTCGAAGAACGCGGCGTGCCCTATTCGGTGGCGATCAACGAATTCGCCGGGGGCCCACACTATCCTCTGCACGAGGTCCGGCACGCCCTCGACCTCACCGCGGATACCCCCCTCACAGCGCTCGACGCCCGCGAGCGACGTAGTTGCGTCCGATCGCTGATCACCCTCGCGGAGTATCTGTTCACCCGCCTGGAACCACACCAGTAGCCGGACGAGTCGCTGTGCCATCGATCGAAAGGCCTTGAACGCCAAGATCTTTCATTAGCGGTAGACCGGTGCGACAATCGCGCCGGCCTGCCGCTTTTCTGTTTACGCCCAGCGGAAAATCGGCGAAAGATCGAGGTCGGCGGATTCGGGGCAATACCAGAATCTGCCGTTGTTCGCGCGACAGAATCATGGGACCAATCAATTTCGCGACTATTTATTCATGTGTCCAGTTGATCAACTGACCGATTATCGTTTTCCCAGGAATCGGTTTCCGCGTTTGCTTGTTCACCTCACTCACATCCGATGTCCTCGAGATCTTGGGACGAATGTTACTGATGATTTCTTAATATTGCCCTCCCCTGGCAGAGGTCAGGGTCAGGTTATCCACCTTCAGGAGGATTCGTGTTCAGGAAGCGCATTGCGCCCGTGTTCATGGCGGCCGCAGCTTTCGTCGGCATGGCAATGTCCACCGTCGTCACCTCGTCCACCGCGCAGGCGGCGGCGAGCGTTCCGGTCTTCGATCACATCGTGCTGGTGATGTTCGAGAACCACTCCTATTCGCAAATAAACGGTAGTCCGAACGCCCCCTATTTCAACAGCTTGGCCGGGCAAGGCGCGAAGTTCACCCAATCCTTCGCGGTCACCCACCCGAGCGAGCCCAACTACCTGGCGATGTTCTCCGGGTCGACCCAGGGCATCACCGACGACAGTTGCCCGCATACGTTCAGCGGCAACAACATTGCCAACCAGCTGATAACCGCGGGCAAGACCTACAAGAGCTACTCGGAGAGCATGCCCTCCGACGGCTACACCGGCTGCAGCAGCGGCGAGTACGCGCGCAAGCACAACGCCGCGCCGTTCTTCAGCAATGTGCCGTCGACCAGCAACCTGATGTACACGGATTTCCCGAACTCGTCGAACTACGCGAGCCTGCCGACGGTCGCGTACGTGGCGCCCAACCTGTGCAACGACATGCACGACTGCTCGATCAAGACCGGTGACACCTGGCTGAAGAACAACATGGATGCGTACGCGCAGTGGGCCAAGACGCACAACAGCCTGCTCATCGTCACCTTCGACGAGGACAACGGCAGTTCGTCCAATCAGATCTTCACCACGTTCGTCGGCGCGCACACCCAGGTCGGCACCTTTTCCAACCACATCAATCACTACAACGTACTGAGCACCATCGAGAGCTCCAACGGGCTGTCCCACCTGAATCCCGCCGCCGAGATCACCAACGTCTGGAACTGACTGTCCGCAGCTGTCCGCGACTGATCGGTAGTTGGTAATCACCACGCTCGCGGGCATGCCGTCGGCATGCCCGCGAGTGGCTCGCGCGAGGCTCTCCCAAAGGAAATAATTTTGATGCAATCATCGAAAAGCAGTAATCATCTCAGCGGAAAACCCGATGACGCCATTGCCGGTCCGCGCGCCGGGTTTCTCACCCTCCGCCCGCGCTTGCCGCAGTTGTCGGCCCGCGATGTGCGCCGGCACCTGCCCTATGCCGCAGCTGCCGCCGCGCTGATCGCACTCGTCATCGCGACCGGGATGGCAGTGGGTTCGAAGCGAAATGAGAAGTGGGGCAATGTTGTGGCGGCCTCGGGAATCTCCGAGGTGTCGAGCACTGCGGACGCCCAGATCGGTGCGATCGACAATGTCGCCGGTATATCGGACACCCCGAATGATGGGCCGGTTTCGGATAACGCTACAACTGCGGACACCCTCGGCGGCGGACAGGACATAACGACCGGCACACCCGGTGAGTCGCCCGAGGCCACCACGAGCGGTTCGGCCACGACAACCACGGACCCGACCGCGACGCCCGATCTGTCCGTCAGTTTGAGTGCGAGCGCGAGTTTCTCGGTGCAGGCCGCCCCTCCATCGGACCCGGGTCAGCCCGCACAGCTCGGCGTGAGCCCCCGCCCGGATCCTCTCGCCACAACCAGCGCCCCGGTGATCGTCACCTCCTCCGGCACCGACGCCACCGCCTCGACGAGCCCCCCGCCCACCGAGACGACGCCGAGCGGTACGCCGACAGCCCCGACAAGCACGACGTCCATCGATGGAACGTCGACATCGACCAGCGCCTTGACGGCAACACCCTCCGTCAAGACAACAACCACCCCGCCCCGGCGCACCCCGACGACGACCCCAATCACCAAGCCGCCCGAACGGAAGCCGATGCCGCCCCCGTCCCGGCCGACAATTGCGCACCCACCGACCGCGACGCCGTATCGCTCGACAACGCCAACCACTCCCATGCCACCGCATCGTTGAACCGGTCCCGGCGATTCGACTCGACGCATGTACCTGTGCGCGCCCAGAGGTGACCCGACCACCACCCTCTCGCCAAACAGATCGACACCCGCCTACTCACCGACCCGCAACGCGCTTATCCCGGCGGCAACACGGTTCGCCTCTCGAATCCCTATGTGTGTCAACGCATTTCGTCGGTCTCCTGCATAGAGAACAGGACCTTACGCGAAGCATCGAGTACATGCCGGCAGACGCTCGAGACAAGTCCCGAAAGGTTGCTGAGCAAGCCAACCTCTCCGCCGACAACCCACATGGACGTCACCACCAGCCAGCCAGGGTTCTGCGGGCTACCGCGGATGGGCGACCTGGAACTGCGCAGGGCGATTGAGAAGTCCGATACCACGCTGCTGCGATCCGGATCCGATCGGGGCGAATTTGGCACAAAAATGGCCAGGGCTCTAAAGCCCTGGCCAGCGGGTGGGCCTGGCTGGGCGGTAGGGGAAACGGGGTGAACTGCGAAGACTCGAAGCTGCCCACGCCAAAATCAACCCTGAGCCGGCTCGCGCGCACCGCGACGGACGCGAGCAGCGGTTACGTGCGGCCACACCTCGCACGCCACGCAGACTCGGACGGCGGCTCGCCACCACCGCAGTTGAACAGCTGATCCACGACTACCGCAACGGCACCTCCATGGCACAGCTCGCTACCAACTATGCGGTGTCCAAAACCGCGGTCCTCACACTGTTGGCCAAACACGGTATACAGCGCCGGCACCAGTCGATGACGTCGGCTGATGTGGACCACGTCGAACGCCTCTACCTAGCCGGGCACTCGCTGGCCACCTGCAGCAGATTGACAGGCTTCCCCGCCAGCAGCATCAGGGACGCCCTACATAAGCGCGGCACACCGATGCGTCCTGCAGGTGGCCACCGCTACACCCCTCGACAGACTTATGGCACCGGCGTGTCGACACGCCCTGACAAGGATGGGGTTCATTGACATGGCTACCAAGCAGCAATTGGCTGATAGGTCAGTGCAAGCAAGATCAATCCGGCCTTCTGCCGGAACTGATTCGACGTTGCCAACCACCGACCAAGGCTGCAGATCCCCCGCCGAGCCGAAGATCGATCCGTACGGTTCCAGCTGGAATTCGTCGACGGTAGCTGGTTACGAACCCGACGGGCGACCGCCGTATAGTGCGATTCCGTCCAAACGCACTCAATCTCAGCGCAATCATCACTGCCTTGACCATGAACAGATAAGATCGAAAGTAGCTAGAGAACACTTGGCACACCTTCGCGACCATCTCGACACTCGCGAATTTCCGTTCGGGCGAGGAACATTCATCTAGTGACCGCTGTTGCGGCACCGGTGGATCTCAACGTCGCTGTCGGCTACTTCGTCGAAATCTGCGACGCGTACTGGCTGGTGACGTCATGCAAGGCATCTCCGATATTGCGGCGCTCGGCGACTTGATCAAAGGTCGGTTCGAGCCTCATCGCACAGTGCGCTGGAATCGACGGCCCCAGGCGGCATACAGATCAAGTCGCCGAAACCGACTGCCCTGTCGGGAGCTATCGTGACCATCGCAGTCGAGGAGCCAGAACTCGGTCAGTTGGTCCGCGTACGCGGGCAGCAATGGGTTGTGTCGGATGTCAATCTCAGCAAGCAGCCGATCGACGAGCTTTCGCCAGCCGAACTGCCCGGCCGCATGCTGGTTTCGCTGAACAGTGTCAGCGATGAGGATCTCGGCCGTGAACTGACGGTGGTGTGGGAGGTCGAGCCTGGGCGCGAAATCCTCCCTGCCACTAAACTTCCCGCTGTCATGGTCGGCGGATTCGACGATCCACAGTATTTGGGCGCGTTCCTCGACGCGGTCCGCTGGGGAACCGTCGCCAGCGCGGACACTCGGACATTGCAAGCACCTTTCAGATCGGGTATCAGCATCGAGACCTACCAACTGGCGCCGGTAGCGCGAGCATTGACGATGCCGAGAGTTAACCTCCTGATAGCTGATGACGTAGGACTCGGAAAAACCATAGAAGCCGGGCTGGTGGCTCAAGAGTTGCTGTTGCGCCATCGGGCCAGGCGGATGATGGTGGTATGCCCGGCCTCCCTGACCGGCAAATGGAAAGTGGAGATGGCCGAGAAGTTCGGGCTCGGCTTCACTGTCGTCGACGCGAATGCCCTGCGTGAACTGCGACGGTCTCATGGTCTGCTCGCAAATCCCTTTGCAGTATTTCCACGAACGATCATCAGCCTGCAATGGCTGCGCACACCGCGGGTTCAACGACTGCTCGACGAAGTCCTCACCGACCAGACCCACCACCCGGAGTTCGTCGACCTGTTGATCGTCGACGAAGCGCATCATTGCGCTCCCCCCGCGCCCAGACACACAACAGGATATGCCGTCGACAGCCTCCAGACTCGCGCTGTCCGCAGGCTCGGTGAATACAGCCAGCACCGACTGTTCCTCTCTGCGACACCGCACAACGGCTACCGCGAGTCCTGGGAAGCATTGTTGGAGATGCTCGACCCCCAGCGGTTCACACGGGGGGTCGAGCCCGATCCAAAAGTGTTGAGCCAGGTGATGATCCGCAGACTGAAGGACGATCTGCTCGACAATGAAGGCCACCCGCTGTTCCACGGCCGCAAGACCCAGGCGATCGAGATCGACTACTCGCCCTCCGAACGCAGGGGCCACGAACTGTTGGAGCGATATCTGAGTGCACGGCGAGCAAAGGTCGCCCCAAACCGGGTACGGGCCAGCGACCTGGTAGCGCTGCTGCTGAAGAAGCGACTGTTCTCCTCGCCGCCAGCATTCGCCCGGACGCTGCAAGCGCACCGGCAGACGCTCGAACACGGAGCAACGGTAACCGACGAGTTGCCCGACTACCTCGAAGACACCATGGGCTGGGACGACGGTCTCGTCGATGACGAGTCGAGCGCCCAGGCCGAGATGGAATTTCTCCTTGCCGTCGGCGACGGCGCACCGGTCGATGAGCAGTTGGATGCGCTACTCGGAGCCCTGACGAAGTGGACAGAACTCAACACCGCGCCAGCAGACAGCAAGGCGCTGGGACTCCTGAAGGAATTGCGGGCAGTCCTCGATACGGATCAACGAGTGATTGTGTTCAGCGAATACGTGGATACCCAGCGGTGGCTCGCCGAAATCCTCGAAGCGAGTGGCCTCGGCGGAACTCGGCTCGGCTTGCTTTTCGGTGGTATGGACGAACACAAGCGCGAACATTTGAAAGCCGCATTCCAAGCACCCCCGGATCGGCATCCGATCCGAATCCTGCTGGCCACTGACGCGGCAAGCGAGGGCATCGACCTCCAACTCCACTGTCATCGTGTCATCCACTACGACATCCCGTTCAACCCGAATCGACTCGAGCAGCGGATCGGCCGCGTGGACCGACACGGCCAATCACACCAAGTGCTGGTCAGCCACTTCGTCAGCGCCGGCTGGCGACACGCGGCCCCCCACTCCTACGACGATGATCTCGAATTTCTCAGCCGTGTCGCTACCAAGGTCGCGGTCGAGCGCGAGGATCTCGGCAACGTCAACCAAGTGCTCGCCGAAGCCGTCGAATCCCGGATGCTCGGTCGCCCGGTCTTCGTCGATCCGACGACCGTGAAGGCACATGCCAGCACCCGACTGCTGCGCGCCGAGCGCGATCTTCGAGATCAAATCGCCGGTCTGCGTACGCAACTCGATCGGAGCGTTGCCGACCTTCACGTGCGGCCCGCCAATGTCCGACGCGTCGTCGACACAGCTCTCGCGCTTGCACAGCAGCCCGCTCTGCATGACCGAGCACGCGGCATCATCGAGCCGCCGATGCTTCGCAGCGGCTGGGAACGCACACTCGAGGGCCTCGACGACCCGCTCACCGGGGAGCCCAGACCCCTCACATTCGACGCAGGTCTCGCCGGCCCGGACATCGTTTACGCTCACCTCGAACACCCACTGGTCGCTCACTCGACAAGCCTGCTCCGGAGCGCGATCTGGGGAGACGCGTCGAACCTGCACCGGGTTGCCGCGGTGCGTGCGATCTTGCCGACCGAAGCGAAGATCGAGGACTTGGCCGTCGTGGTGTTCGCACGCCTCGTGCTCGTGGGCAGCGACGGAGTGCGGTTACACGAGGAGATCATGCTGACCGGCAGGGCCCTGCCACGAACCGGGCGCGGTAGACGGCTGGAACTCGAGCAGCCACGCTACGCCCGGCTGCGTGCCGCGATCGAGAACGCCCTGGAACCCGACCAATGTCGACTGGTTTCACACCACACTTGCGATCGAGTGGTCACCGAGTGGCCGGGGCTGGAACCGCGACTCGCCGACGATGTTCAGGCTCGCGCGAGAGAACGCCTGTCGAGCCTCAAACGGGCGCTCGACAATCGACAAGCCGACGAACTCGACCGAACCCGCACCTTGTTCAGCCAACTCCGGCAAACGTTGCAGAGAGCTGTGAACAGCGATGGCAGCGTGCAACTGAGCTTCGACGACCTCGAAGTATCGGAGCGAGGCCAGATGATTCGCGATAGACAGGCATGGCAAACCCGCCTGGAGGGACTCGACGAGGAACTGGCCCACGAACTTTCGGCCGTGTCCGCGCGGTACGCAAACGTGCGAAGACTCGTGTTCCCGTTCGCCGTGGCCGTGGTCGTGCCGGACGGATGAAAGCTGGTGAACGCGCGGGGTGGCAAGAATCGTGCAAGCAGGTCCCACTCATGGTTGGAACTGCTACAAACGTCTGGGCCGTTCCTGACGTTGCCGGTACTCGAGCGCGTGTTCGGCGACTCCGTGCCCGCACTGCCGACGCCTATTCGGGCGCGTATTCGAGTCGCCGCGGAAACGATGATGCGTACCGACGGCGACACTCGACGCGAATTCATCGATGACGTACTCGATGACGTCTTCGACTGGGGCGATCGACACGCCGATAGGTTGCCCGAGTCGATGACGGCACAGGTGGCTGAGCACAACCAGTTGGTGCGGGCCGACTTTGCGTTCCACGTAGCGAGGGACGCCACGGATTCGGAATACCGACTGCTCGGCATGATCGCACCGTGGGGTGCGCATCCATTGTCTCGCAAGACAATCGGCTCGTGGACCGCCTCCCCGGCGGAGCGGCTCGCTGTTGTCCTCAGGACCCGCGACATCCCGGTCGGACTGGTCACCGACGGTCGATGGTGGGCCATTGTCTGGGCACCTCGTGGCGGCACTATGGGTGCCGCCGTCTGGGACGCAAGCGTTTTCAGCGAGGAGCCCGACAGTCTCGCCGCACTTGCCGCACTGCTGGAGCGCCGACGCTTCCTGGGTGTGGCCGATCACGACCGTCTGCCCGAACTGCTGGTGGAGAGTTCGCTACGGCAGGAGGACCTCACCGATCAACTCGGCGTCCAGGTGCGCGACGCGGTCGAGCTGCTGCTCGGGACTCTGGATCGACTCGACTCCGACTCCGGCGGTCGGCTGCTCGCCGACGTCGACGACGACGAGCTGTACTCCGGCGTTGTCACCATGATGATGCGCATCGTCTTCATCCTCTTCGCCGAAGAACGCCGTCTACTCCCCAGCGACAACGATCTGTACAACGCCGGATACAGCATCGGCACGCTGGAGGCCGAGCTGAGCGAGCATGCGGCGCTGCACGGGGAACAGACCCTGGAACATCGGACCGGTGCCTGGCACCGCCTGCTGGCCACGTCACGAGCCGTACACAACGGGATCGCGCACGAGGACGTTCGGCTACCCGCCTACGGCGGCAGCCTATTCGATCCGGATGCGCATCCCTGGCTCGAAGGACGCCGGGCGGGCCAATCGCTCGCCACTTCACGACCGCCCGCGATCGATGACCGGACTGTCCGGCGCATGCTCCGCGCCGTGCAATACGTGGAACTGGGTACCGGAAAGCACAGGGAGTCCCGGCGCCTCACATTCCGATCGCTCGGCGTCGAGCAGATCGGCTACGTCTACGAAGGTTTGCTGGAGCTCGAGGTGCGCACGGCGACCGAAGTCATCGCGCATTTGGAGCGTCCGGCAGATTGGCCGCGCCCCAAAAACGCCTGTGAGGTCGGCATTACCGAAGTAGGCGGATGGATCGACATGGGGCAATCCACCGTGGTGCAGCAGGTGAAGAAGCGTACCGGGTGGGCCGAGAGCAAGATCGAGACTCGGCTGCGACAGACGGTCGATGATGACGTGCTGACGAAACGCCTTGGCGCACACCATCCAGCTCTGCCGATCGTTCGATCGATTGCGCCGGTTCTGCGACGCGACCAACGTGGATCCCCCGTACTCACCATGCCCGATCGGCGCTATGTCGCGCCCAGCGCACGCCGAGTGTCGACCGGCACTCATTACACACCACCGCAGTTGGCCGAGCGGATTGTGGTGGGCGCGTTGGAACCGCTTGTCTATCGGCCCGGCCCGCTGGAAACCGCCGACCGAGCACGTTGGGTGCTCCGGCCGAGTAGCGACATCCGTGATCTCCGTGTCGCCGATATCGCGATGGGCTCGGGGGCATTCCTTGTCGCGGCATGCCGCTACCTGGCAGACCGTCTACTCGAGGCGCGCTGCACCGAAGGTGAAGGAGACGCCCTACGGGAGAAGCGACGGTTGACAACAGGTCTCGCGGACGCCGAGGTCTCCCTGGCATTGCTGGCCGCGCGGCGCGAGATCGCTGAACGCTGTCTCTTCGGCGTGGATATCAATCCGCTCGCGGTCGAGATGGCGAAGCTGTCGCTGTGGCTGGTCACCATGGATCCGCAGCGCCCCTTCGGCTTTCTCGACGACAGACTGGTCGTCGGCGACAGCCTCCTCGGCGTGGTCAGCACCGAGCAACTGGAGACCCTGCACATCGACCCTGTGGCCGGTCACCGGCTGCACGAAACCGGATTCGACTATGCCGATGCCTGGCGCGCGCCGATGACCGCCGCGGCGGATCTTCGGCGGAAGATCACCGCGCATGATGTGTCCAGCCTCCGCGATGTCGAGTTCAAGCACCACTTACTCATACAAGCTCAGCAGGCCACCTCGGATCTCGAGGCGGTCGCCGACTACCTGACCGGCATCGGGTTGGCGAATGCGGCTGCCGCAGTGAAGAAGTCCGATGAGGCGTTCATCGCTGCGGGGATCGAGATCGGCAATCGGCTGGACTCCGGTATCGACGATCTTCGTAGGGAAGCCGATGCGAAGATCCAGGCCGGACGGCCCCGCGGCCTCTCCCACCGCGTACTCCTGCACTGGCCGTTGACATTTCCGGAAGTGCTGGCAGACAACCGGGATCCCGGCTTCGATGCGATCGTGGGCAATCCGCCATTCCTGGGCGGACAGAAGCTCACCGGCACGTTCGGGAAGGACTATGCCGCGTGGATGCAATGCTACGACGGTGGGGGCCTGAAAGGTAGCGCGGATCTGGCGGCGCGATTCGTGCTTCGTGCGCAACGGCTTCTGAACTCGCACGGCCAGCTCGGGTTCATCGGCACGAACACACTCGTTCAAGGAGACACGCTGGAAGTGGGTCTCGCACAAGCCGTTCGGCGTGGCTTCACTATCCGGATGGGTCTGAACAGCCACAAATGGCCGTCGAAAAGCGCGAACCTGGAGATCGTTGAGGTGTGGGCCAGCGCATGGCCGGTCGGCAAAGACGGAGAACGAATACTTGACCATAACTTGGTAGCTCAGATTGGTGCGGATTTGCAGCCGGGCAGTCGAGTGAGCGGACCAAAGTACCGACTCAGTGAGAATGCCGATCTGGCATTCCAGGGTTCCAATGTGTTAGGCCTCGGATTCACCCTGAGTCCGGATGAGGCGGCCGCCCTCATCGAACATGACCCACGCAACGCAGACGCATTGGCGCCGTATGTAACTGGGCATGATCTCAACCAGCGACCCGACCACTCCGCCAGCAGGTGGGTCATCAACTTCCGCAACTGGTCGTTGGATCGCGCCGAGACGTATCCGGATCTGATCGATATCGTGCGGACGAAGGTGAAGCCTGAGCGGGACAACAATAATCGTGAGAACTATCGTGCGAATTGGTGGCGATACGGCGAAAATCGACCCGGCTTGTACACAGCAATCGCTGACCTCGATCATGTACTGGCCATTGCAAGGGTTTCCAGCTCCGTGAGCCCGGTCCGGGTCCCAGTCGGTCCCGTGTACTCAGAAAAGTGTGTCGTATTCGCAACTAGCTCCTTCAGCCTGCTGGCGTTTCTGGCGTCGTCAGCTCACTCCAGCTGGGTCGTCCGTTACACATCGACCATACGAACGGATATCAACTACTCCCCATCGGATGTCTTCCTCACCCTTCCCCGCCCTGATCCATCGCCGCTGCTACACGAACTCGGTCAACGCCTTGATGACTCGCGGCGCGAGTTGATGCTAAGACGCAGCTGGGGCCTGACCACGACCTACAACCACGTACATGACCCATCAGACCGTGACCCGGCGATCGTGAACCTCCGCAACATCCACTCCGCCATCGACTACGCCGTCCTCAACGCCTACGGCTGGTCCGATCTGAAGCCTGAAATCGGCCACCACCAAACATCACTCGGTATCCGCTGGACATTCGGTCCCACAGCGCGATCCGAATTGCTGGACCGGCTATTGGAGGAGAATCAGCGTCGTCACGCATTGGAGTGCGACGCGAGTCCGAAGTTGTGTCAAGGCGTAAACACCTGGGGGACAGATGGTCAACGAGCCGGATAACCACGACGGCAAGACATCGGTCGATGTCCGCGACGAACTCGAAGATCGCCTGGAGCGCGACCTGCACGGGCCATGGGATGGCCCCGAAGAGGAACTCCTTCCAGGAGTACTGCCCGCAGAGCGATACCTCCTGGGACGCCTGGTGCCCTTCGAACCCGCACCCACTCTGCCACGGGATGACGTCGACGAACCCGCCGTGGAACCCTCAGGGCACGGCGACCCATCGGCGACCGACATGAGCGAACCGTGCACAGGCGATCTCGACGACAATGAGACCCCACCCGAAGCAGTGGTCCGGTCGGGCAGCCGCGCAGCCTCGTCGATGGGTATGTCCTTTTCGGTACCGCGCAATGTGGACACGGTCACTGTGACGGCCAGCTGGGGTCGATACAATCGCGTGGCTTCAGAGATCCATCAGACCGAACAAGGCAGACCACGCCGCGTATGGAAGCGCGAACCATGCGGTGGTTCCATCGATATCGACGTCAGCACGGTCGGCGACGAATCCGGCAGCCCCGACCCCCGATTCGATCAGGTCGTGCTCAAATGGACGATCCGGCATCGGGGACAGCGCCGCATCATTGATATCGCACTGGTCAACACTCAGCACATACCGGACAGCGCAATAGATTCCGCCAGGCTGTACCAGGTATCTCTCACAGCCACCGCGCCCGACGGCCACACTCCGATATTCCTCGGCCACAACGACCCGGATCTCCCCGAGAACACCGCCGATCAGTTCGACGACGAGCGCCGCGCGCTCGAGCTGCAGTACCGAGAACGCCGCGAATACGCACTCGGTCGACAATGCGCCGTCACTGCCGACGTCGATGACGGGGAGCCCCGCGCCCGGCGACTGACCACGACCTGTTTCCCGAAAGCGGAAGTCCCGCTGGTGGTTCCGGGCGCCGCCGATGCGATGCCGGGGCTCATCCTCGACATGGCCCGGCTCGGCAGCCCGGACCTGGCACGAGACGACCTCATCCGGGCGCTCAGACCGCTGGTCCGCGGCTATCGAACATGGCTCGATGACCAAGAACGACGGCTCGGCGATCCCGAGATCTCCCGCTACGCACCCGCTGGCGAGAACGCCATCGCCGCAGCTCGATTGGTAAGCGACCGTCTCGAGCGGGCCATCGAGCTACTCGCCCACGACGGCCTTGCCCGTGAAGCATTTCGATTCGCCAACCAGGCCATGGCGCTGCAACGAGTCCGCGGCGAGGTCTCCCGACGCAGGGCGGTGGAACCGGACTTGGAACTCGATGCGCTGCTTCGCGAATACGAGATTCCGCAACAACGCAGCTGGCGGCCGTTCCAGCTGGCCTTCGTATTGCTTTGTCTGCCGGGTCTGACCGATCCCACTCATCAGGATGCATACCGTGGGCAGGACGACGGACAGGTGCAGCTGCTGTTCTTCCCCACCGGCGGTGGAAAGACCGAGGCATATCTCGGGCTGACGGCCTACACACTGGCTATCCGGCGTTTGCAGGGTGTCGTCGGTTCGGGTGCCGAGGCGCGAGACGGGACCGATGGTGTCGCCGTCCTGATGCGGTATACCCTGCGCCTGCTGACGGCGCAACAGTTTCAGCGGGCCGCCGCCCTTATCTGCGCTTGCGAGTGGCTGCGTCGAGAGCGCATCGCCGGCGGCGACAGCCGCTGGAGCACGACGCCTTTCCGACTCGGGCTCTGGGTCGGACTTTCCGTGACACCCAACACCTTCGAAAGCGCGAAGGCCGAAATCGAAGACAAGAAAGGGTATGACGCCGAAGTCGGCGGTGTACTGCAACTGGTGGCATGTCCGTGGTGCGGATTGCAGCTGTCCCCCGGCCGTGACATGAGCGCCGACGATCGGCGGCGGCGCATCCTCGTCTACTGCCCGGATCCCGAAGGCGGATGTCCGTTCAGCCGTCGCGAGTCCCCGGACGAAGGGCTGCCCGTACTCACGGTCGATGAAGAGGTGTATCGGCTGACGCCGGCGCTGGTGATCGGGACAGTGGACAAGTTCGCACAACTGCCGTGGCGCGCGGCGACCGCGACGCTGTTCGGCCTGGTGGACGCCCGATGCGCTCGGCACGGTTGGCAGAACCCCGACTTCGCCGGCTTCTGCAAATCCAAACACCCTGCTGTGGGCGATTATCCCGCTGTCGGCCCCGTGCCCGCCATGCGGTTACGCCCGCCGGACCTCGTGATCCAAGACGAGTTGCATCTGATCAGCGACGCGTTGGGTTCGATGGTCGGGTTGTACGAGACGGTCATCGACGACCTGTGCAGCCGACCATACGCGGGAATGCGAATTCGGCCTGTTCTGGTCGCCTCGACGGCAACGGTCCGTCGCGCCGCCGACCAGGCCGAGCAGGTTTTCGCCCGCGGATTGACGATCTTTCCTCCTCAGGTCCTCGACGCGGGAGAGACATATTTCTCGACGACTACCACGCCGTCGCCCGAGAATCCGGCGCGCCGATACCGTGGGATCTGCGCTCCGGGCGAGAGTCTCAAGGCCGTGGAGATCCGGGTCATGTCCGCGGTGCTGGAGCATGGCCAGTATCTGTACGACAAGTACCGCGAGCCGGCCGACCCGTATATGACTGTGGCGGACTACTTTACGTCCACTCGGGAATTGGCGGGTATGCATCGACTCGTCGACGACGACGTTGCGGAACGGCTCGTCAGCCTCAAGGTCATCACCCGTCGACGTCGCCCGGCACAACAGGAGCTAACCAGTCGAATGCCCAGTGCGCGAATCACAAGCACATTGTCGGCGTTGGACCGGTCGTTCGACTATCGTTTCGATTCCACCGACGCCCTCGACAGGCTCCGAGCCGACAAATCCCTCGCGGCCAAGTTCAAGGACTGGATTCGGCCGATCGATGTGCTGCTGGCAACCAGCATGCTGCAAGTGGGCGTTGACGTTCCACGGCTGGGCCTGATGCTGGTAACCGGACAGCCGAAGAACACCGCCGAATACATCCAGGCGACTTCGCGTGTCGGGCGTGACAGAGTCAGGCCCGGACTCGTGCTCACCATCCTGCAATGGTCGCGACCACGCGACCTCGGGCATTTCGAGACCTTCGTCTACGGGCACCAGACGTTCGGTGCCCGGGTCGAGGGAGTGACCACCACACCGTTCAGCGACCGCGCTCTGGATCGAGCGTTGGCGGCCGTCGTCGTCTCCGCAGTCCGGCACTCGAGTATCTCGGCCCTGTCGAATGATGCGGCACATAGTGTTCCACTCGACGGACCCATCGCGACCGCACTGATCGAGTTGCTGGAGGCGCGTGCCGAGAAGGTCACCCATAGTAAGTGGACTACCGAAGAGGTCGGTAGGAGGACCCGCAGCCTGTTGGACAAGTGGGCGAAAAGGCGAAAGGAACTACCAGCAGGCATCCTCGGATACACGCAGGCTCCTGATGTCGCGGCCCTGCTGGTTGAGCCGGGAACCGGCAGGTGGGAAAGCTTCACCTCACCCACCAGCATGCGGGAAATCGAAAACGCCGTCCTGCTACAGCTGCAAGCGGTCGACATCAGCGTGATGGATGCTCCCGCTTGGGAATACGCCCCCGGAGCACAGCCATGAGGAAGCCCATCGCCCGGCAGGCGAGCACCCCTTCACGGATCGGCAATATTCGGCCCAGTCATCTGGTGACGACCGCCGGCATCGGGGCGGTGGTCGACTTACCCTCGATGAGCGTCGTGGTACGCGGCACCGACTCCTGGAGTGCGATCTGGCAGGAAGCCCTCCACGAACCACGTCTACTCGACGAAGTCCGTCATGTTCTCGGCGACCAGGTGCAAGCACTGAAGACCGCGCCCTGGGATCCTCTCGCCGACGACGACCCGTGGACGCGCATCGGCGTACCCGTCGCCCCCTTTCCGGGGTGGGTTCGCTGCCCCGCCTGTTTCCGCCTCGGCCCGCTGCATGGATCGGGACAGTTCGAAGTCGTCCACCGCTGGGGCCGCAGACCCGACCTCGCCAAAATCGTCCATTCCGGATGCGCCAAACAGGGAAATCGCCCGAATTCGAAGAAACGTGCCTGTGTTCCGGCGCGATTCCTCGTGGCGTGCGCGGACGGTCATCTGGATGACTTCCCGTACCGTGAGTTCGTCCACGCGCACAGCACCAAAGGTCCTTGCGCCATCACGAATCTCCATATGCGTGACTCCGCGAGCACGCTGCAACCGATCGTCACCATCACGTGCGAGTGCGGTGCCAGCGCCAACATTCAGCTGGCCTCGGGGCAAGCCGGCTCGGCGAACCTGCCGACCTGCCGCGGCCGTCATCCGCACCTCCAGACCTTCGAAACCTGTGGAAACCCGCTGCGGATGATCGTCCTCGGAGCGAGCAATCTGTGGTTCAGCGTGACAGCCAGCGCCCTCCACCTTCCACAGGCAGGCGGCATCGAGGAGATCGTTGCCGCGCAATGGAGTTTGGTCGGCAAAATACCGAAGGAAATCCTCTCGCAGATCGTCGACGGGATGGATGAGCTGCGATCGCTACGCGACGTCCCGATCGACCAGCTGTGGCAGGTGGTCGAAACCCGACGGGCACTCGGCGATTCCGCCTCGAACGGGGAGACAGATCTGCTCGACGCCGAATGGAAGCTGCTATCGCGGCCGACGACAGAGAAGCAAGACGAAGACTTCCGCGCGGTTCCTAATACCGAAGTCCCGCAAGGATATTCCGGCCTCCTCGATCAGGTCGTCCGGGTCTCCCGACTGCGGGAGATTCAAGCGCTGATCGGATTCACCAGGTTGCAGGCCCCAGAACACCGGGACCTACGACCGAGGAATCTGGTGAGGCTCCGCAACGGACCTGCGAAATGGGTGCCCGCCGTGGAGAAACGAGGGGAAGGCATCTTCCTCGAACTCGACGAACCACGCCTCAGACAATGGGAGTCGCGGGCCGAGGACCATCCACGCATCGCCGCACTTCGTGCCGCCTACCACGCCTGGAGGGCTTCGCTCGGGGAGCCGCCGATACCGACTCCGCCTATCGCCAGAAAGGTCCTGCTGCACACATTGAGCCACCTTCTGATCCGGCAAGTCTCGCTCGAATGTGGCTACTCCTCGGCGAGCATCCGAGAGCGCCTCTACCTCGGACGGCTGAGCGCTCCGACGGCAGGTCTCCTCCTTTCGACCGCGGCGAGCGACAGTGAGGGCACCCTCGGAGGCCTGGTCTCTGTCGGCGAAACGAAGAATCTCAAACGCTTGCTGGACGGCGCCATGCGTGAAGCGTTGCGTTGCTCATCGGATCCCTTGTGCAGCGAACACGTCCCCACTCCGGAATCCCCGGCACTACATCTCGCCGCATGCCACGCCTGTCTTTTCGTTTCCGAGACCAGCTGTGAGATGAACAATCGATGGCTGGACCGAGGTGTGCTCGTGGACCTGAGCAAAGACGGCTTGGTATTCCCGCTGTGACTCCCGACGATCTGCACGCGCTGGTCGACATCGCGACAAGCTTGCCTTCGACGGAGGTCGAGAGAATCGCGGACGCCACGTGCAGCGGATCCGACGCGCTGCGATCACTCCGCCGACGGTCCGCAGGATTGCTCCGCGAAGCCTGCACCGTGGTCTTGTCGACGCTGAGCAGAGCGGACCACGCGGAAGTTGGCGGCGTACTACGAGGTGCGTGCCATGCCAACAACGGCCGAGGTGCTGCCGACATTGTGTGGACTGGCCCGGATGTCCCAGGAAGTGTGTCGCGCCTTACTTCCAGTGCAGTGGCCGACCTGGTGGACGAAGCCCGGAACGAAATCCTCCTGATCAGCTACGCGATGCACACCGAGCCTGGTCTGGCCGCGGCATTGGAACGGGCAGCCGACCGCAGGGTCTACATCCAGCTGCTATTCGAGCGCTCGATGGACAACCCAGGCTTTGTCCCGACCGCCATCCCGTTCCCGGGCCTTGCGGCACACCGACTGTGCTGGCCTGCCCAGAACCGCCCGCCAGGCGCGTCGATGCACGCAAAAGCACTTGTCATCGACCGCAAGACTGCCCTGGTTGGGAGTGCGAACATCACCAGCACAGCGATGCTGCGCAATATCGAGCTAGGAATCTTGTTACGTGACGAGTCCGCAGCCGGGAATATCGTTGAATCCATCGAAGACCTACTGGCGCAAGGGATTCTGAGAACGTGCTGAACGCACCGAACCGTCGCACCGCCGACCAGCAACCGTCTCCGAGCCCTCCGGCGCCCCCACTGGACAGTCACCGGCACCAGCTCCGCATGACCCGCCACCGCGAGTACGCGGCGAGTAATTACCCATAAGCAGCCTGACCTCGCACCACCGCGGCCGACTGTTTCGAATAAGCCCCAAAACATCAAAGCCACAGGCCTTTGACCTGCAGCTTTGATGGAGTGGTCCCAGCTGGTTTCGAACCAGCGACATCGGTATCTTGAGACTATGCACCAAGCAGTCGAAATATGACCTCTACCAGCTGATTCCGTAGCCTGATACAGTCGCAGACTTAAGCAGGTTTACGCACGAATCAGCCACGCTATTGCACGTATATTGCACGCCGATCCAGCGGAGGTTGTATGCCATCGACGTCGAAGAAACCCAAGACACGCGCCCCTCGCCGCGCTTTCGGCCGGATCCGGAAACTGCCGTCCGGCCGCATCCAGGCGGCCTACATCGGACCAGATCTGGCCCTGCACAAGGCTCCTCACACGTTCGACACCAAGGACCGGGCCGAAGGCTGGATCGCGGACGAACGCAGACTCGTCGATCTGGGCATCTGGACCTCCCCCGCCGACCGAGCCGCCGAGGCTGCCGAAGCCGAGAAGAGCGATCAGATCCTCTTCGGCGACTACGCCGAACGAGTCATCGCGACGCGAGTATCTCGCCGGGGTAAGCCGTTGGCACGCCGCACCGTCGACTCGTACAACTACCTCCTGCGCGAACATCTCAACCCGACGTTCGAGACAACGGCGGTCGACGAGATCACCTACGAGATGGTTCGCGACTGGTACAGCTCCGTAGCCCGCATACGACCCAAGGGACGAAAATCCAAGAGCGACAAGGACGATGCTGAAATCCCCACCGCCCGCGCCCGCGCCTACGAAGTCCTCCGCATGGTGCTCAACGTCGCGGTAGACGACGACCTCATCGACAAGAACCCATGCCGGATCAAGGGCGCGACCGCAGTACAGCCCGCCCACGACGCGACCGTATTGCTACCCGCCGAAATCGAGGCCCTCGCCGCGGCAATGCCGGACGAGCTCGCCGCCTCCGTCCTCCTCGCGGCATGGTGCGGCCTTCGTCCCTCTGAGACCTTCGAGCTACGCCGCCGGAACCTCAACGCCGACTGCTCCGTACTGACCGTGGCGTTCGCCGCGACCTACCGAGAGCAGAAGATCGTCATCGACCGACCGAAAGCCGGCTCGACCGGAGACGTCGTAATCCCCGACCACATCCGCCCAGCGATCCGAAACCACCTCGCAAGTTACGTCGATCCATCGCCGGACGCCCTCCTGTTTCCCGACCCAGACACCGGCAAGACCATGCGAGAGTGGATCTACCGCAGAACCTTCAACAAGGCGTGCACCGCCATCGGCCGCCCAGACTTCCGCCCCGGCGAACAACGACACACCGGCGGCACAGTCGCAGCACAAGCCGGCGGCACACTGCCCGAAGTCATGGAACGCCTCCGCCACAAAACACCCCAAGCGGCCATGCGCTACCAGAAGATCGCCGCAGGGCGCGCACAGACCTTGGCAGAGAACATCTCCAAGCTAGCGAAAGCCGCCGACACAAAAAGCGCAGATGACGGCAAACACTGAGACTGAAGAACTCGTACGCCAGCAATGGAGCCTCAACCGAAGCAGCTTTTACCCCACAGCTATCCGATAGCAATCCGCTACCTAGGGCAAGATCCGGCAGTCAGTGTCCGGGGAGGGACACGCGGTAAGCATACCGATCGACCTGCGGAAGTCGCGTTTGATGACACCCGACGATCAGCGGCGTCCCTCCGACAGGCGATAGATCGCTACGGTCACTACGGGTCATCCAGGGTTTGCAGATTCCTCACGAGCAATTGGACTGTCCGACTGCATGTTTCGGCTGTACTAGCAGCTCGACATTAGCTAAGCTGTCGCGTCGTGGGGAATCGCATGCATTGCAGTGTCGGATTCATCGAATGGCGGTAAAACACAGGCAGAGTCGGCATCGAGGTGGGCATGGGGCGTGGTAGCGAGGTCAGCGGTTCCGTAAGGCGTCATCTCTGGCGGCTGGCGAACGGAATGTGCCACAGGTGCCGGTGCGAACTCGACACCGGCGTTGCGGGGTCGACACCTACCGCCGAGACCGCACATATCCATGCGCTGTCGGACGACGGCCCCCGAGCCGATCCCGGGATGCCTATCGACGAAAGGAATTCCGTCGAGAACCTGCTGCTGCTGTGTTCAAACTGTCACGACATCATCGACAAGCGAAAGGACCCCGCTGAGGAGCTGCGCACCTACAAGGTGATACACGAGCATTGGTGCGCCGTCCTGCGACAGGCCGGCCGTGCGTGGAACATCCGTTACAGCAGCATTGATTACGTCAACCTTCCGCGCATCAGCATGCAAACGGACGGCCTTGGGCTACAACGTATCGCGCGAGATGTAGGGCTGGATCCGACGCGTACCTTCCGTGGCCAGGGCTTTGCAGTCGGTACTTTCGTGCACCGCCTTCAACCGATCTTCGAGAACTGGAACGAGCAGGCCGTGCGACTCGATGCAGAACACGCCAATGTACTGGAGCCAGGTCTGACAGTCGCCTTCGACGGACCTATGCGTGTGATGAACCCTCCGAGGTTCCCGCCGCGGCCGCTCTCCGGTTCGTGGGCGCAAGATCCGTATCTCATCTTCGCACTTGGTGATCGGGCGGTGAAGATCCGATTCGATCCTGCTTGGCTGACTACCACCACCGCAACCACCGATCTCGACGCCGCCCGGCGTGAGCCGATCACATACGCAGGGCTCGGCGTGGTTGTGAGTGTCTCGGAGACCGAGATCAAGGTGTCCGCACGCCTTTTCGGGCAGCCGAAGAGTCCGGTGCGTGCGTTGCTCGAATACGCTCGCGCAGGCGCAACACGCGAGCTGGATCTGGCGGACTTCGGGGATGATCTGTCGGGATCTGAGACAAGGGAGATAGTGACCACTTTGTCACCGGAACCAACGCACCGTTCGGGGATAGTGCTGCATTTCGATGAGGATCAGGTCTTTCCGATGCAAATCGAGAAGGAGGTCTTCCAACGATTGAGGCGGGTGGTCCCGGAGTATCGCCGTGACCTCACCACTTCGCCCGCATTCACCCTAACTGCGGCGGCGCTGCGGCAGACCGGCTTGCCGTCCACAGCCGCGATCGCCATGAACGTCCTCGCTCGGACCACCTTGTGGAAAGCAGTCTCAGTTCCCAGTTATGACAACATGATTCGACACAAGAACGTCGCCGTCATGGTCGTTGCCGGACTCACCGTCACACAAAGGCAGAATCTGCACGACCTCCTTCGACATGATATCGACTGGTACCTAGGAGCGCTCGAGTACGCCCCGGATGAACCGATCCACAAAAAGCTGTATGAATTCCCGGCGAAATACCACATCGCGGAGACAAACCTGCACATCCTTTACAGCGCGGCGGATTCCGAGTTCGGAGACGTTCGAATGTCGAATGATCTGATCGAGAATTGGGAGCGCTCTAGACTATTCGCTGCCGTCGAATGGGAAGAAGATCTTGAACACAGCGAACGTGATAGCGCAGAGGCTGGTCATATCCTTGAGGCATTGTTCGCTGCCTACGATCCAGAAGCTCCTGCATTCGATCCTGAGCCGCAGGACGAACCGTAGTGAGTCAACTCGATATGACACTCGGTGTTCGATATGTCACTTGGGCAGTTGCCGTGACGATAGGTTCTCGCCCCACACCAGGACGCGACGAACGACGACGCACCGCGCGAGACCACGACCAACACAACCAACCACCACACCCGACACCTGGACGATCCCGGGACCGCAGCTCCGCCACCACGGACGCCCACCTTGGCCACCGGAGACACGTTGATGCCGCCCACGGCCACATGCCATTACCCGAAACTGTCGATCATCGCTATCCGCCGACCGCACACGACACAACCCCGCCCGACGGGTACACCATCGAGCGTGCCGTTATAGCCCCTCCCGGCCACGGCGACGACGGGTTGTCCGACAACTGCCGCAACGACGCCGGCCCGCCATACCCGACGACGATCGCGCTGACCACGTTCCAGCACGCTGCGCCACATCACCAACCTCCACCCCAGCACTGACCTGCTGACGGAACAGGACCACCCCGCGATCACCCCGTTACACCACCCGCCTGGACTCGACCAACGCAGACGGGGCCACTGCGACTGTGTCCGAGTTCCTGAGGAATATCGTCGGTCGCCAGTAGTATCCATCAGGGCAGTTGGGTAACGAGGGTGGGCTTCACGCGCGAATTGTAGTGAGCGGCTTGGGGTCAGGAAGGATGAGTTCGTGCGTGAGGATTCGCTTCGCTGGGAGCAGATCAACCCCAGTGCCTTCGCGCACGAGCGAGATGGCCTGCACGAACTGGCCAAATACTTGCCTGACGAGGACCCGTTCCATGTATGGCCGAACGTCGAGTTCGTCGCCACCGACGGCTCGATCAACGAGGTCGATGCACTCGTCCTGGTACCCCGCGGTCTATTCGTCGTCGAACTGAAGCACTGGCAGGGCGACCTCATGGGCGACGGGACCCAGTGGGTGCGCCGCATGCCCAAGGGGCGGCTCATGCCAGTCGACAACCCCTACATTCTGGCCAACCGGAAGGCCAAGCGCCTGGCCAGCCTGATCAACTTCTACGCCCGCAAGGCAGGCAAGCAGACACGAAGCCCGTTCGTGGGTGCCGCCGTCTTCATGCACGCCCACAACATGGTCTCCTCGCTGGACGAAATCGGCCGCCAACACACTTTTGGCCTAGATGGTGGCACTTCAAACCTGCCCAGCTTCAAGGAGTTCCTCCTTGACCGACCCGTAAATGCTCAGCTCATCAACGCGAAGCGCGGGCGCGAGATCGTCGATCTGGTTCGGGGAGCGAAGATCCGGCCGTCGGTTGCGGATCGGCGGATCGGACAGCTGATCCTGCATCCGAAGCCATTTGCGGAAGGCATTGGCTGGCAGGACTTCCTGGCCGGTCATGCCATGGACACTGCGCTCGTGCGGCGGGTCCGCTTCTACCTGACCAGTCGGGCCGATGAGGAGGAGCTGCCGGTCATAAAACGGGCGGCGGAGCGGGAATTCCGCTTGCTGCAAGGGATTCACCACCCCGGCATCGCGCACCCGGTGGATCTGGTCGACCATGCCTTCGGCCCGGCGGTGATCTTCGACTATGCCCTCGAGTCCCAGCGCCTGGATGGCTGGCTCAACCAACGCCAGAACCTGACGCTGGCTCAGAAGCTGCAGCTGATTCAGGATCTCGCCGAGATCGTCGACTACGCGCACTCGCGGCGGCTGTCGCACCGGGCACTCCACCCGAACGTGGTCTTCGTCACCGAGAAGGAACGTGCGCACCCCGCGTTGGTAATCACCGACTGGCAGACCGGTGGCCGACTTGCCGGATCGACGCAGCTCACCAGGCTCGGCTCGTCGAGCAATGGCACCGGGCTCGAGCTGTTCTTCGACGACGAAGTGCGCCGCTTCCAGGCCCCGGAGTTCGTCACCAATGCGCATGTGCCGGGCGTACAACTCGACGTGTTCGCGCTCGGTGCGATCGCCTATCGGATCTTCGCCGGGGTAGCCCCGGCCGAGAATGCCGAGCAGTTGGTCGCAGCGGTCACCAACCAGGGGCTGAACCTTGCTGCCGTGGTAGACGGCATGCCCGCCGGTCTCGTGGACCTCATTTATGACGCTACCCACGGTGACCCAAAACAGCGTCTGTCCAGCGTCCGAGACTTCCTGCGCGGGCTGGATGCGGTGTGGGACGAGCTCACCGCCCCAGAACCCGAGCCAGTGACCGATCCGCTGGAAGCGAAGAAGGGTGATCTCCTCGATGGTGGCCTGACCGTTGTGCGACGCCTCGGCTCTGGTTCGACGGCAGTCGCGCTGCTGGTCAACCGGGACGGCCGCGAGCTGGTTCTCAAAGTCGCTCGCGATGAGCAGCATTCGCAGCGGCTCGAAGCAGAGGCAGCCGTGCTGGCCAAGCTCAAGCACTGGCAAGTCGCCGCCCTGATCGAGGGGCCCGTGATCGTTGGCGGTAGAACCGCGCTGTTGCTGGAGAGCGCCGGCCCACGGACAGTGGTCGAAGAACTCCAGGAGGGTCGCCTGGCGCTGGACCTGCTCGAGCGCTACGGCCGCGACCTGTTCGACATCGTCGATTTCCTCGATGGACAGGGCGTGTGGCATCGCGACATCAAACCCGCCAACCTGGCCGCACGTCCTCGGCCCAAGGACAAGCAGCTCCATCTGTGCGCGTTCGACTTCTCGCTCGCCGCAGTCCCGGCCACCCAGCTCAACGCGGGCACGCCGACCTACCTCGATCCGTTCCTCGGCGGACCGGGGCGGAAGGTGTATGACGCGGCGGCCGAACGCTTCGCGGTCGCGGTGACCTTGTACGAGATGGCCACCGGTGCCCTTCCGCGGTGGGGCGAAAACGCCAACCCCGCTGCGGTGACTGATGAGGTCACCCTCGAACCGTCGGCCTTCGATCCCGCGGTCGCCGACCGCATGGTCACGTTCTTCGCCCGTGCGCTGTCACGCGATGTGGCCAAACGATTCGACACTGTCGAGGAGATGGCCGACGCCTGGCGCGGGATCTTCCGCGCCATCCCCGACACCAAGCCTGATCCGTCGAAGGTCGGGCCTGTCACGGCCGAGCTCACCCGGACTTCGCCATTGGAGGCCACCGAACTCACCGCGCGGGCGCGCTCTGCGCTCGAACGGCTTGGCGTGCACACCGTTGGCGAGCTACTGGACTACGAACCCTCGGCCCTGACCCGTGCCCGTGGTGTTCCCAATGCCACCCGCAAGGAAATTCTGGACCAGACCCGTGCACTGCGGGCGCGTCTCGAACCGGCACGGGAGAATCTCCCGGAGGCAGCTGCCGAAGAACAGGTGCCTCACGGAATCGAAGCAGTGTGCGCGACTTTGTTGCCTAACCGCACCAGTCGCAATGCCAAGGAATGGACCGCGATGCAGGTGGTCCTCGGCCAGTCCACGACCGAGGACGGCGTATTTCTGCGCTGGCCGTCTCAGGCCGAGGCCGCCCGCGCCACCGATCAGAGTCAACCCCAGATCTCCATTTGGCTGCGCAAGTACGTCAAGAAGTGGGTCGGCAGTACCGCCCTCATGCAGATTCGCGACGAGATCGTCGCGCTGTTGGATGCTCGTGGTGCCGTGATGAGCGCCGCCGAGTTGGCGGAGGCGCTGTCCGCGGCACGAGGTTCATACACTTCCGGACCTGCTCGACTACCCCAGGCGATCGGGCTGGTCCGCGCGGCCATCGAGGCCGAGCTGTCCACCGGCGGCGACTCCCGCGTCGCCATCCGCAGGTTCCGCAGTTCCGACACCGTCTTGGTCGGCCGCGAGCCAGACGACCCTGCCGCAGTTACCACTGCGGCCGATCTACTCCAGTTCGCCGTGTCCTTGGGCCAGTGCGCAACCCGTTTGTGCACGTCAGATCCGCTGCCGTCGCGACAGCGTGCCGTCGACGAGCTGCGCGGCATTGCGCCGCCGGATGGCATGCCGACTCTCAGCGACCAACGCCTGCTCCAGTTGGCCGCAGTCTCGAGCAACGCCGAGGCCGCCGTCAGCGCGCAGGGACAGTTGTATCCGGTGGGGATGCCGGCCGACCGCGCCCTGAAGCTTTCCGCCGGTGCGCTGTTCGGCAAGCGCCTGGCCGTCGAGGAAGTACGTGGACGAGTGCACGCGCGGTTCCCCGACGCCGAGCCACTGCCCGGTAGACCCGCACTCGACAAGCTGCTGGAACAGTGCGGCCTGCGCTGGGACTCCGACACCAAAACATACGCCCCACCGACGCTGCAGTCGTCGGTGACCTCGACCCGGATGCCTACCGCATTGGGCCGGTTGACTGGCCCGACCGAAGTAGCGAAGGTCGATACCGCACTTGCCGCCGTCGTCGATCGCCGCGGATTCCTCGCAGTCCTGGCTCGCCTGAGTGCTGTGGACCACGCTCGTCGGGCCTTGCTCGCAAGGCACAACCTCACCGAGGTCAACATCACCGCGATCACACTCGACCAGTTGCGAGCCCTCGGATACCCGTGGGAGGCGATTGTCGCCGCCGACAACGGTGAAGTCGGCAATGCGGACTTCCGCGGCCTCACCGAGCTTGTACGGCATCACGTCCTCCCGGCCATCGCCCAGCGACTCGAAACCGAGGCGCCCATCCTGATCACCGAGGCGGCTCCCCTGGCCCGCTACGGCCAGCTCCAGTTGCTACAGCAACTCGCCGACCCGACCCGCCCCCGACCCGCAGCCCGGCTGCTGCTGGTGCCCGCCCGCCGCCCCGAACCTGCCATGCTGGACCAAGTCCAATTGCCGCTGACCTCCCCGAGCACCCAGTCACTATGGCTGCCGCAGGAGTGGATCGAACCGACCGCCGAAAGGGCCACCCGCTAGATGATCGAGTTGAAGGCGCTGCAAGGCCAGGTCAAGAACCTGGTTGAGGACCTGCGCATGCAAGTCGCCGCCAAGGACGACCTGCGCGCCGAGCTGCGGCACGAATACGCCGACGCGAAGTCTGCCGACCGCGTCGGAGTCACCTTCGAAACCTGGCTCGACGACGTGCTCGACCAGGCGGCAGTGGCCTGGGTACTCGGCTGTGTGTTCGTACGGTTCTGTGAGGACAACCGCTTGGTCGACAGGCTCTGGATCGGCGGCCCAGAAGAGGACGCGTCGACCGAGCGAGCAATGCAGGCGATGCAGGGTTACATCATTGCCAACCCGAGGGACAACGACCGCCACTGGCTTCGCCAGGCATTCGCGCATTTGCAGAATCTGCGCGCGACCAGCAAGATTTTCGACAAGCACAACCCGGTGTGGCGGTTCGACATCTCCGCCGGGGCAGCCGAGGCTCTGTCAGCATTCTTTCGCCGTGGTGCTGGGTTCCGGTCGTTACGTTCGGAGCACATGGATACTCGGTTCCTAGGTGATCTGTATCAGGACCTGTCGATTCATGCGCAGAAGAAGTACGCGCTGTTACAGACGCCAGAGTTCGTGGAGGAGTTCATTCTCGACAGAACCTTCACTCCAGCGCTCAAGGAGTTCGGTTTGGCCGCAATGTCGGTCATCGACCCGACCTGCGGATCGGGGCACTTCCTGCTGGGGGCCTTCAATCGGCTGCTGGGCCTATGGAAAGAGCGCGAACCCGCTACCGCTGTCGACACGTTGGTCGAACGGGCACTGGGGCAGGTTACCGGCGTGGACCTCAACCCGTTCGCGGTCGCTATCGCACGGTTCAGATTGATGATAGCGGCGTTGCGGGCGACTGGTCGGACTAACTTGAATAACTCATATTCGGTGAGAGTGGCAACAGGCGACTCATTGCTGCACTGGGGGCAGGAGTCAGGCAGCCATCAGGGCGATCTGCTCGCTTCCCTCGACGGCCGCCCCGAGTTTGCTTATTACAGCGAGGACGGCGACCTTCTCGCCGAGTACCTGCGGAACGGTTCCTACACGGTTGTGGTCGGCAACCCGCCATACATCACTGTTAAGGACTCGAAGCTCAACGAGCGTTACCGTGAGGAATATCCCACGGTCTGCTATCGCCAATACGCGTTAACCGCGCCCTTCGCGCAACGCTTTTTCGAGCTGGCCAAGCGAGCCGATGCCGATGGGCATGGAGCTGGGGTTGTCGGGCAGATCACCGCCAATTCATTCATGAAGCGAGAGTTCGGAAAGAAGTTGATCAACGACTTCTTTGCGCACGAAGTCGAACTGATCGAAGTCATAGACACTTCCGGAGCGCATATTCCGGGGCATGGGACACCCACAGCGATCTTGGTTGGAAAAAACCGCTTGGTAAGCCCTCGATACAGTGGGTCAATCCGGACAGCCTTCGGCATACAAGGCGAGCCATCGGTACCAACTGATGCAGCGCGCGGCCTTGTTTGGACTGCGATCGTCAACCAAATCGATGGCGGTGTACCAGAATCCGAATGGATTAGCGTAGCCGATGTTCAGCGGGCTAGATTAGCGACGCACCCATGGAGCCTGAGTGGTGGAGGTTCAGGCGATCTTGTCGCGTTCATAGAGCAAGATCGACCGAAACTCGGTTCGAGGATACAGAGCGTTGGGCGGACAACTTCCACTGGGGCCGATGACGCCTACTTCCTACCAGATTTGCAGACCGCTCGACGACTCGGCGATGAATCTCAAGTTCGCGATCTCGTTGTCGGTGAACAGGTTCGTGATTTCCGCTTCGGAAAGATGATCCAAGTACGCAACCCCTACGCTGACATAGAAAACCGAATTCCAGTAGAGGAGGAGAACTTCCTTGTTGCGCGAAACTTGTGGCAGTATAGGTCACTTCTGGCAGATCGTGTAATTTTCGGAAAGACGATCACCGAAAATGGCCACCACTGGTACGAACATCTCGAAAACTACTCCCGAAAGCTAAAATCAAGACTCGGCATTGCCTTCTCGTTTGTTGCCACGCATAATCATTTTACCTTGGACCGGCGTGGACGATTGTTCAATCGGTCTGCGCCGGTGGTTAAGTTGTCCAAAAACTCGGATGAGGACAGCCATCTTGAGCTCCTGGGACTCTTGAACAGTTCCACGGCATGTTTTTGGCTAAAACAGGTAAATCAGGACAAAGGCAACCGAGGCGGTGAACGATCAACCGGCCGCTATGCTTGGGAGAGCTACTATGAGTTTAGTGGCGCTAAGTTGCAAGAATTCCCCCTTCCATCCGAGTATCCCCTCGAGCTAGCGAAGCGCATCCAAAAACTCGCGGATCGAGATGATTCCACCAGCCTCGATCATGTGTTTTCCTCAGCCAGTCCTTCTCGCGAAATCATCAACAAGGCGCGTACTGAAAACAACAGAACCCGTTCACTAATGATTGCCGCTCAGGAGGAGCTGGATTGGGCGGTGTATCGGCTTTATGGACTGGTCGAAGAGGATTTGACTTCTCCAAATTCTCCGCCGTTGAATCTCGGGGAGCGGGCATTTGAGATAGCGATGGCACGTAAACTCGAACTCGATGAATCGGATGTCCAATGGTTCATCCGTCATGGGTCCACCCCGATCGCGGACCTTCCTGGTCATTGGCCTGCTGATTACAAGGAGTTGGTGGAGAAGCGGATCACGATGATCGAATCCGATCAGAACATCGGATTGATCGAGCGGCCGGAGTGCAAACGGCGCTGGGCGACCGGCGGCTGGTACGCAATGCAGGACGTAGCCCTGCGCGAGTGGCTGCTGGATAGGCTTGAAGCCTCCGAGCTGTGGGGCGGCTCACCCACCCCGCTGTCGGTAGCTCAGCTCGCAGACCGGGTTCGTCATGTAGAGGATTTCCGCTCAGTGCTGGACCTGTGGGTGGGTACAGATCAGCATGACCTGGTGAAAACGTTGGGCAAGCTGATTGCCGACGAGCACGTCCCGTTCCTTCCTACCGACCGGTACAAACCCGCTGGCATGAGGAAGCGGGCGCAATGGGAACGCACGTGGGCATTGCAGCGTCGTGAGGATGCCGGCGAGAAGGTTGAGATCGACGTGCCGCCGAAGTACACCTCGGGCGATTTCAAGAAGGCCAGCTATTGGCGTAACCGGGGCAAGCTGGATGTACCGAAGGAACGCTTCATCTCATACCCACGAATGGGTCGAGACGGGGACAGCACAGAGCTGCTGGGCTGGGCGGGTTGGGACCACTTGGCGCAGGCCCGAGCGCTGGCCAGCGTCTACCTGGATCGAAAAACCCAGGGTGGATGGCCCCCGGAGCGGCTTCTTCCCATGCTGGCAGGCCTGGCAGAATTGGAACCTTGGTTGCGCCAGTGGCACAGTGAGTCGGCACCTGGCTTTCCCAGCTCCCCGGCGGAGTTTTTCACTGGGCTGATTGACACTGAATTGGCTGGTCTTGGCGAGGACCGGCATACCTTGACGGTACTGCGTGGCGTGGAGGAACTGGCATGACGCTGCTCCGAGATCTGATCAAGATTCCAACCTCGGTCAGCGACGGTGACTTCGTTGTGAAGGCGTCCGAGGGTGCGGACCTGGCGAATTATGTTGTTACCGAGCAGTTGCGAGACGACTTCGGTGACGCGCTGCGCATGGTGGGGCATGCGGTGGCCACTGGTCGTTCGCAGGCGGCGTATTTGCATGGGTCGTTCGGTTCGGGTAAGTCGCATTTTATGTCCGTGCTGCGGGAGATCCTGCAGCACAACAACGAAGCGCGGGCGATTCCGGGATTGGCAGCGCCGATCGCGGAAGCCGATTCCTGGTTACCCGGCCGCAAGGTGCTGTGCTTGACGTTCCACCTGCTCGGTGCACAGTCGGTCGAGCAGGCGGTGTTGGAGGGCTACCTCAACCAGATCACGGCGCTGCACCCGGATGCGCCGCCGCCGGCGGTGCATCGCTCCGATGCGATGCTGGCCGATGCGGCAACGCTGCGTCAGACCATGACCGACGAGAAGTTCTTCGAGGTGTTGGGCAACGGCGGGCAGCCGGGTGCAGCGGGCGCGGGCCTGGCGTCGATGATGGCGCAGCGTCAGGGGTGGACGGCGCAGAGCTATGACGCGGCAGCGGCTGCAGCACCGGGCACGAAGGAACGCGACAGCCTCGTCAGCGCGCTGACGACGGCGTTCTACACCGGCGCGGTACGCAGCGGCGAGTACCTGGACCTCGACACCGGGTTGCAGGTCGTCACCCGGCATGCAAAGAGCCTCGGCTACGACGTAGCCGTGCTGTTCCTCGACGAGTTGATCCTCTGGCTGTCCACCAGAATGTCCGACATCACCTTCGTCAACACTGAGGGCGCGAAGCTCAACAAGCTGGTCGAATCCTCGGACGCAGCGCGGCCGTTGCCGCTGGTGTCGTTCATCGCCAAGCAGCGCAACCTGGAGGAGTTCCTGGGACCGCAGGTCGGCGGCACCGAACGTGAGGTGCTCGCCGACGTGATGCGCAGTGGCCAGGGCCGATTCGACGAAATCATCCTGGCGGACACCAACCTGCCGGAGATCACCGAAGGTCGGCTGCTGCGTCCGGGCACGGAGACGGTGCCGAAGGACGAGGCGCGCCGGATCATCGACGAAGCCTTCGAGGCAGTGCGTGGCAACCGTGAGGTGTGGGACATCCTGCTGTCGGGTGCGCAGTACGGCGATGCTGGGATCGGCTCGGATCGGGCCACCTTCCGGCGGTTGTACCCGTTCTCCCCTGCACTGGTGGCGACTCTGGTCGCGCTGTCGCAGGCGTTGCAGCGTGAACGTACGGCCCTGCGGGTGATGACTGAGCTGCTGGTGGAGCGGCGAAATACGTTGCAAGTCAACGATGTCATCGGAGTGGCGGCGCTGTTCGATCCACTCGTGTTGCATGGCGCATTGCCCGATCGGCCACAGCTCAAGCAGCAGTTCCAGGCCGCCCGCGATACCTACCGGCAAAAGTTGCGTCCATTGTTGTTGGCGCTCAATGGGATCACCGAGGAGAAGGCGGCCGGCCACGAACAGTTTCAGCTCGACGATCGGCTGGTGCGAACACTCTTGGTGGGCGCGTTGGTGCCGGAAGTGCCTGCGCTGCACAACTTGACGGCCTCGCGCCTGCATGCGCTGAACTTCGGCAGCATCAGTGCGCCGATTCCTGGTTACGAGAACCAGACCATCATCAGCCGGTTGAGCAAACTCGCCGACGATGCGGGCGAGCTGCACAAGACCGACGGACCCGACCCGGTTTTCTCGTTGAAACTGTCGACGGTCGACTACGACAAGCTGCTCGAATTGGTGCCGCACAACGAAACCGCGACGGGTGTGCTGCAGCAGCTGGTTCGCGACATGGTCTGTATCGAGCTGGGAGTGGGCAGCTCGGAGGGCACCTTCGGCGAGCTCGCGCACATGAAGGAGTGGCGCGGTCGCCGGCACCAGATCAACGTCAAGTTCGGCAATGTGCGTGATCGCGAAACGATGCCCGACGCGACCCTCTATGCGGAGGGCGAAACGTGGCGGGTGATCATCGACTATCCGTTCGACAACGGCGGCAACCGGCGCGACGACCTGGCTCGCATCGAGGGGTTGGAGCGGGAGAAGAACACGGTCTTCTGGCTGCCGTACTTCCTTTCGGACGATTTGATGGTCCGACTGGGACAACTCGCGAAGATCAATTACCTGCTGGGCAGCGGCGGTACCGGGGACCGGTTGACCATGTTGGCCGCGGACTGGTCGATCGCCGACCGTCAGCAGGGCAAGATCTATCTGCAACAGCGTCAGCAACACTTGAAGTCCTCGCTGCTCGACACGTTGAAGCTCGCGTATGGCGTGGTCAAGCCGAGGCAGTCGGACACAGCCGTAGAACTCGACACAGGCCCAGTGCTGGTCTCGTTGCGAGAGGCATTGCCGCTGGGTGATCCTCGCGGCGGAACGGTGAAGGCAGCGTTCGACAACCTCACGTCGGACCTACTGGACTGGTCATTCCCCGGCACCCCGTGCCTCCCGGTGGCGGAAAAGCCGGTGACGAAAGGCGAACTGAACAAGGTGTTGGGCTTCGCCCGCACCGCGGCCGCCGACGTGGCACGCCGGGCGAAGGTGGAAGGGAGCACGGACCAGAAGACGGTGCAGCGCATCTGCAACAACTTGCAGTTGGGCGAGATCGTCGAGAACCAGTACGTGCTGAATGCCACGACGTGTTGGTGGAGCACCCACCTCGTTCGGGAAGCCGCCAAAGATGGGTACACCGAGCAATTCCCGGTGCAGGTTCTGCGGCCATTGCTGGATAAGCCGTCGCCACGCGGGTTCGAACGCGACCTGCAGAACCTGATCCTGGCGGTGTTCGCTCACGAACAGCAGCTCGCTTGGTATCAGCACGAAGGCAAGATCGACATCCAAGCGGTGCAGCAAATCACCGACTCGATGACGCTCAAGCGCCCGCCTATGCCCGAACAGGACGTGTGGGATCGGGCGGTGCGCCGGGCCAAGCCGATCTTTGGGATACAGCTGGCGGAATACCGCACCCCAGCGACGCTCGAGGATTTTGGAACGAAGATCAGAAGCGTCGCAAAGGCACATGTGACGGCCACCGACATGCTGGTCACCGAGCTGACCGAGCACGCCGACGTGCTGGGCCTGGACACAGAGGCACGATCCGGGCGACTGGCCACCGCGCGCCGAGTCGCGAAACTGTTGCGCGAGATTGCATCCGAAACCGATGATGCCGTGCTGGTGGGCATGGTGGCAGACGCTGAGGTCGGGGAGATCGAAGACCTGGTCGCGGGAACATCCTTCAAGCAGTCGGATCAGGTGAAGGCGGCTCTGGCAGGCACTCAGTGGGATCTGCTGGACGCGGTGGCACAGCGAGCAAGCCATGACGGGGGCGCTAAGCTCGTCATCGAAGAGTTGCGCGCCGCAGCCGGCTACGAGCAGAGCGTGTGCGATCTGGCTGCAGCGCTGAAAGTTGCGGTGAGTGCCGCCGCCGCACTGCTCGTGAAGCCTGTGCCCTCACCGGCCCCACCCCCGGCTGCGGTGTCCAATAGCAATCCCACGCCCACGCGCGTGCCGACGCGGCAGCAACGAGATGTCGCTGACACTTCGGCAATCGCAGCGGTGATGGCCGAAATCGAAAACGAGGTGACCGCCGGCCACAACGTGCGGGTTTCGTGGGAGGTCATCGGTGATTCGTGAGCCTGTGCAACCGGCCACGATCCGCCGCAAGGTGGAAGCGTGGCTGTCCGAGGGTGACAGTCAGATGGCGCTGGCGCTGCGCGCAACCCCGGTGTGGAAAGACGAGCCGATCTTGACGGTCGGGGCGAACACGGCGCGGGTGGTGCCGTGCGCCACGCCGATCGCGGTCCGCGCCGCGCTGCATGATCGCCGCGAGGGCGAAAGGCTGGTGCTGCTCACCGAACTCACCGATCTCGAGCTCGGCGACGGCCTGCTGGCCCACCTCAGTCGCGGTCAGATCCGCAGCGTCGACCGCTGGGATCTCGTACGACAAATGTTCAAACTCACCAACCTGGACCCGACCATCGTCAGCTCGACGATGGGCGGCGGCGGATGGATCGCGGATGCGCTTGCGCAGTACCAGCCCCGCGAGGGTTGGCCCCCGCCACCAGGCACCGTCTTGACTCGTAACCATGTCCTCCGTTGCCTGTCTGCGCAGCTGCTCGGTCTGGATCGTGGCCGTCTCGATAGCGCCGGCCTGCTGCAGTGGACTACGGACGCGCACAGCCTATTGCGGTTCAGCCGCCTGCCCTCGGAGGTGCTGAACGGAATTACCGGCTACCTCACCGAGATCGCCGGCCCCGCCGTGGCACCAATTATGGCGGCAGTGCGTTCTGGCCACGGTGTTGATGCGATCCCGCTCGGATTGCTTGCCGCGGCGCTGTGGCCCGTTCCAAACGGCGCCGCCATGAGCACTGATGTGATCATCGCTCGTACCCGGCTCGAGCCCTACTTCGGCGGAGAACGACTGACCGACGAGCAGGCGCATGCCTTCCGTGTAGCGGCCGAAGCGTGGGTGGACCGAGCACTCGACTCCGATCGAGACGCCGGCCTGCTGCGCGAGGTTCATCGGGTTTTCAACCGTGCCGAAGATCTGGCCAAGAAAGTTGATGCGGCCGAGCTACTTGCCGCCTCAGATCTGTTGCCCCTGGGTTTCGCCCACCGCCTGCGGGCGTTTACGACATCCATCCGGCGGGCGCTACCGACCAACGGACGGGTACCGGCTGAGGCAGTGCTATCAGCCCAGCACGCCTTGGAGGCGGTGGAACGGCACAGGGGGGCGGACAACCAATCTCGGGTCGACACCGCCAGGATGGCAGTTCGACTGCTGCGCTGGTTGTCCAGACCTGAGCCTGCCGCGCCGCAAAATCTGCTCGAGGCCGTGCTGCGCCAGGTCCAGGAGGATGGTTGGGTGGATCGCGCCCGGCTGGATCTCTTTGTCGGCGACACTGATCCGGACGTCGCACAGGTCTACCGCCAGCTTTACCACGCGGTTGACAAACGGCGGGCACTCCACGATCACCAGTTCGCGGTGCTGCTCGCTAGGAACACAGCCGAGGAATCCAACCCTGGCACGCTGCTGCGCGTGGAAGATGTCTTGGATCGTGTTGTGACACCGATACTCGAGCGTCATCCAGTGCTGCTGTTGGTGATGGACGGCATGAGCGTGGCCGCGGCGACGGAACTTGTCGAGTCGGTGACGCGGTCGGGGTCCTGGCTCGAACTCACACAAGATGGTGGACCACGTACAGGCGTTCTCGCGGCCTTGCCCAGTGTCACCGAGGTCAGCCGATACAGTCTGTTCTCCGGGCGAGTCGCCGTCGGCAAGGCCCAGGACGAGCGCACCATATTCACTCAGCGATTCCCCAAGGGAAAGCTGTTGCATAAGGGTTCGCTGCGCGCCGGGGCAGGGTCCGCGCTGGATTCCGACGTTGTCGCAGCAGTCGCCAACCGGAATGTTCCGCTGGTCGCAGCGGTGATCAACACCATCGACGACGCGTTGGACCGCAGCGAACCGGACACGATCGTGTGGGGTCAGGAGAACATCGCCGCAGCGCGTGCGCTGCTGGAAGTGGCCCAGGATCGTGTTGTAGTGCTGGTCTCCGACCACGGGCATGTCCTTGATCGCGGACCGGATTCCGTCACACGACCCTCGCCTTCGAGCGAGAATCGCTGGCGGCCTTCGAATCCCCCTGCGGGCGACGGGGAAATCGCTGTATATGGCTCGCGCGTGGGCTTGGGCAATGGCAACGTCGTACTCCCGTGGCGCGAGGAACTGCGGTACGGCCCACGCAAATCCGGCTACCACGGCGGCGCGTCGCCCGCCGAGGTCGTCATTCCGCTGATCGTGCTCAGCGCCGGTGACGACCAGGCAGTCCCCGGTTGGGGTGGTGCCCCAGTGGCCAGCCCGGACTGGTGGCGTGAGGCCCTGACGGGCGCGGCCGCTGCAGCGGCTCCGGTAGAGCCGCGACGGCCCGCTCCGAAATCGGACCAGGACCTCACCCTCTTCGACGAGACTCCAGAATCCACTGCGGCACCGGAAGAATCGGCGAAGCCGAAGCACCCTGCTCTGGTGGAAGCATTGCTGGCCAGCGAGATCTATCGCCAACGGCAAGGCACCCGAGCGCCACTACCCAACGAGCGCGTCGCAGCGTTGCTGACGGTTTTGTTAGCTGGCGGTGGACGAGCCACCATGGACACCATGGCTGCTCACGCGGGCGTGCCCGCACACCGCATCGGTGGCACCGTCACTGCCCTGCGCAAATTGCTGCAAGTCGAGGGCTATCCGGTGCTGGATATCGATCCGGACGGCCAAACGATCAAGCTGGACACGGCCTTGCTTATCGAGCAGTTCGATTTGGAGCAGGCGTGACAGCGGACGTTTCGGCGCGCCGCCGACAGGACATCATCGAGGCACTGCGCCGAGGCGCTGTACCGATGAATGGGCTTGACGTGCTGGCAGTCGGCCTCGACCGCTTCACCAATGCTATGGATGCGGATCTTGACCGGGTTGCCTCCGGCAGTAGCGTATTCAAAGCGGTCCGAGGAGAGTACGGCGCGGGCAAGACGTTCTTCACCCGGTGGCTGGCTGAACGCGCCAAACGGCGCGGCTTCACCGTCTCCGAGGTGCAGATCTCCGAGACCGAGACTCCGTTGCACCGGATGGAAACGGTCTATCGTCGACTGGTCGAGCAACTCTCCGCCGAGCAGTTCCCGCCCAGTGCCCTGCGACCGATCCTCGACGGTTGGATCTTCGCCCTCGAGGAAGATGTACTCGCTGACGGTTCGATCGACGAAGAGGACGCCGATGCACTCGACGCCGCAGTCGGCGAACTACTGGAACTGCGGCTGGCCGAGATATCCCGTAACACACCAGGTTTCGCGGCGGCACTACGCGCATATCGCACCGCCAACGCCGACGGTGATTACGCCACCGCCGACGGCCTCGCGGCCTGGTTGGGCGGGCAGCCCCACGTCGCGGCATCGATCCGACGATATGCCGGGGTCAAAGGGGATCTGGACCATTTCGGGGCGATGAGCTCCCTGCAAGGCCTGCTCACCGTGCTGCGTGACAGTGGCCACGCGGGCCTACTGGTGGTGCTCGACGAAGTCGAAACGCTGCAGCGAGTCCGTTCCGACGCACGCGACAAGGCGCTCAACGCCCTGCGTCAGCTTGTCGACGACGTCTACGCCGGACGGTTCCCGGGGTTGTACCTAGTGATCACAGGTACACCGGCGTTCTACGACGGCCAGCAGGGTGTGCAGCGGCTCGCGCCATTGGCCCAGCGGCTGGCCACCGACTTTGGGCCCGACCCGCGTTGGGACAACCCACGCGCCACCCAAATCCGATTGCCCGGCTTCACCATCGACGCCCTCGTCGAACTCGGCGGCAAGGTTACCGAGTTGTACGCCGCTGCCTACGATTGCCCGCGTGTGACCACAGTGGTCGATGCGGATTACATCGCCGAGTTGGCGCGCGCAGTCACCGGCAAGCTCGGCGGGCAGGTCGGCGTAGCGCCGCGTGTCTTCCTCAAGAAGCTGGTCTCCGATGTGCTGGATCGGGTGGAACAATACGACGACTGGGATCCGCGCGAGCATTATGCGCTGACCCTCCGCAGTGACGAGCTCACGGACATCGAACGCAACGCCGCCACCTCGGCCGACGACATCGACCTGCAGCTGTGACGCTGGACAGGCTCGAGCCGGTGCTGGTGCACCACATCGTCAACTCACTGGGTTGGCGAGATCTGCGTCCGCTCCAGCATGCCGCAATCGAGCCGCTCACCGCGGGAGAGGACGCGCTGCTGCTGGCGCCGACCGCGGGCGGCAAAACCGAAGCGGCGTTGTTCCCTCTGTTGTCGCGCATGACCGCACACCGCTGGCAGGGCACCTCCGTGCTGTATCTGTGCCCGCTCAAGGCGCTGCTCAACAATCTGACACCGCGCGTCGAGCGCTACTCCGGCTGGCTGGGCCGCCGTGCTGCCGTATGGCACGGCGACGTCGGCGCGGCCGGTCGCCGCGCCGTGTTGACCGAACGTCCCGACATCCTGTTGACCACACCGGAATCGCTGGAGTCGATGCTCGTCAGCACGAATGTCGACCACGGCGCGTTTTTCGCCGGCCTGCAAGCGGTCATCGTCGACGAAGTACACGCCTTCGCCGGCGACGATCGTGGCTGGCATCTGCTCGCCGTGCTTGAACGGCTCACCCACCTCATCGGGAGGCCGGTCCAACGCGTCGGTCTCTCCGCCACCGTCGGCAACCCCAAGGAGTTACTGACTTGGTTGCAGGGCTCCGGCGCGAAAACTCGCCCCGCCGCTGTCGTGGCCCCCGACCTCAACAGCACCGCTGTGCCGGGCCCGCCCCCCGGCGAGGTCGAGCTCGATTACGTGGGCTCCCTGACTAATGCCGCCACCGTGATCGCCTCCCTTCACGCGGGTGAGAAGCGCCTGGTTTTCTGCGAATCCCGGCAAACCGTAGAGGAACTCGGCCAACTGTTGCGAGGGAAGGGCGTGACGACCTTCCTCTCACACGCCTCGCTGTCCGCGGACGAACGGCGGCGCTCCGAAGAAGCGTTCGCGGAGGCGCGCGACTGCGTTATCGTCTCCACCAGCACTCTGGAACTAGGCATCGACGTCGGCGACCTGGACCGGGTAATTCAGATCAACACGCCGTCGACGGTGGCGTCGTTCCTGCAACGCATCGGGCGAACCGGCCGTCGAGCCGACAGCACCCGCAACTGCCTGTTCCTAACCGTCGACTCCGACTCGCTGCTCAAAGCGGCCGCATTGTTGCTGCTGTGGGGCAAGCGCTGGGTAGAGCCAGTAACCGCGCCACCAGAACCACGGCACATCATCGCCCAGCAGATCCTCGCGTTGTGCCTGCAGGAGCACAGCGTCGGAGACCAGGTATTGCCACAGTGGTGGAACGGACTGGCACCGTTCGACTCCTCCGCGATGCCGATCGCACGCTTCCTGATCGACAACGGGTATCTCGACGGCGACGGCGGAATGCTGCACATAGGTCCGTCGGCCGAGCTGCGCTTCGGACAGCGCAACTTTATGGACATGACCGCGGTGTTCACCGGGCCACCAGAATTCACGGTGCTCACCGGCCGAACCGAACTCGGCCGAATCGACCCAAGCCTGCTCACCGAAGAAGTCCACGGCGATCGACGTCTACTCCTTGGCGGGCGAAGCTGGCGGGTCACCTATGTCGACTGGCGGCGCAGGCGCTGCTTTGTCGATCCCGCAGATGGTGGCGGCAGGGCCCGATGGATGAACTCGGGCACGGCCGGATTGGGTTTCGAACTCACCCGTGCCATGCGTGACGTGCTGCTCGGCGCCGATCCACCCGCCAAACTCACCAAGCGCGCCGCAGGGCAACTCATGGACATCCGGGACAGCAGAAGTGGGTTCGTGGATCCCGACGGCAACCTTATTGTGCGAAGTAACAGGGGCGACGACGTCCGCTGGTGGACCTGGGCCGGATACCGTGCCAACGCGACGCTGGCCGCGACTCTTGGCGGCATTACAGACCCGCTGCAACGGCATAGCGACCAGTACATTCGGCTGCGTGAAGACCTTGATGCCACCGGCTGGAAGGCCGGCGTTGTAGACGCAGGTGCGAGACTCTGCCTGCCGGAAGTCAGCGAAAAAGCCTTGGTGGGATTGAAGTTCGGCGATGCCCTGCCCAAGCGGCTGGCGATGGCCACTCTGGCCGCTCGAGTGGCCGATTTTAACGGCGCGGCGGCGGTACTCTCAGAACGCAGTCGACTCGTCGAACACACTCGTTGAATTGGCTTGAATCGGGGATCCGCCAGCCGGATTGTCGAACTCGGCGCCCCGTGCTGCAGATATCCGGCGGTGTGCGTGCTGACCGGGAGAAGCCAACACCGACCCGTACCCGACCAAACCCGTGGTCGTGGCGGTCTACCAGCGGCCCACATAGTTGTGCTGCCCTTGCACGGCGGAAACCTCCGCATCGGCAGGCAATCCACAAACCACGCATCCGTCGGCCCGAACCGCCGCTCACCGGTTCGGCATCCAGACAAACGATCTCGAACTCAGCGACCGGCAGCGACGGCGCGCCGCCACGGACCACGCTCAGCCTCGACACGGGCACGCAGTCTGCCCACCCAGCAGCCCTACGTCCTCAAAACCCGCAACCTATGTCAAGACTCCGCAACAACACTCACAAACTATTCTCGACACAAATATCCGCTCACTCACCCTCTCGCCACCCCCACTCAGTCACAACCAGCAGACCTAGTGCATCTCGGGTAACGGATCAGCATCTTCTGGGTCATATTTCTGACCACATTGAGTTGAAAGCGACTGCGCTGGGCACAATTTGGCAAATTCGTGCAGATATGAGGCCAACAGTCTCACACGAAACCCTCAGAAACTCGGCGGTTTCGAGAGCTAGATTGGATGAGTGACAGCGACGCTGCACAAGGTTCTGGCTGGGAATGGGTACCTGTATTACGTCCAGCAAGTCGCCGCTGCCGACTCCACCGACCGCGGACCCGCCAGCCTGGCCGACTACTACTCCGCACGGGGTGAATCCCCCGGCCGCTGGCACGGATCCGGACTCACAGCACTCGGGATCGAGGCGGGCGCGGTGGTCACCGAGCAGCAGATGGAAGCCCTGTTCGGGATGGGTCGCCATCCCAACGCGCACGCGATCCAAGCACAGGTCATCGACACCGAAATGGACCGCGGAGCCAAAGCCAAAGACGCAGAACGCGCCGCCGACCGAGCCACACGCTTGGGCAACCGTTTTCGCCTCGTGTGGAGCGACAACGAGTTCCGAAACCGGTGCGCGGACGCGTTTTCCGACCACAATCACACCGCCGGAAACGCCCCGGGCACAGCGATTCCCGACGACATCCGAGCCCGCATCCGCAGCGACGCCGCCACCAGCATGTTCACCGAGGAGTTCGGGCGCGTGCCCCTGGACGCGCGGGAGCTGTCGGGCTGGGTGGCGCGGAAGTCGCGCCCCGAGTACGCCGCGGTGGCCGGATTCGATATCACCTTCTCGCCGGCTAAAAGCGTGTCCGCACTGTGGGCGATCGCCCCACAGCACGTCTCCGAACGGATCGCCACCGCCCACGAGGCCGCGGTCGACGACGCCATCGCCTGGCTGGAACAGAACGGGATCTTCACCCGGTTGGGTCGCAACGGGATCCGGCAGGTCGAGGTGGAAGGCATCGTCGCGGCCCGGTTCACCCACCGCGAATCCCGCGCCGGAGACCCCGATTTACACACCCACATGGTGATCGCCAACCGCGTCCGCACACTCGACGGCAAATGGCGCACCCTCGACGGCGCCATGATCTACCGACTCAAAGTCACCATCTCCGAAATCTACAACTCCCGCCTCGAACAACACCTCCACGCCGACCTCAGCCTCGCGTTCACCGAACGATTCACCAACCCGACGAAACGCCCGATCCGTGAAATCGTCGGCCTGCCAGCGGTTCTGCTCGAGCACTGGTCCCGCCGCGACCGCGACATCACCGCACGGCTCGGTGAGCTCTCCGCCCTGTTCCAACGCCAGGTCGGCCGCGAACCGACACCGAAAGAAATGTTCGGGCTGACCGAACGCGCCACCCTGGAAACCCGCCCCACCAAACACGCCTCACGATCGCTGGCCGAACAACGCCAGCAGTGGCGCCACGACGCGGAAGCGGTTCTCGGCGGCCGGGAAGCCCTCGAACACACGGTTTCTCAGGCCCTGCGGCAACCACGACGAGCCCGGCAACGGTTCGACACGGCACGCATCGCCCACCTCGCCGACCAAGTCGTTGCCACGGTATCGGCCGAACGCGGCACCTGGCGACACCGTCATCTGCGCAGCGAAACCGAACGCCAACTCCGCGGCCTCGTCGCCCGCGACCAGTGGCAGCAAGTCACCAACGCCGTCGTCGCCGCGGCACTCGACCCGTCGCGCAGCCTCGCGCGCGGTGACCCCGACATCACGGCCGAACCCGTCCTGAGTGAAGTTCCTGCGGTGTTCCGGCGCCGCGACGGCACCAGCGTCCACACGATCGCCGACGCTCAGTCCTACACCTCGCCGCGCCGATTGGCGGTCGCGGCCCGGCTGATCGACCTGTCGAACCGGACCGGCGCCCGCACAATCCCCGAAGCTTTTGTTGCCGCGGCGATCCACGACTACAACACCGACCCGCGCAACGAAGGCCGCCAGTTGAACGCCGGACAGGTCGCGGTCGTCACCGAATTCGCTACTTCCCCCAGCCGAATCGCCACCGCCAACGCCCCCGCCGGCACCGGAAAGACCACCGCAATGCGGGTTCTGGCCGATGTCTGGCACGCTTCCGGCGGCACCGTTCTCGGCCTGGCACCCACCGCCGCGGCCGCCGCCGTGCTCGCCGAAGCCACCGGAGTGCGCGCGGAGACCGTCGACAAACTCCTCACCGTCATGGACCAACACACCGGCGATCCCGACCGCCGAGACGCGTTCTATCCGCCCGCGCTACCCCAGTGGGTACTGCAGATCGGCACCGACGCGGTGGTCATTGTCGACGAGCATGTACGCCTCGGTGACGACAAACGCCTGCGACTGTTCGAGTTCCTCACCAGCCGGGGCGCGACGATTCGATGCGTCGGCGACAACCAACAGCTGCCCTCCATCGACGCCGGTGGCACCACGAGCGACACCGCGGACGCCACCTTGACCCAGGTCGTCCGGTTCACCAACAGCGCCGAAGCCTCGGCCAGTCTGATGATCCGCGACGGCGAACCCGCCGCTTTCGGCTTCTATCTCGACCACCAGCGCGTCCACTCCGGCGCTCCGGGCGCTGTTCACGAGCAGGCCTATGAGGCATGGGTCGCCGATCATCTCGACGGCCGCGACACCGTCATGCTCGCCTCAACCCACGACACCGTCACCGAACTCAACGCTCGTGCTCGCGCCGAACGCCTCGCCCGCACCGCGACCATCGGCCCGGAAACCGCGCTGGCCGATGGCCTTCGCGCATCGGCCGGTGACATGATTTCCACCCGCCGCAACAACCCACGCCTACGCCTCGGCGAACACGACTGGGTCCGCAACGGCTACCGCTGGGTTGTCGACGAGGTGCGTGAGGACGGCAGTCTGGTTGTCACCCACCTACACCAGGGCCGCCAGCGCGGACACACCGCCGTACTCCCGCCCACCTACGTGCGCACACATACCCGCCTCGGATACGCCACCACCATCGACTCCGCACAAGGCCTCACCACAGAGATGTGCCACGTCGTACTTACCGGCCACGAATCCCGCGCGCAACTATATGTAGCGATCACCCGCGGCGCGCACGCCAACCACGTCTACGTCCCCACCGCACTCGACGACGCCGAAGGCAACCTCTGGACCGAACCGGCGACGATGCCCCGCACCGCCACCGAAGTCCTACAACGAATTCTGGCCCACACCAACACACCCAACTCCCCCTACACCGAACTCCGCGACGCCCTCAACCCCCACAATCGACTCGGCCCCGCCGTCGACACCTACCTCGACGCACTCGGCCTCGCCGCCGAACACGCCCTCGGCCCAGACGCCCTCCAACGCATCGACCATGCGGCCGAACAACTCCGACCCGGCCTCACCGACGCCGACGCTTACCCCATCCTGCGCCAGCACTTGGCGACGATCGCACTCTCGGGCCGCGATCCGATCACCGCACTGCATCACGCCGCCGGTGAGCGCGAACTCGACACCGCCGACGATGTTGCCGCCGTACTGGACTGGCGCCTCGACCCCACCGGCACACACTCCATCGCACCAGGACCGCTGCCGTGGCTGCCGGGACTCCCCACCGGACTGCCAGACGGTCTGATCACCGATCAGCTGCACGCTCGCAGTCGCATCGTCGCCGACCTCGCCCACCAAATCACCCGCGACACCACCGAATGGACAACGGCAACAGCACCGCCCTGGGCACGCCCACTCCTCGAAAACCCGGACCTGCTCGCCGAACTCGCGATCTGGCGCGCCGCCAACCACATCCCCGACACCGACCTCCGCCCCACCGGCCCCGCACGCCACACCGTTCGTGAACGCGTCCACCAACAGCTCCTCGACACCCGGGTCACCGACACCCTCGGCGACCTCCACACCGCCACCCACACCTGGGCCCCACTCGCCAAACAGATCGATACCCGCCTACTCACCGACCCCTGGTGGCCCGTCCTCGCCGGCCATCTCGACACCGCCGCGGCCGCCGGAATCGACATCGACACCCTTCTCCCCCACGTCGCCGCGGCGCGTCCGCTCCCCGACGACATGCCTGCCGCCGCGCTCTGGCACCGCCTCAACCTCAGCCTCTCACACCCCGACGCCGACATCCCGATGACCGCCGCCCACACCGAATCCGACGCGGAACTCGGCGTCGACACCCACACCGCAGGCACCGAACCCGATCACACCGACCTCGACACCCACCCCTACAGTGCTCTCACCGACGCTGAACTCGACCGCCACATCACCGAAACCCAACTACAAATCGCCCTCGCCGACACCAACGAATTCCTCTTCGGCCCCGCATCTACACCCCTGGGTCAACCCGACGAGAGCAGCCACGACCGGCGTTATGCCGGCACCGAATACGACCAGGAACAACTCGAACAACTACGCGCCGAACAACACCGCCGCAGCGTGCTCTCCCCCACCCAACGCGAAGCTGAACAACACCTCCGCCACCCTCACCCTGCCACAGACCCATTCACCACACCCGACACCACCACCTGGCCCAACCCGATCAGCCCCGACGACAGCCTCGGCCTATGACGAACACTCCGGGCTACTGCCCGACCACCGGCGCCGTCGTGCGCTCGACCCACTCCGCATAACTGTCCAAACACCACCCGACCGGCATCGCCGTCACCTCCGGACTGCCCCACGGATGCAACTCCGCCACACGAACCGCCAACCGATCACGAACCCCCGCAGCCGTACGAAGACTGACCCGCC
>NZ_BDBS01000070.1 GCF_001613105.1 Nocardia pseudobrasiliensis NBRC 108224 | reverse complement strand
GGCGGCGCGGTCGCCGTCCTCGCCGGTGCGCCCGCCGATATCGCCCCGGTCGTGCAGGGCGTGTGGCTGGCCGGGGGGACGGTCACGATGCTGCATCAGCCGACCCCGCGCGCCGATCTCGCGCAGTGGGCCGCCGACACCCGCCGCGCGCTGGCGGTCATCGACGCGCGGCTGGTCGTGCTCGGCGACCCCTTCGAGGCCGTCGCCGACGGGGCGCTGCCGGGCGTCGAGTGCGTCACCGTCGAAAGGCTCGGCGCGGGACCGGATCTCGAGCCGGTGCCCACGCGCGCCGAGGATCCCGCGTTCTTGCAGCTCACCTCGGGCTCGACCGGGGCGCCGAAGGCCGTAATCATCAGCTACGCCAATATGTACGCCAATATCCGCGCGATGGAGTTCGCCTCGCTGATCAATCTGCGCCGCGATGTGATGGTCAGCTGGCTGCCGCTGTTTCACGACATGGGCATGATGGGCTTTCTGGTGGCGCCGATGTTCCTCGGCGTGGAACTGATCTCGGTCACGCCCGCCGATTTCCTGGCGTCCCCGCCGGTGTGGGCGCGGTTGATCGGCGAGCATCGCGGAACCATGACCGCGGCACCGAATTTCGCCTACGGCCTACTGGCCCGCACACTCGAGCGAGCCGCCGACGGGGCCTACGACCTGTCCACGCTGCGCTTCGCGCTCAACGGGGCCGAGCCGGTGGATCAGGCCGTGGCGCAGAGGTTCCTGGCCGCCGGGGCCCGCTTCGGCCTGCGCCCGCAGGCCCTCGTGCCCGCCTACGGCATGGCCGAGGCGACCCTGGCGGTCTCGTTCGTCCGCCCGGGCAGCGGGCTGAGCGTCGAGGCCGACGGTCAGGTCCGGCTCGGGCCGCCGCTGCCCGGCATCGACGTGCGGGTGCGCGCCGAATCCGGTGCGCTCGCGGCCACGGGCGAGGTCGGCGAGATCGAGGTGCGCGGCGAGAGCATCACCCGCGGTTACCGGACCGCCGACGGTGTGCTCGACGCCCTCGACGACTCCGGCTGGCTGGCCACCGGCGACCTCGGCTATCGCACCGGCGACCGTCAGATCGTGGTGTGCGGGCGCAAGAAGGACGTGCTCATCGTCTCCGGCCGCAACCTCTACCCGGTCGACGTCGAACGGCTCGCCGCGGGCGTCGACGGGGTGCGGGCCGGAAACGCGGTGGCCGTGCGGACCGGTGGGGAGACCTTCGCGGTCCTCGTCGAATCCGCGGCCAGCGGTGACCCGACCGAGCGGGAGCGGATCGCGCGCGAGGTCGCCCACCGGGTGCAGGCGGGGCTGGGGGTGGGGCCGCGGCGGGTGGAAGTGGTTGCGCCGGGGCGCCTTCCGAAGACGCCCTCGGGAAAGCCGCGCAGGATCGACGCGGCGGCGCTGCTGACCGGGGATCCGATCCGGTGCTGAGCCCGGCGATCGCCACCGTGGGCCACACCGCGCGGCTGGCCGGGGCGGCCCTGGGCTGGCTGGTGCGCGATGTGGTGGCGGGCCGGTTCCCGTGGCGCGACGCGCTCGTGCAGGGCTGGTTCGTGGTGAGCGTGACCGTCGTTCCGGCCGTCTTCGTGGCGATCCCGTTCGGGGTGATCGTGTCGGTGCAGGTGGGGCAGCTGACCCAGCAGATCGGCGCCACCTCGCTGGCCGGTGCCGCTGCCGGGGTGGGCGTGGTTCGCCAGGGCGCCCCGCTGGTGGCGGCGCTGCTGCTGGGCGGCGCGGCGGGCGCGGCGATCGCGGCCGATCTCGGATCGCGGACCGTGCGCGAGGAGATCGACGCCCTGCGGGTGATGGGCATCGATCCGGTACGGCGGCTGCTGGTGCCGAGGCTGGCGGCGATGGTGCTGGTGGCCCCGCTGCTGTGCGTGGTCATCGTGTTCATGGGCCTGGCGACCGGGTATGTGATCAATGTCGCCGTGCAGCAGGGGACCGCGGGCGGTTACCTGTCCTCGATCGCCGCGTTCGTCACGGTGCCGGATCTGGTTGCCGCGCTGGCGAAGTCGGCACTGTTCGGTTTCGTGGTGGTGGTGCTGGCGGGTCAGCGCGGCCTGGCGGCCACCGCCGGGCCCAAGGGCGTCGCCGAGTCGGTGAACGCCTCGGTGGTGCTCGGCGTGGTGGCCACCTTCGCACTGAATCTGGTGCTGACCCAGGCGCTGTCGATATTCGGCGAACGGGGCGCGTGGTGACCGTGCTGGATCGGCTGGGACATCAGCTGGATTTTGTCCTTCGTGTCCTGGCCGCACTGCCGCACGCGGCGCGGGCCTATCGCCGCCAGACCATGCTCGCACTGACCGATATCGTCTGGGGCAGTGGGGGTTTGGTGGTGGGTGGCGGGACCGCCGTCGTCCTGGTGCTGCTGGGCATCGCGATCGGCGGATCGGTCGGGGTGGAGGGGCTGGACGCGCTCGACCGGGTCGGTATGGCGCCGCTGACCGGCTTCGTCTCGGCCTACGCCAATACCCGGGAACTGGCGCCCATCGTGGCGGCCGTAGGTTTCGCCGCGCAGGCGGGCTGCCGGATGACCGCCGAGATCGGGGCCATGCGGATCGGTGCGGAGATCGACGCGCTGCGCTCCCTGGCGGTGCGGCCCGTCGCGTTCGTCGTCGCGACCCGCGTGCTCGCGGGCGTGGTCGCCATCGTGCCGCTGTTTCTGATCGCGCTCATCGCGGCGTACCTGTCGTGCGCGGTCGCGGTGAATGTCGTGCACGGGCAGTCGCCGGGCACCTACTTCCACTATTTCGGGGCCTTCCTGCGGCCCGCGGATGTGGCGTGCGCGGTGGTCAAGGCCGTCGTGCTGGTGGCCGCCGTGATCGTGATCCATTGCTATCACGGATATTTCGCCTCGGGCGGTCCCGAGGGAGTGGGGCGCGCCTGCGGGCGCGCCATCCGAGCCAGCCTGGTGCTGGTGATCGTCGTCGACATGGTGCTGACGGGCCTGTTCTGGGGCGCGGACAGCGGAATCAGGATCTCGGGGTGAACATGAGCGCAGCGAGGCGGTGGCGGGGCGCGGCCGTCGTGGTGACCGCGGCGGTCGCGGCCGCCGCGGTGGGAGCCCAGGCGACGGGGCGGTGTCGCGACGGGTTCGAGCTCGTCGTCGAGGCGCCGGTGCTCGCCGACGGGCTGGCCCCGGGCGCGGATGTGAAGTTCCACGGTATGGTCATCGGCGATGTGGCCGAGGTGACGCCCGGGCGGGTACGCCTGCGGATCGAGCCCGGGCCCGCGTCGATGCTGCCCGCGGCCTTGGCGGCCGGATTCACCTCGGCGAATGTCTTCGGTTCGCCCGCCGTCGAATTGACCGCGCGCGGCGAGGGCGGCCGGATTCGTGAGCACGCCGTCGTACCGGTCGTCGGCGATGCGGGCGCCGGGTCGAGCGCGGCCGTGCTGCAGGCCTCCGGACGGCTCACGGCCGTGCTCGACTCGCCGCGGGTGCGGCGGCTGCTGGACCTGGCCGCGCGCGATCCGGGCCTGCTCGCGCCGACCGTGGACGCGGTCACCGAGCTCGCCCGCGCGGTGTCGCGGGATCGTCGCGGCGATATCGCCCACTATCTGCGCATCGCCGGTGAATTGGCGCGCGGGTCGGCGGATCTGGAACCGGCCATGGCCCACGCGCTGGTCGCCCTGCTGGACCAGAGCGCCTACTTCGACGACGAGACCAACCGGGCCCGCACGCGTACGGCGATCGCCGGGTTGAGCACCGAGTTCCTGCCCGGCTACGCCACGCTGTTCGGCGGGAATCTGGACTCTTTCACCAAGATTCTGGCGGTCGTCATGGATCTCGGTGTGCCGCTGGGCATGTCCTACGGCAGTCTCGCCCCGGCCTATGCGCGGCTGCCGGAGTTGCTGGACCGGATCGGTGCGGCGTTCCCGGTGGTGGACGGGCGGGTGCAGCTGCAGCTGCGGATCATCGGCGACACCATGCCGCAGATCGCGCGGTCGGTCGCGGGACCGGAGGGGGCGCGGTGATCCGGGTCGGGGGCGCGGCCGTGAAGCTGGGCCTGTTTCTCGTGCTGGTCGGGCTGTGTCTGAGCCTGTTGCTGTCCACGCTGCGCGGGCCCGGATTCGGCAGGACGACGCCGTATGCGGCGCTGTTCACCGATGCGTCCGGACTGGCGGTCGGCGATGCCGTGCGCATGTCGGGGGTGCAGGTGGGCCGGGTCACCGGCATCGCGGTGACCGGCGAGGCGACCGCCCGGGTGCGCTTCTCGATCGGCGCGTCCGGACGGGTGCTGACCACGACCGGCGCCGCGATTCGGTATCAGACACTGCTGGGTCAGCGCTATCTGGAGTTGAACGACTCCGATAGCCAGGGAACTCCGCTGCCCCGGGGCGCCACGATCCCACTGGAGCGCACCGTCCCCAGTTTCGATGTGACCCGGCTGTTCAACGGCTTCAAACCACTGTTCCGATCCCTGGACACCGCGGCGCTGAATCGGCTGGCGCAGAACCTGTTACGCGTGTTGCAGGGCGACGGCACCGGCATCGGTCCGGTGCTCGACGACGTGCACGCGCTGCTGCGGTTCGCCACCGACCGCGACGCGGTGGTGGCGCTGCTGGTGCGCAATCTGGGCGAGATCGCCGCGCAGATCGGCGGCAAATCCGAACAGGTCGGCGCGCTGATCAAACAGGTCGCGGGCATCATCGGCGTCTTCAGCGGCCGCGCCCGCGAACTGGTGGACTCGCTGCGCGTGGCCGCCCACGGGCTGGAACCCGACGTCGGCATCCTCACCGAACTCGCGTCGCTCTACGACGACAGCGCGCCACCCCTGGTGGACCTGGTGCATCGCCTGGTGCCCGACGCCGATCAACTGGCCCAGCTGCTGGTGCTGGTCCCGCAGCTGATCCGCGGCCTCAACGCCCAGGCGCCGGGCGAATTGAGCTGTTCCACCCGCCCGATCATCCCACCCGACATCGCCGCGGCGGTGCTGGCGACCCAGCGCTTGGTGGTGTGCTCATGAGGCGTTCGGACTTGCGGTGGGGGATAGCGGTATTGGCGGTCGCGGTCACCGTGCTGGCCGGTCTCGGGCTGGTCGGAGTGACGTCCGCCGGAGAGGACGGTTACGTGGCCGAATTCCGGAACTCGGGCGGGCTGCGGCCCGATGACGAGGTTCGCGTGGCGGGAGTGCGCGTCGGGCGGGTGCGGACGGTGGACCTGTCCGGCGACCACGTGCGGATCGACTTCACGGTGCGTTCGGGCACCCGCGTCGGTGACGAATCGAGCGCGGAGGTCCGGCTGCTCGCACCGACCGGTGGGCACTATCTGTCGGTGGCCCCGGCGGGATCGAAACCGCTGGGCCACCAGCCGATTCCGCGCGAGCGCACCGGCACGCCCTATGAGCTCACCGACGTCCTCGAGCGGGCGACGCCGCCACTGGAGCAGGCCGACGGGGCGACCCTGCGGGCCACCATGGCCGAGCTGGACAGGGCGCTGGCCGACCGGCCCGATACCGTGCGCGGCCTCCTCGGTGATCTGAACAATCTGGTGGGAGTCGTTGCGGCGCAATCGGATCGAGTGGACCGGGCCGTGGCGGTCGCCGACGAGTACGTCGCGGCCACCGCCACCGACCGCGAGGTCCTGGCCGATTTCGTGCGGCGGCTGGGCACGATCTCGGCCGAACTGGCCACGGGCAAGACCGAGGTGATCCGTGCATTCCGGCTGCTGCGCACGCTGATCGAGGTGACCCACCGGCCGATCATGGCCTACGCCGATCAGGTGGAGCCGATCGTGCGGGAGCTGGAGCGACTGGTCGCCACGGTCGGCGATGCGCCGCAGCGGCTCGACGCGGCGATCGCGGGCATCGACGAATTCATCCGGAAGGTCGGACCCCTGGTGGGTGTCGCGGTCGGCGGCCAACGGCCGTGCGTGCCCGCGCCGGGACGGGAGTGTTGAGATGCGTGGTAGGAAGCGGTTGGGGTACGCCGCCGTCGGCGGTGTCGTGCTGACGATGCTGGCGGTGTCGGGTTCGTCCGCGGTGACGCCGGCGGCGAGACTGCGCTACAGCAAGCCGGTGTGTGCCGATTTCGCCGACGCCGCCGGTCTGTACCGAGGCAATCAAGTCTCGATCCTCGGCGTGCCGGTCGGGGTGGTGGATCGGATCGACCCGCAGGGTGACCGGGTGCGGGTATCGATGCGGGTGCGCCCCGATGTGGCGGTGCCCGAGGGCACCGACGCGGTCACCCTGGCGGATTCGATCGTCACCGATCGCCGGGTCGAACTGATCCGGCCGAGCTCCGGGCCGGAGTCGGCGCGCGAGGGGTGTATCCCGCTCGCGCGCACCAGGACTCCGCTGGGCGTCAGCGAATCCTTCGCCGCCATGCGGCAGGTGAGCGCGGATCTGGGCGCGGACGGTACCGCCGGTGACACCCTGCGGGATCTCGAGCGCGCGGCGCGCGGGACCGAGGCCACCACCAACGAGCTGCTCGGTGGGCTGGCGGCCGTCGCGGGCGACCCGCGCGCCCGCGACGCCTCCCTGCGGCGGCTCATCGACAACCTGGACACCTTGACCACGATGTTCGCCGGAAACTGGCCCGACATGCGGCTTCTGCTCCAGCACCTGCGCGACGGGCTGGAGGTGGTCGAGGGGCTGTCGGCCAACTTCGCGCCCATGATCGATCTGTCCAACCAGCTGCTGCCGGTGCTGGCCCGAACCGCCGACACCTACGGTCCGCGGATCTATCCGATGCTGGACGGGCTGGTGCCGATGGCTCATACCGCGCTGCGGAACGCGGGTGGTATCCGAGATCTGTTGGCGCAGTTGGCCACCACCGCCGGGGCGCGGTGATGCGCCGCGGACTACTGGCTCTGACGGTGCTCGCGCTGGCCTGCGGATGCGGTCTCGATCCCACCGATATCCCCGTGCCGGGTGCGACCGTGCGGGGCGCGAGCTATCCGATCCGGATCGAGTTCACCAGCGTGCTCAATCTGCCGGGCAAGGCGAAGGTGCGGGCCGACGGCCTCGAGGTCGGCGTGGTGGACCATGTCGAACTGCGCGACCGGCTCGCGGTCGCCACGGTGAGAGTCCGTGCGGGACTGCGGCTTCCGGTGTCCACGCGGGCCGAGATCCGGCAGGCGACCGTGCTGGGTGAGCCGTATGTCGCCCTGCTCGCGCCGCGCGATTCGGCGGCGCCGGAGCTGGCGGCGGGCGCGGTCATTCCGGCGAGCAGCACCCGCCCGCCCGACAGCGTGGAGGATCTGCTGCGCGGCATGTCGAACGTCCTGGCCAACGGCCGGTTCGACGGGTTGGCCGCGGCGGTGGCCCGGGCCGATGCCGCCTTCCCCGCCGAGGCGGAATATCGAGGGCTGGCCGCGGAGATCCACGCGGATCTGCACGACCTGTCCTCGGGCACGGCGGATCTGGACCGCATTCTGGACTCGGCCGAGCGGATGAGTGGCGATCTCGCCGCCCGCAAGAGCGCGGTCGACCGTGCGCTGGTGCTCGGGCCGGGTCGGGCGGCCGGGCTGGCCGATGTGCTGTTCGGTGTCGTCGATCTGGCCGTCGGGCTCGGCGCGCTCGCCGGTCCGGCGGGGGAGCTGGTCTGGCCGATCTACCCGCAGACCGTCGACATCTATCGGGCCATGCGGCCGCTGCTGCTCACCGTCGCCTCGGCCGACACCACGGTGCCGATGAACGCCGACAAGCTGATACATCTGCTGCGCGACAAGCTCATTCCGTATCTCGGCGCACCACCGAACATCCGGGTGAGCGATCCCGGCGTGCGGGCCGACGGCCTCATCACGATCCTGCGCTCGATCGGGATGGTGCCATGACCGCGCGCTCGCTCGCCTCGCTGGCCGGGCTGCTCGCGACGACCTTCGTCGGCCTGGCCTACCTCGGTGCCGGCGTGCTCGGCCTGAACCCTCTGCGCCACACCACGACCGTGACCGTGCACCTGCCGAGTTCGGGTGGCCTCATGCGGACCTCGCCGGTGGATCTGCGGGGCGTGGCGATCGGCCGGGTGCGCGGCCTGGCGCCGACGCCGGACGGTGTCGACGCGGTCGTGGAATTCGATGCGCGCCACCGCATCCCGGCCGCGAGCACCGTGCGGGTGGCGAACCTGTCGGCGGCGGGGGAGCAGTATCTGGACTTTCGGCCCGACTCGGCGGCGGGGCCGTACCTCGGCGACGGGGCGGTCGTGCCGCGGGACCGGGTGCGGGTCGCGGTGACCGCCGCGGAGGCCATGGCCGGGCTGAACACGCTGCTGGGACAGGTGGATCCGGCGGTCGTGGACGGCCTGGTGACCACCGTCGACGCGGCGACCCGGGGTCGCGACGGCGAGCTGGACCGCCTCGCCGAGAGCGCCGACCTGTTCGCGAAGACCCTACGCGACAAGCGGGCGGCCGTCGCCCGGCTGTGGCGCAACCTGCAGACCCTCGCCGACGACCTCGACGGCCACGGCGCCACCCTCGCCGAGGTCGCCCCGATCGTGGCCCGCGCCGACCCCGAGGTGGTGCATCTGATCAAGGCATTCCAGGACTACTCCGTGGTGGGCGAGCACATCTGGGACGACTCCCTGAATCCGGTGATGCGCAAGATGAACGACTACGCCGCGGCCCTCGCCCCCGATCTGGCGCTGCTGGCCACGGCCGTGCGCCCCGCCACCGCACCCCTGCGGCCCCTGCGCCTGGACGCGGGCTCGATCGTCGACCTGCTCGACCACACCTTCCCCGGCGACGGCGCCGCGCACCTCGCCATCCCCAACTGACAGGACCACCATGACCCTCGAAATGGACCGCACCGCACCGACTCTCGACGCCGACGCCGCCCTCGGAGGGCGGGCGCGCTGGACCCGATCGCCCTGGGGGAGGAGGCTGGGTGCGCTCGGCGCGACCGTGCTCGTCGCCGCGGGAGGCTGGTCGGCCTGGGAGTGGCACCGGAACGCGGACGACCTGCGGGCCATGCGGCAGCGCTCCGCCGACGCCGAGCGGGCCGCCGCGGTCGCCAGGGACTACGCGACGAAGTCGCTGACCTACGACTTCCACCGGCTCGACGCCTTCTTCGACAGCGTGCGCGCCGGTACCACCGGCGCCCTGGCCGACCGGTACACCACCGTCCACGACACCCTCGGCAAGATCATGACCGACGCCCAGGTCATCGCCCGCGGCGAGGTGACCGCCACCGCGGTGACTCCGGGCGACAACGGCGTCTACACCGTCACGGTCTTCGCCAGCCAGACGACCCAGAACGTGCAGCATCCCGATCCGGTCACCGCCTCGACGCTGCTGACGGTCACCGTGCAGCACGCCGACGGGCGCTGGCTGGTATCGGACTATCACGCCCGCTGACCATCCGGCGCGGCCGGGTTCAGGTCACATGGTGTGGAACCGGCGCGGACGTACAACGAACAAGAACCGGATCAACTTCGCACATCGGTGACAGCGGTATCGCGCTCATTCACCACCAGATAGGGCCCGATACCGCCGAAGCCGTAGGAGCAGAACTGGATCCCGGCGACAGGCTCGGCATCCAGCTCCAGCACCGAAGGCACGGTATCCGCCGCGGTCTGCCCGGTGGATCCTGATCTGCCGCGGCAAGCGACCACGAGCCCTGAGCGACATCGCATGCCGGCACGAAGGCTGTCACGCAGTTGCAGAGCGTCGCTTTCGCTTCGCCTGTTGGTGCGTGAACGCGGCCGGTTCGTGGGAACTTCGTGCCAGTACCCTCGCCGATATGGCGCGCAAGATCCGGGGCTATGTGTCATCGAGTGTGGGGAACAGCAGTTCGGAGACGAGTAGCTGTAGTGCGGCGGCGACCGGGATCGCCACCAGTGCCCCGACGACGCCGAGCAGCGCCGCGCCGATGAGCACGGCCACCACGGTCACACCGCCCGGCACCCGCACCGCCCGGCCGACGATCCGGGGTGTCAGCAGGTAGTCCTCGGCCAGCCGGAACACGATGTAGAACCCGACCGTGGCAAGACAGACCGGGATCGAGACCGCCAGCGCGACCAGGGCGACGACGATTCCGCCGACGGTGGAACCGTAGGGGAACAGGTCGATGATCGCGACGAAAACGCCCAGCAGCAGCGCGTAGGGCACATCGAGGAACATGCACCACACGAACGTGGCCGCTCCGGCGATGAGCGAGGTCAATACGTTGCCGAAGACGTAGTCACCGATCTTGGCCATCACTTCGTCGCCGAGCAGGATCGCACGAGGCCGCCGGGAGTTGGGCACGAACCGGTACATCGTCGCCCGGATCCGCGGCATATCGGCGAGGAAATAGACGGTGAGCACGGCCACGATCCCCACCTCCGACACCGCACCGAACACCGTCCGTCCGGCCTCGAAAACCGTTCCGATCGCCGGGGCGCCCAGGTGATCGATCCCGTCGGTGATTCGTTGTCGGATATGGAAGCGCTCGTCGAGTCGGCCGATCGCGCTGGAGTGGTTCTGGGCCTGTTCGAGCAGGTGCGGGGCCTGTTCGAGGAACTGTTGTGCTTGCTGAACCAGTGGCGGTATGGCCGCCGCGATCATCGCGGCCAGGACGCCGAAGACCGCCACGAGCACCAGGCTCACCGCCGCCCATCGGGGGACCTTGCGATTCACCAGTCCCGACACGGCGGGCTCCAAGCCCAACGCGAAAAACAGTGCCGCGCCGACCAATACCAGTACCGAGGACGCCGCGCCGAGCAGTCGCACCGCGCCGTAGGTGACGGCGACACCCGCCGACGCCATCAACCCGATCCGAAACGGTGACCGCTGATCGAATCGCCGACCGCGTGGGCCGTGCGGCGGATTGTCCGATCGTAGCTGTGCCGCAACGGCTTCCGCCGCCACGATCGCGCCTTCGTCGGCGCTGTGCGGGCGGCCCACGCGGCGGTGGTGTCCACGTTCGGCGAGGCGGTTATCGTCGACCTCCCTATTTTCGTCCTCGCCCACCGCTCCGGCCTGTTCGGGTTCATCCATGCATCGTCGCCAGTTCGTTTGTGACCCTGCGCTCGACGAGCAATGGAACGAAATCGCGCACCTTGACGCCGTCGAACCGAGCGTGCGCGTGATGCACCATGTCGGCGATCCGAGCCGGTGGCAGGTCGGGGTGCCGCGTCACGAGTCGCTCTGCGACGTAGCGGATCAGCGTGTTCTCGTCGGTTCTCATGAGCATGGCTTCGATTCGTCACCGGCGCGATCCCCCGGCGATTTCACCGCCGACTCCCTGTCGAACCGAGTGGACGCGCCGTACGGGAAAAGACTGCGCCCGATTACGATGCGGCTGCCAGGGCCGAAGGTCCTGGGCTGCCCTCGCGCGGCCGGGCGGTCAGCCGTGGGACGGGATCGCGCCGCCGGAGGTCGGTTCGCCACGGACGACTCGGCCGATCCGCTGTTCCGTCGAGGTCACCGCCCGGCGGGTCATGAAGGCCGATCCGAGCTGGAAGCCTCCCAGGATCACCAGCCAGATGCCGGTCACGATGGTGAGGACGACGATCGAGTCGAACGGCCACGCCAGCATGACGAGTCCGGCGATCATGCTCATGGCGCCGAAGAACAGGTGCCAGCCGCGGCCGGGCAGCCCGTCGTAGCTGAGCGCTGTCGCGGTCTCGGCCACGCCCTGGAACAGGAATCCGATGCCGACCCAGATGGCCAGTAGCAGCACCGCGTATCCGGCTCCGAAGTGCCGGAAAGCGAAGACTCCCAGGGCGATCGACAGTGCGCCGGACAGGAACAGCAGGATGCGGTAGGGCACCGAGGCGTGCAGGGTGAATGCGAAGGCGACTTCGGCCAGGCCGGATACCACCAGATATATTCCGAACAGGACGGCCGCGGCGAGGATCGAGATCCCGGGCCAGACCAGGACGATCACGCCCAGAACCAGGGCGGCGAGTCCCGAGACGAGCTTGACTTCCCACAGGTGACGCAGTAAACCGGGTGCTTCGATGGTTGTCATGACAGCTCCTTGCTTCAGTTGTGGTGTTTCCATGGTTTCGTTGTCGGTGGGGGTCGGGATAGGGACGAAGGCCCTCGAAACGCTGCCGTGGCGGGCTTTGTCATGCCCGCGCGGTGCGGAACTGTTCGATGACCGGCGCTAATTCGGTTGCGGCAGTGATCAGCTCGACATGCCCGCCGGAGTGCAGGTGCACGGTGGCGTGGGGGAGCAGCCGCCGCATGAGCCGGACGTTGGCCAGCGGAATGATGGGGTCGTCGGTGCCGGCGATGAGGAGGGTGGGCTGCCGGATGAGGGGCAGGGCCGGCAGGCTCGTCCAGACCGCGCCCGCCAGCAGCTGATGCAGGTAGCCGATCCGGGAGCCCGCCATGAGTTGTCGGTCCAGGAGGAGCTGGACGAGTATCGGATTGTCGCGTGCGCTGCCGCCGTAGAGTTCCCCGGCGATGCGTGCGGCGTATTCGTGGTCCAGAAACCGGCGTGGCGTGAGCATTTTCAGCAGCGCGCGGGGCCGGCCGGGCACCATGACGAGGCCGGTGCCAGTGGCTACCAGGATGAGCGTGCGGCAGCGTCGGGGATATTGGAAGGCGAACTGCTGGGCCAGGGCCCCACCCCAGGAGAAGCCGAGCACGTCGACCTGATCGCGCAGGCCCAGTTTGCGAAGCAGCCGCGCCAGCACGGCGGCCAGATACGGAAACCCATAGGGCAGTGGGGAATCCGGAGATCCGCCGGTTCCCGGCACATCGAGCCGCACCACCGTGGTGTCCGGATTCAACCGTGTGATCAGCGGATCGAGCACCTCCAGACTCGCCCCGATGCCGTTGCACAGGACAAGGGGAATGCCGCTGCCCCAGCGCACATCGACGCGGATCTGCTGCCCGAGAACGGGAATGAGGCGCTGTTCACCCAGACCGTGCGGAAACGACATACCCGTCCCTTCAGTGCTCGTGCACATAGCTGCCGGGAGCCGGTGCGAGCGGCGGGAATTCGGCGCTGCCGGGCTGGGCGGGTGCGTCGATATCCGTGCCATCGTGCTCGGCGAGCCATCGGGCGTAGTCGGGCCACCATGAGCCGGGCTCGGGCGCGGTGGCTGCCAGCCAGTCGTTGGGCTCGACCCGATCGGCGGGCCCGATGCGGTAGGAGGCCTTGGGATTTCCGGGAGGATTGACCAGTGCGGCGATATGCCCGCTGGTGGACAGCACGAAGCGCTGCTCCTTGCTGCCCAGCAGTCGTGCGCTGCGATAGCAGGCCTGCCACGGCGAGATGTGATCGGCGACCCCGGCCACCACATAGGTGTCGGTCGGCAGCGCCGACAGATTTACCGGCGTGCCGAGCATGGCTGCTCCGTCCGGTGCGACAAGCGAATTGCGGACACCCATCAGGACCAGATCGCGGTGCAGCGCGGCGGGTAGACGGGTGGTGTCGGCGTTCCAGAACAGCACGTCGAAGGGTTCCGGCGTGCGGCCCTGGAGATAGTTGTTGACCCAGTAGCGCCACACCAGATCCGTGGGCCGCAGCCACGCGAAGACCTCCGCCAGGGCCCGCCCGTCGAGATAGCCTGTGCGCGCGGACAATCCAATCGCGATCTTCGCGGTGTCCTCGTCCACGGCCGCCGCGGCCAGCCCGGCGCGGCTCTGGTCGAGCACGGTCACCAGCAGCGTCAGTCCCGCCAGGCGCTCGGCCTGGTCGATCGCGGCCAGATGGGCCGCGACCATGGCGGCGATGATGCCCCCGGAGCAGGAAGCCAGCAGGTGGGTGCGGTCGGAGCCGGTGATCCGCTCGACCACCTCCAGCGCGTCCAGTATGGCGCGGCCGTAGCCGTCGAGATCCCAATCCCGGTGCTCGGCAGTGGGATTGCGCCACGAGAGGGTGAACACCCGCTGCCCCTGGCGCACCAGATATTCGATCATGCTGCGGCCGGGGGCGATATCGGTGATGTAGAACTTGTTGATCACCGGGGGAACCATCAGCAGCGGGGTCGGGTGCACGCGCTCGGTCTGCGGCGCGTACTCGATCAGTTCGAACATCTCGGTGCGGGCCACCACGGCTCCGGGCGTGGCCGCGACGGTCTCACCGACGGTGAACGCGTCGGGCGTCACCATCGACGGCACTCGCGGTGGAGTCGAGAAGTCGTCGAGGAAATGCCGCACGCCCCGGACCGCGCTCGCTCCGCCGGTGTCCACCAGCGCTTTCCACGCCAGCGGGCTGAGCAGTGGATTGTTGCTCGGCGCCAGGCCCTCGGTGATGTTGTCGATCACGAACCGCATCCACTCCGCGTCGCGCCAGTCCAGCTCGGCGTCGGCCAGCAGCGCGTGCACCGTCTCGTCGGTGGCCAGATAGCTCTGCATGGCGCGCCGGAACAGCGGGTTGGTGCGCCATGCCGCGTCGGTGAAGCGCTTGTCGGCCTTGGCCGGTGCGCGGTCGCCGCGTCCGCGGGCTATGTCCACCAGTTCGGTGCCGAGCCCACCGAGCCGGTCGGCGACCACCCGCGGCCGCCTGGCCAGCTCGAGTGCGAGCCGGGTCCACGACGTGTTCGGCAGCATGCGACGGCCGATACCGAGAGCGGATCCGGTCAACAGCAGATCCAGGGGTGCGGCCAGTTCGTCGGGTGTGGGTGCGTCCTTCGCGACCATCGTCTGTTCTCCCCTTGTCGGCCGTGCCGACCGAGCGATTGTTCTCGAGGCGGGGGTCTCATGGCCACTCTGCCGGAAACCGAGCTGTCGTCGCTGGTTTCGAGTTCTCCGCGATTCGTGCCGAAACGGTAGGCCGTACGGGGACCGGTGGCATTGTCGCGCGGAGACGAATTCGGGCCGGATCGTTGTCTCCCACTACGCGGCCGTGGGCGGCCCAAACCATCCATTTGCTGCGAGAAACAGCGAATGCGGCCCTCGCCGAGACATCCGTACCCCTGCACGGCGCGACCCCCCACCGAGGGTGACGCCGCAACTGCGGCTGTCACCGACGGTGATGGTGTTCCCATCTGTTCTGTGCCCCCGGCAGGAATCGAACCTGCGACCTACCCTTTAGGAGAGGGTTGCTCTATCCCCTGAGCTACGGAGGCTGGGCTTTGGGCGGAGTTTACCCGGTGAGGGAAGGAATGGTCGCATCGTGGGGTTGGGGGGTATGTGTGGCCTGAGCATTTGGGGGTGGGGGCGGTGCGGTTTGCGCGGCCTACGGGGCGGTATGTCGAGGTGATGGCGTTTTACGAGGCGGCGGTGGGGTTGCCGGTGTTGGCTCGGTGGCGGGGGCATGACGGGTATGACGGGGTGGTGTTCGGGTTGCCGGGGAGTGGGGTGCAGCTCGAGATCACTCAGCATGGGGAGCCGCCGGTGGTGCCGGAGCCGCATCCGGAGAATCAGCTGGTGCTGTATCTGCGGGGGGTCGAGGCGTTGGCGGTGGTTGTGGACCGGATGCGCGAGTACGGGCATCGGCCCGTCGCGCCCGCCAATCCGTATTGGGAGCGCAATGGGGCGGTGTTGTTCGAGGATCCGGACGGGTGGCTGGTGGTCTTGGCGCCGTGGGTGTTCGGTGAGCAGGGTCAGCTTTTCAGTGCGGAGCCCTCGTCGTAGTCGGCGGGATTGAAACGTCTTGTCTTCCAGCGGAACAGGATTGTCGCGCCGGGCCAGTTGTTGGTGATGCGGCCGGAGGCGTTGCGGTACCAGCTGGAGCAGAAGTTCCAGGGGGTGTCCTTCAGGCGCTTTTGGAGCCAGTCGTCCCATGCCTGTTCGACGGCGGCGCGGGCGGCTATGAAGCGGCCGGGGTGGGCGGACAGGTACTGGGTGGCCTGGCGGATGTAGCGGGCCTGGGCCTCCAGCATGTAGATGATCGAGCCGGAGCCGAGGTTGGTGTTCGGGCCGTACATCATGAACAGGTTGGGGAAGCCGGGGACCGACATGCCGAGGTAGGCGCGGGCGCCCTCGGGGGCCCACTCGTCGGAGAGCTTGCGGCCGCCCTGGCCGTAGATGTTCATGGGGGACAGGAATTCGGTGCCCTTGAAGCCGGTGCCGAAGATGATCACGTCGACCTCGTGGTCCACGCCGTCTCCGGTGCGGATACCGGTGGGGGTGATCGCCTCGATCGCGGTGGTCTCCACGGTCACATTGGGACGGGTGAGGGCGGGGAAGTAGTCGTTGGAGAACAGTCCGCGCTTGCATCCGGCCGCGTAGTCGGGAGTGAGCTTGCGGCGCAGCTGCTCATCGGGAACCTGCTTGGTGCGATGGCGATCGGCGATCGCGATCAGTGGGTACTTGATGAGCGGTACATCGGTCAGGCCGAGGGCCAGGATGTCGAAGGTCGCGAAGATCAGGAACCGTTCCGCCAGCCGAGTGGCCGGAACGTGCTTGAACAGCGCGTGATGCGTGGGCGTGTACTCGGTATCGGGTTTGGGCAGCACCCACGCCGCCGACCGCTGGAACAGCGTCAGATGCCCGACCTTCGGCTGGATCTCCGGAATGTATTGGATCGCACTGGCTCCCGTACCGATGCAGGCCACCCGCTTACCGGTGAGATCGACGCTGTGATCCCACTGCGCGGAGTGGAACGAGGGCCCGGTGAAGGTGTCCAGGCCGGGCAGATTCGGCATGGCCGGACGCGACAGCTGACCCACCGCGGAGACCAGCACATCCGCGGTCAGCGTCGCGCCGTCGGCCGTGCGCACCTGCCAGATCCCTTGGCGCTCATCGAATTCCGCGTCGGTGACCTCGGTGTCGAAGCGGATCTTCGACGGCAGCCGATACTTCTCGGCCACCGACCGCATGTACGCGTGGATATCGCGCTGCTCCGAAAACCGCCGCGGCCAATCGGATTTCGGTTCGAACGACCACGAGTACAGCGGTGACGGCACATCGCATGCCGCGCCGGGATAGGTGTTCTCGCGCCACACCCCGCCGAGATCGGCGGCCTTCTCGAGAATCGTGAAGTTCTCGATACCGGCGCGCCGCAACTCCAGCGCCAGCCCGAGGCCCCCGAATCCGGCGCCGATGATCAGGATGGACGGTGTGTGACTCATACGATAAGAATATGACCGTCCACCTGCGAGATCGAAGAGATCGGCGGACAGGAATCGAGATTTTCGGCCAGCTTCAGCCCGCCAGGCCGCGCGCGATGACCAGTCGCTGGATCTGATTGGTCCCCTCGAAGATCTGCATGACCTTGGCCTCGCGCATATAGCGCTCGACCGGGAAGTCCTGGGTGTAGCCGTAGCCGCCGAAGACCTGGACCGCGTCGGTGGTGACCTTCATGGCGGCGTCGGTGGCCACCAGTTTGGCCACGCTGGCCTGGCGCGAATACGGCAGTCCGGCATCGCGGCGGCGGGCGGCGTCGATATAGGTGGCCCGGGCGGAGTCGACCGCGGCGGCCATATCGGCCAGGACGAAGCCCAGGCCCTGATGGTCGATGATGTGCTTGCCGAACGCCTCCCGCTCGCGGGCGTAGGCGACCGCGTCGTCGAGGGCGCGCTGGGCCAGCCCGGTCGCGACGGCGGCGATGCCGAGCCGTCCGGAGTCCAGGGCGCTGAACGCGATCGAAAGTCCCTGTCCCGGTTCGCCGATGAGACGGTCGGCGGATATCACGGCATCGTCGTAGGCGGCGGTGGTGGTCGGCACGGCCCGCAGCCCCATCTTCTCCTCGGGTTTGCCGAACGACAGTCCGGCGGTGTCGGCGGGCACCAGGAAACACGAGATCCCGCGCGAACCCTCACCCGTGCGAGCGAACAGCGTGTAGTAATCGGCCTTGCCGCCGTTGGTGATCCACGCCTTGGAGCCGGTGATCCGATAGCCGTCCTCGACCGCGGTGGCCCGGCAGCGCAGCGCGGCCGCATCCGAACCGGCATGCGGTTCCGACAGGCTGTACGCGCCGATCGTATTGCCGCTCAGCATATCCGGCAGCCAGCGCTGCCGCTGCTCGGCCGTGCCGAAGGCGAACAGTGGATGACACGACAGGCTGTGCACGCTGACCGCGACCGCGACCGCCGCCCAGCGCGCGGCCAGCTCCTCGAGAACCTGCAGATACACCTCGTAAGGCTGCGCGCCGCCGCCGAACTCCTCCGGATACGGCAGGCTCAGCAGTCCCGCCGCGCCGAGCGCCCGGAACGCCTCGGCCGGATAGGTCTCGTGCCGCTCGTAGTCCACGACGTTCGGCTCGAGCACCTTGTCGGCGATCTCGCGGGTCAGCTCGATCAGGTCCCGGGCCTCCGGGGTGGGCAGCATGCGTTCGACGGGCATGGTCGTCCTTCCAGCGGGGGTTCTCCCCACGCACTGTATGTCGATCGGTGCGGAGGCGGACCGACGGCTGTGAACACCGATGTTCGCGGTTGACTGGACAACCGTCTGGTTCGCACCTAGTATTTTGCACTAACCTTTTTCCTCCAAATGACCTGTCTCGGTGCGCATTTGGCCGTTCGGCGATGCCGCAGGGGGTATCGCCGCGGGTAGGGCGCGCACCGGGCGGTCTGCCGGGCCGGGCGCTTCATGTCGGGTAGCGTCCGCCGGCAGGACGGCCGCGCGCGGCGTGTGTGGGGCTCGCCGCGCGCGGTCGTTATACCTGTTCGACAGGTCGTCTTCCACGGTCCCGATCGTCACCGATTACCGGATACCGGCGGTAACGGTTTCGGCTATCCTCGCGCATGTGTGACCCCGTTCACCGATGAAGGAGTAGCGGTACAGATGTGGAGCACGATGCAGGACGAGCAGCTGTCGCTGGCGACGCTGCTGCGGTATGCGGCGACATTCCAGGGCGACAGTACGGTGTCCACCTGGACCGGCGACGGGGTGCGCACCATGACCTACCGGGAACTCGGCGCGGAGGCGGCTCGCCTGGCCCACGCGCTGCGCGGTCTCGGGGTCGGTGAGGGCGACCGGGTAGCCACCTTCATGTGGAACAACAACGAACATACGGTCGTCTATATGGCCGTGCCCGCGATGGGCGCGGTACTGCACGCGCTCAATATCCGGCTGTTCCCGGAGCAGGTCGTCTACGTGGCCAACCACGCCGAGGACAAGGTGGTGCTCGTCGACGGGTCGCTGGTGCCGATGTTCGCCCAGTATCTGCCGAATCTGAAGACCGTGCGCCACGTGATCGTCGTGAACGGCGACGCCGCCGCACTGCAGGCGCCCGCCGGGGTCGAGGTGCACTCCTACACCGAACTGCTTGCGGGACAACCGGATACCTATGACTTCCCGGTCATCGACGAGCGGTCGCCCGCCGGTATGTGCTACACCTCCGGCACCACCGGGGACCCGAAAGGCGTTGTCTACTCCCATCGTTCGAACTGGTTGCACGCCATGCAGGTGATCTCGCCCAACAGTATGGGCTTCACCGAGCGCGACACCGTACTGACGATCGTGCCGCTGTTCCACGCCAACGCGTGGGGGATTCCCTACGCCGCGATGATGGCGGGCTCGAATCTGCTGATGCCCGACCGCTTCCTGCAGCCCGGTCCGCTGCTGCAACTGATGGGCGAGGTGAAACCGTCCTTCGCCGCCGCGGTGCCGACCATCTGGGGCGGCGTGCTGGCGGGACTGGACGCGCAGCCGCAGGACATCTCGCATCTGCGGACCGTGGTGGTCGGCGGTTCGGCGGTGCCGCCGTCGATGATGCGGGCCTTCCAGGAGAAGCACGGCGTGCGACTGCTGCACGCGTGGGGTATGACCGAGACCTCACCGCTGGGCAGTGTGGCGCACGCGCCGAAAGGCGTTACGGGCGAAGAGGAATGGGCCTACCGCTACACGCAGGGCCGATTCCCCGCGCCGGTGCAGGCGCGGCTGGTCGCCGACGACGGATCCGTAGTCCCCAACGACGGCGAGGCGCTCGGCGAGGTCGAGGTGCGCGGGCCGTGGATCACCGCCTCCTATTACTCGCCCGAGGGCGAGAGCGTGGATCCGGACAAGTTCCACGACGGCTGGCTGCGCACCGGTGATGTCGGAAAGATCAGTCCCAACGGCTATCTCACACTGGTCGACCGCTCCAAGGATGTGATCAAGTCCGGCGGCGAATGGATCTCCTCGGTCGATCTGGAGAACGCGATCATGGGCCATCCGGCCGTGGCCGAGGCGTCGGTGATCGGCATTCCGGACGAGAAGTGGGACGAGCGCCCGCTGGTGGCGGTCGTGCTCAAGGAGGGCGCGACGGCCGACGCGGAGGAGTTGCGCGAATTCCTCGCGGGCAAGTTCGCCAAGTGGCAGCTGCCCGAGCACTGGGCCTTCATCGATGAGATCCCCAAGACCAGCGTCGGCAAATTCGACAAGAAGCGACTGCGCGCGCGATACGCCGACGGCGAGCTGAAGGTGGCCACACTGCCGCACGCGCGGTATTGACGGACCGCCAACAGCATGTCGTACCCTGAGCCCACCGGTCGCGGACCGGGCACGTAGTGGTGCAGAAAGGGATGTGGGCATGACCGAGACGAACAGCGACGCCCCGGCGTTCGCGGACATGGTGAACAGCGGATTGGAGCTCACCATCCCGGTCGCGTACCGGATGGGAGTGCGGGCGGTCGAGGTGCGGCCCGGCTACGCCTCGTCCACCGTTCCGATCGAGGGCAACGGCAATCACTTCGGCGCGATGTACGCCGGGGTGCTGTTCACCGTGGCGGAGGTGCTCGGTGGTGCGATCCAGTTGGCCAGCTTCGATATGTCGAAGTACTACCCGCTGGTGAAGGATCTGCAGATCTTCTTCCGCCGGCCCGCCAAATCCGATGTGCGGGCCGAGGCGCATCTGTCGCAGGAGGAGATCGACCGCATCATCGCCGACGCCGACGCCAACGGGAAGGGTGAGTTCACGTTGCACGCGAAGGTGATCGACGCCGACGGCACGGTGGTCGCCGAGACTACCGGGCTGTATCAGCTGCGTACGCACGGTCGCTAGTCACGCGTCGCCCGCGGCCGACCGGCCGCGGGCGACGTGCCACCTGATGGAGAGCAAACGGAGTTCGCCATGACCTCGACCCTGCTCCGGAATCTGGGCATCCGCGCCTGGATCGAACTGGAATCGCTGCGCCTGGCCGTCGGCAGCGGTCTGGTGGGCGTCGAATCGCCGCTACCCCTGCTCAGTGCGGGCGCCACGCTGCTGCGCTACGGCGCGCTGCCCGCGCTGCTGCGACTGTCGGCCGCGCGCTACGGCGATCGGGCCGCGCTCGTCGACGAATCGGGCACGCTGAGCTTCCGCGAACTCGACGATCGCTCCACGCGCCTGGCCAACGAATGGCGTAGGCGCGGGCTGAATTCCGGTGAGGGCGTGGCGATTCTGGCGCGCAATCATCGCGGGCTGCTCGACGCGGTATTCGCCGCGGCCAAGTGCGGAACCCGAATCGTATTGCTCAACACCGATTTCGCGGGCCCGCAGCTGCACGACGTGGCCGCCCGCGAGGGTGTGGATCTACTGGTCTACGACGAGGAGTACGAGCCGATCCTCGGCACGCTCAGCCCCCGGCGCGGCGCGTATCGCGCCTGGACCGATTCCGCGCACACCAGCAGTCTGGAATCGCTCATCGGCGCGGGTTCGCCCGTACCGCCGCCCGCGCCCGCCCACGGCGCCAAGGTGGTGTTGCTGACCAGCGGGACCACCGGAACGCCGAAGGGCGCCACGCGGCCGGAACCGCGCTCGCTGGAACCGCTGGGCGCGATCTTGAGCAAAGTGCCCTTCCGCACCCGCGAGGTGACGGAATGTCCTGCGCCGCTGTTTCATACGCTCGGCTTCGCGATGGCGCTGCTGGCCATCGGCTTCGGATCCACGCTGGTGATCCGGCGGCGATTCGATCCACAGCGGGTGATCGACAGCATGTCGCGCCACCGCGCGACCGCGCTCGTCGCCGTGCCGGTCATGCTGGCCCGCATCGCCGAGCTGCCGCCGAACGCGCTGACCGGACGGGATCTGTCGGCGCTGCGCATCGTGTTCGTGGCGGGTTCGCAGCTGGGCGCGGATCTGTGCCGCCGGACGACCGAACTGTTCGGGCCGGTGGTCTACAACCTCTACGGCTCGACCGAGGTCGCCTACGCCACCGTCGCGACGCCGGAAGATCTTGCGGCGGAACCGGGATGCGTGGGGCGGCCGGTGCTCGGCTCGGTGGTGAAGATCCTCGACGACGAGGGTCGCGAGACGCCGCGCGGGGTGACCGGACGGATCTTCGTGGCCAATGCCGTGCAATTCGATGGCTATACCGGCGGCGGGGACAAGGAGCGGGTCGGCGGGCTGATGTCCTCCGGCGATATCGGCCATTTCGATTCGACCGGTCGGCTTTTCATCGATGGGCGCGACGACGACATGATCGTATCGGGTGGGGAGAATGTCTTTCCGGGTGAGATCGAGGAACTGCTGAACGCCCATCCCGGAATTCGCGAGGCGGCCGTACTCGGCGTTCCAGACGACGAATTCGGCGCTCGGGTCGAGGCTTTCGTGGTGCGCGAGGATCCCGACCTCGACGACGACACCGTCAAAGCGCATGTGAAGGCGAATCTGGCTCGCTACAAGGTGCCTCGGCGGGTGGTTTTCCTCGAGGAGCTGCCGCGCAACCCGACGGGCAAGGTGCTCAAGCGGCTGTTGCGCGGGGACTGATCGAGCATTGCTGTCGCGTTGCGGGGACGGGACTGCCGAATGTTTCCGTTCGGGAAATACGGGCGCTGGATAATCCCGTCCGAAGGGGATATTCGAAGGAAAACCGGTCGATCTCTAGTTTTTGGAGAGGCCGGATCGGTTCGGTGAATTATCGCCCGAAGGCCCGCATGCCAGGTGTTCGCTGAACTATTCTGTCGCCAAGTGACAGGAAAGAGTTCCACCATGTCGGACAAGACCGCTTCCCGATTACCCACCAAGATCGATACCAATGTCGCGCACGAGGCCCGGGTCTACGATTATTGGCTGGGTGGCCGGGACAACTATCCGGCCGACCGCGCGCTCGGCGACGCGATCGCCGCCCACGTCCCCGCGATTCGTGAGATGGCCCGTGCCAATCGGGCATTTCTGGGCCGGGCCGTGCGCTATGTGATCCAGGATCTGGGCATCAACCAGTTCCTCGACATCGGGACCGGTATCCCGACCGCGGGCAATACCCACGAGGTCGCCCAGCAGATCGATCCGGCCGCCCGCATCGTCTACGTGGACAACGATCCGATCGTGCTGGCGCACGCGCGGGCGCTCATGGCCAGTACGCGCGAGGGCCGGACCGCGTTCATCCACGCCGATCTGCATGATCCCGAGGCGATCCTGGCCGAGCCGGTGTTGGCCGAGACGCTGGACCTGGACCGGCCGGTGGCGCTCATGCTGGTCGCGGTGCTGATGTACTTCCGCGACGAGGACGATCCGCACGGTATCGTCACCCGCCTGCTGAAAGCCCTGCCGCCGGGCAGCTGTCTCGTGATCACCCATCCCACAGCCGATTTCGACCCGCGGGCGATGATGAATGTGGTGCTGGCCTCGGAACGGGCCGGAATCACCTTCTATCCGCGCAGCCACGCCGAAACCGAAAGTCTCTTCGGCGGAACGGAAATCATCGAACCCGGCGTCGTCCCGGTGATCACGTGGCGGCCCGAACTCGCCGACGATTCGGCCACCGCCGCCCCGGCCGACCCCAAATCCGCCTGGTACTGGGCGGGAGTCGGCCGCAAGCCCTGACCCGTTGACAACGGCCGAAACCGGCGCGAGCGGGAGGGGTTCGCTCGCGCCGGTTCTTTCGGGGCCGGGCCTGTTGCCAGTTCCCCGGCCGGATCAGCAGTTGCGCAGTTCCGGGCTCTGGTTGAGGAGCTGGGCGCGGGTGGAGATGAAGCGGCTGTAGGTGTCGCCGCCGACGGCGGACAGCGGGAAGGCCGCCACCCGGTGGCAGTTCTGGAAGGCGATCTTCACGCCGAAGTGCCGTTCCAGGCCACCGCGGATCGCGTCGGAGGCCATCGCGCGCAGCAGCTGGCCGCGGGCCGTCTCATCCGGCGGGGCGAGTTGGTTGTCCGCGAATTCTGCTGTGCCCGAACGTAAGTCGGCCGCCACCCGGCTGACCACCTCATACGCGTAGGGCAGGGAATTGCGCACGCATTCGACGAATTCGTCGTCGCTGACCTCGCCGCGTTCGGCCCGCTCGAGTAGTGCGGTTGGGACGTCCAGTGACATGACGCTCTCCTCAGGGATGGCGGATGCTGACCCCCACGAGTCTAAACGAAAAACGTTGTCAACAAGACTGGATTCGCGACGAGAGTGCCTGGTTCAGAGCGGATTTCGCGGCTGCGGACAGGTTGCGCACCACCTCGCCCGCGGGCGCCTCCACGGCCAGGGTGTGGGTCTGACCAGCCCAGAGGTTCACCGCGTCGGCGTTGCCCGCCTCGCGTGCGGCCTTACGCAACGGGCTGGTGGCGTAATGGATTTCGGGGTAGGCGACCGGTGCGTCGGGATTGTCGAGGATGAACTGGTTGCGCAGTCCGCGCGCCCGGCGTCCGCTGAACGCTCGGGTCAGCATGGTCGGGGTCTCGATCGGCAGGGCATCGCGATGCAGCGCCGAGGTACCCGCCTCGGGACAGCGCAGGAACGCGGTACCCAACTGCACGGCCGCCGCACCCGCCGCGAGCGCCGCCGCGATGCCCGCCCCGGTGATCAGGCCGCCGGTCGCCACGATCGGGCGGTCGACGGCGGCGGTGAGCAGTTGCAACAGCGCGAGCACCGAGAGGGGATCGGTCGCATCGTCTTCCGCGCGATCCAGAAAACTGGCCCGATGCCCACCGGCCTCGGAGCCCTGGGCCACCAGCACATCGGCCCCGGCCTCGATCGCGATGCGCGCCTCGGGCACCGAGGTGACCGTCACCCACACCTCCGAACGGGCCGCGTGCAGGCGTTCGATCTCCTGCGCCGACGGGCAGCCGAAGGTGAACGACACCACCGGCACCGGATCGGCGGTCAGCCGCTCGAGTTTCGCGTCCCAATCGTCGTCGTCGAATTTCGGCTCGCCGAGCGGGAACTGGCGGCCGAGTCGATCGAGGTAGGCGGCGAAGCGGTCCGGGGCGGTCGCCGCGCCGGGGGCGAACAGATTCACCCCGAACGGCGCGGCGCTGAGCTCGCGCAGGCGCGCGATGCGTTCGCCGGTATCGGCGGCGCTCAGATATCCGGTGGCGAGGAAGCCGAGGCCGCCGGCCTCGGAAACCGCCGCCGCGAGTTCGGGGGTGGAGGGTCCGCCGGCCATGGGGGCCAGCACGATCGGGGTCCGCAGCTCGTCGAGGATCACCGTCCCAGTCTGACCCGTGTGACGCCGGTCGCGCCGCTGTGATCCCCGTCTCGAGCAGCGTGTTTTGTGCGGAAGGTTGCGGAAAGGTCACGACGGAGTACAGTTTCCGTCACAAGAGATGCCGAATCGTTACCGAACGATGGTTTCGGTCCGGCGGCCACTTAGTTGATCGACGCTAGGACGAGCCTTGCCGCATCACCGTGAGACCTCCACATCCGTATCGGTCTGGGATTTGCTGGAAGATGGTGCTGCCGGACGGCCGACCCGGCACCGGTCCGAATCCCGGGCCGCCGATCGGATGAAGCTGGCCGCCAGCGCCGCGGTCGCCGCTGGCGCCCTGATCGGCACGGCTTCCCAGCTCGCGCACGCCGCGCCGCTGCTGCCCGGAAACAATGCCGGTGGCGACGATCCGGTCACCCTCGAGGTCGCCTCGGAGCCGATCAAGGAGGCGAAGGAGGGCAAGCCCGCGCCCACCGGCCTCGCGCTGGTCGCCGAGAGTGCGCCCACCGCACCGGAAGTCACGCCCGCCGCCGCGCCCGCTCCGGTCGCGACGCCGTTCGGCCTGCAGAATCTTCCGCCCGAGGTGGCCGGTCCGCTCGCACAGGCCGAGCAGGTGATCAAGGGTTTGCAGCAGCAGGCGATCCCGACCGCGCCCGCGGTGCGCCCGGTCGCCGGTGTGGTCAGCTCCGGCTTCGGCTCCCGGTGGGGCGCTTTCCATTACGGTGTCGACTTCGCCGATCCGATCGGCGCGCCCATCCACTCGATCGAGAACGGCACCGTCATCGATGCCGGTCCGGCCTCGGGTTTCGGACTGTGGGTGCGGGTCAAGCACGATGACGGCACCACCGCGGTGTACGGCCACGTCAACGACATCCTCACCCATGTCGGCCAGCGCGTGAACGCGGGCGATGTGATCGCGACGGTCGGCAATCGCGGCGATTCCACCGGACCGCATCTGCACCTGGAGATCTGGGATCCCAGCGACGCTAAAATCGATCCGGCCTCGTATCTGGCGAGCAAGGGCGTACTGCTGTCGCAGCAGTGGGGTCCCCGGGACTGAGGCCACCGGTTTCCGCCGGGGGTGTGGTGGGTTGACGGGTTTGCACGAGCTGTTCGATACCGATTCGCTGTACGGGCGCACGTACGCGGCGCTGATCCAGCGCCCGCGGTCCGGCCTGACAGAACTGTCCGCCGATCTGGGCCTGTCGGCCGAGATGGTCGCCGACGCGCTGAATGTGCTGTGCGAGTGGCAGGCGGTCGTCCGGATCGAGAGCGACGGCGTGGTCGTCTGGGACGCGCATGCGCCGGAGGCGTTGTCGGAGGCCGAATCCCGGCGGCGGCAGGCCGAAACCGCGCGCATGCACGCCGCCGCGGCCCGACTGGGTGAGACGTTCCGCTCGGTGCGCCGCTCGGCCCGCGGCGACGGAACCGTCGTGCCGATGTACGAAACCCGCGAAATGGTCGCGGAATTCGAGGACCTGCAACGCAATGCGCGCAAGACCATCCGTCTGGTCGAACGCGGCCCTTACGTCTGCGACGACGAGAAGGCCGAGCGGCTGTTCGAACTCAAGGCCGCGCGCATCGATGCGGGCGTGCGCTATCAACTGCTGTATCAGGACACGATCTATCAGGATCCCGATCGGCTGCGCCACGCGCTGGCCGTGACCTCCGCGGGCGCGCAGGCCCGTACCCTGCCCGATCCGCCGATCAAGGTCATCATCGCCGATGGCGAGCGGGCCAGCGTCATGCTGCATCACGACGAGCGACGCGGCGATCCGATGGGTCTGCGCGTCGGCCCGTCGCCCAGCCTGGATATGTTGATTCGGGTCTTCGACGTGCTCTGGTCGCTGTCCGCGCCCATCTCGGTGAATCCGAGCGAACCGCTCGACGAGCGGGACCGGGCGATCCTCACCCTGATGGGTCTGGGCGCGACCGACGACACCATTGCCCGCCGTTTGGGCATGTCCCGGCGCACGGTGGTGCGTCGAACCGCGAGCCTGCTGGAGCGACTCGGCGCCAGCACCCGCTTCCAGGCAGGCGTGCAGGCTATCCGCCGCGGCTGGCTGTGAGTTCGCTCGCAACCGTTATCTGATCTTCGAAATGCCCAATTAGCATTGGCCGGTTACCGCGCGGTGCCTCGGGATCCGCATCCACGGTTCGGGGGGTGAGATCACGGTGCTGCGCGGGGTCAACGGAGCCTAGCGGGTGGGAGTATCGACATGAGCAGAGTTCAGCGCGGCGTGCGCGGCGCGGGCCGACGCAGATCGGGGGCTGCTCTCTTCTGGCAAATCCTGGGTGCCGCGGTCGAATCGGCGGTGGATTCGGTCGCGATCCGTTCCAATCCGACGGGGGAGCCGGGCGATCAGCGTGAACTCACCTATCGGGAGCTCGACGAGGCGTCCTCGCGGCTGGCCCGGGAGCTGATCGAACACGGTGTCGGCGCGGGGGACGTCGTCGCCATCGGTATCTCCCGGTCGATCGAATCGGTGCTGTCGGTCTGGGCGATCGCGAAAACCGGTGCCGCCTATGTGCCGGTCGATCCGACCTATCCGGCCGAGCGGATCGCGCATATGCTCGCCGATTCCGGTGCGGTGCTGGGCCTGACGACCGTCGCACACCGATCGGCGCTCGGCGCCGATGTCGACTGGCTCGAGCTCGACGATCCGGCGGTGGCCGAGCGGGTGGCGAGCCGGGCCGCGTATCCGATCTCGTATGCCGATCGGGTCCGGCCGCCGCACGAGTCGCATCCGGCCTACGTGATCTTCACTTCCGGCTCGACCGGCCGCCCGAAGGGCGTGGCGGTCACCCATGCCGGGCTCGGTGCGTTGGTGGCCGCCGAACGCGAGCGGTACGGCGTCGGCGTCGGATCGCGCGTGCTGCACATCTGCTCACCGAATTTCGATGTGTCGGTGCTGGAGTTGCTGCTGGCGTTCTCCTCGGGCGCGACGCTGGTGGTATCCCCGCCCCGGGTGTTCGGCGGCTTCGAGCTCGCGGATCTGTTGCGCCGCGAACGGATTACGCACATGCTGATCACACCGGGCGCGCTGGAATCGGTGGATCCGACGGGCGTGACGGACCTGCGGGTGGTCGCGGTCATCGGTGATCGGTTCGGTCCCGAGCTGGTCAACCGCTGGGCCCGCGACGGCCGGTCGTTCTACAACATCTACGGTCCCACCGAGGCCACCATTCTGGTCACCGCCAGCACCCCGCTGCGGCCGGGCGAGCCGATCGATATCGGGTCGCCGATCCCGGGAATCGGTGCGTTCGTACTGGATTCGCGCTTGCGTCCGGTGCCCGCCGGGGTGATCGGCGAGCTGTATCTGTCCGGGCCCGCGCTGGCGCGGGGCTATATGAACCGCCCGAGCCTGACCTCGGACCGCTTCGTGGCCAGCCCGTTCGGGGCCGATACCGGCAATCCGGGCGCGCGGATGTATCGCACCGGAGATCTGGTGCGCCGCAATGTATCCGATGGCACGATCGAATATCTGGGTCGTTCGGACTTCCAGGTGAAGGTGCGTGGCTTCCGCATCGAGTTGGGCGAGATCGACAATGCGCTGACCGCCCACCCCGATATCGACTACGCGGCGACGCTGGGTCGGGCGCTGCCCTCGGGCGCGACGGCGCTGGTGTCCTATGTGCTGCCGCGGGCCGGAACCTCGGTCGACACCGGCGATCTGGCGGAATTCCTCGCGGAGTCGTTGCCCGCGTACATGATTCCGGCTTCGATCATGGTGCTCGATGAGATTCCGCTGACGCCGGTCGGCAAGTTGGATCGGGCGCGGTTGCCCGAACCCACTTTCGTCGCACGGGAATTCCGCGCACCGGTCACGCCGGTGGAGGAGATCGTCGCGGAGGTGTTCGCGGCATTGCTGGTGCCGAGTACCCCGGACAATCCCGGCCGGGTCGGACTCGACGACGATTTCATCGAGTTGGGTGGTAATTCGTTGTTGGCCGCGCAGGCCGCCGCGCGGATCGGTGTGGCGTTGGGTCTGCGGGTGCCGGTGCAGTTGTTGTTCGAGGCGTCCACCGTGGCCGCGCTGGCGCAGCGGATCGAACAGCTGGTGGGTGCGACGGGTGCGCCGCTGCGGCCCATGGCGCGGCCGGAGCGGATTCCGCTGTCCTATGCGCAGCAGCGCATGTGGTTCCTGAACAGGTTCGATCCGGATACCGCGGTGAACAATATCCCCGTCGCCGTGCGGCTGAGCGGGCGACTGGATATCGAGGCGCTGCGGGCGGCGGTGCGGGATCTGGTGGAGCGTCACGAGGTGTTGCGGACGGTGTATCCCGAACTTGATGGTGAGGGTTACCAGTTGGTGCTTTCGGCGTCGGATTCTCGTGCGGTGCCGGAGCTTCCGGTCGTCGATGCGAGTGAGTCCGAGGTGTTCGGGTTGGTCGCGGAGACGGTGACCGCCGGGTTCGATGTGACCACGGCTCCGCCGGTGCGGTTGCGGGTGATTCGGCTGTCCGGCAGTGATTATGTGCTGGTGTGCGTGGTGCATCACATCGCGGGTGATGGTTTCTCGATGGCCCCGCTGACCCGCGACCTCATGACCGCCTACCTCGGCCGCGCCGATGCCGTCGAGCCGAGCTGGCAGCCGCTGCCGGTGCAGTACGCGGATTACGCGCTGTGGCAGCGCGAGACGCTGGGTACCGAGGACGATCCGGAATCGCTGCTGTCGCAGCAGATCGAATTCTGGCGGCGCACCCTCGCGGCCCTGCCCGACCAGTTGGATCTGCCCGCCGACCGCCCACGCCCGGCCGTCGCGTCCAATCGAGGCGCGACACTGGGCTTCGAAATCGACGCCGAGGCGCACGCGGCGCTCGATCGCCTGGCGCACGAGCACAATTCGACCCTGTTCATGGTTGTGCATGCCGCGTTGGCGGTGCTGCTGGCCCGATTGTCGGGCACCCGCGATATCGCCGTCGGCACTCCGATCGCGGGTCGCGGCGCGGCCGAATTGGACGATCTGATCGGCATGTTCGTCAATACCCTCGTGCTGCGCACCGATGTCGATCCGGCCGCCCGTTTCGATGAACTGCTGGCCGCGGTCCGCGGCTCCGATATCGCGGCCTTCGGTCATGCCGATGTGCCGTTCGAGCGGCTGGTGGAGCTGTTGGATCCGGTGCGTTCGACGAGTCGGCATCCGCTGTTCCAGGTGATGTTGACCTTCCAGAACCTGGCCCAGACCCGCCTTGAACTACCCGGTCTGGCGGTGTCGGGTGTGGATATGTCGGTGCCGCTGGCGAAGTTCGATCTGCAGCTGACCTTGGCCGAGCGCACTGACGAACACGGTGCCCCGCAGGGTATGTCGGCCGAGTTCAGTTATGCCACCGATCTGTTCGACGAGGCGACGGTGCAGGATTTCGCCGATCGTTTCCGCCGGGTGCTGGCTGCGGTGGCCGATGATGCGGGCGCGGTGGTCGGTGATATCGACGTACTGGCTCCGGGCGAGCGCGAACTGGTACTGCGCGAATGGAATTCGCCGGGTGCCGCGACGTCGCAGGCGACGCTGCTCGATCTGGTCGGGGAGCAGGCACGACATCGGCCGGATGCCGTCGCGGTCCGCTTCGACGGGGCCACGCTGACATTCGGCGAGTTGCAGAGCCGAGCCAATCGGGTGGCGCGGGCGCTGATCGACCGGGGCGCGGGACCGGAAACCCTGGTGGCCGTGGCCGTTCCACGAACCGAGGAGCTGCCGGTCGCACTGCTGGGCGCGATGCTCTCGGGTGCGGGCTACCTACCGATCGATACCGGCTATCCCCGGCAGCGGTTGGAGTTCACGCTCGCCGACGCCGCCCCGATCTGCATCCTGACCACCGCCGAGGCGCGAGCGAGTCTGCCCGACAGCGATATTCCGGTGATGCTGCTCGACGACGCCGAGACCGGGGCGGCCGATCCCGTGACCGATGCCGACCGGATCGCACCGCTGCGGCCGGAGAATCTGGCCTATGTCATCTACACCTCCGGTTCGACCGGTGTGCCCAAGGGTGTCGGTGTTTCGCATGGGAATGTGTTGCAGTTGTTGGCGAATGCGCGGCCGTTGTTCGGTTTCGATGAGTCCGATGTGTGGACGGTGTTCCATTCGTTCGCCTTCGATTTCTCGGTGTGGGAGTTGTGGGCGGCGTTGGCTAGCGGTGGTGCTGTGGTGGTGGTCGACTATCTGACTTCGCGGTCGCCGGAGCAGTTCCGTGAGTTGTTGATTCGTGAGCGTGTGACGGTGCTGAATCAGACGCCGTCGGCGTTCTATCAGTTGCTGGCCGCCGATCGAGCCGCCGTGAGCGGTGGTTTCGCGTTGCGGCATGTCGTGTTCGGTGGTGAGGCGCTGGATTTGCGCCGGGTCGCGAGCTGGCGGGCCGATCATCCCGAGGTGCGGTTGGTGAATATGTACGGCATTACCGAGACCACGGTGCACGTGTCGTTCCTGGCGCTCGACGAGGGATTGACCGAGGCCGCGGCCAGTGTGATCGGCCGCCCGCTGCCGGGCCTCGAGGTGCGGGCCCTCGATGCTCGACTGCATCCGGCTCCCGTCGGGGTGGCGGGGGAGATGTATGTTGCGGGCGAACAGCTTTCGCGCGGATATCTGGGGCGTTCGGGCTTGACGGCGGCTCGGTTCGTGGCCGATCCGTATGGCCCGCCCGGCGCGCGGATGTACCGGACCGGCGATATCGGTCGCTGGGCCGGATTCAATGGTGAGGCGAATCTGGAATACGCGGGGCGCGGCGATCAGCAGGTCCAATTGCGTGGCTTCCGTATCGAACTCGGTGAGATCGAGGCGGCGCTGCTGCGCTGCCCGGGTGTGAGTCAGGCCGCAGTCGTCGTGCGGGCCGATGAGCACGCGGGTGATCGGCTGGTGGGTTATGTGGTGGCCGAGAGCGATCGGGCGCTCGATCCGGCCGGGCTGCGTACGCGGGTGAGTGAATTCCTCACCGGCTATATGGTGCCCGATGCGATCGTGGTGCTGGATGCGTTGCCGCTTACTCCCAACGGCAAGTTGGACCGGAAGGCGCTGCCCGCGCCGGGGTTCGGGAGCTCGGCTGTCTATCGTGCGCCTGGTACGCCGATCGAGCAGGCGGTGGCCGATGTGTTCGGTGATCTGCTGGGTGTGGGTGAGGTCGGTTTGGATGACGACTTCTTCGCTTTGGGTGGTAATTCGCTGTTGGCTACTCGTGCGGTCGCGCGGATCAATGAGGCGTTGGATGCGAATCTGGCCGTGCGCGAACTGTTCGAGGCGTCCTCGGTCGCGCTGCTCGCTGCCCGTATCGTGCCCGGCGCAGCGGCGGGAGCGGTGCGGCTGAAGCTGGGCCCGGCTGCGCGTACCGATCGGGTGCCGTTGTCGTTGGCGCAGCAGCGGATGTGGGTGATCAATCAGCTTGATCCCGAATCTCCTTCGTACAATATCCCGTTGGCGATCCGGCTGTCCGGTGCGCTCGATGTGGACGCGTTGCGGCGGGCGGTCGCCGATGTGGTCGAGCGACACGAAGTGCTGCGCACGCGCTATCCGGCCGGTGGTCCGGGCGGGCTGCCGTATCAGGAGATTTTGTCGGCGAGTGAGGCGCTGCCCGACGGGCTCGTGGTGGAGACCACTGTCGATCCGATGGGTCGTATTACCGAGCTGATGTCGACCGGATTCGATGTGACCGCGGCGCCGCCGGTGCGACTACGGGTCATCCGACTGACCGAGTCCGAGCATGTGCTCGGACTCGTCGTCCATCACATTGCCGGTGACGGTGCGTCGATGGCTCCGCTGGCTCGTGATCTGGTGACGGCGTATGTGGCGCGCAGTCAGGGTGGTGATCCGGGGTGGGCTCCGCTCGAGGTGCAGTACGCCGATTTCGCGATCTGGCAGCGCGGCGTGATCGGCTCCGACGACGACGAGAATTCGGTTGCGGCGCGACAATTGGCCTACTGGCGTGAGCAGTTGGCGGGCCTGTCGACGGGCCCGGTACTGCCACTGGACCGCCCGCGTCCGTCGGTGCCGTCGATGCGGGGTGGCGGGGTCGGCTTCCTAGTGCCTCGGGCGGTGCATGAGGGTCTGGTTCGGGTTGCGCGTGAGCATAATTCGTCGCTGTTCATGGTTGTGCATGCGGCGTTGGCGGTGTTGTTGGCGCGGCAGTCCGGTAGTGCGGATATCGTGGTCGGTACGCCGATCGCGGGTCGTGGTGAGCGTGCGTTGGATGATTTGGTGGGCATGTTCGTCAATACGCTGGCTCTGCGGACCGCAGTGAGCACATCGGACACCTTCGATGCGCTGGTCGAGAAGGTCAGGGAGGCGGATCTTTCGGCGTTCGCCAATGCGGATATCCCGTTCGAGCGTGTGGTCGAGGTCGTGTCGCCGGGCCGGTCGGGGGCGCAGAGTTTGTTCCAGGTGGTGTTGTCGTTCCAGAACACCGAGCAGCCTTCGTTGGAGTTGCCGGGGTTGACGATCGCGGGGCTGGATACCGATGCGGTGGCGGCGAAGTTCGATCTGCAGGTCACCGTCGAGCCGCAGCATGAAGCGGATGGCACGCCGGGTGAGTTGATCACGGTGTTGACCTATGCGACCGATCTTTTCGATGAATCCAGCGTGCAGGCTCTGGGGCGTCGCTTCGAGCGCATTCTGACCGCGGTCGCCGCCGATCCGCAGATTCTGGTCGGCGCGATCGACCTGCTCGACGAGCAGGAACACCGCATCGAATCCGACCGAAGCGAATCCGCCGAACTCGCCACGACCGTCGGCACGGCGCTGGCGCAGGCGCTGGGCGCGGCCGTCGACGATGATCCGGACGGACCCGCCCTGGCCTTCGGCGACAAGGCGATCACATATCACGAACTCGACGCCCGCTCGTCCAGGCTGGCCCGGGTGCTGATCGCGCGCGACTGCGGTCCGGGTGTCGGTGTCGCGCTGCGGCTCGGTCGCGGCGTGGAGGCGGCCGTGGCCACCTGGGCCGTGCTCAAGGCGGGCGCGGCCATGGTACCGCTGGCCGACGGGGTGGCCCTGCCGACCACGGTGGAATTCAAGGTGGGCCTGGCGGATTCGGCCACCGGGGAGCCCGGCGGCATCGACTGGCTGGCGCTCGACGATCCGAGCGTGGTCGCCGAGATCGCCGGACAGTCCGCGCGGCCGGTCACCTATGCGACCCGCACCCGTGCGCTGCGCGGCCCCGATCCGGCCTTCGCGGCCGCAGAGACGGTACTGAGTTATGACGCGTTGGCGGCGGTGGTGGATCGAGTGCGCTCGCGCACCGAGCTGACCTTCGAATCGCGGACGTTCCGGCAGGGCCGGGCGGATTCGGTCGCTGGCGTGCTCGAGATCGTCGCGGCCGGGGCCGCGGGTGCGTCACTGGTGGTTCCCGCCGAGCTCGGCTCTGAGGCGCTGGCCGATGAGTGGGTGACGCACCTGTTCATCGATGGTGTGGGTCTTGCCGGATTGGATCCGGCACCGCTCGAGGACCTGCGGGCCGTGGTGATCGAATCCGGGACGATCCCGGCGAATGGGTTCGGCGTCGCCGAGGTCGTCCTCACCCTCGAGGAACTCGCGGAGGTACGTGGGGAGGGCCTGGGGTAATAGCCTGCACCTCTCGACAGACCGCACGGTTCGTATCCCCCAGCGGTTGCGCGGGCTGTGACACAGCCCATCCAATTGGGGTATTGGCGCAACGCTCGGGCACCCTTCTACCGATGAGTAGTAGGTAGCTCGGGCGGCCACCGCCCTACCGCGCGCCCCTATATGATTGCTCGAACCGCGGGGTGGGGACGCCGACATTGTTCGGCCGTGCGGACCTGATGAACGCGAGAGGTGAATGCACTCGAATGGATACTGCCCGCCGCTCTGCTCGTGGTAGCCGTCGTCGCCGGTCGGGCAGCCCGCTGTTCGGGCAGCTGCTTACCGCGTCCGTGGAGTCCGCGGCCGATTCGGTGGCGATCCGGTTCGCTGGAACCGGAGAGTCGGCCGACGCGCGTGAACTCACCTACCGAGAGCTCGACGAGACCTCCTCACGGCTGGCCCGGGAGCTGATCGACCGTGGGATCGGCGCCGGTGACGTGGTCGCGATCGGTATCACCCGGTCGATCGAATCGGTGCTGTCGGTCTGGGCGATCGCCAAGACCGGCGCGGCCTATGTCCCGGTCGATCCGACCTATCCGGCCGAGCGGATCGCTCATATCGTGTCCGATTCCGGTGCGGTGCTGGGTCTGACGACCAGTGCGCATCGCGCCGCACTCGGCACCGGCGTCTACTGGCTCGAGCTCGACGATCCGGTGGTGGCCGGGCGGGTGGCCACGCGGCCGTCGCATCCGATCTCCTACACCGACCGGGTGCGCCCGCTGACCGAGCAGCATCCGGCCTATCTCATCTACACCTCCGGTTCGACCGGTCGCCCCAAGGGCGTGGTGGTCACCCACACCGGTCTGGGCGCGCTGGTGGCCGCCGAGCGCGAGCACTACGGCGTCGGCGAGGATTCGCGGGTTCTGCACGTCTGCTCGCCCAATTTCGATGTCTCGGTGCTGGAACTGCTGCTGGCGTTCTCCTCGGGCGCGGCCCTGGTGGTGTCGCCGCCGCAGATCTTCGGCGGCTTCGAGCTCGCCGATCTGCTGCGCCGCGAACAGATCACACACATGCTCATCACACCGGGCGCGCTGGAATCGGTGGATCCGACCGGCCTGGACGACCTCGAGGCGGTCGTCGTCGCCGGTGACAAATTCGGCCCCGAACTGGTGCACCGCTGGGCCCGCGACGGGCGGCTGTTCTACAACGGTTACGGCCCGACCGAGGCGACCATCCTCGCCACCTCGAGCGCCCCGCTGGAGCCGGGCGAGCCGATCACCATCGGCTCCCCGATCGCGGGAGTCGGTGCGTTCGTACTGGATTCGCGATTGCGTCCGGTGCCCGCCGGGGTGATCGGCGAACTGTATCTGTCCGGCCCGGCGCTGGCCCAGGGGTATCTGGGACGTCCGGGCCTGACCGCCGATCGCTTCGTGGCCAGCCCGTTCGGCACCGCCGCCGAGGGTGCGGGCGCACGGCTGTATCGCACCGGAGACCTGGTGCGCCGCAATGAATCCGACGGCACCATCGAATATCTGGGTCGGTCCGACTTCCAGGTGAAGATCCGTGGCTTCCGCATCGAACTGGGCGAGATCGACAATGCGCTGACCGCCCACCCCGATATCGACTACGCCGCCACCCTGGGCCGCACGCTGCCCTCGGGCGCGACCGCGCTGGTCTCCTATGTGCTGCCGCGCGGGGAAGCCGCCCTGGACACCGGTGCGCTGGCGGAATTCCTCGCGGAGTCGTTGCCCGCGTACATGATTCCGGCTTCGATCATGGTGCTCGATGAGATTCCGCTGACGCCGGTCGGCAAGTTGGATCGGGCGCGGTTGCCCGAACCCACTTTCGTCGCACGGGAATTCCGCGCACCGGTCACGCCGGTGGAGGAGATCGTCGCGGACGTATTCGCCGCGCTGCTCGTGCCGGGCACCCCGGACAATCCGGGGCGGGTGGGCGTCGACGACGACTTCTTCGAGTTGGGTGGTAATTCGTTGTTGGCCGCGCAGGCCGCCGCGCGGATCGGTGCGGCGTTGGATCTGCGGGTGCCGGTGCAGTTGTTGTTCGAGGCGTCCACCGTGGCCGCGCTGGCCGAACGCGTGGAGCGCCATGCCGGTTCGGCCGCCGGGCAGCAACTGCGCCCGATGCCGCGCCCCGAGCGGATTCCGCTGTCCTACGCGCAGCAGCGAATGTGGTTCCTCAACAGGTTCGATCCGGCCAGTGCGGTCAACAACATCCCGGTCGCGGTTCGCTTGACCGGCAGCCTGGACGTGGACGCCCTGCGGGCGGCGGTGCGGGATCTGGTGGAGCGTCACGAGGTGTTGCGGACGGTGTATCCCGAACTTGATGGTGAGGGTTACCAGTTGGTGCTTTCGGCGTCGGATTCTCGTGCGGTGCCGGAGCTTCCGGTCGTCGATGCGAGTGAGTCCGAGGTGTTCGGGTTGGTCGCGGAGACGGTGACCGCCGGGTTCGATGTGACCACGGCTCCGCCGGTGCGGTTGCGGGTGATTCGGCTGTCCGGCAGTGATTATGTGCTGGTGTGCGTGGTGCATCACATCGCGGGTGATGGTTTCTCGATGGCCCCGCTGACCCGCGACCTCATGACCGCCTACCTCGATCGCGTCCGCGGTGGCCAGCCGGAATGGACCCCGCTCGAGGTGCAGTACGCCGACTACGCGCTGTGGCAGCGCGAGACACTCGGCGTCGAGGACGATCCGGAATCGCTGCTGTCGCAGCAGATCGACTACTGGCGACGCACCCTGGCCGCGCTGCCCGACCAGTTGGATCTACCCGCCGACCGGCCGCGCCCTGCCATCGCCACCAATCATGGCGCGACCTTCGACTTCGAGATCGACGCCGGTGTGCATGCGGCGTTGAATCGCCTGGCACACCAGCACAATTCAACGTTGTTCATGGTCGTGCATGCCGCGTTGGCGGTGCTGCTGGCCCGACTGTCGGGCACTCGCGACATCGCGATCGGCACCCCCGTCGCGGGTCGTGGCGAGGCGGCGCTGGACGATCTGATCGGCATGTTCGTCAATACCCTCGTGCTGCGCACCGATGTCGACCCGGCCGCCCGTTTCGAGGGTCTGCTCGGCACCGTCCGTGGGATCGATGTGGAAGCCTTCGGTCATGCCGATGTGCCGTTCGAGCGGCTGGTGGAGCTGTTGGATCCGGTGCGTTCGACGAGTCGGCATCCGCTGTTCCAGGTGATGTTGACCTTCCAGAATCTGGCCCAGACTCATCTGGAGCTGCCGGGTCTGGTGGTGTCGGGTGTGGATATGTCGGTGCCGCTGGCGAAGTTCGATCTGCAGCTGACGCTGGCCGAGCGGATCGATGAGCACGGTGTGCCGCTGGGTATGTCGGCGGCGTTCAGTTATGCCACCGATCTGTTCGACGAGGCGACGGTGCAGGATTTCGCCGATCGTTTCCGCCGGGTGCTGGCTGCGGTGGCCGATGATGCGGGCGCGGTGGTCGGTGATATCGACGTGCTGGCTCCGGGCGAGCGCGAACTGGTACTGCGCGAATGGAATTCGCCCGGCGTCGAGGTGCCGTCGGTCACGCTGGCGGATCTGGTCGCGACGCAGGCGCGTCGACGTCCGGACGCGGTCGCGATCCGATTCGGCGAAACCGGGGTCACCTTCCGGGAGATGCAGCGGGGCGCCAATCGGGTGGCGCGGGCGCTGATCGACCGGGGCGCGGGACCGGAAACCCTGGTGGCCGTGGCGGTTCCGCGCGACGAGGCCCTGCCGATCGCACTGCTCGGCACGTTGACCTCGGGTGCGGGCTATCTGCCGATCGACACCACCTATCCGGCGCAGCGGTTGGAGTTCATGCTGAACGATGCCGCTCCGACCTGCATCCTCACCACGGCCGAGATGCGGGACTCGCTGCCGGACACCGATATTCCGATCATGCTGCTGTCGGAGGCCGACGGCTACACCGACGATCGGGTCACCGATGCCGACCGGATCGCGCCGCTGCGACCGGAGAATCTGGCCTATGTCATCTACACCTCCGGTTCCACCGGTGTGCCCAAGGGCGTGGGCGTCTCGCACCGCAATGTGCTGGAGCTGTTCGCCAATACCCAGCTGCTGTTCGAATTCGACGAGACCGACGTCTGGACGCTGTTCCACTCCTACGCCTTCGACTTCTCGGTGTGGGAGCTGTGGTGCGCGCTGGCCAACGGCGGCGCGGTCGTGGTGGTCGACTATCTGACTTCCCGATCGCCGGAGCTGTTCCGCGAGTTGCTGATTCGCGAACAGGTGACCGTACTCAACCAGACGCCTTCCGCCTTCTACCAGCTGGCCGAGGCCGATCGGGCCGCGCATGCGGACGCGGGTAAGTTCGCGCTGCGCTACGTGGTGTTCGGCGGCGAGGCGCTGGATCTGCGGCAGTTGCAACGCTGGTACGAGCGGCATGCCTCCGACGCGCCGCAGCTGATCAATATGTACGGCATTACCGAGACCACGGTGCACGTATCGTTCCTGGAGCTGGACGAGCGGCTGTGCGACAGCCCGGCCAGCGTGATCGGCCGGGCCCTGCCGGGTCTGCAGACCTATGTGCTCGACGATCGGCTGCATCCCGCGCCGGTCGGGGTGGCCGGTGAGATGTATGTGGCGGGCGAACAGCTTTCGCGCGGATATCTCGGCCGCCCGGCGCTGGCCGCATCCCGGTTCGTGGCCGATCCGTACGGTCCGCCCGGCGCGCGGATGTACCGGACCGGCGATATCGGTCGCTGGGCCGGATTCAATGGTGAAGCGAATCTGGAATACGCGGGGCGTAGCGATCAGCAGGTTCAGCTGCGTGGATTCCGTATCGAACTGGGTGAGATCGAGGCGGCGCTGCTGCGCTGCTCGGGTGTGAGTCAGGCCGTGGTGATCGTGCGGGCCGATGAGCATGCCGGTGATCGGCTGGTGGGTTATGTGGTGGCCGAGGGCGGCGTGGAGCTCGATTCGGCCGCGCTGCGCGCCGAGGTGGGCGAATTCCTCACCGGCTATATGATTCCCGACGCCATTGTGGTGCTCGACGTGCTGCCGCTTACTCCCAACGGCAAGCTCGACCGCCGGGCGCTGCCCGCGCCGGAGTTCCTCGGCTCGGCTGTCTATCGTGCGCCGGGTACGCCGATCGAGCAGGCGGTGGCCGATGTGTTCGGTGATCTGCTGGGTGTGGGGGAGGTCGGTTTGGATGACGACTTCTTTGCTTTGGGTGGTAATTCGCTGTTGGCTACTCGTGCGGTCGCGCGGATCAATGAGGCGTTGGATGCGAATCTGGCCGTGCGCGAACTGTTCGAGGCGTCCTCGGTCGCGCTGCTCGCTGCCCGTATCGTGCCCGGCGCAGCGGCGGGAGCGGTGCGGCTGAAGCTGGGCCCGGCTGCGCGTACCGATCGGGTGCCGTTGTCGTTGGCGCAGCAGCGGATGTGGGTGATCAATCAGCTTGATCCCGAATCTCCTTCGTACAATATCCCGTTGGCGATCCGGCTGTCCGGTGCGCTCGATGTGGACGCGTTGCGGCGGGCGGTCGCCGATGTGGTCGAGCGACACGAGGTCTTGCGCACGCGCTATCCGGCCGGTGGTCCGGGCGGGCTGCCGTATCAGGAGATTTTGTCGGCGAGTGAGGCGCTGCCCGACGGATTGGTGGTGGAGACCACTGTCGATCCGATGGGTCGTATTACCGAGCTGATGTCGACCGGATTCGATGTGACACAGCAGGTTCCGGTGCGTGGACTGCTGCTGCAGAGCGGTCAGGAATATCTGCTGGCCCTGGTCGTCCATCATATTGCCGGTGACGGTGCGTCGATGGCTCCGTTGGCTCGTGATCTGGTGACCGCGTATGTGGCTCGCAGTCAGGGTGGGGACCCGGGTTGGGTTCCGCTCGAGGTGCAGTACGCGGACTTCGCGATTTGGCAGCGCACCGTCATAGGCAGCGATGACGATGAGAATTCGGTTGCCGCGAAGCAGTTGAAGTTCTGGCGCGAACAGCTGGCCGGGCTGTCCACCGGCCCGGTGCTCGCGCTGGACCGTCCGCGTCCGTCGGTGCCGTCGATGCGGGGTGGCGCGGTCGGCTTCCTGGTGCCTGCTGCGGTGCATGAGGGTCTGGTTCGGGTTGCGCGTGAGCATAATTCGTCGCTGTTCATGGTTGTGCATGCGGCGTTGGTGGTGCTGTTGGCGCGGCAGTCCGGTAGTGCGGATATCGTGGTCGGTACGCCGATCGCGGGTCGTGGTGAGCGTGCGTTGGATGATTTGGTCGGTATGTTTGTCAATACGTTGGCTCTGCGGACCGGTGTCAGTACCGCCGATACGTTCCATGAGTTGGTGGAGAAGGCCAGGGAGGCGGATCTTTCCGCGTTCGCGAATGCCGATATTCCGTTCGAGCGGGTGGTCGAGGTGGTCGCGCCGGGTCGGTCGGGGGCGCAGAGTTTGTTTCAGGTGGTGCTGTCGTTCCAGAACACCGAGCAGCCCGCGTTGGAGTTGCCGGGTTTGACGATTGCCGGGCTGGATACCGATGCGGTGGCGGCGAAGTTCGATCTGCAGGTTACCGTCGAGCCGCAGTATGGGGTGGACGGTACGCCGGGTGAGTTGATCACGGTGTTGACCTATGCGACCGATCTTTTCGATGAATCCAGCGTGCAGGCTCTGGGGCGTCGCTTCGAGCGCATTCTGACCGCGGTCGCCGCCGATCCGCAGATTCTGGTCGGCGCGATCGACCTGCTCGACGAGCAGGAACACCGCGCCGAACCCGAATACGCCGAACCCGTCGAGGCCGCCGCCACCATCGGCACCACGCTGGCGCAGGCGCTGGCCGCGGCCGTGGAGGATGATCCGGATGGACCCGCCCTGGCTTTCGGCGAGGATGCGGTCAGCTACGCCGAACTCGATGCTCGCTCATCGCGTCTGGCCCGGGTGTTGATCGGACGTGGCTGCGGTCCGGGTGTCGGTGTCGCGCTGCGGCTCGGTCGCGGCGTGGAGGCGGCCGTGGCCACCTGGGCCGTGCTCAAGGCGGGCGCGGCCGTGGTGCCGGTGAGCGATGGCGCCGCGCTGCCCGCCGCGCTCGAGATCAAGGTGGGACTCACCACGGCCGCGACCCGGGCCGGAGAGCCCGGCGGCATCGACTGGCTGGTGCTCGACGATCCGGGCGTGGTCGCCGAGATCGCCGGGGAATCGGCGCGACCGGTCACCTACGCCAATCGCACCCGCGCGCTGCGCGGCGTCGATCCGGCCTTCGTCACCGAGGCGACCGTGCTCGGCTACGACGGACTCGCCGTCGCGGTGGATCGCGTACGGTCGCGGACCGAGCTCACTTTCGAATCGCGGACATTCCGGCAGGGCCGGGCGGATTCGGTCGCGGGTGTGCTCGAGATCGTCGCGGCCGGAGCCACCGGTGCGTCGTTGGTGGTGCCCGCTGATACCACTACCGAGGCGCTGGCCGATGAATGGGTGACGCACCTGTTCACCGACGGCGTCGGACTGGCCCAGCTGGATCCGGAACCGCTCGAGGACCTGCGGGCCGTGGTGATCGAACAGGGCCCGAGCCCGGTGTCCGAATTCGGTGCGGCCGAGGTCGTCCTGACCATCGAGGAACTGCTTCCTGGAGATAGCAAATAGCTATTGACATTTCGTGACCCTGAACCTTAGGGCGTGCGTCACCAGCAGGGATGCGCTAACAGCCCGGGCAAGGCAAGATTGCGAAGGTTCTACGTAAGCGCACAGAAGGTTTCATCTTGATGCTCGCAGTCGGGGGCTGGGGAGATTTGCAACACGAGACGACTCACCGTCTGCGGGCTGGGTGGAGCGCATGACGCGCCCTGCACGTCAGCGGCCGACCAGGGTTCGACGGGCGCGCGTCACGACGCTGCCGCGCCTGATGAGCACGGCGGTCGAGGCGAATCCGGATGGCATCGCGCTGGTATTCGCGGACGCGAACGCCAGGTTGGCGGAGCTGACCTACGCCGAATTGGATGAACGATCCACGCGATTGGCTCGACTGCTGATCGAACGCGGTATCGGGCCGGAGGACCGGGTGGCGCTCGGCATTCCGCGCTCGGTGGAATCCGTCGTCGCGGTATGGGCGGTCGCCAAGGCCGGCGCGGCCTTCGTGCCGGTGGATCCGAACTATCCGCCGGAGCGGGTGGCGCATATGGTCACCGACTCCGGTGCGGCGCTCGGCCTGACCATATCGTCGGTGCGCGACCGGCTGCCCGGCGGCGTGGAATGGCTGGCCGTCGACGGCGGTATTCGCACCACATTGGAACGGTGCTCGGCCGAACCGGTCACCAACGAGGACCGCGTGCGCCCGCTGCGCGCGGAACATCCGGCCTATGTGATCTACACCTCCGGCTCCACCGGCAAGCCCAAGGGCGTCGTGGTGACCCAGGCCGGACTGTCGAATCTGTGCGATGAGCAGCGAGAGCGCTATCGCGTCGACAGTGGTTCGCGCACACTGCATTTCGCGACGCCGTCATTCGACGCGTCGATCCTGGAACTGCTGCTCGCCCTCGGCGGCGGTGCCACCATGGTCGTGGCCGCGCCGTCGGTGCTCGGTGGCGAGGAACTCGCGGCGCTGCTGGCCCGCGAGCAGCTCACCCATGCCTTCGTCACCCCGGCCGCGCTGGCCTCGGTGGATCCGGCCGGACTGGACCGGCTGCGCGTGGTGGTGGTCGGCGGCGACACCTGCCCGCCGGAACTGGTGCGGCGCTGGACGATTCCGGCCGATGTCGACGGGCCCGGGCGGCAGTTCTTCAATGCCTACGGCCCGACCGAGGCGACGGTCGCGACCAATATCGGCGGCCCACTGGATCCCGACGCGTCGGTGACCATCGGCCGGTCGATCCGCGGGGTCACCGAATACATTCTCGACGACCGGCTTTCGCCGGTGCCCGCGGGCGCGGTGGGCGAGCTGTACGTGGGTGGTGCCTTGTTGGCGCGCGGCTATCACGCGCGACCCGAGCTGACCGCCGCGCGCTTCGTGGCCAACCCCTTCGCCGAGACCGAGGGCGCGCCCCCGCGCCTGTACCGCACCGGGGATCTGGTGCGCCGGACGGTCGATGGTGAGCTGGAATACCTGGGCCGCAACGACTTCCAGGTCAAGATCCGTGGCTTCCGGATCGAACTGGGTGAGATCGATGCCGTGCTGGCCGCGCACGAATCGGTGGATTTCGCCGTCACCCTCGGACACGCGCTGCCCAGCGGCGCGACGGTGCTGGTCTCCTACGTGCACGCCACCGCGCCCGAGATCGACGCCGCGGAGCTGATCGCCTTCGCGGGTCGCTCGCTGCCCGCGCATATGGTGCCCACCAGCGTCATGCTCATCGATGAGATCCCGCTGACCCCGGCGGGCAAACTCGATCGCACGGCCCTGCCCGCGCCGGTCCTGCACACCAGGCAGTTCCGCGCGCCATCCGGTCGTGCCGAGGAACTCGTGGCCGAGGTGTTCACCGAACTGCTCGGCCCGGCAACGCCGGTCGGCGCGGACGATGACTTCTTCGAACTGGGCGGCAATTCGCTGATCGCCACGCAGGTCGCCGCACGCCTGGCCGCGGCGCTGGGCACCCGCGTGCCGCCGCGGCTGATCTTCGACGCGCCAACGGTCGCCCTGCTGGCCGCCGCGATCGCCGCGCTCACCGACGTGGGCGGCCGCATCGCGCTCGAGCCCATGCCGCGTCCGGCGCGGATACCGCTCTCACCCGCGCAGCAGCGGGTCTGGTTCCTCAACCGGTTCGATACCGCCTCGGCGGCGGGCAATATCCCGTTCGCGATCCGTCTGACCGGTGAGCTCGACATCGACGCGCTGCAGGCCGCGGTCGCCGATGTGGTCGAACGGCACGAGACGCTGCGCACGATCTACCCGGCCGTGGACGGCACCGGCTACCAGGTCGTGCTGCCGCCCGAGCGCGCCCTGCCCGATGTCGCGGCCAAACCCATCGCCCCCGACGAGATCGAGGACTGGCTGGGCGCGTTCGCGTTCGCGGGATTCGATGTGACGGCCGAGGTGCCGCTGCGGATCGCGCTGCTGCAGCTCGATTCCGGCTCGGCCGAATCCGATTATGTGCTGGCCGTGGCGATTCACCACATCGCGGCCGACGGCGCGTCCGTCGCGCCGCTGGTGCGCGATCTGATGACCGCGTATCTGGCCCGGCGCGCGGGTGGGGCACCCGGCTGGGAGCCACTGCCGGTGCAGTACGCCGACTACACGCTGTGGCAGCGCGCGGTACTGGGTGACGAATCCGATGCCGACTCGGTGGCGGCGCGTCAGATCGATTACTGGCGTACGGCTTTGGCGGGTATCCCCGATCGGCTGGATCTGCCCGCGGATCGGCCGCGGCCCGCGGTGGCCTCCGGTCGCGGCGGGGAGTACGGCTTCGAGGTCGACGCCAAGATTCACGCGCGGCTGCTCGAATTGGCGCAGCGCAATGGCTCATCGCTGTTCATGGCCGCGCATGCGGCGTTCGCGGTGCTGCTGGCGCGGTTGTCGGCCACCGAGGACATCACCATCGGCACCCCGGTGGCCGGGCGCGGTGAGCGCGAATTGGACGAGCTCGTCGGCATGTTCGTCAACACCTTGGTGCTGCGGACCCGGGTCGACGCGGCCGGTTCGTTCGCGGATTTGCTGGCGGTGGTGAAGGAGTCCGATCTCGGGGCGTTCTCGCATGCGGAGTTGCCGTTCGAGCGGTTGGTCGAGGTGTTGGATCCGGTGCGTTCGCAAGCGCATCATCCGTTGTTCCAGGTGGCGTTGTTCTTTCAGAATATGGACAAGCCGCATCTGGAACTGCCCGATCTGTCGGTGCGCGCGGTCGAATTCGACGGTGCGGTCGCCAAATTCGATCTGCAGCTGACGATCGTGCCGCGCGAGGACGACAGCGGTCCAGGCGGTTTCTCGGCGCTGTTCACCTATGCCACCGATCTGTTCGACCAGGCGACCATCGCCCGTTTCGCCGATCGGTTCGTGCGGGTGCTGACCGCGGTCACCGAGGAGCCCGAACGTCCGGTCGGCGCGATCGACCTGCTCTCCGAGGTCGAACGCGGCCGAATTCTGTACGGCTGGAACGAGACCCGCCATGAAATCGCGCCGGAGCTGCTGCTCGACGGTTACCGCCGGGCGGTGACCACATTCCCGGACTCGGTCGCGGTGAGCTACGAGGGGCAATCGCTCACCTACGCCGAATTCGACGCCCGGGTGAACCGCCTTGCCCGGCTGCTGATTTCGCGCGGCGTCGGTCCGGAGACCCTGGTGGGACTGGCGATTCGCCGGTCGTTGGATCTGGTCGTCGGCATGTACGCGATCGTGGCGGCCGGTGGTGCGTACGTGCCGCTGGATCCGGATCATCCGGCCGACCGCATCGCGCACATCCTCGATACGGCTCGGCCGCTGTGCGTGTTGACCACCGCCCGCGACCGGGTCGCGATCGCGGGACCGGACCCGATCGAGATCGATCGCCTCGACCTGTCGCTCTATCCGGCCGGTCCGATCGCCGACGCCGAACTCCTCGCCCCGGTGCGGGCCGAGCATCCGGCGTATGTCATCTTCACCTCGGGCTCCACCGGCCGCCCCAAGGGCGTGGCCGTCTCGCACGGCGCGATCCACAATCAGACCGAGTGGATGCTCGCGCAGTACCCGATGTGGCCGGGTGATGTGTATCTGCAGAAGACGGCGACCACTTTCGATGTGTCGCTGTGGGGCTATTTCATGCCGCTGCGTACGGGCGCGAAGCTTGTGGTGGCCACCCACGATGGACATCGGGATCCGGTGTACGTCGCGGAAACCATTGCGGCCGAGCAGGTCACGGTCACCGACTTCGTACCGTCCATGCTCACCGTCTTCGCGGCGCATCTGACCGCGGGCGCCTGCCCGACGCTGCGCGACATCTTCGTCATCGGTGAGGCGCTGCCGCCGGAGACCGTGCAGGCGCTGCGCCTGGTCTGCCCGGCGAAGGTGCACAATCTGTACGGGCCCACCGAGGCCGCGGTCTCGGTGACCTACTGGGAGGCCCGCGACACCGACCGGTCGAGTGTGCCGATCGGTCTGCCGCAGTGGAACACTCGGGTCTACGTGTTGGATTCGCGGTTGCGGCCGGTGCCGGCGGGTGTGCCGGGTGAGTTGTATCTCGCGGGTGATCAGTTGGCGCGCGGTTATGTGCGGCGGCCGGATCTGACCGCGGATCGGTTCGTGGCCAACCCCTTCGGGGCCGCGGAGTTCTCCGATATCGGCTCGCGCATGTATCGCACGGGCGATCTGGTCGTCTGGCGCGATGCGACCGATAAACTGCCCGCGCGGCTGGATTACCTCGGGCGCACCGATTTTCAGGTGAAGTTCCGTGGTCAGCGGATCGAGTTGGGTGAGATCGAGACGGCGTTGCTGGGTCAGCCGTCGGTGAGTCAGGCCGTGGCGTTGGTGATGGGGTCGGCGCTGGGTGATCAGCTGGTCGCCTACGCGGTGCCGGTACCCGGTCATCGGATCGACGCCGACGAACTGCGCGACGCGATCGCGAAAACCCTGCCCGCATACATGGTTCCGGCCACCATCGTGGCGCTGGAGGCGTTCCCGCTCAATGCCAGCGGCAAACTCGATCGCCGCGCGCTGCCCGAACCGGTGTTCGCGGCGCGCGAATTCCGCGCTCCCGCGACACCGGTCGAGGAAATGGTGGCGGAGGTGTTCGCCGATGTGCTCGAGGTGGCCCGGGTCGGCGCCGACGACGACTTCTTCGCTTTGGGCGGCAATTCGCTGATCGCCACCCGGGTGGTCGCCCGGCTGGGCGCGCTGCTCGAGAGCCGGATCCCCGTGCGGGCGCTGTTCGAGACCTCGACCGTCGCCGGGCTGGCCGCGGCCGTGGAATCGCAGACCCACGCCCGCCCGACCGTGGCACTGGGCGGCGTGCGGCGGCCCGAGCGGCTGCCGCTGTCGCTGGCGCAGCGGCGCATGTGGTTCCTCAACCGGTTCGATCAGGCCGACGGTTCGGTGGCCTACAACCTGCCGTTCGCGCTGCGGTTGAGCGGTGAGCTGGATACCGACGCCCTGTCGGACGCGCTCGACGATGTGATCCTGCGGCACGAGGTGCTGCGCACGATCTATCCCGAAACTCCCGAGGGCCCGGCGCAGGTCATCCTGCCGCCGGACACCCGCCTGGGCGTGACCGTCGAGGATGTGACGGCCGACGCCGTGGCCGCGGCGGTGTACGCGCTGGCGGCGACGCCGTTCGATGTGACCGCCGAGGTGCCGGTTCGCGTTCGGCTGCTGCGCATTTCGGACGCGCCCACGCCGGAGTACGTGCTCGGGGTCGTGGTGCACCACATCGCCGCCGACGCCTCGTCCATGGGCCCGCTGGTGCGCGATGTCATGATCGCCTACGCCGCGCGCATCGCGGGGGAGGCCCCCGCCTGGCAGCCGCTGCGGGTGCAGTACGCCGACTACGCGCTGTGGCAGCGCGCCGTCCTGGGCGATGAATCGGATCCGGATTCGATTGCCGCCCAGCAGATCTCGTATTGGCGTCGCGAACTGGCCGGACTGCCGGATCTGCTCGACCTGCCGACCGATCGCCCGCGGCCCGCGGTCGCGAGCCTGGCGGGCGGACGGGTGCCGTTCGCGGTGGACGCGCGGACCCATGCCGGGCTGATGAGCCTGGCGCGCGATCAC
>NZ_BDBS01000069.1 GCF_001613105.1 Nocardia pseudobrasiliensis NBRC 108224 | reverse complement strand
CGGTTCTGCGGCGCCTCGGACCAGGCCAGGGGGCGTCCGGGCGTATTGCCGCGCCGAATGACCTGGGTCGGTTCGACGCGAGTGGTCTCGTCGCCGGGTGGGCGCTGAGGGTGTGGCGGGCGGTGCGGTCCGGGCCCGCCCGGCGGCGGGACCCGGCGCGTCCGCGGGTACTGCCGGGGGTCGTCGCCGTTCATCACCGTGATGCTACTGATCCCGGCGACCCTCCGGTTCATCTCGATTCGATAGTCGTCAGGGCAACCACGACACGTGACCGTGCAGCAATGTGTATCCGATGTAGGCCACGGTATCGATCGTGGCGTGCGCCAGGACCAGCGGCCAGAGCCGGTCGGTGCGCTGCCAGAACCGGCCGAAGATCAGGCCCATCACCAGATTTCCGAGACCACCGCCCAGGCCCTGGTAGAGGTGATAACTGCCGCGCAGCAGGGCCGAGGCGGTCAGCGACCGATTGTCCGACCAGCCCAGCGCCCGCAGCCGGGTCAGCAGATAGGCCACCACCACGACCTCCTCGGCCACCGCGTTCGCCAGCGCCGACAGGATCAATACGGGTAGACGCCACCAGTGATCACCCAGTGAGCTCGGCACGATGGTCACGCTCATACCCAGCGCGTGCGCGGTCAGATACAGCGCGAGGCCCGGCAGCCCGATCACCGCCGCGAGCACCAGTCCGGGAATCACGTCCCCGCGCAACCGAATCCGCGCGAATCCGATCATTCGCGGCCCGAGCCCGCTGCGCCACAGCAGATACAGCCCGAGTGCGCCCCATCCCATCAGCCGCGCCACGCTCAACAGCTGGAACAGCAGATCGATCGTCGACTGCGCCGCCCGCGACGGATTCAGCGCCACCGTCTGCCCGCCCACCCCACCGGGGGCCAGCGCGCTCTCGAGCAGCGACAGTGCCGCATTCGCCCCGCTGAGTCCGAACGTGACGACCAGCACGACCGCGATTTCGATCCGAATCGAGCGGCGTTCGTCGACGGGAGAGATCATTGCGCCAATCTATGCGGACCTCCGAACGCGGCGTCGAACACCGCGCGGTGTCGATGTACTCCCGGACCCGGTGGATCAGCCCATCGCGCAATTCGAAGACGAAGCGGTAATCATTGCGATAGGGGTTGCCGTCGGCCAGGGTCGCGCTCATGGTCTCCTCGACGATGACCCGATCGCCGTCGCTGTAGAAACCGTGGCACTGGATCGCCACCTCGCACACGAACAGCCGCGAGAAACCTCGGCGATAAAGCGGGTGATCGCCTCCGTCCCGATCAGGTGACCGGGCCCGCCGAGGCTGTCGCGGCCGCATTGCCCTCCGGGGCAAGCCATTCGGCGTCCGGGTGAAATGCGGCGCTATCTGTTCGGCGTCGTGCGTTGCGAAGGCCCGCCAGGCGGATCGGACGATATCGCGTTGTCGCCCATGAACGCGAATCCAGGGCCCGAAACCCCTTGGCGCTGGCGGGAATCGGCCGAGGTTCCCCCGGAAGCTCAGAGGCGACGTGTGCCGTGCAGGAACGGGCAGCCCGCGAGAATGCGCACGGCCTTGCTCAGCGCCTGCACGTCGTCGACGGGATGCTCGAAGGACAGGCGCACGTCGTGGTCACCCTCGTGACCCTCCACGCGCAGCGTCACGCCGTAGCGGTCGATGGCCAGTGGGCGGACCGAACCGCCGCGCAGGCGGACCGGCAGATGCCGGGCCAGGCGGGCGATGACATCGGCGTGGTCGGAATCCATATGCTGCAACCACGCCGATTCCAGCTCCCAGAACGGATCGGGGCGGGCATCGCGCAGTTCACCGAGGCAGGCCGCGGCGGCGCCGCTGGAATCGGCCACGACGGCGGAGTCGAGTACCAGGCGCAGCACGGTCGTGGTGTGGCCGACATCGAGCAGATTCGGATGCGGATTCTCCTTGGCCACCTCGGTGGCCAGCGCGCGCTGGGCGTAATCGGGGACGGCGTGTACCCGGCCGCGCAGCCAGACCAGCGAGCGGACCGGTTCGCGCAGGGCCAGCGGCGCGTGATCGGTCAGTTCCAGGACCGCGGGGGAGCCGTTGGGTTCGGCCGCGGCGCGGGCCGCGGGCGAATCGAGGGCAACGGTGATCACGGCATCGCCGCATGAGCGCAGGTGATGGACGGGTGTGCGGACGGTATCGGTACCGGGCAGGGCGAGCATCGCCTGATCGGCATGGGCACAGGCGCTGCGCACCCGTTCTGCGGTCGTCGGTGCGACGGTCGTGGACGGGCGGCGCATGTAGTACCTCCGAGGGAACAATCCGTGCCGAATGGGAATTAGGTAACCCTAAGCTAAGTGACGAACGCCGCCTGCGCAAGCATTGCGATCGCTACGGTGGAAACCGTGCCGCACGATTCGACTTCCGTTTCCGGACCGGTTCCCCTGTCGTTGGGTCTGCCGGTTCCCCAGCCCGCCGATCTGGTGGACGGCCTGATCAGACCGATCGGCGCGATCCCGAATGTGCCGGTGCTGGACCCGGCCGAGCCCGAGGATCGGATCGCCGCGTTCCTGGCCGGGATCGCTCACGCCGATACCGGTTTCGTGATCCGTACCGATTCGGGCGAGCGAGCGCTGGCCGTACTCGCCGCCACCGCCGCGGCCCTGTGCGGCGAGGATATTCGCACCGCGCTCACCAGGCCCGATCTGGAATTCCTGCGGGCGCTGGGCGGTCCGGCGGTGGCGGCGCTGCGCGAGGTGCTGCTGGCCGTGGAGACCGCCGCGCCCGAGGCCGTGGCCGCGGGTCTGGCCGTGCTGCGGGCCTAGGACAATCGTGCAAACTTCCGGCGTGTTCCCGACCGCTCGGTAATGTCGTATCCGTGCCGCGTATCGCCTATTTCGGGCCGTCGGGAACCTTCACCGAGATGGCCCTCGCCAAGCTCGAGTCCGCCGCCGCCTTCGACGGGCCGGTGGAACGGATCGCCGCGCCCAGTCAGGGCGACGCCCTCGAACTGATCCGTGCCGGTGAGGTCGAGGGCGCGGTCGTCCCGATCGAGAGTTCCATCGAGGGTTCGATCTCGACCACACTCGACGCGCTCGCGGTCGGGCCGCGGTTGCAGATCGTGGCCGAGACCGAACTCGATGTCGCGTTCACCATCGTCGCCCGCCCGGGTATCGCGCTGGCCGATGTCGAGGTCGTCGCGGCCTATCCGGTCGCGGCCGCGCAGGTGCGAATGTGGCTGGCGCACCGGCTGCCCCGGGCGCGGTTGTACACCTCGGCCTCCAATGCCGCCGCCGCCGAGGATGTGGCCGCCGGACATGCCGACGCGGCCGTATCCACCGCGCTGGCCGGACAGCGGCTCGGGCTGGTCGAACTCGCGTCGGGCGTGGCCGACCACGATCAGGCGACGACCCGATTCGTTCTGGTCACCCGGCCGTGCACCGCGCCGCCGCGCACCGGGGCCGACCGCACCTCGCTGGTGATTCTGGAACTGCCCAACGAGCCCGGTTCGCTCATGCGGGTATTCGCCGAATTCGCCACCCGCGGAGTCGATCTCACCCGAATCGAATCACGGCCCACCCGAACGGGTATGGGCACCTATCGTTTCTATCTGGATTGCGTCGGCCATATCGACGACACCGCCGTCGCCGAGGCGTTGAAGGCGCTGCACCGCACCGCCGGTCGGATCCGCTACCTGGGATCCTGGCCCGCGAGTTCACCCAGCGGTTCGGCTCCGCCGCCCGATGAACCGGCCGCCGCCTGGCTGACCGATCTGAAGAAGGGGGTGGCAGACCTGTGAACAAACTCGTTCTGGTGCGCCACGGTGAAACCGAAGGCAATGTCGCGAAGATCCTCGACACCCGGGTGCCGGGGCTGCCGCTGACCGAACGCGGTGTGGCACAGGCGAAATCGTTCGCCGCGAATCTGGCCGCGCCGCCGCGGCGGCTGTTCAGCTCGGACGCGCTGCGGGCCCGGCAGACCGCGAGCCATATCGAGGCCGTCACCGGGGTGCCCGCACAGGTCCTCGAAGGCGTCTACGAGGTGCAGGTCGGCGAGCTCGAGGGACTGAATTCCGATGCGGCGCACGAACATTTCCAGCGGATCTACCATGCCTGGCATCGCGGCGATCTGACCGTGCGCACGCCCGGCGGGGAATCGGGCTCGGAGGTGCTGGACCGGTATCTGCCCGTACTGGAACAACTTCGGGCCGCCTATCTGACCGATGCCGAGGCGGGTGACATCCTGCTGGTGAGCCACGGCGCGGCGATGCGCCTGGCCGCCGCGGCGATCAGCGGGGTCGCGGCCCCGTTCACGACGAACAATCATCTCGACAACACCGAGACGATCGAACTGGCGCCGCGCGCCGACGGCGGCTGGGACTGCCTGCGGTGGGGGCGCTATACGCCGCCCTTCGGCCAGGAGGTCGAGCCCACCGCCGACGATCCGATGGGCTGACCGGGCTCAGGCTGGTCCGGCCTTGGGCGTGAAATCCTCGCGCAGCGGCAGCTTATCGATCAGATCCTTCAGCGCCGTGCGCAGCCGAGCCGGGGTGCCGCTGGCCAGCGAGGTCCACAGCACATCCTCCTCGGACCGCGTGGTGGTCGCGATGAAGCGTCCGCCGCGGGTGTTGTAGACCGAGACCATACCGTCGGTGATATCGCGGGTGCCGTCGCCGTAGATCACGCCGACAACCGAGGCGTGCGAATGGATTTCGACCAGCGCCGAGCCCAGCGCCTGCGCGTCACGCGCCGGTTTGCCCACCTTGGTGAGCCGCTCGACGGTGGCCGCGGCATCGCCCGCGTCGTTGAAGATGGGCTTGAGCTCCTCGGTGAGGACATTCATGCCGTGTAGTTCGAGCGGATCCGCCGGGCCGAGCGCCGCCATCACCGTGCCGGGCAGATCGTGGCCCGCCTCGTCGATGACATAGGAGTCCGGCCCGCGCAGGGCGACGACCTCGAGCTCGTCGCCCTTCGCCAGACAGAAACGGTTCACCCGGTCGGCGATGTACCAGCGCAGGGCGATCACCCAGTGCGGCCGGTACAGCGCGCGCAGCCGATCCTCGAGGTCCCGGTGCACGACGCCGTCGACGAGTAGCTCACGCGCGGTGAGCGATTCGGCGGCCGCGGCCATCGCCGCATCGTGGTCGGTCACATTGTCGTAGCGACCCATCGCGTCCAGCACGACGGGTACCTCGTCGATCTCCAGCTTCTCGAGCAGAAACTGCATCTCGTCCAGCGACAGCGGGACCGCCTCGAGCATCGACGGGCCGCGGCCCGCGCCGAGCACCGTCACTTAGCGTTCCCCAGTCGGCGCGCCGCCGATGACGCCCTCCGCGATGACCCGGCCGTCGGCGAAATGCTCGCCGCGCAGGTAGTCGGCGCTCTTGTGCTGGCCGTCCTCTTCCTCGTCCTCGCGGACCTGGTGGCCGAGCAGCGGATTGCCGCCGGTGGCATTGGTGCGCGCGGGGGCCGGGCCGCCGCTCATCTGGACCACCGACGGTTCGGGCGCGGCGGCGGCCACGGCCGGGTTGCTCCCACCCAGCACATTGCCCGCTCCCCAGCCCTCGGGCAGTTTGAGGCTGCCCGCGCCGTTGCCGATGCCGACCGAACCACCGAAGGACACCGCCCGGGTGGCCGCCGCGCCGCCACCGGCGGCGACCGCGCCCATACCGGCCATCATCGGCGTGCCGGCCGTAACCGCCGGGGCCGCAGTGGCATTGGTGACCGCGGCGATGGCGCCACTGGCCACATGTCCGGCGGTAGTGACGCCCGTACTGGCCACCGAACCCGCGAACTGCGCGGCCTGGGTTGCCGCGCCCGCGACGCCCGGATTGGACAGGAACGCCTGTGCGGCGCCGACCGCGGCCTGCACCGGATCGACCGCGCCGCCCTCCTGGAAGGCGGTTTCGGTGTTCTGTGCGCCGCCGTCGGCCGAGCCCGCGCCATTGGCGATGGGCGGGGGCATGAGGAACTGATTCGGCGTGACGACCGCGGCCGAGGTCGCGGCCTCATAGGTCTCCATCACCAGCGCGGCGCGCAGATCCATGGCGGCCTTGGCCGCCTCGGCGACCTCGGCGCTGCCGTCCAGATCGCCGCCGTGCGCATGCGCGGCGACGCGCAGTGCCTCGACGGCCGCGATCTCGGGCAGGCTGGGCATGGCCAGCGATGCGACGGTGTAGGCGGTGGCGTTCGCCGCGGCCTTGGCGCCCATGGCGGCGGCCAGCACGCTCTGTCCCTCGGCCCAGCTGGTGAAACCGGTGAGCCGGGCCAGTGCGGCGATACCGTTGACGCCCTGCATGCCGACGCCGAGTTCGGCCATCACGCGGGCAACGGTCGCGGTCGCGTCGACCCAGGCGGCGGTGAGGGCGCCCCAGGCGGTCGCGGCGGCGGAGATCGGAATGGCGTGCGCGCCGGCATTGAGCGAGATCGAGTTCGCCTCGGCCATGCGGGGCAACCAGAACACTCCGGTGATCCCTGCGGTCATTGTTACTCCCCTTAACGAATGGTGGTGGCGGATCCGGTCCCGGTCAGATCACCGAAACGCCGGCGGCGTTCCCGAGATCGTCGGCGATGAACTGGGCCAGCTGTTGACGCAGCGTCATGGCGGCGTGATTCAACTCGAGGATGCCCTGGGCCACGGCGCGATCGTGGCTGACGGCGGCCTGGTTGAAATGATTGGCGGCCAGGAAGGACACCTCTTCGGCCCCGGACGGGAGGACATGGGTGGCCGGACCGGACAAACCGGAGACGGCGGCCAGACGCTCGGCCAGCAGATCGAGTTCCGCGGCGGCTGCGAGGACGATTTCGGGCGAGATATTGACGAGGCCAACCATTACTCGAACTCCTTCTAGTGGCGGCTGCAGCTCTGTCGGGCAGACGTAGGTTTGCCCTTCGGTGGAACCACGAGAATTCCCCCTACGAGTAGTTGGACGCGATGTCGCCGCTTCCGGTTCCCTCGAGCCCAGTTTCTTTCGTCTTGACCCGCTCCGCGGGTCAAGACTAGCCCCATCCCAGCTGATGCAGGCGGTCTTCGTCAATCCCGAAGTAGTGAGCAATCTCATGGATCACGGTGATCGCGACCTCCTCGACCACCTCGTCTTCGCTGTGGCACATCTCGAGAATGGCATCGCGATAGATCGTGACCGTATCGGGAAGCGCTCCGCCGTAATGGCTATCGATTCGCTCGGTGAGCGAGATGCCCTGATAGAGCCCGAGCAACTGCGGATCCTCCGGGTTGCGGGGTTCGATCAACACCACCACGTTGTCGATCGCGCGCGCCAATTCCGGCGGAATCATGTCCAGGGCGTCGGAGACCAGTTCCTCGAACCGATCGTCCGGCATACGCACCGCCACCGCGATTACCGCGGGGGCGCCGCGCCGGGAAGCGGCTGCGGGGTGGAGCGGCCCGAACTCGGCGGCGGCACCGGCGCCTGGCCGTCGATCATGATGTCGCCCTTGGCCGAACCCGTGATGGTCGAGAAGCCGCCCTGAGTGCCCTTGCCCACCAGGCAGTTCAGCTTGTGGCTGCCGATCAGCCAGCTGCGGGCGTCGATATTGTCCCAGAAGATGGTGAGCGTCTTGTTGATCAGCGCGTCCTGTCCGCCCAGGTAGTCGCCGGCCACCCGCGCGCACTCGTCCTGCATGAACTTGTCCTGGTCGTCGCTGTTCGGCGGGCCGCCGGTGAAGTGCGCGCCCAGATCGACCACCGACATGACCTCGTACGCATGCGGTTTCGCGCAATCGGTCGGCTCGTTGGTCGGCAGGTTCTGATTGATGCCGATGCAGGTGCCCGGATCGAAGGTGCGGGATTGATCGCTGTCGCGGACCCGGCCGACGGTCTGCTGCGTCGCATTGCCGTTGGCGCTGACCAACTGCAGGCCGCAGCGGATCGTGCGATCGCCCTTGCGCCAGCCGTCGTCGCCCGGATTGATCATGCCGACCACGAACCGCCCGCGCGGATCGAATTTGCCGCCCAGATAGGCGGTGGCGGCCGGGGTGCAGTGCTCGTCGCGCAATTCCTGGAAGCGCAGCGAATCGGGAAACCGTGAGCCCGGCCCGAATTCCCGGCCCGGATAGGCGCTCAGGTCGATATCGGCGGTGACCTCGAACAGATGCTTGTCCGCGCAGTTGGTCTTGCTCAGATCGAGCGTCTTGGCGCTGCTCCAGTTCAGGCAGTCGCCCGAGCGCGCGGTGCCGAAGGCGGTATTGGCCCGGCCGGGCTGCGCCGGTCCGGCCGGATCATGCGCCTCGAGTCCGTGTGAACTGCGGAAGCCGGAGATGAGCATGGTCACCAGCGCCGCCACCACCGCGCCGATCGCCACGGCCAGCAGCCCCCAGCGCAATTTGTGTGCCGGCAGGTGAATCCGTCCGGCCTTACTGCGCGCGGACGAGGATCCGGCGCCGGCGGGCGGCTCGGCTCCGGGATCGGGCTCCTGGGACGGCACATCGTGGGAGGACATCGCGCTCCATGATGGCAGCGCGGGGCGGGCGCCGCCACGATCGGATCCGGATCCGCGGCCACCGAGTACGGGTAATAGGCTGCTTACTCGTGATCGACCTGCGATTCCTGCGCGAGAACCCGGATGCCGTGCGTGCCTCCCAGCGAGCCCGCGGCGAGGACCCGGCCCTGGTGGATGCCTTGCTGGAGGCCGATGCGGCCCGCCGCGCCGCGGTGGCGTCCGCCGACAACCTGCGGTCCGAGCACAAGGCGCTCGGCAAGAAGGTCGGCAAGGCGTCTCCGGAGGAGCGCCCGGCACTGCTGGCCCACGGACAGGAACTGTCGGCGAAGGTGAAGGAGGCCGAGGCCGCCGAGGCCGCCGCCGACGCCGCACTCGACGCCGCCCATCGCGCGATCTCCAATGTCGTACAGGACGGCGCGCCCGCGGGCGGCGAGGACGATTACGTGGTCCTCGAAACCGTGGGCACGCCACCGCGGTTCGACTTCGAACCCAAGGACCATCTGGAACTGGCCGAGGCACTGGGCCTGGTGGATATGGAACGCGGCGCCAAGGTGTCCGGTTCGCGGTTCTACTTCCTCACCGGCTACGGCGCGCTGCTGCAGCTGGCCCTGCTGCAGCTGGCCGCGCAGCGCGCGACGGCCAACGGGTTCACCATGATGATCCCGCCCGTGCTGGTGCGCCCGGAGGTCATGGCGGGCACCGGCTTCCTGGGCCAGCACTCGGCCGAGGTCTATCACCTCGAGGAGGACGATCTGTATCTGGTCGGCACCTCCGAGGTTCCGATGGCCGGATACCACGCCGACGAGATCCTGGATCTGAGCGCGGGTCCCAAGCGCTACGCCGGTTGGTCGTCCTGCTTCCGGCGCGAGGCGGGCAGCTACGGCAAGGACACCCGCGGCATCATTCGCGTACACCAGTTCGACAAGGTCGAGATGTTCGTGTTCTGCAAGCCCGAGGACGCCGATGCCGAACATCGGCGACTGCTGGCCTGGGAGAAGGACATGCTCGCCGCGATCGAGGTGCCCTACCGGGTGATCGATGTGGCCGGTGGCGACCTCGGCAGCTCGGCCGCGCGCAAATTCGACTGCGAGGCATGGGTGCCCACCCAGCAGACCTATCGCGAGCTCACCTCGACCTCGAATTGCACCACCTTCCAGGCCCGTCGGCTCTCGGTGCGCTACCGCGACGAGAACGGCAAGCCGCAGATCGCCGCGACCCTCAACGGCACGCTGGCGACCACGCGCTGGCTGGTGGCGCTGTGGGAGAACCATCAGCGCGCCGACGGTTCGGTACGCGTGCCCGCCGCGCTCGTGCCGTTCGTCGGACGCGAGGTGCTGGAACCGTTGCGATAGCTGATAATTCGCGAGCAATCGGTGCGCTACGGACATAGCGAACACCCGGTGGCCGATGTGCTGCCGAGCAGGCGAATCCGTGACTTTGCCCGCCGATTCCTGCGGATGTGACTACTGCTCAGGTCGGTTGGCTCTAGGCTATGCATCGTGCGAGGAATCGGGTCTCGCGGCGATACCCGCACGCGAGTGCGGGCCGCATCGGCGCTGGCGACGGCAATGGTCATGGCACGGACGACCGGGGCGTTCTACGTCATGGGTGGCGTGCTCGGACTGCTCATCACTGCCATCGCCCCGGGTGGCGAGGGCAATCGTCCCCTCGTGGGCGCGGCGGCGGCGACCGCGCTGATGCTCGGTATCAGCCTGCTGATCTGGGGTCCGCGGCTGCCGCATTCGATCCATCACGGGTACGTCGCCATGGCGACCGTTCTGGTGACCGTTGCGGTGCACTGGTTTCCGAATACCGTCGGCGCGATCAGCCTCGCCGCGTTCTACGTGTTCATCGCCTGCGATGCCGCGATCTTCTTTGCGTGGCAATGGGTTGCGGCGCATGTGGCGTTCGCGGTGCTGCTGTGCTTATGGGTGGTGCCCTCGCGCGGATTGCCGTGGTGGTCGGGCATGATTCCGGCCGGGGTGACCGTGGGCGTCGGCATCGTGGTCGGCATTCTCACCCGGATGGCGTCGGACGCCGATATCGATGTGCTGACGGGACTGTTGAACCGGCGCGGCTTCGATCGAGCGCTCAACGGCGCCATCGCCCATGCCACCCGGACCGGACAGGGCCTGGCGCTGGTGCTGGTCGACCTCGATCGCTTCCAGAAGATCAACGATCATCTCGGCCACCGCGCGGGTGACGCCGTACTGCAGCGGGTGGCCGACACCTGGCAGAAACTGCTGCAGCCGGATCAGCGTCTGGCCCGCTACGGCGGGGACGCGTTCGCGCTGCTGTTGCCCAGCACCACCGAACAGGCCGCGATCCTGCTCACCGAGCAACTGCGCGCGGCGGTCACCACCGGCTGTTCGGCCGGTGTCACCTCGTGGCAGCCGGGCGAATCCGGTTCGCTGCTGGTCAGTCGCGCCGATGTGGGTCTGTACCGGGCCAAGCAGGCCGGGCGCAACCGGACCGTCCTGGAATCCTCGCGGCAGCTGCCGCTGGCGGTGGAACTGCGCGAGGCGATCGATACCGGCGCGCTCGATGTGCACTACCAGCCGATCGTGAGCCTCACCGAGGGCGGGACCAAGGCCGTCGGCGTGGAGGCGTTGCTGCGCTGGTCGTCCAACGCACAGCCGGATGTGACCACCGAGGGCCTGATCCGGGTCGCCGAGGAATACGACCTCATCTCCGATCTGGACGAATTGGTGCTGCGGCGCGCCTGTGCCGACGCCGCGCGGCTGCAGGAGACCTTCGCCCAGCTCGATCTCACGCTGAACGTCAATGTCAGCGGCCTGGAACTGGCCGAATCCGATTACGCCGACCGGGTTTCCGGCATCCTGGCCGATACCGGCTGGCCCGCCGAACAATTGGTGCTCGAGGTGACCGAGAGCGAGCTGGCCGCCGAATCCCAGACCGCCATCGGCAATCTGCACAAGCTGCGCGAGCGCGGGGTGCGGATCGCCATCGACGATTTCGGAACCGGCTACTCCTCGCTGAGCCGCCTGGCCACCATCCCCAGCGATATCCTCAAGGTCGACCAGTCCTTCGTCGCGGCCATTCGTTCCGATTCCCCGGCCCCGCCGCTGCTGGGAGTCATTGCGGCCCTGAGTAAATCGCTGGATCTGCAGGTCATCGCCGAGGGCGTGGAGACCGAATATCAGGCCGCGGTGCTCACCGAACTCGGCTTCGCCCTGGCCCAGGGCTATCACTACAGCGATTCCCATCCGGTGTCCGCGCTGATCAGTGATCTCAACGAGGCCCGCGGCCTGGTCGGCGCGGGTGTTCCCGAACACGAATTCTCCGGTAACGGCTGGATTCCCATGGACAATCCCGGGCGGAACTGATCGCCCGGTCGCCGACCGGCAAAATGGTGGGATGACATCGCTGAACGTTGCCGTCATCGGGTACGGCCTGGCCGGATCGGTCTTCCACGCACCGTTGATCGCCGCCGAACCGAGAATGCGCGTGGCCGCGGTGGTCACCTCGTCCGAGGAGCGGGGCGCGCAGGCCGAGCGCGAATATGCCGGGGTGCGGGTGATCGGCGCGGCCGAGGAGCTGTTCGCCGATCCCGCGGGTATTGATCTGGTGGTCGTCGCGACCCCGAATCGAACGCATGCCCCGCTGGCCCGGCAGGCGCTCGCGGCGGGTCTGCCGGTGGTGGTTGACAAGCCGTTCGCGCTGACCGCCGCCGAGGGCGAGGAGGTCGTCGCCGCGGCCGAGACCGCGGGCCGGGCGTTGAGCGTATTCCAGAATCGCCGCTGGGACAGCGACTTCCGCACGCTGCGCCGCTTGATCGCCGAGGGCGAGCTGGGCGAGGTGCGCCGCTTCGAATCCCGCTTCGAGCGCTGGCGGCCGGTGAGCAAGGGCGGCTGGCGCGAGGTCGGCGGCGTCGAGGAGGGTGCGGGCATCCTCTACGACCTCGGCAGTCATCTGGTCGACCAGGCCCTGTATCTGTTCGGTCCGGTCACCGACGTCTATTGCGAACTGGATTCCCGCCGAGCCGAGGTGAGCACCGACGACGACGCGTTCCTGGCCCTCACCCACGCCTCCGGGGTGCGCTCGCATCTGTGGATGAGCGCGGTCACCCCGCAGCTCGGCCCGCGCCTGCGCGTACTCGGATCCGAGAGCGGATATGTCTGCTACGGATTGGACCCGCAGGAGGCGGCGCTGCGCTCGGGCCGCCGCCCCGACGACGGGAAACCCTGGGGCGCGGTGGAATCCGACGGCTGGGGGCTGCTCGGAGTCGACGGCGACACCCGGCGCGTGCCCAGCGAGCCCGGCGACTATCCGGCCTTCTACGCGGCGATGGCCGACGCGCTGCTCGACGGCGCTCCCGTGCCGGTCGATCCGCGCGATGCCGTGGCGGTACTGCGGATTCTGGAGCGGGCGCGCGCCCTGACGTGAGCCGTTCGAAAGCCGTTCCGCCGATTCGGCTTTCGCCGCACCGGTGCTGTGTCATCGTGCGGACATGCTGATCGAATACGGGGTGTGGGTGCTGCGGTTGGCCATGGCAGGGGTTTTCGGGCTGTCGGCCTGGGGGAAATTCGCGGATCGGAGCGGGACCGGTCAGGCGATGACGGAATTCGGGGTACCGGTGCGGTGGGCCCCACCGGCCGCCCGGGCGCTGCCGCTGATCGAGGCGATGGTCGCGGTCGGACTGCTCGTGCCGTGGGTGGCCGTGGGGGCGGCCACGTTGGCGCTGGTGCTGCTGATCGTGTTCACCGCGGCGGTGCTGCGGCTGCTGGCGCGCGGAAAACATCCGTCCTGCTCGTGTTTCGGGGCGATCGGGACGGGCCCGATCGGGCGGCGGACCGTGCTACGCAACGCGGTACTGATCGTCCTCGCCGCCGCGGCCCTGGCCGGATCGATGGCATACCCGCGCGGGCCCGGCGGTATCACGGTGGATCGCTCGATCGGTTCGGCCGTCGCGGTGGCGCTGGCGACGTTGCTGGTTCTGCTGTTCGGTGAGCTGCGGGCGGTGCGACGGCGGGTCGACGAGCAGGCGCTGTCCACGCTCGGGGGCGAGGGGCTGCCGGTCGGTGCGGTCGCGCCGGAATTCGAACTGATCGATACCCGGGGTGGTCGGGCGTCGCTCGAGACACTGCAGCGCGACGGGCGAAATCTGTTGCTGGTCTTCGTTCATCCGTCCTGCGAGATGTGCGCGGCGCTGGCACGCGAGCTGCCGCGCTGGCAGGCTCGCGCGGCCGATGCGCTCACCATCGCGGTGGTGGGCAACGGCGAGGTCGACGAGCATGCGCACTGGCGGCGGCGCCACGGCATCGAGGAGATCCCGGTCCTGGTCCAGCAGGGCAACGAGGCGGCACTGCGGTACCGGGTGCGCGGTACACCGTCGGGTGTCCTGATCGATGCCGAGGGACGCGTGGCGGCACCGGTGGCACGCGGTGCGATGGCGATCCGTGAGCTGATCGGGCGCGCGAAAACAGCTGCCCGACAGTAATCGCCAGCGGTAATCAGGCGACTTGTCCGGAGAAATCAGGCATTTCACCCGGACGGCCGTGATATTCCGCAGGAAACGGGTCGGTCCTCCAAATATACTGTCGCGCAATCGATTTCGCTGTTAAGGGCGGTTTTCGCGCCTTACCATCGAGATGTCCAGTTCTCCCGCTGTATCAGTTCTCGAGGTGAAACACCATGGCGGACTTCGCATTCACTGATTACTCCGGCAAGGAATTCGTCATCCGATTGGAAAACGAGCAGCGCATCGCCGAGGCGCGCCGCATTCTCTCCGGTGAGGAGACGATGTCGGTCCACGTGATGGGCCGCATTCGCAAACAACAGGCCGACTACAACCCGGGCTGGAACTTCCACCTCGATCCCGATACGGTCACGTTCTTCACCATGGCCATCGAGGTGTGCGACGCCAGCATCACCTACGTCGACGATCATCTCGACGAGGCGTGCGGAGCGTTTCTGCCGGGCTGCTTCTGGTGTCCGTGGTCGTCGAAGCTGACCAGGGAAATCAAGTGAGCTTGCGGGCCCGCAGTTCGTGACCCTTGGAGGTCTTGCAGCGTCCGCTCTCCAGATCCCACTGCCAGCCGTGCAGATTGCAGGTGAGGGTGGTTCCCTCCACCACACCGAATTTGGACAGGTCGGCCTTGAGATGCGGACAGCGGCGCTGCACTTCCCAGCCGGCGAGTTCGGTGGAGGCCGAATCGTCGTGCGCCTCGGAGAACCAGCCGTCGGCGTAGGCGATGCGCTCGTCGGTCAGGCATTTGAAGAAGGTGTAGAGGAATTCGTTGTAGCCGCCGATCCGCCACGCCTGGAAGCGGGTGGACAGGAAGATCGTGTTGACCCAGTCGGGTTCGTTGTCGCGCAATACGGTTCGCGCCAGCTGCGGATCGATGCGGAAACCGTAGCGGTACTTACCTTCTCCGTCGATCGGGCCGCGCACCACGCGCTTGGGGAAGTCCAGCACCACGGTCTCGTCGCCGAGGACCAGTCCGACCGGATAGCCGATACCGTCGCAGATCAGATCGCTCTGTGCCATGATCGGCTCGAACAGCTCCTTCAGCTGCGGCAGCAGCGGGCCGTCACCCGTTGCCCAGGAGGCCTTTTCGGCCTCCAGCGCCGGAGCCAGGCGCCGCGCCATCAGTTCGATGTACTCGGCCTTGTTGTCGTAGATCAGTCCGGGCTCGAACGGATGGGTGAGGTCGAGTTCGCGGCCGCGCACGTCGGCGACCGAGCCGGGGATCATCAGGATCCCGCCCTCGTTGCCGTGGATGCGCATCTGCTCGAGGAACACCATCTGATCGGGGAAGATGTTGCCCTCGTCGCCGTGATCGTCGTTGAGATAGCGCAGCTCGTCGTCGAGGAACACCGGCGGTCCGGCCGAGGGCACCACCCAGGTCGCGCCGACCTGCTCGATATAGCTGCGGCACCGGTCCATACCGCGCTGGCGCTTCTGCTTGCCGAAGTTCGCCTTGGTGCGGCTCGGGATGTCGTAGACCATCGGGTACCAGATCGCGCCCGAGTACTGCAGCAGGTGGATGTCGACATGGCCGAACGCCTCGTGCAGCACGTCCATATCGACCGGCCGCGCGTCGTTCATGTTGAAGCACACGGTCTCACCGTCGGAGACGACCAGACCCGAATCGCCGATCGGCCCGTCGGCGGGCGCGCGCAGCGCGATGATCATGATGTCCAGCTCGCCGCCCGGACCCGTGACGGTGTGCTTGACCGAATCCTCGGTCTCGAAGAATTTGGTGAAGCCCAGCTTCTCCAGCTCGCGCCGCAGATCCGGCACCGGATAGTCCGGCAGCAGGACCGTCGCGTCCTTGTTCACGTGCTCGGCGAGGTTCTTCGCGTCGAAGTGGTCGCGGTGCAGATGCGAGACGTAGAGGAAATCGCAGTCGCCCAGCTCGTCCCAGTCCAGCTGGGTGTTGTCCGGGAAGGGGAACCACGAGCCGAAGTACGCCGGGTTGACCCAGGGATCACAGAGGATCGTCCCGGCCGCGGTGCGGATATGGAATCCGGCGTGTCCGACGCTGGTGATCTGCACGAAGAAGCCCTTCCTGAACCGTTGCCAGCCACCCAGGGTAGCGGTTAGGCGGAAACGTCGCCGATGCAGTAACCCCGCTCATCCGACTTCAGGGTGAAGGTGCGCTCGCGCTGGGCGCCGGTGGTCCCGGTGACCGGCGCCGAGACCGTGAGGTAGTCCCCGCGCAGGGCCTGGGAGGACAGCGAATCGTCGACGAACGAGCGCACCGGGCCGAGTTTGCTCGGGTCGGTCGCCAGCGGCGCCGCGGCCGTGCGGCCGCTGCCGGTGGGATCCCAGCTCGTCCCGGCCGCGCACAGCAGCGGATGCGCGGTCTCGGTATCGGCCGGGTCCAGCGGGGCGCCACGCAATCGGGACAGATAGCGGCGCACGGTGTGCCGGGCATCGGCGTCGTTGAAGGTGTCACCGCCGGTGGGTACGACGCGCGGGCAGGCGTATCCGGTGTCGATATCCTCGCGCAGGGCCACGACGCTGATGTTCTGGCGCGCGTTCTTCCACACGATCTGGGTGCCGTCGTCCACGCCGGGCTGGGCCAGGGCCGCGAGAATCGCCTGCTTGTCGGCGTACATCGCGGCGATATTGCGCGGTGCGAGGGTCCAGCAGCGGCGTTCGAGGGTCGGCTGCGGCGCCTGCTGCAGATCCATCGCCCAGCGGGTCAGCGCATCGGCCGCCGCGGGGTCGGGGCTGGTCAGCGTGACAGTCACGGCCACCTCGCCCGGCCGGGCGGTCACCACGGGCGTGGGGACGGCCGCCGCGACCGAGGTCGAATTCGGTGTCCGCGTGGTCGGCGGCTCCTTCGACCAGTCGGTGCCCTCGATTCCGGCGCGGGAGTCACAGCCCGTCAGGAGCCCGGCGCTCACCACCGCGATTCCGGCCACCAGTGCGATACGGGTGAATTGTGCACTGTGCCTGATGGATTCCCACACAGCTGGTCGGGGGCGTTCCACTGTGGTGAACCTCTTTCGTATGCGGTACTCGTTACCGGGTGTGACAGCGACTACGCTAGCGGAATTGTGGAACCCGTCTACCGGACGATCATCGGCTTGGCCCGTACTGTCTTCTTTGTCCAGGGCCTGAAATTCGACGTCAAGGGGGCCGAGAACGTCCCCGCCGAGGGTGGCGCGGTCATCGCCATCAATCACACGGGGTATATGGACTTCACCTATGCCGGGCTGCCCGCGCGCACGCCGAAGCGGTATATCCGCTTCATGGCCAAGAAGGAGGTCTTCGACGACAAGATCTCCGGGCCGATCATGCGCGCGCTGAAGCACATTCCCGTGGATCGGTCCGCGGGGGCGGATTCGTACAAGGCGGCCGTGGACTATCTGCGGCGCGGTGAGCTGGTCGGTGTGTATCCCGAGGCCACCATCAGCCGTAGTTTCGAGATCAAGGAATTCAAGTCCGGCGCCGCGCGGATGGCCATCGAGGCCGGGGTGCCCATCGTCCCGATGGTCATCTGGGGTGCGCAGCGGGTGTGGACCAAGGGGTATCCGAAGCGGCTGGGGCGTACGAATACTCCGATCGCCATCGCGGTCGGCGAGCCGATCCAGCCGCCGGTGGTGGAATCGGGCGGCAGTATCGCCGAACCCGCCGCGGAGCTGAGCCGCGAGTTGCGCTCGGTCATGCAGGATCTGCTGCTGGAACTGCAGAAGGACTATGTACACGAGCCCGGCGCGTACTGGGTTCCGGCCCGCCTGGGCGGCGCTGCCCCCACACTGGAACAGGCCGATGCGATGGATGCCGCCGAGGCGGCGGAGAAGGCGGCCAAGCGTCGATCCGACGCGGCCGAGCAATAGGTAGTACGGGAGTTCGGGTATGGCGCGGGAACTGGTCTTCGACGTTCTCACCGGCCTGGTGCGCACGATCTTTCGCGTGCAGGGGCTGCGGATCGATATCGAGGGGCAGGAGCATATTCCGCGCACCGGCGGGGCCGTGCTGGCGGTGAATCACACGGCCTATCTGGATTTCATGGAAGTCGGTCTGGTGGGCCGCAATTCGGGTCGCAATGTCCGCTACATGATGAAGGCCGAACTCGAGCACGGCATTGTCGGCTGGTTGATGAAGCAGTGCAAGGCGATCGGCGTGGACCGCAGCGCCGGGGCGCAGTCCTTCGGTCGCGCGGTGACGTCGCTGCGCGACGGCGAGATCGTGGTGGTCTATCCGGAGGCGACCATCAGCCGCAGTTTCGAATTGAAGGAATTCAAATCCGGTGCGGCCCGGATGGCGCTCGAGGCGGGGACGCCGATCGTGCCGATGGTGATCTGGGGCGCACAGCGGGTGTGGACCAAGGACATTCCGAAACAGCTGGGCCGCCATCGCTTTCCGATCCACATCCGGATCGGCGCACCGATTCCACCGCACGAGCCCGCCGACGCGCTGACCGCCGAATTGCGTTCCAGCATGGAACAACTCCTGCAAAGGGCCCAGCGGAACTACGAGATGCCCGCCGGAGCCCGCTGGGTTCCGGCGCGCCTCGGCGGCGCCGCTCCCACCCTCGACCAGGCGGCGGTCATCGAGCAGGAGGAGCTGGCCCGTCGCCGCGCGGCCGCCCAGCGCCGGGCCGCCGACGAATAGACGTCAATCGGCAAGGGCCACAGGCTGTTTCGGAGTCACGCTCGAGTCGGCACTCGGGCCGGTACGGCCGAATACGATCGCCGCGCCGACGATCGCGACGACCGCGGCCAGCCAGAACGCCCGGGGTACGCCGACGGTCAGGGAGGTCGCCGTCAGCGCGGCGGCGAGCTGACTTCCCAGTGCGCCGCCGACAGTGCGAGCAACGGTGTTGATGCCGTTGGCCGTTGCGCCGTGGGCCTGATCGACCACCTGATGCAGATGCGCGGGGGCGGCGGCCATGACCAGGGCCGTGCCCAGCCCGATGGGCAGCGCGCAGATCGCCAGCCGCGCGAGGTCGCCGTGCGCCAGCGCCAGCAGCGCCGCACCCGCCGCCGCGGCGAGCAGGCCCGCGGCCATCGGCAGCCGGGGACCGTGGCGGCGGATGAGGTGTCCGGCCAGCGCGCCCGCGGGCAGGATGATCAGCGTCGACGGCAGCATCACCAGCCCGGCGGTGGTCACCGAACCCGCGAAACCGCCTGCGGGCCGGGGTAGTTCGACCAGCTTGGGTACCAGCACGTAGTAGAGGAACTGCACCACGCCGAGGGCGAAGATCGCCAGATGCGCGACGCCGACCCGGCGATGCAGCACCAGATCCGGATCGATCAGCGGTGCGTGCAGGCGGCGTTCGAGCGCGAGGAATCCGGCCAGCGATGCCGCGCCCAGCACGGCCGTGCCCAGTGTCCGCGCCGCCAGCCAGCCCGCCGTGGGTCCGAAGGTGAGCGCCAGGAGAATTCCCGACAGCCCGCCGGCCAGTAGTACGGTCCCGGCCGGATCGAGTCCACCCGTACGGGTCGTCCGCCCCTCGGGTACGAACGCATACGTGAGCGCGGCGGTGACCGCGATCAATCCCGCGCCCGATACGAAAAGCCAACGCCACGAGGCGTGGTCGACGATCAGCCCGCCGCAGACCAGTGCGATACCGGCGGCCCCGCTGACCAACCCGGCCAGCAGGCCCAGCCCGCCGTGCACGCGCTCCGGCGGTAGCACGCGCGGAACCGAGCCGAAGGCCAGCGGCAGGATGGCGAGACTGATGCCCTGTGCGGCGCGGGCCGCGATCAAGACGCCGATATTCGGTGCGGCCGCGGCGATCACGGTCGCGATCAGGTAGACCGCGAGCACCGTCAGCAGCGTGCGCCGCCGCCCGTACCGATCGCCGAGCCGCCCGATCACCGGTGTGAGCACCGCGCTGGCCAGCAGCGGTGCGCTGAGCACCGCCCAGGTCGCGGCGCTCGTACTCGCGTGCAGCGCCCGCTGCAATACGCCGAGAGCCGGGACCAGCATGGTCTGCATCAGCCCGTAGGACAGCACGCCGAAGCTCAGCGCGACCATCGCGCCGATACGCCGAGTGGACGAGATATCCGAGTGCACAGCACCTCCCAATTATGCGAACATCGTTCGCGTTAGGTGACCCTAACTACTTGCGAACAACGTTCGCAAGGCCCTGTGTCGCGGTTGGTTAGGCTCAGCGGCGACGGAAGGAGCGGAATGCGCGCGGAACGCCTGAGCCGCGAGGCGATCGTGATCGCCGCGCGCCGCGTCGCCGATGCGGAGGGTCTGGCCGCGCTGACCCTGCGCCGGATCGCGCAGGAGCTCGACACCGGCCAGGCCTCGCTCTACCGCCACATCGCCGATCGGCGCGAACTGCTGGCCCTGCTCAACGACGATCTCGCGCGGGCGTTTCCGGTGCCGCGCGCGGGAACCCCGCGCGAACGGCTCGTCGAGCAGTGGTGCGCCGCGCATCGCGTCCTGCTCGCGCATCCGTGGGCGGCGCGCGTGATCGTCGACGCCGCCTCGGTCACCCCGACCGCGCTGCCGTTCACCGAGGGGGCGATGGCCTCCCTGCTGGAGGCCGGACTCGACGCCGCGACCGCCGCGCGCACCTATCGCGCGGCCTGGCATCTGCTGCTGGGCCAGGTCGTCAACGAGCATCCGCTCGGCCATCCGGGTTTCGAGGTCGATCCGCTGGACTATCCCGCGCTCACCACGGTCCGGTCGCATCTGCTCGCCGAGGATCCCGCCGCGGAGTTCGAATGGGCGCTGCGCCGGTTACTCGACGGCGTACTCGGATCCGAGCGCTGACCGGGGGATCTGCTGGTCAGGCGTCCGTATCCGACACGCCGGTCGGCGCGCCCGGGTGACCAGCCGACACACAGCCCTTCCTGCGTGTCGCGTTCGGACTAGATACCGTTCGGAATCATGACGCGCTATGTGATGCCGGCGGAATCCGCTCCACATGCTCGGACCTGGCTGGCCTGGCCGGCCAAGGAATCGGTGTGGGAACACCTGCTGCCGCTGGTGCGCGACGATGTGGCGCGGCTGGCGCGCGCGATCGCCGAACGCGAGCCGGTGACCGTGATCGCCCGGCGCGAACATGTCGATCAGGCCCGGCTGGCCTGCGGTTCGGCGGTCGAGGTCATCCCCGCGCCGCTGGACGATCTGTGGCTGCGCGATACCGGTCCGACCTTCGCCCGCGCCGCGGACGGCTCGCTCATCGGAATCGACTTCAATTTCAACGGATGGGGCCAGAAGGCCGAATTCCACATGGATGCCAAGGTGGCCCGAAAGGTTCTGGAGAATGCGGGAATCGAGCGCGTGATCGCCCCCATCGTGGCCGAGGGCGGCGCGCTCGAGGTCGACGGCGCGGGCACCATGCTGGCCACGGAGAGTTCGCTGATCAATCCGAATCGCAATCCGGATCTGCGGCACGAAGACATCGAACGGGCCGTGGCCGATCTGCTGGGCATCGGCAAGATCGTATGGCTGCAGGGGGTGGCCGACGAGGATGTGACCGATTGTCACGTCGACGCGTTCGCGCGGTTCGCCAGCCCGGGCGTCATTCTGCTGGACTGGCCGGTCGATCCGGACCCCGCCGACGTCTTCGCCCGGGCGGCCGCCAAGGCGCGCTCCCGGCTGGCCGAGGCCACCGACGTTACGGGCCGCCCTTTCGAGATCGTCGAACTGCCGCAACCGAATCGGGCCGATATGCCCGGCGAGCGCGGCATGGACTTCCTCTACTCCTACGCCAACTTCTACGTCGGCAACGACGCGGTCTACCTGCACGCCTACGGCGACCGCCGCAGCGACGACCGGGCCGCGGGCATCGTCGCCGAACAGTTCCCGGGCCGCGAGGTGGTGCGCATCGAATACAACGCGGTCGCCGAGGGCGGCGGCGGCATCCACTGCTGCACCCAGCAGCAGCCGATCTGACTCAGCTGGGATCCGACCCCCGGATCGCGGCCAACCAGATCGCCGTACCCGCGAAAACGGTACTCGCGCAGGCGAAGGCGACCAGGCCGCCGCCCACCGCGTACACCCAGAACAATCCCGCGAAGGGCGCGGCGACCGCGGACTGGGCGTCCAGCAGTAATCGGCGAGCGGGCCGCTCGGCACGGGCGGCATGGGCCGGACCGTCCGGATCCGGCCGCGTCGGATTGTCGATCAGCCTGCCCACCGGCTCCGAATCTCGCGGCGGTCCGGACGGATACAGCCGCCGCTCGCCCAGACGTACTGTCCCAGCGCCGAATTCGACCGCCGCCTCCGCCTGCGTGACCAACGCCGGATCGAAGTACACCGGCAGCCAACGGGTTCGCCCGCCCGCGGTGAACTCCAGCCAGGACCGGCTCGACAGCCGATGCTGCTGCCGCACCCGCTTACCCGCCGCCGTCCCCGCCTGTACGACCCGCCACCGCAGCGCACCGACGGCGACCGCGAAACGAAATCCGCTGTAGCCCAGGACGACCAGCGCCACCGTCGCTACCAGACCGATCAGCTCCACATCGCCGAACGGCGCCCAGGCGAGACAGATCGCCAGGACGCCGAACGTCGTCAGAGCCGGATAGGCCAGCGGATGGCCCGAACCGGAGATCACTTCAGGAAGCCGACCTTGGTCCAGTCCAGTGTGGCCAGACCGCGGGCGCCGTAGTTGGCCAGCCCGGCGCGCACGGCCAGGATGCCCGGCGACTGGATCAGCGGCGCGGAATGGCCCTCCTCCCAGATCTTCTTGTCGACCTGGTTGGCCAGTTCGATCGCCTTCTTCTCATCGAGCTCCGAGACCGTCTTCTCGATCAGATCGTTGAGTTCGGGTGAGCCGATGCGACCGTAATTGCCCTGGATATCCTTCGGGTCGTAGCCCCAGATCTGGTTCAGGCTGCCCAGCGGGAACGGGTCACCGACCCAGGACCACTGCGCCACATCGAAATCGCCGGGTTGGATCACCTGGCTGAAATAGCCCTGGCCGGGCTTGGTCTCGATATTCAGCTTCACGCCGACGCGCGCCAGATTCTGCTGCATGATCTGCGCCATCTGCACCCAGATGTCCTGGTTGTACATGACATCGCGGATTTCTAGCTTGCGCCCGTTCTTTTCGCGCACGTCGCCGTTGAGCTTCCAGCCCGCCGCGTCGAGCTCCTTGGCTGCGGCGTCGGGATCGTAGGGCAGGCTGTTGTCCTGGAAGCCCGCCTGACCCTCGAGGTAGACGTGGTTGTTCAGCGCGTGGGGATTGGCCACCAGGCCGTTATCGATCGCGGTGGCGATGCCCTGGCGGTCGATGGCCTTGATGATGGCCACGCGCACCGCCGGATCGGACAGGATGGAGCCCGGCGCGCCGTTGAAGGTCAGATGCGACCACTGCGTCGCGGGCGTACGGCGGATCGCCACATCCGGAATGCCCTGTGCGGTCTTGAGTTCGTCGCGGTTGCCGATGCCATCGGCATCGATCTCGTTGTTCTGCAGTGCGGGCAGGGTCGCCTCGGAGGCCAGCACGCTGAAGGTGATGGTGTCCAATTTCGGGGTGGCGCCCCACCATTTCGGATCGCGCTCCAGCACGATTCGGCCCTGTGCCCGGTCGGTGGAGCGGACGCGGAACGGGCCCGAGGTCACCGTGATGCCGTCGACCTGGCTCTTGTTGAACGCCTCGGGGTTACCGGTGACGGATTTGGGCAGCAGGAAGCTGTTGCCCGCGAACTGGCCCTTCCACTCCGCGAAATGCTTGTTGAAGGTGATGACGGCCTGTTTGTCGTCCTTACCGCGTTCGACCTTCTCCACCCGATCGAAACCGCTGTTGTTGGCGATCAGGTACGACTTGTCGCGCCCGCTGAGCGCGTTGGCCTCGGCGGCGATGTCCTCCCAGCTCATGGGGGTGCCGTCGGACCAGGCCGCCTTCGGGTTGATGGTGTAGGTGACCTGCTGCGGATTGGTATTGGTGAGTTGGACATCGGTGAAGTAGTCGGTGTTCACGGAGGTGTTGCCCGCGGCGTCGATCCGGAACGCCTGCGGCATCATCGGCCGTTCGACGTTGGTGATCTCGATGTCGTTGCCGTCGACGGACAGGGTGTTCCAGTTGACCGGGAGCGCCGAGATCGGCAGCCGCAGATTGCCGCCGTCGCGCAGATCTGCCACATCGTGCGGATTGATGTCGTTGGTTGTCCCGATCGCGGACGTTCCGGTGCCGCCGGAATCCGAGCTCGAACAGCCGGACACGATCAAACCTAGCGTGACCGCGGGTATCGCGGCTCGGATCACTGTCGAACGAATCCGCATGGATCGCTCCTTCCGTCGGGACAGGGGTACTACTTAACCGGAACGGGGACCGCGTCGATGAGGGCGCGGGTGTACTCGTCGCGGGGAGCGGCGAAAATCTGTTCCGCCGGGCCTGATTCGACGATCTTGCCGCGATACATCACGGCGATGTCGTGGGCGAGGTTGCGCACCACCGACAGATCGTGCGAGACGAACAGATACGACAGTCCGCGCTCGGCCTGCAACTCGCGCAGCAGATTCAGCACGCCCGCCTGGATCGAGACGTCCAGCGAGGACACCGGTTCGTCCAGCACCAGCAGTTCCGGATCCAGCGCCAGCGCGCGGGCGATATTGATGCGCTGTTTCTGTCCGCCGGAGAAGTCGGCCGGGTAGCGGTCGGCGTGTTCACTGCGCAGGCCGACCTGCTTCAGCAATTCCGGTACCCGCCTGCGGATCTCGTCGCGCGAGCGGCCGTCGACCCGCAGCGGTTCGGCCAGCGCGTCGAAGATGGGCAGGCGCGGATCCAGGGAGGCCGAGGGATCCTGGAAGACGATCTGCATCTTGCGGCGGATCTCGCGGCGCTGCGCCTTGGTCAGGGTGGTCACGTCGTGGCCGAGCACCTCGATGACGCCCGCCTCCGGCCGGATCAGATCCAGGATCTGGGTCAGCGTGGTGGATTTACCCGAACCCGACTCGCCGACCAGCGCCAGGGTGCGTCCGGCGCGCACCTCGAAGTCGATACCGTCGACCGCGCGCACCTCGCCCTGGCGGCGTTTGAACACCACGCCGGAGGTGATCGGGAAGGTTTTGGTCAGTCCCGAAACCCGCAGTACCACACGGGGATCCGGCTCGACCTCGCGTTCCGGCTCGGTGATCTCGCGGCGGTAGGCGGCGAACAGCGCGTCGGCGCCGACCTCCGCCGTGCGGATACACGCGGCGCGATGGCCCGGATTGGTGTCCTGCAGCGGTGGTTCCGCGGCGCGGCAGTCATCGATCGAGACCGGGCAGCGCGGGGCGAACGGGCAGCCGGGCGGCAGCGCGTGCATGGCCGGTGGCGCGCCGACGATGGGAATCAGCGGGGCGCGCGGCGGGCCGTCCATGCGCGGGATGGAGCCGAGCAGGCCGACGGTGTAGGGCATGCGCGGGGAGTTGAAAAGTTCGGTGGCTCCCGCGGTTTCGACGATTCGCCCGGCGTACATGACCGCCACCCGATCGGCCAGGGTGGCGGCGATGCCCATATCGTGGGTGATCATCACCACGCCCGCGCCGGTGATGTCGCGGGCCTTGCGCAGCAGGCCGAGGATCTGCTTCTGCACGGTGACGTCGAGCGCAGTGGTCGGTTCGTCGCAGATGATCAGTTCCGGATCGTTGGCGATGGCCATCGCGATCACCACGCGCTGGCGCATACCGCCGGAGAATTCGTGCGGGAATGCCTTGGCGCGCAATTCCGGATCGGGAATGCCGACCAGATCCAACAGCTCCACCGCCCGACGCGCGGCCTCGGATTTGCCCATCTTCCCGTGGGCCAGCAGGGCTTCGGCGATCTGTTCACCGATGCGGTACACCGGGGTAAGCGCGGAGAGCGGATCCTGGAAGACCATGCTGATCCGGCTGCCGCGCAGGCTGGACAGCTGGCGATCGCCCATGCCCAGCAATTCCTTACCGCGCAATCGGATCGACCCGCGCACCCGCGCCTGATCGGGCAGCAGACCCATCACCGCCAGGGAGGACACCGATTTACCCGAACCGGATTCACCCACGATGGCCAGCACCTCGCCGTCGGCGACGGTGTAGTTCACCCCGCGCACGGCGTCGATACGACCCTCCTCGGAGGGGAACGACACGTGGAGGTCCGAAACCTCCAGCAGCGGTGCGGTTGTCGCACGCATCGCCTCACTCATGCTGCGGCGGCCTTTCCATCAGTCGGCACCGCGGCCGGACCTTGCGGATCGTCGTTTTGCCTACGCCGCGACCGCGCTCGCCTGGAGCTCGGATCGAAGGCGTCGCGCAGGCCGTCGCCGACCAGATTCGCGCACAGCACCGTGATCACCAGCAGGCCACCGGAGAACAGGAACAGCCACGGATAGGTCAGCGCGGATTTGGTGCCCGCGGCGATCAGCGAGCCCAGGGACACATCCGGCGGCTGTACGCCGAAGCCCAGATAGCTCAGGCCCGTCTCGGCGATGATCGCCGAACCGACCGAGAGCGTGGTGTCGATGATCAGGATCGAGGCGATGTTCGGGACGATGTGGGTGGTGATGACGGTCCAGGTCGAGGCGCCCATATACCGTGCGGCCCGGACGAATTCGCGATCGCGCAGGCTCAGGGTCAGCCCGCGCACGATCCGCGCGCTGATCATCCAGCTGAACGCCGCCAGCAGCACGATCAGCAGGATGATCGAACCGCTACCTTTGGTGCGCGGTGCGAAGATCGCGACGACGATGAAGCTGGGCACCACCAGCAGCAGATCGACCAGCCACATGATGGCCCGGTCGGTCCAGCCGCCGAGCAGGCCCGCGACCGATCCGGTCGCCACGGCGATGAGGCTGGTGAAGATCGCCACGCTGAAGCCGATCACCAGTGACTTCTGCAGTCCGCGCAGCGTCTGGGCGAGGACGTCCTGGCCGATCTGATTGGTGCCGAACGGATGATCCGGGCTCGGCGGCTTCAGCAACGCCGTGTAATCCAGCTGCTCGTAGTCGTATTTCAGCAATGGCGGCAGCGCGAAGGCCAGAATCAGCATGAGCAGCAGGACGATCAGGCCCGTCACCGCCGCTTTGTTGCGAAGGAACCGGCGCAACACCAGTTTCCGGCGTCCGGCCGCGGCGGGTTCCGGCGCGCCCTGAACGATGATCTCCGCTTCGCTCATGACACACGCACCCGGGGATCGAGGAGGGCATAGACGATATCGGACAGCAAACCGGAGACCAGCACCACCAAACCGGCGAACGCGGTGACCGTTGCCACGATGTAGAGGTCCTGGGCATTGATGCCGTCCACCAGCCATTCGCCGACACCGTGCCAGCCGAAGATCTTCTCGGTGAAGGTCGCGCCCGTGATCAGCGCGCCGAGACCGTAGGCGAACAGGGTGGCCATCGGGATCAGGGCGGTGCGCAGGCCGTGTTTGTACAGTGCGCGGTTGCGAGTGAGCCCCTTCGCGCGGGCGGTGCGGATGAAATCGCTCTGCAGCACGTCGAGCATCGCATTGCGTTGGTAGCGGCTGTAACTGGCCATCGAGCCCAAGGCCAGGCCGAGGCTGGGTATGACCATGTGCTGGAGGCGGTCGACCAGCTGATTCCACAGTCCGTGCACGGCATTCGCCGAGGTTTCGCCGGTGTAGAGGAAGATCTGCTGACCCGTCAGGGAGTTGACTTCCAGCGCACCATATTTCAGGATGGTAGCGAGTAGGAACACGGGGGTGCTCAGAATCAGCAGCGAGACGATCGTCGTGAAGTAGTCGCTGAATCTGTACTGCCGGATGGCCCCCGCCGCACCGATCAATACACCGAGGACCGTGCCCACGATCGATCCGACGATCAACAGGCGCAGGCTGACACCGATCCGGCGCGGCAGCTCCTCGCTGACGGGCTGGCCGCCCAGCGTCTTGCCGAAGTCGCCGTGCACCATGCCGCCGACCCAGGTCAGATAGCGCTGCGGGATCGGATCGTTGAGGTGCAGCTCCTCGGCCTTGGCGTCGATCACCGATTGCGGGGGCCGCGGATTGCGCTGTTGCAGGCTGTCGAGCGGATGAAAGGTCAACGAGGCCAGGCTGAACGTCAGGAACGTCGCCAGCACCAGCAGCACGACATAGTTCAGCGCACGTCGTAGCAGAAAGCCGGTCATCGGTCCCCTCGGGTCGGTTACTAGCCCCTGATCATAGGGACACATGGGGTTGGTGGCGTGTTATGCACGGCGGGTGACATGCCCGAATCGGAGATATCGTGCATCGGTCCGATCGTTACGGACGAAGTTCAGGTTCGAACAAGGGGGCTGATCGATGAATCTTCCGCAGTATCCGGGCGGCTACGACCCGTACCCGCAGGCATGGCAACCCGCGCCGAGCGGCGGGACGGCCATTGCCGCGGGTGTGCTGGCGGCGCTGGGGGCGGTGAGTGAGCTGCTCGGCGGACTGGTTGATGTGGCGTTGGGCGCGACCGGATTCGGCCGCGAGTACGTCGATTCCGGTGTGTACACACGGAGTTGGGCCGGGTCCTATCTGATGGCGATCGGCGTGTCGGGATTCGTGATCGGCGCGCTGCTGGCCTGGGGTGCGATCGCGATCTTCCTGCGCAAGCCGATCGGGCGGTCGCTGATCGTGGTCGCCACGGTGCTGTCGCTTCTGATCGGCCTCGTGGGCGTCGCGGTGTCGGCGAGTGCCGGAGCCTTCGACTCCGCGGCCGGTGCGGTCGGTGGAACCGTGGGTGGTCTGGTCGGATTGGCCTTCCCTGTCGTGACGCTGGTCCTCGCCCTGGTCCCCGCGACCGGGCGATGGCTGGCACACCGCCCGACCGGGGCCTATCCGCCCGGATATCCGGGCGCGCCCTATTCGCCACAGTCGTATCCGTCACAGCCCTACCCGGGTCAACCGCCGTCGCCGCAGCCCCCGGCCCCGCAACCGGGCCCTGCGCCGACCGATAACCCCTGGGGTCGCCCCGAATCGTGATTACGGTCCGGGCAGCGTTTCCGGCAGGATGGAATGGGTGACTCGTCTGCACCTGTCCAAACCGAAGATGGTGGCCACCGACGTCGACGGCACGCTGATCGACGAGCAGGAGCGGGTGACGCCGCGCACCCGGGCCGCCGTGGCCGCGCTGGTCGCCGACGGGGTGCCCTTCGTCCTGGCCACCGGGCGGCCGCCGCGGTGGATCGCGCCCGTGGTCGAGGGGCTGGGACACGCGCCGCTGAGCGTGTGCGGCAACGGTGCGGTCATCTACGACAGCGCCGCCGATCGCATCCTGCACAGCACCACCCTGGACGCGGAGAGCCTGGCCTGGATCGCGGATCTGGCCGAGCGGATCCTGCCCGGTTGTGGGCTGGCCGCCGAGCGGGTCGGCGCGAGTGCGCACGATGCGGCCACACCGCAGTTCGTGAGTTCGCCGGAGTACGAGCACGCCTGGCTCAATCCCGACGACACGCAGGTGGCGCGGGGTGAGGTCTTCGCGGCGCCCGCGATCAAAATGCTGATCCGGTTACGCGGGGCCAGCAGCGCCGATATGCGCGCGGCGCTGGAACCGCAGTTGCGCGGCCGGGCCGACATCACCTATTCGACCAATAACGGGCTGATCGAACTGTCCGCGCCCGGTATCACCAAGGCCGCGGGCCTGGCGGTGGTCGCCGAACGCCTCGGCGTGCAGGACACCGCGATCGTGGCCTTCGGCGATATGCCCAACGACGTTCCGATGCTGCGCATGGCCGGGCACGGCGTGGCGATGGCCAACGCCCACGCCGAGGCGCGGGCCGCCGCCGACGAGATCACCGCCTCCAACTCCGCCGACGGCGTGGCCCAGGTCCTCGAACGCTGGTGGGGCTGAGCGCTATCGCGGCGCGGGAATGGTGGCCGCGCCGCGGGTATCGCTGTAGGACTTCAGCAGCGTCGTGATCAGGCCCGTCGCCGTGTTGAGGATCAGCGAGCCGTACTGGAAGTCCGCCCGCATGCCGTCGGGCACCGGATAGGCGTTCTTCGCGGGCAGGCCCAGAATGCCGCTCTCCGCGCCCAATTGGAGGAATCGGTCGAGGACGCGGCCGACCACCTCGGTGATGGTGCCGTCCGGTGCGGAGTAGACGTAGCCATTGACGAATTTCACGTACTGGCCGCCGTCGCGGGTCGCGATCGGCTCGGATGCGGCCGCGCCCAGGTGGCCGTTCGGACCGCCCTGTGCCGCATAGTATTTCGCGATCGTGTTCTGATCCAGCAGATTCAGGATCCGGGTGGTGAGGGTGGCCAGCGCGGCGAGATCGGGCTGACTGCGCTGGGACTGCCGGGTCCCGGGCGCGGGGGAGGGCATCGTCTTCGACTCGTTCGCACCCGCATTGGTTCGCACATCGGTGCGCGCGGGTGCGCCCGCCGCCCCGGCGGCGATATCGCGGATGCGATCCATCAGCGCGTACGCGGCGTCGCCGGGGCAGGTGGTGCTGCCCACGTCGCGATGGGCGAAGACGATCGGCAGTTGCACCGCGGCGCCTTCCGGATACGGGGTGAAGTCGGTGCCCTCGGAATACATCGTGGTGTGGCCCTTGGGATCCAGCCCGGCCATCCTGGCCCGCCAGCCGATCAGCTGTCCGGCGGCCTCCACGGCCGCATCGGTGGGCGGCTCGGTCTGGAAGTCGCCCATGATCGCCACGCCGGAGGTGTTCTCGTTGAATCCGCCCGCGTGCGCGCCCTGCACCGGCTTGTCCATCCCGCCGAAGCGGCCCTCGAAGATCTGGCCGTACTTGTCGACCAGGGCGTTGTAGCCGATATCGCACCAGCCCAACGTCTTCGCGTGATAGGAGTAGATCGCCCGCACGATGCCCGCGGACTCCTCCCGGGTGTAGTCGTTGCGACCGGCGGTGTGGTGCACGGTGATTCCGCCGAGGCCGTCGTCGTAGGTCGGCTGCTGTTCGGGACAGTTGTCGCGCAGGGATTCATCCGCGCCCCACTGCGCCCGGCTGATGAATTGGGGCCCGTTACCCGGCAGCGCCTGGGCCACATCGGCCAGATTCCGATCGGCCACGCCGCGGCCGGGATCGATCAGCACCGCGGACAGTCCCGCCGCCGCGAGCTGAGCCGGATCGTCGGTGTGCGGGACCGCCGCGGCGGCCTTGTGCGTCACCAGCACCTGAACGGCCTTGGTCCTCCCCACGAAAATCGGTTCGGTGCCGGTCTTCTCGTCTCGGACGTGATCATCGCGCGAGCTCTCCACCCGATCGGTGGTGTACCAGGGCCCCCACCCGCCATCGTCCTTACGCGCCCGCACCAGCGATTTGGTCCCGGCCAGATCCTTCGAGGTGAGCGCGACCATGCTGAACGGCGTATCCCGGCTCAACTCCTTGACCTCGGCCCCGAGCTTGTCGGTCAGATCGGAGGAGACCGCGCCCGGCGTGAGCGCGGGCGTATTGGGATCGGCCCCCGGGATCTGGGCCGGATCGCCGGAATCACTCTGTGCCGCAATGAAAGACGGGGCATTGGGCGCGGGGCTCGCGATCGCCACGCCCGTGGGCGCGGATCCCGTTGTGGCCGAGCCCGCCGGAGTGGAGTTCACGGGGGCCGGAGCCGCGGGTGCGGGGTTCGCGGGCGCGGAACCTGCGGGTGCGGGTCCCATCGCCGAACCTGCCGGAGTGGAGTTCACGGGGTCCGGAGCCGCGGGTGCGGGGTTCGCGGGCGCGGAACCTGCGGGTGCGGGTCCCATCGCCGAACCTGCCGGAGTGGAGTTCACGGGGTCCGGAGCCGCGGGTGCGGGGTTCGCGGGTCCGGAACCTGCGGGTGCGGGTCCCATCGCCGAACCCGCCGGTGCGGGGTTCGCGGGTGCCGGAGCCGCGGGTGTTGTGGGGGAGCCCGCCGGTGCTGAGCCCGCGGGGGTGGAACCCATTGGCGTCGAACCCGATTGGGGGCTGTTCAGTTGGGGGAGGGGGATCTCGGTCGGGAGTTCGCCGCCGAGGGGGTTGGGTAGGCCCGCGGGGATCGGGATGGCCCGGGGCAGGGGGATTTTGCGCAGGTCCGACAGGTGCAGGTCGGGTAGGTCCAGGCCGGTCAGTTCGCGCAGCGGCAGGATTACGTCGGGGGCGGAGGCCAGGGCCACCTCGGCCATTTGCGCCGGAATCGCGGCTAAGTTGCTGTCGGTCGCCGGCCGGTATTCCGGCGAATCCCGGAGCAGGATTGTCGCCAGGGGCGCCGCGACCGCGAGGGTCGTGACCACCGGTAGTAGATACGAGCGTTGCGGTCTGCGGTACGGCACGATCGTCTCCCATTCGGTTAGAGCCGGCGACCGTCAGCAGCGATGCGGGTTGATTCCTGACGGATCAATAGTCACAATAGTCACAAATGTCACAAGACTAAAGCTTCACTCGAGACTGAGAGTCGCGATAGCTGAAATGTAACTTTCCGGTAGCCGCTACGCGGGGAGGACATGCCGCCCCGCCATCCCTGGGGAGTCCGCATGGCAGGTACGACCGCAGCACGGGAGGGTGACCTACGCCGGCGTCGGCGACGGCGCGGACGAATAGCGATCGCGGGGATCGCGATCGCGCTGACCGGCGGCACCATCGTCGTCACCCTGGCCTATCCGCTGATCCGCCCGGTCGAGGCCGCCTATCGGCCGCTGTCGGCCACCGGTCACGGCCGGGGTATGAGCCAGTTCGGCGCGCTGGAACGAGCGGCCGCGGGCGCTTCGGCGCAGAGCATTCTCCTGGCCTACTATCCGGGCGCGACCGAGGCCACCATCGCGCCCACCCCGGTCCGCGTCCGGCTGACCGTATACGACAATCAGACCCTCGACGTGTACTCCGACAGCGGCCTCGCGGTCGCCGGGCGACGCGTGGTCGCCGGTCAGGCCGCGCATCTGACCCCGACTCCGGACGGCGGCGCACACGTCACGGTGACGCTGGGCTGCGACGGCGAAAAGGTCTGGGAGGGTTCGACCGACGATCCCTGGGCCTATCCGATCGATCCGGGCTCGGACCGTCCGGCGGCCGAACATCTGAAGGTCTGCGACGGCGCGACCTTCCGCGGCGCGCTCGGGGTGACACTCGAGAACGGCGAGCCACGCACGGTCGACGAGGTCGATGTCGAGGACTATCTGCTGGGCGTCGTCCCGGCCGAGATGCAGGCCAACTGGGCCGATCGCGGCGGAGTCGAGGCGCTGCGCGCACAGGCCGTCGCCGCCCGCTCCTACGCCCTGGCCGAACATCGCTATCCCTATGCCCAGACCTGCGATACGACCGACTGCCAGCAGTATCCGGGCACCGAGAAGGAGGATCCGCGCGCCACCGCGGCCGTGCACGCGACGGCCGGACAGGTCCTGTTGCGCGACGGACGCATTCTGCGCACCGAATATTCGGCCGCACCCGGCGGCGGTCAGCCCGTCGATATCCGAACCCTCGACGTCGGACCCGCGGTGGGCCCCGCCCGCTAGGGCTCAGTCCAACTCGGTATCGCCCAGCGATTCCGACAGTTCGCGCAGCAGCACGATCAGCTGGTCGAGATCGGGACGGTTCATTCCGCCCAGCACCCGGGCCTGGTTGGCGACGTGCAGCGGCATGATCTCGTCGATGAGCGCGCGGCCCCGATCGGTCAGCCGAATGCGGATCGTGCGGCGATCCGCGGGATCGGCCTCGCGTTGGACCAGACCCTTGGCCGCCATCCGATCGATGCGGTTGGTGATCGCGCCCGAGGTGACCATCGTGGCCTTGATCAGCGCGCCCGCGGTCAGCCCGTGCGGACCGCCGGAGCGCCGCAGCGTGCTGAGTACGTCGAACTCCCAGTACTCCAGCCCGTGCGGCGCGAAGAACTCCTTCATCTGCCGCTCGAGCAGGCGGGCCAGGCGCTTGAGCCGGCCGATCACGTGGGTCGGCCAAACGTCCAGATCCGGATCCACTTTCGCCCACGCGGCCACCACCTGATCCACGGCGTCACTCATCCGCTGTCCTCTCGATGTCTAAAATCTCAATATGAAGATACTTGACATGAAGATGAATCGTGCTGTCTTATCTCAATGTTGAGATTATGAATCAGGAGAGACCGACATGACAACCATCCCCGCCGCGACCTCCTCGCGTGTCGGCACCCTCGCTCTCACCGGGCTCGCACCCCTGGTCTGGGGCACGACCTATGCCGTGACCTCCGAATTCCTGCCGTCCGAGCGGCCGATGTTCACCGCGCTGATGCGGGCGCTGCCGGTCGGACTGCTGCTGATCGCCGCGACCCGGCGACTGCCGCACGGTCGCTGGATCTGGCGCGCCGGACTGCTCGGCGTGCTGAATATCGGCGTGTGGTTCGCGCTGCTCTTCCTGGCCGCCTACCGGCTACCCGGCGGCGTCGCGGCCGTACTCGGCGCGGCGACACCGATGTTCGCCCTCGGCTTCGCGGCCATGCTGCTGCGCGAGCGGCCGACCAGCCGCAAGGTGATCGCCGCGATCATCGGGATCTCGGGTGTGGCGCTGGTGGTGCTGCGCGCGAACGCGACACTCGACGTCATCGGTGTGGCTGCCGGTCTGGTCGGCGCGGCGTCCCAGGCCGCCGGGGCCGTGCTCACCGGTAAATGGGGACGACCCGAGGGCGTCGGCCCGGTCGCCTTCACCGGCTGGCAGCTCACCGCGGGCGGGCTGATGCTGCTGCCGCTGGCCCTGCTCGTCGAGGGCGCGCCGCCGGCAATGGATGTCCCGGCCATTGGCGGCTACCTCTACCTCGGCCTGATCGGCACCGCCGCGGCCTATGTGCTCTGGTTCCGCGGCCTGTCCCGGATGCCCGCGACCTCGATCGCCTTCTTGGGCCTGCTGAGCCCGCTCGGTGCGGCGGTCATCGGCTGGGCCTGGCTCGGCCAAGCGCTGTCGCCGCTGCAGATCCTCGGCATCGTCATCGCCCTGGCGGGCACGCTGCTCGCGCAGACCGGCGCGGCGCGTAAGCCCGACGATTCGAAAAAGCCTGCCGTGCGCAATGTCTCGGTGACCCAACCGGCGCCGTCCGCCTCGGTGGACCAGGTCGCCTGAAGCCAGCCCTCGACAAGGAGAACGAATAACCATGCGTATCACCGTCTTCGGAGCATCCGGTGCGGTCGGCGGGCGAGTCGTGGCCGAGGCCGTCGCCCGCGGCCATCACGTCACCGCGGTCTCGCGCGATCCACACCGACTGCGCGGGCTTCCCGTGGCGGTCGAACTGCGGGCGGGCGATGCCACCGACCCGGATCAGGTCGCCGAACTCAGCGCGGGCCAGGATCTGGTCATCAGCGCCACCCGCCCGTCGCTGGGCCGGGAATACGAATTGGCCGATGTCGCAGCGGGATTGCTGACCGGCCTGACCCGAACCGGAGTGCGCCTGCTGGTAGTGGGTGGCGCCGGACATCTGACCGTACCGGGCGCCGACGGCCGCTGCCTGATCGAAATGCCCGACTTCCCACCGCATCTGCTCCCCATCGCCCTGGCCTGCCACGCCCAGCTGCAACTGTTCCAGGCCGCGGCCGCCGAGCCCGACGGCGGCCCGGTGGACTGGGCCTATCTCAGCCCGCCCGCCGAACTCGAACCCGGCGAGCGAACCGGCGAATACCGAACGGGCACAAACGAATTGGTGACCACCGACACCGGTGCGTCATTCATCTCGCTGGAGGATTTCGCGGTCGCCCTGCTCGATGAGGCCGAACATCCGAAATACCACCGCACTCGCTTCACGGTCGGCTATTGAGATCCGACGACAGATCGGCGTCCGGGCGGTAGAGTTCGCGCCCGAGCGTGTGAGGGGACGGATTACCGCCGGGGCGGGTACAGCCCAACTACTGATGAGGTCCGCCATGGCATATCCGTACGACTACGGCGGACCGGAGCCGAAACCCGGTGCCGGAACCGCGATTACGGCGGGATTGCTGGCCCTGCTCGACGGGATCTTTCTCGCGCTCGTCACGGGCGGGGCGGCCATCGCCTACTCCGAGGAGCGGCGCGAGAGCGCGGTCGGCTCCGACGACGCGGGCATAGCGTTGTCGATGGGGCTGGGCGCGGGTCCGGCCGCGATCCTGTTGTTCATCGGCGCGATCCTGCTGTTCGCCCGGCGTAGGGCCGGCCGTGCCCTGCTGATCGGCACGCCGCTGTTCGCGATGCTCTACATGTCGGGCTGGATGATCTACGGCAGCGTTCGCTGGGGCGTGCACACCTCGGATCTGCCCTCGATGGCCGCGGTGCTGAGCGTCTTCGTCGCCGTGCAGGCCCTGGTGCTGTGCTTCGCGATACTCGGCTCCACCGGTCGCTGGGTGGCCGCCGGGCGGCGGCCACCGCAGCCGTACTACTGAGCTACACCGCACACATCGACTGCATCACCCCGCGCAGGATCGGCGCGCCGTAGGTCGCGGGGGCGAAGGCCAACGTCTCGGCCATGCCGAGCGGGGTGAGCACGGTGGACGAGACGCCGGTCCATCCGGCGACCAGATTGGCGGCGGTCAGCAGCAGACTGGTCACATCCAGCACCAAAGTGGTGAGGTCGTAGGCGTTCTCGACGGTGATATCGGACAGGGCGACGGTGTCCAGCGCCTTGCCCTCGTAGATGTCGAAGCCCAGATTCGCCAGGAAGGTGATCGGGCCGTAGTCGATGTAGTCCACGATCGGGCCGAGTTCATCGGTCTTGCGTAGCAGCGCGAGCTTGGCGATTCGGTTGCCGTGCAGGAAGTCCTGGACTCCGGTCGCGGTGGCGTTCAGGGCATTTCGATCGATCGGCAGATCGGTGTGCGCGAGGAAATCGCGGGTGCGTTCGACCAGGGCGCCGGTCGTCAGATCCGCGATCGGCGTGCAGTGCCCGTCGGCCAGCACCAGCTGGCGGGCCAGATCGGCGATAGGCGCGGGCACCGCGACATGTTCGCTCGGGAAGTCGGACGGGTCGAGATCCAGCGCGCCATACGCATTCGGGCCCGGACAGGTCGCTCGCAACTGGTCCTGCACCTTGCGGGCCAGCCATTTCACCCCGCTGAACACCCCGCCGACGATGAATTTGAGGAAGAATCCGGCGGTCGGCACCAGGCTCGCGGCCAACTGCGCCGGAATCTTCACGATCCGGGTGGCGAGGATGAACACCTCGATCACATCGTTCACGGTCAGTCGCGATACCGACACCGTCTGATCGAGGCGGCCGGTCCGCACGGCGTCCAGCCCGTTGACCAGATAGGTCACGATCGGATCGTCGAGCTGTTCGGGTCGCCCACCGAGGGTGGCCGGATCGACGGGCAGTCCGTCCCGGTGGACGCGCAGGGTCGCGATGTCGTGCCGGAAGTCCTCGACCCGTCGATCGAAGTCGGCCACCTGCGCGGCCGGGACCACACCGCGCAGGGCGGTGGCGGCCGAGGTGACGATGTCGTCGAAGGTCGGGGCCTGTGCGCCGCAGAGTCCGGCGGCATCGGCCACGGGTGCGGCGGCGAGGGATGCGGGCTGGTCGGCGCGGGCGGGCGAGGGGGTCAGCAGTCCCGCGCCCAGGGCGGTGGTCAGGACGAATGCGCCGAGCAGCGGGCGCAGGGAACGGGAGATCCGCATCTGAAGTTCTTCCGGTTCTGGCGGCATTGAACTGGACGTACGTTCAATTCAGGTGCCGTATGTAATACCGGCTCGATGACGGGTGCGGGCCCGTTTCGGTGAACATTGCGCGAAAACCCCACCCACGTTCACGGACTGTCACACTCGACCGGGACCACCGCGCGACTTCCGATACGCTGGGCTCCCGTGACCGTCGCATCCCCCTTCGATCTCATCGTCGTCGGCTCCGGCTTCTTCGGGCTGACCATCGCCGAACGCACCGCCACCCTGCTCGGCAAGCGGGTGCTGGTGATCGAACGCCGCCACCACCTGGGTGGCAACGCTTATTCGGAGGCGGATCCGGAAACCGGTATCGAGGTGCACAAATACGGTGCACACCTGTTCCACACCTCCAACAAGCGGGTTTGGGACTATGTGAACGAGTTCACCGAGTTCACCGGCTACCAGCACCGCGTGTTCGCCATGCACAAGGGGCAGGCCTACCAGTTCCCGATGGGCCTGGGTCTGATCTCGCAGTTCTTCGGCCGCTACTTCACCCCGGACGAGGCCCGCAAGCTCATTGCCGAGCAGTCCGCGGAGATCGAGACCAAGGATGCGGCCAACCTCGAGGAGAAGGCCGTCTCGCTGGTGGGCCGCCCACTCTACGAGGCGTTCATCCGCGACTACACCGCCAAGCAGTGGCAGACCGATCCGAAGGAGCTCCCGTCGGGCGTCATCACCCGCCTGCCGGTCCGCTACACCTTCGACAATCGCTACTTCAACGACACCTACGAGGGTCTGCCCCGCAACGGCTACACCGCGTGGCTGTCGAAGATGGCCGAATCCGAGCTCATCGAGGTTCGGGTGAACACCGACTGGTTCGAGGTGCGCGAGGAACTGCGCGCGCAGAATCCGGACGCCCCCGTGGTCTACACCGGCCCGCTGGATCGCTACTTCGACTACGCCGAGGGTGAATTGGGCTGGCGCACCATCGATTTCGAGACCGAGGTGCTGCCGACCGGTGACTTCCAGGGCACCTCGGTGATGAACTACAACGACGCGGATGTGCCCTACACCCGCATCATCGAGCCGCGCCACTTCCACCCCGAGCGCGACTACCCGGCCGACAAGACGGTCATCCAGCGCGAATACTCGCGCTTCGCCCAGACCGGCGACGAGCCGTACTACCCGATCAACACCCCCGAGGACCGTGCCAAACTGCTCGCCTACCGCGAGCGGGCCAAGGCCGAAACCGCCTCGGCCAGGGTGCTTTTCGGTGGCCGACTGGGCACCTACAAATACCTCGACATGCACATGGCCATCGGCAGCGCGCTGAGCACCTTCGACAATGTGCTGCGCCCGCACCTGGAATCCGGTGCGCCGCTGGTGGATTCGGACGACAACGAGTGACGATGCAGGCGACATTGGAACAGACCACGACCGAAACCCGCGCGAAATCGCTACTGCAGCGGATCATCCTGCCCCGACCGGGTGAACCGCTGGATGTGCGCACCCTTTATCTGGAGGAGTCCGCGACGAATGCCCGTCGCGCCCACGCCACCTCGCGGACCTCGCTGTCGATCGGCGCGGAGTCGGAGGTGTCGTTCTGCACCTACTTCAACGCCGTGCCCGCCTCCTACTGGCGGCGCTGGTCGATTCTGAAATCCGTTGTGCTGCGGCTGGAACTGTCCGGCCACGGGCGGGTGGACGTGTATCGGTCCAAGGCCGACGGTTCGCGAATTCATGTGCAGGGCAGTGAGTTCAGTACCGACGTGGTGGTGAATCCCGGCGAAAAGCATGCCGGGAACAAGGACAAGGAGGGTGGGCTCGCCGGGAACAAGGACAAGGAGGGTGGGCTCGCCGGGAACAAGGGGGACGGACTCGCAGGCTCCTTCGCCGACGTCACGGTCGAATTCGAGGTCGACCTCGCCCCCTTCGAGGACGGCGGCTGGATCTGGTTCGACATCACCACCGACTCACATGTCGAACTGCGCAGCGGCGGCTGGTACGCGCCGGTCGAGGCTCCGGGTGAGGGCAGCATCGCGGTCGGCATGCCGACCTTCAACCGCCCCACCGACTGCGTGAAAACCCTTGCGGCCCTGGGCTCGGACCCGCTGGTGCTGGAGAAGGTCAAGGCCGTGATCATTCCGGATCAGGGCAACCGCAAGGTGCGCGACGAGCCGGGCTTCGACGAGGCGGCCGCGGTGCTCGGCGACCGGCTGGCGATGCACGATCAGCCCAATCTCGGCGGTTCCGGCGGTTACAGCCGGGTCATGTACGAGGCGCTGAAGACCACCGACGCGCAGTACATCGTCTACATGGACGACGATATCGAGATCGAGCCGGACTGCATCCTGCGCGCGCTGGCCTTCGCCCGCTTCGCCCGCACGCCCACGCTGGTCGGCGGGCAGATGCTGAATCTGCAGGAGCGCTCGCATCTGCACACCATGGGCGAGGTCGTCGACCGCGGCATCTGGATGTGGACCGCCGCGCCGAATGTCGAATACGACCACGACTTCTCGAAGTATCCGCTGCGCGACCGCGACAACTCCAAACTGCTGCACCGGCGCATCGACGTCGATTTCAACGGCTGGTGGACGTGCGTCATCCCGCGCTCGGTCGCCGAGGAGATCGGTCAGCCGCTGCCGCTGTTCCTGAAGTGGGACGACGTCGAATACGGGCTGCGCGCCAAGCAGGCGGGCTATCCGACCGTCACCCTGCCGGGCGCGGCGGTATGGCATATGGCCTGGAGCGACAAGGACGACGCCATCGACTGGCAGGCCTACTTCCACCTGCGCAACCGCCTGGTGGTCGCGGCGCTGCACCTGCCGGGCGACGGGCGGCCGATGGTCGTCAACACCATCAAGGCGACCCTGAAACATCTACTGTGCCTGGAGTATTCGACGGTCGCCATCCAGAACCAGGCGATCCGCGATTTCCTGGCGGGTCCGGACCGGCTGTTCCAGCTGCTGCCGACCGCACTGGGTTCGGTCGCGAAGATGCGCAAGGACTTCCCCGACGCGGTGGTCCTGCCGTCCTCGACGGAGCTGCCGTTCGCCAGCGGCGCGGATGTCGGCGCGGTCGGCGAACCGGCCAATCCGATCGCGAAGATCGTGCGCCTGGGTAAGGGTCTGGTGCACAGTGTGCGGCCGGCCAAGCCCGAACATCATGAGCGCCCGCAGCTCAATGTGCCGACCCTCGACGCCCGGTGGTTCCTGCTCTCGCAGGTCGACGGCGTCACGGTGACGACGGCCGACGGCCGCGGCGTGGTGTACCGCAAACGCGATCCGCGCCAGGCGCTCGCACTGTTCAAAGAGGCCATGCGGTTGCGCAAAGAGCTGGCCGCCCGGTTCGGCGAAATCCGCGCGCAGTATCGTGCCGCACATCCGTACTTGACCAGCACGGCCGCCTGGGAGAATGCCTTCGGCATCGGAAGCGAGGGGAAATGACCGCCACCGCACCGGAATCGGCCGATTCGCCGCATCTGCGCGTGGTGCCCGATCCCGCGTCGCCCGCACCCGCCGAGGTCAAGATCATCAATGCGGTTCAGGGCACGATCGGGCGAAACCCGCAGGTGATCAAGGCCGCTCGCGGCATGTCGCATTTCGGTGAGCACGCGCTGGGCTGGATGGGCATCGGCGCGGTCGGCGCCCTGCTCGACAAGCCGCGCCGCCGCGAGTGGGCCGGCGTCGCGGTCGGCGCCTTCGGCGCGCACGCGGCCTCGGTGATCATCAAACGCGTTGTCCGGCGGCCCCGCCCGAACGATCCGTCGGTGCAGGTCAACGTGTCGACCCCCAGCAAGCTGAGCTTCCCGTCCTCGCATGCCACCTCCACTACGGCGGCTGCGGTGTTGCTCGGACGGCTCACCGGGCTACCCTTGCCTGCGGTACTCGTACCTCCGATGCTGCTGTCCCGGGTCGTCCTCGGGGTGCACTACCCTTCCGACGTGCTCGCCGGTTCCGCGCTGGGCGCCGCGTCCGCAGCCGCAGTGCTAGCCGTCGAAAAGAGATTCACCAGTGACCGCACAGGAAAGAACCCTCGCTGATATGAGTGAAGAACCGACCAGCGTCGATTTGGACGAGGCTGTCATCAAGGGTCCGCCCAAGACTCTGGTCGGCGGCCTCGTCAAGGCCGTGCGGCCGCGTCAGTGGGTCAAGAACGTCCTGGTGCTGGCCGCGCCGCTGGCCGCGGGCAAGATTCCCGGCACCGACACCTACGCCATCGCCGATTTCACGCGGGACTGGCACATCGCCATCGCCTTCGTGGTGTTCTGCATGGCGGCCTCGGGGATCTACCTGGTCAACGACGCCCTGGACGTCGAGGCGGACCGGGCCCATCCGACCAAGCGCTTCCGTCCGATCGCGGCCGGCGTGGTGCCGGTGAATCTGGCGTACGCGCTGTCGGTGGTGCTGCTGGGCGCCTCGATTCTGCTCTCGTTCGCGGCGGCCTGGCAGCTGGCGGCGGTGATGGCCGTCTACATCGTGATCCAGCTGGCCTACTGTTTCGGGCTCAAGCATCAGGCCGTACTCGATATCTGCATCGTGTCGTCGGGCTTCCTGCTGCGCGCGGTCGCGGGCGGCGCGGCGGCCAATATCCATCTGTCGCAGTGGTTCCTGCTGATCATGGCCTTCGGCTCGCTGTTCATGGCCGCGGGCAAGCGTTACGCCGAGCTCAAGATCGCGCTCGACACCGGCGCCAAGATCCGCAAGTCGCTGCAGTACTACACACCAACCTATCTGCGTTTCATCTGGACCCTGTCGGCCACCGCGGTGGTCGTGTTCTACGGGTTGTGGGCGTTCGAAAACGATCACAAGAACAACCAGTGGTTCGCGATCTCGATGATTCCCTTCACGGTCGCGATCCTGCGCTACGCGGTCGACGTCGATGGCGGCGAGGCCGGTGAACCCGAAGAGATCGCGCTGGGAGACCGCATCCTGCAGTTCCTGGCCATAGCGTGGATCGGAGCGGTAGGTGTCGCTGTCTATCTCACCTGACGAGATGGTGGTAGCGGGAGACAAGCAGAACGAGGACACGCCCACGACGGCCCTACCGGTCGGCGCAGCGCTGCGCCAGGCCCTAGCCGCGCGGCGTGTCTCGCTGCTGTCCCGCGCCACCTTCGTCGGTGGGGTGACACTCACCGTGGTCCTGTTCGGCGTCGGCGCCTGGCAACGGCGCTGGATCGCCGACGACGGCCTGATCGTATTGCGCACGGTGCGTAATCTTTTGGCCGGCAACGGACCGGTGTTCAACGCGGGCGAGCGGGTGGAGACCAACACCAGCGCCGCGTGGACCTACGTCGTCTGGTTCTTCAGCTGGCTCACCCAGGCTCGGCTGGAGTATGTGGTGCTGGCCGTGGCCCTGACGCTGTCGCTACTCGCGATCGTGTTCGCCATGCTCGGCGCGGCGCGACTGTGGGGCGGCGCCGCCGGACAGCTGCTGCTGCCCGCGGGCGCGCTGGTGTACATCGCGGTGCCCCCGGCCCGCGACTACGCCACCTCCGGACTGGAGAACTGCCTGGTCATCTTCTGGCTGGGCGTGCTGTGGTGGCTGCTGATGCGCTGGAGTCAGGCCGAAAAGGTCCGGCTCACCACCCTTTTCGGGGTGACGTTCTGGGCCGGGCTGTGCTGGGTGATCCGGCCGGAGATGACCATCCTCGGCGGATTGGCGCTGCTGCTGGTGTTCTTCGCGCCGATGCCGCGGACCCGCCTGCGGCCGTTCGTGACCCGGGCCCTGCTGGTGCTGGTCGGCGGTCTGGTGCCGGTCGGCTATCAGATCTGGCGGATGGGCTACTACGGCCTGCCCTATCCGAACACCGCGGTCGCCAAGGAGGCGGGCGGTGCGAAGTGGAAGCAGGGCTTCACCTATCTGTGGGATCTGGTCGGCCCGTACTACCTGTGGCTGCCGCTGCTGCTGCTCGTAGTGGCCACGGTGCTGATCCTGCGCGCGCGGCGTTCCGAGGCCGCCGACGAGACCGCCGACGAGGCCGCCCCCGTGGCGAAATGGCGACGGTTGCGTTCACCCCGCGCGGTCGTGACGCTGATGATCTTCGCGGGCGTGTTGCTGGTGGCGTTCAATCTGCGCGTCGGTGGCGACTTCATGCACGGCCGAATGCTGTTGCCGCAGCTGTTCATCCTGATGCTGCCGGTCTCGGTGCTGCCGATTCGCCTGCCCGCCAGGGCGAACCGGACACCGCGCTCGCTGCTGCTGGTCGCGATTCCGGTGGTGGCCTGGCTGGTGGCCCTGGGCTGGTCCCTGTTCGCCGCCAATACCACCACGACCAACGCGGGCGCGGGAATCAGCGATACCGGCATCGTCGACGAGCGCGTGTACTACGTCCTCAACAGCGGTCATTCGCATCCGATCCTGGCCGAGGACTATCTGGACTATCCGCGCATGCGGGCCATGGTTCGCGATATCGCGGGCACCCCGGACGGCGGTCTGCTGATCACCTCGCCGTCGTTCATGATGTGGTACGTCGCCCCGCCGCCGCTGCCCATTCCGCCGGGCGGCTCCGGCCATACGGTCTACTTCCTGAATCTGGGAATGACCAGCATGAACGTGCCGCTGAACGTCCGGGTCATCGATCAAGAGGGCTTGGCATATCCGTTGGCCGCGCATACCGACCGGCTCGAGGACGGCCGCATCGGCCACGACAAGAACCTCTATCCGGACTGGGTGCTCGTCGATACCGGCATGGTCGATCGCCACCCCTGGATGCCGTGGTTCCTGGACGAGAAATGGGTCACCCAGGCCCGTACCGCACTGAGCTGTCCCGCCACCCAGGACCTGCTCGCGAGCTCACGCGCGCCGCTGACCTGGGAGCGATTCCGGCACAATCTGATTCAATCGCTGCACTTCGCCAAGTACCGCATCGATCGGGTGCCCAAGTACGAGATCCAGCGCTGCAAGCTGGTCGATCCGACCGCCCCGACGGCTCCGAATTAGTGATGTGCTCTCGAGGCCTTCGCCACTTTGTCTCGATTCGGTAACGTCGCGCTGGAGCCGACGCGATAAGCTCCCATGAGTACGTCCGTCGGGGGCGCATCTCGGCATGCGCGGGGGCGATCAACAGCGGTACGCGGCCACCCCGGCCGCACAAGGGAAAGGCCGAACAGAATATGCGAGGCGCAACTGTGCTCGGGGCGCAGACCAAACGTCGGGCCGGCTGGATGAGGCGGTCGGTGCTCGGATTGGCGCTGGCGATGCTGGTGCCCTTCGGAGCGTCGGTGGCCGAGGCGGGCACCGCGGCGGCCGCGTTCGACCCCTCGGGCATCGACTTCTGGGTCGACTCTCCGACCATGGGACCGATCAAGTCGCGGATCTTCCGCGCCGCGGACGGCAACACCAGCCGGGTCGTGTACGCGCTCGACGGTATGCGCGCCACCCAGGACATCAGCGGTTGGGAGCACGAGACCAATGTGGCCGGCGCGCTCACCCAGGCCAATATCAATGTCGTGATGCCGATCGGCGGGCAGTCCAGCTTCTACGCCGACTGGAACGCGCCGAGTTCGTTCCTCGGTTTGCCGCCGATCACCGGATCGTCCTCGGGTTCGGCCTCCGGTTCGGGCGCCACCCAGGTGCTGGCCGCGGGTCCGGGTAAGAGCTACCGCTACGACTGGGAAACCTTCCTGACCCGCGATCTGCGCAACGCGCTGCGCGACCGGCTGGGTTTCAACGCCAACCGCAACGGTGTATTCGGCCTGTCCATGGGCGGCAGCGCGGCGCTGACGCTGGCGGCCTACCACCCGGACCAGTTCAGCTACGCCGGTTCCTACTCCGGCTATCTGAACGTCTCCGCGCCCGGTATGCGCGAGGCGCTGCGCATCGCGATGATCGACGCCGGTGGCTACAACATCGACTCGATGGCGCCGCCGTGGGGCCCCAATTGGTTGCGGATGGATCCGTTCGTATTCGCGCCGCGGCTGAAGAACAACAACACCCGCCTGTGGATCTCCGCCGGTAGCGGCCTGCCCGGCCCGGTGGACGGCCCGAACTTCAATACCCTCAACGCGATGGGTCTCGAGGCACTGGCCCTGGCCAACACCCGGGCCTTCCAGGTCCGCATGGCCACCCTGGGCGCGGGCAATGTGACCTACGACTTCCCCAACGTCGGCGTGCACAACTGGCGCTACTGGGAGAGCGAGGTCTACCGCATGCTTCCTGATCTGTCCGCCAATATCGGCTGATTCCAAGATCACTTTTCGGTTTTATTCCGCTCGCCTGCCCGCGAACCAACCGGACATCCGTAATACTCCAGTTCAGCGAACTACAGCTTGGTTCCGGATCGAGCGGCCGGATCGTGCGGTGCGAGGTGTGCGTGCCGGTCGCTGGGCGAAAGGTCGACAGCGATGCGATATGCGCGAAGTGAGGCCGGCTCCCCAGGGGCGAGGTGGCTGCGGCGATCGGTGCTCGCGATCGCGGCGATGGTGATGCTGCCGATCGCGATCGGAGGTCTGGGCGCGGCCCCGGCCGGGGCCGCGTTCAATCCCGCCGCCTTCGACTTCTGGGTCGACTCCCCGGTGATGGGGCCGATCAAGACCCGTGTCCTGCGCGCCGCCGACGGCAATACCGATCGCGTCGCCTACGTGCTCGACGGTATGCGCGCCACGCAGGACATCAGCGGCTGGGAGCACGAGACCAATGTGGCCGAGGTGCTGGCCTCCTGGAATATCAACGCGGTCATGCCGATCGGCGGCCAGTCCAGTTTCTATTACGACTGGAACGCGCCGAGTTCGTTCTTCGGCATCGGTTCGCCCGGATTCGGTTCGGCCACCGGATCCGGTGCGACCGAGACGTTCCTGGGCGGTCCGGGCAAGAGCTACCGCTACGACTGGGAGACCTTCCTGACCGTGCAACTGCGGAACGCGTTGCGCGACAGACTCGGATTCCGGGCCGATCGCAACGGCGTGTTCGGTCTGTCCATGGGAGGTAGCGCGGCGTTGACGCTGGCGGCCTATCACCCCGATCAGTTCAGCTTCGCCGGTTCGTTCTCCGGCTATCTCAATATCTCCGCACCCGGTATGCGCGAGGCCATCCGGGTGGCGATGATCGATGCCGGTGGCTACAACGTGGATTCGATGGCGCCGCCGTGGGGACCGTCCTGGTTGCGGATGGATCCATTCGTATTCGCACCGCGTTTGATCGCCAACAACACCCGGCTGTGGATCGCCGCGGGCAGTGGCGTGCCCTCACCGGAGGATCTGGCCCTGCCGCCGCTGGCCGCCGCAGACCACATCGTGCGCGGTACGCCGCTGGAGGCATTGGCGCTGGCCAACACTCGCGCGTTCCAGGTTCGCATGCTCACCCTGGGCGCGCAGAACGCGGTCTACTCGTTCCCGGATGTCGGTGTGCACGACTGGTTCAACTGGCAGAACGAGGCATATCGGATGATTCCGGATATGTCCGCCAATATCGGTTGATCACGATTCGGTGTAGGGCGCGTTTTCGCACGCGCCCGTTTCGACCTGTCCGCATATAGAAGAGAGTCGAAAATACCGAACGGTCAATGGTGATTGCGCGGGCGAAAGGTCGGATCGAATGCATCCCCGAGTGGTGTGCGGAAAAGTTGCTGTAACCGGCGCCCGGCGACTGCGCCGAGCGTTCGCCGGTCTGGCCCTGGCTATTTCGATGCCATTGGGGCTCATCGTGGGCGCGACGGGTCCGGCCGTCGCGGCCTATGATCCGGCCGGATTCGATTTCTGGGTCGATTCGGGTATGGGACCGATGAAGAACCGGATTTTTCGCGCCGCCGACGGCAACACCCGCCGCGTGGTCTACGCGCTGGACGGGCTGCGGGCCCGAAACGATCTGTCCGGCTGGGAGATCGATACCGATGTCGAGCGGGCGCTGACCCAGGCCGGCATCAACGTCGTGATGCCGATCGGCGGGCAGTCCAGCTTCTATTCGGATTGGAACGCGCCGAGTTCGTTCCTGACGCTGCCGCCGGTCGGGGCCCCGGTATCCGGATCCGGTGGCACCCAGGCGTTGTCGGGCGGGCCGGGTAAGAGCTATCGCTACGAATGGGAGACCTACCTGACCCGGGACCTGCGCAATGCGCTGCGCGACCGGCTCGGGTTCTCCCCGACCGGCAACGGCATATTCGGATTGTCGATGGGCGGCGGTGCCGCGCTCACACTGGCCGCCTATCATCCGGATCAATTCCGTTATGCCGCATCCTATTCCGGATATCTGAATCCGAGCGGGCCGGGGATGCCCGAGGCCCTGCGCGCGGCGCTCGTGGACGCGGGCGGCTTCAACATCGACGCCATGTGGGGTCCGCCCTGGGATTCGCGCTGGCAGCGCAACGATCCGACCAACTCGGCGCAGTTGCTGCACGACCACGGCACGCGGCTGTGGATCTCCTCCGGCAACGGCATTCCGGGCCCGCGCGATCCACTGCGCAGTGCGGTCGACGCCTACCACCTGACCAATGCGGCGGTACTGGAATCCATAGCATTCACCAATACCCGGACATTCCAGGCTCGTTGGGACAGTCTCGGCGGCGGTAACGCGGTGTTCGATTACACGCCGATCGGCGTTCACTTCTGGCGTTACTGGATCGATCAGGTCTACAAGATGCTTCCGGATCTGAGTGCGAATCTCGGCTAGCGCAAGAGATTTCACGTTCGGGCGACATCACCGAGCGAACGCGATAGGGTCACCGCACGATTACGAAAGGTGCACGGGCGGATTTCGGTCACGGGTATCATCCCGTCTTGCTAACGATTGAGCTGTCGCATATCGTCCAGCGAGCGCAAGTGTGACCAGTTCGTAGACGCGCCATCGCTCACATCGGAGGTCGGGATCCGAGGTGGGCGCTGATCGTGCCGTGCCGGTGGACGCCGACGCGCGGTACAGCTACAACAGCAGACTTACAGCAGCAGAAAGAGAGCAGTATCAATGCGTTTCGGCAGGTCCGCCGCGCCGGAGAAGCTCGGCTGGCGCTCACGTCTTCTCGCGCTGAGCGCCGCGGCTCTCGCATTTCCGCTCGCGGCGGGGGTGGCCGCCCCGACGGTCGCGCTGGCCGCTCCGGTCAGCGCCCCGGTGCATCGCACCCCGGCCGGCGGCTTCGAAGAGTTGATGGTTCCGTCGTCCATGGGCCCGGTCAAGGTTCAGGTGCAGTGGGCCGCGCACGGCGGTAACGCCGCGCTGCTGCTACTCGACGGCCTGCGCGCCCGCGACGACTACAACGCCTGGACCAAGGACGTCAACGCGCCCGCGCAGTGGGCCAACGACGACGTCACCCTGGTCATGCCGGTGGGTGGTCAGTCCAGCTGGTACGCCGACTGGATGCAGCCGAGCAACCTCAACGGTCAGAAGTTCACCTACAAGTGGGAGACCTTCCTGACCAAGGAGCTCCCCGACTTCCTCACCAATTACGGTGTGGCGCGCAACAACTACGCGGTGGCCGGTCTGTCGATGAGCGGTCCCGCCGCGCTGCGGCTGGCGGCGTTCCACCGCGATCAGTTCAAGTACGCGGCGTCGTTCTCGGGCCCGCTGAACTGGAACGCTCCGGGTATGCGCGAGGCGATCCGGGTCATGATGCTCGACGCCGGTCACTACAACGTCGACGCCATGGCAGCGCCGTGGAGCCCGCAGTGGCTGCGCTCGGATCCGATGGTGTTCGCGCCGCAGCTTCGTGGGCTGCCGATGTTCATCTCCTCGGCCACCGGCGTGCCCGGTCAGTACGACCACCCGAACTCCGCGGTCGGCGTTTTCAACACCGCCAACGCCATGGGTATCGAGGCGATCTCGTTCATCAGCAGCAAGTCGTTCCAGTCGCGGCTGGCCTCGCTGAACATTCCGGCCAACTACGACTTCCCCGTGCAGGGAACGCACAGCTGGAACTACTGGATCGATGAGCTCGGCAAGGCCCGCCCGGGCATCCTGGCCGCGTTGAACGCGGGCTAGTAGGACATATCCGCACGAAAGGCACCGTCCCGCAGGGGCGGTGCCTTTCGTTATCCCCGCCTCCCCGCGCGTCCTACCCCGGCAACGGCCCGTCGCGCGGTACAAATCACCTGTGGCTGGTGAGGGAAGCGAGAGATGGGGGAGCGCGCGCCGCGCTCGGATAGCTCGTGGGCGGCTGGCGGTACTGGCGGCGGCGATCGTATTGCCGCTCACCGCAGGACTTTCCACACCCGCCGCGGCCGAGCCCGCGCCACCCGCTGCCGCGCAGCCCGCCCCGGCCCCCGGACAGCCCGCGCAGGCCGCTCCGACACCTGCCCCGGCCGCGGGCCCACCGGCCTCGGTTCAGCCCGCTCCGGCGCCCGCACAAG
>NZ_BDBS01000068.1 GCF_001613105.1 Nocardia pseudobrasiliensis NBRC 108224 | reverse complement strand
GCCGCGGCCGGGACCGGTGCGGTAGCCGGGCTCGAGGCGGGCCTGTCGGCCGGACTCGGCGCGCTCGCGGGAACCGCGGCGAGCCTGAGCCAGACGGTGTCGGCGGGCGCGAATCTCAACACCGATATCGGCGCGGACCTGACGGCCGGCCTGTCCACCACCGCTGCGGCCCTCACCGATGCCACCGCCGACCTCACCGGCGCGATCAACGGCACGCTCGGCGGCATCACCGACGCCACCACCCATCTCGGCACCGACCTCTCGGCGGCCGTGAACAGCGCCACGCATGTGGGCACGGATCTCGGTGCCGCACTGGGTGGTTCGGTGAACACCGCGCTGACCGGCGCGACGAATATCGGCGCTTCACTGAGCAGCGGCCTGGAGACCGGCCTCAGCGGCGCCACCGGCGTGGCCGGAGACCTCGGCGCGACGCTGGGCGGCGCGGCCTCGACCGGCGCGCAGCTCGGCGGCAACCTGTCCGGCGCACTCGACGGCGCGGCCCATGCCGGATCGGATCTCGGTGCCGCGCTGGGCGGTTCGCTCACCGGAGGCATCGACACGGGCCTGCACGCCGGAACCGACCTGGGAACCGGACTTTCGACGGGCATCAACGGCACCCTCGACGGCGCGACGCAGATCGGCACCGGTTTGGAGACCGGTTTGTCCTCGGGCGTGAATGGCGCCCTGGGCGGTGCGGCCCAGGTGGGCACCGGGCTGTCGACCGGCGTGAACGGTGCGATCGACGGTGTCGCCCACGCCGGAACCAGTCTGGAGTCGGGGTTGTCGACCGGTGTCGATGGTGCGCTTGGTGGTGCGGCGCATGCGGGTACGGGTTTGGAGTCGGGGTTGTCGACCGGTGTCGATGGTGCGCTCGGTGGTGCCGCGCACGTCGGTACGGGTCTGGAGTCCTGGTTGTCGACCGGTGTGAATGGTGCGCTTGGTGGTGCGGCGCATGCGGGTACGGGTTTGGAGTCGGGGTTGTCGACCGGTGTCGATGGTGCGCTCGGTGGTGCCGCGCACGTCGGTACGGGTCTGGAGTCCGGGTTGTCGACCGGTGTGAATGGTGCGCTTGGTGGTGCGGCGCATGCGGGTACGGGTTTGGAGTCCGGGTTGTCCACAGGTATCGGTGGCGCGCTCGACACCGGGTTGCACGCGGGCGGGGATCTGGGTGCGGGGGTGACCGGTGGCGTCGATACCGCCGCGCACGGGGCCTCGAACCTCGGTGGGGATCTGAGCACCTCGGTCGGCGGTGGCGCGAATCCCTGGGCGGGTGTGGATGTTTCGCATGCGTTCGGCAGCGGCGTCGGCGCTTCGTTCGGTGCGGGTGGGCTGGACGGTTCCCTCGGCGGCTCCGCGAACGGCGCGATCGACAGCACCCTGGACGCGGGCGGCCACGGTTCGCTCGGCGGCGGCCTGGATACCACCGGCCACGGCTCGACGAGCCTGTTCGGCGACACCGGAGCCACGGCCACCGCGGACACCCATGCCGGCGGTGACATCACCGGCGGCCTGCTGCACTGATCGACCGACGAGTGAGGACGGGTATGACAACCGTGGTGGCCGAAACCGCATCCGGCACACCGGCATTGCCGCTGCTGACGGTGCTCGCGGAGACCATCGCCGCCGCCCGGACCGCGCATCGCGACGACCTGGTCGGCCGGCTGGAACAGCTGGCCGCCCGGGTGCGCGATCCGCGACGCCGAATCATGGTGGCCGGACTGGGCAATCAGGGCAAGAGCCAATTCGTCAACGCGCTGTTGAATCTCGAGGCATGCCCCGTCGGTGACGACGCGACCACTACGGTGCCCGTCCTACTCCAGCACGGCCCGCACCCACTGGCCGAACTCGTCCTCGCGGGCCCGGCCGGAACCGAGGCCGACGGCCGTCGAATCGAGTTGCCGCTCACCGAGATACACACGGTGACCCCGCACTCGCCGCACGGCCACGTGCTGCGCCTGGACATCCACGCGCCCAACCCACTGCTCGCCGACGGCATCGTACTCGTCGACACCCCCGCCCTCGGCGGCCACGGAAACCCCGGGGCCACAGCGGTTCTCACCATGGCCCCGACCGCCGACGCGGTACTGGTCCTCTCGGACGCCTCCACCGAACTCACCGAACCGGAGGTCGACCTCCTGGCCCGGCTGCGGCAGCTGTGCCCGGTGGTCGCCCTGGTGCTCAGCAAGATCGACCTGTATCCGCACTGGCGTCAGGTACTGGAAGCGGATCAAAATCACTTGCAGCGCAATGGTTTGGAGGTTCCGATCCTCCCCGTCTCCGCCCTGCTGCGCACCCACGCCATGCGCCTGCGCGATGAACAACTCGGCCGCGAATCGGGTTTCGGCGCACTGTTCGACTTCCTGCGCGAGCAGGTGGTGACGCGCGATCAGCTCGAAACACGTCGCGCCGCGGCCCTGGACATCTCCTCCGCCGCCGAACATGTCGCCCTGGCGCTGGGCAGTGAGCTGGTCGCCCTGCGCGATCCCGAACGCGGAGCCGCCGCGATCCGCGAATTGCGCACGGCCAAATCCCAGGCCGAGGAGCTGCACCGCCGCACCGCGGCCTGGCAGCAGACCCTCGGCGACGGCATCACCGATCTGGCCGGGGATATCGACCACGATCTGCGAGATCGCCTGCGCGCCATCGGCCGTACCGCCGAGGACTGGATCGACGACAACGATCCGGCCCGGCTGTGGGAGCAGATGGCCGATTGGCTGACCGCGACCGTCGACACCGCCGTCGGCGACAATCTGCTGTGGACACACGCCCGCGCGATGCATCTCGGCGAGCGGGTGGCCCAGCATTTCGTCGAATTCGGGGCGGTCGATCTGCCGAATGTGCACTCGGGCCCGGAATCCGGCGGCTCGCGCGTCGAATCGGTCAGCCTCGTCGATCTGGAACCGGATCTGGGGCTGGGCCACAAACTGCTGGTCGGCATGCGCGGCTCCTACGGCGGCATGGTGATGGTCGGCCTGGCCAGCACCGTCGCGGGCTTGGCGCTGATCAATCCGGTCTCACTCGGCGCCGGAGTTCTGCTGGGCGGCAAGGCCTTCCGCGACGACAAGCGGGAGCGGCTGGCCCGGCGGCGGGCGGAGGCGAAAACGGCCGTCCGGCGCTATCTCGACGATGTCAGCTTCGAGGCGGGTAAGGAGTCTCGCGATCGACTGCATCGCGTGCACCGGGTGCTGCGCGACCATTTCACCGGTATCGCCGACCGCAGCCTGCGCTCGATCAACGATTCGCTGCAGGCGGCCCAGGACGCGGCCGGGGTGGAGACGGCCCGGCGCAACGAACGCTGCGCCGAACTGGAGCACCAGCTGCGGATCGTCGCCGAACTGCGCCGCCGGGCCGGGGTGATGCTGCCGGGGTAGTACGGTGACCGCGTGAGTTTCGAGGTCACCGGCACCGCCCAGGGCATCGTGCCCGAGGCCCGCCGGTTGGTGGCGGCCGCCCGGCAGGCATTCGCGCCGCGTTCCCGCCCGGCCGCACTGCTCGACGACTGCGCGCGGCGGCTCGATCAGCCGCTGCGGGTCGCGTTGGCCGGGCAGCTCAAGGCCGGTAAATCGACGCTGTTGAACGCCCTGGTCGGCCAGGACATCGCGCCGACGGACGCGACCGAGTGCACGCGCATGGTGACCTGGTATCGCCACGGTTCCGCACCGCGCGTCACCGCCTTCGCCGCCGACGGCGTGCGCGCGAATGTGGTGGTCCGCCGCCAGCCCGGCGCCGACGGCCTGCCGGGTGCGCACGGGCTGAGCTTCGACCTGTCCGCGCTGCGCTGGGATTCCGGCGCGGCCCGCGAGGTCGACCACCTCGAGGTCGACTGGCCCGCGGCCGCGCTGGCCCGCACCACGATCATCGACACCCCGGGCACCTCCTCACTGTCGCGCGAGGTATCGATGCGGACCGCGCGGCTGCTGACGCCGGAGGATTCCGGATCGGCCGCGGCCCCGCCGGGCGCCGACGCCATCGTCTATCTGCTGCGCCGCCTGGACGCGGCCGATGTGAGCTTCCTGGAGCGGCTCGGCGCGACCGGCGGGGATTCGGGGCCGCTCGGCGTGATCGGCGTGGTCTCGCGGGCCGACGAGATCGGCGCGGGACGCATCGACGCCCTGCATTCCGCGCGCGATGTCGCCGATCGCTTCGCGGGGGAACTCGAGCGAACGGGCCTGTGCCAGTCGGTGATTCCGGTGGCGGGTCTGCTCGCCTTCGCCGCCGCCACCCTGCGCCAGCGCGAATACGATGCCTTCGAGGCGTTGGCGGCGGTGTCCGCGGAGGAATTGAGCGGGGCCCTACTGTCGGCGGACCGCTTCGCGCGCTCGGACCTGCCCTTGCCGGTGGCGCCGGAACTCCGCGCACATCTGACGGCCCGCTTCGGACTGTTCGGAATCCGCATGGCCGTCACGCTGATTCGGCTCGGCGTCCGCGACTCCGCCACGCTGGCAGCGGAATTGACCCAGCGCAGCGGCCTGGACGAGCTGCGGACGGTGCTCGATGTCCAATTCGCCCAGCGCGCCGACCAATTGCAGGCGCATTCGGCGCTGACGGCACTGGCCCGCATCGTATCCGCCCACCCCGGCACCCCGGCCGATCAGCTGCTGCCGCGGGTGCGCACCCTGCTCGCCGATGTGCACGGCTTCGCCGAACTGCGCCTGTTGGGACGGCTGCGCACCGACGAACTGCCGCTGCCCGCCGACGATCTCACCGAGCTGTATCGCCTCATCGGCGGCGCGGGCGTCGCACCGCACCTACGGCTGGGCCTGCCTGCCGACGTGGACTCCGCGACGCTGCGCGCACAAGCCCTTGCCGCCGTGCGCAAATGGCGGGCGCGGGCCCGTCACCCGCTGGCGGATCAGTTCACCGCCAACGCGTGCCTCACCGCCGCCCGCAGCGCGGAGGGCCTGGTCGAACTGCTGCGCGAACCGCCGACCACCCCGCTGCTGCGGCTCAGGCGTCCGTGACCGCGCTGGCCGGATCGATCAGGATCTTGGCGTGATGTTCCGGATTACCGAGGGCGGCAAAGGCATTGCCGACGCCGTCGAGGCCGACGGTGCCGGTGATCAGCGGGGCCGGATCGGCCTTGCCGTCGGCGATCATATGCAGCGTGTCGCGGAATTCGCCCGGGTCGTAGCCCAGGACGAAGCGCAGTTCGATCTCCTTGTTGATGGCCGTCGCGGGATGGATCGTATCGGCCTGCATACATACGCCGACCACGATCACGCGTGAGCGCGGGGGTACGGCGGTCAGGATCTGATCGATGATGCCGGGCACGCCGACACATTCGAACACGACCGCGCCCGAGGGCCCCGCGTCCAGGGTGTGCGCCAGTCGAAAGCCGTACCACCACGGCAGATTCGGGATTCGGCGCAGCCGCTCCATGGCGTCGAAGCCGAGGTTGAGCACATCGGCGGCCCCGGTGATGCGGCTCTTGCGGGGTACGGCGGACCACGGTTCGGTCTCCGCGGGGTCGACCACGACATCCGCGCCGCAGCGGGTCGCGAGTTCGCGGCGACGCTTCGACAGATCACTGGCGACAACGGTTTTCACGCCCGCCGCCTTCAACATCGTGATCACCGCCAAGCCGATCGGGCCGCAGCCGATGACATAGGCCGTCTGTTTGGTGCTGACCCGGCCCCGGCGCACGGCGTGCCAGGCGACCGCCATCGGCTCGGTGAGCGCGGCGTGGTCCGACGACAGGCCGTTCGGCACGGTGAAGGTCATCGACTCCTGCACCACGACCTGTTCGGCATAGCCGCCCGGCGCGGCCTCCGACAGGCCGGTCAGATGTGGTTCGCGGCCGCGCCGCTGGATCGGCAGCGCGACCACCCGGGTGCCCGGCTTCCAGCGCTTGCGGCAGTCCGGGCCGTATTCGACTACCTCACCGACGAATTCGTGGCCGAGCACGACCCGCTGATCCGAACGCATGAAATGGTCGTAGCCGGTCGCGCGTGCCAGGTCGGCCAATTCGTCGCAGTGCACCCGGGCGTGCAGATCCGATCCGCAGATGCCGCAGCGCACCACATTGATCAGAACCTGTCCCGGTCCCGGTCTCGGCGCCGCGAGCTCGGCGACCTCGAGCTTGCCTTCGGAACAGACCACAGCCTTCATATTCGGCACGGTACCGCGCGATCGCCGTGACAGAGGTTACTTCTCTGTCCGGTCACAGGGCGTCGCGGCGGTGTCCAACCGAATGTCGGCAATCCCGGCCGCCTGTCGAAAACGCCTGGAGCGCGCCGAATCCCGCCTCGGCGACTTCCTGAACTTCGCGCCCGGCGTCGGTCCCGTCGCACGCGACGCCCTCCCTGCGCTCGAAACGCTTCCCCATCCTCGGCGTGTGAGCCCCGAACCGAGGGGTATGCCGAGCTCGTCGAAGGGAGGTACGCGATGAGTCGATCGCAGGACGAAATCGTGCGGGCGCTGCTGGACCGGGCCGGAACCAGCTACGCGACCGAGGCCGGAATCTCCTTGGCGGACAAGCCCGCTCCGCTGTTCCAGCTGTTGATGCTCGCCCAGCTGCTGAGCACCCGCATCTCGGCGGAGATCGCGGTGGCGGCCGCCCGCGAACTGGTCGGCTCGGGCTATACCACCGCGCAGCGCGTGGCCGACGCCGACTGGCAGGAACTCGTCGACGCCCTGGGCCGCGCCCACTACAAGCGCTACGACGAGTCCACGGCCAGCCGCCTGGGCGCGAACGCGTCCTATCTACTCGACAACTACCACGGTGACCTGCGTGGACTCGCCGACGAGGCCGAACGTGACTCGGCCCGCCTGGCCCAGCTGCTGCAGAACTTCCAGGGCATCGGCCCGGTCGGCGCGGATATCTTCCTGCGCGAGGCCCAGGGCGTCTGGGATTGGATCGGCCCGCATTTCGACGAACGCGCGCGCAAGGGCGCGGACCGCCTCCACCTGCCCACCGAGCCGGAGGAACTCGCCGACCTGAGCCCAGCCGGCCGCGAGGCCGATCTGGCCGCCGCCCTCGTCCGGGTCAGCCTCGACGACACGCTCGCCGACCAGGTGCTGTCCTGACCGGACGCGCCCCACGAGCCTTCCGCTCGTCGAGTTCGGCCGTCGCGCATACGCCCATTCGAAGAAATTTCGCGGACCGGGAATCAATCCCGAGGGCCGCTCGTTGAGCTGATCGAGGCAAGATTGAGTGCGACAGGCTCAAGTCTGTGGTTGACTCGGACAGGGTCGGCGGGCAGGATTGAGCGGACTGCGCTCAGCGTTGCTGACATGGACGTCAATTAGGAGGAACCCACTATGGCTCGTGCGGTCGGTATCGACCTCGGGACCACGAACTCGGTCATCGCTGTTCTCGAAGGCGGTGAGCCGGTCGTCGTCGCCAACTCGGAAGGATCGCGCACTACGCCGTCGGTCGTCGCATTCGCGAAGAACGGAGAGGTTCTCGTCGGTCAGCCGGCGAAGAACCAGGCCGTCACCAACGTCGACCGCACCATCAAGTCCGTCAAGCGCCACATGGGCGAGGACTGGACGGTCGAGATCGATGGCAAGAAGTACACCCCCCAGGAGATCTCCGCGCGCACGCTGATGAAGCTGAAGCGCGATGCCGAGTCCTACCTGGGCGAAGAGATCACCGATGCCGTGATCACCGTCCCCGCCTACTTCGAGGACGCGCAGCGCCAGGCCACCAAGGAGGCCGGCCAGATCGCGGGCCTGAACGTGCTGCGTATCGTCAACGAGCCCACCGCCGCCGCACTGGCGTACGGCCTGGACAAGGGCGACAAGGAACAGACCATCCTGGTCTTCGACCTCGGTGGCGGCACCTTCGACGTCTCGCTGCTGGAAATCGGCGAGGGTGTCGTCGAGGTTCGCGCCACCTCCGGTGACAACCACCTCGGTGGTGACGACTGGGACGAGCGCATCGTCAAGTGGCTGGTCGACAAGTTCAAGGGCAGCTCGGGCATCGACCTGACCAAGGACAAGATGGCCATGCAGCGGCTGCGTGAGGCCGCGGAGAAGGCGAAGATCGAGCTGTCGTCCTCGCAGTCGACCTCGATCAACCTGCCCTACATCACCGTCGACGCGGACAAGAACCCGCTGTTCCTCGACGAGCAGCTGACCCGCTCGGAGTTCCAGAAGATCACCTCGGATCTGCTGGACCGCACCCGCAAGCCGTTCCAGTCCGTCATCAAGGATGCCGGGATCTCGGTCGGCGATATCGATCACGTTGTGCTGGTGGGTGGTTCGACCCGCATGCCTGCCGTCTCCGAGCTCGTCAAGGAGCTGACCGGCGGCAAGGAGCCCAACAAGGGCGTGAACCCGGACGAGGTCGTCGCCGTCGGCGCCGCCCTGCAGGCCGGTGTGCTCAAGGGTGAGGTCAAGGACGTTCTGCTGCTCGATGTCACCCCGCTGTCGCTGGGCATCGAGACCAAGGGCGGCGTGATGACCAAGCTCATCGAGCGCAACACCACCATCCCGACCAAGCGGTCGGAGACCTTTACCACGGCCGACGACAACCAGCCGTCCGTGCAGATCCAGGTCTTCCAGGGTGAGCGCGAAATCGCCTCGCACAACAAGCTGCTCGGCTCGTTCGAGCTGACCGGAATCCCGCCGGCCCCGCGCGGCGTGCCGCAGATCGAGGTCACCTTCGACATCGACGCCAACGGCATCGTCCACGTGACCGCCAAGGACAAGGGCACCGGCAAGGAGAACACGATCAAGATCCAGGACGGCTCCGGCCTGTCCAAGGAGGAGATCGACCGGATGGTCAAGGACGCCGAGGCGCACGCCGCCGAGGACAAGCAGCGTCGCGAGGAGGCGGAGACCCGCAACCAGGCCGAGTCGCTGGTGCACCAGACCGAGAAGTTCATCAAGGACAACGAGGACAAGGTCCCGGCCGATATCAAGGGCAAGGTCGAGGCGGCCATCGCCGAGGCCCAGGAGGCCCTGAAGGGCACCGACATCGCGGTCATCAAGTCCGCGGTGGAGAAGCTGGCCACCGAGTCGCAGGCCCTGGGCCAGGCGATCTACGAGTCCAGCGCGTCCGAGCAGGCCGCGTCCGGCAACGGTGCGGGCCCCGACTCGAATACCGATGACACCGTCGTCGACGCCGAGGTTGTGGAAGAGCCGGAGAAGAAGTGACGAACCAGAGCCCGGAACAGGAGCCGGTCACCATCGTGGACAACCGGAAAGTCGATCCCGAGACGGGCGAGGTTCGTGAGCCCGCGGCGGCCGATGGCGCCGCCGCGGCCCCGGCCGATTCGGCTGGGGCGAACCAGGATTCGACCCTTTCGGACAACGGTTCGGACATTCTCGCCGACACGATCAGTGGTGAGCTCGCCGAGCGCACCGCCGATCTGCAGCGGCTGACCGCCGAATACGCCAACTACCGTCGGCGCGTCGAGCGTGACCGCAAGGCGGCCGTCGAGACGGCCAAGGCCGCGGTGGTCACCGAACTGCTCGGTGTGCTCGACGATCTCGACCGTGCCCGCGCGCACGGCGATCTGGAGGCGGGACCGTTGAAGTCGGTGGCGGACAAGCTCGCCGACGCGCTGCGCAAGCAGGGCCTCGAGGAATTCGGTCTCGAGGGCGAATCCTTCGATCCGACCCTGCACGAGGCCGTGCAGCACGAGGGCGATGGACACAATCCGGTGATCGGTGTGGTCATGCGCAAGGGTTACCGCTTCGGTGACCGCGTGCTGCGGCACGCACTGGTCGGAGTCACCGATGGGGTGGCGGATCTGGCGGCGACGCCGGATGTGACGAACGCTGGCACGGATGCCGGCGCGGGCGAGCAGTAAACAGAAAGGAGGAGATGCCCGGTGAATCGGGAGTGGCTGGAAAAGGACTTCTACAAAGAGCTGGGTGTTTCCTCCAGCGCCACGCCGGACGAGATCAAGAAGGCCTACCGCAAACTGGCCCGTGATCTGCACCCGGACAAGAATCCGGGAGACAGCAAGGCCGAGGAGCGGTTCAAGGCCGTCAGCGAGGCCCATGCCGTGCTGTCGGATGCCGAGAAGCGCAAGGAATACGACGAGGCGCGCAGGCTGTTCGCCAGCGGAGGTTTCGGTCGCGGCGGATTCTCGCCGGGTGGCGGTTACGCCGGACAGAGCGGTTTCAGCGAGTTCAACCTGGGTGACATCTTCGGCGGCGCCGCGGCCGGCGCGGGCGACGGTGGCCTGGGCGATCTGCTGGGCGGTCTGTTCAATCGCGGCGGCGGAACGCGGGCGTCCTCGCGCCCGCGCCGCGGCAGCGATGTGGAGACCGAGACGACCCTCGGTTTCCGGGAGGCCGCACAGGGCGTCACCGTCCCGCTGCGGATGACCAGTCCGTCGCCGTGTACGACCTGTCACGGCAGCGGCGCCAAGCCGGGTACCAGCCCGCGAGTCTGCCCGCACTGCAACGGAACCGGCGTCATCAGCCGCAACCAGGGTGCGTTCGGATTCAGCGAGCCGTGCGACGACTGCCGCGGGACCGGATCGATCATCGACGATCCGTGCTCGGACTGCCGCGGCACCGGTATCCAGAACCGCACCCGCACAATCACCGTGCGCATCCCGCCCGGGGTGCGCGATGGTCAGCGGATTCGGCTGGCGGGTCAGGGCGAGGCGGGTCTGCGGGGCGCTCCCGCGGGCGATCTGTTCGTCACCGTGCACGTCAGCCAGGACAAGGTCTTCGGCCGCAACGGCGATGACCTGACCCTGGTGCTGCCCGTCAGCTATGCCGAATTAGTGCTGGGTACAACGGTTTCCGTGCCCACGCTGGACGGCCGGGTCGGTGTGAAGGTGCCACCGGGTACCGCCGACGGCCGGACCCTGCGGGTGCGCGGGCGCGGTGTGCCCAAGCGCGGCGGCGGCGCCGGTGACCTGCTGGTGACGGTCAAGGTCGCGGTTCCGCAGAAGCTGGACGACAATGCATCCGATGCGCTTCGGCGCTATGCCGAGGCGGAGAAGGAAGGCGGGTTCGACCCGCGTGCCGGATGGGCAGGTGCGTGATGAATGGTGACCGGACGACGGGTACCGAGTATTTCATGATCTCGGTGGCGGCTCAGCTGGCCGGTATGCACGCGCAGACGCTGCGCACCTATGACCGGCTGGGACTCGTTACGCCGCAACGCACTTCGGGCGGTGGCCGGCGCTACTCGGCTCGCGACGTGGAGCTGCTGCGCGAGGTGCAGCGGCTGTCCCAGGACGAGGGCGTCAACCTGGCCGGCATCAAGCGAATCATCGAACTCACCAATCAGGTCGAGGAACTGCAACAGCGGGTCCGCGACCTGACCACCGAGGTCGAGCGCCTCCGCTCGCGCTACCTACCCGAACTGTCCCAGCCCCAGCGCAGTACCGCCCTGGTGGTCTGGCAGCCCCGCAACAAACGCCGCTAGCTTTCCGCGAAAACACTGCACGACAGCGCCTCCGGAAGACCGGGGGCGCTGTTTTCTCCTGCTTCCCGGCCTTCTCTCGCCTTCCGGCCTTCTCTCCTTCCCGGCGAAGCCGGGACCCTTTCGCATCATTGCGATTGATTGCGCTCTATGTGCTGTGCTTTCATCTGTCCAAACATCAAAGAAGACTGAGACATTCGTGCCGAAACGGATTCGAGGGTCGCGAAAAAGTTGCCGAAAGGTCGGTTTCGTCCGTCCTCGCGGGGGCGCGAGAAAGCGAGATCGGTTGCCGCACAATCGCTGCAAATCCGAGTTTTTCAAATAGAACCGTGCAAAACGATTGAGCCACAGGCCGAAACGCCCGGCGTGTCCTAGGCAAACGGTCGGTTTCGTGCGGGATTCGCCCGCTGCTCCCTGGTTTTAGGGGAATTACAGGCGTGTTGTTTAAACGACGCGTTCCGTGGCTGGCAAACCTCGCCTACACTCGTTTGACATCGGCTGCTGTCGAGTGTCCCGCCGCATCTCACTCGCCGGCTGTGCCTGCGTTCGAGTGCGAAATGGGGTTGTGAGACAAATGGATTCGCGGACCGTCGCATTGATAAGAACGACGTTCAAGGCGGTTGCTGCGGAGGAGGGGGGACCGGAGAAGCTCGCGCGTTCGTTCTATGCGATCTTGTTCACCGAGTATCCGCATGTGCGTGATTTCTTCCCCGCCGCCCTGGACGCTCAGCGCGATCGGCTCGTCAAGGCGATCGGCTACACCATCGACAAACTCGAGGAGCCGGACAGGGTCCTGCCCTTCCTCGCCCAGCTCGGCCGCGACCACCGCAAATACGGTGTGACGGCGGAACACTATGTGGCCGTGGGCAAATCGCTACAGGCCGCCCTGTGCGCCTACGCGGGCACCGAGATGTGGACCGATGAGGTGGACCGGGCCTGGACCGAGGCCATCGGCGTCATCGCAGACACCATGATGGCCGCCGCCGATCAGGAGGACACGCCGCCGTACTGGACCGGCACCGTCATCGAACACCGTGAGGTGCTGCGCAATCTGTGTGTGGTGCGGCTGCGCCTGGATCAGCCGATGCAGTACGCGGCCGGACAGTATGTCAGCGTGCAGATCCCGGCGCGGCCGCGCATGTGGCGCTACCTGTCCCCGGCCGTACCGGCGAATGCGAACCGCGAGGTCGAATTTCATATTCGCGCCGTGAGCGGCGGCTGGGTAAGCCCGGCCATGATCGGCCACACCCGCATCGGCGATCAGTGGTTGGTCGGTTCACCGCTGGGCGGTCTGGGCGTCCCGCGCAACACCCGTCGCAAAATGCTGATGATCGGCTGCGGCACCGGAATCGCCCCGCTGCGAGCGCAACTCATGGCCATGACCCAGCGCCGTTCCAATCCGAAGGTGCACCTGTTCGTCGGCGGCCACCACCCCTGCGACCTCTACGATCTGCAGGCCCTGAGCGATCTGGCCGTGGCCAATAAATGGCTCACCGTCATCCCCGTCACCGAGAACGACGAAAACCCCTGGTGGTACTACGAATCCGAGAACAAGACCCCCGAATTGCCGGGCCTGGAACCCCGCCGCACCGGCCAGATCGGTCGGGTGGTCGCCGCCGCGGGCCCGTGGAAGGACCACGACGTCCAAATAGTCGGCTCCCCCTCGATGGTCCAGACCACCAAGTTCCGCCTCATGGCCGCGGGGACGCCCACCAAGAACATCAGGCACGATCCGCTGTTCTGAGCGGAAGGCCGATCAAACCCCTTCGTAGCGAATGGCTTCGGCGGGGGTGCCGGTGAGGATCAGGCGGTCCACCGTGGCGCGGGTCATGGCGGGGGAGCCGCAGACCAGAACCTGGTGGTGCAGCAGTGGGCCCATATCACCGATCACATCGGCGAGGGTGCCCTCCAGCATTTCGTCGACGTCGAAACCGATATCCACGCGGCAGTTCTCGTACCACTCGTCGACCCAGTTCGGATCGTTGGCGGCTTCCACCACGGGAACGACGGTGAGCCACGGTAATTCGCCCGCGAGCAGGTAGAGCATGTCGGAGGCGTAGAGGTCGCGGGGGGAGCGGCCGCCCACGAACAGGTGGGTGCGCGGGGGTTCGGGCCGGCGGGCCAGATCCAGCAGGATCGCGCGCAGGGGAGCCAAACCCGTTCCGCCCGCGATCATTACGACATCGGTGGTCCAATCGTCGACCGAGAGCCAGCCGGTCGGTTCGGTGATTCGCCACTCGTCGCCGGGGCGGGTGTCGGCGATGATCGAGCCGCTGCACCAGCCGCCGGGCACCGTGCGCACGTGGAATTCCAGCTTGCCGTCCAGCGAGGGCGGCAGGGCCGGGGACAGCCGCCGCCGCAGGCCGGGATGCTGCGGCACCTGTACCTGCACCGACTGTCCGGCCTCGAAGGGCACGTATTCGCCGATCAGCCGGATCACCGCGAGGTCGTGACGCAACCGATGATGTCCGACCACGGTCGAGGTCCACTCCTGGGCGCCGATCCGGATCTCACCGGTCTCACCGGGACCCAAAGTCACTGTGTCTCCCTCACTCGCTCACACGGGATCGGTCATGATGATCGAATCCGGTGTCCCCACTGCCAATAGCGCGCGCCTGGTGTCGGCGATCATGCGGGCCGAACCGGCGATCTGGATCTGGCGGTCGGGCCAGGCTCCGAAGCTGGCCACCACCGCCCCCAGATTACCGATCAGGCGGCGATGCATGCCGAAGGGCGGATCGGCCGGCGGGTAGGGATGCCACCACGGGTTGGATTCGTTCTCGCACACGGGAACCACCGTGAGCCACGGATTGCTCTGCGACAGCTGCCACATGTTCTCCACGTCGTACAGATCGCAGGGATAGCGACCGCCGATGAAGAAGTGCACGCGGGGATTCATGCCGCGCCGGCCCATCTCGATCAACTGGGCGCGCAGCGGGGCGACGCCGGTGCCCGCGCCGATCATCAGCACATCGCGACGGCTCTCCCGGTCCACGTGCAGACCGCCCATCGGACCCGCGATCGCCCAGCGGTCGCCGACCTGTGTCTCGTTCACGATCGCCGGACTCACCCAGCCCGTGCGGACCTTGCGGACGTGGAATTCGATCTCCCCGTACGGATTGGTCGGAATCGCGGGCGACAGGTAGCGCCACATCTTCGGCCGCTGCGGAATCGACACCGGCACGTACTGTCCGGCCTGATAGGGAATCGGGCTGTCCGACTGCAACCGCACGATCGCCAGATCGTCGAGCACTCGGCGATGGCCGACGACCGTCGCCTCCCAGAACGGTTGGGATTTGTCCGAATTCGCGCCGATCGCCATCGAGGCCGAGATGAGGATCCCGATATCGCGCCAGCCCTCTTCCAACTCGCGACTCCAACCGCCGCCGGCGCCGTGATAGGTCCGGAAGGCGGCAACCAGCGCCCGCCCCGCGATGTCGTAGTGGGCCGCTTCGACCCCGTACTTACGATGATCGCGGGCCAGTTGCTCCAGAAAGCGCTGCGCCCGATCCCAGTCCTCGAGGTGGTCGAGCACGAACTGGATGGCCGTGACCACCTTCTTCGGCATCATGTCCATGGCGGGCGGGAAGAGTTCACGCAGGTTGGGATTCTCGGCGAACATATGACCGAAGAACGCGCTGATCAACCGTTCGGGCCCGTTGGGCGCCTCGAGTATCGACCGGAAGTTGGCGCGGACCAGCGCTGCCGAACGCGCATCCACGACGACGAGCTTCCTTTCTACATGTATCTGCCCGGGGACCGCACTCTGCTCGGCGGCCCTTCGCGGTCAAGTATCCCCGAGAAAACCGTGTTCGCACGGTTATGCAGGGATTGCTTAAGCCACACCGCCTCAGATGACGAGGACCGCCTTGCCGCCACGGTCTTCGAGGTCGAGCATCTGCGGTAGTTCGACCAGCGGGCGGGCGATATCGACGGGGACCACCATGTCACCCGCGACCACGCGTTGCAACACCCGCCGCAACTCCGCCGCATCCCCGGTGGGCTCGACGTTGCCGCCCTGTAGCCCGCGGGCGCGCAGCGATTCGACATCGGCGGCCCCGACCGTGCTGAACACCTTGCCGCCGGTCCGGACGACCCGGCTCAGATGGGTCAGGGTCGCGGGGGCGGATATCGGATCGAACAGCACGTCCACGCCCTGGGGATGGTTGTCGCGAATCTGATCGACCACGGGCGCCTCGAGGTAGTCGAGGACCTCGGTCGCGCCCAGGCGGATCATCCGATCGGTGTCGTCGGGCCGGGCGACGGCGATGACCCGGGCGCCCGCGATGGCCGCGAGCTGCATGGTGAACGTGCCGACATCGCCCGCGGCGCAATTGATCAGAACCCACTGCCCCGGGGCGAGTTCGGCCGCGTCGACCAGCCGCTGCGCGGTGAGCCCGGCCGTGGGCAGCGCCGCGGCCTGCACGGTGGCGATCCCCTCGGGGATGCGTGCGACGGTGCCATCCGCGGGCGCGGTGGTGTATTCGGCGAAGCTGCCGTGTCCGGCGCGCGGGGCCAGGAAGGTGCCCACGACCCGATCGCCGACCGCGAAGGCGGTCACATCCTCACCTATCGCCGATACCGTGCCCGCGCCGTCGATACCCGGGATCATGGGGAAATCGTGCGGAAGTCTGTCGGCGAGCAGGCCGTCGATGAGCATTCGGTCGTAGGTGGTGAGCCCGGCGGCAGCGAGACGGATCAGCATCTGCCCCGATCGGGCGTCGGGAGTCGGCATCTCGGTGTGTTCCGGGGTGCCACCGAACTCGCGTACCACCATCGCGCGCATCGTCGCTCCGATCCTTTCCGGACGGAAACTTTCTGGTCACAGGGGTTGAGGATTACTCGGACGGCCCCGGACATCGTATGTGGCGACGACCGGATCGTTACGTAAGCGAGGGTTGTCGGTTTGTTTGGGCGCGTAGATTCGGCCCGGGGTCTTTTGGACGTTGCGAAGTACGCCGAAATTTTCCAGACTTGAGCGGAACAGACTCAACTCCCGCGACGTTGGATCTGTCGTAAGCGACCAGTAGGAAGGTGACCGTGGACTCGTTCAATCCCACCACCAAGACCCAGGCGGCCCTGACCGCCGCCCTGCAGGCGGCCTCGGCCGCGGGCAACCCGGAGATCCGTCCGGGCCACTTGCTGGTGGCGTTGCTGGATCAGACCGACGGCATCGCCGCCCCCCTGTTGAAGGCCGTCGGTGTCGACCCGGCAACGGTTCGGCGCGAGGCCCAGGACATCGTCGATCGGCTGCCGCGAGCCAGCGGCGCGACCACCACCCCGCAGCTCGGCCGCGAGGCGCTGGCCGCCGTGACGGCCGCGCAGCACCTCGCCACCGAACTCGGCGACGAATACGTCTCGACCGAACATCTGATGGTCGGTCTGGCCGAGGGCGATTCCGATATCTCCCAGTTGCTGCTGAAGTACGGCGCGAGCACCGACGCGCTGCGTGAGGCGTTCACCGCCGTGCGCGGCAACGCGCGGGTCACCTCGCCCGATCCCGAGGGCAGCTATCAGGCGCTGGAGAAGTATTCGACCGATCTGACCGCCGCCGCGCGCGAGGGCAAACTCGATCCGGTCATCGGCCGCGATACCGAGATCCGCCGCGTCGTACAGGTTTTGAGCCGGCGCACCAAGAACAATCCGGTGCTGATCGGCGAGCCCGGCGTGGGTAAGACCGCGATCGTGGAGGGCTTGGCCCAGCGCATCATCGCCGGCGATGTGCCGGAGTCGCTGCGCGGTAAGCGGCTGATCTCGCTGGATCTCGGCGCGATGGTCGCGGGTGCGAAATACCGCGGCGAATTCGAGGAGCGGCTCAAGGCCGTGCTCGAGGAGATCAAATCCAGTGCGGGACAGATCATCACATTCATCGACGAGCTGCACACCATCGTCGGCGCCGGAGCCACCGGCGAGTCGGCCATGGACGCGGGCAACATGATCAAGCCCATGCTGGCCCGCGGCGAGCTGCGCCTGGTCGGCGCGACCACCCTCGACGAATACCGCCAGCACATCGAGAAGGATCCGGCCCTGGAGCGCCGATTCCAGCAGGTGCTGGTCGGTGAGCCGTCGGTGGAGGACACCATCGGCATCCTGCGCGGACTCAAGGAGCGCTACGAGGTGCACCACGGCGTGCGCATCACCGACTCCGCGCTGGTGGCCGCGGCCACGCTCTCCGACCGCTACATCACCTCCCGGTTCCTGCCGGACAAGGCGATCGACCTGGTCGACGAGTCGGCCTCGCGGCTGCGCATGGAGATCGACTCGCGCCCGGTGGAGATCGATGAGATCGAGCGCGCGGTGCGTCGCCTCGAGATCGAGGAGATGGCGCTGGCCAAGGAGACCGACGAGGCCTCCAAGCAGCGACTGGAGAAGTTGCGCTCCGAACTCGCCGACGACCGCGAGAAGCTCAATCAGCTGATGACCCGTTGGCAGAACGAGAAGCAGGCCATCGACTCGGTGCGCGTGATCAAGGAGCAGCTGGAATCGCTGAAGGGCGAATCCGAGCGCGCCGAACGCGACGGCGATCTGGGTAAGGCCGCCGAACTGCGCTACGGGCGAATCCCGCAGTTGGAGAAGGAGTATGCCGAGGCCGAGCGGAAGGCCGGGGCCGCCCCCGACGGGCAGGTGATGCTCAAGGAAGAGGTCGGCCCGGACGATATCGCCGAGGTGGTGTCGGCGTGGACCGGAATTCCCGTGGGCCGCATGCTCGAGGGTGAGACCCAGAAGCTGCTGCGCATGGAGGAGGAGCTGGGCAAGCGGGTCGTCGGACAGTCCGCTGCCGTCACCGCGGTCTCCGATGCCGTGCGCCGCGCCCGGGCCGGTGTCGCTGATCCGAATCGGCCGACCGGATCGTTCATGTTCGTCGGACCGACCGGTGTCGGTAAGACCGAGCTGGCGAAGGCGTTGGCGGACTTCCTGTTCGACGACGAGCGCGCCATGATCCGTATCGATATGAGCGAGTACTCCGAGAAGCATTCGGTGGCTCGCCTGGTCGGTGCGCCGCCCGGATACGTCGGCTACGACCAGGGCGGTCAGCTGACCGAGGCGGTGCGGCGGCGGCCCTACACGGTGGTGCTGTTCGACGAGATCGAGAAGGCCCATCCGGATGTGTTCGACATTCTGCTGCAGGTGCTCGACGAGGGACGGCTCACCGACGGCCAGGGCCGCACGGTCGACTTCCGCAATACGATCCTCATCCTCACCTCGAATCTGGGTGCGGGTGGCGAGCGCGAGCATGTGATGAACGCGGTGCGTTCGGCGTTCAAGCCGGAATTCCTCAACCGGCTCGACGACGTGGTGATGTTCGAGCCGCTGAACGAGGAGCAGCTCGAGGACATCGTCGACATCCAGCTGGCGCAACTGCAGAAGCGCCTGGCCCAGCGCCGGCTGAAGTTGGATGTGAGCGATTCGGCACGGTTCTGGCTGGCCGTGCGCGGCTACGACCCGGTCTACGGCGCCCGCCCGCTGCGCCGGCTCATCCAGCAGGCCATCGGCGATTCGCTGGCCAAGGAACTATTGGCCGGTGAGGTGGCCGACGGAGATCTGGTGAAGGTCAATGTCTCCCCCGATGGGGATGGGTTGATCGTGGGCCGATGAGGCGTCGGCGGGGTCTGGGGGTTGGCCACTCCCCAGGCCCCGCCACGTGTAAAGACGGCATGTATTCGACATCTGCACCTACCCTGGTTCGCATGACGAATCCGAGCGACCCGTGGGCGCAGCGACCGGATTCGCCCGATGCGCCGACCGAGCAGGTCGGAGTGCCGGGCCGGGCGGGCGAGGTGCCACGGCACACATCGGAGTACTCGGATGCGTACGGGTACGGGAGCAGTCCGGCCGAGCCGACCCAATACTTCGAGCAGCCGCCCGGACCCAATGCCACCCGGGAGATGCCCGCGTACGACACCCAGTGGGGCGCCTACGAGAGCGGATACGGCGCGCCCGGAGGGTATGAACAGCAATGGAACTCGCCCGGTGCGCCGCCGCCGGGCGGGCCTTACGGTCCGACGGGGCTGCCGGTGCAGCCGCCCCGGCGTAAACGGACGGGATTGTGGATCGGGCTGACCCTCGCGCTTTTCGCGGTGGTCGTGCTGGGCGGAATCGCATTCGGTCTGTGGCTGGCTGGCAACGATTCGACCAGCACCTCCGCCTCGGGCACCACCACCCGCTCGGTCCCCACCCGAATTCCGGTGATCCCGCCGCAGCGCACCCCCAACGGCACCCAGCCGAGTATGCCGCCGCTGCCGGGCCTCGGCGATATCGATAGTCTCGGCGCCACGATGGGCACGATCAGGTCCAACGACGGCGCCACGCTGACCATCGACTCACTGCTCGGCGCGACCGTCACCGTGCACACCGACTCGAAAACCCAAGTGGTGAGCTCGGGTTCGGGCAAGGTTGCCGACCTGCACATCGGCGATATGGTCGTGGTCCAGGGTGACAAGTCCCCGGATGGTTCGATCCTCGCGAAGATCATCATCAGCACGGCCCTGAGCGGTCCGCGCTAGTTCCGCCCCGAACACGGGGTGCCGCGAGACCCCCTGCGGACACCGGTAGCTCTAGACTCGTGCTTGATGGCGATGACGGCGATGTGGTTCGGGCTGGCGGCGATCGCACTGGTTGGTGCGATCGTGCTGCTGTATTTCGATCGGCTCCAGCGACAGCGGACCGGTCACGTGCGTCAGGTGTGGGCGAAATCGCAGGGCTACACCTATGTCTCGGTGGAGCCGTCGCTGGCCTCGACCTGGCGGCGGGGTGCGATGGCCAAACTCGGCTACCTCTCCGCGGTCGACGTGGTCTCCGGTAACCGCCGCGGCGAGAAGTTCGTGCTGTTCGATCTGGAGGATGCGGCGACCCTGGTCGCGGTGCGTCGCCAGATCGGTTCCGATATCGATATCGACCTACGGCTGAAGACCGCCGCGCCGCCCAAGGACGCCGATCTGGAACTGCTCGGCGCGATCGGCGATCGGGTCGTGTTCGCCACCAATCCCGATATCGCCCGCCACGCCGTCGATCAGCGCATGGTCGCCTTCATCGAAACCCTCCCGGAGTCGGTGCAGCAGCTGTGGAGCGAGGGCAATTGGACCCTGGGCATGCTTCCGGTGGGCACCTCCGCCAAGGACTGGGAGGCTGCCATCGATGTGGTGCTGCGGCTGTCGGGTCTGCTGCATGTGCTGCCGCCGGTGGCCGGTGATCACGGCCGCGGTGAGGCCGAGAGCCACGAACCGCGCCCCCGCGCCGCCGCGACCCCCGAACCGGAGGGGGCCCCCGCCCACCCGGCCGGAGCCGCCCGCGTCCTGCCGCCGCAATCGCCCGAACCCGAGCCCGATTACGACGACAACTACCGCTACGAATACCGCGACGAGGACGCCGAGGACTACACCCCGCTGGTCAAAGACATTGCGGGCGAATCCGATTCGGAGCCCCCGCGCCGTCCCGCGCTGGCCGTCGTACCCGATCCCCGCAACCGCGTTCGGCGCAATTGGCCACCGGCCGAGGAACTGCCCGACGACGACGAGGCGGGCGCGGACGAATTCGAGGACACCTTCGTCGAGGACGAGCTCCCCGATCGACCCGGGGGACCGTTCCATCCCGGATTCCGCCCGTATCAGGGCCCCGCACCCCGGTGACCCCACCCGCCGCGCGTCTGCCCGGCACCTCCCGACCCGTCGCACAGGTCACCGCCCCCGCCTCAGACATCGGGCAGGCGCATGTCCCGCGGGTCCGGTCGGCGCTGAATGCCACCGCCGTGATGGAACTCACGCGCGCGGCGCTGCCCGCGATGATCGGCTACGGGGCCGCCGAGGCCCACGTCATATTCTTTACCGAGGGCCCGGCCGCGGAACCAGCCGGGCGTGCGCACCGAATTCCACCGGCGTGCCGGTATCGAGGTGTCGTCGCTGCCGAAACCGTTGTGGCTCGGCGACCTGGAGAAGAACCGGGTGATCAGCGTGCCCGGTGTGCAGTACAAAGCGCTGACGGCGGTCGCCGGACTGCTCCCGCGGTCCTTCAGGGCCGCCTCAACCGAGGCATCTTCAACGCATCCGGAAGGATTGAACATGATCGAGTCGACCGCGGACCGAGATAGATTGGCCGAGCTCGTCCGCGAGCTCGCCGTCGTACACGGCAAGGTCATCCTGTCATCGGGTAAGGAGGCCGACTACTACGTCGACCTGCGCCGGGCCACCCTGCAGCATCAGGCCGCCCCGCTGATCGGCAAACTGCTGCGGGAGCTGGTGTCGGACTGGGAGTTCGACGCCGTGGGCGGACTCACCATGGGCGCCGATCCGGTGGCACTGGCCGTCCTGCACGCGCCCGGTCGTCCGCTGGACGCGTTCGTGGTTCGCAAGGCCGCCAAGACCCACGGCATGCAGCGTCAGATCGAGGGTCCCGATGTCGCCGGCAAACGCGTTCTGGTGGTGGAGGATACGACAACAACCGGCAACTCCCCGCTGACCGCCGTGCGCGCGCTGCGCGACGCCGGGGCGACGGTGGTCGGCGTGGCGACCGTCGTGGACCGCGAGACCGGCGCCGATCAAGTGATCGCCGCGGAGGGTCTGGAGTACCGCTCGATCCTGAGCCTGAAGGATCTTTCCCTCGGCTGAACCCCTCCTGCGCTGGGCCGACGGCGTCTGCGGCCCGGCGTGAGAAGCGCATCACGCGCTGGGCCAACCCGACGGGCTGGGTTAGCCTGGACGCTGTTGGTCCGTCAGTGGTGAAGGGTCGTGTGAGGCACCGTGGTGAGCATTGCAGTGAACAGGGGTCGCCAGAATGTCGCGATGCTCGGCATCGGCGCCTACCGACCCAAGCGCATTGTCAGCAACGCCGAGGTGTGTGAGGTTCTCGACTCGACTCCGGAATGGATCTTCGAGCGCACCGGCATCCGCAACCGCCGCTGGATCAGTGGTGAGGAGACCCTGCGCTCGATCGCGGCGGCCGCGGGTGAGCGGGCGATCAGCAACAGCGGCGTCGACCGGACCAAGATCGGCGCCGTTATCCTGGCCACCTCCAGCTGGTTGAAACTGACTCCGCACGGCGCGCCCTCGGTGGCATACGACCTCGGTATCAATGGCATTCCCGCCTTCGACCTGACCTCCGGCTGCGGCGGATTCGGCTATGCCCTCGGGGTGGCCGCCGATCTGATCCGCGCCGGATCCTCGGAGTACGTGCTGGTGATCGGCGCGGAGACGATGACCGTCGGCCTCGACCCGACCGACCGCGGCACCGCGATGATCTTCGGCGACGGTGCGGGCGCGGTGCTGGTCGGGCCGAGCGAGGAGAACGGCATCTCCCCGACGGTATGGGGCAGTGACGGCGAGAACGCCGAGGCGATCTCGCAGGATGTCGACTTCCTCGAATTCATGAACAAGGCCCAGGCCATGCAGGGCACCGATCCGGCGATCGAGCCAATCGGCCGGATGTCGCTGCGGATGGAGGGGCAGCGGGTGTTCCGCTGGGCGGCGGTCACGCTGCCGCGGGCGCTGTCCACCGCGCTCGAGGTGTCCGGGGTGGCCATCGACGATATCGAGGTCTTCATCCCGCATCAGGCCAATGCCCGGATCAACGAGCTGATGAAGAAGAATCTCGGCCTCGCCGACGATATTCCGATGGCCAACGATATCGAGAACACCGGCAACACCTCGGCCGCCTCGATTCCGTTGGCCATGGAGGAGATGCTGGTGACCGGCAAGGCCAAGGGCGGGCAGCTGGCCCTGGTCCTCGGCTTCGGCGCCGGACTCAGCTACGCCGGTCAGGTGGTCACGCTGCCGCCCGCGCCCGCCGAGCCGAGCTTCTGATCGCCGATGGTTCGTCCCTTTCGCGCGGCCTACGTCGGCGCCGCGCTGGTCACGGTCTACGGCGCGGTCAGCGGTCGCGAACGGCTGCAGTGGTTTTCGAAACCGCTGCTGATGCCGCTGCTGGCGGCCGATGCGCTGCACGGCGGTCGCGCGCTCGCCCCGGCGGATCGGACCCTGCTGCTCGGATCGCTGGCCGCCGCGACGGTCGGTGACGTGCTGTTGATAGATCCCGACGACGATCGGCGATTGGTCGCGGGCGCATCGTCTTTCGCGGTGATGCAGGCCGGATATTCGGCGCTGTGGTTGCGCCGCGGCGCGCGGCCGCGGGTGCGGGTGGCCGTGCCGCGCCTGGCGGCCTGGCTCGGTGCGGCCGGGCTGCTACGGGCCAAGGCCCCGAATCTGGCTGTGCCGCTGTCGTCCTACGGAGTGACACTCGGGACGGCGGCCGTACTCGCCTCCGATCCGCGACTGGCGCCTGGGGCCGAAAACATTGCGGGAACCAATATCCCGTCCCGCGACCCGCGCAGTCGCCTCGGCGTGGGCGCGCTGCTGTTCACCGTCTCCGACGGTCTGATCGTCCTGCGTCGCCTGTTCGCCCGGGGTGCGCGGTCCCGGCGGGTGACCGAGAGTGTGATCCTGTCGACCTATGCCGCGGCCCAGTACCTGCTGACCGATCCGCGCGTCCACGAAGTCACAGACAGAGCATGATGCGGTCGCGGTCGGAGGGGTCCACCCGGATCGAAATGGTCTCTCCGACAATGATTCTCGGTCGATCGATCGGGGCAACGTCGAAGACGATGGTGCCGCGGTAACTTTCCGAGCCCGGTACGGTCAGGCGCAGATCCAGTTCGGCCAGTTCGGTGTGATGGTCGGTGGGTTCGAGCGGGTGGATCGCCTCGATGGTCGCCCAGCCCTCGAGCCCGTGGCGCAGCAGGCGGCGGTCGGCGCGGGTGGGACGCTGGGCCAGTAGCAGGCCGAGGCCGACACAGGATCCGAACGCGCCGACCAGCGCGATCAGTTGGAACGGCCACGTGCCGGGCGGCGTGTGACGCACGATCCAGCCGAGCCAGAACGCGAGCAGAACCAGGTACCCGACGGTCACGCCGAGCACGGTGCGAAGAATGCGTGTGTGGTCCATGAGACCCCTCCACCGCTTCCGGAACTCCAGGATAGGCGCGGTGTGGGGCCGGTGTTCACGACTTGAGCCGCAATACCGCGAGCACCCGGCGGTGATGCAGATCCGACGGCGGCAGCTCCAATTTCAGGAAGATATTGCCGATATGCTTCTCGACCGCGCGCTCGGTGACGGTCAGCGCGTTGGCGATCGCCGCATTGGACAGGCCCTGGGCCATGAGTTCGAGTACCTCGCGTTCGCGCGGGGTCAGCCGGGCCAGCGAATCCTGTTGTCGTGCGGCGCCCATCAGCTGACTCACCACTTCCGGATCCAGGGCCGTGCCGCCGGTCGCGACCCGGCGCAGCGCGTCGACGAATTCCCGGACGTCGGCGACCCGGTCCTTGAGCAGATAGCCGACCCCGTTCGCACCGCCCGCGAGAAGTTCGGTGGCATAGCGGGTTTCGACCCACTGCGAGAACACCAGCACCCCGGTCTCGGGGAATTTCCGGCGCAGTTCGATGGCGGCCAGCAGGCCCTCGTCGGTGAACGTCGGCGGCATCCGTACATCGACCACCGCCACATCGGGCCGGTGTTCGGCGATGACCTCGCTCAATCGGGTTGCGTCGCCGACCATGTCGACCACCTCGTGGCCGCGGTCGGTCAGCAGTCCGGCCAGCCCGTCGCGCAGGATAGCGCTGTCCTCGGCGATCACGATGCGCAGTGGCTTTGCTGGTGCGTTCATTGTGGCCCCGCAATCGGAAGGGTCAGGGTGACGACGGTCGGACCGCCCACCGGGCTGTCCACGGTCAGGTTGCCGTCCACCGCGCGGGCACGCGCGGCCAGGCCCGAAAGTCCGCCCGCCACAACGGCCTCCCCATTCGGCGCGGTGGGCTGCAGGACGCCGCCGCGGCCGTTGTCGCGCACGGCGACGGCCATGGCGCCCGCCTCGGCGGGCAGCACCGTGACCCAGGCCCGTTCGGCCCCGGCGTGTTTGACGACATTGGTGAGCAGTTCGGCGACCGAGAAGTAGGCGATGGCCTCGATCGCGGGGGACGGCCGCCGGGTCAGATGCATCCGCAGCTCGACCGGTATCGCGCAGCGGGCCGCGAGGGTTTCCAGCGCCGGTTCCAGGCCCAATTCCAATGCGGGCGGATGGATTCCACGCACCAGCTCCCGCAGTTCGGTGATGGCCTCCTTGGAACTGGCCCGGGCGTCGGCGATCAGGGTCGCGGCGTCGGCGCCCTCGGCGATGCGCTCCTCGGCGCGGCCCAGGGTCATGGCGATGGTGACCAGCCGGGCCTGGGTGCCGTCGTGCAGATCGCGTTCGAGTCGGCGCAGAGTGGCGGCGGAATCCTCGACGGCGACCCGGCGGCTCTCCTGCAGTTCGATCATGCGGCGATCGCGCGCGGTGGGCGTCAACAGGGCCAGGGTCAGCAGCCGGTGCACCCAGCAGACGCCCCGGATCAGCCACGGCAGCAGGAAGCAGGCCAATACGCCGACCGCGGACATGCCCAGGGCCCGGGGCCAGGTGTCGATGTAGTAGTCGCCGAACTGGGCCAGCGAATGATGGACGTTGCCCTCGGCGTCGACATTGGTCGGATTCGCCAGCGCCCACGGAACCACCGAGATCGCGGTGAACACCGTCATCGCGATGGTCACCATGATCACGTAGCCGCCGAAGAAGCCGAGGGCGACCTCGGCCACCAGGAAGACCAGCGCGCGCCACGAGGTGAGATCGGTGAAGACGCTGCGGAACCAGCCGAACAGCCCCGGCCGCGGCTGGAACGGCGGCGGCGCGGGAATCGGGGTGTCCAGCAGCGCGCCCGACAGCGTGCGATAGATCCGTCCCCAGACCCGACCGCCCAGCAGCACCGCCGCGAGCGGGATGCCGAGCAGGAAGATCGAGGCCCCGGCGCTGATGGGATACATCATGAGGATGTAGAGCATCGCGAATCCGCCCAGCACCATGACGACCAGCAGATAGGCGAACTCCTTCCAGGTGCGGGCCTGGAAGGGGGCGCGCAGGAAGGTGCGCGCCACGCGGCCGGACCGCTCGCCCGAGGGTGCGGCGATCGGCTCGGTATAGGTCTCGGTCATAGGTTCCATGCTGGTCGTCGCGACGTTCGCGGGCGAGGGAGCAGCCCACCGAATCGGTGGTGGGGGCAGCCACACCCCGGGGACGAGCCTAGCCCGCCGCTACGATGTCGCCCGTGAGTTGTCCCCCGCCCCCGCCGTCATGAGCACCGCCGTGCCCGAGGATCATCAGCTGCCCGGCCCCACCGAATGGGGTGAGCATCCGCACGGTGTGGGGCCGTGGGCGGAGGAGTTCGGCACGCCGCCGCCGGAGGATCCGCGCCTGGATCCCGAACTGCTCGCGCACGGCGATCGGCGCAATGTGGTCGATGCCTATCGGTACTGGCGGCGTGAGGCGATCGTCTCCGATATCGATCGTCGCCGCCACCCCTTCCATGTGGCCATCGAGAACTTCGGGCACGACGCGAATATCGGCACGGTCGTGCGCACGGCCAACGCCTTCGCCGCGGCCGCGGTGCATATCGTGGGTCGTAGGCGCTGGAATCGCCGCGGCGCCATGGTCACCGACCGCTATCAGCGCATCGAACACCACGCCGAGGTGGCCGATCTGCTGACCTTCGCCGAGCGCGAGGAGCTGATGGTGGTCGCGGTCGACAATATCCCCGGTTCGGTCCCGCTCGAGACCGCCCGGCTGCCGCGCAACTGTCTGCTGCTGTTCGGACAGGAGGGTCCCGGCGTCACCGAGGACGCGAAACAGGCCGCGGTCATGACCGTTTCGATCGCCCAGTTCGGTTCGACGCGCAGCATCAACGCCGGGGTGGCGGCCGGAATCGCCATGCACGCCTGGATTCGGCAGCACGCGGATCTGACCACGGCCTGGTAGCTATTCCGCGCGCAACGCCGCGCCGGTGATCGAATCCTTGTGCTTCGCAAGGTCTTCCGGGGCGCCCTCGTAGACGACCGAGCCGCCGCGGCGGCCCGCTCCGGGGCCCAGGTCGATCACATGGTCGGCCGCGCGGATGACATCGAGGTTGTGTTCGATGACGACCAGGGTGTTGCCCTGTTCGATGAGCCGGTCCAGCACGCTGAGCAGCGTATCGATATCGGACAGATGCAGTCCGGTGGTCGGCTCGTCCAGGACGTACAGGTCGTGTCGCTCGGGGCGGGCCAGTTCCTTGGCGATCTTCAGACGCTGACATTCGCCGCCGGACAGTGTGGTCAGCGGCTGGCCGAGGCGCAGATAGCCCAGGCCGACCTCCTCGAGGTGACACAGCGCGCGGGTGATGGCGGCATCCGACAGCCGCCGTACGGCATCGGCGACGGTCAGATCGTCGACATCGGCGATATTCAGGCCGTCGACCCGATATTGGAGTACCTCGTCGGTGAAGCGGCGGCCGCCGCAGGCCTCGCAGACCGTTTCCTGACCGTCCATGAAGGCGAGGTCGGTGTAGATCACGCCGATGCCCTTGCACACCGGACACGCACCCGCGGAGTTGGCGCTGAACAGCTGGGCGCTCACATTGTTGGTGCGCGCGAACAGCTTTCGAATCGCCGTGGCGACGCCGGAATAGGTCAGCGGCGTGGAGCGGCGGTTGGTGGTGACCGGGCGCTGATCGACGATCGTGGCCGGATGCTGGGCCACCAGTTCGGCGGCCAGACTCGATTTACCCGAGCCCGCGACGCCGGTCAGCACGGTCAGCACGCCGGTCGGAATATCGACGCTCACCTCGCGCAGATTGTTGCGGGTGGCGTTCTCGACACGCACCTTGCCGGTCGCCTCCCGGGGCGTGCGCGGGCTGCGGCGCGACCGCAGCGCGCGGCCGGTTGGGGTGTCGGCCTTCGCCAGGCCCGGGAATTCCCCCTCGAAGATCACCCGCCCGCCGTCCGCGCCCGCGGCCGGACCGACCTCCACGATATGGTCGGCGACCCGCATCACATCCGGATCGTGCTCCACCACCAGCACGGAATTACCCTTGTCCCGCAGGGATTTCAGCAATCCGGTCGTGGACCGCACATCGTGTGGGTGCAGGCCCACGGTCGGCTCGTCGAAGATGTAGAGCATCTCGATCAGGCTGCTGCCCAGATGTCGCACGGTCTTGATGCGCTGGGATTCGCCGCCGGACAGGGTGGTGGTCCCGCGGGCCAGCGACAGATAGCCCAGGCCGATCGCGGTCATGGCGGCCAGCTTGTCGTGCAGCGCCGACACCACCGGGGCGACCTCGGAATCGCGCACGTCCAGTACGAGTTCGGCCAGTTCCTCGACCTCCATGCGGGTCATCTCGCCGATGGTGCGCCCGAGTACGCGCGCCGAGCGGGCGGCCGGTTCCAACCGGTCGCCGTGGCAGTCCGGGCAGGTCCGCGAGCGCGTGAAGCGATCCAGCACAGCCTGTTTGCGGTCGGACAGATTATCGGAGGTGTGCAGGAAGATGCGCTCGAACAGCTCCACCACACTCTCGTAATCCTTCGGCAGTCCGAGCCGCTTGGCCGCCTCGCCGCCGAACAGCAGCGCCTCGCGTTCGCGTTTTCCCCAGTCCCGCAGCGGTTTGTCGCCATCGAACTGCTCATAGCCGAGATAGCGGCGCAGCCAGTACTTGCCCTCGCTGAAGCCGGGCATCAGGATCGCGCCCGCGGCGAGCGACAGTTCGTCGTCGACCAGTTTGGTCACATCCGGGGTCAGGGTTTCGCCGAGTCCGGTGCAGGTCGGGCACATCCCGGACGGATCGTTGAACGAGAAGTGGGTCGACTCGCCCACGAACGGCTCGCTGATCCGCGAGAACAGCAGGCGCAGATAGGTATACGCGTCGGTGATGGTACCCACGGTCGATCGGGCATTGCCGCCCAGACGCTTCTGATCGATCACGACCACCGGTGACAGCCCCTCGATCAGATCCACCTCGGGCCGATCCCAGCGCGGCAGGCGATTGCGGATGAACGGCGGATAGTTCTCGTTGACCTGATATCCGGCCTCGGCGGCGATCGTGTCGAACACCAGCGACGACTTCCCCGAGCCGGACACTCCCGCGAAAACCACCAATCGGTTGCGTGGCACGTCGATGTCGACGCCGCGCAGATTGTTCGTTCGTGCTCCTCGGATGCGGATGTCCTGCCTCGTCATCGGATTCATACCTCGACGCTAATCGGAGATGCGGACGGATTATGACCGCATTTACGGGAGAATGGACGTATGTCGGATACCACCCGTCGCATGCTCGAACTCCTCGCCCATCTACAAACCGGGCGGCGATTCGGCGGTACCGAACTGGCCGAGCGGCTGGGAACCAGTCCCCGGACCGTGCGCCGCGATATCGAACGGCTGCGGGAGTACGGCTATCCGGTCGCGACCCAGCCCGGCCCGGGCGGGTTCTATCGGCTCTCGGCCGGGCCCACGCTGCCGCCGATGGTCTTCGACGATGACGAGGCGATCGCGACGGTCGTCGCGCTGGGCATGCTGGCCACCGCGGAGTCCTCGGGCATCGGCGGGGCGGCCGATCGCGCCTTCGGCAAAATCGATCAATTACTGCCGAAACGCCTGCGCGCCAGGGCCGTAGCCCTGCGCAGCACGCTGGAGGCCGCGACCACGCGGGCCCCGTCGATCGATCCCGAACTGCTCGCGCGGCTGGCGGCGGCCGCCGCACACCACGAGCATGTGAGCTTCACCTACACCGCGCGCGACGGCGCGACCAGCGATCGGCGTGTGGAACCGTATCGCCAGGTCTACCGGCATCTGCGCTGGTATCTGCTGGCCTGGGACCGCGATCGCGCGGATTGGCGCACCTTCCGCATCGACCGGATCGCCGAGCTCGCCGCGCCCGGAACGACTTTCGAGCCGCGGCCGCTGCCCGCGGAATCGGCGGAGGCCTATCTGCGCTCCGAACAGAGCGCCCCGCGCCATCGCGCGGTCGCCACGGTCCGGGCGGCGGCCGATGCCGTCGCCGACGCCCTCAAATTCCAGGAGTGCGTCGTCGAGCCGATCGATGCGCACTCGTGCTCGGTGACCACGTGGGTCGACTCCTTCGAATGGCTGATTCTCAATCTGGCACTGCTCGACGCCGACTTCGTCATCGAACAGCCCGAGGAGTTCCGTCGCCGCTGCGCCGAGCTCGCGGAGCGGCTCGACGCAGCGGCCGGATCGCGGTCGCGACACATCGGGGTAACAAATCGGGAGCGAGCCGGCAAACGGGCTGGCACCATTGACCCATGATCTCGCGGAGTGATCAACCCACCCCGGAGGTGTGGGGCCAGCGGGCCGATCTCGCCGAATCCGCGATCGAGTCCCGGCATCTACGCCGACTGTGGGCGGCCCCGGGTACCGAACTCGGCGTGGTGGGCTGGCCGGCGACCCGGCGGGAACGGGCCTTCGCCTCCTGGCACTACTGGTGGCAGGCCCATCTGATCGACTGTGCGGTCGACGCCGCCAATCGCGATCCGTCCCCGGCCCGCAAGCGGCGCGTCGCCGCCCTCGCGCGTTCGCATCGGCTGCGCAACCTCACCGGCTGGACCAACAACTACTACGACGATATGGCCTGGCTCGCGCTGGCGCTGGAACGAGCGGAGCGCACCCAGGGCATCACCGAGGTGCGCGGCGGTCTGATCGCGCTGGAGAAGGATCTGCTCACCGGCTTCAATCCGCAGATCGGCGCGCTGCCGTGGCGGAAGAACTCGGATTACTACAACGCGCCCGCCAACGGCCCGGCCGCGATCGCGCTGGCCCGCTTCGGCCACTACGACCGCGCCGCCGATATCGCCGACTGGCTGGACAAGACGCTGCGCGATCCGGAATCGGGCCTGATTCTCGACGGGATCCATCTGCCCGGGGGCGAGATCGAGCGGCCGGTGTTCAGCTACTGCCAGGGCGTGGTGCTCGGGCTGGAGACCGAATTGGCCGTGCACACCGGCGATTTCGGACATATCGAGCGGGTGCGGCGGCTACTGCGCGGGGTCGAGGAGCGGATGACCGAGCGCGGCATCGTCACCGGCGGCGGTGGCGGGGACGGCGGCCTGTTCAACGGCATCCTGGTCCGCTATCTCGCGCTGGTGGCGCTCATGCTGCCGGGGACGCAGGCCGATCAGGCAGAGGCCCGGCGGTGTGCCGCGTCCATCGTGAAGACCTCGGCCGCCGCGGCCTGGGAGCATCGCCTTCAGGTCGAGGGCGAACCGCTGTTCGGATCCGACTGGTCCAGGCCCGCCCAACTGCCCACCGGCCGTTCGGGCGCTGGGTATTTCACCGCGGGCGGTTCGGTGACCGCCTCCCGCACCGCCGAACGGGATATGTCCGTTCAGCTTTCGGGATGGATGTTGATGGAGGCGGCCTACCTGGTGACGGCCGCCGGGTTCTAACGCGACTCCGACTGCGCCGGGATCGGCTGGGTTTCCAGGTCGAAATCCTCGACGGGGCGCGCCATTTCGATGCGGTACTGACGAATGCCCAGTACAGTTCCCGCGATCAGGCCGACCACCAGCGTGCCGATCACCGCGGGCAGCAGCCAGGACACGCGATCGAGGAAACCGCCCGCGTAGAAGCCGATCAGCAGCAGCACCGGCGCCCAGATCACCGCGCCGATAGAACTGGCCACGGTGTAGCGGCGATGGTCCATCCCCGCCGCGCCCGCGATCAGCGGGCACAGCGTGCGCACCCACGGAATCCACCGCGCCACGAGCACGGCCAGGAAACCGTGCCGCTGCAGCAGTTCGGAGACGCGATTCAGATTGCGCGTGTTGATATATCGCCCGTTCTTGCGGGCGACCAGGCGGTGGCCGGTGCGATGGCCGACGACGTAACCGACCTGGTTACCGGCGATCGCGGCGATCATGGTCGCGATCGCCAATCCCCAGACCTGGGCGTGGCCGGTTTCGTGGGAGGCCAGCACGATGCCTGCGGTGAGCAGCATCGAGTCGCCGGGCAGGAACAGGCCGATGATCAGTGCGCACTCGAGGAACACGAAGACGAGGACGACGGTCCAGACGAGTGCCGGCCCGGCGGACTGCAGCGGATCGAGTCCGCCCAGTGCGAGGGGTAGCGGCGTGGTTGGCAAGGTGTCAGCGCGTGGGTTCGTTGGACGGGACGGGGGTTTCGTCGATCTCGAGGACCGGTTCGTGATTGCGCAGCTTCTTCGCGATCGAGATGATGCCGGGCAGGATCGAGACGAACACGATGAGTAGGAAGATCGCCTCGACGTGGTCGCGGATGAATCCGACGTTGCCGAGGAAGTAGCCGAGGACGGTCACCCCGCCGCCCCACAGAATGCCGCCGACGATGTCGAAGGTGAGGAAGGTGCGGTAGTCCATCTTCGACACACCGGCCAGCACCGGCATGAACGTGCGCACGATCGGCACGAACCGGCCCAGGATGATGGTCTTCGGCCCGTACTTCTCGAAGAAGGCGTGCGTCTCGGTGACGTAGCGCTGCTTGAAGAAGCGCCCGTCCTCCTTGTGGAACAGCGCGGGACCGATGGCCCGGCCGATCCAGTAGGCGCACTGATCGCCCGCGACCGCGGTGATCGCCACGGCGGGCACCAGCACCCAGATCGAGACGGGCGGATGCGTATACGCGGCCAACATGCCACCGGTGAACAGCAGCGAGTCGCCCGGCAGGATCGGGAACAGCAGGCCGGTTTCGATGAAGACGATGACCAGGATGGCCGGAAGCACGGCGTTCTTCAGCCATGTCTCCGTGAGAAGGTGCATGGGGTCGAGCAGCGCTTTGATTCCGGAGCTACTCGCGACAGCATCAGATATGGCCAGCATGGTCACGGCCACCACAGTACCGGCCACCTCGCTATCGCACAGAACGTCGGGGCAACCTCACAGGCCGATCCCAGTCCCCTGCACGCTCTCGGCAGGGGTGTGATGAGGGCGGCTTTCGCCCATACCGCCCCGGAAATTAGGGTATGACCTGACAGAACGTTCATCGCCGCACAAACGGAGGTCACTCAAGTGCCCATCGCGACTCCGGAGGTCTACGCCGAGATGCTCGGTCGGGCCAAAGAGAACTCCTTCGCTTTCCCCGCGATCAACTGCACATCGTCGGAGACGATCAACGCGGCGATCCGCGGTTTCGCCGAGGCCGGCAGCGACGGCATCATCCAGTTCTCCACCGGCGGCGCCGAATTCGGCTCCGGCCAGGGCGTGAAGGATATGGTGACCGGCGCGGTCGCGCTCGCGGAATTCGCGCATGTGGTGGCCGCGCGCTACGACATCACCATCGCGCTGCACACCGACCACTGCCCGAAGGACAAGCTGGACACCTTCGTGCGCCCGCTGCTGGCCATCTCGCAGGAGCGTGTCAAGGCCGGGCAGAACCCGCTGTTCCAGTCGCATATGTGGGACGGCTCGGCGGTGCCGATCGACGAGAACCTCGAAATCGCCAAGGAACTGCTGAAGCAGACTGCCGCGGCCAACATCATCCTCGAGGTCGAGATCGGCGTGGTCGGCGGTGAGGAGGACGGCGTCGAGAACGCCATTAACGAGAAGCTCTACACCTCCTCCGAGGATTTCGAGAAGACCATCGACGCGCTCGGCGCGGGCGAGAGCGGTAAGTACCTGCTGGCCGCGACCTTCGGCAATGTGCACGGTGTGTACAAGCCGGGCAATGTGAAGCTGCGCCCGGAGGTGCTGGCCGAGGGCCAGCGCGTGGCCGCCGCCAAGCTGGGCCTGGGCGAGGGCGCCAAGCCGTTCGACTTCGTCTTCCACGGTGGTTCGGGCTCGCTGAAGTCCGAGATCGAGGATTCGCTGCGCTACGGCGTGGTGAAGATGAACGTCGACACCGATACCCAGTACGCGTTCACCCGCCCGATTGTCGGGCACATGTTCGCCAACTACGACGGTGTGCTGAAGATCGACGGCGAGGTCGGCAACAAGAAGGTCTACGACCCGCGCAGCTACCTGAAGAAGGCCGAATCCGGAATGGCCGCGCGCGTGGTCGAGGCGTGCAACGACCTGAAGTCCTCCGGCAAGTCCGTCAGCGCGAAGTAGGCGACGGGGCGAGAGTGCGGCCGGTGTGTGCGCCGGCCGCACTCTCGTGTCTTGCCGACACGAGGCTTCGACTGATTTCGTGATGACATGAGTGCCGTCGTGGATGTCCGGGTGCTGGGCCCGGTGCAGTTGCTGGTCGACGGCGTGCCCGTGCCGGTCGGCGGGCCCAAGCCGCGGGCGCTGCTGGCCTCGCTCACGGTGAATCGCCGCCGCGCGGTGTCCTCCCAGGCGCTGGCCGATCTGGTGTGGAACGAGCAGCCGCCGGAGGCCTATCTGGCCAGCCTGCAGGTATTCGTCTCGAATATTCGCAAGGCCCTGCGCAATTCGGGGGTGGATCCGGCAACGGTGCTGCGCACCGAGGCTTCCGGCTATCGGCTCGACATCCCCGACGACGCCTGCGATCTGGGCCGGTTCGAGGCGGCCCGGCGCGCCGGGGTAGAGGCCGCGACGGCCGGTGCGCACGAGCGCGCGTCCCGGCTGTTCGCCGCCGCCCTGGCCGAATGGAGCGGTAAGGCGCTCGACGATCTGGCCGGACTACAGTTCGCCGACGCCTTCGCCACGGCCATGGACGAGGAGCGGTTGGTGGCGGCCTCGGCCCGCATCGATGCCGAAATCGCCTGCGGCCGTGCGTCGGCGGTGGTCGGCGAACTGCTCGCGATGACCTCCGCGCATCCGCTGCGCGAACCGCTGTGGGCCCAGTTGATCAGCGCGCTGTATCTGTCCGGCCGTCAGGCCGACGCGCTGGAGGCGTGCCGGCGGGTGCGCGCGGTGCTGGCCGAACAGCTGGGCATCGATCCGGGTCCGGCGCTGACCGAACTCGAGAATCGGGTACTGCGCCAGGAGCCGCTGGATATTCGCGAAGTCGCCGCGGCCGAACGATTGGCCAAGGCGATGACCGAGACGGTGACCGAGGTGCCGCGCGCGGCCCGGGGCGGCCGGTTACGGCTGCCCGACGGGCGCACGGTGCCGATTCCCAAGGGCGGCATGACGATCGGCCGCATGACCGACAACGATCTGGTCCTCGACGATCCGAAGGTCAGCCGCTATCACGCGCATATCTGGTCGAGCCGGGCCGGACTGCTGATCAGGGATCTGCACTCGGCCAACGGCGTCTATCTCAACGAGCGGCAGATCGACAGCGGAGCGGTGCTCGGCGACGGCGACGCGCTGCGCATCGGCGCGACCGTGCTGCGCTTCGAGGCCGAGGGCTAGTTCTGCCAGGGGGCGCAGGCCACGCCCGTATGGTTCGGATCCAGTCGCAGATCGTATCCGGGCTGACCGGCGTACAGCGGCGCCTTCCCTGCGGCGATGACCTCCGAGCAGTTGGCGTAATAGGTCTCGTAGGTGTCTTGTTCGTGGCGATCGGTGCGCTGCCAGTCGCCTTTACTGTCGGTGGTCCAATTCGAGCCGCCCGCGCTGGGCGTGCTGTCGGTACCGCTGTTACCGGGTCCGGCGGCGAGGGCCAGCGGCGCCGAGACGACGCCCGCGGCGAGTAATCCGGCGGCCACCAGGGGCGCTGCGGAACGGCGGATATTCGAGAATTTCACGGCGACAACCCCGTTCGAGAAATGGTTCGAACCCACTGTATGCGCGTTACCTGTGAAGTATTCACAGCTTTTCTTCGGAAGTTTTCCCGGCGTGGAATGTCGCTGGTTGCCGGGTTCGTCCCGGTATGGTCGGGCGCGGGGCGAAAGGGGTTGAGCATGGCCATGCGACTGCTGGCCGCCGTCGGGGCGGTCGTCGTCGGCGCGGGTGCGCTGGTGGGTGCGCAGCATCCGCTCGCCGCCGCCGAAAAGGGCGCTGTCGCAACGCTTGCGGGTATCGGCCCGTGTGCCACCGACCCCGCGCCGGTGCATCTGCCGCTGGTACCCGAAACCCTCGAGGTTCCGGTGCCCTATCCGGTGTTCACCGTCGATCCCGGTCCGCCGCCCACCGCGGGGCCGGTGCGTTTCCCCATGGAGCTACCGCCGAATCCGTGCACCAATCCGTGCCCGGATCTCACAGATACCCCGGAACCGCCGCCCAGCCTGCTGAATCAGCTGGGAATGCCCGAAATCCTGTTGAATCCCAAGCCTTTCTTCTTCGCACTGCCCTCGGGCCCGGGGCCCGAACCGATCGCGCCGCCCCCGGCCCGGGCGAATCCGCCGATCGAACCGGCCGCGCGCGCCGTCGCGCGGCCCGCGCCGCGGATTCCGGAGATCCGCGAGGTCGCCAAGGTCACCGGCGCGGATTCGATCAATCGCACCGATAAGCGGTGGCAGGTGTACGGCACCGATCTGGGCATCATGTGGGAGAGCGCGCCCGGCGAGATCGCCATGGCCTTCGGCGATACGGTCGGCGTCGGCTTCCATCCGCCGGGCGGTATGGGTGGGGACTGGCGCAGTAATCTGCTGGCGTTCAGCAGTAATCGCGATCTGAACAACGGCATCGTCTTCGACCGCATGGTGACCGACGACCGCTGCCACGCCGCCGAGGTGCTGCCGAGCCGCAAGATGGACAATGTCGAGATCACGACCATCCCGACCTCGGGTTTCGCATTGGGTGAGCGACAGTATCTGAGCTACATGTCGATTCGCACCTGGAACAGCATGCCGGGCACGTTCTACACCAACTACGGCGGCATCGCCTATTCCGACGATCACGGTCAGACCTGGACCAAGGATCCCTACGCGCGCTGGGACAATATCTTCGGCGTCTCCAATTTCCAGGTGGGCGCGATGGTTCCGCAGGGCGACTACGTCTACATGTTCGGCACGCCCAATACCCGGCTGGGTTCGGTCGGGTTGGCCCGGGTGCCCAAGGACGCGGTGCTCAATCCCACGGCGTACCAGTACTGGCGCGACGGCAGTTGGACCCCGGTCGGCGGCGCGGGTTCGGCCGGTCCTGTCGTCGACGGTCCCGCGGGCGAGCTGTCGGTGCGCTACGACGCCGCCCGCGGGGTGTGGCAGATGAGCTATCTCGATACCGCGAAGGCGGCCATCGTTGTGCGCGAGGCGGATTCGCCGCAGGGGGCGTGGTCGGAATCGACGCAATTGGTATCGGCCACGCAGTATCCGGAGGTCTACGGCGGATTCATCCATCCGTGGTCGACCGGCTCGGATCTCTACTTCACGATCAGCACCTGGAGCGATTACAACGTCTATCTGATGCACGCCCGCCTGGAGGACTAGCTGAGCCGCACCTGCGCGATGGCCCGGCCGAACAGCTTCTTGCCGACCGAGGTGCCGCCCAGCACGACGGTCGCGGTGCGGCGTTCGGGATCGAGAGCCTTGATCCTGCCGGTGAATTCGATCTCGGCCGGGGCCGTCGGCTCGACCGGGACGAAGCCGGAGAAGCGCACGCTGTAGGTCTCGATGGCGGTCGGATCGCCCAGCCAGGCGGCCAGATAGTCCGCGCCGAGGCCCATCGTCAGCATGCCGTGCGCGACGACCGTCGGCAGCCCGGCCAGTTCGGCGGCGCGGTCGCTGAAGTGGATCGGATTGGCATCGCCCGATACGCCGGCGTAGTTCACCAGATCACCGCGGGTCACCTGGCGGGTCGCGATCGGTAGCTCGTCGCCGACCGACAGATTGTCGAAGGTCGGGGTGGTGTGCACGGCCCACTCGTTGCGGGATCCGGCCAGTTCGGGTGCGGCGGTGGCCTGTTCGAGCTCGATCGGGAACAGCACCTCCGGATCGCGGCTCGCGTCGCGGCGGTGCATGACCAGACCCTCGACCAGGCGCACGATCTCCGGATCGATCTCCTCGCCCAGCCGCGCGACGATCGTGGTGGTGGCGACCTGGACCACGATGTCCTGCTCGTCGACGACGGTGGTCTTGATGACGATGAAGTCGTTGCCGCGCATATGGCGGATCGAGACGATCTCGGCCTCGGTGCGCAGCCGGTCGCCCGCCTGGATCGGGCGATGGATCTCGAAGACCTGATCGGTCTGCAGCATCTGCGACAGGTCGTAATCGGTGAGGACGTTGTCCAGCAGCGCCTGCGTGGTGATACCGCCGATCACCGAGGTGAAGGTCGGGGGCGCGACGATGCCGGTACAACCGAGTTTGCCTGCGTCCGCCTCGTAGCGATGGGCCGGATGGTTGTTCTGGACCGCCCGCGCGAATTCGCGGATCTTCTCACGCCCGACCTCGTAGTGATCGCGGACGCGATAATGCCGACCGGCCAGTGCCGTGGATGCCGGCGCATCGGGTGCCAGCTCCGGCATATCCCTTGCTCCCTCAACTCTTACTGCGTAAATCCCTGGCGCGGGCCGTTCGTAACGATTCCGAACGGAAAGATTGGGCCCGCGAGTCCGGGACATGCTACCGATGGTGCCGGACCGAAGGCCAGCCGTCTGTGATGTTCATCGCGCGCGGAGCCGGGAGCGTGACACCGCGGCGACGAACCTCACATCAGCCCGCGGCGTTCGGGGGATCGCAGACCTTCCAGCCCTCGGGGGTGTGCTGTAGATCGAAGGTGCGAATCACCGCGCGGGTGGAATCGGCCTCGGTGTACACGCTGGCCTGCGCCGTCGCCTTCTGATCGGTGATCTGGACGGCGTCGATGGACGCGATCTTGGGGATCTTCTTCTGATCCACCGCGAGCTTGTGCACGCCGGCGTACTGATCCGGGGCGATGTTCTGATAGAAGTCGTGCAGCGCACCACAGGTGGTGTCGCGCAGCTTCGACAGGCTGCCGTCGGCCAGGGCGTCGGTATAGCCGCTCACGGCATCGCGGACCTGACCCTGCGGCGAATTGTCCTTGCCGCCCTTCAGCCCGAACACCGCGACGATCACCGCGATCACCACCACGACCGCCGCGCCCGCGGCGATCAGCCAGCGCTTGTTGCCGCTGCCGCTACCGCCGCCGGTGTCCGCGGGCTGTTGCGGCGGCGCGGCGGGCGGAACCCGGGTGGGCTGTGCGATCGGACGCGGGCTGACCGGGCGGGGAGCCTGCGGGACCGTGGGTTTCACGTCCGCGGGTGAGGGGGCGGCGGCCGGTCGCGGCGGGGTCTGGGCCGGGATCGACGGTCCCTGCGATCCCGGGTTGTTCTTCGGTCCCGTCACCGGACGCGGGGTCGGGCGCGGTTTGGCCGTGGGGCCCGCGCCGGAGGACACCACGCGATCGGTGCCCTGCTGCACGGGGGCGCGCTGGCCCGGCTGTTGGATCGGCAGCACGGTCGTGGCGGCGTCCGAGGGGTTCGAAACCTTCGGCAGTGCGACGGTTTTCGTATCGTCGCCGGGTTCGGCGGGTTTGGGGATGGCGACGGTTTTCGGGTCGGGGGCCTGCTCGGCGGGCTTGTCGACGATCTTGTCGGTCTTGGCGTCGGCCGTGCCGAACCGGACCGTCGGGGCCGCCGACTCGTCGGGTTTGTTCTCGGCCGGTTCTTTGTCCTCGGGCCGTCCCGCGCCGGTGGGGCGGAAGGCCGCGATCGCGCCCTTCGCCAGCCGTGGCGCGGCCGGATCGGCCGTTTCGGGCTTCTTCGGCTCGGCCTTCGCGCCTTCGTCGTTCCCGGCCGCGGTGGTCCGCTCGCTCTCGGCAGCGGCGGAGTCGTTGTCGCCCTTGGCCGTTGCGGGTGTGCGGGTCGGGAGCGGTGGGTTCGGCTGCGCGGGACGTGTCTTGTCGCCGCCCTCGGGGGGCGCGGACGCGTCGGGAGCGCCTCGGGCCGGCAGCGGCGGTTTCGGTTGGGTCGCTGGAGGTTCGGTAGGGCCGTTGTCGGGCGCGATGGGGCGCTTGACCGTTGTCGCGTCGCTGGACGGCTGGCCCCCGGCGTTGCCGCTCTTACCGGCTGGACCGCGCGGCGGGATCTTGATCGGGCCGACGGGAGCGCCCGCCGGAGGATTCGCGGGGCCGCGGGGCGGCAGTTTGATGGGTCCGCCCGAGGGATTGGTCGGACCCGGGCGACCGGTGGCGAACTGCGGGCGGATCTGACCGGCGGGCGGAGGCGTGGATGACTGCCCCGATGCGGCGTCCGCGGGCGGCTGAGTGCCCCGCGTCGGAAGCGCCCCGGCCGATCCCGGAGACCGCTGCGCCGGATCCGCGGCCGGGTTCTGCTGTGCACCGGGCGGACTCGCGGGGCGATTGCCGGGGTTCGGTTGTCCGCTCGGTGATCCCGCGGGCCGGTTGCCCTGGCCGGGTTGTGTATTCGCCGATTGATCGCCCGGTTTTTGCTGACCGCCCGACGATCCCGCACTGCGATTGCCCTGATTCGGTTGCCCGCTCGGCGCACCCGCCGGTTGATTACCAGGGTTCTGTGGTCCGCCGGGGTTGTTGCTGCGGTTTGGTTGCCCGCTCGCCGGTTGGTTGCCTGGGGTCTGCTGTCCGCTGGGCGATCCTGTGGGGCGGTTGCCCGAGTTCGGTTGGCCGCTCGCCGGTTGGTTGCCGGGGGTCCGCTGGCCGCTCGGCGATCCTGTGGGGCGGTTGCCCGGGTTCGGTTGTCCGCTCGGTGGATTGCCGGGGTTTGGTTGGCCGCTCGCCGGTTGGTTGCCGGGGCTCTGCTGTCCGCTGGGCGATCCTGTGGGGCGGTTGCCCGGGTTCGGTTGTCCGCCCGGCGCGCTCGCTGCTTTATTGCTCTGCTGTCCGCCAGGTGACGTTGCGGCGCGGTTGGCCGGGTTCGGTTGTCCGCTGGGCGGACTCGCTGGTGGGGTGCCTTGGTTCTGCGGTGCGTTCGGCGCGCCTGCGGGGCGGTTGCCCGGGGTGGGCGCGGTGGTGGGGTTGTTGGTCGGGTTCGGCGCGCTCGCCGGTGGGTTGCCTTGGTTCTGTTGTCCGCCGGATGAACCCGGGGGGCGATTGCCCGCGTTCGGCGGCGTGCCGGTTGGTCCGGGGCGGCCGGTGGCGGGGGTCGTGGATCCGCCCGGGCGGGGTGGGGCGGGCGGTGGGGCTACGGGTGGGCGGGCGCCTGGGGTCGAGGCGGAGGGGCGGGTGATGCGTTCGGTCTTGCCCGCGTCGGGAGTGCCTTCCGAAGATGCGGGACGCTGCTCGGCGCCGGCGGAAGACGGATGCCGGTCGGGCTTCTGGTCTTTCGGGTCGGACACTCGCTACCCCTCGCTCAACGTTCAACTGTGCACTCAGGAGGTCAGCCTAACGAGCATTCCCGGCAGCGGTGCACAATGAGCCCATGACCTCCTTCGGTGATCTCCTCGGACCGCAGCCGGTATTGCTTCCCGAAAACTCCGAAGTGGAGGAGGCGCTACTGGACAACCAGGATCCGGTCCAGGTGGCCGCCGCCCATCCGACGGCCTCGCTCGCCTGGGCCCAGCTTGCCGAGGATGCGCTGACCCGCGCCGAGGCCGCCGGCTCCGACCCCGAGGGCGCCGTGGGCCACGACACCATCGCCGCCTACGCCTTCGCCCGCACCGGCTATCACCGCGGCCTGGACCTGCTGCGCCGCAACGGCTGGAAGGGCTTCGGCCCGGTGCCGTGGAGCCATGAGCCCAACCGCGGCTTCCTGCGCGCGGTCGGCGCCCTGGCGCGCGCGGCCCAAGCCATCGGCGAGAACGACGAATACGCCCGCTGCCTGGACCTGCTCGAGGACTGCGACCCCCGCGCCGCCGCCGAACTCGGCCTCGACTGATCCACGGAATTGGTACTCGAGGCACCGTTCACGGTCGAGACCTTCCGCGAGGGCGGACGCCAGCGTTTCCACAACGGTCTGACGCGGCTGCGCAAATCCGCGCTGCCGATCGTGCAGTGCGCGGTCGGCGCGGCCCTGGCCTGGTTCGTCGCCCATCAGCTGATCGGTCATCCGCAACCGTTCTTCGCGCCCATGGCGGCGATCATCTCGATCGGCGTCTCGTTCGGCGCGCGGCTGCGCCGCTCGGTGGAACTGGTGGCGGGCGTCGCGGTCGGCATCGGGATCGGTGATCTGTTCATCTCTCGCGTCGGCGCGGGGGCGTGGCAGATCGCGCTGGTGGTCGCGGTCGCGATGGCCACCGCGGTCTTCCTCGACGGCGGCGCGGTCATCCCCATGCAGTCGGCCAGTTCGGCGGTGCTGGTGGCCACGCTCATGCCCCCGCACACCGGCGGCGGTACCAACCGCATGATCGATGCGCTGGTCGGCGGATTCGTCGGCATCGTCGTGGTGGCGGTGATTCCGCTGCATCCGGTGCGCCGCGCCCGCCAGCAGGCCGCCGACATCCTCGCCGTGGTGGGCAAGTCGCTGACCGAATGCGCCGACGGCCTGCTCGAGCAGGATCCCGAAAAGATCAAGCTCGCACTGGAATCCGTGCGCGGCACCCAGCCGCAGATCGATGGCCTGCGCAATGCGCTCGAGGGCGGTCGCGAGGTCAGCCGCATCTCCCCGCTGTACTGGAATTCGCGTCGCCGCCTGGAGACGATCCGGGCCTCGGCCGATCCGCTCGACAATGCCGTGCGCAATACCCGGGTGCTGCTGCGGCGCGCGCTGACCCTCGTGCGCGATGACGAGATCCTCGATCCGCGCATGATCGAGGAGATCGAGGAACTCGGTAAGGCCGTCGATGTGGTGCGCCGCTACATGCTGGCCGATCCGGACGAACAACCCGATGCCGCCGAGGCGAACCGGGTGCTGCGCCGCGTGGCCAAGGGCGCTACCAAAGATCTCGTCGCAGGCGCGGGGCTGTCCGCGCACGTCGTCTTCGCCCAGTTGCGTTCGACCGTGGTGGATCTGATGCAGGTGTGCGGTGTCAAGCGCCTGTCGGCCATCGCGCTGCTGCCGCCGACGGTATCGCATCCGTATGTCACGCCCGAGGACTAGCGAGTAGGCGCGGGAAAGTACTTCGGGTAGCGCGCTACTCGTGTTCGCGATCGGTCACGCCCGTAGCTTTTGTGTTGACCGCGCCGACGAGGGGTGGTGTGGTCGAAACTTCGCGAGGGATGCGCGACGTCGAACGGCCGCCGGTGGTGTGGGCGGCCGGTACCGGGTCCGATGGTCGCACTCCCGAGCGGAGCCGGGTCGCTCGGCTCGAGCAAGGCGGGTCGGGCGACCCTCCTTCGCCGGGCCGTCGGCGGAGCAAGGGGGCCGCCGACGGTTCGGTGTCAATGCGACCAGAAGGTCACCAGATACAGCCCGGCGTCGTGCCACAGCGGCGGCACACCGGACAGCCGGAACAGCGCGTCCACGAGCGCGAAGAAGGCATTGGCCACCGGCCGCAGACCCCACAGCACGGCGAACAGCAGCAGCATGCCGTAGGGCTTGAGCTGATCCAGCGACCGCCGCGTCTGATAGCTCAGCGAGGGTTCCAGAATTCCGTATCCGTCGGTGCCCGGAATCGGCAGCAGATTCAGAACGGTCGCGGTCACCTGCAGAAATGCCAGGAAGCTCAATCCGAACCAGAACGCCCCGTGTGAAGTCGCCGAGCCGAACAGCCGGACGATCACCAGCAGCACCACCGCGCAGAGCGCGTTGACCGCGGGACCGGCCCCGCTGATCATGCGCTGGACGCGCGGGGAGAACAGATGGGAATGCACATAGACCGCACCGCCGGGCAGCGCGAAGCCGCCGAGTGCGATGAATACGATGGGCAGGCCGATCGACAGCAGCGGATGGCTGTACTTCAGCGGATTGAGCGTCAGATAGCCGCGCAGTTCCACCTCGTGATCACCGGCCCGCCACGAGGTGTAGGCATGTCCGAACTCGTGCAGGCATACCGAGACGATCCAGCCGAAGACGACCATCACGAATACGCCGATACTGGCCTGCGTCGAGGTCCAGTCCTCGGCGTACCAGGCCACCGCGCCGCCGGCGATGGTCAGCCCGACGATCAACAGGAAGATCGGACTGGGGCGCACCGCCCCGGATGTGCGTCGGGTGCCGAAGGATCGGTTCATCGCACAAGCATCCAGGGCTGATGGTGGCGATAGAAGCTCGAACGCGGGACCGTGCGGTCGGTGGCGACGCCGTCGCGGGTCACCATCGCGCCCGGGGTGCCCACCTGAACCGCGCGCCCGGCGATCCAGCGCCGCCTGCGCAATCCGCGCTGGACGGCCGCGCGCACGCCGGGTTCCTCCAGCGTCGGCGAAACATGCAGGGCCGTAACCTTTCCGGTGAACAGCCGGATGTCGTCGACATACGCCTCGCCCTCCAGCTTGTCCCCGTCGCGGCCGGTGATCGTGGCGCGGCCGACCAGCACCGTGCCGGTGTCGTCGCGGATCAGCGGGGTCGGCAGCGGCTTGCCTTCGAGCGCTCGTTTGGCCGCGGCCGAGCCGGTTCCGGTCTGATAGGCCCGCGAACCGTAGGTGCGATCGACTGGGACGTAACCGATTTCCACATGCAATCGTTCGGTGCGCAGCAGATGGGTAAGTACCGCGGCCAGGCCCGCGTCCTCGCCGAGCACGATCAGGCGCGGCAAACTGTCGGCGGCCAGGACGGGCAGCAGTTCATCGATCGCGCTGCTGTCGGGAATGGCCGCGGTCTGGGTCATGGGCAGCGACGCGAGCGCGATCGGCACCGGCGCACCATTGCAGCGGAGAACATGGGTACTCAACTGCGGTACACCCTCCTCGGACCTGACAACTGCATCGTCCTTGCTGCGTCGGGCAGGCCGGCGACCCACCTTCGGCTGCCACCATAGCCCGCATTACCCCTGCCTCGCTTCGCTCGGCGGGGACAAGGGTGTTGGCCGCGTGGCGGGATGGTGGTGGCGGGATGGTGGTGGCGGGATGGTGGTGGCCGCGTGGCGGGATGGTGGTGGTCGTGTGGCGGGGTGGTGGTGGTCGTGTGGCGGGGTGGTGGTGGTCGTGTGGCGGGGTGGTGGTGGTCGTGTGGCGGGGTGGTGGTGGTCGTGTGGCGGGGTGGTGGTGGTCGTGTGGCGGGGTGGTGGTGGTCGTGTGGCGGGGTGGTGGTGGTCGTGCGGCGGGTGATGGTGGTCTGTGGCGGGGTTTTGCGGTGCGGGCCGGTTCGGGGAAACGATCTTGGGTTGTATGTCGTTGCCGTCGGAACCTTGGTTCACCTATCTATTAGACTGTGCTCCCGGCCACCGCCTCGGAAACGGCAGGTAGCTGCAGCACCACGGGTGTTGCGCGTCGAACCGTAGGAGTCTCGAAATGCCGGCAATCGTCCTGATCGGCGCCCAGTGGGGCGACGAGGGTAAGGGCAAAGCCACCGATCTGCTGGGTGGGCGAGTCCAATGGGTGGTTCGCTATCAGGGCGGTAACAATGCCGGCCATACCGTCGTACTGCCCAACGGCGACAACTTCGCGCTGCACCTGATCCCCTCCGGCATCCTCACCCCGGGCGTGACCAATGTCATCGGCAACGGTGTGGTGGTGGATCCCGGTGTGCTGCTGGACGAGCTGGCCGGACTCGAGGATCGCGGCGTGGACACCTCGCGGCTGCTGCTGTCGGCCGACGCGCATCTGATCATGCCGTACCACGTGGCCATCGATAAGGTCACCGAACGCTTCCTGGGCAACAAGAAGATCGGCACCACCGGCCGCGGTATCGGCCCCTGCTACCAGGACAAGGTCGCGCGCGTGGGCGTGCGCGTGGCGGATCTGCTGGACGAGAAGATCCTCACCCAGAAGGTCGAGGCCGCACTGGAGTTCAAGAACCAGGTGCTGGTGAAGATCTACAACCGCCGCGCCCTGGATCCCCAGCAGGTCGTCGACGAGGTGCTCACCAAGGCCGAGGGCTTCGCACACCGCATCAGCGATACCCGCCTGCTGCTCAACCAGGCCCTCGAACAGGGTGAGACCGTCCTGCTGGAGGGTTCGCAGGGCACGCTGCTCGATGTCGACCACGGCACCTATCCCTATGTGACGTCGTCGAATCCGACCTCGGGCGGCGCGGCCGTCGGATCCGGTATCGGGCCCAACAAGATCGGCGCAGTCCTCGGCATCCTCAAGGCCTACACCACCCGTGTCGGTTCGGGCCCGTTCCCGACCGAACTGTTCGACCAGTCCGGCGAGTACCTCGCCAAGACCGGCGGCGAGGTCGGGGTGACCACCGGCCGCGCGCGGCGCACCGGCTGGTTCGACGCCGTGATCGCCCGCTACGCCACCCGCGTCAACGGCATCACCGATTACTTCCTCACCAAGCTGGACGTGCTGTCGAGCCTGGACCGCGTGCCGATCTGCGTGGCCTACGAGATCGACGGCGAACGCGTCGAGCAGATGCCGACCACTCAGACCGAATTCCACCACGCCAAGCCCGTTTACGAGGAAATGCCCGGCTGGTGGGAGGACATCTCCGGCGCCCGCACCTTCGAGGATCTGCCCGCCAACGCGCAGGCCTATGTGCGTCGTCTCGAGGAACTGTCCGGCGCCCGCGTCTCCTGCATCGGCGTCGGCCCGGGCCGCGACGAAACCATCGTGCGGCACGACGTTCTGGGTCAGTAGCAGGTCAGCGGGGCCAGCGGATCCGCCGCGTGCGGGGTGAGGGCGGCATAGGCGGCCGCGATGGACTTCACCCCCAGGCGCAGATCCGCCTCCTCGCGGGTGAACGGCAGCCGCAGGAAGCGTTCGAACGCGCCCTGGACGCCGAAACGCGGTCCCGCGGCGAGCAATACGCCGTGATTGGGAGCCGTGGCGGCCAGGGCGGTGGAGACCGGCGCGGGCAGCTGCACCCACAGCGACATCCCGCCCGCACCCGCCACGGCCCGCCAATCCGGCAGCTCCTCGGCCATCGCGTCGAGCAGAGCCGCTCGGCGCGAACGCAATTGGTCGCGACGGTGGGCCAGGATGGCGTCGGCGTGTTCGAGTAGGTAGCCGGTGGCCAGCTGATCCATCACCGGCGTACCCAGATCCATACTGGAGCGGGTGCCGAGCAGTTTGGTGATCAACGCCTGATTGGTGCGGATCCAGCCGACGCGCAGGCCGCCCCAGAACGACTTGGACGCCGAGCCGATCGTGACGATCTCCGAAGCGCGCGCGAAAGCCGCTGCGGGCGGGGGGTTCTCGCCGTCGAGCTGCTGATCGACCATGGACTCGTCGACAATCACCGTCATGCGCGTCTCGCGGGCGATGGCGGCCAGTTCGGCGCGCGCCTCGGCATCCATCAGCAGCCCGGTCGGATTGTTGAAATCCGGTACGAGATAGGCCGTGCTGGCTGCGGTTTGCCTTGCGGCGCTGCGGATTCCGTCCAGATCCCAACCGGCCTCGGGATGTTCCGGGCGCAGCGGCACCGGCACCGGGCGAGCGCCGACGTCGCGGATCGCCTCGATGGCATTGGGATAGGTCGGATGGTCGATCAGCACCCGTTCGGCCGGTGCGGTCAGCACATTGAGCAGCAGCCGCAGGCCGTGCTGGGCGCCCAGGGTGATCAGGATCTGGTCCGGATCGGTGGGCAGGCCGCGTTCGGTGTAGCGGCGCGCGACCTGCTCGCGCACGCTCAGCACGCCGACCGGATCCATACCGTGCGTGCCGAGGTAGAGCGGAAGTCCTTGGAGCGCGGAGGCATACGCGTCTGTCATCTCCGGTGGCGCGGACATGGCGGCGTAGGTCATATCGATCGTCGGCAGTTCGTCCGAGGACATCATCGCCAGAATGCTGCGGTTGGGCTTGTTCCCGTCGTGCTTGACGCTGGCGGGCAGCGCGACCGTACTGCGCGAACCCTGACGGCTGATCAGATAGCCGTGTTCGCGCAGCAGCGTGTAGGCCGAGGTGACCGTGGTGCGGCTGACACCCAGCGCGGTGGCCAGATCGCGCTCGCTCGGCAGGGCCACCCCCAGCGGGGCGCGGCCGTCGTGGATCAGCAGCCGAATCCCTTCGGCCAGAGCCAGATACGCCGGGCGGGCCGAGCGGCGGGTCGAGCCCTCGTCACCGTCGTCGTGGCGCCAGCGGCCCAGATCCCGGGTGAGGGTGGCCGCGCTGATCACACGTAATGCCATGCAGGCCAGTATTGCCCTGCTGGATATGTATTTCAAGTCCAGCTGCGGCGACGATGGCCGCATGCTCGCAGTATTGATCGTCGGGGTGATCATCCTCGTGACCGTCGCGGCGCTCCGCGACTACGCGCCGAGGCCACAGGAACGGGCGGCCTTTCGTCGGGCGAGCCTGACGCTGCGCCACTCGCTCACCGATTGGGACGCCGCCCGCGAACCGAGGGGGCCAGTGTCCACAACTGGACCGCTCGACGAGCTGACGCCAACAACTTGAGGCCAGTGTTGGGAAAGTGGCTATTCAGTGCGGGTCCAGATGGTCGCAAGATGGGGATATGTTCTCCTTCCTCGTCGCTCTGGCCGTCGTGGTGGCCTTCGCTGTCGTCGTGTATCGGTATGCCCCCAAGCGTGGTGAACGGGCCGCGGAACTGCTCGAGCGATTCCGTCCACATGCGCCGATGGCGGACTGGTCGATGTCGTATTACGACGATCAGCGTCAACTCTCGGATCTGGCCGCGGCGCAGGCGCACAGGGAGGCGGTGCCCTGCGCGAGCGCGGTGGCCTCACATCGCCTGGGTGTGCTGCGCCGGGCGGTCCAGTTCTGAGTAACTGGCCCGACTCTGTCGAGAATGTCGGTCCGGTACGGCAGACTGACCGTATGCCCGAACCGGACCGGCCGGCAGTCTCGGCCGCGCTTTTCGACTCTCCGATCGGCGTCTGCGCCATCGCCTGGACCGACGCCGGGGTGGCGCGGTTCCTGCTCCCCGAGTCCACGACCGAGGCGACCCGAAAGGCAGTCCTGCGCCGCTACCGCGGCCGCGAGGTGCGCGAGGCCGAGCCCACCGAGGTGATCGCCCGCGCCATCGAGGACATTCGCGCACACCTCATGGGCACACTCGACGACCTGCGCTGGATTCCGCTGGACCACAAGGGTATTCCGGAGTTCGACCGCGCCGTCTACGAGGTGACCCGGGCCATCGACCCCGGCCACACCCTCAGCTACGGTCAGGTCGCTGCCCGCATCGGCCAGCCACACGCCGCCCAGGCGGTCGGTCAGACCTTGGGCCGCAACCCGATTCCGCTGATCGTTCCCTGCCATCGCGTCCTGGCCGCCGACCATGCCCTGCACGGCTTCTCCGCACCGGGCGGCCTGGACACCAAGGAGCGCCTGCTGGAAATCGAGCGCACTCCGGGCTTCGGGGAACCGACGCTGTTCTGAGTCGGCTAGGGCTGTGGCGTAGGCGGATTGATCGCGTTCTGCAGATCCTGGACCATCGAGTCCGGGACACCGTCCGGGACGGGGGCCTCGAATTCGCCGATGCGCACGCTGCGTGGCGGAGGCGGCGGCGGGGGAGTCTCGGTCTTCTGCGGCGTATTGGGACGCGGGCGCGGAGCCGGGGCGGGAGCGGGGGATTGCGGTGTGGCGGCACGTAATTCGGCCGGCTCCTCGGTATCCGGCGCGGTGGTCACGCCGGGTTGCACCGGGCCGGGTTCGGCCTGCGCCAACCCGCTGTAACCCAGGGCGATCGCGAGGGGCAGCGCGGCCAGACCGATACGAATTCCAGCCATCACATTCCTACTTCGACGCTTCACGTCGAGACCACCACCCTCCCCGGGTTTCCTGCAGAGCCGATCACGACCGAAGTCGCTTGCTGCATCGTAGTCGCCGCCCGCCCCCCGATCCATCCCACAACCCCGAATGCCCTGCTACGCGACGGCTTTCACCAGCCCCAGGACCCCTCACCCTCGAACCCGGCGGGAGTCGAGGCGACGCTCTCGGAATCCGGGCTTTCGCTCTATCCGGCCGAACCGCGACCGCGGTGGAACGAACCCGATTGCCCACCCGTGACGGCGATCCACAGCCCAGTGCCTCTTGCCCACGAGCCCGGCCCGAGCCGCGGCGACGCTCCCGGAATCCGGGCCCTCGCCGTACCCGGCCGAACCGCGGCCGCGGTGGAACAAACCCGATTGCTCAGCCGTGACGGCGATCCACAACCCAATGCCACAGCGTCCGCACTTCGCTCTGCCGCACGGTTGTCGCTTCGACCGCATCCGACCTCGAGCCACCAACTGAAATGCCAGCCTTGCGGCATCGACTGCGGTGGGATGGGGTCGGGCGGACGGTTATCGAAAAGTCCTGCACCGCAGCGTCGACCGCGCCGTCGCGGCGGGTTGTCAGACCGCCGCGCCGAAAGCGGTGCCCGCCGCACCGCCGATGACGCCGCCCGCGATGCCGCCCGCGACGGCCGCCGGAACGCCCAGAACCGCTGCGCCGATCGCCGCACCGGCCAATACGCCGACGC
>NZ_BDBS01000067.1 GCF_001613105.1 Nocardia pseudobrasiliensis NBRC 108224 | reverse complement strand
CACGGCCAGCGGACTCGCCGCCGCCGCGCCCACGGCCGCGCCGACCGCCGCCGTGCCGAGGGTCTCGGCCGCGATCCGATCCGACCGGCTCGGTGCGAATCCGGCCGCGTCGAGCGTGCTCGCCAACTGCGCCTCGGCCTGGGCGGAGACATCGTTGACGGTCGTCGCGGCCTCCGGCGGTAGCCAGCCCGGAATGTCGACCCGCGTATCGCCGAAGCGCAGCTTGCCCGCCGGGGCCTGGATGGGCGCGACGGTCGCCAACCGGGTCGGATCGGGCAGATGTAGCGCCTCGACCTCGACCCCGGCCAGCGGGGCGCGGGGCGGTTCGAGTCGCATTCCGGCGGGCGAATTACGCTCTACCACAGCGGGATCGACGGATGCGGCCGAATCGGCCGGATTCGTATCGACCGGCGCGGAGTCGGCCGATGCGGGACCGGGCGACGTCGCTTCCAAGGCGGTTGTACCGACGGGGGCCGCGCCGATCGGAGCCGACGCGGCCGGAGCGATCGCGGCGGCGGACTCGAATGCGATGGGCGTGGTCTCGTCGAGGGGGAGGGTCGCCGCGGCCGAACCACCGGCGGCCGCGACGACCAGGAGTGGTAAGGCACCGGCCACCGCCCCGGTGAGAAGTCGACGAGGGCGCGAAACCGGCAGCACCGGTTGGCATTTGCCCATGTGGGACCTTTCTTCGCGAATATCCAACCAACGTCGAACATTCGGACCCACCCACTACCGTGGATGGGTCGGGTCACCAGGACAATTGCAACAAATTCAGACGGCGCTGCGGCCCGCCGACGGACTGGGCGTTTGGTTCGCCCCGGATTTGCCTGCATCCGCGGCATTTTCGCCCAATTCGCCGCGGACTTCGCGGCGATCCTCCTCGTTGCCGTTCATCGCCTCCATGGCAAGGCGGGCGAACACCCACTGCTCGGTGGCCGCCATCTGACCGCGGTTGCGGCCCAGGAAGGCCACGAACCACTGGAACACGGTGACGACGCGGCTGCGATAGCCGATGAGGTAGTACAGATGCAGCACCAGCCAGATGAGCCAGGCGAGGAAGCCGCCGAACTCGAGTTTGCCGATCTGGCACACCGCGGAGAACCGCGACACGGTGGCCATCGAACCCTTGTTGAAGTAGTGGAAGGGCTTGCGCTGCTCGGGAGTCTGCTTACCGGCGACCTCGGCCTTGATCTGCTTGGCCGCGTAGGTCGCGCCCTGGATCGCGCCCTGCGCCTGGCCGGGTACGCCCGGCACCGACATCAGATCGCCGACCACGAAGACGTTCGGATGCCCCTTGATGGTGAGGTCCGGCTCCACGATCACGCGTCCGGCCCGATCGACCTCGGTCCCGTCGGACTGCTGGGCGACCAGCTTGCCCAGCGAACTGGCCTGCACACCCGCCGACCACACCTTGCACGCCGCCTCGATGCGTCGCTGGCTGCCGTCCTTGTCCTTGACGACCACACCGCGCGCGTCGACATCGGTGACCATGGCGTTGAGCTGAATCTCCACGCCCATCTTCTCGAGTCGCCGCTGCGCGATACTGCCCAGTTTGGGGCCCATCGGCGCGAGCACCGCGCCCGCACCCTCGAGCAGGATCACCCGGGCGTCGCGCGGATCGATGTTGCGGAAGCAGCCGACCAGCGTGCGATCGGCGAGTTCGGCGATCTGCCCGGCCAATTCGACGCCGGTGGGGCCCGCGCCCACGACCACGAAGGTCATGAAGCGATCGCGCTCCTCCTGGGTCTTGGCCACCTCGGCCTCCTCGAAGGATCCGAGAATGCGGGCGCGCAGTTCGAGCGCGTCGTCGATGGTCTTCATACCCGGCGCGTAGGTGGCGAAGCGGTCGTTGCCGAAGTAGGACTGCTGCGCGCCGGTGGCGAGGATGATGCTGTCGAATTCGGTGACGGTGTCCTCGTTGAGCAATCGCGAGGTGACCGTCTTCGCGGCCAGATCGATATGGGTGACCTCGCCGAGGATGACCTGGGTGTTGTGGTGCTTGCGCAGCACGATGCGGGTGGCCGGGGCGATCTCACCGGTGGACAGGATGCCGGTGGCCACCTGATACAGCAGCGGCTGGAACAGGTGGGTGGAGGTCTTGGAGATCAATACGACATCGACGTCGGCGTTCTTCAGATGCTTGCAGGCGAACAAGCCGCCGAAGCCGGATCCGATCACCACCACTCGATGGCGCCGCTTCTCGACAGCCGCTCCCGTCATTTTCGCTCCTCCGCCGCGCAATTCGGTCTACAACAGGGCTAACGGTAGTCGGCTTACCCAATTCCGGTCACTTCGACCTCCATTCGGCGCGTCTCATGGCAACGGGCCGACGAACCGATCGGCGCCCACCTCGGCCAGCGGCGGCCACAGGAACGCGGTCAGCCGATCGACGAATTCGCCGCGATCGCGATCGGCCCGGCTGCCCCAGTCCTCGGCGGACATCAGGATCGCGCCGACGGTCGCCGTCGCCCACACCCGCGCCGGGGCGGGATCGGCGTCGACGGCGACCAGCAGTCGCGCGAGCACCGAGGCCGCCCAGTCGGCGGCGCGGGCGAAGAACGGGCGGCGATGTCCGGCCGGATCGTCGGATTGCAGGCGCTGCATGAGCAGGTGGTGCAGATTCGGATTGCCGTCGACGAAGTCGCAGATCAATTGGACCAGGGCGCGAACGAGATCGCGCCCGGGCAGCGGCTGGGCCAGGATCGCGTCGGCCGCGCCGATGAGCGCCTCCATATGACGTTCGGCGAGCGCGTCGACCAACGCGGTCATATCGGGAAAGACCGCGTAGACCGCGGTGCGGGCGTATCCGGCCTCGGTCGCGATCTCGGCGACGGTCAGTGGCGTCCCGGTGCGCGCGACGACTCGTTCTGCGGCCGTGAGGATTTCGGTGCGCCGCCGAGCCGGGTCCAGGGGCGGGCCCGGCGGACGTCCGCGCCGACGCGGACGCACTGTGTCTCTTGTCACAGCGCCCACTCTACCGTTAAAGTACAAGGTGTACTTTTTAGAGGGAGGGTGAGGTCATGGTCAGCGTCGACCCCCGAGCCGACCGCGAGAACATCGGATTTCTCGAGGTCACCGGCCGTCATCCGCTCGATCGACTGTTGCGGCTGATGCCCGAGCGCGAGCAGATCCTCGCCGAGCCGCGATCCGGCAGTGGACTGCGTCCGGTCCGCGGCGACGGCGGTCTGCCCTATATCGGCCGCACCCTGCAGTATCTGCGGTGGGGCCCAGCCGAATTGCTGCATCGCTATCACCGCTACGGCCCGGTGAGCTACAGCCCGGCCCTGGGCATCGACCACATCTTCGTGGCCGGACCGCAGGCCACCGACGAGGTGATCGGCAAGCGGCGAGCCGATTTCGGTCAGGGCTGGGACTATTTCATCGGTCCGTTCTTCGGCCGCGGTCTGCTGCTGCTCGAATTCTCCGAGCACATGTTCCACCGACGGATCATGCAGCAGGCGTTCACCCGCGAACGCCTGGAAACTCATCTGGCGCATCTGGCTCCGGTGGTCGACACCGCCATCGCGCGCTGGGTGAGTGATTCGAGCCGCCGGGTGCGGCTGTATCCGACGATCAAGGATCTCACCCTCGAGATCGCGGCCGAGACGTTCATGGGCGTGCAGGCCGGACCGGAACGCCAGCGCCTCGGCGCGGCCTTCCTCGATTGCACGCACGCGGCGCTGTCGATGGTTCGCCATCCCGTGCCCGGCGGTGCGTGGCGGGCCGGGCTGCGCGGGCGAAAGGTGCTGGAGGAGTACTTCACTCGGATGATCCCGGCCAAGCGTCGTTCCGAGGGGGCCGATTTCTTCTCCGCGCTGTGCCATGCCCGGACCGAGGACGGCGAGGTGTTCTCCGACGCCGACGTGGTCAATCACATGATCTTCCTGATCATGGCCGCGCACGATACGACGACCACCACCGCGACCGCCGTCGCGTATTACCTGGGCCGACATCCGCATTGGCAGCAGCGGGTGCGGGCGGAGGCGCTGGCCCTGCGCGAGGAGGTCGGCGACACACCGGCCATCGCGGATCTGGACCGGCTGCGCGATCTGGATCTGGTGATCAAGGAGAGCCTGCGGTTGGTGCCGCCGGTGCCCGGGCTGGTGCGCCGGGCGGTGCGCGATACCGAGATCGCCGGACACTATGTGCCCGCGGGCACACATGTGGACGTGGCCTACGGCGTCAACCATCTACTACCCGAATTATGGTCGCATCCCGCGCGTTTCGATCCCGAACGCTTCGCCGAGCCACGCCGGGAGGACAAATCGCATCGGCTGGCGTGGATGCCGTTCGGCGCGGGCGCGCACAAATGCATCGGCATGCATTTCGGCGTGAACGAGGTGAAGGTGATCATCGCCGCGATGGTCCGCGATTACGAATGGCGAATCCCCGACGGCTATCTCATGCCGTGGGGATTCACCACGATCCCGTTCCCGCGCGACGGCGCGCCGATGCTGTTGCGCCGCAGGTGAGAATCAGCGTCCGCTGAACAGGATTTCCGCCACGCGCGTGGTGGTCTGCTCACCGTCGGCGTAGCCGCCCTGATCGCCGAGGTAGTTCATGATGCCCAGTGTGTAGCGCTCGTCCGGACCCGCGAAGCCGACCGAGTTGACCACCCAGCCGCCCTGCTCGTCGGACCAGCCGTTCTTCAGGCCCGGGCGCATGGCCGCGCCCGCGCCCCAGACGCCCCAGTGTTGATTGGCGTCCACATTGCGCATGCGATCGAGCAGGTAGCCGCGATCGTCGGGGTGCATGTGATCGAGCACGTTGTTCATCAGGCGATCGAGATCGGCGGGGGTGCACTGCTGGAAACCCCAGTCCGGGAACGCGCGTCCGGGCGGCGTCGGCTTCGGATCCAGCGAGGCCATGCCGTTGGCGACGAAGGCGTTGTTGAACGCGCGGTGGTCCGGGCCGGAGAACTTGGCCCAGAGCACATCGGCGGCATTGTCGTTGGAGGTCGCCAGCATGGACTCCAGCAGCCCGCGATCCTGCGGGGTGAGCGCGATCGCGCCGACGCGAGCGCGGTTGAGCAGATCCTCGGCGATGGCGAGTTTGATGGTCGACGCGGTCCAGAACGGGGTGTCGGCATTGCCGTTGCTGTGCACCGCGCCGGTGACGCGGTCACGCACGACGTAGCCGACCACGCCCGGGCGGCCGGACAGGTACGCGTCCACCTTCTTGATGCGGGCGCTCATATCGCAGTCGAATCCGTCGGCGCAGCCCTCGGTGCGGACCGGGACGGCCGAGGCCGGGCCGGCCTGCAGGGCGGGCGCGCCCGCGATGAGCACGGTGGCGGCGAAGGCGCAGGCGCCTGCGGCCATGCGCGTGGGTCGGTTGGCGCGCGCGGCGCTGCGGGGATAACGCACGCACGCACCTTAGCAAAAAGATCCGATTTCGCACGCTATGCCCTTCGCTCGCGAACACACCGCCATCGAATCGGACATTGTTGCGGCGCAGCGGTTTTCGGACATCGCGGCTCAGTGGAAGGCGGCCTGTAATTCCTCGACGCTACGGCCGTTGAGGCGGTAGCAGTGTTCGAACGCCTCGGTGTGGCCGTCGCGGGGCCAGGTGTGGAGAACGGCGGTGCGTCCGTAGTGGCGGGAGTTCACCAACTCCCACCGGTCTCCGACTCGGCGGACCGTGAACCCTGATCTGGGTACAAGGGGCGTCACCGTCGCTGTCATGAACCGAACCAGCCTTTCGAAAAACTCTGCTCCCATCCCTCCCCGCAGAGCACTGTGGCACACCGCACCCGCGCATTCGGTATGACACGCGGTGGCGAATTGCGGCCAAGTTTCCCGGCGTGGTCTGATGGGCGGATTCGATTGTGTTGCTGGAAATTTGGTAAATGTGCGGCAATTCGGTCAAATGTGTGGTGAACACCTCTTGCGGATCGGTAGCCGGTCTCATACCACACGGTATGTCGTCGGAAGTCCGAGTCGTGGCGCGGTTCGGGCCCGCCGAGTTTGTAGGATCGGCCGACGACAGGCAACCACGAGGCATCCGGCGGGCGGTTTCACCGACCATATCGAGCGAGGGGAGAGAGGCGGCCGATGGCGCTGCACATCCACCGAGCCGAGCGGGCGGAGACGCTCGCCGACGAGCTCGCGGCGGTGCTGGCGCGGCCGCTGGCCGACCCGTTCGCCGTCGAGGTGGTGGCTGTGCCCGCCAAGGGTGTGGAGCGCTGGCTCAATCAGCGCCTCGCGGGCACGCTGGGTGCGGTTGCGGGAGACGGGATCTCGGCGAATATCGCGTTCCCGACACCCGCCGCGCTGGTGGCCGACGTCCTGGCCGCCGCGAGCGGCATCGCCGCCGACGAGGATCCGTGGGCATCCGGTCGAGTCGTTTGGACGCTGCTGCAGGTGATCGACGAGGCCCTGGACGAACCGTGGGCGGCCCTGCTGGCTCGCCACCTCGGCGCCGATACCGCCGACGGCCGCCGCACCCACCGCGCGGGCCGGCGCTATGCCACGGCCGCTCGGATCGCGGCACTGTTCGACGGCTATGCCGCCCAGCGCCCGACGCTGATCGGCGACTGGTCCGCGGGGCGCGATACCGACGGCTGCGACAACCCGCTGCCCGAGGACCTGCGCTGGCAACCGGAACTCTGGCGTCGGCTGCGCGCCCGGGTCGGCACTCCCGGCCCGGCCGAACGGCTCCCGGCCACCTGCGCCGCGCTGCGCGCCGATGCGTCGATGGTCGATCTGCCCCAGCGTATTTCCCTGTTCGCCCCGGCTCGGCCGACCATCGATCAACTGGCGGTGTGCGCGGCGCTGGCCGAGCATCGCGATGTTCACCTCTGGCTGCCGCATGCGAGTCCGGCGCTGTGGGACTGCCTCGATCCGACGGCTGCCGCCGCGTCGCTCCCGCGTAGCGCCGACCACAGCGCCCTGCGCGTGGCGCACCCGCTGCTGGCCGCCCTGGGGCGGGACGCGCGGGAGTTGCGATTGCGATCGGGTGGGCTCGGGGAGGTCGTCGACACTTATCATCGCGGTGGCGAGAACCCTTCGGCCACATTGCTTTCCGCATTGCAGGACGGCATTCGCTGCGATCGTTGGCCGCCTGGGGGCGATTCGGTCCGCGCCGACGGCACCGTATCGGTCCACTCCTGCCACGGCCCCGCGCGGCAGGTCGAGGTGCTGCGGGATGTGCTGCTGGGGATCTTCGCCGCCGACCCGGAGTTGCAACCGCGCGATGTGGTCGTGCTCTGCCCGGATGTGGAGAACTACGGGCCGCTGGTGCGCGCGGCGTTCGGGCATTGGCAGGGCGAGCCGGGTGTGCGGCCCGCGCATCCGGCGCACGGGCTGCGGGTGCGGATGGCCGATCGGTCCTCCGGCGAGGCCAATCCGGTGCTCGGCGTGCTCGAGGATCTGCTCGGGCTGGCCGACGGGCGGGTGACGATTACGCAGGTGCTCGATCTCGCCGCGGCCGAACCGGTGCGGGTGCGCTGCGGATTCGACGACGACGATATCGAGCGGTTGCGGGACTGGGCGGCCGAGACCGGGGCGCGGTGGGGCATCGGGCAGCGGCAGCGGCAGGCCTTCGGACTCGCCGAATTCGCGCAGAACACCCTGAACGCGGCCGTCGACCGGATTCTGCTCGGCGTCGCGGCGGGCGAATCCTCCGAGGACTGGCTGGATCTGGCGCTGCCGCTCGAGGATGTCGATTCCGCCGATGTGGATCTGGCGGGACGGTTCGCCGAATTCACCGACCGGCTCGCGGTGTGTGTGCGGGATCTGCGCGGGCCGACAGCGGCGGAACCGGCCGGATCGGAGCGTCCGGCGCACGAGTGGGCGCAGGTGCTCGGGCGGGCGCTGGATCTGCTCACCGACACCACCTACGCGCAGTCCTGGCAGGGTGTCGAGGCGCGCCGCGAGGTGGCGGCCGCGCTCGAACACGCGGGGTCGACGCCGCTGCGACTGCCCGATATCGCCGCGCTGCTGCGTGATCGGCTCGCCGGGCGCAGCGCGCGGGCCAATTTCCGCACCGGCGAGCTGACCGTGTGCGGGCTCGCGCCACTGCGGTCGGTGCCGCATCGGGTCGTGGTGCTGCTGGGCCTGGACGACGAGGTGTTCCCGCGCGCGAGCGGTGTCGACGGCGATGATGTGCTCTCCCGTGAACCCCTGGTGGGCGAACGCGATCCGCGCAGTGAGGATCGACAGCTGCTGCTCGACGCGATCATGTCCGCGCGGGATCGACTGGTGGTGCTGCACACCGGCGCGGATCCGGTCACCGGCGCGCATCGCCCACCCGCGATCCCGGTCGCCGAGCTGTTGGATACGCTGCGCGCGCTGACCGGTTCGCTGGACGGCGTCGTGACGCGGCATCCGTTGCAGCCGTACGATATTCGCAATTTCATCGCGAGCGAGCCGTTCAGTTTCGATACCGTCGCCCTGGCGGGCGCGCGGGCGGCGACCGGGCCCGTGCGCGAGCAGCCCGCCTTCCTGCCGGGCCCGCTCGCCACCGCGGCGCGGGTGGATGTGGAACTGGCGGAACTGATCTCGTTCGCCGAACATCCCGTGCGCGCCTTCCTGTGGCAGCGCCTCGGAATCCGGGTGCCGGAGGAAGAGGAGGAGATCGACGAGCGGCTGCCCATCGAACTCGACGGGCTGACCAAGTGGAATATGGGCGAGCGCATGCTGGCCGCGCGGCTCAATGGGGCCGATCCGGCCGCCCTGCGCGCGGCCGAGTGGCGGCGCGGCACGCTGCCGCCGTTCGGAATGGGCGCGGCGGTGCTCACCGATGTCGAGGACACCGTCGATCGGCTGGTGCGGGTGGCCCGGCCGATACACGAATTGCCCGCGCGCACACTCGATATCGCGGTGGATCTCGGCGAGGGCCGGTTGCTCAGCGGTACCGTGCCCGATGTGCACGACGACGCGGTGGTGCGCACCACCTTCTCCCGGCTCGCACCCAAACATCGCCTCGCGGCCTGGGTGCGGCTGCTGGCGCTGGCGGCCACCGAACGCAATCAGGGCTGGCGCGCGATCACCATCGGCCGGGGCAAGTTCAACCGTCCCGCCTGGCGTTCCACGCTCACCGCGCCCAATGCCGCCACCGCCCAGGCGATTCTGCGCGATCTGGCCGATCTGCGCGACGAGGGCCTGACCGAACCACTGCCCATCACCCCCACGGCCTCGGCGGTCTACGCCGAACGCCGCTGCCAGGGCGCGAGCGTCGAGGACGCCCGCCTGTCCGCCGATCAGGAATTCCTCGGCGGCCCCAACGGCCCCCGGGCCTTCGGCGACCATACCGACCGCTATCTGCGCTACGTCTGGGGCCCCACCCTGCGCCTCGAGCACCTCGAATCCCCCCTGCCCGACCCCGATCCGACCGGCGAGCCCACCCGCTTCGCCGTCCTCGCCCGCCGCCTGTGGAACCCACTGCTGGCCAACGAATCCCAGGGGCAACCATGACCGACGAACTGTTCTCCCTCACCGATCTCGAACCAGCCGAGCCTCGCCGCCGCACAACCGAACCCGGCGTCCGCCACACCCACGCCGAAGCGGAACCCGCGGACCTGTTCTCGCTCAACGGTTCTCCCGACCTCGCGGAATCGCAGGCAACCGAGCATACGGCCCCGGATCCCGTCGGCGACGACGCGTCGTCCGCGGGGGCCGATACCGTTGTCGCGGACGAGCTTTTCGAGATCGCCGAGCAGGCGCCCGAGTCCCCGGAGGGGGCACAGCTCCTCGCGAGTGCTCCGGAACAGGTCGGGGAGAGCGTCTTTCAGCTGTGCGGCGCCTTGCCGACAGGAACCACTGTGCTCGAGGCCAGTGCCGGGACCGGGAAGACCTATGCGATCGTGGGGCTCGCGGTGCGGTTCGTGGCCGAGGTGGGGGTGGATGTCTCCCAGCTGCTGTTGGTGACGTTCAGTCGGGCGGCTACGCAGGAGCTGCGGGAGCGGACTCGGGATCGGTTCGTGGCGGTGGCTGCCGGGCTGGCGGATGTCGACGGGGCGCGCGGGAGTTCGGATGAGTTGATTCGGCATCTGGCGCAGGGGGGTTCGGGGGAGGTGGCGCGGCGGCGGGCACGGTTGGTGGCGGCGCTGTCGGATTTCGATTCGGGGACCATCGTCACCACGCACAGTTTCTGTCAGCGCATGCTCGACGAGTTGGGGTTGGCGGGGGAGCACGATCCGGGGGTGCGACTGGTCGACGGGATCGACGATCTGGTCGCGACCGTCGCCGATGATCTGTATCTCGCGCGTTACGCGCGCGGGGGAGCGCCGTTCTCGCTGAAGGACGCCCATCAGCTGGCCGCCGCGGCGGTGGGCGATCGGCACGCTCGGCTGGTGCCCGATGAGGAGATCGGCGATCATCCGGCCGCCGAACGGGTCGCCTTCGCGCTCGCGGTGCGGGCGGAAACCGAACGGCGCAAACGGCTTTCGGGTATCCGGGACTTCGACGATCTGCTGGTGCTGCTGCACGAGGCGCTGGCCGATCCGGTACACGGCGAACGCGCGAGCCGTCGCATTCGCGAACGCTACCGCGTGGCCCTGGTCGACGAGTTCCAGGACACCGACCCGCTGCAGTGGGACATCCTGCGCCGCGCCTTCCATGGCCACGCCACCCTGGTCCTGGTCGGCGATCCCAAACAGGCCATCTACGCCTTCCGCGGCGCGGAGGTGCTCAGCTACCTCGACGCCGTCGCCCACGCCGACTCCCGTCGCGAACTGACCACCAACCGGCGCAGCGACGCGGGCCTGCTCACCGCGCTGGATCATGTCATGGGCGGAGCGGCGCTGGGGCACAAGGAGATCGCCGTGCAACGCGTGCACGCGGTCCGCCCGGACACTCGCCTGGACGGCCCCGCCGAACAGCGAACCCCATTGCGGCTGAGGCGTTTCCGACGCAGCGGCGCTGGCCCCCTCAACGGCGCGGGCTTCCCGGCCGTCGGCCGTCAGCGCTCCCGGGTTGCCGAGGATCTGGCCGCCGATATCGTCCGCCTGCTCGACTCGGGCACCCGCATCGACGATCGACCGTTGGGCCCGGGCGATATCGCGGTGCTGGTCCGCACCCGCTCTCAGATCGATATCGTGCGCTCGGCATTGGACCGCGTCGGCGTCGCCTCGGTACTCACCGGCGGCGCGAGCGTCTTCGCCACCCAGAGCGCGACCGACTGGCTGTGGCTGCTGCGCGCACTCGAGCAGCCGCATCGCGGCGACCGGGTGCGCTTGGCCGCCGGAACCCCGCTGCTGGGCCTGTCGGCGGCCGAGATCGACTCCGGCGGAGCGGATCTGGTGGGCCGGCTCAGTGCTCAGCTGCGCGATTCGGCGCGGCTGTTCACCCGCGCGGGATTCGCCGCGGTCTTCGAAAAGTTGTCCGCGGAAACCGAATTGGCTCCCCGGCTGCTCGCGGTCGCGGGCGGCGAGCGACGCCTGACCGACCTGCGCCATATCGCCCAGCTGCTCGACCAGGTGGCACTGCGCGAATCGCTGGGCCTGACCGCGCTGACCCGCTGGCTGGCCGACCGGGTGCGCGATCCCGCCTCCGGCGCGGTCGCCGACCGTAGCCGCCGCCTCGATCGCGACGCGGCCGCGGTGCAGATCGCGACCGTCCACGCCAGCAAGGGCCTGGAATTCCCGGTCGTGTACCTGCCTTTCGCCTGGGACAGCGCCAAGAATCCCACCCCGGCCACGCTGCTGTTCCACGACGGCCCCGACCGCGTACTCGATGTCGGCGGCGCGGAGGCCCCCGGCTACGCCGAGCGCAAGCGTCGCTGCGAGGCCGAGGAGGCGGGTGAGGAACTGCGCCTGCTGTACGTGGCGCTCACCCGCGCGCAGTGCCAGGTGGTCGCCTGGTGGGCCCCGGCCTACGGCACCACCTTCGCGCCCCTGCACCGCATGATCGTGGGCCGTGAACCGCACAGCGCCGAAGTGCCCGCCCGCGCGGAGGTGCCGGTGGACGAGGCTGTGGCCGAGGAGCTTTCGCAATGGGCCGCCGCGGTATCGAAGGTGATCGCGGTCGAGGAAGTGCGCAAGATCGCACCCGTGCGCCCGCGCTGGGACCGCGAGCACACCGAGGTCGGCGACCTCGCCGCCGCCCGCTTCGACCGCGAGATCGACCACGAGTGGCGACGCACCTCCTACTCCGCGCTCACCGCCGCCGCCCACGACCTGCACGCCCCACGCGCGGACGAAACCCCCGGCAACTCCGACGAACCCGCCGAACCCGCCGCCGAACTCGAGGCGGCCGCATCCGAGTTCGAGGGTGCCGCAAGGTCTTTGATGAACGACCTGCCCTACGGCGCGGACTTCGGCACCCTGGTGCACGGTGTACTGGAACACGTGAACACCGACGCCGCCGATCTGGCCGCCGAGGTGCGCACCCGCTGCGAACACGCGATCGAGGAACTGCTGGCCGATATCGATCCCCAGGTGCTGAGCAACGCCCTGCTCGCGGTCATGCACACCCCGATCGACTCCGGCAGCCTGGCCGCCGTCGCGAATCGCGATCGCCTCAACGAACTCGACTTCGAACTCCCGCTGGCCGGTGAGCACGAGGACGGCCAGCGAATCACGCTGCGCCGCATCGCGACTCTGCTGCGCGCCCATCTACCCGCCGACGATCCGTTCGCCGCCTATGCCGATCACATCGACACGCTCGACGATCTGCCCCTGCGCGGCTATCTGACCGGCAGTATCGACGCCGTCCTGCGCCTGCCCGGCCCGCGATTCGTGGTCGTCGACTACAAGACCAATCGCCTGGGCGTGGGCGATCTCACCGTCGCCCACTACACCCGCGACCGAATGGCCGCGGAGATGATGCGCTCGCACTATCCGCTGCAGGCCATCCTGTATTCGGCGGCGCTGCACCGCTTCCTGCGCTGGCGGCTGCCCGATTACGATCCGGCTCGGCATCTGGGCGGCATCCGATATCTGTTCGTGCGCGGCATGATCGGCCCCGAAACCCCTTCGGGCTGCGGCGTATTCGACTGGGATCCGCCCGTCGCCCTGGTCGAGGAGCTGTCGCAACTGCTGGCCGGGCGGGTGGCGCGTTGACCGCGATCCAGTTGGCGCAGCGGGCGACCGGGCTGCTGCGCATCTTCAACGCCGCCGGAATCCTGTCCGCCGCCGATGTCCATGTCGCGCTGCGGCTGGGCCGGCTGGGCCGCGAGGAGTCCGAGCCGGTGCTGTTCGCCGCGGCCCTGGCGGTGCGCGCGGTGCGATCGGGATCGGTATGCCTGGAGCTGCCGCGCATGCGCGATATCGGCGTGGACGGTGAGGGTTTCGACGCCGACGATCCCGATGCGATCGATCCCGCCACCCTGCCCTGGCCCGAGGTCGATGCCGTGCTGTCGGCGCTGCGCGCGAGTCCGCTGGTGCAGGGCAGCCCGGCCGGACCGCTGCGTCCGCTGCGGCTGGTCGAGCCCGACGGCGGCAGTCCGCTGCTGTATCTGGACCGCTACTTCCGGCAGGAGCAGACCATCCGCGAGGCCCTGACCGCGCGGGCGGCGGGTCATCCGCTGATCGATGCCGAAACCGTTCGGCGGCAACTGGATCGACTGTTCCCGGATTCGCACCGCCCGGGCGAACCGCCGGACCGCCAACGGGTGGCGGCGGCGCTGGCGGCCACCCACTGGACCACCGTGGTCGCGGGCGGTCCGGGTACCGGCAAAACCCATACGATCGCCCGCATCCTGGCCCTGCTGGTGGCGCTGCAGGAGGCGGTCCCGGGCGCACCCGCACCGCGGATCGCCATGGCCGCACCGACCGGCAAAGCGGCTGCGCGCCTACAGGAATCTGTGCGCGAACAGGCCGGGGACCTTCGACTGCCGGATTTGACCGCGGCCACCCTGCACCGACTACTGGGCTGGCAGCGCGGCGGCGCGACCCGGTTCCGCCACCACGAATTCAACCGGCTGCCCTATGACGTGATCGTGGTCGACGAGACCTCGATGGTCTCGCTGACCATGATGAGCCGACTGCTGCCCGCGGTGCGACCCGACACCCGGCTCGTACTCGTCGGCGATCCGGACCAGCTGGCCTCGGTCGACGCGGGCGCGGTACTGGCCGATCTGGTGGCCGGACCCGTGGTGGCCGAACCCAATCCGGTCCTCGACGAGATTCTCGGCGAACAGCACGCCGCGGCGGCGCATCCCGACGCCCTGACGACGCGCGAACGAGATCGACTGCGCGGCGGCATCATTCGCCTGACTCGCGGTCGCCGCTTCGGCGGCCGCATCGCCGAACTGGCGGTGGCCGTGCGCGCGGGTGACGCCGATGCGGCGCTGGCGCTGCTGGCCGACGGCGGCGCGGAACTGTCGCTGTGTCATCCCGACGAGATCACCGGCGTGCGTGCCGATGTCGTGACCGCCGCGCGCACCGCGACGGCCGCGGCCGAACGCGGCGATGCCGCGGGGGCGCTCGAGGCGATGGAATCGCATCGGCTGCTGTGCGCGCACCGGCAGGGTCATTTCGGCGTCGAATACTGGGACCGGCTGGCCGCGGGCTGGGTGGCCGCGGCCGGTGTGGGATCGGAAACCGCGGCGGGGCAGTGGTTTCCGGGTCAACCGCTGCTGGTGACCGCCAACGATCACGAGGCGCGCATCTACAACGGCGACACCGGCGTGATCGTGCGTGGCCCCGACGGCTCGCTGCGCGCGGCGCTACAGCGCGGCAGTGAACCGTATCTGGTGCACCCCACCCAATTCCCGGGCGTCACCACCGTGTACGCCATGACGATCCATCGCAGCCAGGGCAGTCAGTACGGCATCGTCTCGGTGGTATTGCCCGGCCCGGAATCGACGCTGCTGACCCGCGAACTGCTCTATACCGCCATCACGCGCGCCCGCCACCGTGTGCGGATCATCGGCACCGAGGACGCCATTCGCGCGGGCATCGGGCGGCGCGTGCTGCGGGCCAGCGGTCTGCGCGCGTAATCGCGAATCAGCCCGCGCTGTCGAAGATTCCGGGGATGGTCAGGGCGAATTCGACGTCCTCGCGGCGGCCTAGAGTGACCAGGACGCTGCGGATCATGGTCAGCCGTGCCGCGGCCAGCTCGTCGGGATTCGGGTCGCTGGTCGAGAGCCGGTAGACGACGAATTCGCAGGCCTGCAGGGCGGTGTCGAGGTCGAGCGGGGTGGGGGCGGGGCGGCCGAGGGCGACGAATTTGGTGCGCACCAGGCCGCGGATGTCGTCGAAGGCGTCCTCGCGATAGGACGATACCGGCGAGGCGGGATCGTGCAGTTCGGCGAAGACCGGTCGCAGCATCGGCCCGTGGCCGTGCGCCCAGTCCAGATAGGCGTCGATGATGCCGATGCCCAGCCGCACCGGTTCATCGGAGGCGTCCAGGGCCGCGCGGATTCCGCCGACCAGGCCCTCGTTGGAGGTGGTGAGCAGTGCATGCAGCGGCTCCTCGGCATTGCCGAAGTAGCGGTAGTAGGTCGGTCGCGAGATTCCGGCGCGCTCGATGATGCGCGCGACGCTCAGCCCACGCGACCCGTGTTCGGTGAACACCGCGGCCGCGGCCAGCACGATGCGGGCGCGCACCTCGTCGGCTTGCTCGGGGGTCTGGGGTGGGCGGCCCCGGCGCGGGCCGGCGCTGTGAGAGGTGACCACCGCATCGCCGGGCATCTGTGGATCCTCCTCGACGTCTTGACAGATCGCATGCTCGAGCTATTAATCTAACACCGGTGTTAATCTAACACTGGTGTTCAATTAAATTGGATACCTCACCGGATCGAGAGGGCCGACCAATGCCGACCGCCCCCCAACTGGCCGCCGCCGACGCGCTGCCGCACGCGCTGGTGCAGTCCCTGCTCGCGCACGCCGTGGCCGGTGGCGCGCCCGCGGTCGAGATCCTCGCCCCCCGCGACCGGGCGCAAGATCGTGGATCTGCCGCAGTCCTCGACCGCCGATCTGGACCGGGCCTTCGAGACGGCCCGGCGCGCGCAGCGCGAATGGGCGAAGACGCCGGTGCGCGAACGGGTTTCGATCCTGCGCCGATTCCACGACCTGGTGCTGTCCGAACAGGACGCCATTCTCGACATCGTGCAGCTCGAGTCCGGTAAATCGCGCGTGCACGCCTTCGACGAGGTGGGCGATGTGGCGGTCAACGCGCGCTACTACGCGGGCGTGGCGGAAAAGCTGCTGGCCCCCCGCACGCCGCGCGGCGTGCTGCCGATGCTGACCCGCGTCGAGGTGCGCAATCGGCCCAAGGGCGTGGTGGCGGTCATCTCGCCGTGGAACTATCCGCTGGCGCTGGCGGCCTCCGACGCGCTGCCCGCCCTGGTCGCGGGTAATGCCGTGATCGCGCGGCCGGACAATCAGACCGCGCTGACCGCACTGTGGGCCATCGATACCGCCGAACGCGCGGGCCTGCCGAAGGGTTTGTGGCAGGGGGTGCTCGGCCGCGGTTCGGTGATCGGCGGCGAGGTGATCGCGCGGGCGGACTATGTCGACTACACCGGATCGAGTGCGACCGGACGCACGATCGCGCGGCAGGCCGGGGAGCGGCTGATCGGCTGTTCGCTCGAATTGGGCGGGAAGAATCCGCTGTTGGTACTGGCCGACGCCGATGTGCCCGCGGCCGCGCGTATCGCGGTGCGGGCGTGCTTCGCCTCGGCCGGGCAGCTGTGCGAGTCGATCGAGCGGATCTATGTGCACGACGCGGTGTACGAGCGGTTCGTGGGGGAATTCGTCAACCGGACCCGGGCGCTGCGGCTGGGCACGGCGCTGGATTACTCCTACGAGATCGGTTCGCTGACCTTCCCTCGCCAGATCGACACGGTCGCGGCGCATGTCGACGACGCCGTGGCCCAGGGCGCGACGGTGCTCACCGGCGGGCGGGCGCGTCCGGACCTGGGTCCGTACTTCTACGAGCCGACGATCCTCGAGGGGGTGCGCCCCGGTATGACGGTGTACCGCGAGGAGACCTTCGGCCCGGTGGTATCGGTGTACCGCGTGCACAGCGACGATGAGGCGGTCGACCAGGCCAACGACTCCGCCTACGGCCTCAATGCCAGTGTGTGGAGCCGGAATACGGCGCGGGCCCGCGAGGTGGCCGCGCGCATCGAGGCCGGATCGGTGAATGTGAACGAGGGCTTCATCGCCGCCTGGGGCAGCGTCGCCGCGCCCTCGGGCGGGCTGGGAATCTCCGGCGGCGGGCGACGGCACGGCCCGGAGGGGCTGCTGAAGTACATCGACACCCAGACCATCGCCGTACAGCGCGCGCTGCCGATCGCCCCGCTGCCCGGAATGTCGGAGGCGCTGTGGGCCAAGACCATGACCCTGTACTTCGGTGTGATGAAAGCGTTGCGGCAGAAGTGATGTCGCGGTGGGAAAGGATGCGGGTATGGACACGGTAGCCGGTCGGACGGTGCTGATCACCGGTGCCGCGATGGGGCTGGGTAAATCGTTCGCCGAGCGCGCGGTGCGCGAGCGGGCGGCCGATGTGGTGCTGTGGGATGTCAACGACAAGGCGCTGAAGGAGACCGCGGCCGAGCTGGAGGCATTGGGCCATAGTCGAATTCATTCCCACGTCGTCGACGTCTCCGACCGCGCGGCGATCGCGGCCGCGGCCGCCGCGGTGCGCGAGCGGGTCGGCGCGATCGATGTGTTGATCAACAACGCGGGTATCGTGCGCGGCAACGGATACTTCTGGGAGACCACCGACCCCGCCGATATCGATAAGACGGTCGCGATCAATTCCCTTGCGCCCATGTACATCACGCTGGAGTTCCTGCCCGCCATGGTCGAGCGCCGCATCCCGGCGCGGGTGTTGAATATCGCTTCGTCGGCCGCGCTGGTCGCCAATCCGCGTATGAGCGTCTACGCCGCCTCCAAATGGGCGGCCCTGGGCTGGTCGGATTCGGTGCGTCTGGAACTGGAACAGTCCGGCAACACCCACGTCAAGTTCACCACCTTCTGCCCGACCTACATCAACACCGGAATGTTCGACGGCGCCAAGGGTTTTCTGTTCACGCCCATCATCGAACAGGACGAGGCGGTGGAGGCCGCCTGGTCGGAGATGAAGAAGGGCGCGGCCCTGGTCGTCATGCCCTGGACCTCGCGGCTCAACCGCGCCATCTCCGGACTGCTTCCGCTGAAGATCCGCGATCTGTACCTCAACGCGGTCGGGGTCTACCACTCGATGGACGAATTCACCGGCCGTAAGGGCTGAGTCGGCGGGTGCCGATCACCACCGTCGCGTAGTACTCGTCGGATTCGGCGATGGTGGGGGTCAGGCCGCTGGCGGCGAAGTGCGCTGTGGCGGTGGGGATCTGGGATTGACTGGTCTCGATGAACAGGTGGCCGCCGGGGGCCAGCCAGCGGGGCGCCTCGGTGGCCACGCGCCGGGCCGTGTCGAGGCCGTCGGGCCCGCCGTCGAGGGCGGTTCGGGGTTCGTGGTCGCGGGCCTCGGGAGGCATGTGGGCGATCATCTCGCTGGGCACGTACGGGGTATTGGCCAACAGCAGGGTGATACGGCCCGCGAGGTCGGCGGGCAAGGGTGCGAACAGGTCGCCCCGGTGGATGCGCGCGCCGAGACGGGCGAGATTGCGCTCGGCGCAGGCGACCGCGGCGGGTTCGATATCGCTGGCGAAAAGCTCGACGGGAATGCCCGCGGCGGTGAGCTCGTGGGCCACCGCGAGGCCGAGCGCTCCGGAGCCGCAACACAAATCGAGGACGACCGCGCGGTCGTGGTCGCGGCCGCGGGTGAGGGCCTGTTCGACGAGGAACTCCGTGCGGCGGCGGGGAACGAATACGCCGGGGGTGACGGCGACCCGCAGGCCGCGAAATTCCGCCCAGCCCAACAGATGTTCCAGCGGCACGCCGGAAATGCGTTGTACTACAAGGCTTTCCAACTCGCCGGGTGAGGCGGCCGCCGCCGTGAGCAGCGCCGCCTCGTCCTCGGCGAAGACGCATCCGGCCCGGCGCAGTCGCGCCACCAGAGCGTCGATATCCGCAACGATCACCGACCCATTGTGGCTGGGCGGACCCGGTTATCGCGCGGCCGGGAGCAGGAAGGTCCGCGTCGCGTCGAGGTAGATGCCACGCTGGGAGGTGCGAGTGGGCGGGGGAAGTTGGGAGACCAGCTGGTCCAGCGAGGTCATCGCGCCGACCACATGGGTGCCCGCGACGATGAAATCGGCCACCGCGCGGCGGATGTGATTGGGGGAGGTGACCACGACCGCGCTGTCGGCGCCCGCGTCGCGCAGGTGGGCCGTGCTGAACAGCGCGTTCTGCACGGTCGAATTGGCGCGATCCTCGACGATGACGCGGGAGGCGGGAATGCCGTGGGAGATCAGCCAGCCCGCCATGGCGGCGGCCTCGGGGACGCCGTTCTGCGGATTGCCGCCGGTCACGACGACCGGCGCCCAGGGCGCGGCGATGGCCTGGACCCAGGCGGCCGTCAGGCGGCCGACCAGTTCGGGGCGCATCGCGCCGTCGGGCAGCAGCCCGTAGCCCAGGACCACGATGCCGGTATGCGGACCGATGAGGGCGGGCAGCGGATTGGGCAGGGTGCCGATAGCCGCGCCGATGGCGCCCAGCACGTTTCGGGTGCCCGCGGCCATGGCGGGATTGATATTGTCCAGGCGGGTCAGGGCCACCTCGCGGGTGATGACGTCGCCGACGTAATCCGACCAGACGGCCTGCAGCGACAGCGCCTGCGCGTCGGTGGGGTTCTGCACGAGCAACTGCGCCAGGGCGGCCAGGCCTGCGGATTCGTTGCCGTCGAGGAAGCTGGCCTGGGCGGAGTTGTAGAGGGGGATGAGGGGATCGGCGCTCGCGGTCGATGCGAGCGGCCCGGCGACGACGAGCGCGGCCGAGGTGGCCGCGACCAGATATTTGACACGCCTTGCGATCTTCACAGCAGTCGACACCTTTCCCCGGTAACCGGGTTCCGCACGTGTTGCTGGTAATTGGCTCGAGGACGATCAAGACCACGATAAGGCCCGCAGGTGTGTCGACCCAGGATTTCGTGCTGGCCAATTCGGGCACGCGCCCGATAGCGGACAGGTAGCGAGTTATCCGCGCCGACGATCAGCCGTTATATCGCGCCCGATAGGGTGTGACATTGTGGACACGACTTCGCTGACCGGCAAACAGCTCGCCGCCGACCTCAACGCCGACACCAGGACTCGCGCCGCCGCGCTCACCGAAAACGGCGCCGCGCCCCGGTTGGTGCTCGTGGTCGCCAATGACGATCCGGCCAGCGGGTGGTATGTGAAGTCGCTGCAGCGCGCCGCCGAACGCCTCGGCATCGCCTGCGACACGGTCGATCTGGGCGCCACCGCCAGCGCCGACGCGATCCGCGCCGAATTGGACCGGCTGTCGAAGGATCCGGCCGTCGACGGAGTCATGCTGCAGACGCCGCTGCCGAAGGGTGTGGGGCTCGCCGAGGTCAGCACGGCCATCGTCGCGGCCAAGGATGTCGACGGCGTGAGCCCGCATTCGCTCGGTCTGCTGGCCTCGGGTCTGCCCGGCTTCCCGCCCGCGACCTCGGAGGCCGTGGTGGAGCTGGCGAAGTTCCACGAAATCCCGCTGGCCGGAAGGCATGTCGCGGTGGTGGGCCGGTCCAATGTGGTCGGCAAGCCGCTGGCGCAGCTGCTGCTGGCCGAGAACGCCACGGTGACGGTGTGTCATTCGCGCACCGCCGACCTGCCCGCGGTCACCTCGGCCGCCGATATCGTGGTCGCCGCGGCCGGGCGCGCGGGCCTGATCACCGGCGCGCACGTGCGCGAGGGTGCGGTTGTGCTGGATGTGGGAACCAACGAGGGCCCCGACGGCAGCATCGTCGGCGATGTCGACGCGCCCTCGGTGCAGGGCCGCGCGGCCGCGCTGAGCCCGGTTCCCGGGGGGATCGGACCCGTCACGACCGCGCTGCTGATGCGCCACGTGGTGCGGGCCGCCGAGGCGGCCCGCGCCTGACTCACCAGTGGGTGGTCACCGGATCGCCGACGCGCACGACATCGAAGTACCACTCCGCCTCCTGTGGCGGAAGATTGATACAGCCGTGGCTGACATTGCGGTAGCCCTGATCGTCCACCGACCAGGGCGCCGAATGGACGAAGACACCGCCCGTGGTCAGGCGTTCGGCGAATTCGCCCTGGAGGTAATAGCCTTCGGGCGAGCTGAGCGGGATGCCGATCGTGCGCGAATCGAAGATGATCGAGCGATCCTTCTCCATGACGGGGAAGGTGCCGACCGGCGTCTCGCGCCCGGGCTTACCCATCGACGCGGGGATCACCCGCGGCGGCGCGCCGGGGATGAACACCGTGAAGGTGTGCGCCGACATATCGGCCTCGGCGGTGGTCCCGGCGTCGGTCCGGAAGTCCGAGCGGGCATCGCCGGCGGTGATCGTCAGCCTGGCATTCGCGGGTAGGTACCCGTCCGGATGCCATCGCAGTTCGCGATCGCCGTTCCAGGTGAAGGACCCGCCGGGCACGCTCACGTTCACCGAGCGTTCCGCGCGGGCCCGGTCGGGGACGGAGGAGGCGAATCGGATCGTCACCGGATACGCGATGCCGACCAGGGAGCCGTCTGCCGGGGAAATGGCTTCCACCGGATAGTTGACTTGCGGCGAGACGGTCGCCGCCGCTGCTGTGCCGGTCGTGAGGGCGGCCAGTGCCGCGATCACGAGCGCCAGGAACACATGCCGAATCATGTTCCGCATGGCTTCCACCCCTTCGAGTGGTGAGATTTTCAGATTTACATTCTCGGTTCATGATCACGCCGCCGTCCGTACAGTGGCGGCTTCGTGACCAAAACGTCGCATGTCGCGCCGGTTATAGCGACAACGTATGTGCTATCGCCGTACCCGTTCGGCGGCCGGTCAATCGGACTTTGCGGACATCGGTGGGTGAACTCACCGCAGGTCCGGGCGGTCGCGCCCGTAGCATCGGAGCGCGGGGTTGTGGATGGGTGAAGCGATGGAGGCCGAGTGTGACCGTTCCGACCGAATCCGAGACGCCGTCGAAACCGGCGCGCTGGTCGCCCGGGCGGACGCTGCTGCTGACGGTGGCGGCGCTGCTGGGCGTGGCGCTGGTGCTCGCGCAGATCTTCGCGGTGACGCCGGTGTCGTGGACCGAACCGCTGCTGCGCGTACATCTGCTGCAGTCGCTCATCATGGCCTTCGACTGGCTGCGCGATGTATGGGGTTCGTGGACGCTGGTCCTGGCGCTCGTCGCGGTGGCGCTGGCGCTGATCGTAGTGCGCGGCAGGCGAACTCGCGCGTCGGTGACCGTCGGCGCGGTGACCGCGCTCGGTCTTGTGCTCACCCTGATCACCTCGACCGGGCTGGCGCTGGCGGCGCATCGGGAGACCGGGCGCTGGATTCTGTTCGGTCCGCCGCTGCCGATGATCGTGGACGGACACGGTCCGGACAAGACCGTCACCTACGCCACCCTCGACGGTGCGCAGCAGCGCGCCGATCTGTATCTGCCCGAACATGTTTCGGGCCCGGTGCCGGTGGTGGTGCGCATTCACGGCGGCGGCTTCGTCTCCGGCACGCGCGGGCCCACGCCCTACAACAGCTGGCTCGCCGCTCAGGGGTATGCCTTCGTCGATGTCGACTATCGGCTCTCCAGCGCCGCCCAGCCGCGCTGGAATACCGAGGACGCCGATGTGGGCTGCGCGCTGACCTGGGTCGCGGCGCACGCGCAGGAGTACAACTGGGATCTGAGCCGGTTGGCCACCTTCGGTGATTCGGCGGGCGGCAATCTCGCGATCAATGTGGCGTACAAGATCGCCAATGGCACGCTGCGGCCCAGCTGCGGTACCGCCGCGGAACTACCGCGGGTGCGCGCGGTGATGGCCGACTATCCGGCCGTGGATCTGACCGGCTCGGAAGGCGATACCGCCGAGGGGCAGCGGGTCGGCCGCGAATATCTCGGCGGCCCCGCCTCGGAGTTCCCCGAGCGCTACGCCTATACCGACTCCGCGCCTCAGATCGGCCCGAACTCCCCGCCCACGCTGCTGCTGCAGGGCAAGGCCGATCACCTCGTATTCGCCACGCGCACTAAGGCTTTCGCCGACAAGCTCACCGCCGCGGGCATCGCGAATCGCTATCTGCAACTGCCGTTCTACGACCACGGCTACGACGGTGTGCTCAATCTCGGCGCCCAGGTGGGACGCGAGGCGGTGCTGGACTGGTTGCGCCGCTACGACGCCCGGCTCAGCGGGTGATCGCGGCGACCACGTCGTCGTGCAGTGCGTCGGCGCGAGCGAGGATCTCCTCGATCCGCTTCAGCACCGGCGCGAACTCCGCGCCGTGATGATCGCTGAGCGAGGCCACGTTGATCGCGATATTGAGTTGTGAGCTCGCGGCGGCCGAACGCGCGGCATCGGCGGCCGCGCCGATGTCGGTGACCACATTCGGATTGCCGATGGGCAGCAGATCCGCCGCGAGGGAAAGGATTTCGTCGGCCTCGGCGACCACGGCCGCCGGGACGCGGGCGGCCTGCAGCAGCGCCTCGGCGATGGCCTGCTCGCGCGCGGCCCGCTCGGTATCGCTGTCCTTGGGCAGCTTGTAGGCCGCGCCGACGGCGGTGAACGCGGCGGCGTCGGCATCGGCCAGGGCAAGCGAACGCTCCCGGGCGACGTCGGCGGCGGCGATGATGCGGTCGATCACGGGCCGATTGTCGGCATCCTTGGCGCGGGTGGTGTAGCGGGCGACCATCGCGACCAGCGCCGCGCCCTGCGCCGCGTGCAGCGCCGCGACCGCGCCGCCGCCGGGAGCCGGAATCTTGGCGGCGAGATCGTCGAGATACCGGCCGATCGTCGAGGTTCCGAAGGTGTCCGCGGACATTGGGGTGGGGCCTCCCGGGGCGATGATCGAAATACCGTTCGCCGACAACCGTACTGTGTCTTCGGCCTCCGCTTCGCTCCGGCGGGTGTTCGCGGCCCTGAGACGGCCGCGAACACGTGCGTGAATCGCCGCAAATGAGGAGGAACTCGATGTTCAGCCGGGGCCACCGAACACCCACGGATCTGAGAGGGTGAGTTAGGTTCGATACATGCGTATCGGATTGGGCATCAACTATGCGGGTGGGTTCAAAGAGGTGGCTTCTGAGGTCGCCGATTTGGAGCGGGCCGGGGTGGACATCGTTTTCGTGCCCGAGGCCTATTCGTTCGACGCGGTGAGCGCTCTGGGCTATCTGGCCGCGGTGACCGAGCGAGTCGAGCTGGCGTCGGGCATTCTGCAGCTCTACACCCGCACGCCCACGCTCACGGCGATGACCGCGGCGGGGTTGGACTACGTCTCCGACGGCCGCTACATCCTGGGGTTGGGCGCGTCCGGGCCGCAGGTGATCGAGGGCTTCCACGGGGTGGCCTACGACGCGCCGATCGGGCGCACCCGCGAGGTGGTCGAGATCTGCCGCAAGGTGTGGCGGCGCGAGCGTCTCGAATACCAGGGCAAGCACTACACACTGCCGCTGCCCGCCGATCGGGGCACGGGCCTGGGCAAACCGCTCAAGCTCATCAATCATCCGGTGCGCGAACGTATTCCGGTGCTGCTGGCGGCGCTGGGACCGAAGAATGTGGAGCTGGCCGCCGAGATCGCCGAGGGTTGGCAGCCGATCTTCTATCTGCCGGAGAAGGCGAACGACGTCTGGGGCGAGGCGCTGGCCGCGGGTAAGGCCAAGCGCGATCCGGCCCTGGGCGAGCTCGAGGTGTACGCCTCCCCGACGCTGGCCATCGGTGAGGATGTCGAGCCGCTGCGCGAATTCGTGAAACCGCATCTGGCGCTCTACATCGGCGGTATGGGCGCCAAGGGCAAGAACTTCTACCACGCCCTGGCCACCAAATACGGCTACGGCGCCGAGGCCGATCGCATTCAGGAGCTGTATCTGGCGGGCAAGAAGGAGGAGGCCGCCAAGGTCGTGCCCGACGAGCTGGTTCGCGATGTCTCGCTGATCGGTTCGGCCGGATTCGTCGCCGAGCGGGTGGCGGCGTTCCGCGAGGCCGGTGTGACGGTCCTCAACGTGCTGCCGATCGCCGCCACCCCGGCCGAGCGGGTCAAGCTGGTCGAGCAGTTGCGCGAATTGGTCTAGCGCAGCGAGGCGAGGGCCTCGTCGAGCGTGGGATGCAGGGCGAAGACCTGATCGAGGTTGGTCATCCTCAATTGACGGCCGGTGGCGGGGCCGTCGGCGACCACCGCGATTCGGGTCTGGGTCCCGGCCCGCTGATGCGCGGCGACGAGGGCGGCCATGCCCGCGGAAGCCAGGAAGGTCACCTGCGACAGGTCGATGATCAGTGCGGCGGGTTTGCCGCCCAGCGTCGCCTCGATGGCGCTCTCCAAGGCGGGAGCAGTCGCAAGGTCGACCTCACCGGCCACCGTCAGCACCGTCGCTTCGTCGTGCACCGCCACCGAGGTGGTCATCGTGTCGGCGAGGGGATACGCGTCTCCGGAAGTATTGGTCACATCGAACCAATCTGCCATGAACCCGCGCCGCGCGCTGCATCGTGGCCCGGATTGATGGTGAATCCGGTGTTTTCGATCACTTCATACCGTTATGCGAGCACGCCGACGCCGCCGTACCACCCCGAACCCCTTGCGGCGTCTTCGGGATCGTCGGGACGCCAGTCGCAGACGTCGACGAGTCCGGGTTCGACGAATGCGAAACCCTCGAACAGGGCCTGGATCTGCGCGCGCGAACGCGGCGTGGATTTGTTGGCCGTGCGTTCGGACATGGCGGCGATGCGGTCGGCATTGTCGCGTTGTTTGTCGGAAAAGTGCGATATGGCCAGATAACTGCCCGGCGCCAACGCGTTTCGCACCTTGGCCAGCACCTCGTGCGGCTGGGCAGCCTCGGGGACGAAATGCAGCACCGAAACCAGCAGGACCGCCATCGGCCGCGAGAAGTCCAGCAGGCCAACGACTTCGGGGTCGGTGAGGATGGGTTCGATGTCGGTGAGATCGCCGCGCACGGCGGTGACGTCCGGATTGTCGGCGAGCAGGCGACGGCTCACGCTCACCGCGACCGGATCGATATCGACGTAGGCCACCCGGGCGCCGGGCCGCAGCCGCTGGGCGATCTCGTGCACATTGCCCGCGGTCGGGATGCCCGAGCCCAGATCGAGGAACTGGTCGATCCCCGCGTCGATCACCAGGTATTCGACCAGCCGTCGCAGGAATGCCCGATTGTCGCGCGCGCCCTGGGCCACCTCGGGCATGGTTCGGGCCACCCAGTCGGCCAGCTCGCGGTCGACCTGGAAGTTGTTGAAACCGCCCAGGACATAGTCGTACATGCGCGCGGCGCTGGGAATCGTCGGGTCGATATCGTCCGGCGACCAGTCGGCGGGAGTCTGCACGATGCGAGCGTAGCGGCAGACCGGCCCGCGGGGCGGTTTACACCCGTCCGGCCGGAGTCACCGATACCGCGGGCAGCTGCGCGACCATGCGCACCCGGGTGCCGACCCCGACGTTATCGATGGTGAGTTCGTCGCTGAGCGCGCGCATCATGGCGATGCCGCGGCCGCGATGGCCCGGATCCTCGGGCTGCGGACGCCAGACGCCCGCGTCGGAGACGTCGATGACCACCTGGTCGATCGTGCTGGTGGCGGTGAGTTCGACGCGCCCGGACGAGCCGTCCAGATAGGCGTGTTCGATGCTGTTGCTGCACGCCTCGTTCGCCGCGGCGACGAGATCGGCGGCGAGTTCGTGCGGGACGGCCGCGGTGGTCAGCCAGGCCGTCAGCGCGCGGCGCATACCGGCCAGGCGCTGCGGTTCGGCCGGGACGTCCACGTGCAGCGCGCCCGGCGGCTGGCGGTACACCACCATCGCGACATCGTCGTCGTAGCCACCCGCCGGGCGCAGTCGCGACAGCACCGCGTCGGCCACCTCGCGCGGCAGATACGGTGCGGCGTCGGATAATTCGTCGGCGAGTTCGTCGAATCGGGTGTCGATATCGATACCGCGCTGTTCGACCAGGCCGTCGGTGAACAGGACCAGGGTCGAGCCGGGCTCGAGGGTGGTGGTCGCCTCGGGGCGGCTGGGCGGATCGAAGGTGGCCAGCGGCACCGCGCGGCCGCCCTCGAGCAACTGCCCCTTGGTGTTGGGCTCGGCCAGCACCGGCGGCATATGCCCGGCGCTGGAGTAGCGCACGAGCCCGTGCGCGGGATCCAGGATCGCCGCGCACACGGTCGTGCACATCGCGCCCGGTATGCGCGCGGCGACAGTGTCCAGTTCGGCCAGCAGCTGGGCCGGGCCCGCGCCGCGCAGCAGCAGAGCCCGTGCGGCCGTACGCAATTGGCCCATCACCACCGCCGCGGACAGGCCACGGCCGACGCAGTCACCGACCACGACGCCGATCAGGCCGTCGCGCAGGCGCACCACGTCGTACCAGTCACCGCCGATCTCGAGCGGCGGCAGCGCGGGTTCGTAGTGGACCGAGAAGCCCGGCGGCAGTTCGATCGGGCCGAGCATGGCCCGCTGCAGCGTCAGCGAGGTCGCGCGCGCCTGATCGAAGTTGCGGGCGCGCTGCACTGCCAGCGACAGATGTCCCACCAGCAGTGAGAACAGCGCCCGATCCGCGGCGCTGACGACGCGCGGGGTGGCGAAGCGCATCCACAGCGCGGCATCGGCAGCCTCGCCCAGCGGCGCGACCAGGCCCTCGGAACTGGCCGTGCCCTCCGGGATCGCGAAGACCGCGCGACCCGGCCGGGTGCGCACCCGATCCAGCAGCGCCCGCGCCCGCGCGTCGAGCACCTGCCGCGAGACCGCCTCGGATTCGACCGAGGTGGGGCCCGAACCGTTCATCGAACCCGAAACCGGCCCGGACACATACAGATCCGGCGGACCCTGCCGATTGGGCCAGACCGAGACGACGGCGGTCTCCGCGCCGATCGCCCGGCGCAGCTCCTCGAGTCCGACCGAAAGCACCTCGGCCACACTGGTCGCCGCGCCGACCGCGGTCGCCAGCCGCGAGACCGCCTGATCGCGGGCCTGTGCGTCGTGTTCGGAGGTCACGTCGCGAATGGTGCCGACATAGACCCGTTCCTCGTCCTCGGGTTTGACCACCGAGGAGGTGCTCACCGCCAACCACAGCTGGCGCCCGTCACGGTGACGGATCGGGAGCACGAAGCGGGCCGCCTCGGTGCCCAGATCCGGATACTGTCCGGATTTTGGCAGCGCCCACGGATGCGGCAGTTTGTACGGAACACCGTCCGGCCCATAGCCGGTCAGCGCGCCGAAGGCGGAGTTCACCTCGGTGATGGCGCCGCGCGCGTCGGCGACGAAGAAGCCGTCCTGCAGCGATTCGACCAGTGCGGCGCGGAAGGCGTCGCGATCGGCGAGATCCTCCGCGCGCAGCCGCTGCAATTCGTAACTGCGGGTGCTGTCGAGGAATCCGCGCGTGGCCACATCGAGCGCGGCCAGAGTCTGCAACAGGAATTCCAGCGCCGCCTCGGTATCGAGGATGTCCTCGCGGTCCAGCAGCCGGAAGTGGTGCTCGGTCAGGTCGAGAATGCTCACACCCTCGACGAGCGCGCGCCGGCCCAGTTCGTAACCCTCGGCGAGGGTGTTCTGGCCGGGTGAATCCAGGTGTGACCGAAGCGCATTCGCATACGCCTCCCGAAACGCGGCCAGCACCGCGCTCACGGTGAAACCTCACCGTGGGTGTGCCCGCGATGCCGCGCGGCCAGGACCAGCGCGTCGTCGGTGGTTTTGGCGTGGGTGTCGAGGATGCCGCTGGTGACGTCGGCGATCGGCTTGGCCAGATCGATACCGTCCACGAAATCGCTGACGATGCCGTCGGTGGACATCAGCAGTAGATCACCCGGGCGCACGACCACCGTCTGGGTCTGCAGATTCGGCGGCAGCAGATAGCCGACGATACCGCCGGTGAGCAGCGCCGCGGCCCGCACGATCGGTTTGACCGGCCCGGCCGCGACGACGCGGGAATCGACATTGCCGACTCCGAGCCAGTGCAGTCGATCGGCGGAGTCGAACAGCGCCAGCGAGACCGCGGCCCCGCGCGTATCGGCCATCGCCCGATGACACAGCACCATCAGCACATCCAACGGTTCGGCGCGATTCTCCGACAGCACCTGCATCGCGCGGTCCGCCGCCTCGGCCGCGGCGGCGCCATGGCCCAGCCCGTCGAGCACGGCGAACAGGGCCGAACCGCCGCCCGCGTCGAGTACGAGCGAGCGATCGCCCGAAATCCGCTGTCCCGGAAGCGCGCGGCCCGCGACGGCCCATTCGATCGCGCCGATGTGACCGTCCTCATGCACTGGTGGGCACCCACTTCCACATCTCCACCAGCGTCCCCTGACCGGGAGCCGACTCGATCAGCAGTCGATCCATCAGTCGCCGCGCGCCGGGCAGGCCCAAACCGAGCCCGCGTCCGGTGGAATACCCGTCCTCCAGCGCCCGGGTGATGTCGAGAATGCCCGGGCCCTGATCCTGTGCCTGCACGACAAGCGCTCGCCGCCCCTCGCGATCTTCCACGGTGATCCGTACCTCGCCCGTGCCCGCGTAACTGGTGATGTTGCGGGCCACTTCGGAGATCGCCGTGGAGATCATGGTGATGTCGGTGAGCGTGAACCCGAGTTTCGCCGCGAGTTCTCGCCCGGCCTGACGTGCGGTCACGATGTCGTTGGACATCTTCACCGCGATCACCACATTGTCAGCGGTCACGATCACGACCGTCTTGCTGTCGGCGGGCGGGGAGCTGTCTGTTGAGCCAGGCCAGCCCTTCCTCGAGGTCCAGCGCGGTGTGCATGTCCTCGAAGGTGAGGCCCAATTGCACCATGGCGAAAGCGACTTCGGGCTGTAGGCCCACGATGACCGTCTCCGCACCGCGCAGCTTGGTCATATGCGCGATGGTACGTAGCGATCTCGCGGCGAAGGAATCCATCACATCGATCGCGGTGACGTCCACGATGATCCCCTGTGCGCGGTATTTGCTGACGAACGTCATCAGGTCGTCCTGCAACCGCTCGGTATCGGCGTCGGTCAGGGCGGATTGCACAGAGGCGATCAGATAGGTGCCCTGTTTCAGAATGGGTACCGGCATTTACCCCACCCTGGCTTACCGTCCGTCGCGATCAGTCAGTCGCGAAACCTCGTAGCCGAGCAAACGCTCCGCCTCTTCGATACCACCCTGCAGATCGCCGACCGCGTTCATCTTCGTCAGATCCAGGCCGATGGTGACCAGGGTCAGCGCGATCTCCGAGGACAGGCCCGTGATGATGACGCTCGCGCCCATCAGGCCCGAGGCGTCCACGGTTTGCACAAGGTGGTTGGCGACAGTCGAGTCGATCTGCGGGACACCGGTGATGTCGACCACGACGACCTTGGCGCGATTGGCGCGAATCGCCCGCAGCAGCTGCTCGGTGAGCTGGCGGGCACGCTGGGAATCCAGCACGCCGATGATGGGGAGAATCAGTAACTGCTCGCGCACCTGCAGCACCGGAGTGGACAGCTCGCGAATGGCTTCCTGCTGCTGGCGGATGACGCGCTCGCGCTCCTGGACGAAGGATACGGCCACGGTGTTGGCGATCCGGTTCGCCGCGGGCTCGTAGGCGTCCAGAACCCGTTTCAGCAGATCGAAATTGGACTGGTACTTCTCGAACAGGCTGCGCGCGAGCACATCTCGCAGCAGCAGCACGATGCCGATGACCTCTTCGGTCTCCACGCCTCGGGGAATGATGCGTTCGGACAGGTCGCGGGCGTAGGCCTGCAGCGCCTCGACGCTACCGGTCTCGAGCACCTCGACGTAGTTGTCGAAGATCGAGGTCGCCTCGGAGAAGATCTCCTCCGGCGTCATCGCGGTGAGCAGCTGGGCGTCGGTGATGCGCCGGGCCCATTCCTCGCGCAGCTCGGTGCGATTCTGACGCAGGTGTTCGACCAGCTCCGGAAGGAGGTTGTCGACCGGGCCGGCCGGCCGTGAATCCGGCGACAGGCCGATGGACACGTCGGACATTGGAATCTCCTGCCCCTTTCGTTAAGGGTAGGTCGGGTTGCTCGTCAGGGTAAGGCTCGCACACGGCTGCTCATCGCTTGCCATTGTCGAGCCTAGTCTTACCCCATACCCGATGGGGCACAAACCAAACCTGTCCGTTCAGGCTTGTCGCCGCATTTCGGACACACCGGCGCCCACATCCTTGCGGTGGTGGGCGAGCAGGGTGTCGTAGATATCGGCGAGGCTGGAGAGCTGCTCGCGATCCAGGACATCGATCATATTGCGTCGGACGCTGTCGACATGCGCGGGGGCGGCGGTGCCCAGGACCTCGGAGCCCTTGGCGGTGAGTACCGCCGCGGTCCGCCGGGCATCGTCCGGAATCGACTCGCGCGCAACCAGTCCGCGCTTCTCCATCCGGGTGATCTGATGCGACAACCGGCTCTGCGACCATTCCAGTACGGCGGCCAGGTCGGCGAAGCTGCGGCGATGCTCGGGGGCGTCGGCGAGGCGGGCCAGCACCGTGTACTCGACATAGGTGAGATTGGAGGCGCGCAGCGAATCGCGTCCCACCGCCGCGGCGATCAGGTCGCGGGTGAACACGAAGCCGAGCCAGGCGCGCATCTCGAGGTCGTCGAGCCAACGGGGTTCGGTCACGATTCCTCTCCAGGTCCCTGCTCTGTCAATGCTATTGCCTCCGTGTTGTCGACCACCACTTCAAACGACAGGTACACCGCCTGAGTTGAAGGTGCAACCTGGGGCTCGTACCGGCAAGATTAGGCTTGCCTGAGATCAACCGCGCGGCGGGCGGTGTTTACAGTGCGATTCGAGCTTGACCCTGAACCCGCCCATAGGAGTGCGATCGTGACCGCGCCTGATTTCCTCTACTCGGATCTGCTGCCGACCGGGGCCGACGAGACCCCGTACCGGTTGCTCACCACCGAGGGGGTCAGCACCTTCACCGCGGGCGGGCGCACCTTCCTGCAGGTCGATCCCGAGGCGCTGCGGTTGCTGACCGCCGAGGCGATGCACGACATCAGCCACTATCTGCGCCCGGCGCATCTGACCCAGCTGCGCAAGATCATCGATGATCCGGAGTCCTCGGGCAACGACCGGTTCGTGGCGCTGGATCTGCTCAAGAACGTCAACATCTCCGCGGGCGGCATTCTGCCCATGTGCCAGGACACCGGCACCGCGATCGTGATGGGTAAGAAATCCGAGGGCGTGCTGACCGGCGTCGACGACGCCGAGTGGATCAGCCGCGGCGTCTACGACGCCTACACCAAGCTGAATCTGCGGTATTCGCAGCTGGCCCCGATCACCATGTGGGACGAGAAGAACACCGGCTCGAATCTGCCCGCACAGGTCGAATTGTATTCCGCCGCTGGCGATCCCGCGCATCCGGCGTACAAGTTCCTGTTCATGGCCAAGGGCGGCGGTTCGGCGAACAAGTCGTTCCTCTACCAGGAGACCAAGGCGATCCTGAATCCGGATCGGATGCTGGAGTTCCTGGACGAGAAGATCCGTTCGCTGGGCACCGCGGCCTGCCCGCCCTATCATCTGGCGGTCGTGATCGGCGGCACCTCGGCCGAATTCGCCCTGAAAACGGCGAAATACGCCTCGGCGCACTATCTGGACAATATGCCGACCGAGGGTTCCATGGCGGCGCACGGGTTCCGGGACCTCGAGCTCGAGGAGCAGGTGTTCAAGCTCACCCAGTCCTTCGGCATCGGCGCGCAATTCGGCGGTAAGTACTTCTGCCACGACGTGCGGGTGATCCGGTTGCCGCGCCACGGCGCGAGCTGCCCGGTGGCCATCGCGGTGTCCTGTTCGGCGGACCGGCAGGCGCTGGCCAAGATCACCCCCGAGGGCGTGTTCCTCGAGCAGCTGGAACGTGAACCGGCGCAGTATCTTCCGGAGCAGACCGACGAGATCCTCGGCGGCGACGTGGTGAAGATCGATCTGAACCGGCCGATGTCGGAGATCCGCGCCGAACTGTCGAAATATCCTGTGAAGACCCGGCTTTCGCTGAGCGGGCCGCTGGTGGTGGCGCGCGATATCGCGCACGCCAAGATCAAGGAGCGCCTCGACGCGGGCGAGGAGATGCCGCGGTACCTGCGCGATATGGCCGTCTATTACGCGGGTCCGGCCAAGACTCCCGACGGATACGCCTCCGGGTCGTTCGGCCCGACCACCGCGGGCCGGATGGACTCCTATGTCGACCAGTTCCAGGCCGCGGGCGGTTCATTCGTGATGCTGGCCAAGGGAAATCGGTCCGCGCAGGTCACCAAGGCGTGCAAGGAACACGGCGGCTTCTATCTGGGTTCGATCGGCGGCCCGGCGGCCCGGCTCGCCCTGGACTGCATCAAATCCGTCGAGGTCCTCGAATATCAGGAGCTCGGCATGGAGGCGGTGTGGAAGATCGAGGTCGAGGACTTCCCGGCCTTCATCGTCGTCGACGACAAGGGCAACGACTTCTTCGCCGAGACGCAGAAGCCGATCGCGCTGCGGGTGCGGACGCGGTCCAAGGAACGGGTCTAGGTCACACCGTCACACCGCGAGGCCCGGTCGCAGGCGGCGGCCGGGGTCGACGGTGGCCCGCAGGGTGCGGAGCAGGTTCAGATTCGGGCCGTAGTAGCGGCGCGGGTCGTCGTCGGGTTCGAGGTAGTTGACGTAGCCGCCCGTCGAGGCGACGGCTCGATGGGCGTCGGCGATCCAGGCGCGGGCGGCGCGCGGGTCGGCGGGGTTGTCGGCCAGCCACTGCAGGGTCGCGGCGTGGGTGCGCCAGGGGAATGCGGTGGCGTCGGGCGGGGTGTCGTGGATCGCGCCGTCGAGCGGGTCGATGAGTACGTAACCGGTTGCGCCGCTGCGGGATCGGGCCGCGACGAGATCGGTGATGGTCTGGGCCGCGGCGGGGGAAAGTTCGGTGAGGACGTCGGATCCGGCGGCCTTGTTCGAGCGCGGGGTCCTCGCGCCGCCGCCCAGATCCGCGGCGGCGGCCGAGGGGGCGAGCGTGCGGCGATCCACCGACAGCGGCGCGACTGTTGCGGCGGTGGACAATTCGGCGGTCGCGGCCTCGCCCCGGCCCGGCGGGCAGACGATCAGGGCCGCGCAGTCGAGTCCGTCGGTGGCGGTGGAGATCTGGATATTGGCCCAGACCGTGCGATCGGCGGCGGGCATCCAGCGCGCCCAGCCGGTGAGGACCTGGGTGGCGGCGGCGCCGGGGAAACGCACGCGCACAATATCTTTGGCTACGGCCGGGATGGTGCGCAGTGTCAGGGAGGTGACGATGCCGATCACGCCGCCCGCGCCGCGCAGGGCCCAGAACAGGCCGGGGAACCGATCTTGCGAGACCGTCGCGGCACTTCCGTTGGGTAGGACCAGATCCGCGGACACCAGCCGATCGCAGCTGAGGCCGTAGCGGCGCGATTCGACACCGAGTCCGCCGCCGAGGGTCAGCCCCGCGACGCCCACGGTCGGACAGGTGCCCAGCGCCAGCGTGACGCCCGAGGGAGCGAGGGCCTGTTGGACGGCCGTGATCGTCGTGCCCGCGCCGACGGTGACCAGATCGCCGTGGCGTGCGACAGTCGACAGCGCGCGCAGGTCGATGACCAACGCGCCCGAGGTGGCCGAGGCCCCGACATAGGAATGCCCACCGGCCCGCACCGCCACCGGCAGTTCGTGATCGCGCGCGAATACGACCGCGCTGCGGACATCGGCGGCGTCGGCGGCCCGAACCACGCCCAGCGGTGCGGATTCGTCGAATCGGGGCTCGAATACGGCCTTGGCCGAATCGAATTCGCTGTCGCCCGGCGATACGACCGTTCCGCGCAGCCGCCGCCGCAGATCGTCCCAGGCCCGGTCATCGATTGCGTCCGCTCGTGCCACGCCGCGGGACAGTACTCCCGCGGCCGCCGCCCAGCCGATCCCGGCGAGGAGAAGCCGCCGCGACGGTTCCGTCCGATCGTGTCCCATACGCCTCGATCTACCCGTTGCTCCCATTGCGAATCGGATTCCCGCGGTGTCGGATTCGGTTGCCGCTAGGGCCGGTCCTGTTCTCGATGCGGTGGTCGGGTCCGGCCCCGGCGCGGTATCCGGGTGGAGGTCCGGCGGACCGGCCGCCCGTGCGGTCGCACCGGTTCCGGGGCCGTCGCCGATTTCGGCGGCCTGGCGCTGGTTTCCGGCTGTTCGGTGTCGTCGGGTCGCAGATATTTCCGTTGCGGAGCGATCGCGGTGAGTACCACCAGCGTTGCCGCGCCGAGTGCGGCCGCGATCGGAATCAGCGCACTCGTCGAAATCGGAAGTGCCACGCCACGACGTTAGCCGGTGCGTTGCTCCTCTTCCCGGCGGACACGCGCTCGGAGATCGAATCCATACCAGCCGTACCACGCTCGGCACAGCACATAGGCGATCGCGGTCGTCACCACCAGGGTCAGATCCACGAGTGCGGAGGTCTGCGATTCGGCCGCACCCCGATGAGCGCCCACAACCAACCCTTGCGGGCGGCCGCAACTCGGCGGATCAGCCGGATTCGGCCGGGTGGGCGGCGACGGGCTGGGCGGACAGGTCGAGCAGGACCAGCGCGTCGTGATCGGGAGTGCCGGGCCGGGCCAGGTAGACGACCATGCGCTGGCCGTTGTTCTCGGCGAGAGGGAGGTTTTCGACGTCGAGGTGTATGCGACCGACGGTCGGGTGGTGGTAGAGCTTGGTCCCCGCTCGGTCGCGTGGGCGCACCTCGTCGTCGCGGTGCCAACGGCGCGCGAATTCCGGGCTCTTGACGCACAATTCGCCGACGAGGGACGCGAGTTCGGGATCGTCGGGGGCCGCCACGGCCCTCGCGCGCAACCGGGCGATGTGGTGGGTCAGCAGATCGTCGCGATCGGGCCAGAGGGTGCGCGCGGCCGGGTGCAGGAAGTGGTAGCGAATCAGATTGCGCCGCAGGGGCGGAAGATCGGTGATGCCCGGAAAGACGGCCAGTCCGGCGGGATTGGCGGCGAGTAGATCGTTGATATGGCTGACGATGAACGCCGGACTGGGGCGCATGGTCTCGAGGAGCAGCAGCGCGGTCGGGCGGACCGCGCGATCGACGGTGTGCCGGGCGGGTCGGTGTCCGGAGACACGGGCGGCCACGGCTTTCAGATGTGTGGTCTGGGCCTCGGTCATCCGCAGCGCTTCGGCGATCCGGCTCAGCACGGCCGCACTGGGATCGGTCTCCCCACCCTGCTCGAGACGCACGTAGTAGTCCACGCTCACCCCGGCCAGGGTGGCCACCTCCTCGCGGTGCAGACCCGGCGTCGGCCGCGCTCCGGCCGTCGGCAGGCCCACCTCGGCCGGTCGTACCTGTTCGCGTCGCGCTCTCAGATATCTGCCCAGTTCTCCGCAGTCGGTCATCGCGATTCATTGTAGAAAGCGACGCGTGCATCAAAGTGCCTGTGACACAACCGGGATACGCGCGGTCGGGTCGCCCGACGGCCCGGCGCGCGGCGTCGCGGGCCACCGGCGGCGGCGGGCCGGGACACGACGAGGCGGCCGGGCCTGGGGCGATCGGATCGGCAGCAATGGTTACGATCGGCGGCGTGCTGCGAGAAATAGCGGGATCAGCGGTTCTGGTGGGTGTCGCCGTATGGGGTCCGGCGCTGTCCGGACCGGCCGCCGGTGCGCTCGAATCGGCCGCCGGGACCGCGGGTCTGGATCCGCTGCTGGCCGCCGCCTACACCCTCGCCGAGCAGGAGGCCCACGCGTCGGGCGTGCCGATGTCGGTCACCTCGGGTTATCGCAGCTACGCCGATCAGCAGGCGCTGTGGGAGGACGGTATTCGCACCTACGGCAGTCCCGAGGCGGCGCGGCGGTGGGTGCTGCCGCCCGGGGAGTCGACCCATGTCCAGGGGCGTGCGATCGATGTGGGTCCCGAACAGGGCGCGCGCTGGCTCGAGACGAACGGCGCCCGCTGGGGTCTGTGCCGGACCTACGAGAACGAGTACTGGCATTTCGAATTGGCGACCACACCCGGCGGCACATGTCCGCCGCGGCTGCCCGACGCCAGCGAACGGTAGCTGGAGGCGCTCACCCAGCAAACTTTTGCGGACACGCCGATTGTCCGCCCTGGAATCCATGCTTTCGGGTCCGGTGTTCGGCATTCTGTTGTGCTGGCGGTAGCTCGGTATACGGCCGGGCGCTCGAAAACGACGGAGGGTTCGAGTGGGACAGCGGGTTACTGGGGCGATCGAGTGGTCCGTGCCGTTCGGCGCGGTTCACCCCGACCAGGCGTGCAAACCGATAGCCGTCGGTTTCCGCGCGTACTGCCCGCCCGGCTGGCTGCTGCTGGAACTGCCGACCGCCCTGCTGCTGGCCGTCTTCGTCGGCACCGGCTGGCTCGGCTACGCCCAGCCCGCCACTCCCGGCTCCGACCGCCCCGCCCACGCGGTGGTGGTTCCCGCCGAGGGCCACCTGCCATCCCTGGGCACCCCACGCTGAGCCCATCGCAACTAGCCTGTGACACCACACTTTCCGACGGCAGCAAGCTGGAGGCTCGATGCGTTTCCTGGATGTGGTCGGCAGCCGCCGCATGGCGGTCACGGTCCTCGCCACGATCACCGGCATCTACTACCTGATAGTCGCCATCACCAACTGCACCGACACCGACACCAACCGCCGCGGCGTGTCCGCGGTGCTGTCGATGCGCCAGACCATTCACCACCCCTCGGTCGACTGGCACGCCATCACCAACGGCACGGCCGTCTGGATCGCCTACGTCCTCGTGGTGATCTGGGAATTCCTGATCGCCCTTGTCCTGCTGTCCGCCGCGGTCGCCTGGATCCGAACCCTGCGCGGCCGCCCGGCCCAGGCCCTGGCCACCAAGCTGTCCACCCTCGGCTGGACGATGGTGATCGTGCTGTTCGTGGGCGGATTCCTCACGATCGGCGGCGAGTGGTTCCGCATGTGGGCCAACAAGGAGGTCAACGCCTCCTCGGCGGCACTGCAGAACTTCCTCATCGCGGGGATCGGGTTGGTCCTGGTGCATCTTCCGGATCGCGATGTGCCCGCGCCGCCGAGCTGATCGACTTCCAGGACCGATCCTGTCCTATACCTCGGGCACCATGGGCGCATGACCGATACCCCCGCCCGGCTGCTTCGGCTGCTGTCGCTGCTGCAGACCCCGCGTGAATGGCCCGGTAGTGAGCTCGCGCGGCGGCTCGGGGTGACGGATCGGACCGTGCGGCGCGATGTGGAGCGGTTGCGGGAGTTGGGATATCCGGTGGAGGCGAGTATGGGGGCCGGGGGTGGGTATCGGTTGGCGGCGGGGGCGGCGCTGCCGCCGCTGGTGTTCGAGGATGAGGAGGCGGTGGCCGTCGCGGTGGGATTGCGGGTGGCGGCGGGGCAGGCGGTGGCGGGGATCGAGGAGGCGGCGGTGGGGGCGCTGGCGAAATTGGAGCAGGTGTTGCCGGGGCGGTTGCGGCGGCGGGTTCGGGTGGTGGCGGGGGCCACCAGTGCGGTGGGCGGGGAGGGGGCGATGGCGGATCCGGAGGTGTTGGCGAATATCGCTGCGGCGGTGACTAATCGGGAGCGGCTGCGGTTCACGTATCGGCGCGGGGAAGAGGTCACGCGGCGGCATGTCGAGCCGCAGGGCCTGGCCGTGGCGGGGCGGCGGTGGTATCTGGTGGGATTCGATCTGGACCGGTCGGATTGGCGAAGCTTTCGGGTGGATCGGATGGCCGAACCGCTTCCGACCGGAGCCCGCTGTGTTGCCCGCACATTGCCCGCCGCCGATGCCGCGGCCTTCGTATCGGGTGACCGATCCGATTGGGGCACACCGCGGTACCGGGTCGACCTCACCATCGCGGCCCCGGCGCATCGAATCTCGGGGCGGCTGGGGGAGCGCGCCGACGGGCTGGAAACGCTCGACACGCGACGCTGCCGACTGCGCGGTGAACGCGACGACGACCCCAATTGGCTTGCCGCGCGCCTGATTTCACTCGGCGTGGATTTCGAGATCCGCGACTCCCCGGAACTGGCGGCCGCCCTGCGCGCGCTGGCGGCTCGGCTCGAGCGCGCGCTGTCGACCGCGCGCTGACGTTCCGACCAGGCGGTCCGCGTCAGCCAACCTCCGGCGAATCCGCTTGCTCCGCTTCGTAATCCGGCCCGCTGTGCGACCATGAAAGCGAAGCGGTTCGACCTCGAGCACGACCACGGTACGGACGGTGGGGGTCGTATGAGCGATATGCGCGCGGTATTGCGGGCGGCGTGCCTGCAGGCCGGAATACCTGCCGACCGTGAGCCGTTGCGGCTGGGTTCGGGCGCGATCTACCGATTGTCCGACGGCCTGATCGCGCGAATCCATCGGCGCATGGCGGCCGCCGAGCGGGCGGTGGTCGGGGCGCGCTGGTTGCGGGACTCGGAAATCGATGCGGTACAACCGGTTTCGGATATCGAACAGCCCGTGCCCAGTCACGATCACGCCGTCACCTTCTGGCACGAACTACCGCCCTACCGACCCGCCACGCCCGCCGAACTGGGCGCGACGCTGGCGCGCCTGCATCAACGGCCGCATACGACCGATCTCGATCTGGGCCTGATCGATCCGTTCGGCCCGCTGGAACTGCGCATCCGGCAGGTGCGCGTACTGGGCGAGGCCGACCGCGCCTGGCTGCTGGATCATGTGGCCGCCCTGCGCGACCGCTGGACCGCGCTGCCCGGCGGACGACCCTGGACGGTCATCCACGGCAACGCCACAGCGAATTCGGTGATCGTCACCCGCGACGGCCGCGTGCTGCTGCGCAATCTCGATCAGCTCGCGGTCGGACCGCCGGAATGGGATCTGGTGCCCAGCGCCCTGGACCTGATGTCGCTGGGCTGGACCACCACCCATCAGTACGCCGAATTCACCCGCGCCTACGGCCGCGACGTGCTGCGCTGGCCGGGCTACTTCCTGCTGCGTGACATCCGCGAACTGACCCTGGTGACCGGCGCCGCGCGGGCCGCGCGCACCCATCCGAACTACCGCGCCCAGGCCCTCTACCGGCTGTCGTGCCTGCGTGGTGACGAGGGTCCGCGACCGTGGCCCGGCTGGTGGCGGCCGCCGTCCTCCTCGCTGGTGGCGGCCATGGTGATTCGACGGGTGTGACCGCCGTCATGGGCGAAATTGGGCAAAGGTCCTAAACTCCGGCTAATCGTTAGCAACAAAGCGCATATCTCGAGCCGGGGAGTGCCTGTGAATACTGTCAAGCTGCTATCGATCGGGCGGCGGTCGATCGGCGTGTTCGGTGCTGCCGCGGTGATCGGACTGGCCGCGACGCAACCCGCGTCGGCGGAATTCGTCGATCCGGCCGCGTACGGACTGCGGATTCTGCATCAGGATTCGGCCTCGACGATGGACGGTTTCCGTCTCATGGTGACCGAGGCGAATACATCCTCGCGCAGTGTCGCGCCGCTGGACGGCAATCCGCTCAGCCGTGAGGCGTTTCTGTCCAGCGTCGCGATCGGTCAGGTCGACGGACCGGTCGGCGCGACCCTGGCGGGCGCGACGCTCGATGTCGGCTTCGAGGTGGGCGTGCCGTGGTCGCTGCAGAACATCGCCGTCGATGTGTACACCCCGAACCTTCAGGTCAACGGCGGCGTGAATGCCGGGGTATCGGTTCCGCTGACCATTGGGCCGACCGGGCCGTCGATCGGCATCAGCCCGCAGGTCGGCGCGCAGGCCGGGGCGACGGCGACCGTGCTGCCCTCGCAGGAGCTGGTGTTCTCGGTGACCCCCGGCGGCATCGATGAGAAGAGTTTCGCGACCCTGACCCTGACCAGTCCGCTGGTCTACCTCGACCTGTCGAATGTGCATCTGAGCGTGAAAGGGGCACTGGGACAGGTGAATCTGCGGCTGTATGTGAAGCTGACCGTCGCGACCACGGCCGGACAGGCCACCCGGATGATCTACAGCGATCCGATCACCCTGTAACGCTCACGGATCGACGATCTTACCCGGATTGAGCAGATTATCCGGATCCAGTGCTCGTTTGATCGCGGCCATGATCGCGACCGCGGGCCCGTGCTCCTCGGGCAGATACCGCTTCTTGGCCAGCCCGATGCCGTGCTCGCCGGTCGCGGTGCCGCCGACGGCCAGCGCGTGGCGCACCACCTGATCGGAATACTGTTGCGCGGCTTCGGCTTGCGCGTCGGTATACGGAACGATCGAGTGCACGTTGCCGTCGCCGATATGCCCCGCCACACTCACCGCCAGCCCGAACTGCCCGCCCAGCCGGGTGGCGGCGTCGACGGCATCGGCGATGCGGGAGAACGGAACCGCGGTATCGGTCACCATGAAGCGGTGGCCGGGACTCGCGGCCTTGAGGGCGAAGAACAGGTTGTGGCGGTCCTCCCACAGAGTGTGGCGTTCGCCGTGGGTGCGGGCGGTGGCGATATCGATCGCGTCGTGTGCGCGGCAGACCCGGGTGATCTCCCGCTCATCGGCGACCGCCGCGGGCTCCGAGGCCGCTTCGAGATCGATGAAAAGCGCTGGCGCCTCGGCATAGTCGGCGTCCCGGAACGCGTTGATAGCGGCCATGCTGACCGCATCGACCAGTTCCAGTCGGCTCACCGGTAGCGCGAGCCCGAGCATCTCCACTGCCGCCGCGACCGCGTCGGCCACGCTCGGAAACGAAATACGCAGTGAGCGCAGCCATTCCGGAATCGGATGCAGTCGCACCGTCAGCTCGGTGATGATGCCCAGCGTCCCCGCCGAGCCGATCAGCAGATCCTTCAGGTCGTAGCCGCTCGAGGTCTTGCGCACCGGACGGCCCAGTCGGGCGGCGGTGCCGTCGGCGAAAACCGCTTGCAAAGCAAGCACATTCGCGCGCATCCCGCCGTAACGGACGGTGGTGGTGCCGCTGGCATTGGTGGCGGCCATTCCGCCGAGCGAGGCGTCCGCGCCCGGATCGACGGTGAACTGCAAACCGTATTCGGCCGCGGCGGCATTGAGGGCGGTGCGGGTGAGGCCGGGCTGCACGGTCGCGGTGAAATCGTCCGGGCTGATGTCGACGATCGCGTCGGCGGCGGACAGGTCGACGATCAGTTCGTCCCCGCGCGCCAGCAGATGTCCCTCGAGGCTGGTGCCGGCGCCGCGGGCGATGAGCGGCGTGCGGGTGCGGCGCGCCCAGTCGACGAGTGCGACCACATCGTCGGTGCTGGTCACCGCGGCGATGCCGCGGGGGCGGCGGCCCGGGCGGCCGGTCTCGTCGACGAGATATTGATCGAGTATCGCGTCACGGGTTTCGATCGGAACCGGTGGTGGATCGGTGAGTGCGGTCACCGGCCGAATGCTAGGCCCGCCGTTGTCGTCACGCGAGGGCATTCGGGTGAGTCGGTGTCAGTTCGGATGTCCGGGGATGAGGTGGGCGACCGCGCTGTAGCGCAGGACCGTGGGGTGATCGCCGCGCATCGCACCGGTGACGGGTTCGAGCAGTACGCCCACGTGATCGCCGAAATCGTAGCGGTCCAGGATGTTTCCGGTGAACCAGCCCGGCGTGGCGGCCAGGATGGGCAGGCCGCCGGGGCCCGGGTACCACTCGCAGTGGGTGAATTTGTCCAGCCCGTCGCCGCTTTCGGAGCCGAACAGCCGGGCCAGTGGCAGCTGTCCGGCGGCGAGCAGATGCACCGCGAGCGCCTCGGCGTCGGCGGCGACCCGGAAGGTGTTGTTGGCCTTGGACAATCCGACCAGATAGCGGCGTGGATCGATACTCACCTGGGTGGCGAAGCCGACCAGGCAGCCCGCGCGCCGCCCGTCGGCCTCGGTGGTGACGACGACCATGGGATGATCGGCGGCCGCGACGAATTCGTCGAAGAATTCCTGGGCCGGTTCGGTAGCGCCGGACATGATCTCTCCTCGATCGTGCGGTGCCGTCAGAAGTCGAGTGGGGGAATGCGCGCGTAGACCCCCGGATAGCCGGGCTGACCGGCGCCCTTGCCCCACGAGGTGACGGCCACGATCCTACCGTCGACCAGAAGCGGGCCGCCGCTGTCGAATTCGCCGGTATCGGCGTCGGTCGAGCCCGCGCACAGCGCCTCGGCGGGATCATAGGCGTCGCCGTAGGCCGTCGCGCAGTCCGCGTCGGCGCGCAGCGGGACCGCGGCCGCGTGCAGCCGCGCCTCGGACAGATCACCGCTGGCGGTCAGGCCCCAGCCCAGGACCGTGCCCGAATCACCGTGCGGCGCGGCGATTCCCACGGTCGGCAGGTCCACCGGCTGGGCCAGGGTGAGCACCGCGATATCGTGATGCAAGGCGATATCGCCGTCGGACAGCGACGGGCGGAAGCCGGGTTGCAGCCGAATCGACTTGACCCCCACCGTGATTCCGCCGCCCGCCGCCATATCGGTGCGGCCGAAGGTGACCCGCAGCGCCGTGGGCGCGACCGCGGCGAATACCGCGCAGTGCCCGGCGGTCAGCACCCGATCCGGCGCGATGAGCGCGCCCCCGCAGAACTGGCCGCCCGGGCGCAGGGGGAACGCCGGTGAGCCGATCGCCGCGAGCCAGGGATAGGCCGCGGCGTCGGCGTCGGCGCCGCCGACCACCGCCTGCGCCGGTCCCGCGACGCCGAGTCCGATGAACGCGGCCGCCGCCAGCGCGATCGCACGACGGAACATCTGCACGAGATCAACCTCCAGGCTCGACCCGATATTCGTCGGATCATTCAATCAGACCGCACCTGAGCGTGCCGAGCGGCGAATTCTGTCGGTGTTCGTGTCTACGGTGGACGGGGGAGTACCTGGGGCGAATTCGCGGCCGCCGCGCCGCGTATCGCCGAGATCTTTCTGCGCCGCCACGCCGCCACCCGCAATCTGTGGCTGCTGGCCTCGGCCGTCGTGGTCGGCGACGATCATCTCGACATCCTGATCTGGCAGCCCGGCCGCGGCGAATTCGTCGTCCGCAAACACTGATCAGCGAGTCGGCGGCCGCAGCAGCGCGCCGGTGCGCACACCGCGCGCGGTGCGTGCGGCGACCGCCAGCCAGGCGGCAACGAGCAGGACGTACAGGGCGACCGCGACCAGGGCGAAGACGTTCGCGCCGGTGCGGGCGTAGAGCACGGTGCTGCCGGTGACGCAGGTGCCGAGGGGGAAGGTGAAGCCCCACCAGGTGAGGTTGAACGGCATGGCCTTTCGCGCGCGCAGCGTCACCGCGAGGGCCAGCCCCAGCCACAACATCGCGAAACCCCATGCGGCGACGCCGTATACGACCGCGAAGACCGCCAGGCCCGACGCGTACAGGGACGGGAGCGCCTGCGGCGCGGTATCGGCCAGCAGCCCGGCCGCGGTCACCGACTGTCCCAGCGGGCCCAGTACCAACCACACCGTGGCCACGGCCCCGGCGGCGGGCGGGCCGAAATGCAGCAGCCGCGACCAGATCAGCGCGAGGGTGATCAGCGCCGCGATCAGGCTGAGCCCGAACAGCGCCAGACATGCGAGCACCAGGGTCAGTCGGAGCTGTCCGGCGGGGGTGTGCGGGACGAGCATCGCGCCGGTGGCCGCGGACACCATCGGCGGTACGACCGGCATGATCCAGCCGCCGAACGCCGCGTCCGGCTCGTAGGTGTGCCGGGTGATCATCCGATAGGGAATGGCGAACGCGCTGAGCAATCCGAGCGCCGTGCCCGCCGACCACAGCACCCAGTCGACGGTCACGGCCGCGGTCATACCGATGACATCGCGCCCCACCAGCAGCGCACCCAGTCCGACGGTCAGCAGCGCCATCGGCGGCGCGCCGTAGAACTGCGACATGACCGGATGCGCGCCGTGCCCGCGCGCGATCGCGGGGTACCGCCGCCAATGCAGCGTCCACGCGGTGACGAGCACGAGCAGCAGTGCCGCGGCCAGCAGCCACACCACGGTCGCGAACGCGCGCTGACCGGGTACCCGCAGCGGCAGACTCACCGCCGCGTTCGCCACGATGCCGGTTCCCATCACCGCCGCGAACCAGTTCGGCCCGATATAGGCGAACGTGTCGGCACGGGCCGGGCTGGCTGGCGCGGGTGTGGCGGGTCGGTCGGTCAGGGTGGTCATATATAGAGCCTCGCGATGCGTCGGCGTGCCGGGTAGCCGGTACGGATCGATGGGTCCATAGAATCGTTCTATGCCGCTGTCTCCTCGCGTGCCGGATCTGACCGCCCTGGATCTGCTGCTGTCGGTGATCGAACTGGGCAGTCTCGGACGGGCGGCGCACGCGCACGGCATCAGCCAGCCCTCGGCGAGTTCGCGAATCCGCTATCTCGAGAAATTGGTCGGGGTGCCCGTACTCGAGCGCAGCACGCTCGGCTCGCGGCCGACGGCCGCGGGTGCGCTGATCGCCGAATGGGCGCGCTCGGTGGTGGACGCGGCGGCGCGGCTGGACGCGGGTATCGAAACGCTACGGGCGCAACGGGATTCGCAGTTGAGCGTGGCGGCCAGTCAGACCGTCGCGGAGTACCTGTTCCCGAAGTGGCTGATGGCCCTGCGAATCCGCTTGCCCGGCACCGCGATCGCGCTCGAGGCGGGCAATTCCGCGGAGGTGGTGCGTGCGGTGCGCGAGGGCCGCGCGACGATCGGGTTCGTCGAGGTGCCCGAGCCGCCCGAGGAGCTCGACGGTGAGGTGGTGGCCCGCGACCATCTGGTCGTGGTCGTCGCGCGCACGCATCATTGGGCCACGCGCGCCTCGATCGGCCCGGACGAGCTGGCCGAGACCCCGCTGATCTGCCGCGAACCCAGTTCCGGCACACGAATCGCCTTCGAACAGGCCATGATTCGACGCCGCCCCGGCTGGCGACCGGAGGTGCTGCTGGAACTGTCGTCCACCACCGCCATCAAATCCGCCGTCGCCGAGGGGATCGGGCCCGCGGTCCTCAGCTCCCTGGCCGTGCGCACCGAGCTGGCCGAGGGCGTGCTGATCTCACCCGCGCTCACCGATCTGGATCTGAGCCGTCCGCTGCGCGCGATCTGGCCGCATGGGAGCCGACCGGTCGGTCCGGCGCGGGATCTGTTGACGGTCGCCCGCGCGACACCGGTGGCCGACACTACGATTGCCGATGTGGGGCCAGCCTGAACCTGGCCCCACATCTCCCGATCACCGCGCGGGCGTGACGCTCAGTCGCGGCGGGCCCCACTCCGCGATGCGGACCGTCATCGACTCACCCACTTCCGGAACATGGTCCCAGGAATCCCTGTGCAACAGCGCATGGATCCCCGGAGCGACCTCGACGAACGCGCCGAACGGCACGACCGACGCCACGGTCGCCTCGACAAGGGAACCGGCCGCGTGGCCATCCTGGAACTCCTGCCATACGGCAAGGGAAACCTCGTGAGAGGACATTGATTTCACCTCCTTCCGCAATACCCGATCTCACTGGGATGCGTTCGGAGGGGCGGGCCCCTGGCCCGCACCGCGCTCACCGCGCGGCCGGGGAACCCGTCTGTGTGCGGCTGGTAGCCGACCCGGCAGTCACGATGATCAGATTAGCCCACCGCGAAGAAAATCCGAAGACGGGGGCATCCGCGCGCGGGACCGTGACGAATACTTCAGTACGAATGCTGTTCGATCACAGCAGGTTTGGTTCGCGCGCTCAGGGTCGAGATTGTATCTCGGCCGGTTCACCCGTGTTTCGGATAGTTGAAAATCGTGATGGCTGTCGGAGAGTGAGACCGACGTGGTTCTGGCTTTGATTGTCGCCGTCGTCAGTGCGGTGGTGGCGGTTGTCGTATTCGTGGCGGGGGCTAAATTCTGGCCGAAGGAGTGGCAGCGGGCCAGCGATGAATCGGCGGGGGACCAGGTAGTGGATCTGATCACCACCTTCTTCGTGGCGGTGGTGGCGTTCGTGGTCGTGCTGTGCTGGCAGCAGTACGACAACGCGCAGAACCATACGATCAACGAGGCCAAGGGGCTGGTGGCCACCTATTGGATCGCCCACGATCTGCCCGAACCCGAACATCAGAAGGTGCAGAGTCTGGTGCGGCAGTACACCGATCAGGTCCTCGGCTCGGAGTGGACGCTGATGGACAAGCAGAACCGGCTCGGCACCGAGCCCCAGAAGACCCTGTCGGAACTGCACGACACCGTGGCCGCGCTGCCCACCGACGACGCGGCCGTGGCAGATCTGCGTGGGAAGGCCTTCGACAGTCTGCAGGTCGTGATCGACGCGCGGCAGGATCGCGCGGTGGATGTCGGGCGCGGGGTGCCGAGCTTCCTGACGCTGGCGCTGTATGTCGGCACGATCCTGGTGCTGCTGAGCCCGGTGCTGTCGGGTATCCGGATCAGCTGGGGGAGCGTGCTGATGATCGGGCTGCTCGGCATCGTCATCGGCTCGGTACTGCTGCAGATCCACAATCTGGAGCGACCGTTCTCCGGCCAGACCCACGTTCCCCGAAGCGCTTTCGAGAACGCGGTGGCGACCTACAACCAAATCTCCTGAGCGGGTCGGTGATGGTGATACGAAGATCCGCCGCGGCGCTCGTCGCGGGCAGCGCGGCGATACTCCTGTCCGGACCGCCCGCACTGGCCGATCCGGGGCCGTTGGATCTACCGTTCGGACTCGGGTCCGGCAGTGCCACGCCCGATATCTCGCCCGGCAGCGTCGGGTCGGAGATCGACACCGGCAGCGCCTCGGCCGAAATCCCGCTCGCCCTGCGTCCGCCGGATCCGCCGCAACCGGCGATCCGGGCGCGCGTGCCGGCCCTCGATGAAACGCCTTCCACCGGAGGCGCTCTCGCGATACCGGGCCGAATGCCCGACGCCGTGGCCGACGGTCCGCCGCTGGCCCCGTCGCTCGATACCGGCAGTGTGCAGACGGCATGCGCGGGCAGCGCGGTCGCGGGCAGTTCGATGATTCTGCTCGGGCTGCTGACCGGCAGCGGCGGCGGCAGCTATCTGGTCGGGCCCGGTTCGGTGGTGATCGGTTGGGGCGGTTCGGGTCTGGGCAGTGTGGTGGTGGGCAGCGCGGTCACCGGTAGCGCGGTGCTGACGTGTCTGCTGTTGCTGCCCGCGCCGCCGCCCGCGCCGGAGTTGCCACTGCAACTCGGGCCGCCGCCCGCACCGCCACCGCCACCGCCCGTTCCGGCCCCGCCGCCGGTGGTGGTTCCGGTGGCCACACCCGAACCGGCCCCGCCCGCACCGCCCTCACCAGTGCCGCCGCGGCCGCGCTATCACGCCTCCGAGCCCGCCCCACGACCCGTCTTGCCCACGGGCTGGAATCCATTGCGCATGATGACGGTCCTGGTGATCTCGGTGATCGCCGTGGCGGGCGCGAAGGCCGCGGCGGCCCGGCGGCACTAGCTGCCCGGCAAACCGAAGCGCTCGGCGAACGCGGACAGTTGGTCGAGCTGTTCGTCGGCGGTGGCCGCGGTCGGGTTGATCACGATCCTGGTGACACCGTGTTCGGCGAGCCCGCCGATTTGTTCGTCGGTGAGCTCGACCGAGCCCCACCGGGTGTATTCGAGCGCGGCGGGATCGCGTCCGGACTCCGCGGCGAGCTTGCGCGCCAGCTCGAACTGGGCGTCGCGCTCGTGCTCGGTGAGCATGCCACCCGCGAAATAGCCGTCCCCGCGCAGGCCCGCGCGGCGCGCGGCCGCGCGGGTGGATCCACCGATATGAATTGGAAGTACCGATTCGCCAACCGGTTTCGGATAGCTGCACAGTTCGTCGAAGTCGAAGAACTCGCCGCGATGACTCACCCCCTCCGGCCCGCCCGACCACAGCAGCCGCAGCACATCGATCGCCTCGTCGGCGCGGCGACCGCGACCGCGGAAATCGACGCCCATCGCGCGGGCCTCACCCGGCAGTGCGCCGAGCCCAACGGTGAGCAGCCGCATTCGGCCCTTGGACAGCACATCGATCGTGGCCAGGCGTTTGGCCAGCACCACCGGATGCCGATACGGCAGCAACAGCACGCCGGTGCCGAGCAGCAGCCGCCGGGTCGCCGCGGCGACGAAGCTCAGCGCGTCCAGCGGATCGAAATAGGGCAGGGTGGGCGGCAATTCCCCCGCGCCGTAGGCAGCGCCGGGATACAGCGCGATATGGTCCTGCAGATATAGCGCCTCGAAACCACACCGCTCGGCATGTTCGGCGAACGCGACCAGTCGGTCGGGATCGGTGCCATGGGCCGGGGTGGCGTAGTTGATCGCGAACTTCACGGAATTCCTCGGGGATCGTCGGACGGGACGTGCGAGTGTGCGGTGAGTTCGCAGATCGGGGCCGCCGAATCGCCGAGCCGGCGCAGCAATTGCCGCCGCACCGCGGCGAGTTCGTCCATCGCCTCGGTCACCTCGGCCAGTCTGCGCCGCAGGGTGTCCACCGAATCCGGGCATTCGTCGCCGGAGCGGTACCCGTCGCGCAGGCAGGTGACGAACGCGCCCATCTCGGCGATATCGAAACCCAGCGCCAGCAGCGACCGGATCTTGTGCACGACGCGCAATTCCTCCTCGTCGTACACGCGATAGCCATTGGCCGACCGGCGCGCCCGGACCAGCCCGCGCTGCTCGTAGTACCGCAACATGCGCGCACTGGTTCCGGCGCGATCGGCGAATTCCCCGATCAGCATGCGACTCCTCCTCACACCGACGTCGGCGACGCTAAACCTTGTCACCGATGTCAAAGCAAGACGAGGCCGCGGTATTTCAGAACAGGCCGGTGCGCAGCAATGTGATTCGGGTGACGGCGTCGGTGAAGCTCGCGGCGTCGAGCCGCCCGCCGGAATAGGCGGCGGCGAGGGCGGCGGTGGCGGCCTCACCTTGGGCGAGGTCGCGACCGGAGCACAGAATGAGATCCATTCCGGCCGCGGCGGCGGCCACCGCGCGCTGACCGGTGTCACCGAACGCGCCGAGCGCACCGGCCTCCAGCGCGTCGGTGATCGTGATACCGCGGAAACCGTTGCGGCCGCGTAATTCCCGGCCCACGATCGTCGGCGAGAGTCCGGCGGGACGATCGGGATCCAGGGCCGGATAGACCGCCCAGGACAGCATCACCAATTTCACCCCTGCGAATACGGCCGCGGGATAGGGCGCCTCGTCGACCGCGCGCAGGGTGGACAGATCGGTATCGAGCACCACCGGGCCCAGATCCGTGTTCTGCCCGGCGGGCGCTTTACCCAGGCCCGGAAAGTGTTTGGCCGTGGCCGCGACGCCGGTGTTCTGCTGGGCGGCGATGAACGCCGCGCCGAGGGTGGTGACCAGGGCCGGATTGTCGCTGAACGAGCGCTGGGTGCGATCGATGAAATTGCCCGGAGTGTCGAAGACGTCCAGGACGGGAGCGAGATTGACATTCATACCGGCCGAGCGCAGTGTGCGCCCCGCGCCGAGTCCGGCATCCAGCGCCGCGCCGAGCGGATCGGCGCAACGGCCGACCTGTTTGGCCGACAGCACCGGTTCACCCGGCAGCCGCCGCACCAGGCCGCCCTCCTGATCGGTCATGAGCAGCAGCGGAACCCGAATCGGGCTCTGCGCCTGCGCCTGTCGCAGTTGCGCGACCACCCCGGCGATCTGCGCGATATCGGTGATGTTCTCCCCGAAGAAGATCACCCCGGCCGCGCGGCCCGCCCGAATGTGTTCGAACAGCGCGGGCGGGGGTGTGGGACCCGGATAGGAGTAGATCACCCGCTGTCCGGCCAGCCGCAGCGGATCCGGGTCCATGGGCTGGGCGTGTGCGCGGGTGAGTGAAACCCCCGCCGACACCAGCAGACCTGCGGACGCCGCTGCCAGGAAATGGCGGCGGCTGGGACGTTCGCACGAGCTGTTCGACCGCGGCATAACGACACTCCCTACCACACGGGTATCTCGATGGTCGCGCACAATGCGAGTCCGTGTCCGAGGATCCGGCCGCGGACCCCTATACCTGGGGCATCCGGCGTGAGAGCATGGGGCCGCCGTGCGCGTCCGGTGCGGTGGTGGGAGGGGACTCATGGCCGAGTCGCTGCTGTTCTTCGGCGGAACGATTGTCACCTGCGACGATTCGACGCCCGGGGCCGACAGTGTGCTCGTCACCGACGGTCGGATCGCGGCGATGGGCACCGAGCCGTGGCTGCGCAGCGTCGCGCACGCGCACGATGTGGTCGAGATCGATCTGGCCGGTGCGGCGCTGTTGCCGGGATTCATCGACGCCCACCACCATTTCCTGTGGGCCGCACTGGATCGCCGCGGCCCGAATCTGCGTGCCCTGCCGCCGAACACCGGAATCGACGAGGTGCTGGCGGCGGTGGCCACGCAGGCGGCCGAGACGCCCGGTGACGGTTGGGTGCGGCTGTTCGGTTATTCGCCGATCACGCTGCGGGAGCGACGGCATCCGACCCGCCGGGAACTCGACGCGGCGTGTCCGGATCGACCGCTGCTGGTGGCCGCGCACGGCTGGCATTCCGGAGCGCTCAACAGCGCGGCGTTCGACGCGATGGGGTGGCTGCCCCCGGTGCGGCCGCCGCAACACGGGCGAATCCCACTGGAGCGCAATGGGTTACCGCGCGGCGAGGTGTTCGAGGCGGCGCTGTATCTGGCCGAGGCCGCGTCCCGGGGATCGCTGACCGTCGACGCGGTCGAGGCGTGGCTGGCCGAAGCCCACGCGCACGCACTGGATCTGGCGGCCGCGGGGATCACGCGCATCGGTGACGCGGCGGTGGCGCCGGAATTCGACGCGCTCTACGAGCGGGCCGTCGCGGCGGATCTGCTGCCGATCACGGTGCACCGCATGCCGATCGGCGGTCGGACGCTGTTACAACCCCGGACCTCCGGTCCGGCCACCGGTTCGGGTCCGGCCCGCAGTCCGGTCGGCGCGGCGAAGTTGTTCCTCGACGGCGGGGAATCCTGCGCCGTGTGCCTGTCGGTGGGTGATCTGGTCCGGGTGGCGCGCGCGGTGCTGGGGCGGGCGGTGTCGGGTGCGGGACTGGCCGCCATTCGCGCTGTCACACAGGGGGAGTCGGTGCGGCCGGGGCTGGATCTGAGGTTTCATCGCGGCACGCTGTTCTGGGAGCAGCCGCGTTTGGAGGCGACCATCGCAGATGCCGCCGAACACGGACTGCAGGTCGCACAGCACGCGTTCGGCAACGAGGCGATCGAGCAGGCCTGCCGGGCGCTGGACCGCGTTCGCGCGCGCCTGGATCCGTTACCCGGGCGGCCGCGGCTGGAACACACCGTGTTCTGCGAACCGCCGCTCGCGGCCCGAATCGCGGATCTCGGTGCGATCGCGGTGGTCTCGCCGATCTGGCTGGACGATCTCAGCGCCGCGTTCGAACCCGTGCCCCCGCTGCCGAATCTCGGACCGATCCCGCTGCGCACCCTGACCGCCGCGGGCGTGACCCTTGCGGGTTGTTCGGACTACCCCAGCGCCGGATACCAGGTCCTGCCCGCCCTCCAGGCCGCGGCCACCCGCCGCGCCGCCGACGGCACGGTGCACGCCCCCGGCGAGGCGATCACCGTCACCCAGGCCCTGCGCGCCTACACCATGGGTTCGGCCGCCGCCCTGGGCGTCGCCGACATCGCGGGCAGTCTCACGGTAGGCAAGACCGCCGATCTCGTTGTCCTGGACCGTGATCCGCTCACCACCCACCCTGCCGAACTGTCCCGCATCCAGGTGCTGCGCACCTTTGTCGGCGGAACGCAGGTCTACAGTCCGGAATAGTCGGCGGTCAGCCTGGTGATGAAGGCTCCGATATTGGACAGCACGCGGTCGGATTTCTGTTCGGTGGTCAGGTCCTCGCGATAGCGGACGCCCAGGGCGGGTCGTTTCTTGTTGCGGGCATAGAGCGAGCAGTCCAGGTCGGTGCACATGTAGGTGCCGATCGAATTGCCCTGGCGGCCCGCCTCACCGGATTTGGCGGCGGTCATGAGGGAGACGCCGTGGCCGGTGTGGGTGGTCAGGCAAATGGTGCACATCTGGGCGCGGCCGGATCCGCCGGGCTGATAGCGCATGGCGATCCCGACGAGCCGATCATGTTGGGGGACGACCACATAGCAGCGTCCGGCGAACGATGGATCACTCCAGCCCAGGAAATCCAGATCGTCCCAGGGCAGATCGCGCAGCCCGCGCGGTAGGTGCAGGCGCTTGGCCTCTCCCTTGGAACAGTTGACGAACGACGCTCTGATGTCGTGTTCGGTAATGGGGTTCACTACCGTCTCCTTCCTACGAATATTAGGTTAAAAACTAATGCTCGTAGGGGCAACTGGTTTTCAGCCGTCGAAGACGATCTCGCCGGTGTGGCGGGTGAGGGTGACCTTCCCGGCCACGGTGAACCGAGCGCCCTCGGCGCGCAGTTCGATCGCCGGACCGGATTCGTAGGCGGTGAAGGTGGCCCGGTCGGGGAAGATGTACCGGCTCTCGACCCTGCCGTCGTCGAGGCGGGCGACCTGGCCCGATACGGCCGCGCCGAGTTCGATCACCTTGGCCGTGTGGCCGTCTCGCATCCAGGTCAGATAGTCCTCGCGGGCCTGGTCGTCGGCGAAATCCGCGATCACGGTGTAAGTGAACATGTCGACCATGTCACTACGAAAAGCGTTTCGCGGCACGTGTTTTCGTCGAATTCGAAATCGTGGCGGGCTGATTCGAGAGGATCGGGAGTGACCTGTGCAACAATATGACCGACTGGTCGCATTTATTGTCTACGCTCGGATCATGACCATTACCGATACGACACTCGCCGATGATCGGGCGCGGATGCGTGCGGTCATCGAAACGTTCTACGAGCGCACCTCCGCGAAAGATATCGACGGTGTGCTCGAACTGTGCACCGACGATCTGCGGATGCGCATTCCGTTCGATCCGGTCGAAGAGGTGCGGGAGGTCGTCGGAAAGGAAATCGTGCGCGTCGCGGGCAAGGCGGCGCTCGAGGCGTACGGCTCCTACCGGCAGATCGTGACCCGCATCGAGCCGATGCTGGATCCGAATTCCTGGCTGGTCTCGGTGAAGGGAGATCTGACGGTGCTCAGCACCGGGCGTGACTATCGCAACGACTATCTGACGATCCTGCGCTTCAGGGACGGCCGGATCGCCGAATGGGCGACCTATCACGATCCGATCCGGCAGTTGATCGCCTTCGACGCGATCGAGGCGCCCACCGTCGCGGGTCCGTAACGACGTTGTGCCGCAGCGTCGCTCGCGTGGTCTAG
>NZ_BDBS01000066.1 GCF_001613105.1 Nocardia pseudobrasiliensis NBRC 108224 | reverse complement strand
GCTAGTCCAGGGCGGCGAGGGCGCGGCCGAGCTGGTCGATCTCGAATTTGGTTGTGTACGGCGCCAAACCGATCGTCACCGCGCCGCCCTCGTCGTTGACGCCCAGGGCGTCGAGCAGGCGGCTGCCGCCGTGGACGCCGCTCAGGGTGCCGATGCGGTGGTCGGCCAGGCGGGCGGAGACCTTCTCGGCCTGCATACCCGCGATGGTGAAGCTGACCGTCGGGATCCGGGTCGAGGCGCGGCCGATCACCGTGAGATTCGGGATCCGGTCCAGCACCTCCATCAGGTGCTCGAACAGGTGGTCGTGATAGTCCTGCAGGGAGGTGATGGACACCTCCAGGCGCTCGCGGCGGGTGCCGCCGGCCTGTTCGTCGAGCCCGGCCAGATAGTCGATCGAGGTGGTCAGCCCGGCCAGCAGCGCGTACTGATGTCCGCCGACCTCCAACCGTTCCGCGCCCTTGGCATACGGATTCAGCGACATCGACGGAATGCGGTCCAGGAAGGCCGGATCCCGGAACACCAGCGCGCCGATCTGCGGCCCGCCCCACGCGGGCGCGGACAGCGCGACGACATCGGCGTTGAGCTCATCGATATCGATCAGCGCGTAGGGCGCGGCCCCGAAGCAGTCGGCGACCAGCAGGCCGCCCACCTCGTGCACGCGATCGGCGGCCACCCGCACCGCGGGCGCCGAGCCCACGATCGGTGAGGCGGCGGTGAGGGCGACCAGCCGCGCGGTGGGTCCGATCAACTCCTCGAACTGCCAGGCCGGCATCTCACAGGTCTCGATCTCCACCTCGGCCCAACGCACATGGGCCCCATAGCGATTGGCGATGCGCAGCCACGGCGCCACATTCGCCTCGTCGTCCAGGCGCGACAGCACGATCCCGGTACCCAGCCCCAGTCGCGAACTCAGCGACTCGGCCAGCCACGCCAGCAGCACCGCGCGATCCGGTCCGAGCACCACCCCGGCCGGGTCGCCGCCGACCAGATCGGCCACCGCCTCGCGCGCGGCCTCCAGCAGCGCGGCGCTGCGCTTGGCGGCCGAGTGGCGATTGGTATGTGAAAAGGCCGAGGTACGGAAACCCGTTGAGACCGCGCGAGATACCGAATCCGGGACCAGCATCCCCGCCTGCGGGTCGAGGTGGATCCAGCCGTCGCCCAGGGACGGTATCAGGCCCCGAACCCTTGCGACGTCGTAAGTCATGTTGGCCACTCTAAGCGCAGCGGCCGAGTCGGCGTAACCGTGTCAGCGGCAACCGATCGATTGTCGGCGCCTGCGCACCGAACGCGCGGGCAACCGGGCGAGATATCACGCAGCATGGCGACCGACTTTCAGCAAACCGAACCCACGAGGCGGACAAGACCGCAACAGAATACTTGCGGTCACGAACGTACATACCCCCGATGGGCACCCCGCCCCCGCTTAGCGCGAGACGCCGGGACGCGACATCATGGAGCTCATGACGCACTCGGACGGAGCACCGGATTCCATCGTGGTGATCGGGCCCGAAGGCCGCCCCTTGATCATTCCGGCCGGCGCACAGGGCGAAACACCCGTGACCGGACAGATGATCGATGAGGAAACCGGCGAGATGAAGGACACCAAGGACGAATCGCTGGCCGATATGGTCGAGCAGCCGGCCAAGGTGATGCGCATCGGGACGATGATCAAACAGCTACTCGAGGAGGTGCGGGCCGCGCCTCTCGACGATGCCAGCCGCACCCGGCTCAAGGAGATCCACAAGACCTCCATCCACGAACTCGAACAGGGCCTGTCCCCGGATCTGCGCGACGAGTTGGAGCGCCTGGCGCTGCCGTTCAACGACGACTCGATCCCCTCCGACGCCGAATTGCGTATCGCCCAGGCCCAGCTGGTGGGCTGGCTGGAGGGACTGTTCCACGGAATTCAGACCGCGCTGTTCGCCCAGCAGATGGCCGCGCGGGCGCAACTCGAGCAGATGCGGCACGCGCTGCCGCCGGGTATCCAAGGACAACGCGAGGGTGGGCAGCATCCGGGCAGCGCTGGGAGCGGGCAGTATCTGTAGCCACTGCGCTACAGTCGAGCACTGTGCCCGCAGCTGCTCCAGCCGATTCGGTGACCACCGAACAGCACCACGACGACGCCTCGGAACCGCTGGTGTCCGACTCCCGGTCGTTCGCGCGTGCGTTCAAGGACTTCCGAAGCGGTTTCGCGCAGCGCGAACTGTGGTTGTCACTGGGCTGGCAGGACATCAAGCAGCGGTATCGGCGCTCGGTGCTCGGCCCGTTCTGGATCACCATCTCGACGGCGGTACAGGCGGCCGCCATCGGCCTGCTGTACGCGACGCTGCTCAACCAGCCGCTGCGCGAATATCTGCCGTACGTGACGGTCGGCATCATCGTCTGGAATGTGATCGAGGCCAGCATCCTCGAGGGCGCGGACGTGTTCATCGCGAACGAGGGCCTGATCAAACAGCTGCCCTCGGCGTTGAGCGTGCACGTGTACCGGCTGGTGTGGCGGCAGTTCCTGTTCTTCGCGCACAATCTGGCCATCTACGCGGTGATGCTGGTCGCATTCGGCGTCTGGCGTGATCTGCACTGGACCGTACTGCTGGCGATTCCGGCCATCGTGCTGATCTTCCTGAACGCCATGTGGGTGTCGATCGCCTTCGGTATCTTCAGCACGCGCTATCGCGATATCGCCCCGATCCTCGGCAGCCTCACCCGCATGCTGTTCGTGCTGACGCCGGTCATGTGGTCGGCGAAGGTCCTGCACAATCAGGGCGGATCGGTGAGTGAACGCGCCCGCCTGATCGAGATCGTCCCGACCTATCACTACCTCGAGATCGTGCGCGCGCCGATGCTCGGCGAGCCCATCGTGCTGCGGCACTGGCTCGTTGTGCTGGCCATTACCGTAGTGGGCTGGGCATTGGCGATACTTGCCATGAAGAGATTCCGTTCCCGCGTCCCCTACTGGGTGTGAAGGCTCGATGACCGATCACGTAAGTATCGAAACCCGCAACGCCTGGGTGGAGTTCCCAATCTTCGACGCGAAATCGCGATCGTTGAAGAAGGCCGTCCTGGGCAAGGCGGGCGGCTCGATCGGACGCAACCAATCCGACGTCGTGGTCGTCGAGGCGCTACGGGATATCACCCTCTCCCTGAAGGAGGGCGACCGCGTCGGCCTGGTCGGCCACAACGGGGCGGGCAAATCGACTCTGCTGCGGCTGCTTTCGGGTATCTACGAACCGACGCGGGGCAGCGCGCAGGTGCGCGGGCGGGTGGCGCCGGTCTTCGACCTCGGCGTCGGCATGGATCCGGAGATCTCCGGCTACGAGAACATCATCATTCGCGGGCTGTTCCTCGGCCAGACCCGTAAGCAGATGCTGGCCAAGGTCGACGAGATCGCCGAATTCAGCGAGCTGGGCGAATATCTCAACATGCCGCTGCGCACCTATTCCACCGGTATGCGGGTGCGCCTGGCGATGGGCGTGGTGACCTCGATCGATCCGGAGATCCTGCTGCTGGACGAGGGTATCGGCGCGGTCGACGCGGAATTCATGAAGAAGGCCCGCAAGCGCCTGCGCGATCTCGTATCCCGCTCCGGAATCCTGGTGTTCTGCAACCATTCCAACGAATTCCTCGCCCAGCTCTGCGACACCGCGATCTGGATCGACCACGGGCAGATGCGGATGCAGGGCGGTATCGAAGAGGTCGTGCGGGCCTATGAGGGTCCCGAGGCCGGCGATCACGTCGCACAGATCCTCCGAGAGCTGGAGAAAGAACGGGAACTGGAGCAGAATCCGGCATGAATCCTGGAGTCCCCCAACCCGATTCGGCACGCATCGTGGCCGTCGTGGTCACCCACAAGCGCCGCGAACTACTGGCCGAATCCCTGAAGGTGCTCGCCGCCCAGACCCGACCGATCGATCACCTGATCGTGATCGACAACGCCAACGAGCCCGAGGTGGGCGAGCTGGTGGCGCAGCAACCGATGGAATCGACCTATCTGGGTTCGGAGCACAATCTCGGTGGTGCGGGCGGTTTCGCGCTGGGCATCCTGCACGCGCTGACCCTGGGCGCGGACTGGGTGTGGCTGGCCGATGACGACGGCCGCCCCGAAGGGCCGGAAGTCCTTGCGACACTGCTCGATTGCGCGAAACGGTACAGCCTGGTCGAGGTCTCTCCCGTAGTGGCCGATATCGACGATCCGGACCGGCTGGCCTTCCCGCTGCGCCGCGGTGTGGTGTGGCGACGACTGCGCTCGGAACTCGGCGACGAGGATTTCCTGCCCGGCATCGCCTCGCTGTTCAACGGCGCGCTGCTGTCGGCCCAGGCGATCGACGTGATCGGCGTCCCCGATCTGCGGCTGTTCGTGCGCGGTGACGAGGTGGAGGTGCACCGGCGACTGGTCCGCTCCGGCCTGCCGTTCGGCACCTGTCTGCAGACGGCGTACCTGCATCCCAACGGCTCGGCGGAATTCAAGCCGATCCTGGGCGGCCGCATGCACACCCAGTACCCGGACGACCCGGTCAAGCGCTACTTCACCTACCGCAACCGCGGCTATCTGATGTCCCAGCCGGGTATGCGCAAACTGCTGCCGCAGGAATGGGCGCGGTTCTCCTGGTTCTTCCTTGTGCAGCAGAAGGATCCGGCCGGACTGGCCGAATGGCTGCGACTGCGGCGGCTGGGCCGGCGCGAGCAGTTCCACAAGCCGGACTAGGCGTCGATCCCCCGGAAAATAGATTGCGGTCCGCGCTGCGGGCTGTCATCGTTGTGCTCACACAGACGGTAAGCGTCGAGAGGTCGAAGGAGGTGGAGTACGTGCAAACGATCGTTCGGGTTGTCGTGGCCTGGCAGCGACTTGGTGATGAAAGTCGCGCCGCCGCATGCATATCCACCTTCGCACCGAAGCACTGAGCCCGCGTCCGGGCTCCGTGCCCGACGAAAGACGGCTCCCCATCATGGTCGAATTCGACCGACTCATTCCCTACGGCTGGTCCGCAGCCGTTTCCGCTGAGTACGCAGGACTGCTCGACACCGGCTGGGTCCCGGCCCGCGTCATCCGAATGGATCGCAGCGAATGCGACGTCGCCACACCCTCGGGCGTCGGACGCGCTCGCTGCCCGCGGGCGGATACCAACGTCATCGGCCTGTGTACCGGCGATTGGGTGGCACTCGACGCCGAACTCACCGTGCGGCGACTGCTGCCGCGGCGCACCGCGATCGTGCGCGCGGCGGTATCCGGACGGTCCGAGGCGCAGATGCTGGCCAGCAATGTCGATACGGTGCTGGTGTGTAGTGCCGCCGACGGTGACGTCGATCTGGGCCGCATCGAGCGAATGTTGGCGCTGGCCTGGGAATCCGGCGCGCAGCCGGTGGTCGTGCTGACGAAAGTCGATCTGGCCGTTGATGTTCCGCTCGATATCGTGCGCGCGGTCGCACCGGGCGCGACCACGCTCGCGGTGAGCGCGAACACCGGACAGGGTATGGATGTGCTCGCCGCGGTGCTCGACGGTACGGTCGCGCTGCTCGGCCCCTCGGGCGCGGGCAAGTCGACGCTGGCCAACGCGCTGCTGGGCGCGGAGGTGTTCGCCACCGACGAGGTTCGCGCCGGCGACAAACGCGGGCGGCACACCACCGTGCATCGCGAACTGCGGCCGCTGCCCGGCGGCGGCACGCTCATCGATACGCCGGGGCTGCGCTCGGTCGGCCTCTGGGAGGCCGCCGAGGGTTTGGAGCGCACCTTCAGCGATATCGAATCCTTGGCCGCCGCTTGCCGTTTCGACGATTGCGCGCACCGTACCGAGCCCGGCTGCGCGGTGCTGGCCGCGATCGAATCCGGTGAACTGCCGCAGCGCCGCCTGGACAGCTATCGCAAACTCCAGCGGGAGAACGAATGGCTGGCCACCCGCACCGACGCCCGGCTGCGGGCCGAGCGGCTGCGGGCGTGGAAGAACATCGAGCGGTCTCAGCGGTCGGTCTATCGGGCGCGGAACACCCGCCGGAGGTAGCGCGGCGGACACACTATGCAACTGATTGCATAAGATAGAGCGCGTCGCCTAACCTGCATGTCAGGGGTGGTCACCCACAGACGGGAGTAGCGCTATGACCGAAGCACGGAAGCCGCTGGCCGGACGGACCATGATCATGTCGGGAGGTAGCCGCGGGATCGGGCTCGAGATCGCGAAGCGGGCCGCGGCGGACGGGGCGAACATCACCCTGATCGCCAAGACCGACACTCCGCATCCGAAACTGCCCGGCACCATCCATACCGCGGCGGCCGAACTGGAACAGGCCGGCGGTTCCGTGCACAAGTTCGTCGGCGATGTCCGCGACGACGAGGCGGTCGCGACCGCGGTGCGCGAGACCGTCGAGCGGTTCGGCGGTATCGATATGGTCGTCAACAACGCCTCGGCGATCGATCTCTCGCCCACCGAGCTGCTGCCGATGAAGAAGTACGACCTGATGCAGGACATCAACTGCCGCGGCAGCTTCCTGCTGTCCAAACTGAGCATTCCCGCGCTGAGGGAATCCGCGCAGGCCGGGCGCGATCCGCACATTCTCACCCTGTCCCCGCCGCTGAACCTGGATCCGAAATGGGCCGGGCAGTCGCTGGGCTACACCATCGCCAAGTACGGAATGTCGCTGACCACCCTGGGTTTGGCCGAGGAGCTGCGCAAGTACGGCATCGGTGTGAACTCACTGTGGCCGCGCACCACCATCGCGACCGCGGCCGTGCGCAATCTGCTCGGCGGCGAGGAGATGGTCTCGACCTCGCGCACCCCCGACATCTACGCCGATGCCGCCTATCTGGTGCTCACCTCGCCCGCCAAGGACACCACCGGCAACTTCTTCATCGATGAGGATGTCCTTGCCGCGCACGGCATCACGGATCTGGACAAGTACCGGGTGACGCCCGGCGACGAGCCGCTGACTACCGATCTGTTCCTCTGAGTCAAGCCCCGGCAATCGGTGGACCATCGGCCCGTAACGCGACCTACCGGTCGGAACGACCTAGGGATACAACGTGTTTCGGGTCGGGGTTACCGATTGGGGAGTGGTCTACATGGGTCAGCGGTCGATGGTCGGATTCGGCATCGCCTCGCTGTTGGTGGCGGCGGCCGGTGTGCTCGCACCGCAGGCCGCCGCCCGGGAACTGACGCCGGGAGTCGATTGCGAGCGGATCACCTGTCGCAACGACACCGCCGATATGTATCGCCTCGAGATCGAGGTGTCCTGCTGGAACGGCGTATTCACCGAGATCCGCTATATCGCCGCGCACAGCACCCGCTATTTCGACGACCTCGGCTGCGCGCCGATCACCGAGCCGGGCACCACCGAGCAGGACCCGCCGACCATGCGTCCGGACGGCACCTGGGATCACCCCGCGCCGCGCCACCAGCCCGGACGGACGATTCCGCAGTCGCCCCGGCGGATCGACTACCGCGCCGCGGTGGTGGACAACGACCCGCCGCGCCCCCGATCCGGTTCGGCCGGAAGCTGATTCGCGTGCGTCAGTGGCCGCCGCGCTCGGCGGTGGCGGCAATGCGGCTCAGCAGAGCGCGAACCACCAGCGAATGCCCACCACTGCCGATGACCAGCGCCCGATAGATCCGCCCGGCGACGCCCGGGAATTCCGCCCGCGACTCGGCGGTGATTCGGGTGCGCTCCGCGGCCGTTTCGTCGAGTGTGAAGGCGAGCTCGTACCGCGAGAACCAGTGACTGCCCGCCAGCGCGAGACGCCGCGGTGCGAGGCGCTCGGCAACCGTGAACCCGCGGCTCTCACCACCCATGCGATCGCACAGCGCGTCCCATAGTCGTTCCCGATTCGCGGCGACTATCCTCGAATGTTGGTCGATATAGGACAAGCGCTCCATATAGAAGGAACGTACTAGTAGATGGCTCCACCTCGCAAGCACGATACGGATGTGATTCTCGACGCGGCCCGGGCGTTGGTACTGCGCGAGGGTCCGCGCGCGGCCAGCGTCTCGGCCATCGCGGCGGCCAGCGGCGCGCCGGTCGGGACGCTGTATCACCGGTTCGGTAGTCGCAATGGCGTGCTGGTCGAGACATGGATTCGCGCGTTGGATCGGTTTCAGCGGCATGCGCTGACCGCCGCCGATGCGTCCGATCCGCTGGAGGCGGCGGTCCGGATGGCCGCTGCCACCATCGAATTCGGCCGCGACCTGCCCGAGGACGCTCAACTGCTGCTGCGGCTGCGGCCCGGCGATCTGCTCGACGGCGAGCCCGATACCGAACTGCGCGAACGCCTGGATCGGATGAACGCGCCGCTGATCGAGCGACTGCACGTGCTGACCGATCAACTCTTCGGCGCGGACGACGAGTTGACGGTCGCTCGCGTGGTGCTGGCCGTGGTCGATCTGCCCTATGCGGCGCTGCGCCGCCACGCCCGCGCGGGGACGCTACCGGCGTGGCTGGTGGACGAGGTGGCCGCGGCGACCAGAACCCTGCTCACCGCGGCCCGCTGACACTACTTCGGACCGATGCCGTACAGCCGCTCCCAGTTCTCGCGGCTGGTGAGTTCCGGCATGGCAGCGCGGTATTGGCGGGTGAGGGCGGGCAGTTCACCGCGCAGACGACGCAGGACTCGCCAGGTGCGCAGCAGCAGGGCACGGGCGCGGGCCTTGTCGCGGCGGCGGATGCGGACGCCGGATTGGGAGGCGTCGGTGACCATGACGTGGTCGAACAGCGACACGTGCCACCAGTAGGCGTCCTCGCGGGTGACGCCGACCAGACCGGGCTGGACGCGGCCGGTCCACTGCTGGATCGCGCGCTTGACGAGCACCAACAGGGGCCGGCTCGGCTCGCCGTTGGCGCGGCGGATTCGGATGTCCGCGTTGCGAATCGGTGCGGTCGCGGCCGGATGTTTCAGCGTTTCGGTGTAGTCGCCGCGGGTGCCGCGGGCGGCCGCCAGCGCGGCAATGCCGCCGTCCTGCAGACCCTTCGGACCCTTCAGATAATCCTCGATGCCCTGCAGTGTGGTGTGTGCCAGGCCGTACTGCATGGCCACCAGCATCTCGGCGATCTCACGGAACAGCTGGCGGGTGATCTTCTTCGGATCCAGATCGGTGTGCAGCGAGGAGACGATCAGGGAGTTGCGCGAGGAGAAGTAGCGCGCCCAGTCGTCGTAGTCCTTCCAGTAGAAGTCCGCGTGCCAGACCGCGGCGCCGGGCAGCGTCACGGTCACGAAGCCGTGTTCGCGGGCGCGCAGACCGTATTCGACGTCGTCCCACTGGAAGAAGATGGGGATCGGCAGGCCGATGCGGGTGACCACCTCGGCGGGGATCAGGCAGGTCCACCAGGCGTTGTAACCCGCGTCGACACGGCGTTCTTGATGTTTTTTGAGCATGCTGGTGTTGCGCAGCGCCTTGGACACCTTCTGCCCGTGCCGCAGAATTCCGAGGTTGGTCTCCTCGGCGCCGACGTTCAGGTAGTCGGGATTGAGCAGGAACAGCATCTGCGCGCCGACCAGCGTCGGTTCCACGGTCATATTGGCGAAGGCGTTGAGCCGGATGACCGTTTCGGGCTCGCACAGGATGTCGTCGTCCATCAGGATGACGTCGGCGTGCTCATTGGCCGCGGAGACCTCGTAGAGCCCGCGCGTGAAACCGCCCGCCCCACCGAGATTCGGCTGGCGCAGATACCGCAGCTTGTCGCCGAAGCGGGGTAGCGTCTCCTGGAACAGCGGCCGATCCTGCACCAGATCGGTGCCCTGATCCACGACGTACACCGCATCGATCGCGGCCAGTACGGTCGGATCCGAGGCCAGCGCGGCGACGGTGTGCGCGCAGTCCTCGGCGCGGTTGAAGGTGCAGATCGCGATGGCAACGGGCCGAACATGATCCGGCGCGAGCGCCGTCCAGGTCAGTTCGCTGATCGTGAGATCGCCACCGACGGCATCGAATTCGAGCCACAGCGCGCCGCCGTCGACGTACTGATCCAGCGCCGCCCGCAGCACCACCCGGCCGTCGGCGCGCACATCGGTGCTGTCGATGATGCGGCGGTGTCCGGCGATATCGGAGGCGGCCAACCGAATTCGCGCGAGGCCGGTCAGTTCGAGGGTCATGGCGACCTCGACCTCGGTGACCGTGGTCCAGCGCTGCCAGTAGCTGGCGGCGAACCGGCCGAAGTAGGTGTTGGTGTCGGCGCGGGCGCCCTTGTCCAACCGGATGCTCAGCCGCTCGCGATGCGCCTTGCCCTTGACCACCGCGTAGAGCTCGTCACTGATCTTCGGAGACGGCCCGGTGAACACACCGCGCGCCAGCACCAGCCGCTCGGGGGCCTGATGATCGGAGCGCAGCGTGGCGGGTGCGGGGTCGGCGATTCGCCGGTCGTTCTCGGATGCGGTCACGGCCTGGCCAGCCGACTGGTCCATATCGGATTCCCTCGTAATCCCTCGATGATCGAAAGCCGGCGAACGGGATGGTCCGCTATGCGCGGCCGGCTGAGAATATCAATGCGCTCAGGCGCGGGCATCGGGAGAGGTCGCACCCGTGAACACGAATTTGCCGTAGGCCCAGTACCGGAACGCCACGGCCACCATCTGACCGATCAGTGTGCCGGAGATGTTGTCCGACAGCGGCGTCGACAGATGCAGGACGTATCGGGAGAAGCCGAGACAGCCCAGCTGCAGTCCGATGGCGGCCACATTGAACACCGCGTAGAGCAGATATTCGCGGGCCGCGCTGCCGCCCTTCTTGTCCGCGAAGGTCCACCATTTGTTGCCGAAGTAGGTGACGACGGTGGCCACGCCGATCGCGATGATCTTGGCGGGCAGCGGCGCGTGGTACAGCGGACCCTCGCCGCCCGCGAAAACCAGCAGGTTGTAGGTCCCGGCGTCGACGAGAAATCCGATCGCGCCGACCACGAGGAACGCCCCACCCTTGCGGACCGCGGCCACGACCTTGCTGAACAGCGACGCCTGCGCGGGCGACCCCGGCTCGATCACGATCTCGCTGCTGGACACCCGGCCGACGGTACCCGGCGAAGTGCGCGCCGGGTACATGAGGGGGAAGGGAACCTGGTGGGTATACCAACAGAGCGAGGGTTACCCGGCGGCCCGGCCGCACTCCCCTGTACCCTCCCGGTGTTCGTAATTTCACCGTCCGGTTCTAAATAAATGAGGGATTGACGGGGTGGACCCCACCGAGCTTCGTATCGCCGCAGTGGTGCCCTGCCACAACGAGGAGGCCGCGGTCGCCAAGGTCGTCACGGACCTCAAGGCCGCCGTGCCGGGCATCGTCGTCTACGTCTACGACAACCTCAGCACCGACGCGACCGCCGAGCGGGCCCGCGAGGCCGGGGCGATCGTGCGTGCCGAAACCACCAAGGGCAAGGGCAATGTGGTGCGCCGCGCCTTCGCCGACATCGAGGCCGACGTCTATCTGATGATCGACGGCGACGACACCTACGATGCCTTCGCCGCACCGCTGATGATCAAGACCCTGCTGGACGGTCCGTACGACCACGTCCTGGGCGTGCGCAAACAGGACGCGGGCGCACAGGCCTATCGTGCGGGCCACGAGACCGGCAACCGCGTGCTCAACGGCGTGGTCGGCAAGGTGTTCGGCGAGAACGTCGAGGACATGCTGTCGGGCTACCGGGTGTTCTCCCGGCGGTTCGTCAAGAGCTTCCCGGCCGTCTCGCGCGAATTCGAGATCGAGACCGAGCTGACCGTGCATTCGCTGCATCTGCGGGTGCCGCGCACGCAGGTGCCCGTCGGGTTCCGCGATCGTCCCGCGGGCAGCGAGAGCAAGTTGCGCACCTATCACGACGGTTTCAAGATCCTGTTCCTGATCACGAATCTGGCCCGGCACGAACGGCCCGTCGCGTTCTACGGCCTGTTCGGCACGCTGTCGTGGCTGGTCTCGGTGATTCTGACCATTCCGATCGTGATCGAGTTCTACGAGACCCACCAGGTGCCGCGCTTCCCGACGCTGTTCCTCGCCTTCACGCTGTTACTGCTGGGCAGTCTCGCCTGGACCGCGGGCCTGATCCTGGACGGCATCCGCCGCTCCCGGCACGAGGCCGCGCGACTGATGTATCTGCGCTACTCCGCGGTGGGCGCGCAATCGCCCGAGCGGGTGGGACAGGTCAACTGATGACGACCCAGGCCGAGCGGACGACGACCGATCAGCCGCCCGCTCTCCCCGAACAGTCGGCCGAATCCGCCTCCGCCACGGCCGTTCTCGGCCGGGCGGTGGGTTGGATCCAGCGCCGCCTCGGCCTGGGCGCCCTCGCGTTCCTGATGGTCGCGACCGTATTCGGCGCGATCTTCTCGGTGCTCACCCCGGCATTCTGGGGACATGACGAGATCACCCAGTTCGGCCGGGCCTATCAGGTGGCGCACGGCGGATTCACCCCGCACAAGATCGCCGACGATCGCGGCGTCGCCTACGGCGGCGATGTCCCGGCGAGTATCGACGGGCTGATGAATTACGCCTTCGACGACTACCGCGACAATCCGGGCGAGCCCGAGCCGATGGTGGCCAATCCGGCCGCCTACGACCTGCTCGGCGCGGCGCCGGTGACCTCGGTGACCAGGCAGGTGTGGTTCACCAATACCGCCGCCTACTCGCCGGTGCCGTATGTGCCCGCGGCCGTGGGCATTCGGCTGGCGCAGGCACTGGATCTGAAGGTCGGCGCGACGCTGGAGCTCACCCGGCTCGCGGGTCTGCTGGCCTATCTGCTGATCGTCGGCTTCGCGCTGCGGGCGCTGCGCGCCTATCGGGTGCAGTGGCTGGCCTTCACGGTGGCGGTGCTGCCGATCGCGCTGTTCCAGGCCGGGACCATCACCGCCGACACCATGACCAACGCGCTGGCGATCCTGGTGTCGTGTCTGCTGGTGAAGGGTCTGTTCCTGGGCGCGGAACTGTCCCGGCTGGAGACCGCGGCGGCCCTGACCGCGGCGATCGCGCTGCCGCTGAGCAAGCCGACCTATGTGCTGCTGGCAATGCTCGTGGTGCTGATTCCCGCGCGGCAGTACCGATTCGGGCAGTGGTTGCGCTGGCTGCCGTGGATTTTCGCGGCGGTGGGCGCGGGACTGTTCGCGGCCTGGATGAAGATCGCCGCGCCGACCGGCGACGGGATGGGCCTGATGCGTCCGCAGGCGCAGTGGCATTCGGTGCGGCCGGGCGATCAGCTGCACGAAATCCTCGGCAGCCCGGCGCATTTCCTCACGATCTTCACCGACAGCATCTGGTATCGCGATCAGCGCTGGTTCACCCAGTTCTTCGGTGAGCTCGGCTTCTCCTATATCGATGTGCCCGCGCTGACCATTCTGGCGTGCCTGCTCGCCTTCGCGGTGAGCAGCGGTATCGCCGAACGGTTCTCGGCGTCGCGACCGCGCACGGCGATCGTGGCGCTGACGCTGCTGGCCAGCGTCGCGATGATCTACGTGACGCTGTACATGTCGTTCACACCGGTGGACTACTACCTGATCGATGGCGTCCAGGGCCGGTACTTCGTGCCATTGGCCGTGGTCGGCCTCGCGGTGGTGCTGCGGTGGATGCCGTTGCGACTCACCGATGTTCGCGGGGCGACCCCGTCACGGGGTCCGGCGATCACCGTGGTGGCGGCGACGGTGGTCGCGCTGGCGGCCGCGGTGCTGAAGTACCACTTCCTGGTCTGGGGTTAGAGGACCCGTTCGCCCGCGGCCGCGTAGGCCTGTTCGGTGGCTTCCTTCTGTGGGCGCCACCAGGTTTCGTGCTCGCGATACCAGCGGACGGTGGCCGCGAGGCCCGCGCGGAAATCGGAGTAGCGCGGCGTCCAGCCCAGTTCGGTGCGCAGCGGCGTCGCGTCGATGGCGTAGCGCTGATCGTGACCCGGGCGATCGGTGACGTGATCGAAATCGTCCGGATCGCGGCCGAATTCGGCCAGGATCAGCCGCACCACGGACTTGTTGTCGAGTTCGCCGTTCGCGCCGATCAGATAGGTCCGCCCGATCGCGCCGCGCTCCAGGATGGTCCACACCGCGCGGTTGTGATCGTCGACGTGGATCCAGTCGCGCACCTGATGTCCGGCGCCGTAGAGCCGGGGCCGCACGCCGTCGATGAGATTGGTGATCTGACGTGGAATGAACTTCTCCACATGCTGATACGGCCCGTAGTTGTTACTGCAGTTGGAGATCGTCGCGCGCACCCCGAACGAGCGCACCCACGCCCGCACCAGCAGATCGCTGGAGGCTTTGGTCGACGAGTACGGACTCGACGGGTTGTACGGGGTGGCCTCGGTGAAGGGCGGATCGTCCGCCTCGAGATCGCCGTACACCTCGTCGGTCGAGATGTGGTGATAGCGCACATCATGGCGGCGCACGGCCTCGAGCAGCGCGTAGGTGCCGACGATATTGGTCTGCACGAACGGCCACGGCCGGGCCAGCGAGTTGTCGTTGTGCGATTCGGCGGCGAAGTGCACCACCGCGTCGACGCCGGAGACCAGCCGGTCGACCAGTTCCAGATCCGCGACATCGCCCTCGACGAATTCGATGCGGTCCGCGATCGGGTCCAGGGAGGCCCGATTGCCCGCGTAGGTGAGCGCGTCCAACACCACGACCCGGGCGTCGGGTCGTTCGGTGACGGTCTGATGGACGAAGTTGGCGCCGATGAACCCCGCGCCCCCGGTTACGAGCAGTCGCACGATCGCTCAGCCTAGCGGTCACCGCTCGCGGACGGCTCGAACGGATCGATTCCGGACAAAACGGATCAATACCAATAGACAAATTCATTGCCTGGAACGAATTTATTTCCATTCAGTAATAACTGGATGACACGTGCCTCAAATCACCTCCGACCGAATGGTGAACAAAATTTGAATAAGCGGACACAACAGGTTCACCAGGCGTTAGCGGAGTTCCATTTCGATTCCTCTTGTCCCCCCGAACCACTTCTACCGAGGTTCCACCAAAATGCTGATGAGGAAATTCGCCGCGACGTCGGCACTGCTGATCGCCGCGCTCGGCGTGACCGCCGGCACCGTGAACGCGGCCCCGGCCGCCGATGACGGCGTCGTCAACTACAAGGCGACCACCACCCCCGAGTCGACCATCATCTCCACCGATGCCGGTTCCATGGTCGTCGAAGACGGTGTGTTCAAGATCAAGGCCGCCAACGGCGCCACCCTCGCCGGTACGGATCTGAAGTTCCGTGTCGACGACTTCGAGTTCCCGATCGCCGCGGACATCGCGGGCCACACGGCCACCCTGAGCCCGCAGCTGGATATGGAGCACGCGGTCTACAAGCCCGTCGCGCTGCCCTACGAGGATGTCGCGCCGTGGAAGACCCCGTACGACCGTGAGCAGGCCGCTTTCAACCGTATGAAGGACACCATCTCCACCGGCGCCACCATCGGCACCCTGGTCGGTGGTATCGGCGGCGGCGCCGTCGGCTGCATCCTGGGCGGCATCGCGGGCGCGACCGTGGCCTCGGCCACGATCATCGGCCTGTTCGGTCCGTTCGTTCCGGCCGCGGTCATCGGCTGCCTCGGTGGCATCATCGCGATCGGCGCGCTGGGCACCCTGGCCGGTCAGCTGCTGATCACCGCTCCGGTGGCGATCCTGGCCGCCGCCCAGTACTTCACCACGATCAACCAGCCGTTCACCCCCGCCAAGTAAGTCCCACGCGGCCAACGGCTTTCGAAATCGAACCCGCCCGGAAGGCACGACCGGGCGGGTTCGGTCGTTTCATCGATAGCGTCCCATTTGCCGCATTTCGAAATTCATCGGACAGAGCAGCACCCCCGTCCAGCGGACTGGGCGGGGGTGCTTCGAATCAAGCTGTGCGAGCGATGATTTCGGGCTCGACCCGGGCACGGACGAATCGGGCGACCCGGGCGAGGGCCGCACGGGATTCGGGCAGGCTCGGCATGATGCTCATGAACGCGTGCACCTGACCGCGCCACAGTTCCAGGGAATGCGGCACACCGGCGGCGGCCAGGCGGCGCGACATCAATTCGCAGTCGTAGCGCAGTAATTCGTCCTCGCCCACGATCAGCAGCGCCGGGGGCAGCCCGGCGAGCGCACCGTTGACCGGTGACAACATCGGATCGACATTGCCGTCGAGCTCGGCCCCGTAGCGCACCATCTGCCGGACCGCCGACATCGGAATGTAGGCGTCCCGAGCGACATTCACATAGCCGCGCTTGGCCTTGTGGTCCAGATCCAGCAGCGGCGACAGTCCGACCAGGCCCGCGGGTGCGGGCAGTCCGGCCTCGATCGCGCGCAGCGCGGTCGCGAAGGTCAAATAGCCCCCGGCCGAATCACCGGCGAAGACGATCCGCGCCGGATCCGCGCCCCGGCGCAGCAGCCAGCGATACGCGGTCAGGCAGTCCTCGATCGATCCGGCGATGGAAGTGCCGGGCATCTGGCGGTATTCGACATTCACCACCGGCAGGCCGGTGCGCCGCGCCAGGCTCGCCGCCACCGGGCGGTGCGAATCCAGACCGCACAGGAAGAACCCGCCGCCGTGCATGTACATCACCACGCCGTGCCGCAACGCACGGGAGGCCCCGGCCGGGCGGATGATCTCCATCCGAAATCCGCTCAGTCGCACCTGCTCTCGCTCGACACCGTGCGGCCGCGGGCGCAGCGACGCGAGGCCGTCGACGACATGGCGGGCCAGCGGCATGGTCTGCGGATGGATCGGATAGCGCCGGATGACCGGGCCGACCACGCCGCGGCAGGCCAGCAGCAGGGCCTGGGAGTGCAGGCTGCGTCGATCGGGATTCACCACCACACCGGGATCGGGCTCGTAGACCGCCTCATCGATCGGGATCGCCACCATCGCGCACCTGCCTCACTCCCGGCGCGCCGACCACGACCGAAAAATCCCGCGGTGATGTCGGCGCTGACATCTGTGACCTACACAACAGAATCGGTCGAATCGGGTCCCGCCAAACCTGTTGTGATGGTTTCGGAACCTCGCCGCGCCCCGCGGGGGGCCAGCTGGCAGACTTGGGCGACATGCGCGGAATCATCCTGGCCGGGGGCACCGGTTCGCGGTTGCATCCGATCACGCGCGGGGTGAGCAAACAGCTGGTCCCGGTGTACGACAAGCCCATGGTCTACTACCCGCTGTCGACCCTGATGCTGGCCGATATCCGGGATATCCTGGTGATCACCACGCCCGAGGATGCCGAGGCGTTCACCCGGTTGCTCGGCGACGGTTCGCAATACGGACTGAACATCAGCTATGTGGTGCAGCCGGAGCCCGACGGGCTGGCCCGGGCGTTCATTCTCGGAGCCGATCACATCGGCGACGATTCGGCGGCGCTCGTGCTGGGCGACAATATCTTTCACGGGCCCGGACTGGGTACGCGCCTGCGCCGGTTCCAGGGTTTGGACGGCGGTGCGGTATTCGCGTACTGGGTCTCGGATCCCTCGGCCTACGGCGTCATCGAATTCTCCGGCGGTAAGGCCGTTTCCATCGAGGAGAAGCCCAAACTGCCGCGCTCGAACTACGCGGTGCCGGGGCTGTATTTCTACGACAACGACGTGGTCGAGATCGCGCGCGGGCTGCGGCCCTCGGCGCGGGGCGAATACGAGATCTCCGATATCAACCGGACCTATCTGGAGCAGGGCCGATTGCAGGTGGATGTGCTCGCCCGGGGTACCGCCTGGCTGGACACCGGAACCTTCGACTCACTGCTCGACGCCGCCAACTACGTGCGCACGATCGAGGAACGGCAGGGTCTGAAGATCGGCGTGCCCGAGGAGGTCGCCTGGCGGATGGGCTTCATCGACGACGAGCAGCTGTCGCGGCTCGCCGAACCGCTGGTGCGTTCCGGCTACGGTAAATACCTGCTCGGATTGCTGGATCGCGGACGGGATTGGTGAGCATGCGGATTCGGGAGCTGGCGGTACCGGGCGCGTGGGAGTTCACTCCCACCCTGCGCGGTGACGAGCGTGGCGTGTTCGCCGAGACGTTCAAGGCCTCGGAATTCGAGAAGGCGGTCGGGCGATCGTTCGACCTGCTGCAGGTCAACACCTCCACCTCGGCCGCGGGCGTACTGCGCGGCATCCATTACACCGACGATCCGCCGGGTCAGGCGAAGTATGTGACCTGCGTGCGGGGGGCGTTCGTGGATGTCGTGGTGGATCTGCGGCCCGGCTCACCGACCTTCGGGAACTGGGACAGCGTGCTCATCGACGATGTCGATCGGCGCTCGGTGTTCCTGTCGGAGGGCCTCGGACATGCCCTGCTGTCGCTCGAGGACGATTCGACCGTGGTCTACCTGTGCTCGCTCGAGTACTCCCCCGAGTTCGATCACGATCTCGATGCCTTCGATCCGGCGATCGGAATCGTCTGGCCGACCACGGATCGGGCCGGTCGGCCGATGAAGTTCCTGCGCTCCCCCAAGGACGCCGCCGCCCCGGCCCTGCACACGCTGCGGATATGACGAAACCGCGGTATGCGAATCCCCATCGCACACCGCGGTTTCCGAATCGTCAGGCCGCCGCCAGCTCCCGCTCGCCATCGGCGTCGAGCACGGGCTCGGGCGCCTTGCGCTTGGGCAGGAAGTGGGTCAGCGCGACCAGGGCGCCGATGATGCTGACCACCCCGGCGAACAGCAGGCCCGGCTTGTAGGTGTCGAGCATCGCCGCGGGCGAATGGTCCGCGCCGTGCCCGCCGGAGGTGACGATCGCGGTATTGATCGCCAGCACGATGGCCGCGCCGACCTGCATCGAGGTCTGCAGCACACCCGCGGCCAGACCCTGCTCCTCATCCTCGATGCCATTGGTGGCCTGGATGTTGATGGCGGGGAAGCCGATCCAGCCGATACCGATCAGCAGCACCGCGGGCAGGATGACCGTCAGATAGGACGGATCGGTGTTCAGCCGCAGGAACAGCAGGTAGCCGATGCTCATGATCACCGTGGTGACCGCGATGATCGGGCCGGTGCCGAACCGGTCGACCAGCTTGTCGGAGAACACCGACGACAGCGCGACCAGCAGACCCACCGGCAGCAGCGCCATGGCCAGCTTCAGCGCCGACCAGCCCAGGGTGTCCTGCATGAACAGGGTCACGATGAACTGCCAGCTGAAGTAGGAACCGGCGACCGCGACGATCACCAGACTGGCCCGCACCAGCGACACCTTGCGCAGGATGGCCAGCGGAACCAGCGGGTGCCGCACCCGCTTCTCGACCGCGACGAAGGCCGTGAACAGCGCGATCACCGCGGCGAACGAACCGATCGTGCGGGCCGAGGCCCAGCCGGCCTCCGGTGCGGAGACCACGGTGTAGACGAGCAGCAGCATGGCCGCGGTGGAGAACAGCGCGCCGAGCAGATCGTGTCCGCCCTCCTCGGCGGGCTTATCCCTCGGCACGAGAATCGCGGCGGCGGCCAAGGCCGCCAGGGCGATCGGCACGGGCAGCAGGAAGGTCCAGCGCCAGCCGAATCCGGTCATCAGACCGCCGAACACCAGGCCCATGGAGTAGCCGCCCGCACCGAACACGGTGTAGATGGACAGCGCCTTGTTGCGGGCCGGGCCCTCGGCGAAGTTGGTGGTGATGATCGACAGGCCGGTCGGCGCGGTGAAGGCCGCGGCCAGGCCCTTGATGAAACGGGTCAGGATCAGCAGCGGACCGGAACTGACCAGACCACCGGCCAGCGAGGCGACCGCGAAGACCGCGAGCGCGATCAGGAAGACCTTGCGGCGACCGAGCAGATCGGCCGTGCGCCCGCCGAGCAGCAGCAGGCCGCCATAACCCAGCACGTAACCGCTGACCAGCCACTGCAGGGTGGAGGTGTTCAGGCCGAGTTCGGTGCCGATGGACGGCAGGGCGACACCGACCATCGACACGTCGAGGCCGTCGAGGAACAGAACGATGCACAGGGTGATCAACAGGCCCCAGAGTCGGGCCGGCCACCGAGTCTCGGCCGCGGAGGCCTGAAGTGTTGCCGTGGAAGTCACGAGCCGGAACATTACATGCACGTGCATTAAATGTGCAAACATTTAATGCGGTTGCATGCGAGTGCCCCGCCCACTAAGATGGCCGCATGCCCAAGCCGTCGACAGCGTCCGTCGACCGGCCCGGTCTCGAGCAGCACACAGCGCCGACCGGACTGGTGAGTGAGTGGCGCGACCTACTGGCCAAGCACGCCACGGTTACCTGCGCGCTCGAGAAGGAGCTGCAGAATCGACACCAGATCGGCCTCAGCGAATTCGAGACGCTGGACCGACTGGTGGACGCGGCGCGCGAAACCTTCCGCATGAGCGATCTGGCCTGCGAGAGCCACTTGAGTCAGAGCGCGCTGTCGCGCGCGGTGGCCCGTCTCGAACGCGAGGGCCTGGTCAGCCGCAGTATGTGCACCGACGACCGGCGCTCGATCTTCGTCTGCCTCACCGACAAGGGCCGCGCCGTGCACGCGACCGCCGCACCCACTCACCGCGAGGTACTGGGGCAGACGCTGCGCTGAGCAGTCAGCTTCGAGCGAGTGCCGCCTCTATGGCGTCGCGGGCGTCGATCGCCACACCCTTGATGCTGGCGAAAGCCGAGCGGTAGCGGTCGATCTCGGCGTCTTTGTCGTAATAGGCGGAGCCGGTGAAGGTTTCGACGTAGACCACCGGGGGCTCGGGAAGATCGCCGGTGCCCGAATCGAATTCGAGCAAGACGAAGCGGCCGGACTCCAGCCCGTCGTGGTAGCCGGAGCCGTGGGGCACCAGGCGCAGTTCGATATTGGGGCGGTCACACACGGTGAGCAGATGTTCGAGCTGGCCCCTGGTCACCTCACGGCCGCCGATCTCGCGATGCAGCAGTGACTCCCCGATCACCGCGTCCAGTCGCACCGGTTCCGCGTCCCGGCTGAGCAGCGCCTGCCGGGCGACCCGGACCGCGACCCGGCGATCCACCTCGGCGGCGGGCATATCCGGGCGCGCGGCCGTGAGTATCGCGCGGGTGTAGGCCTCGGTCTGCAGCAGGCCGGGCACCAATTCGCTCTCGTAGGTCGACAGCCGGTGCGCGGCCTCCTCGAGACCGATGTACACCTCGAAACCCTCGGCGATCACATCGCCGTACTCGGTCCACCAGCCGCGCGCCTTGGTCTCGCGGGCCAGGGCGGTCAGCGGTGCGACGAGTTCGGCGGGCGCGCCGTAGATCTTGCACATGGCCTCGACGTCCAGGCCACGCAATGAGGTCTGGCCGGTTTCGATGCGCCAGATCTTCGCCTCCGACCACTCCAGTCGCTGCGCCGCGACCCGGGTGGTCATCCGCGCGCGATTGCGCAGATCGCGTAGCCTGCGGCCCAATTGGCGTCGCGGCATCGTCGATCCAGTGATCCCCTGCGGTAAAACCATCTCTATCTCCCCCTGCGTTCTGTGGCGCCGATCGTACTCGTCGGTGCGGCCCACGGAACGGCAAAACCGTTACGCCCTATCCGAATTCGATCGGATGAATACTCGAACGGATTGTTGCACAACACAATGCACACCCGAAACACGCATCCATTGAGCGAATGCACCAGCGCGGCCGCGCCGACCGGTCACCTGCGCGGCGAGCGCCGGCGAAACCGCCAGAACTGTACGGCCCGGACATCCTCGGACAGCTGGTTGACGGGTTCGGCCACATCCGACAGCGCCTGGAACAGGTCGTCGGCCAGCGCGTTGATGTGCTCCACCCGGCTGGCCAACCGCGAGGCGTTGACCAGAAATTCCAGTGCCAGTCGCACCGACGCGGCGATGGTCAGCCCGAGGGGCACCGCCACCAGAACCGCGAACAGCACCCCTAGTACCGCCGAGATCTGCCAGATTACGACAATCAGCACAATCGGGACGCCGAAGGCGAAGGCCAGACCGAGCAGGTAGGCCAGCGGCAGCAGGGTGCGGGTGGCCTGCCGGCGGAACTGTAGATCGAACAGCCCCCGCGCGGCCGCCAGCGCCCACGCACCGAACGCGCCCGGGCTGCGGAACGGCTCGGGCGCCTGCTCCTCGTCCTCGACCTCGCCGACATGCCGCGACAACCGCCTGGTCGCGGAGTCGCGCCAGGCGATCCAGCGTGGTTCGGCCTCGTAGTCGTCCGCGTCGGGCAGTTCGCCGACGGGCTCATCGCTCATAGTCGAATCCTCTCCCGGAAGTTCCGGACCGGCAATGCGACCCCCTCCCCGCATGTCCTCGAGAGCCTGTTGGGAAACTTTCAGCGACAACGCATTTGGTTCCCAGCTCCGAAGACGAATGTGGTCATCGTGCAGAATGCACAGGCCGCGAAGTCGCGAGTGATAGCCGGTAGGAATAAATTTGGCGATCTTGTGACGAATGCGACGTTGAGCAAGAAAGTTTCGTGAAGCTGTAACACCACCGATGGCCAGGCCCGATTAGTCCCATGAACACCCGAGCAGGACCTGATCTATCCGGGGAATGGAGAAGACAGTGCGTACGACGTTTCCGACTTCCGTCACGGCGGCGACCATGGCCGCTGCTGCGCAGGACTACATCCAGCGCGGTTGGACGGTCGCCGAAACGGCCAACGGCATCTGCCTCATCACCGACGAGGACGTTGCGGGCATCGAGGTCACCGGCGAAATCGCCGCGACCGTGCGCCGCTTCCTGCGGGCGAACAACCTGTCCGGTCCGGTGATCGAGATTCCGGGAGCCGAGCGTCGCGAGATCCACCTCGTGACCGGCGTCCGCAAGGCCGAAATGGCTCTGGCCGCGCTGCGTGAGGCCGGCGTCACCGTGTACACCGACGGCGACGGCATCCCGCTGCCGCCGACCCAGCTGTCGGCGGGTTCGGCCTGCTGGGGCGTGGCCCCGAACGAGGCCCGCTGGGTTCCGCCGGTGGTGGCCGTCGCCGCCGCCGTCCGCGCCGCGATCTCCGGCCGCAAGCCGCAGCTCGCCCGTATCGCCAGCTGATCGAGTAGTCGACAAGTACCGACATCCGCGAGGGCCGGGTCCGGCTCTCGCGGATTTGTTCGTCCCGGACGGTTTCGGGAGGTTCCGTTTCACATTGCGCGCATCCAGGTGATGATGTGGATATGACGAGCGTCACGACCGACGGCCATCGGAAACTGTTGCGAACCTGCCCGCTGTGCGAGGCGGTGTGCGGACTGGAGATCACCCTCGACGACCGCGATCGGGTGGTGGGTGTGCGGGGTGATCGGGAGGATCCGCTCAGCCGCGGCTTCCTGTGCCCGAAGGGTGCGAGTCTGGGGCGGGCCGACGAGGATCCGGACCGGCTGCGCACGCCGATGATCCGGGATCGGGCCACCGACATTTGGCGGGCGGCCTCCTGGGAGGAGGCCTTCGATCTGATCGGCGAGCGCTTCCCGGCCGTGGTCGCCGAGTACGGCCGCCAGTCCGCGGCGCTGTATCTGGGCAATCCCAATGCGCACACCATCGCCGGCATGCTCTACGCGCCGGTGCTGATCCGCGCGCTCAGTACGCGCAATCTCTATTCGGCCAGTACCGCCGATCAGATGCCCAAGCAGGTGGCCTCCGGGCTGATGTTCGGCGATCCGTTGACCGTGGCGGTGCCGGATCTGAACCGCACCGACTATCTGCTGATGCTCGGGGCCAATCCGCTGGAATCCAATGGGTCGCTGTGCACCGCGCCGGATTTCCCGGGCCGGCTGAAGGCCCTCCGCAAGCGGGGCGGGCGATTCGTGGTGGTGGATCCGCGGCGCACCCGGACCGCCAAACTCGCCGACGAACATCTGTTCATTCGGCCCGGCAGCGATGCCTATCTGCTGTTCGGCATCGTGCACACGCTGTTCGCCGAGGGCCTGACCGCGGTCGCGGTCGAGGCGAGCGGGATCGAGGAGGTGCGCGCGGCCGCGGCCGCGTTCCCGCCCGAGGCGGTGGCCGAGCGCACCGGTATCGCGGCCGAGACCGTCGTACGGCTGGCCCGCGAACTCGCCGCCGCGCCGACGGCCGCCGTCTATGCCCGAATCGGCACGTGCACGGCCGAATTCGGCACGCTGACGCAGTGGCTGGTCGATGTGATCAATGTGCTCACCGGCAATCTCGATCGGCCCGGCGGCGCGATGTTCGCCACCGCGGCCGCGCAGGGCATCGTCCGCACCCGCCCGTTCCGCACCGGCCGCTGGACCAGCCGGGTGCGCGAATTGCCCGAGGCCATGGGCGAATTCCCGGTCGCGACGCTGGCCGAGGAGATCCGCACGCCCGGCGAGGGGCAGGTGCGGGCGCTCATCACCGTCGCGGGCAATCCGGTGCTGTCGGCGCCTAGCGGCGCTCGCCTGGACGCGGCGCTGGGCAACCTCGAGTTCATGGTCAGCGTGGATCACTATCGCAACGAGACAACCCGGCATGCCGATGTCATCCTGCCGCCGCCCGGGAGTCTGCAGGCGGCACACTACGATTTCGCATTGCTGCAGTTCGCGGTGCACAACTACGCCCGGTATTCGCGGCCGCTGGTACCGCTGGGCGATCGGCCCTCGGAACCGGAGATTCTGGCGCGATTGGCGCTCGCGATCTCCGGACAGTCGGCCGAACCCGGCCGCGATCCGGTCGAAACCGTCGACGAACTGGTCATCGCGGGAACGCTGCACCGGGCCGGAATGCTCGAGCGGCGCGGTGAACTGCAGGGCGACAACAGCACCGAGCAGCGCATCGACATGATGCTGCGGCTCGGGCCCTACGGCGAATGGCGCGGGGGTTCGCTGAATCTGCGTACGCTGCTGGACAATCCGCACGGACTCGACCTCGGCCCGCTGCGCCCGCGACTGCCGGAAGCGCTGCTCACGGCGTCCGGAACGGTGGAGCTCGCCCCGCCGGAACTACTGGCCGACGTGGACCGACTGCGCGCCAAACTCGACGAGACAGCCCCTGACGTGGTGCTCATCGGCCGCCGCCAACTGCGTTCCAACAACAGCTGGATGCACAATGTCTCCGCCCTGATCGGCGGCTCCAACACCTGCACCCTGCACATCCACCCCGACGATATGGCCCGCCTCGGCCTCGACGACCGAGCGGTGATCAAATCCGCCGCGGGCTCCCTGACGGTCCCCCTCGAACCGACCGAGGAAATCATGCCCGGCGTCGTAAGCCTCCCCCATGGCTGGGGCCACGCCGACACGCCCCAATCCGTCGCCCGAGAACACGCGGGCGTCAATGCCAATGTCCTGACCGACGATTCGATGATCGACATCCCATCGGGAAACGCGGTGTTCAACGGGGTACCGGTAACCTTGTCGCCCGCATAGGGTTTCCCCTCGCCCGCATGCCCTCCCGGCCACGCCACCCGTTTCCCCGACCGCCCCACCTTGCCTTCCTCCGGCCGCGCCGTCTTGTTGCTCCCGACCGCACCGCCCTGTTTCCCCGGCCGCGCCCCACTTATTTTCTCCCGGCATGCTTTTCGCCGGGAGACCGGTCGGGATATGCAAGGGGGATGGCGTACTGGTCGGCCTGGACAAGATCGGGCAAATTGTGCAAGGGCGACAATGCAATATTGCGAAATATCTTTTGTTCCAATCGAACTCGGGACATCGGTCGAGCCGGAGGATTGGCATCCAGGCAGCAACCCGCAAATAGCGCCCTTGCCGCGGCATCCGCGGCGATGGATCCTCACTACAGCAATTCGCCGCGGGCGCAGGAACTTCCGCCGAGCTCGGCAGGCGCTGATTCCGGCTACCCGAGGGGGCGCGATCATGCCCGGTACGCGAAGCGGCAGCGACGGTGAACGAGAACTACAGGAGCGGTTCGGTACCGAGGGTCGGGCCGAGCGATTCTATTCCGACCAGGTACTGGACCGGTTGAACCAACCGATGATCGACTTCGTGCGGCGGATGGACATGGCCTTCATCGCCACCTCCGACCGGTACGGCGAATGCGATACGAGCTTCCGAGCCGGCAAACCAGGCTTCCTCCATATCGTCGACAACCGCACCCTGACCTATCCCGAATATCGCGGCAACGGCGTGATGGCGAGTCTCGGCAACATCCTGGAGAACCCGCACATCGGCATACTGCTCATCGATTTCGTGCGTGATCTGATCGGATTGCACATCAACGGAACCGCCCGCATCGTCGAGGACGCGGCGTTGCGCGGCAGCGTGTCGGATCTGCCGCCGCCCGAGCGCGGTCGCGCCGCGGACCGCTGGGTGGTGGTGGATGTGGAGGAGGCTTATATCCACTGCCGCAAGCACATTCCCCATCTGGTCCCGGCCGCGCGCGAGGCCCGGCAGTGGGGTACCGACAATGTCCGCGCCAAGGGCGGGGACTATTTCGCCGCGAAGGGGGCGGCCCTGGCTAGCGGATCTTGAAGATCACCGCGCGCTGGACGATGAAGTTGATCACGGTCGCTGTGCCCTGGGCGACCACGAAGGCCAGCGGCTTACGCCACCAGTCGTCGGGCAGTGCGTAGAACATGATCTGGTTGATGCCGACCTGAACCGCGAAGGTCACCGCGTAGAGCGCGACCACGGCCGCGAAGCGTTTGCGACTGGGTTCGGCCTGGAAGGTCCAGCGCCGGTTGATCAGATACGCGGTGGTCGTACCCGCGATGAAGCTGATCGACTTGGCTACCGCGACCGGCAGGCCCACGGCCTCGAGCAGCAGCATGTACAGGCCGAAGTCGATGATCGCCGAGAATCCGCCCGACAGCACGAACCGGATCATCTGCGTCTTCAGATCCACGTCCGTCCCGCCCGGCTCGTCGACCAGGGGTAGTTCGGGCGGCAGAGGCAGATGGGGTTCCGCGGTCACGCGCACGACTGTAGCCGCCCCAGTCCCTTCTGTTTCCCGCGAACGCCGGGACGGTTGCGACAAAGGGACCAGAATTCGGCCATACCTGTAGCCTCTATGCCGATGTCCACGAAAGCTCAGACCTCCACCGCCGCGGGTTCTGCCGATACGGCGAGCGACGGCGTGTACGCGCTTCCGACGCGCACCCGCAGGCTGACCGGATGGGGTCGCACCGCACCAACCTCCGCCGAAGTGCTTTCGACCAGCGATCCGGAGCTGATCGTCAAAGCCGTTTCCATGGTCGCGGAGGACAACGAATCCAAGCCGGATCACCTGCGCCGCGGTGTCATCGCGCGCGGACTCGGCCGCTCCTACGGCGACAACGCCCAGAATGCCGGCGGCCTCGTCGTCGACATGACCGCGCTGAACAACATCCACAAGATCGACCGCGACAGTCGGCTGGTCGATGTGGACGCGGGCGTGAACCTGGACCAGCTGATGAAGGCCGCGCTGCCGTTCGGCCTGTGGGTGCCGGTGCTGCCGGGCACCCGGCAGGTCACCGTCGGCGGGGCGATCGGCTCCGATATCCACGGTAAGAACCATCACAGCGCGGGCAGCTTCGGCAACCATGTGCGCTCGATGGATCTGCTCACCGCCGACGGCACGGTCCACCACATCACCCCCAAGCGCAATGCCAAGCTGTTCTGGGCCACCATCGGCGGCTGCGGGCTCACGGGCATCATCCTGCGGGCGACCATCGAGATGACCCCGACCGAGACGGCGTACTTCATCGCCGACGGCGACGTCACCGAGACGCTCGACGACACCATCGCCTTCCACAGCGACGGCTCCGAGGACCGCTACGAATACAGCTCGGCCTGGTTCGACGCGATCAGCCCGGAACCGAAACTGGGCCGGGCGGCGATCTCGCGCGGCAATCTGGCGAAGCTGGATCAGCTGCCGAAGAAGTTGCAGGCCGATCCGCTGAAGTTCAACGGCAAGACGTTCTTCACGCTGCCGGACGTCTTCCCGAACGGGCTGGCCAACAAGTACACCTTCACCCCGATCGGTGAGCTCTGGTACCGCAAGTCGGGCACCTACCGCGGTAAGGTCCAGAATCTGACGCAGTTCTATCACCCGCTGGACATGCTGGGCGAGTGGAACCGGGGCTACGGCTCCAACGGATTCCTGCAGTACCAGTTCGTGGTTCCGCCCGAGGCGGTCGACGAGTTCAAGAACATCATCCGCGACATCCAGCGGTCCGGTTTCTACTCGTTCCTCAATGTGTTCAAACTGTTCGGACCGGGAAACCAAGCGCCGCTGAGCTTCCCGATGCCCGGCTGGAATATCTGCGTGGACTTCCCGATCAAGGCGGGGCTGAACGAGTTCGTCTCCGAATTGGACCGGCGCGTACTGGAATTCGGCGGTCGGCTGTACACCGGCAAGGACTCCCGCACCACCGCGGAGACCTTCCACAAGATGTATCCCAAGATCGACGACTGGATCAAGGTCCGTCGAAGTGTCGATCCCACAGGCGTTTTCATGTCCGATATGGCGAGAAGGCTGGAGCTGCGATAGTGATCAACGCGGTAGGGAACCCGCAGGCGATTCTGCTCCTGGGTGGAACCTCGGAGATCGGTCTCGCGATCGTCACCGAGTATCTGAAGAAGGGACCGGCGCGCGTCGTACTCGCGGCGCTGCCGAACGATCCCCTGCGCGCGCAGTCGGTGGCGCAGGTCGAGGCCGCCGGTGCGTCGAAGGTCGAGGTGATCGACTTCGACGCGCTCGATACCGAAAGCCATCCCAAGGTCGTCGAATCGGCGTGGGCCGACGGCGATGTGGATGTGGCGATCGTCGCGTTCGGCATCGACGGTGACGGCGAGGTGTTCTGGCAGGACCAGCGCAAGGCCGTGGCCATGGCCGGAATCAACTACACCGCCGGGGTTTCCGTCGGCGTGCTGCTCGCCGAGAAGATGAAGGCCCAGGGCTTCGGCCGCATCCTGGTGATGTCCTCGGTCGCGGGCGAACGGGTCCGCCGCTTCAACTTCGTCTACGGCTCCACCAAGGCCGGCCTCGACGGCTTCTACCTCGGCCTCGGCGAGGCCTTGGCCCCCTTCGGCCCCCGCGTCACGGTGATCCGCCCCGGCCAGGTCCGCACCAAGCTCTCCGCCCACGCCAAGGAGAACGCCCTGACCGTGGACAAGGAGGACGTGGCCACCCTCGCGGTCGCGGCCTCGGAGAAGGGCAAGGAGATCGTCTGGGTCCCGGGCAACATCCGCTGGGTCATGGCGATCCTGCGGCACATCCCCCGCCCGATCTTCCGTAAACTGCCCGTCTGATATCCGCCGGATGAGCGGCGGCAGTCACGGCCGCCGCTCGTTCAGCGAAAGAGCGCTTCCACCAATCGAATCAATGCGGTCGTGTCACTGACCATCCCGACTCGGTCGCCCAGCGCCGACATCGGATACCAGTCGATCAGGTCCGGCACCGCCAGCCCGATGGTGTCGACGCCGTCGGCGTCTCGGTAGGACACCCGGCACACCGAGGTGAAATCGTCCGGAACCGCGCCCGGCACAACCTGACAGACCACGACCCGCCCCTTCCCGGCCGCCAGATAGCGCGGACCCGAGAGCACGAGTACGTGCACCGGGGTCGGCGAGGGCGATGCGCGAAGCCTCCGAATCTCCCCCTGCCTCAAGCGTCACCCCGGCTGCGCAGCGCCTCCGAACGGACCGCATCGCGTGCGCGCAGTTGCTCGTACATCCACTCCTCGGTAATCCCGAGTGCCGCGTCGACCTGCTTGGATTGCTCCCACATCTCACGATCGAGGCGGTCCTGGATGGCCTCCACCACCCACTGCGAGACATTCCCGCCTGCCGCGGACCGTAGTTGCGCGTCGAGTTCGTCCGGAATCTTCACCGACAGCTGCTGGGTCATACCGATAAGGTTACCGATCGCATTACCGATCGCGGTGCGTATCGGGTTGCTTCGCGTGGATCGGGAGCGCCACCCCCGCGCTTGTAGGCTGACCCACGGCTCACGACCCAGTGCAGGATCAGGCGAACCCGGAGGCATGGTGCGAGTACTCGTCCGACAGGTCGGCAGCGGTCTCGGCGAGGCGGTGCTCGCGACCGTCGTCGCCGTGGTGGTGGGGGCGGTGGGGCTTTATGCGTTTTCCACTGTGCATTGGCCCGCGTTCGATTCGTCGAATGTGACTCGGGCGCTGACGACCGTGGGGCAGGCGGGGGCGGCGGTGGCGTTGGTCGGGTCGGTGGTGCTGATTCGGATGCGGCGATGGGCCTGGATGGCGAAACTGCTTTCCTGGGTGGGGATTTCGGGGTTCGTGACGGTTACGCTCGGGATGCCGTTGGCGGCTACCAAGTTGTATCTGCTCGGGATTTCGGTGGATCAGGAATTCCGAACCGAATATCTGACGCGGCTGACCGACCGTGCGGGGCTGCACGATATGACCTACGCCGAGCTGCCGCCGCTGTATCCGGCGGGGTGGTTCTGGATCGGCGGGCGGGTGGCGAATCTGTTCGGGCTGGCCGGGTGGGAGACCTTCAAGCCGTATGCGATCGTCTCGCTGGCCGTGGCCTCCGTGCTGGCTACGGTGTTGTGGTCCAAGCTGATTCGCGCCGACTGGGCGGTGGCGGTGGGCGCGGCGACCACGGCGGTGATGGTGGCGTTCGCCTCGCCGGAGGCCTACAGCGCGGTCCTGGTGATCCTGTTCGCACCGAGTATGGTGCTGGCCTGGGGCGCGCTGCATCGTCCGGCGGAATGGCTCGAAAAGTCTTCCGCCGTCACGGCGCGCGGTTGGGGCGCGGTGGTCGGGACCGGACTGTTCGTCGGCCTGTCGGGCATGTTCTACACGCTGTTCTTCGCCGTCGCCGCCTTCACCGTCGCGTTGATGGCGCTGGTGGCCTGGCTGGCGGTGCTGTGGCAGCGGCGGGCCGTTGCCGTTCATCGACCGCAGACCTCGACCGGGCCGGGCGCGTTCGCGCTGCTGTGGCCGATCCTGCTGCGACTCATCGTGATCGGCGTCATCGCGGCCGGTCTCACCCTGATCACCTGGGGCCCCTGGCTGTTGCGGGCGGCCGGTGGCGGGCCGAGTAGTTCGGGCGGATCGGCCCTGCACTATCTGCCGGAGTCCGGCTCACATCTGGCCTTCCCGATGTTCGACTTCTCCCATCCGCTGCTCGCCGCGCTGTGCCTGCTCGGCACCGTGTGGCTGGTGCTGCGCGCGGGCAGTTCCCGCCGGGCGCAGGCGCTGGGGATCTCGATCGTGGCGCTGTATCTGTGGTCGTTGGCCTCGATGGCGGTGACCGCGGGCGGCGCCACCCTGCTGGCCTTCCGACTCGAGCCGATCCTGCAGGTGCTGTTCGCCGCGGCCGGGGTGTTCGGATTCGTCGAGGGCGCGCGGGCGATCTATCAGGCCATCGACGAGCCCGCCCGGATGCGCACCGCGACCGCCGCGGTCGCGGTACTGGGCGCGCTGGCCTTCACCCAGGGCATCCCGGCCGTACTCGGCACCGAGATCACGACCGCCTACACCGATACCGACGGCAACGGCGAACGCGCCGACAAGCGCAATCCCTCGGCGGTACAGCACTATCGCGCGATCGATGCGGCGCTGCTCGAGCAGACCGGCCGCCCGCGCGATCGCTCGGTGGTGCTCACCGCGGACACCAGCTTCCTCGCCTACTACCCCTACTACGGCTTCCAGGCGCTCACCTCCCACTACGCCAATCCGCTCGCCGATTTCGCGGGCCGGGCCGCGGAGATCAAGCGGTGGAGCGGGCTGAAGTCGGCGGGCGAACTGCAGGAGGCCCTGAACCACTGCCCGTGGCGCGCCCCGGACGCCTTCCTGTTCCGGCGCAGCGGCGACGAGTACACGCTGCGCCTGGCCGAGGACGTCTACCCCAACGATCCCAATGTGCGCCGCTACACCGTGGCGTTCCCGAAGACCCTGTTCGAGGATCCGCACTTCCAGGTCACCGACATCGGCCCGTTCACCCTCGTCGTGCGGCGCTGAACGCCCGCTGTGGCGTTGTGCACACACAATTCGGTCTGTGCATAACACTGTGGAATTGGGGCTTTTCTTGTGGATAACTCAGCGTTCGGCCAGTCGCGCGCCCGCCGGATTGGGTAGCGTGGGCCGCTGATCGTCGGCAAGAGGAGTTTCACCTGTGGTATCGGGGCGGGAAACGGAACGAGTCGATTCGGGACGGGCGGGTTCGACCGCCCTGCTGGAACGGGACGACGCACCGGAACGGATCGAGCGGCCACCGCGCGGCCTGCGGGCCGATCTGCTGGTCGCCGCCGCCTATCTGAGCCTGGCGGTATTCGTATTGTCGGGCCAGTGGCGCGACACCGGGCACGGCTATCTGATCAAGAGCGGCCAGGACCAGACCATGTGGGAATGGTTCTTCGCCGAGACCGCGCATGCGGTGGCCACCCTGCACAATCCGCTCGGCACGCGGCTGCAGAACGCCCCCGACGGGGTCAACATGATGGCCAATACGGCCATGTTCGGCGTCGGAGTGCCGCTGACCCCGGTCACCCTGCTGTTCGGCCCCACGGTCACCTACGTCCTGGTCCTCACCCTCGGCCTGGCCGCGACCGGATACGCCTGGTACTGGCTGTTTTCCCGCGAACTCGTGCGCTCGCGCCTCGCGGCGGCCGTGGGCGGGCTGTTCTGCGGCTTCGCCCCGGCGATGATCTCCCACGCCAACGCGCATCCGAATTTCGTACTGCTGGCCGCGCTGCCGGTGATCGCCGGACTGTTGATCCGGATGGCGCGCCGGGCGCTGGACGGCGAGCCCGCCACCTTCCGCCGACGCGTGCGCGACGGTGTCCTGCTGGGTCTGCTGGTATCGCTGCAGATCGCGATGGGCGAGGAGCCGCTGCTGATCTTCGCGCTGGCCTTCGCCGTCTTCGCCGTCGTCTACTACCTGCCGCGGCCGCGTGCCGGACTGCGCGTGCTGCGCGGTATCGCGCCGACGCTCGGGCTCGGCGCAATACTCACGGTGGCGCTCACCGAAATTCCGCTGTGGTGGCAGTTCTTCGGACCGCAGAGCTACCACTCGATCGATCACGGCCCGATGGGCAACGATCTGAAGGCGCTGGTGCAGTTCCCCTCCGAATCGCTGGGCGGGCTGTTCACACCGGGCCAGAACGTGGCCATCAATCCCACCGAGCAGAACGCCTACTTCGGCTGGCCGCTGCTGATTCTGGTGACCGTGACGGTCGCGCTGCTGTGGCGCGATCGCCTCGCCCAGCGAGTGGTGCGCGCGGCCGCGGTGGTGATCGTGGTGTTCGGGGTGCTGTCGCTGGGCTCCGAGGCGACCGTGGGCAAGATGCCGACGGGAATGAGTCTGCCGTGGAAGTGGGCGGAACATCTGCCGCTGCTGAACACGGTCCTCGAGACCCGATTCACCTTCGCCGCGATTCCGGCCATCGCGGCCGTCCTGGCGCTGGCCACCGAACGCGCACTGGAGTATTCGCGGTTCTCGCTGACCGATCGGCGGCCGCTGGCCTGGTTCACCGCCCTGGCCCTTGCCCTGGCGCCGCTGACGCCCACGGTCCTGCCGGTGGTGCAGCGCGATGCGACCCCCGCCTTCTTCACCGACGGGACCGTGCGTAGATACGTGCACGGCGGCTCGGTCGTGATCGCCCCGCCGCCGACCCGCCTCGACGCCCGCCCGCTGCGCTGGCAGATCGACTCCGGCTTCGAATTCTCGCTGGCGGGCGGCTATTTCGTCGGTCCGACGGCCGATCGCAAGGGACGCTACGGCGCCGACGACCGCCCGACGGCCACGCTGCTGATGCGGGCGCAGGAGACGGGCCGGATCCCGGTCGTCGACGACGACACGCGCGCCCGGGCGCGGGAGGATCTGCGCTACTGGCAGGCCGATGTGATCGTGCTGCCGCCGACCGAACGCGCCGGTGTCCTGCACGTCACCCTCGATCAGCTGTTGTTTCCCGGCGAATACGTCGACGGGATGTGGGTCTGGGATGTATCGCGGAGGTAGCTAGCATCGTCGATCGTGCGCGCTGACTCTTCCGCGATGTCCCGTGTCCGCCTGATCGCCCTCCTGTCGGGGGCGCTCGGGATGCTGCTCGCGGTGCTCGCGCCGCTGCTGCCGGTGCGACAGGACCGCGCCACGCTGGACTGGCCACAACCGCAGGCGGTGAATGTCGACGCCCCACTGGTGTCCTATGTGCCGCTGGAGGTGCGACTGTCGCTGCCGTGTGCGGCGATTCGCGATCTGCCCGGCGGCACGCTGATCTCGACCGTGCCCGCCGGTGCGCCGGGTGCGACCTCGAAGGGCCTGGTGGCCAAGGTCGTCGACGAATCCGGTTCCGGGCGGACGCTGTCGGTGCTGCTGCGCGATATTCCGCTGCTGTCCGCGTCGATCGCCGAGATCGGCGGCTGTACGAACTTCACCGTGGTCTCCACCTCGACCGCGACCACCGCCGAGCTGACCGGGGTACAGCGCAAGGACGGCACGCCGTACGTCTCGACCGTCGGCGGCGATGTGCGACCCCAGATCGTCGGCGTGTTCACCGATCTGGACCGCGCGCAACTGACCGACGCGACACTGCACGCCGATATCGACTCGCGCTTCTCCTCGAGCCCGTCGGCGCTGAAGCTGGCCGCGATCATCGGCGCGGTGCTGTGCACGATCATCGCGCTGATCTGCCTGCATCTGATCGATACCGCCGATGGTCGCCGCCCCCGCCGGGTACTGCCCGCGCGCTGGTGGCGATTCACCCTCACCGATGCCGCGGTGCTGGGCACACTGCTGCTGTGGCACATCATCGGGGCGAATACCTCCGATGACGGCTACATCCTGAATATGGCCCGAGCATCGAAACATTCGGGCTACATGTCCAATTACTACCGCTGGTTCGGCGTGGCCGAGGCGCCGTTCGGCTGGCCGTACGAGGTGCTGGCCTGGATGACCCGGGTCAGCGATTCGAGCCCGTGGATGCGGCTGCCCGCGCTGCTGGCCGGGCTGGCCTGCTGGTTGGTGATCAGCCGGGAGGTGTTGCCGCGCCTGGGCGCTCGGGTGCGCCGCAATGCCATCGCGCGCTGGACCGCCGGGCTGGTGTTCCTGGTGGCCTGGCTGCCCTATGACAACGGGCTGCGGCCCGAACCACTGATCGCCCTGGGCGCGCTGCTCACCTGGTGTGCCGTCGAGCGGTCGATCGCCACCGGGCGACTGCTGCCCGCGGCGCTCGGAGTGCTCATCGCGGCGTTCTCGCTGGCCGCCGGGCCGACCGGGCTGATCTGTATCGCGGCGTTGATCGCGGGATCGCGACCGGTGTTGCGGCACATCATCAAACGGGCGCGCCCGAATGCCTCCACCATCTCGTCGTCCCGGCGCGTTTTCAGCCGAGATTCCCCGATCCTGCGGTACGGCTCGCTGCTCGCTCCGGGTATCGCCGCCGGAACCCTGGTCCTGGTCGTGGTATTCGCGGATCAGACATTGGCCTCGGTGCTGGAGGCCACCCGGGTACGCAAGATCATCGGGCCCGATGTGGCCTGGTTCGACGAACGCACCCGCTGGGATTCGCTGCTGATGCTGTCGCCGGACGGATCGCTGGCGCGGCGGTTCGGAATTCTCGGCATGCTGCTGTGCCTGGGCGTCTGCGTCCTGGTGATGCTGCGCAAGGGCGGCCGGGTGCCCGGGACCTCGCGCGGACCCTCGGCGCGTATTCAGGGCATCGTGTTCATGTCGCTGCTGCTGATGATGTTCACCCCGACCAAGTGGACCCACCACTTCGGCGTCTACGCCGGACTCGCGGGTTCGCTGGCGGCGCTCACCGCGATCGCGGTGGGAGTCAACGGCATTCGGGCCCCGTACAACCGGTCGCTGTTCGCGGCGGCGGTGTTCTTCCTGCTCGCGATGACCTTCACCGGATCCAACGGCTGGTGGTACGTATCCAGTTACGGCGTGCCGTGGTGGGACAAGGCGCCGCTGCTGGCCGGTAAGGGTTTCTCGACGCTGTTCTTGGGCCTGGCGGTGCTGTGCCTGCTGCTCGCGGCGTGGCGGTACTACCGGGAGCCGTATCGAAAGGATCAGCCGCGCAGGCGATTCGACCGGTTCGCGATCGAACCGCTCACCGTCGCGGCCGCGGCCATGGTGCTGTTCGAGGTGGCCTCGCTCGGCAAGGCGGCCGTCACGCAGTACCCGGCCTATTCGGTCGCGAAATCGAATCTGCGCGCCCTGGGCGGTGATTCGTGCGGACTCGCCGACGACGTACTGGCCGAGACCGACACCCCCGATTCGCTGCTGCAGCCCTACACCGGTTCGCCCGCCGACGGATTGGCCGCGGACAACGTCGGATTCACCCCCAACGGCGTCGCGAGCGATCTGACCGCCGATGCGGAGGAAACCGTCGCCGGCGGAGCCAATTCCATCGATTCCAAATCGGAGAACAAGACCACCAACACCACCCAGGCCGGAACCGGCGGCGGCAGCACCGCCGAGGCGGGTGTCAACGGCAGCACCGTGGCGCTGCCGTTCGGCCTGGATCCGGCCCGCACGCCCGTGCTCGGCAGCTATACGGCCAAGGACAAGCAGCAGGCCCATCTCACCTCGCAGTGGTATCGCCTGGATCTGGCCGGCGCCCGCGGCGACGCGGCCCGCAAACTGCTCGTGGTGACGGCCGCGGGCCAGATCAAGTCGGTCGACAAGGACGGCGTGGTCCACTACGGCCAGGATCTGCGCGTCGAATTCGGTGACCGCGCGGCCGACGGCGCGGTCGAGGCGCTGGGATCGTTCGTGCCGCTGGATATCGGCGGCGGGCCCTCGTGGCGCAATATGCGGGTGCCGCTGGATCGAATTCCGGATCGGACCAATGCCGTTCGCATCGTGGCCGTGGCCAACGATCTGACCCCGAAGCAGTGGCTCGCGGTCACGCCGCCGCGCCTGCCGAAACTGGCCACCCTCGATTCGTTGGTCGGCCGCAGCGCGCCGGTGCTCGAGGACTGGCACGTCGGCCTGGCCTTCCCCTGCCAACGTCCGTTCGATCACCGCGACGGCGTGGCCGAGGTTCCGCGCTGGCGCATCCTGCCCGACCGCGTCGGCTCGGACGCCTCCAATGCCTGGCAGGACGATATCGGCGGCGGCCCGCTCGGCTGGACCGGCCTCCTGCTGGCGGCCCACACCGTCCCCGCCTACCTCGACCACGACTGGGCCCGGGACTGGGGTTCGCTGGAACGCTTCACCCCCTACGCCCCCTCGGCCCAGCCCGCCACCATCGGCGTCCGTGTCGAAAACCGCTGGGGTTGGGCAAAAGACGTCCCGATCAAGGCCCGCTGACAACAATGCCCACCCATCACGCTCGGCCCGCGCCTCACGCGCCCACAACGAAGGGAGCCTGACGACCGACCGTTCGCGGCCCTCAGGGCCGCGAACACGCGTCGGAGCGAAGCGGAGACGCCACACACAGCCGCGAACATGCCGGAGCGGAGCGGAGGCACAACCAACACAGCTAACATCACCAACCGTGCCCGACGCCGCAACTGCCGTCTTGACCGAACCGAAGCCCGCCGCGGCCGCGGCGACGCCCGGTGATTTCCGCACCGCGCGCCTGATCGCGCTGGTGGCCGGATTGCTGGGTGCGCTGTTCGCGATCGCCACGCCGTTTCTGCCCGTGCAGCAGACCACGGCGGAGGTGAACTGGCCGCAGGGCGGGGCCATCGGCAATGTCGAGGCGCCGCTGATGTCGCAGGTTCCGATCGATCTGACCGCGAGCATCCCGTGCTCGCTGATCGCACAGTTGCCGCAGGGCATCGCGCTCAACACCGCACCGCAGCAGGGTGATCGGGCGGCGCTGGAGGCGATGTTCGTTCGGGTCACGCCCGAGACGGTGGATGTGATGGATCGCAACGCCATCGTGGCGTCGGCGAAGCGATCCCAGCTCGACGGCTGTTCGGCGATCACCATCAGCTCCGATATCAACAGCACCCGGGCCGAATTCGTGGGCACCGGAATCCAGGGCACCCTCAATGGTGATCTGCGCCCGCAGGTGGTCGGCGTCTTCTCCGATCTGCGCGGACCCGCCCCGGCCGGACTGTCGTTCCACATGACCGTCGACACCCGCTTCACCTCGACGCCGACCTGGATCAAATTCGTCGCGATGATCGCGGCCGTGCTGTGCACGCTGATCGCACTGGCCGCGCTGGGTCGTCTGGACACCAGCGACGGCCGCGGTCATCGGCGCATCCTGCCCGCCCACTGGCTGAAGCCGACCTGGGCCGACGGCGCGATCGTCGGCACGCTGCTGGTCTGGCATTTCGTCGGCGCCAACACCTCCGACGACGGTTACATCCTGTCCATGGTCCGGGTCGCGCCGCACGCGGGCTATCTGGCCAACTACTTCCGCTGGTACGGCGTCCCCGAGGCGCCCTTCGGCTGGTACTACTACGTCATCCAGGCCTTCGCCGAGATCTCCACGGCCAGCGCGTGGGTGCGAATTCCGGCGCTGCTCTGCGGAATTCTGTGCTGGATGGTGATCAGCCGCGAGGTGGTGCCGCGGCTCGGGCGCTCGGTGCGCAATTCGAAGGTCGCGCTGTGGACCGGCGGCCTGGTGTTCCTGGCGTTCTGGCTGCCCTATGACAACGGCCTGCGCTCCGAGCCGATCGTCGCTCTGGGCGCGCTGCTGACCTGGGTGTCGATCGAACGGGCCATCGCCACCGGGCGCCTGCTGCCCGCGGGCGTCGCGGTGCTGTTCGCGGCCTTCACCCTGGCCGCCGCGCCGACCGGATTGATGTGTGTGGCCGCCCTGCTGGCCGGTATCCGGCCGCTGGTGCGCATCGCGGTGCGCCGCCATCGCGAGGCGGCCGCGCGGGCGGGCACGGGCTTCTTCGCCACGCTCTGGGGTTCCTCACTACCGCTGCTGGCCCCGATCGCCGCGGCCGGGTTCCTGGTGCTCACGGTGGTCTATAGCGATCAGACCTTCGCCGGAATCCAGGAGGCCGACCGGGTCCGGAAGATCACCGGGCCGAATCTGGCCTGGTACGAGGACTATCTGCGGTACTACTACCTGTTCGTGCAGACCGTCGACGGCTCGCTGTCGCGCCGGTTCGCCTTCCTGGTGATGATCCTGTGCCTGGTGACCACCGCGCTGGTGCTGCTGCGCCGACGCCGGGTGCCGGGCATCTCGGCCGGTCCGACCTGGCGGTTGATCGGCGTGGTGTTCGGGACGATCTTCTTCATGATGTTCAACCCGACGAAGTGGACCCATCACTTCGGCGCGTACGCGGGCATCGCGGGTTCGCTGGCCGCGGTGACGGCGGTCGCGGTTTCGGCCTCGGCGCTGCGATCGCGCAAGAACCGCACGGTCTTTCTCGCCGCGCTGCTGTTCATGCTGGCGCTGACCTTCTCGGGCATCAACGGCTACTGGTACGTGTCCAGCTACGGCGTGCCGTGGTTCGACAAGACCGTCTCCCTGCACGGCAATCAGTCCAATACGCTGGTGCTGATCCTGTTCGGCCTGGCGCTGGCGCTGGTGGCCTGGCAGGCGCTGCGCGAGGACTACACCGCACCGCCCGCGAGTCCGAAGACCGCGCGCGGCAGGCGGATTCGCCGGTTCGCCGCCATACCGCTGACCGTGGTGGCGGCGCTGATGGTGGCATTCGAGGTGCTGTCGCTGATCAAGGGCGCGACCACGCAGTATCCGGCGTATTCGCTGGCCCGCTCGAATCTCGATGCGGTGCAGGGCAAATCGTGCGGCCTGGCCGATGACGTTCTGGTCGAATCGAATCCGAACGGTGGCCGCCTGAACCCGATCATCGATCCGGCCAATCCTCCCAAGGACGGTGATCCGCTGGCCGGCGCCGATCCGACCGGCTTCGATCCCAATGGCGTGCCGACCGATCTGAAGGCCGATTCGGTCGAGGTGAAGCCGGGCACCGGCAATACCTCCAACCAATCGGTGGGCGCCAACTTCGCCGAGGGTCAGAACGCGGGCACGGGCGGCGGCCGGATCGCCGAACCGGGCGTCAACGGCAGCACCGTGGCCCTGCCCTACGGCCTGGACCCGAAGACCACCCCGGTCATGGGCAGCTACCAGCAGGGTATCCAGCAGCCCGCGCATCTGACCTCGAGCTGGTACGAACTGCCCGCGCGCTCGGATGACTCACCGCTGGTGGTGATCTCGGCCGCCGGGCGCATCCTGTCCTTCGATCAGACCGGATCGCTGCAGTACGGCCAGGATCTGCAGTTGGAGTACGGTAAGCGCCAGCCCGACGGCAGTGTGACCGCGCAGGGCAGGTACGTGCCGCGCGATATCGGCCCGGCTCCCTCGTGGCGCAATCTGCGGGTGCCGCTGGCTGAGCTCTCCCCCGACGCCGACGCCGTGCGCATCGTAGCCAATCGCAATGTGCTGATCGGCGATCAGTGGCTGGCCTTCACCCCGCCCCGGGTGCCGAAGCTGGTGACGCTCAACAGCTTCCTCGGCTCCGAGCAGCAGGTGCTCGAGGACTGGGCGGTGGGCCTGCAGTTCCCGTGCCAGCAGCCGTTCCTGCACTACGCGGGCGTGGCGACCATGCCGAACTACCGCATCAAGCCGGATCGGCCACTGGCGGTCAGCTCCACCGACACCTGGCAGGCGCAGGAGTTCGGTGGTCCGCTGGGCTTCGCGAACATGCTCGCCGGTGCGACCACCGTCCCGACCTATCTGAAGGACAACTGGGCCCGGGACTGGGGGTCGCTGGAGCGCTACGACCGGTACTACACCGATGCGAAACCGGCCGAGGTCCAGACGGGTTCGACCACCCGGTCCGGCTTCTGGTCGCCGGGGCGCATGCGAGTGTGATCCTGCGGCAGGATGGTGCCCATGAGTCATGTGCGAGTGGGTGCGGTGGATACGTGGTACGACGTGCAGGGCGAGGGTGAGCCGCTGCTCCTGCTGCACGGCGGATTCACCGACTCGCGCACGTTCGAACCGGCGGTTCCCTTGTTCACCAAGCAGTTCCGGGTGTACACGGTGGACCGCCGGGGGCACGGCCGCACGGCCGATTCCGACGCGCCGTTCAGCTACGAGGCGATGGCCGAGGAGACCATCGCCTTTCTCGAGCAGGTCGTCGGGGGCCCGGCGCATCTGGTCGGCTACAGCGACGGCGCCAATACCGCACTGCTGGTAGCGCTTCGGCGGCCGGATCTGGTGCGCAAGCTGGTGTCGGTCAGCGGTAACTTCCACCACGACGGCCTGATTCCGGGCACCCTCGACTTCGGCGACGAGGTCATCTCGCACTTCGCCCCGAACTACGGCGCGGTGTCACCCGACGGCGAGGACCACTTCCCCGTGGTGTTCCGCAAGGGCCTCGAAATGGCCACCACTCAACCGGAACTCGACGCGGATGAGCTCGGGGCCATTACCGCGCGCACGCTGGTATTGGCCTCCGACGACGACATGATGACCCTCGAGCACACCGTCGAGCTCTATCGCGCGATTCCCGATTCCGAGCTCGCGATCGTACCGGGTACCTCCCATACGCTGCTGTTCGAAAAGCCGAAGCAGGCGTACGGGACGATCATCGACTTCCTGACCTCCGACCCGGTGCCGACCAGGGTGCCCGTCCGGCGGGCGCGGTGAGGACCGCCGCGGCTCAGCGTTCGATGCGCTCACACCACTCGTAGACCGGGAGGCTGCCCTCGGCCGTATCCTGCCAGCGCGGTGTCACCTTGAAGCGCTCGTAGCCACCGTTGAACTGCACGCGCAGTTCGATTCCCGGTGGCGTGATCGGCACGATCCGTTGCGGCAGGTCGGCGGGCCCGCCCTCTAGTACGGCCTTCGGTGAGCTACCCATAGCTGAAGGCTCTCATACCCGGACGGATCGACCATGCGAATCCGAGAAAGACACGCGGCTACAGCGGCAGCAGGTGGTGCTTTCTCGGATTCCGGTAGACCTGCTTGTCCCGCAGGAGTTGTAGGGCCTTGCGGATTTCCAGGCGGGTGGTGGCGGGCTCGATGACGCCGTCGATGTAGCCGCGTTCGGCGGCGATCCACGGGGTGGCCACGGTGGTGTTGTAGAAGTCGATCATCTGCTGGCGGATCGCGGCGCGCTGCTCCTCCGGCGCGGCCTCGATCTGCTTGCGGCCCACCACACTCACCGCGCTCTCGGCGCCCATGACCGCGATGCGGGCCGTGGGCCAGGCCAGGTTGACGTCGGCGCCGAGCTGTTTGGAACCCATCACCGCGTAACCGCCGCCGTAGGACTTGCGAATCACCACGGTCACCTTGGGCACGGTCGCCTCGACGAAGGAGAACAGGAATCGGCCGCCGCGCTTGATGACGCCGATCTTCTCCTGCTCGACACCGGGCAGGAAGCCGGGCGTATCGACGACGAACACCAGCGGAATCTCGAAGGCGTCGCACATCCGCACGAAATGCGCGGCCTTGTCCGAGGCCCGCGCGTCGAGCGCGCCCGCGTACACCATCGGCTGATTGGCGACCACGCCCACGCTGCGACCGTCGACGCGGGCGAAACCGGTGATGACGTTCATCCCGGCCGATGCGCCGATCTCGTGGAAATCACCGTCGTCGAAGATCCGCAGCAGCACCTCGTGCATATCGTAGGCCGCGTTGTCGGAGTCCGGTACAAGGGAATTGAGTTCCAGATCGCTGTCGGTGATCCCGGGTTCGAGGCCCGGATTCACGATCGGCGGCAGCTCCTGACAGCTGGACGGCAGATAGCTCAGATACTGCCGCACCCAGTCGAAGGCCGCCCGCTCATCCTTGGCGACGTGGTGGATATTGCCGTACTCGGCCTGGCTGTGCGCGCCGCCGAGCTCCTCGAGCGAGACGTCCTCGCCGGTGACCTCGCGAATCACCTTGGGCCCGGTGACGAACATGTACGCCTCTTCGGTGGCGACCACGACGTCGGTATTGATCGGGGCGTACACCGCGCCACCGGCGCAGCTGCCCAGGATCATCGAGATCTGCGGCACCAGACCCGACAGCGGCTCCTGCCGCCGACCCATCTGCGCGTACCAGGCCAGCGAGGTCACCGCCTCCTGCACGCGCGCGCCGCCGGAGTCGTTGATACCCACCACCGGACAGCCGACCTTGGCCGCGAAGTCCATGACCGCGGCCACCTTTCGGCCGAACATCTCACCGACCGAACCGCCGTAGACGGTCTGATCGTGCGAGAAGACCGCGACCGGGCGGCCGTCGACCAGGCCGTGCCCGGCGACCACACCGTCGCCGTAGAGCGCGTTGCGGTCGCCCGGATTGCGCACGAGCGCACCGATTTCCACGAAGGTGCCGGGATCGAGCAGCATGCCGATCCGCTCACGGGCCGAGGGGATTCCCTTGCGGGCCCGCTTGGCCACCCCCGCTTCACCCGCCGGTTCCTGCGCTAATTCTAATTTCTTCCGCAGGTCGGCGAGTTTCTCGGCGGTCGTACTCACTTGGCTCCCTTCGCGATCTCGGCAAGTTTCCGAGTGAGGTCGGCACCGATCGTGGCGATGCGTGGCTCGTCGACGATCTGGAGGTGGTCACCGGGGATGTGGATGACTTCCAGGTTGGGGATGTACTCGTCCCAGCCGCCGTTGGGGCGACGGTCGGCGTAACGGGGTTCGAGTTCGATCATGCCGTCGTGGTAGCGATCTGCGAGATACAGCACGGTGTCGCCGTCGTAATGCGAGGGCTGAACCTTCTGCAACTCACGGCTTTCCACCCACGAGGTGCGCTGATGTTCCAGCACGCCACCCGGAATCTGCGCACCGGCAAATTTGATCAGCTCCATCACGATCTCGGCCTGCTGCTCGTCGTCAGCATCCGCAAGCTCCTGGAGCTGTTCCTCATCCAGTTCGCCCGGCACGTTGTAGGTCTTCTTCGCGAAGTCCTGATAACGCTTCATCCGACGCAATCGTTCCTCGGGGCTGTTGTCCTCGAGTTGAGTCGGCAGAGCGAGGTCGATCAGGCCGACCAGGCGAACATCGGAGCCCTCGGCACGCATGAGCTGGGCGACCTGAAGGGACAAAACCGCCCCCAGCGACCAGCCGTAGAAGACGTACGGGCCCTCGGGCTGGAGCTTGCGGATCTCCGGAACGTACTGGCGCGCACGCTCCTCGATCGAGCCGTCGACCCGCTCGAAGCCGTACATCGGGGTGTCAGCGGGCAAGCGGCGAAGCAGCGGCTCGTACACCAGCGTATTGCCGCCCGAAGGGTGGAACACGAAGACTGGCACGGCCTTCGAGCCCTCAGGCCGCGCCCGCAGCGTACGTACAAATCCGTCGACGTCGCCGCTCTCGTCCTGATGCTCACGCACGACATTCGAGATCTGCTCGATCGTTTCGCAGTCGCGCACGTCTTCGACGTCGATCTGCGCACCCACGCGCTCCGACAGCCGCTCCGCCAACTTCTGCGCGGTCGCGTCGTCGAGAATCGCGAGCGTATTGAAAATGCCGCCTGCCGACTTTCCGGTCACCATGGCCCAGGTGCCAAAGGTGAGTCGCTCGGCGGCATCACGCGGCGGCACATTGTCCTCCACGGAAGCGGTTTCCACTGGAGCCGCTTCCGGTTCGGGCGCGGCCTGTTCAGCGACCTTCGCCTTGACCGCCGCCGCCGGATCCTCCCCGGCCTCCATGGCCGCACGCGCCGCCTCGACGAAATTGTCGTCCACGGTCAGCGAACCGCCCTCGGCCGCTTGCTTTTCCGCCATCTCGCGAATCTCGTCGCGATGTTCGATGGCGTAGCGCAGTACCTTGGCGACCTCGTGCAGGCTGGCATCGCGCACGGCTTGGATCTGCAGCTGCGGGATGTCGAACTCGTACTCGACGCGGTTCTTGATGCGCATGGCCATCAGCGAGTCGAGGCCCAGCTCCATGAGCGGGATCTCCATCGGCAGATCCTCGACGGCGTAGCCCATGGATTCGGCGACGATCAGCGACAGGCGATCCTCGACGGACTGGGCGCCATCGGGATCCCAACGCTCGCCGAAGGATTCGACGACCGCGACCTCGGCCGTCGACTCCGCGACGGGCTGGGCGGCCGGGACCGGTTGCGCGAGAGCGGTTTCCGGCAGCGGTGCGCCGGAGGTGACCACGGCATCGAACAACAACCGGAAGGCATTGCCCTCCTTGACATGCACCTGCACCGACGCACCACCCGGATGCGGGGTGAGCGTGGTGGTCAGCGCGCCGGAGGCGGGCAGCGGCGAATGCGCGATGGACGCGCCGAGCGAGACATCCGAAAGCACTTGGGCCGCAGCGGCGTTCACCAATGCGGCAAGGTCGGTGACGGCGGCCGCCGAGACCTCCCAGGCATGGCGGCCGTCGGGCAGAGCGACATGCGATCCGGGCAGCTGGCCGCCGGTTCCGGAACCGAGCACGCCCAGCCCGAGGCCGACCTTGGGCCAGTACTCCTTGCGCAGGAACGCGGTTCGCGGAATATCGGCGTAATCCCCGGCGGACAGCAGCGATGTCAGGTCCACCGGATGACCCTGCACATACAGCTGCGCCAGCGCGGAGATGATGTTCGCGGAGTCGTCCTCCTTGCGCTTGAGCGTCGGGATCAGCGCGGCATTGTGCACACCGGCGGCGAAGGTGGTCCCGAGCACCTGCATCAGCGCCACGGAATGCGGGGCGATCTCGAGATAGGTCGTGATGCCACTGTCCACAGCCGCGCGGATCGCATAGCTGAAGCACACCGGCTGACGCATATTCGCGACCCAGTAGTCCACATCGTGCACCGGCTCGGAACCCGCGCGGAACACCTGCGACTTGCGCACGGTCGAGTACAGATCGACCTTCGGGCTGCTCGGCTCGATACCGGCCAGCTCCGCGGCCAATTCGCCGAGCAGCGGATCCATCTGGGAGGTGTGCCCCGCGCCGCGGGTCTGGAGCACCCGGGCGAATTTGCCCTCGGATTCCGCGCGAGCCACCACGGCCTGCACCTCGTCCGGCAGGCCACCGATCACGGTATTGGTGGGCGCGGCGTACACCGCGACCTCGAGGCTCGGATAGTCGGCGATGACCTGCTCGATATCCTCGGCGCTGTATTCGACCAGCGCCATATTGCGGACATCGGCGTCGGTGATCATCGCCTCACCCTCGCCCATCAGCCGCGAGCGCGCGCAGATGACGCGCACGGCGTCCTCGAGGTTCATACCGCCGGAGACGTAGGAGCCCGCTGCCTCGCCCTGCGAATGTCCCACCACCGCTTCGGGTTCCGCGCCGTGCGCGCGCAGCAGTGCGGCCAGGGCGACCTGAGTGGTGAACACGCCGACCTGCGAGGTGCCCACATCCCAGTCCTGGGCGTCGTCGAGGATCATCTCCTTGACCGAGTAGCCCGCCTCGTCCTGAACCAGCTCGTCGACCTCGTCGACGGCCCGGGCGAAGATCGAATTCTCCTGGTAGAGCTGCTTACCCATCTTGCGGTGATGCGAGCCGAAGCCGCCGAACACCCACATCGGACCGCGTGCGGCCGGGGCGTCGGCGGTGAACACGCCGTTACCCGGCTTACCCTCGGCGATGGCGCGCAGGCCCGCGACGGCCTCCGCGTGATCCTTGGCGATGACCACGCCGCGCGAACGATTGTGATTGCGCTTGGCCAGCGCACGGGCCACATCGGCGAGCGGAGTCGCCTGTCCCGCTTCGGATTCCAGCCAGTCGGCCAGATCCTTGGCGGCGCGCTTGCGCCGCGACGGCAGATACGCCGAGACCGGCAGGATCACCGGCAGCGGCTCCTCGCGCGTCCATTCCGGTTCCGGCGCGGCGACTTCGGTGATGCGCTCGGCCTCGGAGATCACATCGGTGGTCTCGTCGTCCAGATACGCGCGCAATGTGTCGGCGGAGCTCGAGGGCACGGACGCGCCGGACGGCACGTACTCCTGGATGACCAGATGCGCGTTGGTACCGCCGAAGCCGAAGCCGGAGATGCCGATGGTGGCGGTGCCGCTGTAGCGCGGGAATTCGGTCGGCTCCTCGACCACCTTCAGATGCGCCTGATCCCAGGGAATGTACGGGCTGGGCAGTGCGAAGTTGATATTCGGCGGAATGACGTTGTGCTGCAACGCCATCACGATCTTGGCGAGGCTGGCCGCGCCCGCGGCGGATTCCAGATGTCCGAAGTTGGTCTTGACCGAACCCAGCAGTGCGGGTTTGTCCGCATCGCGACCGCGGCCGACCACGCGGCGCAGGGCGTCCGCCTCGATCGGGTCGCCGATGGGGGTGCCGGTGCCGTGCGCCTCGATGTAATCGACTGTGGAGGGAGCGATTCCGGCATCGCGGTAGGCGCGGCGCAGCACATCGGCCTGCGCGTCCGGATTGGGCGCGAGCAGGCCGTTGGAGCGGCCGTCGTTGTTGACGGCGGTGCCCTTGATCACCGCATAGATCTTGTCGCCGTCGCGTTCGGCGTCGGCCAGGCGCTTGAGCACCACCATGCCGCCGCCCTCGGAGCGGACCATACCGTCGGCGTCGGAGGAGAACGCCTTGATGTGGCCGTCCTTCGCGACACCGCCGCCGCCGTCGAATCCGAGCGTCGTGAACGGCGCCAGCAGCATGTTGACACCACCGGCGAGGGCCAGATCCGCCTCACCGTTGCGCAGCGCCTGCACCGCGCCGTGCACCGCGACCTGAGTCGAGGAACATGCGCTGTCGACCGAGACCGACGGGCCGCGGAAGTCGAAGAAGTAGGACACCCGGGCGGGGATGATGGAGGAGGCGCTGCCCATGATCCCGTAGGCGGCGGCCGTCGCCGGAATGTTCGCATCGGCGGACTGCGCGCCCGCCGCCATGGCGGTGAGGAACATGAAGTCGTTGGTCGACGAGCCGATGAAGACGCCGACCGGCTCGCCCTTCAGGCTGCTGGCGGGAATTCGGGCGTGCTCCAACGCCTCCCAGGTGAGCTCCAGCACGAGCCGCTGCTGCGGGTCGATCCGCTCCACCTCGATCGGGGACATCGCGAAGAACTCCGCGTCGAAGTTCTTCAGCACCTCCTGATCGAGGTAGCCGCCCTTGGTGTTGGCCTTGTCGACGACCTCGGCCACCTGCGGGTCCGCGGTGAACTCCGACCAGCGGCCCTCGGGCCGCTCCCGGATTCCGTCACCGCGATTGATCAGGAATTCCCACGTCGACTCCGGCGTATCACCCGCACCCGGCAGTCGGGTCGACAGACCCACGATCGCCACATCGTGCGCCTCGCCCGGCCGGTATCCGGCGGTGTAGAACTCGTCGTCGGACGATTCCTCGGCAATCTCGGGTTCCCCGTTGATGATTCGCTCGGACAGCGACGCGATCGTCGGATGCTGGTAAACCACGGTGGCATTGAGCACCACACCGGTCAGATCCTCGATGTCGCCACCCAGCGCGAGGGCATCTCGCGAGGCCAGTCCGAACTCCTCCATCGGCCGGTCCACCGTGATCTGCTCGATCGGCTGACCGGTCGCCTCGGCGACCCAGCGGCGCAGCCACTCCCGCAGTTCGGCCACGGACATATCGGTGCCCGGTTTGTCGGCGACCGCCTCGACAGCGTCGGCGGTCTCGTTCGTCTGGGTGCCCTCGTTGTCAGCCATCAATTCCTCAAGCTACCTGGGTACGGGTGTCGAGCGACGGGGATTGACAGCCAGTGTCTCCCGTGCTCACTCTTCGTCGGGTGCATCGGGGAAGGCCTGCTGCTGATGACCACCGCGCAGCGTGCCTTCCAGGTATTCGGCCTTGCAGGCGCGGCGGGCGATCTTGCCGCTGGAGGTCCGCGGAATCGAACCGGCCGGCACCAGCAGCACATCGCGCGCTGTGACACCGTGCCGCTGCGACAGCGCCGCGCGCACGGCGTCGGCGATCGGACCGGGATCGGCCTTGTGCGCGCCGGGTCCGCGCTCGGCGACGATCACCAGCTGTTCGGAGGCGTCGTCCGGGTCGAACTTCAGACCCGACTGCCCCTCGGAGAACACCTCGGGCGGCAGCTGATTGGCCGGAACCGAGAACGCGGCGACGAAGCCGGGGCGTAGCAGCTTGCTGGCCTCCTGCGCCGAGTACTCGAGATCCTGCGGGTAGTGATTGCGGCCGTCGACGATCACCAGATCCTTGACGCGGCCGGTGATGTAGAGCTCGCCGTCGATGTAGACGCCGTAGTCGCCGGTGCGCATCCAGATCGCGTCGGCGGGGGTGCCCTCGGCCTTGCTGTCCTCGGGCAGGCGCTGGGTCAGCACATTCTTGAAGGTCTTGCGGGTTTCCTCGTCGCGACCCCAGTAGCCGATGCCGATGTTGTTGCCGTGCAACCAGATCTCGCCGACCCGGCCGTCGGGCAGTTCCTGCGCGCCGCCCGGATTGTCGATGGTGTCGGGATCGACGATCGCGGCCCACTGCGACAGCGCGACATAACCGCAGCTGACCTGGGCGATCGAATTCGGGGTGCCCTGTTCGACCTTGAGCACCCGGCCGGCGTTGAGCTCGTTGCGGTCGACGTAGATGACCTTGGCCTCGTCCTCGTGGCGGGTCGCGGAGACGAACAGCGTCGCCTCGGCCATGCCGTAGCACGGCTTGATGGCCGTCTTGGGCAGGCCGTACGGGGCGAACGCCTCGTTGAACTTCTTCATCGACGAGGTGGTCACCGGCTCGGAGCCGTTGATCAGACCGATGACATTGGACAGGTCCAGGCTCTCGCCGTTCTTGGGCAGACCGCGCGCGGCCGCGTGCTCGAAGGCGAAATTCGGTGCGGCGGCGAAGGTTCCGGCGCCGTCGGAGACCGCGGCCAGCTCCTTGATCCAGCGGCCCGGGCGGCGCACGAACGCACTCGGCGACATGATGGTGATGTATTTGCCGCCGATCGCGGGCAGGATCACGCACAGCAGGCCCATATCGTGGAACAGCGGCAGCCAGGTGACCCCGCGCGAGTTCCAGTCCAGGTTGATGGCATTGACCATCTGCAGCAGATTGGTGCCGACCGCGCGGTGGGTGATCTCCACACCGGCGGGGGTGCGGGTCGAGCCGGAGGTGTACTGCAGGTAGGCGATGTCGTCGACCGTCAGCTCCGGGCGAACCCAGGCCTCGCCCAGGGTGTCCGGTACGGCGTCGACGGCGATGATGCGGGGGCGCTGCGCGGCGGGAAGCGGGCGGAAGAACTGGCGCACGCCCGCGGCGGAGGAGCTCGCCGTGAGAATGGCCGAGGGGGTGCAGTCGCCGAGGACTGCGTGCAGGCGATCGGTGTGACCCGGCTCGTCCGGATCGAACAGCGGCACCGCGATGGTCCCGGCGTAGATGGCGGCGAAGAAGGAGATCACGTAGTCCAGGCCCTGCGGCGCGAGAATCGCCACCCGGTCCCCGGGCTTGGTCACCTGCTGCAGGCGAGCGGCCACCGCGCGCAGCCGGATCCCGAACTCCTTCCAGGTCAGGTCCTGGTACTCGCCGTCGCGCTCCCGGGAGTAGTCGATATAGCGGTACGCGAGGGTGTTCGCGTCGTTGCGAGTGTGCTTCTCGACGTAGTCGACCAGGGTGCGACCCTCGGGAATTCTGATGTTCCCGGTTTCGTCCAGGTAGTCGTCGAAAGTCTCGTCCGTCATTCCTTCTCCTCCGAGGCACACGCAGCACGGCGCGACATGGCCGCTGTTACCTGTGAGGCCCCGACTCGCTATCGCCTGCGGGCGCTCTGTGGTGCGAGAGCATGCCTGCAGCTTTACCGGCGGTCTGCGCGGTGACCGCCTATCGGCTAGATGTACTCAAACCAGAGACATGTTACAGAGCAGTCCCCGGAGCAGTCCCCGGAGCGCGGCGAACACGTCCTAGCGCAATCTCGATGGCGGCCTCCGCGGGTCCCTCCGTGGTTACGCAAGCTGCCGCCTCCGGTCCCGTCGCTACGGCCGCACCTCCCGCAGCAGCGGGATCACCGGCGCGAACGCGTCCATCTGGGTCGGAAACACTCCGACATAGGACATCGAGGTCAGCGCGCGCACGTTACGGATCTGCTCGGCGATCTCCTCGAATGTGCCGATCGCCACATACGGCGACGTCAGAATGTCCTCGACGGTCAGTTGGACGTCGACCTCGAGATCGGGATGCAGTCCCTTCTCGATCGCGTTCAACGCCATCTGCGCGGTCCGCTCGCGATCGTCGGTGACGAGGATCGCGGTAATGGTCCAGTTCAGCTCGATGTCGGTGAAACGATCACCGGCCGCCTCCTTGATCAGATGTACCTTCTGGATGGTCTTGTCGAGTGTGATCCCGGACAGCAGACCCTTGCCGTACTCGGTCGTCTGCGGAACCACGGAGATGATGTCGGCGTGTTTGGCGGCCAGGCGCAGCATCCTCGGACCACCGCCGCCGGTCACCAACGGCGGTCGCGGGCCTTGACGCGGGCGTGGCGTCCCCTTGACGCCGCGAACCTGATAGTGCTTGCCCTCGAAGTGGCATTCCTGGCCGCGCAGCAGCACGTCCAGGATGGTCAGCGCCTCGTCGAGTCGTTCCAACCGCACGCCGGGTGATTCGTAGGCGATACCGGCCGCCTCGAACTCCCTTTTGATCCAGCCCGCGCCCACGCCCAGTTCCAGCCGGCCCCGGGACAGCACATCGATGGTGGCGGCATCCTTGGCCAGCACCACCGGATGCCGAAAGCCGTTGGCCAGCACCGAGGTTGCGAGTCGGATCCGCTCGGTCGCCACGGCCAGCGCGCCGAGCGCGGCGATCGGACCGACCTGCGGGCCCAGATGATCGGGTACGGCGAAACAGTCGTAGCCGTACTCCTCGGCCCGCTGGGCGAGCTTGACGAACTTGCGCGCACCGCCCTCGGCCTGACTGCCCTCCCCGGCGGCAGCGAAACGGAACGGCCGCAGCGGCGTTCCCAGCGCCGAAAGCGCTGGTGCGGCGGCTCCCGTCATGAACTCCTGCTCCTGGCTGTGCGGAAATTACTGCGACGCCGGGGCGGTCCGGGGGACCGGCTCCGGCGTCGCGATCATCGCAGCACTTTACAGCCTGCGGACCTCTCGGTCCTCTTGGTCGGGCGACCGCCCCTTTCTCAGGAGTGCGCAGGGTGTGGAGCGTTATTGATCAGTCCGGCGGCCCAATTCACGGTCCAGGCGGTCGAGGTGACACCGTCCGCGTCCACCCGGAAGCTGGCGTAGAGGGCGTGCACGGGATTGCCGACCGCGCGGACCAGGGTGTTCAGGCTGGGAATGATGTTGAGCGGATTCAGCGCCTGAACCGGTGCGTCGCAGATGAGATCGCCGGGCGCACAGATGGTGTTGGTGCGATCGGCCAGCGCCCCGAAGCCGCCCGGCCGCGGTCCGGTCATGGTGATGCCCGGCACGGTCAGCCCGCGCAGCGCCACCTCGGCGCCGACTCCCGGTGGGGCCTTACCGATTTCGATGCCCTGACCCGGGCCGTGGTCGCGACGGCCGTCGGCGAGCAGGGTCACGCCGAGCACCTTGTCCGCGGGTACGGGACCCTTGCCAGCGCCGATCTGGGCCGCGATATCCCCGGCGATCACCGCACCCTGCGAGAAGCCCGCGATGACATAGGTCGTCAAGGGGCATTTCTGATGCAGCGCCGCCAGCTCGTCGGTGGCGTTCCTGGTGCCCTCGGAGCGCGAATTGTTGTAGGACTGCTGGCCGTCCGGCGGGATCGCGATCGGATTGGAGAACTGCGCGACATACGGGACGGTGTAGACGTCGAGGCGGCCCTCGGGGAACTGCTCGCGCAGCGGATTGCTCACGCCCAGCATCAGCGAGTTCGGATTGGCCGTGGGATTGTGCGGATCGTCGGTGCTACTGGACTCCCAGGTGCCCGGAATCGACAGCAGCTGCACGTCCGGACAGTCGGCGGGCTGCGAGGTGGGTTCGCGCGGACCCGCGGGCGGGCGGGGTTTGGGCAGATGCAGCAATCCGGCCAGCAGGTACCACAGCAGGATCACCACGACCACGATGCCCGCGACGATCGCCAGGAACAGCAGACAGCCGGGCCGGCGCCGACGGCCGCCGGCGCCTCCCGAATATCCCGCCCGTCGCCGAATCACTTGTTGCAGTAGGTCGTCGACGCGACGTCGATGTAGATTTTCCCGGCCTGTTCGACCGACATCTTCTGCGGATCGAACGCCGGATCGGATCCGGCCATGGCGTTGACGTAGGTCGCGATCTCCTGATCGGAGGCGCCGCTCGCCTTACCCTGGCAGACATAGTTGGCCGCGGTCAGCGCGATATCCGGGCTGGACGGCGTGATGCCCTTCTTGCGCAGCGCGTCCAGGAACACCTGATCCTTACCGGTCACCGGGGTGGTGTCGGACGGACCGGGCGACGGGGTCACCGGCTCGGGCCGCTCGGGCGCGCCGGTCTCGGGTGCGGGCTGCGGCGAGGTCGCCTCGCCGGTGGGGACCTGGACCGGCGGAAGCGTCTGGGTCGGGGCCGCGGCGCTGGTCGAGGTCTTCAGCGTGGGCGTGCTCGACGCGGTCGAGTCGTTGTTTCCGCAGGCGGCGAGCAAACCGGCGGCCGCGAACGTAACAAGCACACCGGCCACCTTTCCACGGGTCCGAAGCATGTATTCGTTTCCTCGATCTCGTTCACAAGGGTCAGCGGTCGCCGTCCAGGCTAACGGCTGCCCGGGATCGTGGGGCATGGCCGCCGGAAACCTCATGTACTTCTCAAGGTGGGCCTTCACATGCCGTGCACCTCGGGCTTGCCGTCGCGGATGACGATGAAGCCGGTCTGGAAGTTCTGCTGCACGCCGCCGGGCACCGGGAACTCGTCGCTGATCGGATAGCCGAGCTTGCCGTTCTCATAACCCTGTTGGGCCCAGGCGTCCATGATCGGGCCGTTGCGCACCGCCCACGCGCCCGACAGCGGACTCCAATAGATCGTGCCGCCCTCGAACTTCGAGTACCGGCCCGCGTCGCGCGCGGGCGTCTCGTCACCGGCCGGGAAGCCCAGCGGACTGTTCTCGAAACCCAATTGCGCGTACTTGCCGAGGATCAGACCCTGCACCCGATGCGCGCCGGTCTTGGCGCTGAAGTACATCGGCCCGTTCTCGAAACCCTGGACCACGCCGTCACGCTGGGGCGTCTTCAGCTCGGGCCCGGTCGGATAGCCCGCGGGCCCGCGCTCGTAACCCTCACGGCCCCAGGCATCCAGGATCGCGCCGCGCAGTACCTGGGCGCCGGTCTGCGCGGTCCAGTACACCGCGCCGCCCTGGAAGGTCTGGAAGCGACCGCGACCGTCGGGCAGCAGCTGCTCGTCGCCGGTCGGCAGGCCCAGCGGCCCGCCCGAGCCCATCGTGCCGGTGTAGCTGCCGCCGATCATGCCGCCGATCGCGTGCGCGCCGGTCGTCGCCGACCAGAGCACCCGCCCGCCGTGGAAATCCTGTGCGGTGCCGCCGGTTACCGGATATTCCGGGGTCACACAGCCGCCGAGCCACGAATTACCCTGTGCGACGGCCCCGATCGCGCCGCCCGCCTGGCACTGCGGCGCCTGCGGATCGACGCCGAGCGAACTCGCGGCCTGCGCCCAGGACTGGCGCATCTCGAAATCCCAGTACGGCCAGGAGTGCGTGCCGGACGGGCGGAAGTTCACCGTGGCCGGAATGGCCAGCTTGTTCAACTTGTCGACGAAGTTCTGACTGGTCAGCCGGGCCAGTATCTCCAGGCCCATACCGGCGTAATTGGTACTGATACCGGGGATGTCGGAGGGTTTGTCGAACGTGCCGGTGGTGCCGCTGCCCGCCGAGACGTACAGGCTCATCCCCTTGAGCTTGTCGGCCAGGGCATAGGGATCGTGCGCCGCCCATTCGGGACTGGTCGGCGGGCCCCACATGAGATTGGCGTCGAAGCCGCCCGCATCGCGCATCGCGTACGTGATGGCCTGCGGCATGCCCAGTGTCGTGGTCGTGAGCACGCCCGAATACGAGGCGGCGTGCTTCACCCAGCCGGGATTGCGCCCCGCCAGGAACATCGCGGCCGTCCCGCCCATCGAAAGTCCCTCGACGCCACGGTTGTTGGTGGCGCGCCACTGATTCTCCAGCAGCGGCGGCAGCTCCTTGGTGAGGAAGGTCTCCCACTTGTAGGTCTTGCCGTTGTCGGGCTGCAACCAGTCGGAGTAGAAGCTGGACTGGCCGCCGATCGGCAGCACCACGGTCACATTCTTGTCGGCGTAGAAGTCCACCGCGCCCGCATCCTTGGTCCAGCCGCTCTCATCGTCCTGGGCGCGCAGGCCGTCGAGCATGAACAGCACCGGAAAACGGGCCTCCGGATGCAGGTTCCAGTCCCGGGCCAGCAGCAGTTGCACCTGGATCGGCGTGGCCATACTGGGCGAGTTGACCCAGACCGCGACGCGGCGATCGGTCAGCCAGACGACCTTCTGCACGGTCGCGCCGCCGTCCGGAGTGGCGGCGGGGGCGGGAGCGGGGGCGTTCGCCGCCGGAGCGGGAGCGCTCGCGGGCGGGGCCGCCGGGGCC
>NZ_BDBS01000065.1 GCF_001613105.1 Nocardia pseudobrasiliensis NBRC 108224 | reverse complement strand
GCAGATACAGGAGACGGATCCCCTCGTCGGGGGTTTGGCTCTCTGTGGATAGTTTCATAGAGTTACGGCGGTTATAGCGGTGGGGAAACGCCCGGTCCCATTCCGAACCCGGAAGCTAAGCCTGCCAGCGCCGATGGTACTGCACTCGCCAGGGTGTGGGAGAGTAGGACACCGCCGGAACATACATTCCCGAAAAGGGGGCCCATATCTCGGGCCCCCTTTTCGACGTTCAGCAGCCTGTTGCCGCGCCTGGAACCCGGTGCCGTGGTGGACGGATCGTGCGCGCGTGATTGAATTCGAGTAGGCGGGCCCGAGGCCCGGCCTCGCGCGGACGCCGTCCAGTGGCCGGGCATGGAGGAGACAGTAGAAAGGGATCACCGTGTCGGAGCAGAACGACGGTCGGAAGCCGTTCCGCCGTAGCGGGTCCGGTCAGGGATCGGGCGGCTCCGGCAGGTCGGGTGGCGACCGAGGCAGTTCCGGCGGCGGCTTCCGTCGAGACGACAACCGCAACGATTCCGGTCGCGGTGACGATTCCCGCGGCTACAACCGCGGCGGCTCCCGGCGCGACAACCACCGCGATGATTTCGGCCGGGGCAATTCCCGCCGCGATGACGACCGCGGCGGCTCGGGCCGTGGCGGTTTCCGTCGCGACGACAACCGTGGCGGTTCCGGCGGTGGCGGTTTCCGCCGCGACGACAACCGTGGCGGTTCCGGCGGTGGCGGTTTCCGCCGCAATGACGACCGTGGTGGTTCCGGGGGCGGGTTCCGTCGTGATGACGGGCGCGGTGGCTCGAACCGTGGCGGCTTCCGGCGCGACGACCGTGACGATTCCGGTCGCGGTGGTTTCCGTCGTGATGACGAGCGTGGTTCGAACCGCGGTGGTTTCCGGCGCGACGACAATCGAAACGATTCCGGTCGTGGTGGTTTCCGTCGCGACGACGAGCGCGGCGGTTCGGATCGTGGTGGTTTCCGCCGTGACGAGAGCCGAAACGATTCCGGCCGTGGTGGTTTCCGTCGCAATGACGACCGTGGTGGTTCCGGCGGTGGCTTCCGTCGCAACGACGAGCGCGGTGGTTCGGATCGCGGTGGTTTCCGGCGCGACGATAATCGCGGTCGCGGTGGTTTCCCTCGTGATGACGAGCGTGGTTCGGACCGTGGTGGTTTCCGGCGCGATGAGAACCGGAACGATTCCGGCCGTGGCGGTTTCCGCCGTGAGGACAACCGTGGTGGTTTCCGGCGCGACGAGAACCGAAATGACTCCGGCCGTGGCGGTTTCGGCCGCAATGACGACCGCGGCGGCTTCCGGCGCGACGACCGTGGTGGTTCCGGCGGTGGCTTCCGGCGTAATGACGAGCGCGGCGACTCGGGTCGTGGCGGCTACCGTCGTGACGATGAGCGCGACGATAATCGCGGTCGCGGTGGTTTCCGGCGGGATGACGAGCGTGGTTCGAACCGCGGTGGCTTCCGGCGCGATGATGAGCGCCGTGGTCCCCGTCGCGATGACAACCGGAACGATTCCGGCCGGGTCGGTTTCCGTCGCGACGATGAGCGCGGCGATTCCAACCGCAGGGGTTTCCACCGCGAAGACGAGCGTTCGGACGCGGACCGCCGCGATGATGTGCGCGATGAGCGCGAAGACTTGGTTCCCGCCGACACCGATCAGCAGGCGGTTGACGAAGCCTCGACCCCCGCTCGCTCCGAAGTCGAGCCCTCGGGCGAATCCGCCGAGGGCCGTGCGGAATCCGATGACGCACAGGACACCACCGACGAGGATGACCGTCGCCCGGAACGCCGCCGCGGCGGCGAGGGCGCGTGGGCCTCGGGCGCGAAGGGCGGCGATCGGCGCGCGGGACGTCCCGACGAGCCCGAACTTCCCGAGGATGTCGAGGCGGGCGATCTCGATCCCGTCATCCGGCGCGATCTGCTCAGCCTGGACAAGAGCAATGCCGAGACCGTCGCCCGGCACCTGGTGATGGCCGCACGGCTCATCGATGAGGATCCGGAGCTGGCGCTCGAGCATGCCCGGGCCGCGCGGCAGCGTGCGGGTCGGATCGCGGTGGTTCGCGAAACCGCCGGTGTGACGGCCTATCACGCGGGCGAATGGGCCGAGGCGCTGTCGGAGCTGCGGACCGCGCGGCGGATGCAGGGCGGCACGGGCCTGCTGGCCGTGATGGCCGATTGCGAGCGCGGCCTCGGTCGGCCCGAGCGGGCGATCGAACTCGGTCGCAGCGACGAGGCCCGGCTGTTGCAGGGCGATGAGGCCACCGAACTGCGGATCGTGGTCGCGGGGGCGCGGATGGATCTGGGTCAGTACGACCAAGCCGTCGTCACGCTGCAGACCTCGGATCTGGATCCGGCGCGGACCGGTTCGGCGGCCGCCCGGCTGTTCTACGCCTACGCCGAGGCCCTGCTGGCCGCCGAGCGCTCCGATGAGGCCCTCAAGTGGTTCCTCAATGCCGCGGCCGCCGACCTCGAGGGTGAGACCGACGCCGAGGAACGGGCCGAGGAATTGGCCGACGCCGCGGGCGCCGACGACGATATCGAGTAGGACGCGACGCAGAAGCAGGTGGACTGAGTGGCACGGTTACGAGAGCGGTTCGGCGCGCTGCTGCTGGACCTGGACGGCACGCTGTATCGCGGCCCGGTCGCCATTCCGGGTGCGGCCGAGGCGCTTTCGGACAATCCGGCCGATCGGCGACTGATGTATGTCACCAACAACGCCAGCCGCTCGGCCGCGGCCGTCGCGGGTCATCTCGCGGAACTCGGTTTCGACGCCTCGGAGAACGACGTGGTCACCAGCGCGCAGGCCGCGGCCCATGTGCTGGCCGATCGTCTCGCCCCGGGCGCGACCGTCCTGATCGTCGGCACCGACGATCTGGCCACCGAGGTGGAACGGGTCGGGCTGCGCCCGATCCGTCGCTTCGACGAGACCGCACCCGACGCCGTCGTACAGGGCCATTCGCCGCAAACGGCCTGGCCCGATCTGGCCGAGGCCGCCTACGCGTTGCGGGCCGGAGCCCTGTGGGTCGCAGCCAATACCGATGCCACGCTGCCCAACGAGCGCGGCCTCGCCCCCGGCAACGGTTCGATCGTCGCGGCCCTGCGCACCGCGACCGATCTCGAGCCGATCGTCGCGGGCAAGCCGTACGCCCCGCTGCTCGAGGACGCCCTCGACCGCGCGGGCACGCGCGATGCCCTGGTGGTCGGCGACCGCCTCGACACCGATATCGACGGCGCTCACTGTGTGAATCTGCCGTCGCTACTGGTCCTCACCGGCGTCAGCACCCTGGCCGATCTGCGCAAGCAACCGGCCGACCGCCTCCCCACCTACATCTCCGATTCCCTGGACGCCCTCAATCACCCAGTGGCCGAAACCGATTCGCTCTCCGCGACCGACGACGATCTGGTCGACCGACTGGCCGAACTGCTGAACCAGCATCCCGGCCGGGCCATTCCGATCATCTCCTGAGGCGAATCTCCGCGACCGACGACGATCTGGCCGAGCTGCTGAACCAGCATCCCAGTCGGGCCATTCCGATCGTTTCCTGAGGCGAATCTCTCCGCGACCGACGACGATCGGGCCGAGCTGCTGAACCAGAACCCGGCCGGGCCATTCCGATCATCTCCTGAGGCGAAGGCCGCGCCCAATCACCGCTCGATATCTCGATCCGCGCTGTGACCCACGCTCGCGAGCCGGAACATCCCACAGCACAAGCGAATCCGATGGCTTTCGTTAAGACCCGCCGTGATCGGCCGCGGACCCGCGCCGACGGGACGACAATGGCGGCATGTTCGAGCGATTCACCGATCGTGCGCGCCGGGTGGTGGTGCTCGCACAGGAGCAGGCCCGGCAGATGAATCACAACTACATCGGCACGGAGCATATTCTGCTCGGTCTCATCGCCGAAGGGGAGGGGATCGCGGCGCAGGTGCTGCACGATCTCGAGATCGAGCTGACCGCGATGCGGGCGGATGTGGAGCAGATCATCGGGCGCGGGAAGCAGGAACCGGCGGGATACATCCCCTTCACGCCGCGAGCCAAGAAGGTACTCGAGATGTCGCATATGGAGGCCGTGCAGCTCGGGCACTCCTATATCGGCACCGAACATGTGCTGCTCGGGCTCGTGATCGAACACGAGGGCGTCGGGGCGCAGGTGCTGGAACGTCGGGGCGCGGCGCTCGAGGATCTGCGCGCGCGGATCCTCGCGCGGCTGGGACAGCGGCCGACCGTGTCGGATGAGGCGGCCGGACCGGCGCAGGCCGTCATCCATTCGCTCGAGGAGGAGAACCGGCTGCTCCGCAAGGAGATCGACCGCCTGCGCCGGATTCTGGCCTATCCGCCGCTGGACGGACAGCTCAGCGATCGGAGACTGCCCGGGGAATCAGGCCACGAATGACCCGCCCGGCATTGCGGCGGGCGATGGCGGCCAGCTCGTGGGTCGCGGTGGGAACCTTGAGCCACCACGCCTCCAGGAAGCGGTAATCCGCGGCAGGGGCCAGGCGTGCGGCCAGATCGGGGCGCTGTAGGCGCAGATAGCGCCGCGCACGGGCGGCGTGCATGGGATCGGAAGCGATGGCGATGCGGGTGGCGTGCTCGATCAGCGGAATGCTGAATTCGATGTTCTGCCAGGTACTTCCGGCCGCTGTCTCGATGCGGATGCGGTCTTTCGGCACGCCCAGCACGTCGCGGGCGTAGCGGGCCATCGCCTCGGCCTCGGGTTGATCGCGTTTGATCGCGCCGCCGGTGAAGACCATGACGCCGTCGCGGCGAGAATCCATGGAGCGCGCCGCGATTCGGCAGCGCCAGCGCTGCAGCGGATGCACTCCGCCATTGCGTTTGATCGGGAAGCCCAGCACCACAACGGCTTCCGCGCCGCCGTCCGGGGCGGGCTCGGCCTTGGGGAACACCCGGCGGGAGGCGCGCCAATGCAGCCATTCGGCCATCGTCACCACCGCGACCGCCGCCGCCGCCAACCGCATCAGTCCGGCTCGCCGCCCGGCCCGCACCCGATCACCTCGCACCCGCCATATTCTGCAGCCTCCTATCTCACACTTGTAGTCGGTACGTGTGTTCGAATGCCATCTCCGGTAGCGTTGTCGACACCATGACTACGCCGTTTCCTCGTCCGCACGCGCCCGGGCCGAACCTGGCAGCGCCGCTACCCGGTCAGCATCTGCCCGGGGCCAATCCGGTGGAGTTCGCCGATCCGGCGAAGGTGCGCGGCGAGGTCGACGCGCTGCTGTCGGAATTGACTGCGGGAGCTCGTAATTCGGATCCGGAGCAGGCCGGCGTGGATATCACCCGCCGCGCCCGCATCCTGGAACAGGCACACGAGGTGCTGGTCCAGGCCCTGGCGACGGTGGACAAGATCTGAGGTGGCCAGGCGGGCTCGAGTGGACGCCGAACTGGTTCGCCGCGGATTGGCGCGATCGCGAGAACACGCGGTCGAGCTGATCGGCGCGGGCCGCGTCCTGATCAACGGTACGGTCGCCTCGAAACCGGCGACCGCGGTGGAGGCGGGCACCCCGCTGCTGGTGCGGGAGGAACCCGACGAGGTGCAGTGGGCCTCGCGCGGCGCGCACAAACTGCTCGGCGCGCTCGAGGCGTTCGAACCGCAGGGGTTGCGCATCGCGGACAAGCGCTGCCTCGACGCGGGAGCCTCGACCGGTGGTTTCACCGATGTGTTGCTGGCGCGCGGCGCCCGCGAGGTGGTCGCTGTCGATGTCGGCTACGGCCAGCTGGTGTGGCGGTTGCAGAACGACGAGCGCGTGCGGGTCGTCGATCGCACCAATGTGCGCACCTTGACCCCGGAACAGACCGCGGGGCCGGTCGAGGTCGTCGTGGCCGATTTGTCGTTCATATCCCTGGGTTTGGTGCTTCCGGCGCTGGCACGATGCTGCGGGCCCGCAGCGGATCTGCTGCCGATGGTGAAACCGCAATTCGAGGTCGGTAAGGAACGAGTAGGCTCCGGCGGTGTGGTGCGGGATCCGGCTCTGCGCGCCGAGGCCGTACGCGAGGTCGCGGCCGCGGCGGCCGAACTCGGTCTGCACACCCACGGCGTGGTGGCCAGTCCGCTGCCCGGGCCCTCGGGCAATGTCGAATACTTTCTGTGGTTGCGCACCGGCGACGCGCCCGAGGTGGATGTCGCGGAGCTGGTGCGGCGTGCGGTTGAGGAGGGGCCTCAGTGAGGGAGCTTGCGACCGAACCATCGAATACAGCGCCTCGGCGAACGGCGAAGCCGTGAGACGGGAGATTCTGCTCGTCGCTCATCCCGGCCGTCCGGAGCTGACCGAGACGGCTCAGCGCGTGGCGAAGATCTTCGCCGACGCCGGAATCGGTTTGCGGCTGCTCGAGGACGAGGCCTACAGCACCAAACTCGACTGTGAGGAATCCAGCGAGCCCGACGGTTATCCGGTGCAGGTGGTCGAGCACGGGCCCGATGCCGCGGTCGGCTGCGAGATGGTGCTGGCCCTCGGCGGCGACGGCACCTTCCTGCGGGCGGCCGAGATGGCGCGGCCCGCCCGGGTGCCGGTGCTGGGAATCAATCTGGGCCGCATCGGATTTCTCACCGAGGCCGAGGCCGAACATCTCGACGACGCGCTCGCCCAGGTGGTGCGCGGCGATTACCGCCTCGAGCAGCGGATGACGATAGATGTCAGTATCCGGGTCGATGATGTGGTCGTGGAGCGCGGATGGGCCCTCAACGAGGCCAGTATCGAAAACGCCGCCCGGATGGGCGTATTGGAGGTGGTCATGGAGGTCGACGGCCGCCCGGTGTCGCAATTCGGTTGTGACGGGGTGCTGGTCGCGACTCCGACCGGTTCCACCGCCTATGCGTTCTCGGCGGGTGGTCCGGTGGTGTGGCCCGAACTCGAGGCGCTGCTGGTGATTCCGAGCAATGCCCACGCGTTGTTCGCGCGGCCACTGGTGACCAGCCCCGATTCGCTGATCGCGGTGGAAACCGTTGCCATAGGCCACGATGCGATAGTTTTCCTGGACGGTCGCCGAACCCTCGCCCTGCCCAAGGGCGCGCGGTTCGAGGCGGTCCGGGGGTCGGAACCGGTGCGGTGGGTGCGGTTGGATTCCGCGCCGTTCGCCGACCGGATGGTGCGCAAGTTCCAGTTGCCCGTGACAGGCTGGCGGGGCCGCCGTCGAACGGAGAGCACGAGTGCTGACAGAGATCAGGATTGATGGGCTGGGCGTTATTTCCACCGCCACAGCGCAATTCCACGAGGGGCTGACGTGTCTGACCGGTGAGACCGGGGCCGGTAAGACCATGGTGGTGACGAGCCTGCATCTGCTCGGCGGCGCCCGGGCCGATGCGGGCCGGGTGCGGCGCGGGGCGGCGCGCGCGGTGGTCGAGGGCCGCTTCACCCTCGACGAGGTGCATGACAATGCCCGCGACGAGGTCGAGAAGGTGTTGGAATCCTCGGGCGCGCAACGCGATGACGACGGCAGCGTGATCGCCGTGCGCACCGTGTCCAGCGACGGCCGTTCGCGGGCGCATCTGGGCGGGCGCAGCGTGCCCGCGGCCGTGCTCGGTGATTTCACCGCGCCGCTGCTGACCGTGCACGGCCAGAACGATCAGCTGCGGCTGCAACGGCCCGACCAGCAGCTGCGGGCGTTGGATCAGTTCGCGGGCGATGCCATCGCCGGACTGCTGCGCAAATATCAACTGGCCCGGCGCACCTGGCTGCAGGCCCGCAACGAACTGCTCGAACGCACCGCGCGCAGCCGGGAATTGGCGCTCGAGGCCGATCGGCTCAAGCATTCGCTGACCGAGATCGACGCCATCACACCGCAACCCGGTGAGGACGATCGCATCGTCGCCGAGGTGCGCCGACTGTCGGATCTGGATTCGCTGCGCGAGGCCGCGACCGCGGCGCACGACGCCCTGGCCGGTCCGGCCGACGCGCCCGGGGAGGGTTCGGGAGCACTGGATCTGCTCGGTACCGCGCGCGCCCGGCTGGATGCGGCCGACGACGCGGCATTGCGTGAGTTGGCGCCGCGGCTGGGCGATGCCATTTCGGTGGTCGTGGATCTGACGACCGAACTGAGCGGCTACCTGTCGGATCTGCCGTCGGATCCGAGCGCGTTGGATTCGCTGCTGAACCGTCAGGCCGAGTTGAAGACGCTGACGCGGAAGTACGCCCCCGATATCGACGGTGTGCTGGCCTGGGCCGAGGACGCGCGCAGTCGGCTCGATTCGCTCGATGTCTCCGAGGAGGCGCTGGCCGCGCTTGCCAAGGAGGTCGAGGCCACCGCCGAGCAGGTGCGTGAGACCGCCAAGAAGCTGACCGCCGCGCGCACCAAGGCCGCCAAGAAGTTGGCCGCCGCGGTCAGCACCGAACTCGGCGGATTGGCCATGGGCCGCGCCAAACTCGAGGTTGATGTGCGCCCGGTGCCCGCGAGCGCCCAGGACTCGGCGCCGATCACCATGGGCGGCAAGGAATTACACGCGGGCTCGGCCGGGGTCGACGAGGTGGAGTTCCGGCTGGCGGCCCATTCCGGCGCGCAGTCGCTGCCGCTGAGCAAGAGCGCCTCCGGCGGTGAGCTCTCGCGGGTGATGTTGGCGCTCGAGGTCGTGCTGTCCAGTTCCGAACACGGTACGACCATGGTCTTCGACGAGGTCGACGCCGGTGTGGGCGGTCGCGCCGCGGTGGAGATCGGTCGTCGTCTGGCTCGTTTGGCTCGCACCCATCAGGTCATCGTGGTGACCCACCTGCCGCAGGTCGCGGCCTTCGCCGATACCCATCTGGTGGTCGACAAGGTGGATGACGGCAAGGGTGTCAACAGCGGCGTGCACGCCCTGTCCAATGACGAACGAGTCAAGGAATTGGCCCGCATGCTGGCCGGCCTCGACGATACCGAGACCGGCCGCGCCCATGCGGAGGAGCTGCTCGAAACCGCTCGTTCCGAAAAGGATGCCGCGACACCCGCGGCATCCTGAGCGCTACTGCTGGGTGGCCTTGCGGGCCGCGCTGAGGAACGGGCTGATCAGACCCTTGAGGATCAATTCGGTCGCGCGGGCGGGAATCGGGATCTTCGGGTAGGACTCCATCGTGTAGGAGACCAGCGTGCCGCCGGGCGCGTCGGCGAAGGTGACGGTGCCGATATGGCTTTTCACCGGGACGCCCTTGACGATCTTGTACTGGAAGCGCTCATTGGGCTCGAGCAGGATGGTTTCCTCGGTGACGCCGACACCCCCGAGGCCGACCACGTACTGGGCGCCGAGGCCGCTGGGCTCGCCGGCGCCGGGCTTCTTCAACGTGATGTTGAGCGGCAGGTAGGCATTGAGGCCGTCCCGCTCGGTAAACAGCTTGTACACCAGCTCACGGGGTGCGGGGATGACGGCGTCGACGGTCGTGCGGGCCATACGAATCTCCTTCGGATCTGTGAGCTGGAGCATAGCGGTTGGGTCTCACAGCCGTTACCGCGAGTCACTGGCATCACAGTGACGAATGTGCTGACCGGGCGGCGCGCCTCCACCACAGGTTGAGGGTTGCGGATCATTATCTGACCTCATGAAGGTGCTGGCGCTGTTGTCGAGGAATACCGAGACGCTGCCCGGTCTGGCGGGGATGGCCCGGGCGGACCGCAACACGCGTCGTCTGCTCCAGCGGGTGGGACCGGGGGATATCGTCGTGCTCGACGAGATGGACCTGGATCGGCTCACCGCTGATCGGCTCGTCGAGGCGGGTGTGGCGGCGGTGCTCAACGCCTCGCCGTCGATGTCGGGCCGCTATCCGAATCTGGGTCCGGAGGTGCTGGTCGCCAATGGCATTCTGCTGTTCGACGCTGCCGCGGACGTTTTCGGCCGGATCAAGGACGGCAGCAAGGTGCGCATCGATGGCGGTGTGGTCTATGCCGACCGGCTCACCAAAAAGGAGCCCGAGGCGCTGGTCTCGGAGCTGACCGAGCTGACCGAGCCGATCATCGCCGAGCGGATGATCGAGGCCCGCACGGGACTCGCCGATCATCTGGAGGCGTTCGCGGGCAATACGATCGAATTCTTCCGCACCGAAAGTGCGCTGCTCATCGACGGTTTGGGCGTGCCGGAGCTGGATCTGTCCATGCGTAACCGGCATGTGGTCGTGGTGGCCGACGGGCCCGATCACGACACCGATCTCAAGGCGCTCAAACCCTTCGTCAAGGAGTACGCGCCGATTCTGATCGGGGTGGGCCGCGGCGCGGATACCCTGCGGCGCAGCGGATATCGGCCCGATCTGATCGTCGGGGATCCCGAGGAGATCACCGCCTCGACCCTCAAATGCGGCGCCGAGGTGATCCTGCCCGCCGATACCGACGGCCATGCCAAGGGCCTCGAGCGCATCCAGGATCTCGGCATCGGCGCGACCACCTTCCCGTCCTCGGGCTCGGCGGCGGATCTGGCGCTGCTGCTGGCCGATCATCACGGCGCGTCACTGATCGTGACCTGCGGCGCGGCCGCGTCCCTGGACGACTTCTTCGATCGCGGCCGGCGCGAGTCCACGCCCGCCACCTTCCTGACCAGACTCAAGACCGGGGCCAAGCTCATGGACGCCAAAGCCGTTGCGACGCTGTATCAGCACCGCACCTCCGGCTGGGCGGCCGCGCTGATCGTGCTCGCCGCGCTGGTCGCGTTGATCGTGGCGGTGATGGCCTCGCATATGGGCAGCGAGGTGCTCGACTGGGCCGTGTCCAGCTGGCATCACGCGCGGGGGACCGTGCACGACCTATTACACGGTGCGCGCGAGGGGGTTCGGTGATCTGGTTACGACGACGCGCGGTTCCGATCGCGTCGGTGATTCTCGCACTGTCGTGCGGACTGCTGCTCGGCTCGCACGTACTGGACCGCGACGCGCATGCCATGCCCTGGTCCAAGGGCGGGGATCGGCAGCGCGCCGAGACGCTGAGCCATCAGAACGGCCGTCTCGCAGACGAATTGAATGCCGCCAACGGCTTCATCGCCCGCTCCGCGGGCAAAATTCTCACCGGCGCCCTCAACGGCCGCAGCGTTCTGATCTTCACCACCCCCGACGCCGACAGCGGTGATGTCGACGCGGTCGGCAAGGCGCTGACGACCGCCGGTGCGGCGGTGACCGGAAAGATCGCGCTCACCGACGCTTTCATCGATTCCGGTCAGGGCGATCGGCTGCGGACCGTGGCCGCCAATATGATTCCCGCCGGGGCGCAGCTGCAGACCGGCGCGGTCGATCAGGGCAGTCTGGTGGGCGATCTGCTGGGGTTGGCGTTTCTGGTCGACCCGGGCAACGGTCAGCAGCGCGCGACACCGCAGGAGCGCACGCTGATCCTGGATACGCTGCGCGGCGGGGGATTCGTGAATTGCGGCGAGGTGCAGCCCGCGCAGCTGGCGGTCGTGGTGACCGGCAGCGGCGCGAAGGCGGATCTGAACAATCGCGGGTCGATCATCGGCCGCTTCGCGGGCGGTCTGCGCGGGCGCGGCGCGGGTGTGGTGCTGGCTGGGCGGGCGGGGGCGGCCGACGGCGCGGGGCCGATCGCGGTGGTGCGCGCGGACAGCCGCCTGGCCGATACGGTCACCACCGTCGACAATATCGATCGCGAAATCGGCCGCATCACAACGGCGCTCGGGCTGAGCGAACAGCTGGGCGGCGGCGCGGGCCGCTACGGCACCGGGCCCAAGGCGAATTCGCTCACCGTGGTCGCGCTGCCGCGGTAATTGGTTTGGCGAGTTCGCACGCGTGCTGACAGCATGATCGAATGCCCGTACTTCCCGATCCGACGACCCTGCATCCGATGGCCGGTCAGCCGCGCGTGGTGTTGCTCAAACCGCTGATCACCTCGCCGCTGATCGAGGTCGGGGAGTTCAGCTACTACGACGATCCCCACGATCCGACCGCGTTCCAGACCGCCAATGTGCTCTATCACTACGGGCCGGAGAAGCTGGTCATCGGTAGGTTCTGCGCGCTGGCCGAGGGCGTGCGGTTCATCATGAACGGCGCCAACCATCGCATGGACGGGCCGTCGACCTATCCGTTCCCGATCATGGGCGGTGCGTGGTCGGAGCATGTCGACCTGGTCAGTGAATTGCCCAATTCGGGCGATACGGTCCTCGGCAACGATGTGTGGCTGGGCAACGGGGTCACGGTGATGCCGGGGGTGCGCATCGGCCACGGCGCGATCGTGGCGACCGGATCGGTCGTGGTCGGCGATGTGCCCGATTACGCCATCGTGGGCGGTAATCCGGCTCGGGTCATCCGCCTTCGCTTCGAACCGGAGCAGATCGCGCGGTTGCTCGAGATCGCGTGGTGGGATTGGCCGATCGAGCGCGTCACCGCGCATATACGCACGATCATGGCCGGGACGGTCGAGGAACTCGCGGCGGCTGCTGCGGAGTAACCAGCGACGGATGGTGCGCCGGACACCGAATGGGACTGATGTGACGAAACCGTTCCCGGCCAGCGCGCGGCCACGCCGCGCGGCATTCGTTCCGCAACCGTTTTCCGTGTTACTGTGAAGTCCCGTGGGTCAATCACGGATTCCGGCGCGCTCGGCCACCAAGCACATCTTCGTCTCCGGCGGTGTCGCCTCCTCATTGGGTAAGGGTCTTACCGCCTCCAGCCTCGGCCAATTGCTGACCGCGCGCGGTTTGCGCGTGACGATGCAGAAGCTCGATCCGTATCTGAACGTAGATCCCGGCACCATGAACCCCTTCCAGCACGGAGAGGTGTTCGTGACCGAGGACGGCGCCGAGACCGATCTCGACGTCGGCCACTACGAGCGGTTCCTGGATCGGGAGCTGACGCGGGACGCGAATGTGACCACCGGACAGGTCTATTCGACCGTGATCGCCAAGGAGCGGCGCGGCGAATATCTCGGTGACACGGTGCAGGTCATCCCGCACATCACCGACGAGATCAAGAACCGCGTCCTGGCGATGCAGGGGCCCGACGCCTACGGGCACGCCCCCGATGTGGTGATCACCGAAATCGGCGGCACCGTCGGCGATATCGAGTCCCAGCCGTTCCTGGAGGCGGCGCGGCAGATTCGCCACGAGGTGGGCCGGGAGAACGTGTTCTTCCTGCATGTCACCCTCGTGCCGTATCTGGCGCCCTCCGGCGAGCTCAAGACCAAGCCCACCCAGCACTCGGTCGCCGCGCTGCGCAATATCGGCATCCAGCCCGACGCGCTGATCCTGCGCTGCGACCGCGAGGTGCCGCAGCCGCTGAAGAACAAGATCGCGCTCATGTGCGACGTCGACGTCGACGCCTGCATCTCGACCCCCGACGCACCCTCGATCTACGACATCCCGCGTGTGCTGCATCGCGAGGGCCTGGACGCCTATGTGGTGCGCAAGCTGGGCCTGCCGTTCCGCGACGTGGATTGGACGGTGTGGGGTGACCTGCTCGATCGGGTGCACAACCCGCGCGAGGAGGTCACCGTCGCACTGGTCGGCAAGTACGTCGATCTGCCCGATGCCTATCTGTCGGTCACCGAGGCGCTGCGCGCGGGCGGATTCGCCGCGCGGGCCAAGGTGAACATCCGCTGGGTGCAGTCGGACGAATGTGAGACTCCCGCGGGCGCGCAGCGGCATCTGCACGATGTGGACGCGGTGCTGATTCCGGGTGGTTTCGGGATTCGCGGTATCGAGGGCAAGGTCGGCGCGATCCGCTACGCGCGCACCCGCGGCATTCCGCTGCTGGGGCTGTGCCTGGGTCTGCAGTGCGTGGTGATCGAGGCGGCCCGCTCGGTCGGCCTCGACGATGCCAACTCCGCCGAATTCGAGCCCGACACCAAACATCCGGTGATCTCCACGATGGCCGATCAGCAGCAGGTGGTGGCCGGTGAGGCCGATTTAGGTGGCACCATGCGACTGGGCGCGTATCCGGCCGTGCTGACCAAGGGTTCGGTCGTCGCGCAGACCTATGGCGTCACCGAGGTTTCCGAGCGGCACCGCCATCGCTACGAGGTCAACAATGCCTACCGCGACCGGATCGCCAAGAGCGGCCTGAAGTTCAGCGGCACCTCGCCCGACGGGCATCTGGTCGAATTCGTCGAGCTGCCCGCCGACAAGCATCCGTATTTCGTTGCCACTCAAGCGCATCCGGAGCTGAAGAGTCGTCCGACCCGCCCGCATCCGCTGTTCGCCGGACTGGTCTCCGCAGCGCTGAAGTACAAGGCGGCCGAGCGGCTCCCGGTCGAGATTCCCGGTGAGGTCGAGGTCGCCGAGGGGGAGCGGGTCCCGCAGTGAGCTCCGAGAACGGCCCCGGCACACACGATTTCGAGACGGTGTCCAGCCGCACGGTGTATTCCGGCGCGATCCTCGCGCTGCGGCTGGACCAGGTCCGGATGCCCGGTGGCAAAGTCGCCGAGCGTGAGGTGATCGAGCATCACGGCGCGGTGGCCGTGGCCGCGGTCGACGAGGACGGGCAACTGGTCCTGATCAACCAGTATCGCCACCCCATCGGCCGCCGCCTGCTCGAACTGCCCGCGGGCCTGCTCGACAAACAGGGCGAGGACCCGCTCACCGCCGCGAAGCGGGAACTGGCCGAGGAGACCGGCCTGGCCGCCCGCGAATGGTCGGTCCTGGTCGACGTCGCCCTGTCCCCCGGTTTCACCGACGAGGCCCTCCGCATCTACTTCGCCACCGACCTCTACGAAACCGACCGCCCCACCCCCGAATTGGAAGAGGCCGACCTCTCGATAATCCGCATGCCGGTCGACAAGGCCGTTCGCGCGGCACTGGCGGGGGAGATCGTCAACGCCACGGCAGTCGCGGGAGTCCTGGCCCTGTCCACGGCCCGCGGCAACGGCATAGCCCTACGTCCGGCGGACGCGCCGTGGCCGGGGATGCCTACGGCGTTCTTGGATCGCAAGGCGGCGCAGCAGTAGGCGAGTCCCTGTCTTCCGGCCCTGGGGGCGGAAGACAGGGGAATGGGGACACTGGGTAGTCAGTGGTCGTCGTCCGCGGGTGGTCCTAGTTCCGCGTCCAGGCGTGCGGGCCAGTCCTCGCTGGCGAGGTCGGCGTCGACCAGCACGTCGCGCCAGTCGCGCTTGGCGAGGTTCACCGCCCGGCGGAATTCGGTCGCGCTGCCGTTCGCGAGCAGGACGATGGCGGCCTTGACCCGCTCCGATTCGAAATAATCCCTGCTGTGGGTCGTCTCCGCGGCCATGCGATCCAGTGCGGCGAGGATTTCCGCGGCCGAGCCGGGCTGGGGAAAGTCTCGCAGAATTCGCCGTTGCAGGCGCGCGGTGTGTGGCATGAGTCGCTCCGAGGGATCGAAATCGTTTCTGCACTATAGGGTTTCCGACCGGTGGTCAGCCGAGGATCGCCGATAGGTCCAGGTGGGACAGGCGGTCTTGGCCGGAGAGGATTTCGATGGCCGTGATGTGACTGCCCGTGATGGTGAAGCTCATGATGGAGAACGGGTCGCCGTTGACCGTATTGACCAGTCCCGCTTGCCCGTTGACGACGGCGGGGTGGGTGGTGCAGAGGGTGGCCATGCGGTGGAAGGTTTCGGCTTGGGCGGCTACGGCGGGCGCGCCGCGTAGGACCTGGAGGCCGGTGGGGGTGGCGTCCACGCGCAGGACGACGTCGGGGTCGAGTAGACGTAGGAGGTCTTCGAAGTTGCCGTTGCGCGCCGCGGCCAGGAAGGCGTCGACCATGCGGCGGCGATGGGACAGGCTGACGGTGGGGTCGGGTGGCGCGCCCTGGACTCGGCGGCGGGCCTGGCTGGCCAATTTCTTGGCGGTCTGCGGGGTGCGGTCCACGATGGGCGCGATCTGCTCGTAGGGCAGGGCGAACATGTCGTGCAGTACGAAGGCGATCCGCTCGGCGGGGCGGAGCGATTCGAGCACCACCAGCAGCGCCAAGCCGACCGAATCCGCCAGTAGCGCTTCCTGTTCCGGATCGGGAGCGGTTTCGCTGGTGACGATCGGATCGGGCAGGCGATCGATCTCGAGCGGCTCCTCGGGACGACTCTTGCGCGCCCGCAACATATCCAGGCACACCCGCCCGACAACCGTGGTCAACCAGCCGCCGAGATTACCGATCTCGGAGGCGTCGGCGCGCGCGAGACGCAGCCACGCGTCCTGTACCGCGTCATCGGCGTCGGCCACCGAACCGAGCATCCGATAGGCGACCGACCGCAGATGCGCGCGGTGCTCCTCGAATCTATCGGCCAGGAACTTCTCGTCGTGCACGAATCCTCCTCGATCACTGTCTCTCAGTGATGACGATCCCGCCGCCGCGAATGTGACCTCCCCACCCGCGGTCACGTTTGCGCTCCGCCGTACGTCAGTGCACCGAAGACGATTTACGAAAGGAGCCGAACGTTGAGCGATATCGAAGTACACGGAACGGTCGCGGCCGGATTCGAGGGGGTGCGAGCCGAATTCGCGGCGGTCGTGGCCGAGGAGGACGGTGAATCCGGCGCTCAGTTGGCGGCCTATGTGCGCGGTCGGCAGGTCGTCGATCTGTGGTCCGGCGCGCAGGTCACCGCCACGACGCTGACCGGCCTGCACTCCTCCGGCAAGGGCGCGGCCGGTTTGGTGATCGCATTGCTCATCCAGGACGGCGTCCTCGACGTCGACCTGCCGGTGGCCCACTACTGGCCCGAGTTCGCCGCGGCGGGCAAGGATCGAATCACCGTGCGCGACGTCTTGGTGCACCGATCGGGCGTCATCGGCGCGGACGGCGGATTCACCGTCGCCGAGCTGGCCGATGAACAGCTCGTCGCCGAACGGCTGGTGGAGCAGCGCCCCTTCTTCGCACCGCGCAGCGCGCACGGTTACTGCGCGTTCGTGATGTACGCGATTCTCGGCCGGGTGGTGCGCGCGATCACCGGCAGTACCGTGCAACAGTTGTTCGAGCAGCGCATCCGAGCCCCGTACGAGCTGGACGTGTACCTGGGTCTGCCGGAGGAGCTCGAGGACCGCTTTCTGCCGATCCTGCCGTGGCGTGCGACACCGGAGGTCGCGGCCGCCTTCGCCGCCAATTCGCCCAATCCCTATGGCATTGCGGGCATCTCCTACAACCTCAACGCCCAGGGTTTCACCCCGGCGGATGCGATGGCACTGCCCAACGACGCGCGTCTGCGCCGCCTCGGACAGGCCTCGGCCGGCGCCGTCGGCAATGCGCGCGGGCTGGCGGCGATGTACGCGGCGGCGACCGGCGGTCTCGGCGGGCGACCACCGCTGCTGTCGCTGGACACCATCGCGATCATCTCCGAAATCCATTCCGGCGGTACGGATCTGGTGCGTGGCGAACGGGCCCCGTATGCGCTCGGATTCGAGGCCAAGGGCCTGATCCATCCATTCCTCGGCGTGCACGCCTTCGGCCACACCGGCTCCGCGGGCTCCGACGGATTCGCCGATCCGCACAGCGGTCTGAGTTACGGCTACACCCGTCGCCGCGCCGCGTTCGCATTCAACGCCCCGGAGAACGCGCGGCTCGCCGCGGCCCTGCACCGCGCCGCCGCCACGGCGGGATTCGAGCGTGCGGCATGAGGGGCAAACACCTGATCGGACTCGCCCGGTGGGTGCCGGTGACCGCGCTGCTGGCGGAAACCGCGGTCGGCTCCTACTGGGATCTAGCCCGAATCTCCTATGTGCGCAAGGTATTCGACCACCTCGGATATCCGATGTACTTCGCGACGATCCTGGGCGCCGCCAAGGCCGCCGCACTGGCCGCGATTCTCACCCCGGGCCACCCCCGCACGAAGGAATGGGCCTACGCCGGACTGTTCTTCATCTACGGCGGCGCGGCGGCATCGCATATCGCGGCCGGTGACGGTCCCGACAAATGGGCCACGCCGACCGTGTTCGCCGCCTGCACCTTCGCCGTTCGCTCCTGGCTGCCGCAGAACGCGGCCGCCCTCGCATCCCACAAATGAAAGGCACTCCCATGCGCTCTCGTCTGCAAGATCCCGGCCAGCTGGTCCCCGAACTCGCCGCGGTCGGCCCGGCGCTGTTCCAGGTCACCGGTAACGGTTCGGTGCCCAGATCCACGATCAGCCTCATCCAGCTGCGCGCGGGCCAGATCGTCGGCAGCACCTACCTCACCGCCCTGCACGCCGGAAATCTGCGCAAGGCAGGCGAATCCGAGGACCGGATCAACGCGGTGGCGACCTGGCAGGACGCGCCGAACTTCTCCGACGCCGAACGCGCCGCCCTTGCCCTGGTCGACGCGGTCCTGCGGCCCGCCGCACACGGCGAGCGAGTGCCCGACGACCTCTATGCCCGGGTGGCCGAACACTACAGTGAAACCGCCATCGCCACCCTCGCGATGGCGATCGGCCAGGTGAACTTCTTCGTCCCCCTGGCCCTGATCGGCAAACCGATTCCGGGTATGCCGCCGCAGCAACAATGGAGCAGCCGATGACCGACGAATTCGCCGACCGGGTAGCCGAGCGCTTGGCGACGCTGCCCGGTGTGCGCGCTGTCGCCCTCGGCGGCTCGCGCGCCACCGGCGCTCACTCCCCGGACAGCGATTGGGATTTCGCGCTCTACTATCGCGGCGAATTCGATCCCGCCGATCTGCGCGCGCTCGGTTGGCCCGGCGAGGTCGGCGAGATCGGTGGCTGGGGTGGCGGCGTATTCAACGGCGGCGCGTGGCTCGAGATCGATGGTCGCCCGGTCGACGTGCACTACCGCGATCTCGAGGTCGTCGAATACGAGACGGCCGAGGCCGAACAGGGCCGATTCCGGTGGGAGCCGTTGCTGTTCCATCTCGCGGGCATACCGAGCTATCTGCTGGTCGCCGAGCTGGCACTCGCACGGACCCTGTTCGGCGACCTGCCTCGCCCGGCGTATCCGCAGGCTCTCCGCATCGCCGCGCCGAGGTTCTGGCGCGACCGCGCGAATCTGACCCTGCGTTACGCGCGGAACGCCTATCCCGCACGGGGCGCGGTCACCGAGCTCGCCGGTGCGCTGGCGACAGCGGCGACGCAGACGGCCCATGCGGTGCTGGCCGCGCGCGGCGAGTGGGTCACCAATGAGAAGCGCCTGCTCGAACGGGCCGAGCTGCGGGGCGTCGACGCGATCATCACCGGGCTGAGACCCGACCCGGCCGCGTTGACCGCCGCGCTCGATCGGGCGACGGAATTGTTCGACGACCCTGTCACATTCGAGTCGCCGCACCGGTCGTGACAGACGAGGGCAGAGGAGATCGCGATGAGCGACGGCGGGCACGACCTCGATCTGGTGGCACGGCAATTCGAGCGACAGCGTGCCCGCCTGCAGGTCCTGGCCCAGCGCATCCTGGGTTCGCGCGCCGAGGCCGAGGACGCGGTTCAGGAGGCGTGGCTGCGGCTGAGCCGCTCCGAGACCGAGGAGATCGATAATCTCGCCGGTTGGCTGACCACGGTCGTCTCGCGGGTCTGCCTGACCATGTTGCACTCGCGCGCCCAGCGGGGTGAGGACGGTCTCGGCGAATTCGACGCTCCCGAGGCCGGTCTCGATCCCGAACAGCAGGTCGTGCTGGATGATTCGATCGGCGCGGCGCTGGTGGTGGTGCTCGATACGCTGGCGCCCTCCGAACGTCTGGCGTTCGTCCTGCACGATCTGTTCGCGGTGCCCTTCGACGAGATCGCCACCGTGCTGGGCAAAACCCCGGCCGCCGCCCGTCAACTCGCCAGCCGCGCCCGCCGCCGGATGCGCACGGTCGGTGAGGTGCGCGCCGATCGGGATCGGCAGCGGGTGGTGGTCGAGGCGTTCCTGTCCGCGTCCCGCGGTGGGGATTTCGCGGCCCTGCTGCGACTGCTCGATCCCGAGGTGGTGTTGCGCGCCGACGCGGTGGCCGTGGCCAGCGGCGCGGTCTCGGGGGCGCGCGGGGCGCGGGCGGTCGCGGAAGTCTTTGCCGGACGGGCGAAGCGGGCGCTGCCGGCGTTGATCGACGGCCTGGCCGGTGCGATCTGGGCGGTGGACGAGGTTCCGCGCGTGGTTTTCGAATTCACCGTGCGCGACGAGCGCATCATCGGAATCGAGTTGCTCGCCGATCCCGATGTGCTCGGTGAGCTTCGACTCGAACTCATTGCGTAGCCGCGGCGCGTGGGGCTGCCATGATGAATGCCGTGGATGCCCAAGTACCGCGTCAGATCGCGGCCTATCTCGACCATTTGACGGTCGAGCGGGGTGTCGCGCGAAATACGTCGAGCGCGTATCGCCGCGATCTCGGGCGGTATCAGGAGTTTCTGGCGCAGCGGGGGATCGCGGGGCTGGACGCGGTGCGCGAAAGCGATATCGCCGATTTCGTGGTGGCGCTGCGGACCGGGGGCGGTGGATATCCGGCGCTGGCGGCCAGTTCGGCGGCGCGGGCGCTGGTCGCGGTGCGGGGGCTGCATCGGTTCGCGACGACCGAGGGCATTACCGCGGGTGATGTCGCGCATCCGGTGAAACCGCCCACTCCGGCCAGGCGGCTGCCGAAAGCCCTTCCATATGAACAGATTTCGAAGCTGCTCGAGGCCGCCGGCGGTACCGGGGAAGCCGACGGCGGTCCGCGCGGGCTGCGCGATCGCGCGCTGCTGGAACTGCTGTATTCCACGGGCGCGCGGATATCCGAAGTCGTCGGACTCGATATCGACGATATCGATACCGGCGAACGCGCGGTCGTCCTGCACGGCAAGGGTGGTAAACAACGGATGGTCCCGATCGGCCGCCCCGCGCTGGCGGCCGTCGAGGGCTATCTGGTCCGCGGTCGGCCCGCGCTGGCGCTGCACGGCAAGGGAAATGCGGCGCTGTTTCTCAATCATCGCGGCGGTCGGCTCTCGCGTCAGAGCGCGTGGCAGGTCCTGCAGGACGCCGCCGAGCGCGCGGGAATCGGTGCGGCCGTATCCCCGCACACTTTGCGCCATTCCTTCGCCACCCATTTGCTCGCCGGTGGCGCCGATGTCCGAGTCGTTCAGGAATTGCTCGGACACGCCTCGGTCACCACGACGCAGATCTACACTCTCGTCACCATCACTACCCTGCACGAGGTCTGGGCCACGGCCCATCCCCGGGCGCGGTAGGCCACGACGCGCCGGAGACGTTGTCCTTCCCTCTGTTTCGATACTCCGCCGGTATGCTGGCCCACGTTTTGCGCACAGATCGGTGCCACGGCGCACTGATGCCATGCTCACAAAGCGTGTCCGAGCGTAGGTCTTGCGCTCCGAAGCGGTAGCGTCTATGGGGGTCCTGATGTCACCGTTACGGGGACGTCGGGTGGGAGCTGCCTCGCTGCGCTCGGCGGGGCAATTGGGCGCAGAACACTGAAGGAGCAGCGGATATGACGACAGCCGGTGCGGCCGAGCCGCCGAGGAGTGCTGCGGCAGAACCGCTTTCGGGAAGGTCGGCCCCCCGCATCGAGCAGGCGGCCCAGACACTGTGGGAGGCGAAGGACATCGTGGCGGACGGCGCGGAAATCGGACCGACCGGTCGCCCGTTGCGTGATATTCCCGAACCGCCTCCGGTGTCGCATCAGGACGAAGCCCTGATCATCGCCATGTGTAATCAGAAGGGGGGCGTCGGAAAGACCACCTCCACCATCAATCTCGGCGCGGCGCTGGCCGAATACGGCCGCCGCGTCCTGCTGGTCGATCTCGATCCGCAGGGCGCGCTGTCGGCGGGCCTCGGTGTCGCCCATCACGATCTCGATCTGACCGTGCACAATCTGCTCGTCGGCGGCAAGGCCGCGGCCAAGGATGTGCTCATGCGCACCAAGGTCGACGGCATGGATCTATTGCCCAGCAATATCGACCTATCCGCGGCCGAGATCCAGCTGGTCAACGAGGTAGGGCGCGAGCAGACGCTCGGACGCGCGCTGGCCTCGCTGCGCGATCAGTACGACTACATCCTCATCGACTGCCAGCCGTCGCTGGGTCTGCTCACCGTCAACGCGCTGGCCTGCGCCGACGGTGTCGTCATTCCGATGGAATGCGAATACTTCTCGCTGCGCGGACTGGCCCTGCTCACCGATACCGTGGAGAAGGTGCGGGACCGGTTGAATCAGCGGTTGAGCCTGTACGGCATCGTGGTCACCATGTTCGATGCGCGGTTACTGCATTCGCGGCAGGTGATGGCCCGGGTCGTGGAGGTCTTCGGCGATCTGGTCTACGACACGGTGATCGCCCGCACGGTTCGCTTCCCCGACGCGAGCGTGGCCGGTGAGCCCATCACCACCTGGGCGCCCAAATCCGGTGGCGCCGAGGCGTATCGCGCGATGGCACGGGAAGTCATCCACCGGTCGGGCCGGTGAACGACGCGACAACCACCGCCGCGCCGGACAATTCGGACAGAACGAACAAGTTTCATCTGCGGCTGGCCAATTTCGAGGGCCCGTTCGATCTGCTCCTGCAGCTGATCAGCCAGCGTCGGCTCGATGTGACCGAGGTGGCGTTGCACCAGGTCACCGACGAGTTCATCGCCTATGTCAAGGTGTTGACGGCGAGCCTGGACGAGGACAAGACGCTGCGCGCGGACAAGATTCTCGATCAGACCACCGAATTCCTCGTGATCGCGGCGACTTTGCTGGATTTGAAGGCCGCGCGGTTGCTGCCGTCGGGTGAGGTAGCCGACGAGGAGGATCTGGCGCTGCTGGAGGCGCGCGATCTGTTGTTCGCGCGGCTGCTGCAGTATCGGGCGTTCAAGCAGGTGGCCGAATTGCTCGGCGAACTCGAACAGGCGGCGCTGCGGCGCTATCCGCGTGCGGTGTCGCTGGAGGACCGGTTTCTCGACCTGCTGCCGGAGGTTACGCTGGGAGTTGACGCCGTCGGCTTCTCCGAGATCGCCGCGGCGGCGTTCCGACCGCGTCCGACGCCGAAGGTGGGACTGGATCATCTGCACAACCACGCCATCTCGGTGGCCGAACAGGCCGCGTTCGTTTTGGAGATGCTGAAAAGTCGCGGAGCCGGTGGCTGGACCACCTTCCGGGAGATATGCGCCGATTGCGAGACGCCGGTCCAGATCGTCGCCCGCTTCCTGGCGCTGCTGGAACTGTATCGAGGCAAGACGATCGAGTTCGACCAACCCGATCCGCTGGGCCCATTGGCGGTCAGCTGGATCGGCGAGGCCGATGGTGAAAAGCCGACGGAGACAGTGACTATCGAAGAGGACTACGGGTGATGACGGCAGCGGACACCGATCTGGACGAGGCTGTGGCAGCGGAGCCGGAGCGGGCGGACGAGGCCGAACTCGCCGATGAGACGAGCCTGGCCGAGGAGACGGGGCCGGGCGAGGAGCCGGACCGCGCGGCGTCCGAGGCTGATGTCGCTGTCGGGCAGGCTGATATCGCTGAGGGCCAGGCCGATCTTGCTGAGAGCCAGGTCGATATTGCTGAGAGCCAGGCCGGTATTGCTGTGGGGCAGGCCGGTATTGCTGTGGGGCAGACCGGTATCGCTGAGGAGCAGGTCGCTGTCGCTGGTGGGCAGGCCGATATCGCTGGGGAGCAGACCAGTATTGCTGGCGAGCAGGCCGATGCTGCTGGCAACGAGGCCAATACCGTTGGCGAGCAGACCGTGATCGCTGGGGAGCGGGCCGACATTGCCGACGCAGAGGGCGACCTTGCCGACAACGAAGGTGAGCTTGCCGAGGGCGAGGAGGCCGAGGTTTCGGAGCGGCTCGACGAGCCGGAGTTCCGTGCGGCCCTCGAGGCGATGCTCTTGATCGTCGACGCGCCCGCGACGGTCGAGCAGTTGGCGACGGCCCTCGACGACACCGAGCCACGGGTGGAACAGGCGCTGCGGGAGATGTCGGCGGAGCTGTCGGCGCGGGGGAGTGGCATAGATCTCAGATACGTCGGTGACGGGTGGCGTTTCTACACTCGGACCGAGTACGCGCCCTATGTCGAGCGCATGCTGCTGGACGGTTCGCGGTCGAAATTGACCCGGGCCGCTTTGGAAACTTTGGCGGTCATCGCCTATCGTCAACCGGTTACGCGAGCACGGGTGAGCGCCGTGCGCGGGGTGAACGTCGACGGCGTCATCCGCACCCTGGTGGCACGCGGCCTGATCGCCGAGTCCGGGACAGATCCCGAGACCAACGGCACGCAGTACGTCACCACCGAACTGTTCCTGGAACGGATCGGGCTCGCGTCACTGGCGGATCTGCCGCCGCTGGCGCCCTTGCTTCCGGGCGTCGACCTGATCGATGAGATCAACGAGAGCCTGGATACCGATCCCCGGTACACCAGGCTGAAGAAACCCGCCGAGTCGGAGATCGATCTCGGTACCGAGGATTGACAGGATCACGTGAATACACCCGCTCGCCGAGATGGCACACCGGATCGTAGGAAACGTAAGGGCGAACCGCCTACCGGCGGATCGGCCCGAGGCCGCGGCAACGACCGCGGCCGTGGGGGATATCGGAGCGACCGCGATGAGCGCGGCGCTTCCGCAGGACGCGGGGGGTTCGACCGCGACAGCCGCGGTGGTTCGCGCGGATCAGATCGTGACGCCCGCGGGGGACGCGGGTCCGATCGTGATGCGCGTGGTTTCGACCGTGGTGGACGCGATGGATTCGACCGCGGTCGCGGTGGATCCGACCGTGGGAGCCGTGCTGGTTCCGGTCGCGAGGAGCGCGGTGGTTACGACCGCCGCGATCGCGGCGGTTTCGATCGGGACGCCCGTGGTGGTTCGGATCGTGGGCCGCGTGGTTTCGAGCGTGGTGGTTCGGATCGTGGGCCGCGTGGTTTCGAGCGTGGTGGTTCGGATCGTGGGCCGCGTGGTTTCGAGCGCGGTGGTTCCGAGCGTGGCGGGCGCGGGTTCGAGCGCGACGATCGCCGGGGCGGTTTCGATCGGTCGGCGGATCGGTCGGGGCAGGATCGGCGGGGCGCGGCCTCCGGTGGATTCGGTTCGGGGCGTGGCGGTTCCATGGCGGGACGTTCGATGCCCGAACGTCTGGCCGGGCGCGGTGACAGCCGTTCGCTGACCGGCAGCAGCGCCGCCGGACGCATCGGCGGCGGCCGCCCGCTGACCCCCAAGCCAGCGCCCAGCCGCAAACCGCAGAAGCAGCGTCGCGAGCAGACCGTGCTCAGCTTCGCCAAACCCGCCCGCAATCAGCACGTCGAGGCCGCGGAGACCGGCCCGAAGAAGCTCCCCTGGGGCGAGGGCGAACGTTTGCAGAAGGTGCTGGCCAAGGCGGGTGTGGCCTCGCGCCGCGCCGCCGAGGAACTCATCGAGAAGGGCCGCGTCGAGGTCGACGGCGCGATCGTGCGCGAACAGGGCCTGCGCATCGACCCCAACACCGCGGTCGTGCGGGTCGACGGCGTGCGCGTCGTGGTCCGCGACGAACAGGTCTACCTGGCGCTGAACAAGCCCAAGGGTTTCCAGTCGACCATGTCCGACGAGATGGGCCGCCCGTGTGTCGGCGATATCGTCGCCGAGCGAGTCATGGCCGGGCAGCGGCTGTTCCACGTCGGCCGCCTCGACGCCGATACCGAGGGTCTGCTGCTGCTCACCAATGACGGCGATCTGGCCCACCGGCTCATGCACCCCTCCTTCGAGGTCTCCAAGACCTACCTCGCGACCGTCAACGGTGAGGTCAAGCGCGAGACCGGCAAGCGGCTGCACAGCGGCGTCGAACTCGACGACGGCCCGGCCAAGGTCGACCGGTTCCAGGTGCTCGAGATCGGCGAGGGCCGCTCGCTGGTGAAGGTCGTGCTGCACGAGGGCCGCAAGCACATCGTGCGCCGCCTGCTGGCGGCGGTCGGCCATCCGGTCATCGGTCTGGTGCGTACGCATATCGGCCCGATCGCGCTGGGTGATCAGCGGCCCGGCAGCATGCGTGTACTCGGTCGTGACGAAATCGGGAAGCTTTACGAGGCGGTGTCGTTGTGACAGTGCGACGTTGCTGGGCGATCAAGGACTTGAACGGAGTGTCGTGGTGAACGGTGTGCAGATGCTGGGCCGGAACGTTCGAGGAGGCGGCGTGGACGACGCGGATATTTCCGGTTCGACACCGCTGGTCGTCGCTATGGACGGCCCGTCGGGCACCGGCAAATCCAGCGTGTCGCGCCGGTTGGCGGACCGCCTCGGCGCCCGCTACCTCGACACCGGCGCCATGTACCGGGTCGCGACGCTGCGCGTGCTGCGCGGCGGAGTGGATCTGAACGATCCGGCCGCCATCGCGGTCACCGTCAAGGATCTGCCGCTGACCATCGGCACCGACCCGAGCCGCGAACTGATCGAGCTCGACGGTGTGGATGTCTCCGCGGAGATCCGTGGCAATGCCGTGACCAAGGCCGTCTCGGCGGTCTCGGCCGTGCCCGAGGTGCGTGATCAGCTCGTCGCATTGCAGCGCGAGATCGCCGCGAGCGCGGGCCGAATCGTGGTGGAGGGCCGCGATATCGGCACGGTCGTGCTGACCGACGCCGACGCCAAGATCTATCTGACCGCCTCGGCCGAGGCGCGCGCCGACCGGCGCAATCAGCAGAACATCGCCGAGGGCCGCGGCGACGACTACGAGGCCGTGCTGGCCGATGTCCAGCGCCGCGACAATCTCGACTCGACGCGCGCGGTGTCGCCGCTGCGCCCGGCCGAGGACGCCGTGCTGGTCGACACCAGCGACCTGTCCATGGATCAGGTTATCGACGAGCTGTATCGAGTTGTGGCCCAGCAGATTTCGATGGGAGGTGGAAGATGACGCAGGAAACCTTTGCCGCCGACGGCATTTGGAGCGACGAAACCGATTGGGAGGTCGTCGATCTCGCGGGTGACCCGGAGGCCGACGAGCAGGTCGCGATGCCGACCCTGGCGGTCGTCGGCCGCCCGAATGTCGGCAAATCGACTCTGGTGAACCGGATCCTGGGCCGCCGCGAGGCCGTGGTGGAGGACGTCCCGGGCGTGACCCGTGACCGCGTCTCCTACGAGGCCAGCTGGGCCGGACGGCGTTTCCTGGTGCAGGACACCGGCGGTTGGGAGCCCGACGCCAAGGGGCTGCAGCAGGCGGTGGCGCGTCAGGCCGAGCTGGCCATGCGGACCGCGGACGCGATTCTGCTGGTTGTGGATGCCACCGTGGGCGCGACCTCGACCGATGAGGCCGCCGTGAAGGTGTTGCGGCGCTCCAAGACTCCGGTCATCCTCGTGGCCAACAAGGTCGACGGCGAGAAGCTCGAGGCCGAGGCGGCGTCGCTGTGGTCGCTGGGTCTGGGGGAGCCGCGGATGGTCAGCGCCACGCACGGGCGCGGGACGGGCGATCTGCTCGACGATGTGCTCGCGGTGCTGCCCGAAACTCCGCGCGAGGGTAGCGGTGTCGGCGGCGGTCCGCGGCGCGTCGCGCTGGTCGGTAAGCCGAATGTCGGCAAATCCAGTCTGCTGAACAAACTTTCGGGTGACGAGCGCTCGGTCGTACACGATGTGGCGGGAACGACGGTCGACCCGGTCGATTCGCTGGTCGAATTGGACGGTAAGCCTTGGCGTTTCGTCGATACCGCGGGTCTGCGGCGCAAGGTCGCCAATGCCAGCGGCACCGAGTTCTACGCCTCGCTGCGCACCAAATCGGCCATCGAGGCCGCCGAGGTCGCGGTCATGCTCATCGACGCCTCCCAGCCGATCACCGAACAGGATCTGCGGGTGATCAGCATGGTCGCCGACACCGGCCGCGCGCTGGTGCTGGCGTACAACAAGTGGGATCTGGTCGACGAGGACCGTCGCGAACAGCTCGAGCGTGAGATCGACCGCGAATTGGTCCAGGTGCGCTGGGCGCAGCGGGTCAACATCTCCGCCCACACCGGCCGCGCCGTCCAAAAGCTGGTTCCCGCAATGGAAACCGCGCTGGAGTCCTGGGACCGGCGCATTCCGACGGGCCGCCTGAACACCTGGCTCAAAGAGGTCATCGCGGCCACCCCACCGCCCATGCGCGGCGGCCGCCTGCCCCGAGTCCTGTTCGCCACCCAGGCCACCACCCGACCGCCGACCTTCGTCCTGTTCACCACGGGCTTCCTGGAGGCGGGCTACCGCCGCTTCCTGGAACGCAAGTTGCGTGAGGAATTCGGGTTCGAGGGTTCGCCGGTGCGGATCTCGGTGCGTGTCCGCGAGAAGCGGGACCGCGCCAAACGCTGAGTTCGAGTCGGATCCCGGCATCCTGTGCGTCGTCGCAGGGTGCTGGGATCCGCTCCCATGTTCATTCAGGTCGATACGTATATATGCGCATCCGAACATGTGACCCTCTCGTATCCCAGATGGCGATGAAAGAAGCCGAGAGCGGGTCCGGTTTGCCTGTCGAGTGCGGCGCGGGGTGTGGCAGGCCATGGGGTGGCTCGGCGGTGCGTTATCGTCGGGTTCGGGACGTGCCGGCGCCCGGAGCCGACCATGGAGTGCGGTGTCAGGGAGGAATTGTGGACATTACCCAGCTGATCCTCGACGACCATCACGAGCAGCGTCGGCTGTTCGCGATCCTGGAGCAGATCGATCGCTCCGATACCGGTGTGCTGTCGGCCATCTGGGACAGGCTGGCGGCGTTTCTCGAGCTGCACGCACAGGCGGAGGAGGAGATCTTCTACCCCGCGCTGCTGCAGGTGGGCATCGCGGCTCGGCGTAAGGCGGGGGTGGAGGACGAGACGCTCGACGCCATCGATGACCACAATCAGATCAGGGATGCCATCGCCGAGGTGGGGCGCCATCGCGTCGGTACCGACGAGTGGTACGCAGCCGTCGCGGCGGCCAACGAGGCCAACAGCGACCATATGGCCGAGGAGGAACGCGAGGGCCTCACCGACTTCCGGCGTCTGGCGGGGCTGTCGCGACGCCATCAGCTGGCCGTCGACTTCGCTGCCTACGAGGCGCGCAATTACGCGGGTGTACAGCCTGTCGACAAGGACCCGGCCGGCTATGTTCGTGCGGCCGAGGAGAGCCTGCGGGTCACCGGGGGCGGATCGCTGAGTGTCGGCAGCCTGAAACGGCCCTGATCCGGCCACTCTCGGAATGCGCTGTGCCGCAGTCGATTCGCCATCGCGTCGACATACGGCTCGGATTTCACGTTGGCTCCACGGACACGAGGAGACGGTACGGATGCGGCGGCATGATGGTGACCTGCGAGCGAACACGAATAGGGCGGTTCGGCTCGAGTCCTTCGGCGGCCCTGAGGTATTGACCGTCCAGAACGTCCCCGAACCCCGAGCGGGCGAGGGGCAGATCCGCGTCCGAGTGGGTGCGGCGGGCTTGAATCCGATGGACTGGTTCATGACCGCGGATGCCGAGACCGCGGCGAGGTTCGGCCTGAGCCTGCCCACCGAGTTCGGCACCGATTACGCGGGAGTCGTCGATCGGCCCGCCATGTCCAGGGCAAGGTGGTGATCGACCTCTGATCGATATCAGTCGTCGCCGCGGCTGTTTCGGTTCGTACCTGGTGTGAGGCTCTCGATCAGCATGTCGCGGAAACGTTGGGCGGCATGGGAAAGATAGGTGTCCTCGCGCCAGGCTATGCGGAGGGTGCGGTGGCTGTCGGGGGTGTCGAGGCGGACCCAGGCTACGGCTGTTTGGGCGCGGGAGCGTAGGGACATTTCGGGGATGAGGCCGATGCCCAGACCTACGGTGACGAGATATTGGACGGCGGCCAGTTCGTCGCCCTCGACCGTGATGTTCGGGGTGAGGCCCGCGGTGGCGAAGAGGTGGTCGGTGAGGGTGCGCTGCCAGTAGCCGACTCGGGTGGTGATTATCGGTTCGCCCGCCAGGGATTCGATGGGGACGCTGTCGTGGGCGGCCAGGGGGTGGGTGAGGGGGACGGCGAGCAGGACCGGTTCGCGGAACAACTCGACGGTGCGGATGGCGGGGCCGGTGATTTCCTGGGAGGCCAGGCACAGGTCGATTTCGTGGGCGGCGAGTTGGCGGGCCATGCGGGCGGCCGTGGATTGGTAGAGCTGCAGTTCGACGTCCGGGTAGCGGGCGCGGAAGGCGGGCAGGAATTCGGTGAGGGAGAGCAGCGTCTCCGAAGCGACGGCGACGGTGCCGTGTTCCAGGCCCGCGGCGTCGGCCAATTCCGTTCGCGCATCGTCGAGTTCGGTCAGGGCGCGGTCGACCCGGCGCAGGAATGCCGCGCCGAACCGATTGAGCCGGACGGTGCGGCCCCTCCGGTCGAACAGGGGGACCCCGAGATCGGATTCGAGGCGGGCGATGGTGCGGCTGAGCGAGGGCTGGGCGACGCGCAGTTCCGCGGCGGCGCGGCTGATGTGTTCGTGGCGGGCCACCACCCGGAAGTAGCGCAGCGACAGCAGGTCCATGATCGTGATCCTCTCATAACACTAGAGGCATCAATTTATGTGGAATTCGGTCTTGGACGTTATGACTCGCCGCGGCCTACGGTTGGGTCGAAAGCCGTTCGGAGAGAAGGAATTGCATGCAAGATCACGATGAATTCGTTCGAGAGATGATGCGCTGGCACTTCGACGAGCGGACCGGATCGCCGTTCTGGTTGGCGCGCGCGAAGACGCTGGATTTCGATCCGCTGACCGATGTCCGCGGTTTCGACGATCTGGCCCTGTTTCCCAATGTCGTGGACGAGTTGCGCGATATCGGTGTCCGGGACCTGATTCCGCGCGGATTCGGCGTCGCCCGCGCGGTGGCGGTGTACGAAAGCGGCGGCACCACAGGGCAACCCAAGCGGGTGGTGTTCACCGACGAGTGGGAGCGCGACGGCGTCGACTGGCTCGGCGCGCGGCTCGACGAGCACGATGTTCCGCGAGACGTCGACTGGCTCGGCGCGATGCCCAGCGGTCCGCACGGTGTCGGCGCGTCGATCGCGGGGTTGTGCCGGGTGCGCGAAAGTCTGAATTTGACCATCGATCTGGATCCGCGCTGGGTGAAGCGACTGATCGCCGAGGGTCGCGGCACGGAGGCCGATGCCTACACCGAACATCTGATCGATCAGATGGAGCTCGTCCTGCGTACCCAGGACATCGGTGTCCTCGTGGCCACTCCGCCGCTGCTGGAGCGGATGGCCCGGCGTGCCGAGCTCGTGGAGGTGGTCAATCGCAAGGTGCGCGCGATCGTGTGGGGTGGTGCGCACCTGGACGCCGATACCCGGGACCTGTTACGGCGCGAGGTCTTTCCGGGGATTCGCCTGATCGGCATGTACGGCAGCACCATGATTCTGGGCGCGGCCATCGAGCGCGCGGGTCTGGACGAGGACGAACCGTGTGTATTCGATCCGTTCGCTCCCCACACCACCTTCCGGATCGTCGATCCGGACACCGGCGAGGTCGTACCCTACGGCGAGCGCGGTCGGGTGGTGATGAACCATCTGAGCCGCACGGCCTTGCTGGTCAACAATATCGAGCGCGATATGGGCACACGGATGCCGCCGCCGCCCGGCGGATTCGGCGATTCGGTCGCCGATGTCACCCCGGTGGCCACATTCGGCGGCGCGACGGTGATCGAGGGGGTGTACTGATGCTGCGCCTGGACGCCCTCGGACCCACCGGCCCGTATCGCTCCCGCAACCAGGAGACGATCGGGGACCGCACCGGAAACCCGGTCGCCACACTGAGTTTGGCGCCCCGACTGTATGTCACCCGAGCCATGCAGGCCATGCACCGCTCGGCCGCACTGCCGGTCGACGGGCGGATCGCGGCCATCGCCCGCGCGGGCCGCGCCTTCGCCACCGAACGCGTGGCCGGACAGAGCGTCGAGGATTATCAACGCACCGTGAGCGCGGTCGCGGGAATGCCGATCACCGTGGTGCGCAACGCGACCGCCGATATCGCGCTCGCGGCCGCGCAGGTCTACCGCACCGTGCGGAACGCGCGTCCCGCCGATGCGGTCGGTGACTGGCGGGACCCGTCCACGCACGCGGGGCGGGCGGTGTGGAGCCGCCGCGGTGAGGTCTTCGCCGTCCACGCCGCGGGTAATCATCCCGCGGTACATCTGGCGTGGCTGGAACCGCTGGCCCTGGGCTACCGCGTCGCGGTCCGTCCCTCGCGACGCGAGCCGTTCACCCCGCATCGACTGATCACCGCATTGCGCGAAGCCGGATTCGGTGAGGATCGAATCGTATTGCTGCCCACCGATCACGACGCGGCGGGGGAGATCCTTCGCGGTGCGGATCTGGGCATGGTCTACGGCGGTGACGAGGTGGTCCGGAAGTATGCCGGTGATCCCGGCGTGCTGCCGCAGGGTCCGGGCCGGTCCAAGGTGTTGCTGACCGCGGGCGCTGATTGGGAGTCGGCGCTGGACACCATGGTCGAATCCGTCAGCGGCGGTGGCGGTGTCGGCTGCGTGAATGCCACGGCAGTACTCGTGGAGGGCGATCCCGCGCCGGTCGCCGAGGCCCTCGCCGCGCGGCTGGCCGAATTGCCCAGTCTGCCCGCGCTGGACGAGCGTGCTGTACTGCCCGTGCACACGGTCGAGACCGCGCGCGCCTTGGCGAAGCATCTGCGCGAGCGCGCGGCGGGAACGCGAGTGTGGCTGGGCGGGAACGGCATTGTCGACGAACTCGGCGACGGCAGCGCGGTTTTGCGTCCGGCGGTGCATCAGGTGGACGATCCGTTCGCCGAGCAGATCGGCGCGGAACTGCCCTTCCCGTGCGTGTGGGTGGCGCCGTGGGATCGCGACGCGGGTATCGCCGCCTTGCGAAATACGTTGGTGCTCACGGCATTCACCGGCGACGAGCGATTGATCGATCAGCTGGTGGACGAGCCGACCATCGCCAATGTGCACCTCGGCGACCATCCGACCACCTGGATGCGGGCCGGGTTGCCGCATGACGGATATCTGCCCGAATTTCTCATGCGCAGCAAGACTGTCCGGCGCTGAACCAGGGTTTTCCCGGAGGTTCATATACGCCGCCCCTGCCAGGATCGGCGTATGAGATATTTCGGCGCGCTGTTGATCTGCGCACCCCTGTGCCTGTTCGGCTACGGGGTGATCCGGCTGATCGGTTTGGCGCGTGGCGATTACGGTCCGGGAGCGGTCTGGCAACTCGCCCACGTCGTCGCGTTGATCGGGCTGATGTTGTTCGTGGCGGTGGTGATCGGTTTGGGCCGTCTGCTTCCCGCTGGTATCGGGCGGACCGCGACGGTGGCGCTGACCCTGATCGGGTTGGCGGCGGGGATCGTGCAGTTCGGGGCGGATATCATCATCGCGGCTCAGGCCAGCGATCATGCCGAGATGGCACGGCTGAGCCGGGAGTTCTCCGCGATCGCGGGTGTGCGGGCGGTGGTCTATACCGTGGTGCCGCAGTTGTTCTTCCTCGGGCTGGTGGTGTTGGCCGCGCTGCTGGCCCGGCGGGGACGATTGCCGTGGTGGAGCCCGGCTCTGTTGCTGGTGAGTGTGGTGTTGCCGGCGGTGGCGTTGGATCTATTGCCCGTCGCCGCCGTCGGCGTTCTGGTCGCGTTGAGAAAGATCAACCATTCCGGTGCGTCCCCTGTGGCGTCACTGTAGGGTGAATCCGCTTGTCGCGCAGAGGGAATGAGAGGTTCGGCATGTGGAGTATGGTCGCCATCTCGGTGGTCGGGTCCGTGATCATCGCGCTGGGTTTCGTGATCGGATTCCCCAAGCGCTAGGTCATTCGAAGAATTCGGCGAGTGCGGTCGCGAGCGCTGTCGGAGCCTCCTCGGCCATGTGATGGCCGGAGTCGATGCCGAAACCGGTGACGTCGACGGCCCAGTCCCGCCAGATTCGCAGCGGATCACCGTAGAGTTGTTCCAGATCGTCGCGTAGTGACCAGAGAATCAATGTCGGACAACGCAATCGAATACCTGCCGCGCGGTCTGCGCGTTCGTGTTCGGCGTCGATGGTCAGCCCGGCGCGGTAGTCCTCGAGCATGGCCCGCACTACGGTCGGATTTCTGGTCGCCATTCGCCATTCGTCGTAGTTTCGGGCGCCCATCGTCTCCGGATCGCCCCGGTACCATCGGTCCGGATCGGCGGTGATGACGCGTTCGGGAATCTCGGGCTGGGCGAAGAAGAACCAGTGCCACCAACGGGTGGCGAATTCGGCGGTCACGCGCGCGAGATGTTCGCTGATCGGCAGACAGTCCAATAATGCGACGCGCGAGACGATATCGGGGTGGTCGAGTGTCAGTCGCAAGGCGACATAGCTTCCGCGATCGTGGCCTGCGAGTGCGAAATTCGAATACCCCAACCGGCGCATCACGGCGACCATGTCGGCGGCCATGGCTCGCTTGGCGTATCCGGCGTGATCCGGTGTCGGTTCGGGTCCGCGGGAGCGGCCGTAGCCGCGCAGGTCCGGGCAGACCACGGTGAACCCGCGTGCCACCAGGCGGGGAGCGACCCGATGCCAGGTCGCCGAGGTGCGTGGATGGCCGTGCAGCAGCAGGATCGGCGGACCTTCGCCGCCGCGCCGGAGGAAGATCTGCGAGTCGTCGAGTCGCATGGTCTCGCTGGTGAATTCGTCGAACACCATCGGGATGTACCCGGGTTCACCGCGGTATCACGGGCGACCTTCCGATGGATTCGAAGGGTCAGCGGTGGCGGATGCGTGGGATGCGGATTGCGGAGCCGGCCGGGTGACAACCGAGTCTTTTCGGTGGTCGTGGCCGTTGTGCGACATGATCGAATTCGGGCGGATCGGTACCATGGGACGTTCATGATCGAATGGATAGCGGACCGTGGGTTATTCGGAAACTCCATGATCGAATACCGCTGATTACGAGTTATTTGTCCGTTATTCCTGTCGTGGTGTCCGAGGGGAACACATCACATTCCGGTAACACGGACCGACCGGTTGGCCGACATCACGCGCGACACGCGCAACACGTGGGATCCCCGGTCGGGTCGGGGGACCGTGGGTCTCCGCCGTTGCCGAACGCAGTTCGACGAAAGGTGTTCCCCTCCATGCGTTTGTTGCGCCCCCGGCGGGTTCGTGATCGCTTCCGGCCGAAACTGCTCGCGCTGGTCCTGTCCGTCATGCTGCCGCTGGGTGCGGCGGTGGTGGGCGGGGCGGGTCCGGCCGCGGCCGCCTTCGATCCCAGCGGCTTCGATTTCTGGGTCGACTCGCCGGTGATGGGCCCGATCAAATCGCGCATCTTCCGCGCGGCCGACGGCAACACCTCCCGGGTGGTGTACGCGCTCGACGGTATGCGCGCCCGCGAGGATCTCAACGGCTGGGAGATCGAGACCGCGGTCGCGCGCCAGATGGCCGACGCGAATATCAATGTGGTCATGCCCGTCGGTGGTCAGTCCAGCTTCTATCTGGACTGGAACTCGCCGTCGAGTTTCTTCGGCATTCCGCCGATCAGCGGATCGTCCTCGGGTTCGGCGTCGGGTTCGGGCGCGACGATGATCCTGGCCGCCGGTCCGGGTAAGAGCTACCGCTACGACTGGGAATCGTTTCTGACCCGCGATCTGCGCGGCGCGCTGCGGGACCGCTTGGGCTTCAACCCCACTCGCAACGGCGTGTTCGGACTGTCGATGGGCGGCAGCGCGGCGCTGACGCTGGCCGCCTACCACCCCGATCAGTTCAGCTTCGCCGGATCCTTCTCCGGCTACCTCAACATCTCCGCCCCCGGTATGCGCGAGGCGATCCGGACGGCGATGATCGACGCGGGCGGCTACAACGTCGACTCGATGGCCCCGCCGTGGGATCCCAAGTGGCTGCGGATGGATCCGTTCGTCTTCGCGCCCAGGCTCATCCAGCAGAATCAGCGGTTGTGGATCGCCGCGGGCACCGGTCGACCGACCGCGACCGACGGTCCGAATTTCAACACCCTCAACGGCATCGCGCTCGAGGCGCTGGCGCAGATCAACACGCGCGCGTTCCAGGTGCGGATGATGTCGCTGGGCGCGCAGAACGTGATCTACGACTTCCCGGCGTTCGGTATCCACGCCTGGAACAACTGGGCCGACGAGGCGTTTCGGATGATTCCGGATCTGTCGGCCAATATCGGCTGAGCCGCCGGGTCACTGGCCGAGGAACCGCTCGAACAGGCGCTCGGCCTCGTACAGCAGTAGGAACAGGTCGTAGTACACGGTGAGCATAGTGATCAAGTGTCCTACGACCCGAGCAATTCGGTAAGTCGATCCGCGCGCATGGGGTGGTGGAAGTACCAGCCCTGCGCGGTATCGCAGCCGAGTCCGAGCAGGCGGTCGGCCTGGTGATGGGTTTCGACGCATTCGGCGGTGACGGTCAGCCCGAGGGCGTGACTGAGATCGACGATCGTCTCCAACACCAGTAGATCGCCGCGGTCGGAGGCGGTGGCGGTGCGGATGCGATGGATGAACTGGCCCGCCAGTTTCACCACGTGCAACGGCAATTGGCCCAGATAGGCCAGATTCGAGTAGCCGGTGCCGAAATCGTCGATGGCGATGCGCACCCCGGCGTCGACCAGGGTGTGCAGGGCCTGCAGGGGACGGCCGGTGGCGTGCATGAACGCGCGTTCGGTCAGTTCCAATTGCAGTCGCTGCGGGGCGATGCCGGTGTCGGCGATGATCGTCTGCACCCGGTTCAGCCAGGCGGGATCGGCGACCTCGGCCGAGGAGACGTTCACGCTCACCACCGGGCTGCGCTCGCCGAAGCGGTCGTGCCAGGCGCGGCCGTCGCGGCAGGCCTGTTCGAGCACCATCGTGCCCAGGGCGGCGATATGTCCGGCGTCCTCGGCCAGATCGATGAACCGGGTCGGGGTGATGACGCCGAGCTCCGGATGTTGCCAGCGCACAAGGGCTTCCACCGCGACCGGGCGTTGATCGGCGAGGGCGACGATGGGTTGATAGTCGAGGAAGAATTCGCCGCGGTTGACCGCGGCGGGCAGGGCGGCGGTCAGTTCGGCGCGGGTGTGCTCGCGGCGGCGGCGATCGGGATCGAAGACCGCGTAGCGGCTGCGGCCGCCGGTCTTGGCCCAGTACATGGTGGTGTCGGCGGCCTGCAGCAGCGCGTCGGTGGAGGTGAGTCCGGCCTGTTCGATCATGACACCGACGCTGACGGTGACGGTCAGGCGGTGGCCCTGCAGTTCGAACGGTCGCGCGAAGGCCGCCAGCACGGTGCGCGCCAGCGCGGCCAGTTCGCCGGTGCCGTCGGCGCGCGGCACCAGGATCACGAATTCGTCGCCGCCCATGCGGGCCACGAGGTGATCGGGATGTTCGACGCAGCCCTGTAATCGGGCCGCGGCCTGGAACAGCAGTTCGTCGCCGAGGGAGTGGCCGAAGGTGTCGTTGACGGATTTGAAGTGGTCCAGATCCACGTAGCACAGCCCGACCCGGGCCGCGGGATCGGCGAAGGCGGTGGTCAGGGCGTCGAAGAAGCGGGAGCGGTTGGCCAGTCCGGTGAGCGGATCGTGGTGGGCGCGGTAGTTCAGTCGTTCGCGCAGGGCGCGCTGTTCGGAGATGTCCTCGACCAGGACCAGGGTGTACTGCGGGTCGCCGTGTTCGTCGCGGATGAGTGAGACATTGAGATTGGTCCACACGGTGTGGCCGTCGCGGTGGCGATAGGCCTTCTCCAGTTGCACATTGTCGTGTTCACCGCGCAGCACGCCGCCGTAGAGCTCCCACATGCCGGGCGCGTCGTCGGGGTGGGTGAGGTCGGTGACGTCGAGGGCGCACATCTCCTCGGGGCGGTAGCCGAGCATCCGGGCGAACGCCGAATTCACCTCCACGATGCGCCCGGTCATATCCGACAGGCCGGTGCCGATTCCGGCCTGGGAGAACACCGCTCGCAGTCGGGCCTCGCTGGTGCGCAACTGCTGTTCGGCCGCGCGGCGCGCGGCGATGTCGGCGGTGCGCACACTTTCCTGTTCGGCGAGCAGCCACGAGCGGAACGCGCGCACATAGCCCGTGGCGAACGCGCCCAGCAGCTCCGCCGAACGGGCCGGGGCCACAGCGGTTTCGGCGAAGAAGGCGCTCAATACGGCGACGCTGCGGCCGAGTACGTCGTCGCCGACGAAATGCGCCGCGGCCAGGGTCGCACCGGCCCCGGTGACCCGGGCGCGGTCGCCGGTGGCCACCGCGTCGAGTACGTCGGCGGCCAGCGCGGCCAGCAGTTGTCGCACCTCGGCCGCGCTCAAGGGCACGACGTGATCACGCGCGCCGCCGCCGAGCGCGGCTGCCCACCGCCCGGCCAGTTCGGCGTGCGGGCCGTCGAGATCGGACCCATCCCACGCCACGAAGATCGATCGTAGCCGGGTGGTCACGGATGTGTGAACTACAGCTATTTCGAAAGGCGCTCGAATACGATTGCGATGCTTCGCCTTCCGGCGGGCGGGTTCGCAGAGAGGTTCCGATGACCAGACCGAGTTGGGCGCCCGAAGGTATCGACCTGGATCGGCCCAGTGCCTCCCGGGTCTACGACTATTTCGTCGGCGGTATGCACAATTTCGAGATCGATCGCACGCTGGCTCGCCAGATCGAGGCGTTCACCCCGAATGTCGCCGAAACCATGCGCGCCAATCGCGATCTGCTACGTCGGTGCGTGCGGTTTCTCGTCGATGCGGGCATCGATCAGTTCCTGGACCTGGGCTCCGGCATTCCGACCGTCGGCAATGTGCACGAGGTGGCCCAGGCTCGCAATCCCCAGGCGCGGGTGATCTACGCCGATATCGATCCGGTGGCGGTCGCGCACAGTCGCGCCATTCTCGACGGCAATCCGAATGCGATGGTCGTACAGGCCGATGTCGCTGCGCCGGAAGCGATTCTGAGTGATCCGCAGGTGCGTGAGCTCCTCGATTTCGAGCGTCCGATCGCGGTGCTGTTGCTCGGGGTGCTGCATTTCGTGCCGGAGGCGGCCGATCCGGGCAAGTGTGTGGCGCGGCTGCAGGAGGCGGTGGCGCCGGGTAGTTATCTGGCGATCACCCATGCCACCGCCGATGGTCAGCCCGCCGAGGTGCTCGAGGCGCAGAAGCTGTCGGGTCGGACGTCCACCGAGATCGTGCTGCGCGGTCGCGACGAGATCGCCGCCTACTTCCACGACTGGGCGCTGGTGGAACCGGGTCTGGTGCATCTGCCGCTGTGGCGGCCGGAGAATCCGGGCGATGTGGGCGAGCATCCCGAGTCCTCCGGGGCCTACGGTGGGCTGGCGCGCAAGGGCTGATTCGGCGGAACGCGCTGGCGGGGAATGGTTTTCGCGGTTGCCGGGATGCGAACGGCGAAAACGCCGGTAAGGTGTGGGCGCCCCTAACTCATGAAAGGACTGTGGTGCGTACACCTCTACTGATGATCGCCTTCGGTGCTGCCCTGGCCGCCGGTGCGACGACTGCCGCCGCGACCGGCCCCGTGCCGACCCTCGCGGCGCCGATCGCCGATCCGGTTGTCGTCGTCGGCGTCGACGGGAACGGCCAGGCCCAGGCGTTGACCGTCGGGCAGGAGCTCGCGGTCGCGCTGCCGGAGTCCCCGTCCACCGGATACGCCTGGCAGCTGCGCGAGGCCGATCAGAACGTGCTGCGTCAGGAGGGCGAGCCGCAGTTCAAGCCGGACGCCGCCTTCACCCCCGGCGGCCCCGGCACCACCGTCTGGACCTTCACCGCCGCGACCGCGGGCACCACCAAGCTGACCCTGGCCACGGCCCCCACCCAGCCCTGGGCCCAGGCCACCCCGCAACCGCCGCAACAGTTCACGCTGACGGTGACTGTGCGCTGACGCCTTCCCGTTGCCCCGGCGAAAAGCGTGCCGGGGCAACGGCAACACGGGGAGCGGGGCCGCGGGACAGAGGGGAGGACTGCGGAACCCCGGGGGCAAGGCGGCAGGAGCCCTGGGGGCGGGACAGCGGAACCCCGGGGTCCGGACAGCGGAACCGAGGGGACAAGGCGGCCGGAATCCAGGGGGCCGGACAGCGGGAGCCCACGGGGTAGGACTGCGGAACCCCAGGGGCACGACTGCGGAACCCACGGGCGGGGCGGAAGGGTGACGGGGTCGGGGTCAAATGGCTGCGGGGGTCGTTGGGGGCGGCGGAGAATTGGGGGATGTCCGCTTCGGCAAGTGTTTCTTCGATGGCGCCGGGGGCGATCCCGGTGTTGGGGCATGCGTTGAAGTTGCGGGATGATCCGATCGGGTGGTTTCAATCGCTGCGCGAGCGCGGGGATGTGGTGCGGATCAGGATCGGGTGGCAGCAGGCCTATGTGGTCACCTCCACCGCGGTGAGTCACGAGTTGTTCGTGACCAAGTATCGGTCCTTCGACAAAGGCGTTGCGGTGGAGCATTTCCGCGACGTGTTCGGGCAGGGGTTGCTCAGCTCCGACGGGGAGACCCATCGGATGCATCGGTTGCTGTTGCAGCCGGCGTTTCATCGGGAGCGGCTCGCGGAATATCTGGTGGGCATGCGTGAGCAGATCACCGAGCAGGCCGATTCCTGGCATGCGGGGCAGGCGCTCGATGCCCGTATCGCGATGACCGCGATCACCCTCGGGGTGGTGGCGCGCGCGATCACCTCCGCGCGGGTGGCCGACGAGCTGACCGCCGAGGTGCAGCAGCGGCTGCCGCGGATTCTGGAACTATCGTATCGGCGGGCGATGTCGCCGCTGCCGATGCTCAATCGTCTTCCGCTGCCGCGCAATCGGGAATGGACCGAGTTGGTGGCGCGATTGCATCCGCTGGTGGATCAGGTGATCGCGGATTATCGGCGCACCGACACCCGCAGGTCGGATCTGCTGAGCATGATGCTCGATGCCCGCGCGTCGGACGGCTCCGCGGGCTCGCAGGGCTCGATGACGCTGTCCGACAGCGTCATTCACGATCAGATCGTCACGATCCTGCTGGCCGGGACCGAGACCACCGCGACCGCCCTGTCGTGGACCTTCGTGCTGCTGAGCGGACATCCGGCGGTGGAACAGCGGGTGGTGGCCGAACTGGCGGATGTGCTGGGCGACAAGCCGATCGAGCACGCCGACCTGGCACGGTTGCCCTACACCACGCGGGTCATCGAGGAATCGCTGCGCCACAGTCCGCCGATCTGGTTGATCACCCGCCGCGCGGTGGAAGACGTGGAACTGGGCGGACATCACATTCCCCGGGGCGCCTCGGTCCTGCTCAGCCCGTATCTGACCGGACACGATCCGGCTCTGATCCCCGATCCCGAGGTCTTCGATCCGGATCGGTGGGCGAGCGAGCCGATGACCAATGCGCTGCGCCGGGCGGCATTGCCGTTCGGCGCGGGCCCGCGAAAATGTATCGGAGATTCTTTCGCGGTCACCGAGATCGCCGTAGCATTGGCGACAATTCTGCGCAAGTGGCGCCTGCGCGTAAATCCTGGTACCCCTATTACTGCGGAGGCGGGCCTGACCTATTACCCGCGGGATCTGTGGTTGATCGTCACCCCGCGCATGACGGAAATATGACCAGCGCGTGAATTTCCGATGGCGACATCGCGCGATGCTCGTCTCCAAATTGCCGATAATCCGGCCATTTTCGTATCTTTCGAATGGAACGACGCTCGATGTGGTGGCTGGATGATCGGAGTGCTCGACGATGGATCGCAGTTTCGGCACGGCAAACCGGCGGACGGTACTGGGCGGGCTGTTGGCCGCCGGACTGGTGGGGGCGGCGGGTATACCGGAGGATATGGCCACGGCACTGGCCGAGCCCCGGCGGCGCGGCACCCTCGACGAGGTCGAGCACGTCGTCATCCTGATGCAGGAGAACCGCTCGTTCGATCATTACTACGGCTCGATGGCGGGGGTGCGCGGATTCGGTGACGCGGCCGCGCTGCGGCTGCCCGGCGGGACCGATCCGGTCTACCGTCAGCCCGACAGGGCCAGCAGCACAGGCTATCTGCTGCCGTTCCACGTCGACACCACCAAGGTTGACGGCCAGGATATGGGCGATCTGGCACACGACTGGCTTACCACCCACTCGGCCTGGGCCGGCGGCGCGTACAACGCCTGGATCCCCGCGAAATCCCAGATGACGATGGGATATTTCACCGACGCCGATATTCCGTTCCATCGCGCGCTGGCGGGCGCCTTCACGCTGTGCGATCACTATTTCTGTTCGCTGCAGGGACCGACCACGCCGAATCGTTTGTACCACTGGACCGGAACGATCGACCCCGGCGGCGCGGCGGGCGGACCGGCGACCGGAAATCCCGCCGACTACAAACCGGTGTATCGCTGGACGACCTATCCGGAGCGTTTACAACAGGCCGGAATCAGCTGGCAGGTCTTCGCCGACGACCGGGTCGGCGACGATACCTCGGGCGCACCGTTTCTCGGCGACTACGGCGATAATCCGCTGTGGCTGTTCCAGCAGTATCACGACGCGCTGGACTCCGACGATCCGGCGGTGCGCCAGCTGGCCGAGCGCGCCAATGTCACCCGCGACTGGAAACCCGCCGACGGAGACGACGGCAAGAACGTCGACAGCGTCCTCGACCGGTTTGTCGCCGCGTGCAAGACCAACACCCTGCCGCAGGTGTCGTGGATCGTGGCGCCCTACGGGTACTGCGAACATCCCGCGGCCCGCCCGGTCGACGGCGCGGCCTACACCCAGCGCGTGCTGAAAGCGCTGTGGGACAACCCGAAACTGTGGGAATCCACGGTCGTGCTGATCAACTACGACGAGAACGACGGCTTCTTCGACCACCTCGTCCCGCCGACCGCGCCGCCCGACGCCGCCGACGAATGGCTGCCGCTGGGACAGCTGACGGTGGCGTCCGGTTCGGCGCAGGGACTGGGGCCGACGGTCCCGATCGGGCTCGGGCCGCGGGTGCCGCTGACGGTGATCTCACCGTGGAGCCGGGGTGGCTGGGTCAATTCCCAAGTGTTCGACCACACTTCGGTGCTGCGCTTCCTCGAGACCTGGACCGGGGTGGCCGAGCCGAATATCTCGCCGTGGCGGCGCGCGGTGTGCGGCGATCTCACCAGCTGCTTCGATTTCACCAAGCGCGACACCAGCATTCCGACCCTGCCGGATGCCGACGAGCTGCGTCGCCAGGCCGATCAGACTCAGACCAAACTGCCCAAACCCGCGCCACCGAACTCCTCGGCGCAGACCCCGCCGTTCCAGGATCCCGGGCGCGCCAAGGCGCGGCCGCTGCCGTATCAGCCGGTGGCGTGGGTGGAGGTCGGGGCCAAGGCGGTCACCGTGCACTACGGCAATCACGGCAGCGCGGCGGTGCCGTTCCAGACCTACCCGTACCACCTGGCGGGCGTCCCGATCCGTCAGACCGTGGCCGCGCCGAATGCCCAGGCGCAGGAGAAGTTCGACGGCGGTGGCTACGACCTGGCCGTGCACGCGCCCAACGGTTTTCTCGTCGAGGCCGCGGGCGCGCCCGATACCGCCGCGCTCGCGGTATCGGCGACGCTGACGGGTTCGGCCGACAAACCGGCGCTGACGGTCAAGATCCACAATGCGGGCCCGGTCCCGGCCGCGCTCGAGATCAAGGGCGGCTCCAAGCTCACCGTCGCCCCGGGCGCGTCCAAGGATCTGCCGATCCCGACCGCCGAGGGCTGGTACGACGTGACCCTGACCCTCGACGGCAACAAGACCTGGCGTCGCCGCTTCGCGGGTCATCTGGAGAACGGAAAACCCAGCCGCACCGGTTAGTGGTTCCATGGAGGTATGACCCTGATCATCGGTACCTCCGGCTGGCAGTACCGGGATTGGCGGGAGGTGCTCTATCCCGCCGGTCTGCCGCAGCGGCTGTGGCTCGAGCAGTACGCGGCGGCGTTTTCGACCGTGGAGAGCAACAACGCCTTCTACCGGCTGCCGAGTCGGGAGGTGTTCGCGACCTGGCGGGCGCGCACACCCGGCGATTTCGTGGTCGCGGTGAAGGCCAGTCGCTTCCTCACCCACATCAAACGCCTGCGCGAACCGCAGGAACCGGTGCGGCGGCTGCTGGAACACGCTGCGGGACTGGGGGATCGCCTCGGCCCGGTGCTGTTGCAACTGCCGCCGACGCTGCGGGCCGACGCGGGACTGCTGGATGAATGTCTGGGATGTTTCCCGCGGTCGGTGCGGGTCGCGGTCGAACCGCGGCACGAATCGTGGTGGACCCCGCAGATCCGCGCGGTCCTCGAGGCGCATCGGGCCGCGCTGTGCTGGGCCGATGTGCGCGGCGAGGCGGTGACGCCGCTGTGGCGAACCACCGAATGGGGTTATCTGCGACTGCATTCCGGCCGCGAGCGCCCTCCGCCGCGCTATCGCCGTGAGGTCCTCGCGCGGTGGCTGGCGCGGCTCACCGAGACCTGGGATGGCGAGCGGGAGGTGTTCGTCTATTTCAACAACGATCCGGGTGGGGCCGCGGTCCACGACGCGGTGGTGTTGGCGCGGCTCGCCCGGGATGCGGGTGTGACAGTCACCCGCACGCCGGAGCTGCCCGCACGATCGCTTGTCGAAAAAGCTTGACTACCAGACGAATTCGGGTGTGACGCCCCACTGTTGGAGTTCATCGATGACCAGCGGGGTCAGGGGAGTGGTCGCGGGCAGCGGCGGTTGGAAGGTGAGGTAGGTGGTATCGGGGGTGGTCTGGACGAAGACCCGGACGCCGCGGTTGTAGGGCTTGTCGAGCAGCGAGGTTTTCGGGATCCAGGCGCGTGCGGCGACGGCGCGTGCGGGGCCGACCGCCTCGATGATGGCCTGCGGCACGGGGCCGGTATTGGAGACCACCGCATCCGCGCCCACCACGAACACATTCGGCGTGGCCGCGGCGGCGTAGGCGGCCTTGCTGCGGCGGCGGACCTCGGCGAGATCGGTGTAGCGCTCGTCGTCGCGCAGCGTGAGCGCGAACTCCGCCAGCTTCACTTTGTTGCCGATGCCGATATCGCCGTCCTCTCGATTGCTCACCCAGGACCCGACCCGCAGATCCCCGGCCGGACGACCGCGCAGCGCATGCGCGACGTTGGTGGCGACCGTAGAGATCAATCCGGTCACGGTACCGCCGCGTTGCTCGGCCGACGCGCGCAATGCCGCGCTGTCGATGGCCACGATCGCGGGCAGCCGGCCCTCGAGCGGACCGGCTTCGCCTTTGCGGGCCGCGCGTCGAGTCATCAGCCGCAGCAGTGCCGCGCCGGGGACCAGCACGGCACCGTATTTCGCGGACTCCAGCACGTCGGCGCTCAGGCTCGGCGACGGGAGATCGGGGACGGCGTGTGAGACATCCGCGCGTGCCGCGAGATCGATGGCCGCGAACATGCCTTGCCCGTCGGTGATGGCGTGCGAAACCACCAGCGACACCACCGATTCCCCGTTGTCGAGATCGGTGGCCGACAACACCCAGCCGCGTCCCGCGTGCAGGTCCAGTTCGGTGGCCGCCTGCCGCTCCACCCACCGCACCGCCTGCGCGGCCGGGATCGTGCCGTCCTCGACGACCACGGGATAGTCGTGCGCGCTGCGGGACCAATACGGCCGAGCGCCCGGCACCCGCGCCGCCACCAGCCGCCGAGACAGCGGTCCCTCGATCAATCCCCGCCGCAACGTTTCGAGCCGCGACACCTCCACCGGATGCCGCAACCACAACGCCACCTGCATCTGCGCCGACGTCATGAACGGCATCGCGAACGCCTCCTCCACGGCTAGTCGCGCTGCCGCCACACCCGTGTCCCGAGCCTGCGAGATGGTCGTCGTCATCGAACCGTTCACCCTCCACGTTCACACCGCGCGGTCTCTTTCGGTCGCGCCCACGACAGTCTGACACGACCCGTCCGTCACCGCCCACTGTGCGCGACGCGCTCTGCGATCACCGCCAACCGATGCTCGTCCGCGCTGTTTCCGGCCGCGGGTCCGCCGTGACGAACCGTCGACGAGGTCCAGAGGCGACTGCGCCCGCGCCGGATGGGCGTGGGCGCAGTCGTCCGAGGCGAAGCCCCGTGCGGATCACCCCGGCCCGCCCCCTTCGCGGGCCGAGGAGACTGTGGACAGCGCGGCGGTCGCGGCCTCGGCCGCCCGCAGGGCGCTGTTGATGGAAATCTCGCCGCGCATCCCTGGCGCGGCCACCATGTCGCCGATCAGATACACATCGTCGCCGCGTTCGATCGCGGGTCGGTCGCGCCAGGTCTGGCCGGGCAGATCCAGTGCGCCGGTGCGGCCCTTGGCGACGGCGGTGCGGTGGAAGGTGGTGCGGCCGTGGCGACCCGGCAGCACCGCGTTGGCGAAATTCGCCAGCCGCGCCTGGGCGTCGGCGGCGGATTCGCCTGCGCGCACGGGCATTTGGAGCTGATACAGCGATTCGCCGCGCGGTGCGACGGTGTCGTCCTGCATGCTGTAGCTCTCGTGGAATCCGCCCTCGTCGAAGTCGAACACCAGGGTGTGGTCGCGGCGTGAGCGGCTCACGGCGATATCGAGCAGCGCGGCGTGGCCCGAGGTCCAGGTGAGCGAATCGTCGCCGAGCAGCGTTCGGGCGGCGTTGAGATCGGTGGCCACGATCACCGGGCCGCCGGTCGGCAACTGTTCGACCCGCGCCCCGGTTTCGACGGCGACCCCCAGTTCCGTTGCCCGCGTAGCCATTCGGTCGATGACGCGCTGCCAACCGCCGCGTACCCAGCGCACGCCGGGAAGATGTGGACCGAAGACGCGCTGGAACAGCTCCCAGACGAATGCCGCGGATAAGCTTCCGGTATCGGCGTGATAGGTGACCACACCGATTCCGTTGGCCATCCATTCGGCCGTGCGCTCACCCCACCGCGCGGCGGCCCAGCTGCGAAAGTCGGTGTCCACCGGTGCGGTGAGTCCGACACGGGCCTGGGCGCGCAGCACCGAAACCGGTGGCAGCCGGCGCATCCGACCGTCCGCCCGATACCGCAGCCCTGCCCAGCCGCCCGGTGACGGCCAGCCCAGATCGGCCACGAAACCGCGCTTTTTCAGCCAGGTGTAGTGCGGACCGTCGGCGTAGAACACGTGCGCGCCCTCGTGCACGATATAGGGCGGAGCCGTGGCGCGGGCGCGGCCGCCGAGACCGCGGTGCGCCTCGTAAAGCCTTACCGGCGCGCCGGTTTCGGCCGCGGCGATCGCCGCCGTCAGCCCGGCCAGGCCGCCGCCGATCACGGTGATGTGGGCGTTCATGGCTGTTCCCCTCCCGGTGAATCCGTCGACTCCAGCAGTGCGACGACCATTTCGGCGACGGCGTGCAGATAACGCTGCGGTTCGACGCCCGTCGGATGAGTTCCACCGAAGGTGTCGCTGATCAGCCAGTAGTGCGCCACCGAACCGACCAGTACCGCGGCGACCGCCTCCCAGTCCTGTTCTTGCCCTTGCGGTCCCGCGAATTCCTGTAATGCGCGCAGCGCGACGGAGACGAACACCATGTACTCCTCGCGCCGGAAGACTTCGAGCACCTCGGGGCCGATGGAGTTGTCGCGCACCAGGATCCGGTTGATATCGCGGTCGTGGTCCATACGCGTGAGCGCGAAGCTCAGCAGCGCGGTCACCTTGTCGGCCAGCGTGCCCTGCGGTGCGAACGCGTTGAGCCCCTCGACGATCGAGAACTCCGGGGTCAGCAGCGCCGACCACACTCCGCGATCGACCAGCCGGGAGCGCACCGCCTCCATCAGCAGCTCGTCCTTGGATTGGAAATGGCGATACATCGCCCCCGACCCGCCCGACAGCCCGGCCTCGCGCTCGATCTGCGAGACCGTCGAGCGGGCGAAGCCCTGCTCGCCGAACAGTCGCAGTGCCGCGGCGATGAGCCGGTCACGGGTCGATTCCGTCATACCCTCTCCCTGTAAGTAATTACTTACTTACGCACCGAGGGTAGAGCAAAACAGCGCCACCCGCATCCCCGGGAGGCGGATGCGGGTGGCGCTGGGTGTCGAGCGTCGGGTCAGGCGACCGCGACCAGGCGCGCGGCGTTGGCGGCCTCGTCGGTGACCGCCTTGTTGGCGGCCAGCTCGGCCCGCACCCGCTCGCGGTAGCGGGTGATCTCGCGTTCGGTGGTCTGCTCGTCCCAGCCCAGCGGGCCCGCGATCAGTTTCGCGATATGCGCCGCGGCCTCGAGGCCGCGATCGCGGAACTCGATGGAGATGCGGGTGCGACGGGTCAGCACATCGTCCAGATGCAGCGCGCCCTCGTGGGTGGCCGCGTAGACGGCCTCGGCTGCGATGTACACATCCGCGCCCGGAATCGGCTGGGCCAGTTCCGGATCCGCCTCGATCAGGGTGAGTATGTCCTCGATGCCCGAACCGTAGCGGCCGAGCAGATGCTCCACCGTCGCCGTGGGCAGACCCGTGCGCCGGGCCAGACCGGGCGCGCTGGCGGCCAGCTCGCGGTAACCGACCGCGCCGACGAGCGGCAGATGTTCGGTCACCGAAGGCGCTACCGCCGTACCGAATTCGCGCACCGCGGCATCGACCACATCCGCGGCCATCACGCGGTAGGTGGTGTATTTGCCGCCAGCGATCACGAACAGACCCGGCACCGGTTCGGCCACCGCGTGCTCACGCGAGAGCTTGGTGGTGTCGCTGTCCTTCGCGCCTGCCAGCAGTGGGCGCAGACCCGCGTAGGTGCCGACGATATCGTCCTCGGTGAGTGGTTCGCGCAGAATCGAATTCACGTGATCGAGGATGTAACGGATATCGGTGTGGCTGGCCGAGGGATGGTCCTTGTCCAGCTCCCAGTCGGTGTCGGTGGTGCCGATGATCCAGTGCTGATGCCACGGAATGACGAACAGGATGCTCTTTTCCGTGCGCATGGCCAGACCGGTGTCCAGATCCAGGCGCTCGCGCGGGACCATGATGTGCACGCCCTTGGACATGCGCACGTGGAACGGGAAGTCCACGCCGGTCATGCGATTCATCTCATCGGTCCACACGCCGGTCGCGCTGATCACGCTGCGGGCGCGCACGGCATATTCGCGGCCGGTCTCGAGATCGGTGACCTGTGCGCCGATCACACGCTCACCGTCGCGCAGCAGACCGGTCACCTTGGTGCGGGTCAGCACCGTGGCGCCGTGGCGGGCGGCGGTGCGGGCGATGGTCATGGTGTGGCGCGCGTCGTCGACCTGGGCGTCGAAGTAGCGAATCGCGCCGATCATCGCGTCTTCCCGCAGCGCCGGACCCAATTCCAATGCGCCCGTACGCGTTACGTGCCGATGCATGGGCAGCGCGCGGGCCCCGCCCATGGTGTCGTACAGCGCCACGCCCGCGCCGATGTAGGCACGTTCCCACACCCTGTGCTGCAACGGCAGCAGGAACGACACCGGGCGCACCAGATGCGGGGCCAGCTTGTGCAGCAACAGCTTGCGCTCCTTGAGCGCCTCGCGCACCAGCCAGAAGTCCAGCTGCTCGAGGTAGCGCAGGCCGCCGTGGATGAGCTTGCTGGACCGGCTCGAGGTGCCCGCCGCGAAATCGCGGGCCTCCACCAGGGTGACCGACAGCCCGCGCGCCGCCGCGTCGAGCGCCGCACCCGCGCCCACCACGCCGCCGCCGATGACCAGGACGTCGATCTCGTTCTCGCCCAGCGATTCCAGGGCTTGGGCCCGATAAGCCGAATCCAAACGTGCGTTCACCGCAATACTCCTAACCAGTACAGGTCCCGGCCGCCGAGCCCTTGTGAGCCCGGCCACCGAGTCCATTTGTTCCCGGCATGGTTTTCGCCGGGGCTATTCGTCTTCGTCATCGATCCAGTCGAGGGTGCGCGCGACAGCCTTCTTCCAGCGGCGGTAGCCGCGTTCGCGCTGTTCCTCGGCCAGGGTCGGATGCCAGCGCTTGTCCTCGCGCCAGTTCTCTTCCAGCTCATCGGTATTCGCCCAGAATCCGACGGCAAGGCCCGCGGCGTAGGCGGCGCCGAGGGCGGTGGTTTCGGCGACCACCGGGCGCGAGACCGGCACGCCCAGGAAGTCCGCCTGCAACTGCATGCACAGCTCGTTGGCGGTCACACCGCCGTCGACGCGCAGCACATCCAGCGTCACACCGGAATCGGCCTGCATCGCCTCCACGACATCGCGGGTTTGATAGCAGATCGACTCGAGGGTCGCGCGCGCCAGATGGGCGTTGGTACTGTAGCGCGACAGGCCCACGATGACCCCGCGCGCGTCCGAGCGCCAATACGGTGCGAACAGGCCGGAGAAGGCGGGCACGAAGTACACCCCGCCGCTGTTGTCGACCTGGCGCGCCAGCGATTCGCTCTGCGACGCACCGGAAATGATGCCCAGCTGATCGCGCAGCCACTGCACCGCCGACCCGGTCACCGCGATCGAACCCTCGAGCGCGTACACCGGCTTGTCCTCACCGAACTGGTAGGCGACAGTGGTCAGCAGGCCGTGCTGCGAGCGTACGATCTCCTCACCGGTGTTGAGCAGCAGGAAGTTTCCGGTGCCGTAGGTGTTCTTGGCCTCGCCGGGGCGGAAGCACACCTGGCCGACGGTGGCGGCCTGCTGATCGCCGAGCACACCGGCCAGCGCCACCTCGCCGCCGAACGGGCCGTCGGCGCGGGTCTTACCGAACAGCTCCGGATTCGACGAGGGCGCGATGCGCGGCAGCATGGCGCGCGGAATTCCGAACAGGCCCAACAGCTCGTCGTCCCAATCGCAGGTCTCGAGATCCATGAGCATGGTGCGGCTGGCGTTGGTGGGGTCGGTGACGTGCACGCCGCCGTTGGTCCCGCCGGTGAGATTCCACAGCAGCCAGCTGTCGGTGGTGCCGAAGATCGCGTCGCCGCGCTCGGCGTCGGCGGCCACCCCGGGCACATTGTCGAGGATCCAGCGCAGTTTGCCGCCGGAGAAGTAGGTCGCGGGCGGCAAACCGGCCTTGCGGCGGATGGTTTCGCCGTGACCGGCGCGTTCGAGCTCGGCGGCGATGCGGTCGGTGCGGGTGTCCTGCCAGACGATCGCGTTGCAGTAGGGCCGCCCGGTGCGGCGGTTCCACACCACGGTGGTCTCGCGCTGGTTGGTGACACCGACCGCGGCCAGGTCCTCGGCGCTCAGATTCGCGTTCGTGAGGGTGGTCTGGATGACCGCGCGGGTGCGCTCCCAGATCTCGGTGGGATTGTGCTCGACCCAGCCCGCGCGCGGCAGGATCTGTTCGTGTTCGAGCTGGTGCCGGGCGATTTCGTTACCGCCGTGGTCGAACACCATGAAGCGGGTGGAGGTGGTGCCCTGGTCGATCGCTCCGACGTAGCGCGGACCGGTGGTGCTTCGGTCGCTCACCTGCGTTCCTTTCGGTAAAACATTTGGCAGAAAAGAGATTTCAGAACAGGATCTGGGCGACCAGACCGGCCAGCAGACCGCCGACGAGGGGGCCGACAACCGGCACCCAGGCGTAGGACCAGTCGGAATTCTTGTGCGCCGGGTAATCCGCGCGCGGTGCGCCGGGACCGGTTGCGGTATCGGGTAATTCGGAGTTCGTGCCCGCGCTCACCTTGACCCGCTCGGCGGGTGTGGGAACCTTGCTGCCCATCGGCAACACCGCGTGCGCGATGCGCGGGGCCAGGTCGCGGGCGGGGTTGATGGCGTAGCCGGTCGGTCCGCCCAGCGAGGCGCCGATGCCGACGACCAGCAGGCCCGCGGCGAGCGGTCCCAGGCCCGTGGGGGTGTGGCCGAAGCCGAGGATCACCAGCACCAGGGCAAAGGTCGCGATCACTTCGGTGACGAAATTCCATCCGTAGGAACGGATCTCGGGGCCGGTGGAGAAGACGGCCAGCTTCTTGGCCGGATCCGGTTCGGCCTCGAAGTGCCGCCGGTAGGCGAGATAGGCGACCGTCGCGCCGAGGAATCCGCCGACCATCTGGCCCGCGACATAGGCGACGGCGTTGGTGAGGGTGATATCGATGCCGGGGGCGAATTCGTGGGCCCCGCTGGCCCAGATGCCGAGGGTGACCGCGGGGTTGAGATGGCCGCCGGTCTTGTAGGCGACGTAGACGCCCGCCATGACGCCCAGACCCCAACCCATATTGATGAGCAGCCAGCCGCCATCGAAGCCCTTGGACTTCGCCAGCAACACATTCGCGACCACGCCGACACCGAGTAGCACCAGCATTCCCGTACCGAAGGCCTCGCTCACGAAGATCGAGCCGAAGTTCACCGTTGAACCTCCATTTACCGTGCCGGCCGCCGGTGCGGCCGCATCTACCGTGACGTTACGAGCCGGGGACCAAACCGGACACAGGACGCGTTCGACATTGTCGAACACGGGACATGGCCCGGTCGGGCGCGGTGCCAGTACTGTCGTCGGATGAATTATGGAGTGATGTAGGTCACAATGCCACGCGGGAAATGTTGCCAGGTGATGACTGGCTGTTCGACATTGTCGAATCGGCGAAGGTAGGTTGCTCGCATGCCCGGCCCGATCCAATCCATCGAACGCGCGGCGGCCGTGCTGCGGCTGCTGGCGCGAGGCTCCGGCCCGCTGGGCGTCGGTGATATTGCCGCCGCCCTCGGGCTGGCCAAGCCCACCGCCCACGGCATTCTGCGCACCCTGACCGGGGTCGGCTTCGTCGAACAGGATCCCTCCTCGGGTAGGTACCGCCTCGGCGCGGCGGTGCTGCACCTGGGTTCGGGTCATCTGGATGCCAACGAATTGCGCTCGCGCGCGATCAACTGGGCCGACGCCCTGGCCGCGCGGACGGGGGAGGCGGTGCGCATCGCCGCTCGGGTCGAGGATCGAATCGTGGTGATACATCACGTATTTCGCCCCGACAACAGTCTGCAGGCCCTCGAGCTGGGGGAGCTGCTGCCTCCGCACGCCACCGCGCTGGGCAAGGTGCTGCTGGCCTTCGACGCCGATCTGGCGACCGTGGTGCGCACCCGGGAGCTGCCCGCGCTGACCCGGCGCACGATCGTCGACCGCATCGCGCTGGGCCGCGAACTCGCCGGCGTGCGTAGCGCCGGATTCGCCAGGGACGCGGGCGAATTCAAACCGAACGCGGCGGGCATCGCCGCGCCCATCCGCTCGCGCGGCGGACTGGTCGTCGGCGCCATCGGCATCACCGGGGCGCTCGACGCGCTCTGCGACACCCAGCTGCGCCCCCGGCCTACCCTGGTCGAACACGTCCGCGACGCGGCGGCGGCCGTGTCCCGCGATCTGGGTGCCGCGCAACGCCTTTCATTCACAGAAAGCGACCAGGAATGACGCAACGCTACGTGCTGGCCATCGATCAGGGCACCACCTCCACTCGGTGCATCCTGTTCGATCAGCGCGCCCGGCTGGTCGGGGTCACCCAGCGCGAGCACCATCAGCACTATCCGCGCCCGGGCTGGGTCGAACAGGACGCCGCCGAGATCTGGCGCAACCTCGAACGCATTCTGCCGCGCGTGCTGCGCGAGGCCGGGGTGAGCGCGGAACAGATTGCGGCCGTGGGCATCGCGAATCAGCGCGAGACCACCGTGGTGTGGGACCGCCACACCGGCGTGCCGATCCGCCGGGCGGTGGTGTGGCAGGATGTGCGCACCGAGGAGCTGGTGCGTGACCTCGAACGCCGCCCCGGCGCCGAGCGCATCCGCCAGCTGTGCGGGTTGCCGCTGGCCACCTATTTCGCCGCGCCGCGGCTGCGCTGGCTGCTGGACACCACCCCCGGCCTGCGCGAGCGCGCCGAACGCGGGGACGTGCTGTTCGGCACCATGGAGACCTGGCTGATCTGGAATCTCACCGGCGGCGTCGACGGCGGCCTGCACGTCACCGACGTCACCAATGCCAGCCGCACCCTGCTGATGAATCTGTCCACCCTGTCCTGGGACGCCGAACTGCTAGAATTCTTCGGCATTCCCGCGGCGGTGCTGCCGCGCATCCAGCCCTCCACCGCCTCCTACGGCACCACCCGCCGCGTCGTACCGGGCCTGCGCATCGCGGCCGCGCTCGGCGATCAGCACGCGGCGCTGTTCGGCCAAACCTGTTTCGCCCGTGGGGAAACCAAATGCACCTACGGCACCGGCGGATTCCTGATGATGAACACCGGACGCGAACTGGTGCAGTCCGAGCGCGGGCTGCTGACCACCATCGGATATCAGATCGATCGCGATCCGGTGTACGCGCTCGAAGGCCCGATCGCGGTGACCGGCTCACTGGTGCAATGGATTCGCGACAACATCGGTCTGGTGGCCAGCGCGCCGGAGATCGAAACCCTCGCGCGCACAGTCGAAGACAATGGCGGCTGCTATATCGTCCCGGCGTTCTCGGGGCTGTACGCCCCGCACTGGCGCGGTGACGCGCGCGGACTGATCATCGGGCTCACCTCCTACATCACCCGCGGGCATCTGGCGCGGGCGGTCCTCGAGGCCACGGCCTGGCAGACCCGCGAGGTGGTCGACGCGATGAACGCCGATTCCGGGCTGCAGGCGCGTTCGCTGCGCGTGGACGGCGGGATGACCTCGAACAATCTGCTGATGCAGATCGTCTCCGATGTGCTCGACGTGCCCGTGGTGCGCCCCTTCGTGGCCGAAACGGTGTCGCTGGGCGCGGCCTATGCCGCGGGCCTGTCGGTCGGGTACTGGCCCGATCTCGAGGGGCTGCGGCGCAATTGGCGCGTCGCCGCGCAGTGGACCCCGCGCATGGACGCCGACCTGCGCGAGGACGAGTACGACAACTGGAAACGCGCGGTCGAGCTGACTTTCGGGTGGTTGCGCGCGGACCGCAAGCGCCGCGCCGCCGCCCGCTGAACAGCGGACGAAAGCGAAATCCCGGTGGCGGGGGCGATCTCGGGCCACAATGATCACGATTCACCTCCAGCTTGTTTTCGAGCTCGTGCCGAAGAAGACGGGATAGAGAGGTTCTCCCATGAGCAAGATGCGTTTCCTCGGGCACGCGGTGCTCGGCGGTGTCGCCGCGGTGGCGGTGGCCGCGCCCGCGCAGGCCGAACCACTGTGGCCCGGCGGCCCCGATCTCCCCGGCGTTGCGTCGCTGGTCGAACCCGCCCCCATCAAAGCGCCCTGTAACTCCGCCGAGACGCGCGCCTGCCTACAGCTGTCCACCAATGAGGGCTGGCTGATGGACCACGGCCGCGTTGTCTACGGCCCCACGCCGATCTCCCACGGCCGCCCCGGGTACGAGACGCCGCCGGGGGTGTTCCGCGCGGCGTTCAAGAAGGAGTACCACTGGAGCACTATGCACAATGCCGAGATGCGGTGGGCGATCTTCTTCAACGGCGATATCGCCACCCATATCGGACCGGTCGACGAGCAGTCCCACGGCTGCATCCGGATGGTCCCCGAGGGCGCCAAGGCGTTCTACGACTACATCAATCCGGGTGATCAGTTCGAGGTCGTGCGCTGACACCGTAAGACATCCGGTTCCGGGCGCCCGTGGTGCGAATGCGCACCACGGGCGCCGTCATATGTAGGTCCGCCTTCACACCGGCCCGGGCTCGCACTGAAAACGATGGCAAACTGCACTAGTCTCGGCTTCGATCACGCTTCTGTTCGACGCACCGCCGCTCGATGCAGGTTCCCCGGATTCCATATCTCTGGAGGTCGTGCCGATGTCGCAGCTCGTGAGCCCCCCGCGCCCCGTTCTGAACCCGATGACCGAGCCCCTGGCGCCGGTGCCCGAATCCGGGCACATCTTCGATATCCAGCGCCGGTTGGGCACCGCGGACATGGATGAACACCAGTACCTGCGCATCGACGGCATCGCCCGCCACCTGCAGGAGGCCGGGGTCGACCATCTCGTGCACACCGACGCCATGGACACCCACCCGCACTGGATCGTGCGCCGCACGGTGATCGATGTGATTCGGCCCGTGGAATGGCCCGCCCAACTGCGGGTGCGCCGCTGGTGCTCGGGCCTGTCCTCGCGCTGGGTCGCCATGCGGGTGCGCATCGACTCCTCCAGCGGCGGCCTGATCGAAACCGAGGGCTTCTGGATCCACATGAACAAGGAGGCGATGAGCCCCTCGCGCATGTCCGACTCCTTCTTCGACCTCATGGCCACCACCGCCCTGGACCAGCGCCTGCGCTGGAAACAATGGCTCACCACCCCCCTCCCGCCGGTCCCCGGCATCCCATTCCCGTTGCGCCGCACCGACATCGACCACTTCGAACACGTCACCAACACCGCCTACTGGCACGCGGTCCACGAATACGCTTCCCCCACAACCCACCTCACCCAATCCCCCCACCGCTACATCCTGGAATACAACAAACCCATCCACTTCGGCGACCGAGTCCACCTCCACCCCGTCCACGCCCCCGACTCCCTGACCCTCTACTTCACGGTAGAAAACGACATCCGAGCCGTAGCCCACCTGACCCCCCTCCCCGCCTGACCCAACACAAAACCCCGTTTCTCCTGCCGATTTGGTCGTGACCGGGGTGCGTGGGGTAATCTCTTCGAGCACCCGCGAGAGCGGATGCGGCGGGCTGTGGCGCAGCTTGGTAGCGCACTTGACTGGGGGTCAAGGGGTCGCAGGTTCGAATCCTGTCAGCCCGACCAGGTCAGAGGGGGTTTCACCCCCTTCCTGGTCCCGTTCTGTGGACCAAATGTGGACCACGGGCGAAAGCCCGGGCGTGTCGGGTCCTACGAGTGTTGTGGAGCACGCCGGGCATCGCGTTCTTTCTCCTCATCGCGTATCGCGCGTACTGATGCCCGCACGGGGACCTCGTCGAGGCCAGGGGGACGTGCCGGGCGGTTGCGGGCACGCCGGGAGCGCGGTTACGGTGGGGGAGCGCCCGGTCTGTCGGGCATTCCCGGTAACCGCGACGGCGGAGCCGGACGACGCCGCAGTCGGCGAACACCAACCAAGTTCAGCCGCAGCGGATTCCGCACACACCCACTTCTACTCACGGGCTGGATCATCTCGGTTGCGTCGGTGCGGTGGGTGCTCGGGACCGGAGATCCGTCGTGTCACAACCCCAAAGCAGTTCCCAATTACTCGATCAACGCATGTACACCACCGGCGAGGTCGCGAAAATCCTCGGCGTCAACCCCTCGACGCTGCGCCGATGGCGGCGAGCCGACCCGGTCCAAGGGCCGGGCTTCATTCGCCTGTCCGACCGTGTCGCGCTGTATCCGCACAGCGACCTCGAAGCGTTCCTGCACACGCGCCATGTCGTCCCCGAGCCCTGAACGTCATCCCGATGCCGATGCTCCCGATGGTCCGGGAGGCACGATGACCACGGCACTCGATATCCCGGTCGGACTGAAGGTGACCTTCGACATCGAGGAACTCCCGCGAGGCCGATCCGGCAACCCCTTTCGGGCACGCGCCCGCTGGACCCACCCGCAGACCAAGAAGCGGGATTCAAAATCGGTCACCTTCGAGTCCCGCCCCCTGGCCGAGGACTGGATCGAGCGGATGAGCCGGTTGGCCGGTCGTGGCATTGATCCGCTGCGCGGCAATTTCACGCTCCTCGGCTATGCGGAATCCACTGCGCTGGATACGGAGAAGTCCACGCTCGAGCTCGCCCTGCGCGGGCTCGACGCGAAGACCCTGGATCCTTATCTGTCTGGTTGGCGCCGCCGGGTCGTGCCCACGTTGGGGCATCTGCCACTGGTGTCGATCACTTACGGGATGGTCGATCGGGCGATCGTGAAGTGGATCGAGGAGCAGGCCTGCAGCAAGTCGACGATCAAAAACACGATCGCCGTACTGGTCCGGGTCATGGAGCAGGCCAAACGCGACGGGTATCGGGACGACAATCCCGCGCGGGTGCGTGGCTGGCAGGAGCTCTACAAGCAGATCGAGGACGAGCTGAAAGACCCGCGAGCGCTGGCGATCCCGAACTGGGATGCTCTGGTGGAGTTGTGTGATGCGCTGGTGGAGGCATCGTTCGACCACTATCGGGTCTGGGGTGATGTGGTGATGTTCGCGGCCTGCACCGCGGCACGGATCGGGGAGGTATCGGGCTGCCGGCTCCGCGATATCGACACCGAGTCCTGGGTGTGGACGATCCGACGTCAGACCACGATGACCCGCGGTGGGCTCATCGACAAGGGAACCAAGGGAAACCGGGCTCGCAAGGTTCCGATCATCGAGGAGATCCGCCCGATGATCCTGGCCCGAATCGCGGCATGCCGCGGCAATCCCGATGCCCGCCTGTTCCTCGGCCGACGTGGCGGATGCATCGCGACCGCGAGCCTGCGCCGAGCAACCAACTGGGACAAGGTCGTCCACAACCTGGGCTACGACCACCTGGTACGGCACACGTTGCGCCACACCGGTTTGACCTGGTTCGCCGACGCCGGTGTACCGCTACACCGGCTGCAGAAGATCGCCGGGCACTCCGACCCGCGAGTGACCGAGTTGTATCTACGCGTAGATACGACCCAGCTCGAGAAGGACGCACAGCGAATCTCGAAGTACCTCAAGAAGTCCGCACCCCAGGACACGACCACAAGTGAAGACAAGTCGACCGGCGAGAACCAACTGTCCAAACCGATGTCGTCGCGTGTGCTGCTGACCTCGGCCGACGGATTGGGGTTCTGAGCGGCGGTGGTGTGTCGACGTTTCGGCGCCGACACACCACCACACATAGAGGTTGGGGGCGGGTTGCTGGTTATATTCATATCCTGTCTGTTGATCGATCAAGGGGAATTTCCATGGCACGCAAGGTTGTTGTCGAGCTCGTCGACGATTTCGATGGGACATCGACGGCAGTGGAGACGGTGTTGTTCGCGCTCGACGGCGTCGAATACGAGATCGACCTATCCACGCTGAATTCGGGCAAACTCCGCGAAACCCTCGAACAGTGGACCACCCACGCTCGGAAGGTCGGCCGCAATGCCCGGGCTACCAAGGCTCCGGCCCGGCCGACCACCAAATCCGAGAAGACCGCAGAAATCCGGGCCTGGGCTCGCAAGAACGGATTCACGGTCTCCACGCGTGGACGCATTCAAGCCGACGTGGTCGCGGCGTATGAGAAGGCCGTCGCCTAACTCATCGGATGCCGCGAGGCCGAGGCGCGAGATCGATCAGGGCTTGCGGTCGCTCGCCCCGGCAGATCAGCATCCACTGCGCGCGGACAGTAAGCCACGGTTCATCGTCCGACGCAGTCCGGAATAGATTGGTGATCCTCGAGGTTCCGGCCAGCAGGTGACGGCGAACCATAGCGATGTCCGCCTGGTCGTCTGGATGTATCCGGGGTGGTCTGTGCCGCTTCGCGGCGAGACGATATCTGGGGTCGACCCATTCGTGAATGAGTGAAGATTTCAGATCCATGATCCCGATCGCGTGCTCGGGTGCGAGGGGCAGTTGCCGAATCGCTGCGGATCTGAAATCGGGTGCAGCGGAAGAATCGTCGTCGCGCAGATCTGCGAGGAGGGCTCGCACCGTCGATCGGTCCGACGTGACCTTGGCGGCGATCTGCACACGCCAGCGGTCACCGTAGCGGGGTTGCGTTGTGGCCGTGCCGGTCCACCGATCGGCAGGGCTGTCGGGATCGAACAACGAGAGAAAGCCTTCCCGATCGCTCCAATGATCGAAACATGACATAAGCCTGGAAAGTGGTACAGGGCAGGAATTGTCGGCCGGTGAGAGTTCGAGCCGCCGGTTGAGCTCCGGAGTCAGGGTCGCGGTGCCAGCTCGACGGTCCCACTCGACAGCCGCGACCAGCGGTCGCTGCGGATTGTGCGTGCCTGGCGGCCCGACCCACAGGCCGACTCCGAAAACAGTGCCCGCGGGACCGAATACCGGTATCGCGCTGATCTTGAGCGTCGCTCCGGAAGGAAGTCCGACCTGTTCGGACTGTTCGCTCGCGGAAGATGCGCAGCGCTCGACGAGCGGACGAAGGCGTCGGGCGACCGCGGCGCTGGTGGCGACGGTGACACGGTTGAGGTTGGCGAAGTTGCGGCGATAGCTACCGTCGACGACCACGGCAGGATGCTCGGTGCCGCCAAGGGCCTCCACTATCACCCAGTGGTGGGATACGTGCCTGATCGGCGGCCGAGACTTGCTGCCGACGTGACGTGGCATCGAGCTCGGTGTCGGCAGCGGCGGTGTGGTCGGCACAGTCATAGCCGACCGCCTTGACATCTGGAGCCGAAGAACATTCCGAGCGTGGTGAATCGGGAGAAGACCGCGTGAGCCATCTCGCCTGGAAACGCTCGATCGAGCATTGCGGTCTGCTGTGTTGTCATGTACTCGATGTTCGTCAGCGGATGCCGCGATCTCCACCCCGGACGCTGTTGGAAAATCCGAAGGGAACAAATCCAACACCTCGACCGTGCGCCAGGGATCATCGCGCTAGCTGCGTCCTGAGGTGGCGCGGGGAGTTTCGCGCATGTGATCCCAGTTGTCGTCCGCGAAGACCTCGATGCTGAGGACGGAGTCGATGTGGATGCGGGTCATGACCGCGCCCGGGCCGCCGGACGGGCTGAGGACCTCCAGAAAGTTGTCCCGGATGTTGCATGTCATGCCGGGTCCGGCGGTGCGGATCTTGCCTCGATCGTCGCGGTACCGCACGGTGACCGCGCGCGCCGCCGTCCAGACGGCAACCAGGATCCCACGCGGAGTCTCGTGCCCATATCCGTAGTTATTGCGCCGAGCCGCGTGGAGATCGTGTCCCCCGTGGAAGCCCTTCCAGCCTCGGAGCATCTTGTGCCGGCGCGCGAACAGATCGCGGCGGATCTCCTCGGCTGTCGCCTGCTGCAGGTAATCGTCGTAGCTGAACTGGTACAAGGCTTCCGCGTGTCCAGATGCCCAGTCCTGGGCGTCGCGCTGGAGCCTGAAGTCCTGGGTGAACCGCTGTGCGTCGGTGTCGGTGTACCAGGCCCGCCAGTTGCCGCCACCGTTGTTCTTCACCTTGCGGCGGTCGTAGATTCCCCAGCTCGGTAGCAGTCGACCGAATCGGTCGTACCGGTCTTCGTCCGGGGGATAGCCGTACTTGCTCGGTATCCCATCCTCGCTGGGCGGGGCGACATCGGCTCCGGTGACCAGTGTCAGTGCGGGTCTGCTGTCCATTGGTTCGTTCATTCCGGTTCTCTCTTCGGGTTTCACGTGGCATCGCGAAGATCGGGCCGTAGGCTCGGCGGGATGTCGTGCACCGACCTCATCGGTAGGTGGACCGATCGCGGTGCGGGTCACCGTTCTTCGATAACGGGGTTGGTAGAGATCGAGGGATGGTTGCGTCCAAGGCTTGTCCGCAGTTCCGCTCTCATACGGTCAATACTCGACATCGAGGGCCACAATCTCTATCCGGATAGATGTTGGAAAGTTCGAAGGAAACAAATCCAACACCCAAACCGCCCAAATCGGGCAGGCACCCACACTGGCAGTGAGGCGGATTAGGAATCAAGTCTCTTTGGTTCCGTCGTATTCATGCAGATCAGAGCAGGTTTTTGGAGCTTGACCTGGTTCTTACTCCGGAGTCATCTTGCCAAGAACTTGCCAACGGACGGGAGAACCGCCGTTTTCGCTGTTCAGGGTAGCTTTTCGCGCCGAAAGCATCGCTGATTGGACATGTAGAACTCTGTTGCGCATCGGGCGGTTGCTCCTCGTAGCCGATCGGATTCCGTGCGGTGGCGGTCGCGTAAGCGGTGATCATCTATTCCATCGAACCTTGCGCAGTCCATGATCATTCGCGTCCGCTGCGGGGGCAGCCGGTTCGCGGCGTAGCGACGGAGAATCGCTTCTTCGGTCTTGCCGAATGGCATCCTGGCCAGTCATACTGAGGCATCAGTGATGCATCAGTAAGGAGATTGGGATGACTCCGAAGGTTGTCAGCGGCGGCCCGGAGTTCGGCAGCTCACTCCGCAGGCGGCGCGAGGCGCTGGGTTTGACCATCGAGGAAGCGGCACGAGCGGCCGGTGTCGGCAGTGAGACGTGGCGTCGTTACGAGGCGGGAAGTTCTGTGCGTCGGGACAAAGTGCGGGGAATCTGTGTGGCGTTGCGATGGGGGAGCTTGCCCGAGTCCAGTGAGTCGGCGGGTGATTCGGATGGGAGGTGGGAGGACTTCCCGAAGGTGAAGTTCGACGACTCGTATTCGGCATGGCTCGAGCGGGAGTTCGGTGAAAACTGTGCTCGTGCTTTCGCGTCGGGGTGCGATATCTTCCGGGACCAGTTGAGCGATGAGCTGTCCAGGTTGGGCAAGCAGCCTCGCGGTACACACTTGGGGGAACTCGATGTGAGCTGGCTCGAGGGATCGCTGCCTGCACAATGGCTTCCCCGTTACGACTACGA
>NZ_BDBS01000064.1 GCF_001613105.1 Nocardia pseudobrasiliensis NBRC 108224 | reverse complement strand
GGGATGAGTGGGAATACGAGCTGAACGGCGAAGACGACGAGGTGATACCGGCGCTGTTTTCCAAGTCGTCGTATGTGGAGCATGGCAGTCAACTTCATTTCGATCGGTGGTTCGAGGTGGTGGACTACGTGTCCGCCGACGACACTGACGAACCGGCCTGATCGTCAAGATCTTTGCCTGGGTGGCAGTCGCGAAGCGTGCTGATTGCTCAGTGCAGCGATGGGGTCCACCCATCTACTCAGTGAAAGCCCAGTTCAGAACTTGTCTCCTGGTCGTCGAACGGGTCCGCTGGACCGACTTGGTGCTGCCAGTGTGCCTAGAGTGTGCCAACGCTCAGGAAGCCGTGCTTTGCGGTGTTCAGGCGATCGAATTCTTGGGCCGGTCGATGAACCGGGTGCCTTCTGAAAGGTGTTTTGAACAGACATTCTGTGAAACCGTTAACCACTGCTTCAGCTATCAAGCGGTAGCCGGATTGGACGAAAGCTTTTGATCGATTCCAACGGAACTTGACGGAATCGAGAGCATCGCCGAGTTGCGGGCTATTTCGCCATCAGGGCCACCAGCGGCGATGACCTGCTCTCCGCCGTGCGAGGACAGGCCCCACTGATGGTGCCCTGAAGCGAGGTGACGGTCTGATGCCGCCGCCTAGCGTAGGCGTGCGGCGTCGGTCGGAGCCGCAAATCGGGAGCCTGCTCCGCATACCGGTTGGTTTGGGTGGTGTTGGTACGCGGTGATTTTCGTTTGGGTGGGCTGGATTGGGTTGTGGGAGTGTTTGCCGGTGGTGCGTTGTGGGCTCCCGGTG
>NZ_BDBS01000063.1 GCF_001613105.1 Nocardia pseudobrasiliensis NBRC 108224 | reverse complement strand
CGTCCGGGCGGGGATGGGAGCGGCGGCCACGGGCTGGGAGACGGGGGCGTCCATCGGGGCCGCGGCGGGCCGCGGTGGGGTGCGGTCGGCGCGGGGAGCGGGGAAGCCCTCGGCGGTGAGATCGGAATAGGTTGCGGCGGCGGCGAATCCGAGGGCGCCGAGAGCCTGGCCCACCTGGGCGGCATTCCAGGAATCAGGTGTGTCGGCGGTGATGCGGGTGAAATGCGAACGCAGCGAGGACGGTCCGTCACCGACGACCACGTCGATATCGTCCGGCAGCGGACCCTTGTCCAGGGAAACCCGGGTGCCCAGTTGCGGGATGACCAGCACGATGCCGATCACCCCCACACCCTCGCGGCCCGGCGCGGCGCGCAGCAGCTGCCGGATCTCCTCGGTGCGGTCGCGGATCTCGGCCATCGGCTCGGTTCCGTATTCGACGCCTTCGAGCGGGGCGACCCTGCCGTCGATCATCCACGGGTCGTCCGCATCGACGGTCAGCGGGCCGTTGACCCGCTCGACGAACCCCTTGACCGTCATCACCACGCATATCTTGGGCGTCCACACGATCGCATCGATACCGGCCGCCTTCACCACCGCGATACCGGGCAGCGCATGCGCCCCGGTCCACGACTTCAACCAGTTCACCACCGTCCGTTCGGTGGCGGACAGGCGCGACGGGTCGTCGTTGCGGACCTTCACCAACATCGTGATCAACCCCTGATCGATGCCTCATCTGTCGGCCGCGGAGCGGTCGTTCGACCACGGTACCGGGGAACCGGGCGAATCGGCTTGTGCGGCAGCAAAGATCATCCAGCATCGGTACCGTCGCGTTACGCGGGGGTCAGTCCTCGCGCCGCCAGGCCAGGTAACCGTCGGGCCGGACCAGGATCCGGGTCCCCGGCGAGGCGGCGTAGTCGGCGAAGGCGTGGCCGTCCACGGCGAGGAATTCCCCGGCGGCGGGCGTGCGGTCCGGCGAGACGATCGCATAGCCGCGCACGCCCTCGGCGGCCGGTTCGGCGGGCGCGTCGAATGTCAGCAGCGTCGCGTGCGGGCCGCGGAACAGATCGAACAGTCGCACGGTGCTGCCGTCGGCGGCGCGCAGGACGGAATCCGGCGCGCGATCACCGGCGACCAGCGCACCGGCCACATCGCCGGACCGGTAGCTGATGTTCAATCCAAAGGTGTCCGCGTCGCGGCGCATCGCCGATTCGTCGCCCGCGACCTGCCGGTCGAGCAGATCGGTACTCAGACCCAGCACCCGCGCCGCCACCGCGCGCCGCTCGGTGTCGTAGGTGTCCAGCAGCTCCGCGCGGCCGTCGAGGGCGGCCGCGAGCTTCCAACCGAGGTTGTAGGCATCCTGCACGCCGGTGTTCATACCCTGTCCGCCGGTCGGCGGATGGGCGTGCGCCGCGTCCCCGGCCAGGAACACCCGGCCGGACCGGAACCGTTGCGCCAGGCGGATATTCGGCCGCCACGCCGAGGCCCAGACCGGCTCGCCGAGCACGATGTCGGTGCGGCCGGAGTAGTGGTCGAGGGCGGCCTGCATGATCTCGCGGGTCGGGTGCTCCTCGTTCAGCGGTCCGGAGAATTGGAACAGTCGATCTCCCGGCAGCGGAGTGAGCGCGATGCCTTCCGTGGGGGCCTCGCCTCGGGCGAACCAGTAACCGTAGGCGTGATCCAGAACATCGGCGCGCACATCGCCGATCAGCATGCGCAGCGATTCGTCGGTGACGCCCTCGAAGGCGATGCCCACGGCCTTGCGCACCGTGCTCGCGCCGCCGTCCGCGCCGACGAGGTAGTCCGCCCGCACGGTTTCGGTACCGCCCGGTTTGTGGAGCGTGACCGTCACGCCGTCGGCGTCCTGCTCGAGTCCGGCCACGGCCGTGGACAATTCGACCTTCACGCCGAGTTCGGCCAGTCGCTCGCGCAGAATGCGCTCGACCTGGGACTGGCCCAGCACCCAGGGATTCGGATGCGGTGTGGCCGGACTCGGCTCCCGCAATTCGGTGCGGCGCCGCTCGCCCACGATCTGGCCGTCGATCGAGATCTTCATCGGCGCGACATCCTCGCCCGCGGTCAGCACCGCGTCGAGCACGCCGAGGTCGTCGAAGACCTCGAGGGTGCGTGGTTGGATGCCGTCGCCGCGTGAGCCGTTGAAGTGGTCCGCGACCCTGTCCACGATCCGGATCGCGACGCCGCGACGGGCCAGTTCGATGCCGAGGGTGAGACCGGTCGGTCCGGCGCCTGCGATGAGTACCTGGGGAAACACCGGTCCTCCAATGTTGAATCTGTATTCACTGAATCTGGATTCAGTATTGTGATTGGTAGGGTCCGCTGTCAACGGGAAGGTGAGAATGGCACGCCGCAAGGAGCAGTCGGCCGAGACCGAGCAGGCGCTGAAGGATGCCGCGCGTCGGTTGTTCGCCGAGCGCGGATATCTGAACACCAAGATCACCGACATCACCGCGGCCGCCGGGCGTGCGGCGGGCTCGTTCTACAACCACTTCGCCAGCAAGGAAGAACTACTGCAGGCGCTGCTGGAGGACTTCGCCGCCGACGGGGATACCGCCGCCGACCAGGACGAGCACAGCCCCGACTTCACCGATCCGGCCGCGGTCCGCTACCACGTCCGCACCTATTGGGGTTTCGCGCGCCGCCACTGGCCGACCCTGCGCGCAATGAATCAGGCCGCCTTGGTCAACGACGAATTTGCCCACCTGGCAGCCCGTTTCGCCGCCGAGGAACGCGCCGAACTCTCCGACCACCTCGACGGCTTCGACGCGGCGGGCCTCCACCTACCCAGCACCCCCGAAGCCAGCCTGGCCATGATGTTCCTCATGGTCCACGGCCTGCTCGAGGCCGTGGAGGAGGGCACGGTGCGCCTGACCGACGCCGAGGCGGTCGACGGCTTGACCCGATTCATCTATCGGGGGCTTACCGGCCGCGATTGTTGATCCCGGCGAAAAGCGCGCCGGGACAGGGGGAGTGGGCGCGCCGGGACAGGGGGAGTGGGCGCGCCGGGACAGGGGGAGTGGGCGCGCCGGGACAGGGGGAGTGGGCGCGCCGGGACAGGGGGAGTGGGCGCGCCGGGACAAGGGGAGTGGGCGCGCCCGGGACAAGGGGAGCGGGCGCACCGGGACTAGAAAATGGGCGCGCCGAGATGAGGGAGCGGGCGCGCCGAAATCGTGGTGGTGGGCGTGCCGGGATCGGGGAGTGGTCATCCGAGGGCGGGCGCGGCAGACTCTCGGAGGAGGCGCGTGGATGGGCGCGCTGGGGGATCTGAGGTGGGGGCGGTCAGGGGAGTAGGACGATCGAGCCGGTTGTTTTGCGGGACTCCAGGTCTCGGTGGGCGCGTTCGGCTTCCGCGAGGGGGTAGGTGGCGCCGACTCGGAGGTCGAGGGTGCCCTTCGCTATCGCGGTGAAGATATCGCCTGCGCGCCAGAGCAATTCGTCGCGGGTGCGGGTGTAGTGGGCGAGGGTGGGGCGGGTGACGAACAGGGAACCCGCGCGGTTGAGGCGTTGCAGGTCGAAGGGTGGGACCGGGCCGCTGGCCGCGCCGAACAGGGCGAGCATGCCGCGGATGCGCAGGGATGCCAGGCTGGCTTCGAAGGTGGCCTGGCCGACGCCGTCGTAGACCGCGGCGACGCCCTCGCCGTCGGTGAGTTCGCGGACCCGCTCGGCGAGATCGTCGCCGTAGCGCAGCACCTCGGCCGCGCCCGCCCCGCGCGAGAGCGCCTCCTTCTCATCGGTGGAGACGGTCGTGATCACGCGCACGCCCCTGGCGGTCGCCAGCTGGGTCAGCAGCAGGCCCACGCCGCCCGCGCCCGCGTGCACCAGCACGGTGTCACCGGATTCGGCGTGATAGACCGTCTCGATCAGATAGTGCGCGGTCATACCCTGTAGCAGCGCCGAGGCCGCGACCGCGGGTTCGACCCCGTCGGGCACCGGAACCGCGGCATGCGCCGGCACCAACACCTGCTCGGCGTAACTGCCCGGCGCGGCCGCCCACGCGACCCGCGCGCCGACCTCGAATTCCGTCACATCCGACCCCAGGGCGGTGATGACACCGGTCCCCTCCGCGCCGGGCACATACGGCACCTCCTGCGGATACGCGCCCGTGCGGATATAGGTATCGATGTAGTTGATGCCGATCGCATCGGTCCGCACCAGCAGCTGACCGGGTCCGGGCTGCGGATCGGGCAGCTCCGAGTACTTCAGGACCTCGGGACCGCCGTGCTCGGAAACCTGAATGGCGCGCATGGAATCCAGTTCTACACCCCGATCGAGCGGCCGTCCCGCAGCGCCCAGTGGACGCTACGTTACCCATCGGTAAACTGATCGGCATGACCGACACCGCCACCGCGACCAAGCCGTCGTCCACCCTCACCGATTCGGTGCGCAAGTTCGTCGCCGCCCATGGTGGTTCGGCGACCGCCGTCCTGCAGCCGATCGGCCGCATCGGCGTGCGGATCACCCTCGTCGGCGCCGACGGCGTACTCGGCGATCGCGTCGTCGACGATCTGGCGACCGCCAAGGCCGTGGTCGAGGCGGTCGAGGGTCTCGCCGAAACCGAGCACTGGGACCGCGACCTCAGCGCCGCCGCCGACCCCGCCAAGGGTCACTGGGCCAAGATGGCGGGCTGGGTCGCCCGGCAGAGCCGTTTCCCCAAGGCGCGCAACGAGCGCTGAGCATGGCATCCCGACGGTTCGCGGCCGCACTCGCGGCCGCCGCGATCTCCCTTGTCGCCGTGGCCATTCCGGCGCACGCCCAGCCCGCACCGGAACTGCGGGTATGCACCACAGGTGACTACCCGCCCTATACGGTGGCCGACGGCGACGACGGATACCGCGGCATCGATATCGACCTGACCCGCGGCCTGGCCGAGCTCCTACAGCGCCCGATCCACTTCGTGCCGACCACCTGGGCGTCGATGAAAACCGACTTCGCCGCCCTGAACTGCGATCTGGCCGCGGGCGGCATCTCCGATTCTCCGGCCCGGCGCGCCTTCGCCGACTTCTCCCGCACCTACGGCACCGACGGCAAGGCCCCGATCACCCGCGCCGAGGACGCCGACAGGTACGCGACCATCGAGCAGATCAACCGCCCCGAGGTCCGCGTGATCGTCAATCGCGGTGGCACCAACGAGGATTTCGCCCGCCGCAACTTCCCCGACGCCCAACTGACCCTGTGGCCGGACAATGTGACGATCTTCGATCAGATCACCCAGGGCAATGCCGACGTCTTCGTCACCGATTCGGTCGAGGGCCGCTACCGTACCCGCCTGCATCCGGGACTCGTTGTGCTGCACCCGGATCGGCCGTTCGACTCGTTCGGCAAGGTCTTCCTGCTCCGCAAGAACGATCCGCTGCTCGCCGCCGAGACCGACGCCTGGCTGACGACCCAGCAGATCACCGGCGGTATCGACACACTGTTCGCCGACTGGATCGGCCCGAACGCCACCGCCTGAGCCGAATCCGCCCGGGCCTTGTAGATAATGGGTGCCCATGGCGGACAAACAGGCGAGCCGGACCGCGGTGATGGTGTGCCAGGGGCGGGCGATCGCCGACGGACGGTTGGCGGTGGGCCGATTCGCGGACCCGATCGCGATGCGGCTGCTGCGCGCGGACGAACGCGCCGTGGTCGAGGGTGTGCGCGCGGGGACCCCGCCGCGCAGCGGGCGCGATCGGATCGAATACGGGCTGCTCGGCTCGGTTGCCACGGTACTCGCCACCCGGACCGTCCCCATCGACGAAGCCGTTCGCGCGCAGGGGAATTCACAGCTGGTAATCCTCGGCGCGGGGTTGGACGCACGGGCGTGGCGGATGCCGGAACTGGCCGACGTCGAGGTGTTCGAGGTGGATCATCCCGCGTCGCAGGCGAATAAGCGCGATCGAGTCGACGGCCTCGAGCCGATCGCGAAATCGGTCACCTATGTGCCGGTGGATTTCACCCGCGACCAACTGGATTCGGCGCTGCGATCGGCCGGATTCCGCGAATCCGTTCCCACGACCTGGATCTGGGAGGGAGTGCTGAACTATCTGACCGCCGCCGCGGTGGCCTCGACGCTGACCGTGATCAGTGAACTGTCCTCGCCGGGCAGCCGATTGATCGCCACCTACCCGACACCGAGTCACTTCCGTCGGCTGGGCCCACTGCTGCTGCGGGTGTCCAGCAAGCTTGCGGGCGCGCAGAATCCGCTGCGGAACGAGCCGCAGCTGTCGGCATGGACACCGGAACAGATGCGCGAGCTGGTCGAGGCGCACGGCCTCGTGGTGTCGGCGGATCTGAATCTGCTCGCCGTGGCCGACGAATTGTCGGTGGCGATGAATCGAGCGCGCGTCCACGGCCTCGGCCGCGCCGTCGTGGCCGACAAGCCGCGCTGAGATTCAGTCGCCCGCGACGACGGCGTCGACGAGCATTGCGGTGAGCCACTTCTCGTAGTCGTCGTAGGACCACCCCGCGTCGAGAACCAGGCTGTCGTGCACGCCCGGGCTCATCAGCGCGACCGCCACATCGACCGCGCGCGGCGCGACCTCGACACCGGCGGCGCGCACCCGCCCGACGATGTGCTCGACCCCGAGCCGATTGCGCCGCGCGCCCTCGACCCGCGTGGCCGCGATATCCGGATCCACCGCCGCGCCCGAGTCGAGCATGACGACGATATCGCCGCAGCGCTCGCGCACCCGGCGCGCCGCGGCGGCCAGCAGGCCCAGAAGTTCTGTGGGATCGGCGCTTTCGTTCGCCGCGGCGATCAGATCGGGCATTCCGGTCTCGTCGTCGAGCAGATCGACCAGTCCCGCCAGCACACCGGCCTTCGAGCCGAAATGCGCGTAGATGGTCTGCGGCACGACGCCCGCCTCCTGCGCGATCAGCCGAATAGGCGTGCGCGCGTAACCACGTTCGGCGAACAGTCGCCGGGCGGCGGTGAGCACGGTCCGCAGCGTGAGCGCCTCGCGTCGATCGCGCAGTCGGACCATTCCGGGAAGGTCGTCGGCCATGTATCCTCCGATTAGAACAACGTTCTAAGTAATGAACCGTAGTTCCAATCATACGAGGAGGGGCGATCATGACGATCGAACGGATCATCGGCGAGTTGACCGACGCCTGGAACGCGCGCGACAGTGCGGCGATGGCCGGGTTGTTCAGCGAAGACGCCGATTTCGTCGACGTGCTGGCGCGCCTGCATCACGGCCGCGCGGCGATCGAAGCGTCGCATCGGCAGATCTTCGACACGATCTACCGTGAAAGCCGCCTCGAGATGCGCGAACTCGACCGCCGCGCGCTGGCCGGGGATACGACCCTGGTGCACACCGCCACGACCCTGCGGGTGCAGGGCGGTCCGCGCCACGGGCGCACCGACAGCGTGCAGACGATGGTGGTGCGGGACGACCGAATCCTGGCCTTCCACAACACGATCGCCGCCGACTGGGGCCTCTAGCCGCAGCATCCGCCGCCGCAGCAGCCACCCGCCGAGGGTGCGGGCGCGGGCGCGCCGGACGAGCCGGTGAGGGCGATCGCGTTGAGCAGTTTGACGGTGTCGGCGTGTCCGTCCGGACACATTGCCGCCGCCGCGGATTCGCTCATCGGGCGGACGAGTTCGAACGTCTCGCTGCATTCGCGGCAGCGGTAGGCGTAGGTCGGCATTCCCGCATTATCGGTCATCATCGGCGCGGGGGACCACAGCGGCCGCTCAGGCGGGCTGGGCGACCGCGGAAGTCGTTGTCGCGCCGACCTGTTCGCGGGTGCGCAGCGCCGCCCACAGCGCGGCGGTCGCGGCCGTGCACGCGGCGGCTCCGCCCACATGGACGGCCACCAGCGCCGCGGGCACATGCGTGAAGTACTGCACGACGCCAACCAGCCCCTGCGCGCACACCAGCGCGATCAGCACGATCAGGCGCGTGCGGATCGCGCGGTTCATACCGACCGCGGCCAGGCCGAAGGCCAGACCGATCAGCAGCGCCAGATAGGCCACCAGGAATTGCGCGTGCGCGTGCACCAGCGTCACGATCTCCACCTGTAGGCGCTCCACCGGCTTGTCGACACTCTTGTCGCCCGCGTGCGGTCCCGCGCCGGTGACCAGGGTGCCCGCGATCAGCGTGCCGCACAGGGCGAATGCGCTGAGCACGGTCAGCCAGCGCAGCGGCGCGGGCGCCTGCGATACCTGCAGACCGTCGTCGGGCTCGCCGATCTTGGCGAACAGCAGCACCGCCAGCCACACCATCAGCATCGAGGCCAGCAGATGGACGGCCACGGTCCACCACAGCAGTCCCGTGCGCACGGTGATACCGCCGATCACCGCCTGCAACACGGTGCCGCCCGGCATCAGCCACGCGTACACCAGCACCTCGCGTCGCCGCCGCGCCCGCAGCACGGCCAGCACCACCAGCGCCGCGCACAGCGTGACGCCGAAGGTGAACATGCGGTTGGTGAATTCGACGGTCTGATGCAGCACCGGCACCTCGGAGTGCGCGACCGGGGTGAAGCTGCCCGGGAAGCACTGCGGCCAGGTGGGGCAACCAAGTCCGGAGGAGGTGACGCGAACGATCGCGCCGGTGACGGAGATGCCCGCCTGCGTGACGATCACCGCGAACGCGATGATCCGCTGAACTCGTAACGAGGGCAGCGGCAGCAGGTCGACCAGTCGCAGGAATGCGCGTGACAGCACGCACCGATGGTAAACGCCGCCCCCGAGGCAGAATCATCCGGGCTACTACAAGATGTCGTTTGCACTGTCGGGCAGACTGTTCGGGTGCCGCGCTTCGCCTCGACCGCCACCCCGACGCCCGCCGATCTGGCCGCCGCGCGGGATGTGACGATTCCCGATCTGATCGCCCCCGGCCTGCGGGTGCTGTTCTGCGGCATCAATCCCGGCCTGTGGTCGGGCGCGACGGGCTATCACTTCGCCGGACCGGGCAACCGCTTCTGGCCCGCCCTGCACCGATCCGGTTTCACGCCGCGGCTGCTACACCCCGACGAGCCTCAGGAGTTGCTCGCCCTGGGCCTGGGCATCACCAATGTCGCCCCGCGCACCACCGCCAAGGCCGACGAGCTGAGCAAGGAGGAATTGCGCGCGGGCGGCATCGCGCTGCGCGAGCGCGTCACGCAGTACCGGCCGCGCGCGCTCGCGGTGCTCGGGCTGGGCGCGTATCGGACCGCCTTCGGTCGTCCGCGCACGAGCGTCGGGCGGCAGGAGGAGACCCTGGGCGACACCGAGATCTGGGTGCTGCCGAATCCGAGCGGACTGAACGCGCACTACACGATCGACGGCCTCGCGGCGGAATTCCGCGCGCTGCGTGAGGCGGTGGAGGGTCCGCGGGCGAATACGCCGTAGGGTGAGCGCGCCTATGAATACCGTGATCTCCCCGTCCGCGCGCCCGGTGCGCCGGATCGCGGCCACCGCCGCCGGCGCCGCGCTCGAAGCCTACGAATGGTCGCTGTACGGCCTGTCGGTCGTGTACTTCGCTCCCCAGTTCTTCGGTAACGATCTGGCGCGCTCGGTGCTGTACGGATTCGGCGTATTCGCCGTCGGATTCGTGATCCGGCCCGTCGGCGCGCTGATTCTGGGTCGCCTGGCCGACCGGCGCGGGCGGCGGCCGGCGCTGATGCTGTCCATCGGATTGGCCGGTGTGGCGACGCTGGGCATGGCGCTCACCCCGGGCCACGCCAGCATCGGCGCTGCCGCCCCGATCCTGCTGCTGATCTGGCGGCTCGTACTCGGATTCTCCTTCGGCGGCGAACAGGCCGTGGCGCAGGCCTACCTGTACGAATCCGCGGTGCCCGGGCGGCGGATCGCGGGTACGAGCGTGTACTCGATCTTCTACGGGCTCGGCACGATCGCCGCGAACCTGCTGGTGGCGGCTCTGGCGGCGGGGTTCGGTGCCGCGGCGCTGCGCGACGGGCTGTGGCGGATCCCGTTCCTCGTGGCCGCGGCGGGATCGCTGATCTTCCTGCTGGCCCGGCGCACCCTGCCCGAAACCAGGCCCGGCACAACGCATCCGGTGACCTGGCGGCGCGAATGGCGGGCGCTGCTCGGTCCGGGGCTGGCGGTGGCTGGGCTCACCTCGGGCACGCTTTCCTCGTACTACCTGTGGGTCACCACGCCGACCAGTTACGCCATCACGGTGCTGAAAATGCCCGACGCGCAGGTTCTCTGGGCCGGGGTGGTCGCGCAGGTCGCGTATATGGCGGCGGCTCCGCTGTTCGGCGCGCTGGCCGAACGTGTGGGCGCGCTGCGCTGGATGGCCGGTGCCGCGCTCGTGCTGGCGGCCGCGACGCTGCCGATGCAGCTGCTGTTGAATTCGGCGACGCTGACGACCTATTGGGTGCTCATCGTGGCCTCGGCGGTCTGCGTGGTCACCCTGGCCGCGATTCTGCCCGGCGCCACCGCGATGCTCGCCCCGGCACGGCACCGGGTGACGGTGATGGCGCTGCCGTACAGCATCACCTCGGCGGTCTTCGGCGGTACGACCCCGGCCCTGAAGCAGAAGTTCGCGGCGCATCCGGCGCTGTTCTCGGGTTACATCATCGCCCTGCTGCTGCTCACCGCGGTGACCGCGCTGCTGGCCGGTCGGCTCGTCCCCGACGAATCGGCCTGAGGCTCATTCGAATCGGAACGAGCGCACCGCGAGCGCGCCCGCGCCCACACCCCACACCGCGAGCACGATCAGTCCGTACCAGTCCACGTTCAGCCGCTGCGCCTGTTCCAGCGCCTGGGCGAGCGCGCCGGAGGGAATGAGCCGCGCGGCCATGCTCAGCCAGTGCGGCACATTGTCCGAGGCGAACACCAGACTCGACGTTCCCAGCATGACGAACCACAGGATATTGGCCAGCGCCAACACGATCTCGGCCTTGAGCGTGCCGCCCAGCAGCAGCCCGAGCGCCGCGAAAGTCGCCGTGCCCAGGGCGATCACGGCCGCGCCGCACACCAGTCCGCCGATCGAGGGCCGCCAGCCCAGCGCGACGCCGATGAGTCCCAGCAGAATCGACTGCAATACCACCACGATCAGGACGGCCGCGCATTTACCGCCGACGATGCCCCAGCGCGGTAAGGCGGTGGCGCCCAGTCGTTTCAGCGCACCGTAGCGTCGGTCGAAGCCGACCGCGATGGCCTGCCCGGCGAACGCGGTGGACATGATCGCCACCATCATCACCGCGGGCACGATCCGGTCGACCCGATGTTCGCCGAGCCCGCTGATCGGCAGCAGGGTCAGGCCGATCAGTAGAGCGATCGGGATGAACATCGTCAGTAGCAGCTGTTCGCCGTTGCGCAGCAACAGGATCAGCTCCATACGGGTCTGTGCCGCCAGCATGGCGGGCCGGGGCGCGGGGCGCGGATCGGGGGTGAAGGTGCCCGGCGCGAAACGTTCGCCCTCGGTGGTCACGGCAGTACTCCTCACCCGCGCAGCTCCCGTCCGGTCAATTCCAGGAAGACGTCCTCGAGGCGGCGCTGGTCGATGCGGATATCGCTGGGCAGCACGTCGATTCGCGCGCACCAGGCCGTGACCGTGGCCAGCACCTGCGGGGTGATGTCGCCCTGCAGCAGATATGCGCCGGGGGAGGTCTCGGTCGGCGAGAAACCTTCCGGCAGGGCGGTTTTCAGCAACCGCAGATCGAGTTTCGGTGGGGCGGTGAAACGCAGCTGTCCCTCGGCCCCGGCGGAGGTGACCTCGGCGGGGGTGCCCTGCGCGACGACCCGGCCGTGATCGATGATGATCAGCCGGTCGGCGAGCTGTTCGGCCTCGTCCATCATATGCGTGGTCAGCAGCACGCTGACCCCGTCGCGGCGCAGCGCGGCGATCAACTCCCACACCAGATGTCGCGCCTGGGCGTCCATACCCGCGGTGGGTTCGTCGAGGAAGACCAGCTCGGGCCGCCCGACCAGGGCGCAGGCCAAGGCGAGTCGCTGCTGCTGACCGCCGGACAGTCGCCGATAGGGCGTGCGCCGCGCCTCGTGCAGGCCGAGGGTGGACAGCAGCCAGTCCGGATCGAGCGGATCGGCGGCATAGGAGGCGACCAGGTCGAGCATCTCCCCGGCCCGCGAACCCGGATACGCGCCGCCGCCCTGCAGCATCACCCCGATACGCGGGCGCAGCGCATCCGAATCGGCGATCGGATCCAGTCCCAGCACCCGCACCGATCCGGCGTCGGGGGATTTGAAGCCCTCGCACATCTCCACGGTCGTGGTCTTACCCGCGCCGTTGGGCCCCAGCAGCGCCAGCACCTCGGCCCGGCGCACCTCGAAGCTGATCCCGTCGACCGCGGTGACATCGCCGTACCGTTTCACGACGCCGTCGATGCGAACGGCCGATTGCGTGGGTGTGCTCACGACATCACCGCGCTGCGCTCGGCGCCGTCGTGCGCGCGGCGCGCTGTGTCGATGGTTCGCTCGCAAGCTCGCTCACGAAGACACACCGTATGCCGCGGGCCGCTGTGACCGAGCAGACACCCCCGCAGCTTTGCGCCACGGCAACAGATTCCGCGTCGCCACGATGAAGATCAGCGCCACCACGACCACCGCGATCGCGGCCTCGAAGATCTGGAAGACCCCGAAGTCGGCCCCGCGCGGCATGAGCATCACGCTCACCACCGCCGAGATGACCACGGCCGGAATCCGGAACGCCGGGGTGGTCGCCCAGGCGGCCAGCGGCACGATGGCCCACAGCAGATACCACGGCTGTACGACCGGCCACAGCAACACGACAGCACCCAGTGAGACGCCCAGCGCACCGACCGCGGGCAGTCGGCCGGTCCAGGTAGCGATGAGCATGCGCAGGGTCAGAAAGCCCGCGAACGCCTGCGCGATCGGGCGGGTGATGCTGAGCAGCGCGGTCGTGTGATCACCCAATCCCAGCAGTACACCGCCGAATCCGGTGATGATGCCGATGGCCGTGGGCAGCGACATCCAGCTGCGCACGACATTGGCGGTATTGAGGGTGAACAGCCAGCCGAAACCCAGCCCGCTGGCCAGGCTCACGAAAAGTGTTGTGGCCAAGGCGATCACGCCCAGCAATCCGGCCGAGAGCAGAATCGGCCGCACCCCCTTGCCCCAGCGCCGGGCCAGCGCCATACCCACGAAGCCGAGCGCGATCAACGAGGTGATCTTGATGGTCGACGACAGGGCGATGACCATCGCGCCGAAGATCAACAGCGACCACTCCCGCCGGTCCAGCGGCGTGCCGACGGCTTCCGAATCCGAGATCGCCCGCAGGCAGAACTCCAACCCCGCGAGCATCAGCCCGAGCATGATCGCATCGTTGTGCACGCCCGCGACCAAGTGGAACAGCACCAGCGGATTGGCCGCGCCCAGCCACAGCGCACTCACCGGCGCGACCCCGCAGCGCCGCGACAGCCGCGGCAGCGCCCAGACGATCAACGCCACGCCGCCGAGCGCGATCAGCCGGTGCGCCCAGACGCCGATGATGATGTTGTCCCCGGTCAGATGCGAGATGCCGCGCCCGATCCACAGGATCAGTGGTCCGTAGGGCGCGGGCGTCTCACGCCAGATATTGGGCACGTTCATGGTCAGCACATCGCCGACGCCGAGCCCCTGCGCCGGACCCACGACATAGGGGTCCATCCCGCGCTTGGCGATCTCGCTCTGCGCCAAATAGGAGTACACGTCGGTGGAGTACAGCGGTGGCGCGACCGACAGCGGCAGGATCCACAGCAGCAGCGTGCGATCGAGCTGGGAACGGGTGAGTCGATGCAGCGGCGCGCCGCCGAAACCGCCGACGGCGAAGCGCCCCAACAACAGCCACGCCATCACGACCAGCACCGTGCCGATCATCGACAGCGCCAGCGACGAGGTCTGCCAGCGCGCGAACACCCCGATCAACCGCACGCCGGACACCGGATTCTGCAGCACCGGCTGGGCCGCGACGCCCAACGCGCTGATTCCGATCAGCACGGTCCCGGTGGCGCCGAGCAGTCTGATCCGCGTGAGCTGCCGGGTCTCCCGCTCGTCCAGTCCGGGGAGCTCGGTCTCCACGCTGTGCAGGACGGCGATGGTGTGATCGGCCGGCGGGACGTCCAGGCCCAAGGCCCGGCGTCCCCACTCCACCATGCTGCGCCGAGCGCCCTCGAGTGCCACCACGCTGCTGAGCCTAGTTCGCCATCGCGTCGATCCGAGATTCGTCTCCGTCTCCGGCTTCGCGACCGTTCCGTTATACGAGGCAAGTGCGGAAATCATCACATCGACGGGCGGAATAGCCACGAGCCCCCGGTTCGGCGGCTGTTCACTCAGGTCACCCTTACTAGAATGCGGGAAGGAATTCGGTCACACTGATGTTGTGAAAACCGTGGGTTTGCGGAATGTGGGGACGGAAGCCGGGCGTCGCGACGACGCCCGGACCGCTGTCGTCGCCGCGACACCGACGGCGGAGGGGCAGACCCGAGCGGCCGTCGTCCAGCTGCTGCTGGAGGAGGGCCCGATCACCGCGACCGCGATCGGCCAGCGGCTCGGTCTGAGCCCGGCCGGGGTGCGCAGGCATCTGGACGCGCTGATCGAATCCGGGGAGGCTCGCGCCGCCCGTTCGGCGCCGTGGCAGCAGAAGGGCCGCGGTCGTCCCGCCAAGCAGTATCAGCTCACCGCCGCGGGCCGTGGCCGACTGGGCCATGCCTACGACGATCTCGCGGGCGCGGCCATGCGTCAGCTGCGCGCGATCGGCGGCGACAAGGCGATCGCCGACTTCGCCCGGCAGCGGGTCGCCACGATCGTCGCCGGAATCGACAAACTCGCCCGGCACACCCCCGAGGCCACCGCGGCCAAGGCCGACGAGATCGCCGAGGTCTTCACCGAGGCCGGTTTCGCGGCCACGACCCGCAAGGTGGGTGCGGGCGTGCAGATCTGCCAGCATCACTGCCCGGTATCGCATGTGGCCGAGGAATTCCCGGAGCTGTGCGCCGCCGAGCTGGAGGCCTTCCGGGACCTGCTCGGAACCCACGTCCAACGATTGGCCACAATCGCCAACGGCGATTGCGCCTGCACCACTCACGTCCCGCTGTTCGTACTCCCGAACAGCGCTGGGGACAACCAGAACTCAGATGAGGCCGCTGCCCAGCCCGCAGCGGGGACCACGAACGACTCCGGAAGGAGTGCCGAATGACGACAACCGCCGACCAGGTGCAGCCGCTGACCCAGGAGGAGACCATTGCCTCGCTGGGTAAATACGGCTACGGCTGGGCAGACAGTGATGTCGCCGGGGCCAGTGCCAAGCGCGGTTTGTCCGAGGAGGTCGTGCGCGACATCTCGGCGAAGAAGAACGAGCCCGAGTGGATGCTCGACATCCGCCTGAAGGCGCTGCGCATCTTCGACCGCAAGCCGATGCCGACCTGGGGCTCCAACCTCGACGGTATCGACTTCGACAACATCAAGTACTTCGTGCGTTCCACGGAGAAGCAGGCCGCCACTTGGGACGAGCTGCCCGACGACATCAAGAACACCTACGACCGGCTGGGCATCCCGGAGGCCGAGAAGCAGCGGCTGATCGCCGGTGTCGCCGCCCAGTACGAGTCCGAGGTGGTCTACCACCAGATCCGCGAGGATCTGGAGGCGCAGGGCGTGATCTTCCTCGACACCGACACCGGTCTCAAGGAGCATCCGGAGCTGTTCCAGCAGTACTTCGGCTCGGTCATCCCGGCCGGTGACAACAAGTTCTCCGCGCTGAACACCGCCGTGTGGTCGGGTGGTTCGTTCATCTACGTGCCGCCGGGCGTGCACGTCGACATCCCGCTGCAGGCCTACTTCCGGATCAACACCGAGAACATGGGCCAGTTCGAGCGGACCCTGATCATCGTCGACGAGGGCGCCTACGTGCACTACGTCGAGGGCTGCACCGCGCCGATCTACAAGTCCGATTCGCTGCATTCGGCGGTCGTGGAGATCATCGTCAAGGACGGCGGCCGCTGCCGCTACACCACCATCCAGAACTGGTCCAACAACGTCTACAACCTGGTCACCAAGCGGGCCAAGGCGGGCGCGGGCGCGACCATGGAGTGGATCGACGGCAATATCGGTTCCAAGGTCACCATGAAGTACCCGGCGGTCTGGATGACCGGCGAGCACGCCAAGGGCGAGGTGTTGTCGGTGGCGTTCGCGGGCGAGGGCCAGCATCAGGACACCGGTGCGAAGATGCTGCACCTGGCGCCGCACACCTCCTCGACCATCGTGTCGAAGTCGGTGGCGCGCGGCGGCGGTCGAGCGTCCTATCGCGGCCTGGTCCAGGTCAACAAGGGTGCGTACGGTTCGCGCTCGACCGTGAAATGCGATGCGCTGCTGGTGGATACGATCAGCCGCTCCGACACCTACCCCTACGTCGACATCCGCGAGGACGACGTGACGATGGGCCATGAGGCGACCGTCTCCAAGGTGTCCGAGGATCAGCTGTTCTACCTGATGAGCCGTGGTCTCACCGAAGACGAGGCAATGGCGATGGTGGTGCGCGGCTTCGTCGAGCCGATCGCCAAGGAACTGCCCATGGAGTACGCGCTCGAGCTGAACCGCCTGATCGAGCTGCAGATGGAAGGAGCCGTCGGCTGATGCCGGTCGAGAACGTTGCCGAGGCCGCCGAGGGGCGCCGGAGCGGAGCCCGCGGAGTGACCGATGGGCAGAGCCCGGCGCTGAACAAGGGTGAGGTCTTCACCTCCTTCGACGTGAACGCCTTCGAGGTGCCCTCGGCCCGGGACGAGGCGTGGCGGTTCACCCCGCTGCGCCGCCTGCGCGGCCTGCACGACGGCACCGCCACCCGCGACGGCGAAACCTCGGTCGAGGTCACCCCGGTCTCCGGCGTCACCGTGGAAACCGTGGGTCGCGAGGACTCCCGCCTGGGCGAGGCGGGCGTTCCGTCCGATCGCGTTGCTGCCCAGGCGTACTCGGGCTTCGAGCGGGCCACCGTCGTATCGGTCGGTAAGGAGATCGAGGTCGCCGAGCCGGTCACGGTCACCATCACCGGGCCCGGCGAAGGCCGAACGGCCTACGGCCACCTGCAGATTCGCCTGGACAATTTCGCCGTCGCCACCGTGGTCATCGACCAGCGCGGCAGCGGAACCTACGCGGAGAACGTGGAATTCGTGGTCGGCGACAGCGCCAAGCTGACCGTCGTCGCGGTTCAGGACTGGGCCGACGACGCCGTGCACGCCACCGCGCATCACGCCCGGCTCGGCCGCGACGCCACGCTGCGGCACACCTCGGTCACCCTCGGCGGTGATGTGGTGCGCCTGACCGGCACCGTGAAGTACGCGGGCCCCGGCGGCGACGCCGAACTGCTCGGTCTGTACTTCGCCGACGCCGGTCAGCATTTCGAGCAGCGGCTGCTGGTCGATCACGCGGTGCCCAACTGCAAGTCCAGAGTGCTGTACAAGGGTGCGTTGCAGGGAAATCCGGCTGCGCCGGAGGGCGATCCGGCTGTGTCTGATGGGCGCTCCGCAAGCTCCGCGCCCGGCTCGAAGGGCGACGCCCGCACGGTGTGGGTCGGCGACGTGCTGATCCGCGCGGAGGCCGAGGGCACCGACACCTACGAGGCCAATCGCAATCTGGTGCTCACCGACGGCGCGCGCGCCGATTCGGTGCCGAACCTCGAGATCGAAACCGGTGAGATCGTCGGTGCCGGACATGCCTCGGCGACCGGACGTTTCGACGATGAGCAGCTGTTCTATCTGCGCGCTCGCGGTATTCCGGAGGATGCCGCCCGCCGACTGGTGGTGCGCGGCTTCTTCCACGAGATCATCCAGAAGATCGCGGTCCCCGAGATCCGGGAGCGGCTCGAGACGGCCATCGAGGCCGAGCTCGCCGCGATCGGCGTCTGAACCCGAACCCATTACTCCCCAAAGGAACTCGAATTCGATGACCACCCTGGAAATCAAGGACCTGCACGTCGAGGTCGCCAATCCGGACGAGTCCGGTGAGCCCATCAAAATTCTGAAGGGCGTGAACCTCACCGTGAAATCCGGTGAGACGCACGCCATCATGGGCCCCAACGGCTCGGGTAAGTCCACGCTGTCCTATGCCATCGCGGGCCACCCGAAATACACCGTGACCCAGGGTTCGATCACCCTCGACGGCGAGGACGTGCTGGCCATGTCCGTCGACGAGCGCGCCCGCGCGGGCCTGTTCCTGGCCATGCAGTATCCGGTCGAGGTGCCCGGCGTCTCGATGTCGAACTTCCTGCGCACCGCGGCCACGGCCGTGCGTGGCGAGGCCCCGAAGCTGCGGCACTGGGTCAAGGAGGTCAAGGAGTCGATGTCCGAGCTGGAGATCGACTCGGCCTTCGCCGAGCGCAGCGTCAACGAGGGCTTCTCCGGCGGTGAGAAGAAGCGCCACGAGATCCTGCAGCTGGGCCTGCTCAAGCCGAAGATCGCCATCCTCGACGAGACCGACTCGGGTCTGGACGTAGACGCGCTGCGCATCGTGTCCGAGGGCGTCAACCGCTACAAGGACCGGGAGAACGGTGGGGTCCTGCTGATCACCCACTACACCCGCATCCTGCGCTACATCCAGCCGCAGTTCGTGCACGTGTTCGTGGGCGGTCGCATCGTGGCCGAGGGCGGCCCGGAGCTGGCCGAGGAACTCGATGCCAACGGCTACGTGCGCTTCACCCAGACCGCTACCGCTGGAGCCTGATATGACCACAACCGTGCGCACGCTCGATGTCGCGAAGATTCGGGAGGACTTCCCGATCCTTCGCCGCACCGTGCGCGACGGAAAAGCCCTGGTGTACTTGGACTCCGGGGCCACCTCTCAGCGTCCGATCCAGGTGCTGGACGCCGAGCGGGACTTCCTCCTGACCCGCAACGCCGCCGTACATCGCGGCGCGCATCAGCTGTCGGAGGAGGCGACCGACGCCTACGAGCAGGCCCGCGCGGATGTCGCGCGGTTCGTCGGCGCGGACGCGAACGAGATCGTATTCACCAAGAACGCGACCGAATCGCTGAATCTGGTGACCTACTCGTTCGCGGACAAGCGATTTCCGTACCACGTCGGCCCGGGCGATGAGATCGTCATCACCGAGCTGGAGCATCACGCGAATCTCGTGCCGTGGCAGGAGCTCGCGCAGCGCACCGGGGCGACGCTGAAGTGGTACGGCATTACCGACGACGGGCGTATCGACCTCGATTCGCTCGAGCTGTCCCCGGCCACCAAGGTCGTCGCGTTCACCCACGTCTCCAATGTGACCGGCGCGTTCACCGATGTACCCGAATTGGTCCGGCGCGCAAGGGAAGTCGGCGCGCTGACGGTGCTCGACGCCTGCCAGTCGGTGCCGCATATGCCGGTGAACTTCCGTGAGCTCGGCGTTGATTTCGCCGCGTTCTCCGGACACAAGATGCTCGGACCGTCGGGTGTGGGCGTGCTCTACGGCCGCTACGCGCTGCTCGAGGAGACCCCGCCGTTCATCACCGGCGGCTCGATGATCGAGACGGTCACCATGGAGCGCACCACCTTCGCCGCGCCGCCGCAGCGGTTCGAGGCCGGGGTGCCGATGTCCTCGCAGGTCATCGGATTGGCCGCGGCCGTGCGCTATCTCGATCAGCTGGGCATGGAAGCCGTTGCGGCCCACGAGCACGAGCTGACCGGGGCGGCGCTGGCGGGCCTCGGCGCGATCGACGGGGTTCGGATCGTCGGACCGACCGAGAACGTGGATCGGGGCGGCGCGGTGTCGTTCGTGGTCGATGGCATCCACGCCCACGATGTGGGCCAGATCCTCGACGACGAGGGCGTCGCGATTCGGGTCGGCCACCACTGCGCGTGGCCGCTCATGCGGCGGCTGGGCATTCCGGCCACCGCCCGCGCTTCCTTCGCCGTCTACAACACCCTCGACGAGGTCGACGCGCTGGTCGCCGCGGTGCGGAAGGCGCAGACCTTCTTCGGAGTTGCATAGAACATGCGCATGGAGCAGATGTACCAGGAAGTGATCCTGGACCACTACAAGCATCCGCATCACCGCGGGTTGCGGGAGCCGTTCGGGGCCGAGGTGCACCACGTCAACCCGACCTGCGGTGACGAGGTGACCCTGCGCGTCGCGATCGATGACAACGGCGACGTCACCGACGTCTCCTACGACGGTCAGGGTTGTTCGATCAGCCAGGCCGCCACCTCGATCCTCACCGATCAGGTGATCGGCCTGCCGGTGCAGCAGGCGCTGAAGGTCGTCGACTCCTACAGCGAGATGATCTCCAGCCGCGGCACCATCGAGGGCGATGAGGATGTGCTCGGCGACGGCATCGCCCTGGCCGGTGTGTCGAAGTATCCGGCGCGCGTGAAGTGCGCCCTGCTGGGGTGGATGGCGTTCAAGGACGCCGTGGTCCGGATATCCACCCAGGAGACCAAGCCCGCCATGGGGAATGGGGAACGTCATGAGTGAATCACCCGCCACCGAACAGCAACTCTCCCAGGAAGAGATCAGCCTGCTCGAGGACATCGAGGAGGCGATGCGCGACGTCGTCGACCCCGAACTCGGCATCAACGTGGTCGACCTCGGCCTAGTCTACGGCCTGCGCGTCGAGGAGGACATCGCCGTCATAGACATGACCCTCACCTCCGCGGCCTGCCCTCTGACCGACGTCATCGAGGACCAGTCCCGCAACGCCCTGGTCCGCAGCGGCCTGGTAGAAGACCTCAAGATCAACTGGGTCTGGATGCCCCCCTGGGGCCCCGACAAGATCACCGAGGACGGCCGAGAACAACTGCGCGCCTTGGGATTCACCGTCTAGACAAGGCCCGCCCCGGCTGTCGCCCGTTGTGGTTCCGTCTGTCGGCTGTTGTGGTTCCGGCTGTCGGCTGTTGTGGTTCCGGCTCTCGTCCCCCGATGGTCCCGGCTCTCACCCCCTTATGGTCCCGGCGTGCTTTTCGCCGGGACCTTTGGACATATCGGGTACGCGCGAGGATGATTCACCCCGTTCGTTGTCTCTGAACGGGGAGGAATTCTCCAATGCCATTGCTGCACAAGGCTGCCTGGGTCCTGACGGTTCCGGTGGTCGCGGCGCTCACCTCGGTGGGCGCCGGTCCGGCGGACGCCGCCGCGGGGGATCTGTACGGTGCTATGTCGTTGTCGCCCAGCACCGGGACGGTTGCCTACGCGGTCAACTATTCCAATCAGGGGATGGCCGACGGTGGCTCCAACGTGAAATGCGGTGTGTACGACTGTCAGGTGGTCGTGCGCTTCGCCAATGCCTGCGCCGCGGTTGCCCAGGGCGCTGATCACCGCTTCGGCTGGGCGTGGGCCCCCACCAAGGTCGAAGCGGAGAAGGCGGCCGTCGAAACCCTCGGTGAGAGCGCCCCGCCGTTCCCCGATCTGGGCAGCGCCTCGCCCCGCCCGGCTCAGCCCGTCCTGTCGGCCTGCACCGACAACGCCGCCTGAGCATCGAATCCCATTCGGTCGGATCTCGGACGGTCCGACCGAATTTCATTTCCGGCAAATCAGGCGTCCTGGTCGTCCGTCTTTTGTTTGATTCCAGCATTTGTGACTGGCTTCACAATCTGCGGACCGATTTCCGCGAGTCGGGAGTCAATGCCGTGACGTGTCCGATTACCGCGCAAATACACCGGCACCATGGGCGTAGGAATTGCGGTCGCGAAGGTGTGAACTTCACGGCGGATAACACGTTCGGATTGCTACTTTGACAGGTTCGCGACAATACTCCTGAGCTTGCGATAAGGATTCGCTTGACCTGGTTGACACCACCGATGGTCACGATGACAATATGTGTCGTCGGCGGGCCGTCGGGATTGTTGCGGCTCGCCGGCCCTTGGGGATGGTTCTGAGGGGGATCCCCCGAGGGGTACGGCATTATGTAATTGCGTCGAGAATCAAGGGGGCCTCGGGTCTGTGAAATGTGACGGAGCGTTATTCCCAATCATGGGATGATCGCACGTCCGCTCCTTTTGTCATCCGTAAAAGGTGACTTCAGCCAACCCATAGTCGGCGCAGTGCGGATATATTTTCCTTCTGCCTGGATGTCGGCTGGGTCGTTCAATTGGGGGGACATATGTCCGACTTCGATGCGGAGGAGTCTGCGGACTCCCTGCAAACGTTCACCGATGAGATATTCGGATATTTACCACGGGCCGACCAGCGGAGATGGGCGCGCGTCTATCTGCAGGGTCTGATCCGGGTCGCGGGGAAGAAGAGTATCGGCCGCATGGCCTGTGCCGCCGCCTCGTCGCCGACCGCGGCGCACGGGTTGCGACAGTTCGTGAATTCCAGCCCCTGGGAATGGATGCCCGCCCGCCGGGCGCTGGCCAGGCTCGTGCTGGAACGCGCCGATCCGACCGCGTGGTACGTGTCGACCTGCGCGATTCCCAAGCGCGGCAACCACTCGGTGGGTGTGCGACGTCAGTTCGTCGCCGAGGACGGTCGGGTGCTGAACTGCCAGCTCGCGGCCGTACTGTTCCTCGCCACCGACCGCGTGCTCATCCCGGTCGACTGGCGTCTGCTGCTGGACGAGCGCTGGTTCGCCGACGATCGCCGCCGACGGGCGCGGATCCCCGCATCGGTTCGGCCGCAAGGACTCTGGGCGCATCTGCTGGATTTCGTGGACGATACCGTGACATCGCTACCCGGCGGATCACTGCCGCTGGTAGCCGATATCCGCGACCTCGGCGGCGAGGCCCGCGCGGAGGACCTCATCGGTCGCGCGCAACCGTTCCTGCTGGAGATATCGCCGACGCATCCGGTCGGCCTGTCGGATCGAGGCGCTTCGGTTACCGCACAGCAGCTTCTGAGCAGACCGAGTCGCGAGCTGACGGTGGTGCGGGCGAAAGGGCCCGACGCCTCGTCGCGCGTCCTCCGCTCGACCACGGTGACCCCGCCGCGCACGCTCGCGAGACCGTTTCCGGGCGGTGGCGGCTACCGGCTGGTGAGTGAACACGTCGCGGACGGCCGTCCCGCGCGGTACTGGATCACCCATCGCATCGGACAACCCGTCGAGCAGACCCTCACGCTGATCGCCCAGCGAAGCTGTGTCGGAAACCTCGTCTCGGAATTGCAGACCACGTTCGGAATGTCGGATTTCGAGGGTCGTTCGTATCCGGGCTGGCATCATCATATGACCCTGGTTTCGGTGGCATACGCCTACTCGCGAATATCGCGATCCGTCCGGCGGTCCACGCATGCCACGGAAATTCGATCGAAATGCTGACGACTTTGACAGGTGGGCGTTGCCGGTCACCGAAATGCTTTGGCACGCTTGGTCTCGGTCGACGACGATCGGCCGAACACAGGGAGGGAAAATGAATCGCCTATCAATCGAACCGCACCTTTCCAGAATGCCGCTTTCATCCGAAGCGCAGGAGTGGGTGGACAAGGTCGACAAGCTCGCGCAACTGCTCGCGGATCATCGCGAGGCGGCCGAAAACGATCGGGTAATGCCGCGAATCGTTTTCGAAGCGCTGCGGGACGCGGGAATTCCCCGCATGTGGGTGGCCAAGGATTTCGGGGGGTCGCAGGTCGGACTGGAAACCGGATCGGCCGTCGTCCAGGCCCTCGCGCAGGTGGACGCGTCCATTGCCTGGCAGATGGGGGTCCAGGGCGCGATCGGCCGATTGTCGGACTATCTTCCGGAGCCGACCGCTCGAAAACTGTTCCGGGACAACGACGGTCTGGTGGTCGGCGGGGTGAATCCGAGCGGCCGGGCCGAACGGGTCGCGGGCGGTTACGAACTCAGCGGCGAATGGTCGTTCGCCAGCGGTTTCGCGCATGCGGAATGGCTGGTCTGCGCCGCCTGGGTCACCGAAAATGGTGAGAAGGTCGAGCGGGACAGCGGGTCGCAGATGCGAATGCTGTTCGTGCCCAAACGCGAGGTCGAGTTCCGCGATACCTGGCACACCCTGGGACTGCGCGGCACCGGCAGCAACAGCTATCGGGTTTCCGAGGTGTTCGTGCCCGAGGATTTCACCGTCGATCAGGCGGAGATGCTGCGCGCGCCGCGGCCGCGACGCTCGCGCGGATATCCGGTCGGTTACTACGATTTCGGGCCTTTTACCTCGGCCTCGACGGCACTGGGCATCGCGCGCGACGCCGTCGAATCGTTCAAGGAATTGGCGCAGCGGAAAACGCCTGCGGCGGGATCGTCGGCATTGGCGAACAGCCATACCGCACAGGAGAAGCTGGCCCGCGCGGAGATGCTCGTGCACTCCGCGACGGTTCTGCTGCGGGATACGGCCCGGCAGGTGAGCGCGACCGGCGAACTCGGCGGCGATGCGCTGAGTTCGACGGTCCGGCTCACCGCGGCCACGGTCGCCGAACACGCGGTGGCCGCGGTGACCATCGCCTACACGCTGGCCGGGACGAGTTCGCTCTACACGTCCAGCCGTCTGGAGCGAGCCTTCCGCGACATCCATTCCGCCACCAAACACATCACGCTTTCGGCGTCGCATTTCGAGACGGTCGGGCAGTACCTGCTCGGCGGCAAGCTCATCATGCGTCGATAGCGATCCCACCACGATTTCATCGAATCCGGAGTTACACAGTGACAACCATGAAAGCCATGCAGCTGCTCGCCCCGCGCAAGACGATTCTCGCGGAGCTGCCCATCCCGGCGACGCCGGCGGACGGACTGCTGCTGAAGACGCGGTGTGTGTCGATCTGCTCCACCGATATCTCCTTCTACGAAGGCCATCTGTACCCGTCGGAATATCCGATCGTGCTCGGCCACGAGTATCTGGGCGAGGTCGTCGATATCGGACCCGATCTGGACGCGGAATCGGCCGGGGTGCGCATCGGTGACCGCATCGTCTACTGGGGGCAGACCGACTTCGACGGCTTCGCCGAATATCGCACGCTGCGACCGATTTTCGCGGGTCAGGTCAAGGAGGACGTGTTCTGGGCCGATCGCAACTTCTACGACGACCGGCGGGCCGCGGCGGTGCGGGTCCCCGACGAACTGGGCGATCTGGAGGCGTCGTTCATCGAACCCACCACCGGCGCGCTGCGTTCGGTGCTGACCAATCCGCCGCAGGTCGGGGACCGGGTGCTGATTCTCGGCACCGGACCGATCGGAATCATCGCCGGGAGCGTCATCCGACGGCTGCTGGCGCCGAATTCGATCGTCTCGGTCGATGCCAATCTGTACCGCAACGGCTATGCCGAGGAACACTTCTCACAGCGCGCCTATCTGCCGGAGGAGCTCATCGCGGAGGTCGACGACAATTCCTTCGACTACGTCTTCGATGCCCTGCCGACGGTGAAGGTCGACGACGAGGAGAAGGATCCGCGACGGGTCGCCATGCGGAAATTGCGGCCGCGGGGCAAATATGTGCTCTACGGCGCGTCGCAGGAGATGCAGAAGTTCGACACCTGGCTGATGCTGGCCAAGGGGATCAATGTGTCGGCGGCTCCGTTCGATGTGACGAGCTTCCCGATGCACAAGACCGCAAATGTCATCGAGTCGGCGATGAACATGCTGGCCACGGGCATTGTCGACGGTAAACGTCTGCTGTCCACGGTCTGCCGGTTCGACGATTTCGACGAGCTGGTTCGGATCCTCGAAAACTACCGGTTCACAACCGATCTGAAGACGATCGTGGATTTCCGGTAGAGCCGCGCGGGCGTCGGTCGGCGATCCCGCCTTCCGACGCCCGCACCCACGACCCGTATGAGGTGATATTGATGACGACAGTGGACGCGACGGTTTTCACCGCCGCCATGTCCCGAATTCCGGGCCCGGTCGCGATCGCCACGACACTGGGCTCGGCCGGGGAGCCGTTCGGCTTCACCGGCAGCGCCGTGAGCTCACTCTCGCTGGATCCGCCGATGATGCTGATCTGCCTGAGCAAATCGGCCAGCACGCATACCGCCTTCACGGGTGCGAAGACCTTCATGATCAATGTCCTCGCCGCCGAACAGGCCGATGTGGCACTGCGTTTCGCGAAATCCGGCGTGGATCGGTTCGCGGCCGGAGATATGCGGCCCTGTGAATTCGGTCTGCCCGGACTGCCGGAGGCGGCGGCGCGGCTGGTCTGCGATCTGGTCGATGTGCTCGACGGCGGGGATCACAGCATTCTGACCGGGAGTGTACGGGCCGCCCACGTCACCGAGCGAATTCCGCTGGTGTACTGGGACCGATCCTTCCACCTTCCGACTCCGGCCCTGGTGTCCTGAGCCAGAGCCCTTGTCGGACATTGTATTTCGATTTTCAGGGGGAACTCTCATGATCTCTACCGATTATTTGATAGTCGGCGCGGGTTCGGCCGGATGCGTGCTGGCCGATCGGCTCAGCGCCGCCGACGACGCCAAGGTGCTGCTGCTCGAGGCCGGTCGCGCCGATGCGCGCGACATACCCGAAGTCCAAGTGCCGATGTTGTTTCCGCGCATGTTCGGCAGCGATATCGACTGGGGCTTCGAAACCGTCCCGCAGTCCGGATTGGGCGGTCGCACCGTGCCGTTCCCGCGCGGCAAGGGGCTGGGCGGATCATCGCTGATCAATGCCCAGCTGTGGACCCGGGGGCATCGCGCGGATTACGACGGTTGGGCCGAGGCCGGATGCGACGGCTGGGATTACGACAGCGTCCGTCCGTATTTCGATCGAGCCGAGGCGGAACGGATCCGGCTCACCGGAATTCGCTATCCGAGTCCGGTCACGCCCGATTTCGTCACCGCGTGCGCGGCGCTCGGCTATCCCGAGGCCGCCGATCAGCCCGACGGCTACACCTTCGCGACGGCCACCCATCACGAAGGTCTGCGCTGGAGTTCCGCGGCCGCGTACCTGGATCCGGCGCGGCGGCGAACGAATTTGACCGTCCTGACCGAGCACACCGTTCGCAGAATACTTTTCGACGGCACCCGGGCGATCGGCGTCGAGGTCGAGACGGCCCGGGGAGTCGAGCGGATTCTCGCCGACCGCGAGGTGATTCTGGCCGCCGGATCCGTCGGTAGTCCGCAGCTGCTCATGGTGTCGGGCGTTGGCCCCGTCGAACATCTTGCGCGACACGGCATTCCGGTGGTCGCGGACCTGCCCGCGGTGGGGCAGGGGATGAGCGACCACCTGCTGGTGCCGCTCGCCTTCGCCGGATCGGCCTTCAGCTCGCCCGGCGTCGGCGCGGAATCCGCCGATATCGCACGGTATCTCGACGATCGGACCGGGCCGCTCGACTCGATCGTATCCGAGGCGCTGGTATTCGTGCGGACCCGGCCGGAACTGGCCGCGCCCGATATCGAGATCGTCCTGCTGCTGTTACCCTACGGCGAACACGAGACGACGGCCGAACACGGTCTGGCGCTCGGGGTGCTGCTACTGCGCCCGGAGAGCCGGGGGAGTATCACGCTGCGCAGCGCGGATCCGCGCGACGCACCGCGCATCGACCCCGGATTCCTGTCCGACGCGGCCGACGCGGATCTGCGGACGACCATCGCCGGAGTGCGCAAGGCGCAGGAGATCGTGGGGGAGCCGGTCTTCGGCAAATGGTGCGACGAACCGCTCACCCCCGGCGCGCTGTCGGACGATGACGGGGAGTTGACCGGATATATCCGCCGCACCGGGCTGTCGCTGTTCCATCCGGTCGGCACCTGCCGGATGGGGGCCGATGCCGAGTCGGTGGTGGATACCCGTTGTCGCGTGCGCGGGGTCAGCGGTCTGCGCGTGATCGATGCCTCGGCCTTGCCGAGTCTCGTTCGCGGACATACCCACGCCCCGGTGACCATGTTCGCCGAGCGGGCCTGCGACCTGCTGCTCGGCTAGCCCTTGGACAGCGCGCGGACCGCATCGGCGACGGCGTCGCGCAGGCGCTCGTGGGTGTAGTCCTCGCCCAGCACCATTCGGCGCAGCTGCGGTGCGGCCGCGCCCCAATTGACCAGGCCGAGGATGAAGAACTGCAGCAGTTTCGGATCGGCGAGGCCGGTGTCGCCCGAGGCGATGGCCTCGGTTCGCTTGCCGTACTTGTCGCTGCGAGCCGCCTCGGCCGGCACCGGCCGGTCGCCGAATTCCAGTGCCTCCCACAGCAATAGCCGCAGCGCCTCGGGGTGGGCGGCGTGATAGTCCATCAGGCGGCTCGCGTAGTCGGCCGGATCGGCGCCGTCGAGGGGAACGCTTTCGGCGCAGTCGGTCAGCTGCCGCTCGAGCACCGCGGCGAACAGCGCGTTCTTATCGCCGAAGTACTCGTAGAGCGCGCGCTTGTTGGCCTGGGCGTTGGCGGCGATTCGGTCGATCCGGGCGCCGGCGACACCGAATTCGGCGAACTCGGTGGTGGCAGCCTCCAGGATGCGCTGCTTGGTCGCGGTGGAGTCGTATGCCATGGCAACCATTGTAACGATCCAGTTCGTTTGACTGATCCCACTCATCCGGTTATCTTCGAACCAACTAATTCGTTCGGAAGGAATGAACATGTCGCTCGATACGGCGGCACCTCGTGTGAGTCGTCCGATGATCATGCTGCTGGCGGTCGCCTGCGGCGTCACGGTCGCCAATGTCTACTTCCCGCAAGCGATCATCCCGCTCATCGCCTCCGGCCTCGGCGTCTCGCGGGACTCCGCGGCGCTGGTGGCCACCGCGTCGCAGTTCGGCTACGCGGCCGGAATCTTCCTGCTGGTTCCGCTCGGGGACCGGATCCGGCATCGAACCCTGCTCACCACCCTGCTCGTGCTGACGGGTCTGGGACTGGTGATCGCCGGTGTCGCACCGACTCTGCCGGTACTGCTGGTGGCCAGCGCCGCGGTCGGCCTGACCACCGTCGTGCCGCAGATCATCATTCCGATGGCCGCCGGGCTGGTTTCGGAGAATCGGCGCGGCGCGATCACCGGAACCCTGCTCGGGGGCCTGATCGGCGGCATTCTGCTGGCACGGACCTTCAGCGGGACGATCGGTGAATGGCTCGACTGGCGGGTCCCGTACCTGCTGGCCGCGGTCCTCGCCTTCGGCTTCGCGATCGTCCTGCGGGTCACCATCCCGAAGACGAATCCGACTTCGCGGCAGTCGTATCCGGCTCTGCTGGCAACACCGCTGCGGCTGTTCCGCGACGAGCCCGAACTGCGTCGCTCGTGCTTCTACCAGGCCACGATGTTCGGCGGCTTCACTGCGGCGTGGACGAGCGTGGCCCTGCTGATCACCGGTTCGGACTACGACCTCGACACCTCGGTGGTGGGCCTGCTCGCGCTCGTGGGCGCGGCGAGCGTGTTCTGCACGCCCATCGCGGGCCGCTGGAGCGACCGCCGCGGCTCCGACCCGGTCAACCTGCTCTGTTTCCTCGGCGCCCTCGCGGCCGCGGCAATCCTGTTGGCGGGCAATGTCGGTGGCTTCATCGGACTCGCCGCCCTCGCCGTCGGCATGCTCGCCCTGGACGTAGCCATGCAATCCGGCCAGGTAGCCAACCAGGCCCGCATCTTCGCCCTACGCCCCGACGCCCGCGCCCGCCTGAACACCGCCTATATGACCTGCGCCTTCCTCGGCGGCACCGCCGGCTCCTGGCTCGGCGTCCAGGCCTATGTCCACTTCGGCTGGACCGGGGTGTGCGCCCTGGTAGGCACCGCCGCCGCCCTCGGCCTCGGCAGACACACCATCCGCCGCCACACCACACGACCACCGGCTCCGGTGCCCGAAAAAGCCGGACACCGAGCCTGAATGAGGGGGAGCTGAGCGACGCGGCACATCCACTGCCGCGTCGCTCAGCCGCATCTGTCCGCGCGGATCAGCGATGACGAGTGAGACTCGGCAGATCGACGATCACCGGCCGATCGAACAGGACGAGCCTGGCTTTGCCGGTATGTTCCCCGACCAGTTCGTACTCCCCGTCGACGAGCCGATACGCCGTCAATGTGATCGGCTCGTCGAGATCGAGGAGCCAGTAGTGGTCGATACCCGCTTCGGCGAATTTGGTGACCCGGTCGGTTCGCCTGGTGCCGGGGGACAGGATCTCGACAGCCAGCGGCACATCCGCGGCGGTCGCGCGGGCGAGGTCGTCGTCCATCAGATCCCCGCGTACGGCCATGATGTCGGGCACGCTAACCGTGGCCGGACCTTCCGCGTCGATGAGCAATTCTGCCTCGGTCACCACATACAGCTCGGGCGGCAGTTGCGGTTCGAGCTGGCCGGCCAGTCGCCAACCCGCGGACTGATGCCGAAGAATCGGTCGCGGCGTCACGCCGAGTACCCCCTCCACCAGTTCGAAACGACGGCTGCTGTCCTCCGGTAACCCGTCCCAATCCGCCAGCGTCAGCAAATGGTCGGGCCATTGCGTCACGATGCTCACTGCCACCCCCTCTCGTCGGCGCCAGGCCCAGTCTCGCATATCGACGAAATAATTCAGGTGCTCCGTCGGCGGAGCGCGGCTAGCGTGCCGGGTATGAGAATTGTGTGCGGTAAGAAGATTCGCGATGTGGACGTTGGTTAAGCCGGGAAGTTGATTCGGCGGTATTCGGCGGTTCTGGTCGATGTGGGCACCGGGGACGGGCGGGCGGTGTTGGGGGCGGCCGGGGTGGATTCGGGGCGGTTGGTTGTCGGGGTCGATGCCAATGGGGCCGGGATGGTCGAGGCTTCGCGGTGGGCGGCGCGAAGGGGGGTGGACAATGCCGTGTTCGTTGTCGCGGCGGCTGAGCGGTTGCCGGGGGAACTGGACGGTGTGGCCGATGAGGTGACCGTGAATTTTCCGTGGGGTTCACTGCTGCGCGGTCTGGTCGCCGCCGATGCGACAATCCTGGGCGGCATCGTGCGGATGATGAAAGCCGATGCCGCGCTGTCGGTTCTGCTTTCGGTAACGGATCGGGATCACGGCGCCGGAGTGGGGTCCATCGATGGCAACGCGCTGGACAATCTGGTCGCCGGGTACGCCGCCCACGGTCTGGCCGTTACCGGGATTCGCCCGCTCAGCGCGGCGGAAGTCGTTGCGGCGGGATCGAGTTGGGGTAAGCGACTGGGCGCGGGTGAGCGCCGTCCCGCGTGGCGGATCGAGGCCCGGCGAATCGCGAGCAGTGCGATCCGCACCGGGTGATCGCAACAGTGAGTTCGCATTCCGCTCGAATCGGGTGGTTCGCGCGGCCGTTCGTGCGATGCTGAATTCGGGTGCGATGGAGGCCGGACATGCAGTATCGACCAACGGCGACGGAGATCCTGGACTCGCTCGCCGAACTCCTCGACAACGTCTTGTTGCCGGCGCTACCCGATGCCTTACAGCACCGAGCTCGAGTGGGGGCGAACCTCACCCGCATAGTCCGTCGCGAACTCGAGCTCGGCCCGGCGACCGCCGCCCGCGAACACCAACTGCTGGCGATCCGGTCCGCCATGCGGGACGAGCAGGAGCTGTGGCGGATGCTGGTCGAGATCGTGCGGGGTGATCTGGCCATCGCCAAGCCCGGATACGACCGATGGGAGGGGATGTGAGCGGGAATACCGCGTTTGGTCTGGCGCGCTTCCTCAGTGCGGAAGTCGGTGGGGTCGTATCGGTGTCGAATGTGCGGCAGGTGTCGGCGGGTGCGCGGCGGCGGACGGTGGCGTTCGACGCGCGGCGCGGCACCGACAGCCGACGGCTGGTGGCCACGATCGTGCCCGCCTCGATCGAACGGCTGCCGGTGCAGGTCGAGGGCGAGGTGCGCGAGCTGGCCCGCAAGCACGGCGTCCCGGTGCCGCCGATCGTGGCGACCTGTGTCGATCCGGAGTACGTCGGCGCGCCGTTTCTGGTCTCCGAGCGATTCGACGGAGAGACTGTGCCGCGCAAGGTACTTCGGCTGGTGCACGCCGCCGGCATCGGGGAGCGACTGGCCGCCCAGCTGGGCAAGGCGATGGGGCGACTGCACGCGATCGATCCGCACGACGCGCCCGCCGCGCTGCCGGGTGTCGCCGAAACCGATCCCGTCCGAACGGAATTGGCCGAGGCCGAGGGCGGGGTGATCGAACTGCTCGCCGACCGCCCGGTTTTCGAACTGGCGCTGCGCTGGCTGCACGATCACCGCCCGGATCCGCCCGCACGAAAGGCACTGCTGCACACCGATATGCGCAACGGCAACCTGATCGTCGACGGCGACGGCCTGCGCGCGGTGCTGGACTGGGAGAACGCCCGCCGCTTCGGCGATCCCATGCACGACGCCGCTTGGGCGGCGCTGCGCATGTGGCGCTTCGGCGTCGACGCCGCCGAATTCGGCGGATTCGCCGGACGCGAGGCGTTCCGGCACGGCTACGAACAGGTCGGCGGCGAATTCGACGCGGACCGGCTGCGCTGGTGGAAGGTGCTGTGCACGCTCGGCTGGGGCCTGGGCCTGGCCGGGCAGGCCGCCGCCCACCTCGACGGCAGCGTGCGCGATATCGTGATGGCCGCCAGCGGCCGCCGGATCTCGGAGATCGAATGGGATCTGCTCATGCAGATCCGACCGGAAGGCTAGGAGCGGCAATGGATTTCGATCTACCCGCCGATTTGGCCGGCTATCTCGCCGAACTCGACGAGTTCATCGACCGCGAGATCGTCCCGCTCGAACGGGCCGACGACAATATCCGCTTCTTCGATCACCGCCGCGAGGACGCCCGCACCGACTGGGACCGCGGCGGCCTGCCGAGCAAGGAATGGGAGGATCTGCTGGCCGAGACCCGTCGCCGCGCCGACGCGGCCGGGCACTACCGCTACGCCTTCCCCGCGGCCTACGGCGGCCGCGACGGCACCAACCTGGCCATGGCGGTCATCCGCGAACATCTCGCGCATCGCGGCCTGGGCCTGCACGCCGATCTGCAGAACGAACATGCCGTGGTGGCCAACAATGTCGGCCTGCTGCTCATGCTCGAATACGGCTCCGAGCGTCAGAAGTCCGAATGGGTCGACGAATTGGCCGCGGGCACACGCTATTTCGCCTTCGGTATCACCGAACCCGAACACGGGTCCGACGCCACCCACATGGCGACCACCGCGGTTCGCGACGGCGACGAGTGGGTGATCACCGGGGAGAAGACCTGGAACAGCGGCATCCACGGCGCCGCCGCCGATCTGATCTTCGCCCGCACCTCCGGTGATCCGGGCGACGGCGCGGGCATCACCGCGTTTCTGGTGCCCACCGGCACAGCGGGATTCACCATCGAGGAATATCTCTGGACCTTCAATATGCCCACCGACCACGGCCGCGTCGCCTTGCGCGGGGCGCGCGTGCCGGTCGATGCGATGTTCGGTCCGGAGGGACGCGGCCTGGCCGTGGTGCAGCATTTCTTCAACGAGAATCGCATCCGCCAGGCCGCGTCCAGTCTCGGCGCGGCGCAGTACTGTATCGACCGGTCGGTGGCATATGTCAAGGGGCGCAAGCCCTTCGGCAGGCCGCTGGCGGACAATCAGGCCATCCAGTTCCCCCTCGCGGAACTGCATACCCAGTGCGCGATGCTGCGTGCGCTCATCCGCCAGACGGCCTGGACAATGGACCGGCACGGCACCTTCGCCGCCTCGGAACAGGTTTCGATGTGCAACTTCTGGGCCAACCGACTGTGCTGCGAGGCCGCCGACCGGGCCATGCAGGTGCACGGCGGTCTCGGCTACTCACGACATCAGCCGTTCGAGCACATCTACCGCCACCACCGGCGCTACCGGATCACCGAGGGTTCGGAGGAGATCCAGCTGCGCCGGGTGGCGGGGTATCTGTTCGGATTCATGAAAAGCCGTGCGCCGAAGGGCGTTTGATCAGCGCCGCAGCACGCGCCGCGCCAGCAGGTTGCCCGCGAACTGCACGCCCTGCACCCCGACGATGATGATGATCGTCGCGACCAGGGTGACCTGCCAGTCGAAGCGCTGATAGCCGTAGACGATCGCGAAATCGCCCAGCCCGCCGCCGCCGACATAACCCGCCATGGCCGACATGTCGACGATGCCGATCACCACGAAGGTGTAACCGAGTACCAACGGGCCCAACGCTTCCGGAATCAGCAGCGTCGCGATGATGCGCAACGGGCCCGCGCCCATCGATCGCGCCGCCTCGATCACGCCTGGATCGACGGTGACCAGATTCTGCTCCACGATCCGCGCGATGGCGAACGAGGCCGCGACGATCATGACGAAGGCCGCGGCGTCGGTGCCGATGGTGGTGCCGACCACCTTCAGCGTCACCGGGCCCAGCGCCGCCAGCAGAATGATGAACGGAATCGGGCGCACCACATTCACCAGCACATTGAGCAGCACGTGAATGGGCGCGTTGGCCAGCAGACCGCCCTTGCGCGTGACATACAGCGCGGTGCCCAGCGCCAGTCCCAGCAATCCACCCACGACGAAGGTGAGCAGCACCAGATAGATGGTGGTGCCGACGGCCTCGCCGAGCACCGGCCGCAATTGATCCCAATTGGTATGCATCAGGCCCCCGTCAGCTCGTCGATCACCTTGTCCACCGCGTCGTCGGGCCCCTCGAGCGCGAGGGTGAGGCTGCCGAACGTCTTGTCCTGCAACGCGCTCACCCCGCCGTAGACCACCTCGAAGCGGACCCCGGCGTGCGCGGCGGTCGTCAGTGCCGCCCCGACTCCACGGTCGTCGCCGAGTTCGACGGTCACGAGACGTCCGGTATGCCGCTCGCCGAGCCGCCGCAGCTCGTCGGCGCTCGGCCGGTTGTGCAGCACGGTGTCGACGAAGGAGCGGGTCGGCGCGGCCTGCGGGGCCGCGAAAACCTCGAAGGTACTGGCCAATTCGACCACCTTGCCCTCGGCGAGCACGGCCACTCGATCGGCGACCGCGCGGATCACATCCATCTCGTGGGTGATCACCACGATGGTGACGCCGAGTTCGCTGTTGACCTTCTTCAGCAGCCGCAGCACCTCCTGGGTGGTCTCGGGATCCAGCGCCGAGGTCGCCTCGTCGGCCAACAGCAGCGCCGGGGAAGTGGCCAGGGCGCGGGCGATACCCACGCGCTGTTTCTGCCCGCCCGACAACTGATCGGGATAGTTGCGCGCCTTATCGGACAGACCCACGAATTCGAGCAGTTCGGCCACGCGCGCCTTGCGTTTCGCCCGCGGCCAGCGGGCCACCTTCAGCGGATATTCCACATTGCCCGCGACCGTGCGCGAGCGGAACAGGTTGAACTGCTGGAACACCATGCCGATGTCGCGGCGCAGCGCGCGCACCCGCGATTCGGGCACATCGGTAATCGGCTCGCCGCCGACCAGGATTGTGCCCGAACTCGGCTTCTCCAGGCCGTTGACGAGCCGCACCAGGGTGCTCTTACCCGCGCCGGAATAGCCGATGATGCCGAAGATCTCCCCGCGCTCGATGCGCAGATCTATCTCGTCGAGCGCGATCGTATTCGCCTTGCCCACGGTGAAGATCTTGCTGACGGAACGGAATTCGACGGCGGCGGAACCGGCCGCCGTCGTGGCCGGTTCGCTCACTTCTGATCGCGCAGATTCTGCTGCACACGCGTCAGAATCTGCTCCAGCTCGGGACCGCCGCGCTTGACCTCGACCGCGGTGCCCTTGGTGGTCTCGGCCTCGGCCTGCTGCACATCGGGGTCGTGCCAGATGTCGACCAGCTGCAGATACAGCGGATTGTTCTTGTCCGCGGCCCGGGTCACCAGCGTGTTGATATAGGGCTCGGCCGCCGGATCCTTCGGATCGTCTTTGTAGATGGCCGATTTCGGATCGACGCCGGAGCGCTCCAGGAAGGTGTTGTTGATGACCGAACCGTCGACCGAATTCAGCGACAGCGCGGTCTGCGCCGCGTCGACGGGGGTGACCTTGACCTTCGAGGCGGCCTTGTCGATATCGGCGGGGGTGGGCTGGCGCGGGGCGCCGGTCAGTTTCAGTAGGCCCGCCGACTGCAGCACATTCAGGGCGCGGGCCTGATTGGTCGGATCGTTCGGGATGGCGATCTCGCCGCCCTGCGGAATCTCGGCGACGGATTTGTGCTTCTTCGAATACAGGCCCAGCGGCACGATGTAGGTCGCGCCGATCGGGGTCAGGGTGTCGTTGTTGGCGACGTTGTACTGGCCCAGGAACTGCAGATGCTGGAACAGATTCACATCGATCTGCTTCTGCGCCAGAGCGAGATTGGGCTGCTTGTAGTCGGAGAAGTTGGTGGTCTTCAGCGTGATGCCCTTGGCTTTGGCCTTCTGCTCGAAGACCTCCCAGGTATGGTCGCGATCGGTGGTGCCGATCCGCACGACGTTGCCGGAGGAGGCGTCGTCATTTCCACCGCACGCCGTGAGGGTGAGGGCCGCGGTTGCTACCAGGACCGGGATCGCCAGTGCCCGATGGAATTTCACTCGTGCTCCAATAGATCGTCGTGATGAGAACCCGGCAATCCAAGCGGGTGAAGCGAACCGGAAACAAGGTTTCCGATTCGCCTGAGCGAAACTCTGGCAACCCAGAGCCACGAACGTCTAATATGCCCGAAATGCGAAGGCTACGCCGCTATCTGGCGATTCCCGTCCTGTTCGCGCTGGCCCTGGCCGCCTCCTCCTGTGGCGCCGAGCACAGCGCCGACGTGGTGCGCATCGGTGTGAACGATCTCGCGCAGCCGCACTGGCAGGTGTACAAGAGCAAGGCGGCCGCGGCGGGCATCACGGTGGAGTTCGTGAACTTCACCGATTACAACCAACCCAATCCCGCCCTGGCGCAACGGCGTATCGATCTCAACAAATTCCAGCACGTCCGGTACCTGGCGAACTACAACGTCCGCAACCACGACACCCTGGTGCCGATCGGCGCGACCGAGATCTATCCGCTGACCTTGTATTCGAAGAAGCACAGATCGGTTTCCGAACTCCAGCAGGGCGCGCAGATCACCCTGAGCAACAACCCCGCGAATCAGGTCCGGCCGCTGCTGGGCCTGGCGGCGGCCGGACTGGTCGTCCTGAAGGGCGGTCCCAGTTGGGATTCCAAACTCGAGGACGTCGACACCGCGGCGTCGCGGGTGAGGCTGACCACCATCGATCCGACGCTGACCGCGCAATCGCTGGAAAGTGTCGACGCGGCCTTCGTCGACGACACCTTCGCGCGACAGGCGGGCCTGACCCACGATCAGGTGATCTTCACCGACGATCCGCAGCGCCCCGAGCTGAAGCAGTACATCAATATCTTCGCCGCCCGGGCCGCCGACAGGGACGACCCGAGGCTGGCGAAACTGGTGCGGCTCTACCACGATCCGGAAGTCGAGGCCGCGATCCGCGCGGAGGCGGGCTTCGACGGCATCTTCAAGTCCAACGACGCCGCGGATCTGCAGGCGACATTGGCCCAGCTCGAGGCGAAGTTCCGCGGCTAGACCTTGACCACGATGGTGTTGAGGATTTTATCGGCGAAGGTCTGCCGCTTCTCATCCCACAGCGGCCACAGATAGCCCAGGTAGCAGGGGATGCCGTCGACGACATGGCAGATCCGGCGCACGATGGACATGCCGAAGCCGATCACCTGGCCGTCGGCCTCGCGGATCAGCTTGATGCCGAGCACCTTCTTACCGGGCGTCTGGCCGGTAACGCCCTCGCGGTAGAGCAGATACAGCCCGCCCGCCAGGGCGATCAGGGCGCCGATGAGCATCAGGATCACTCCGCCCGCCGACAGACCGCCGCTGCAGGAGGTGCTGTAGGAGCCGGGGCTGTCATCGGTCGTACAGGTCATATCCGTGGAGCCGACCACGATGCCGAGGGTGTAGAAGATCGCGGCGGGTACGCCGATGATCAGGGCGTCGATCAGGGCCGCGCCGACCCGGGCGCCCCAGCTGGCGTACGGCGGGGGCGGGCCGTAGGGCTGATAACCGGGTGCGGGCGGATAGCCGCCCTGCGGCGGACCGTAACCGGGCGGCGGGGCGCCGTAGCTGGGTTGGCCCGTGCCGTAACCGGATTCGGGTGAGCCGTAGCCGGGCGGCGGCGTGCCCTGGCCGGGCTGTTGCGGAAACGGTTGCTGGGCATGCGGATCGGTCATTTCAGGGCCTCCGACGCTGACGAACTGTGGGACGAGTGAGCGCAACGACCGGGGTGGAACAGTGTCGGAACCGCGGCAAACCGGTGAGCCCGCGCCAAGTATGCGCGAACCGTCGTGGAAACACGCGGCAAACCCGGCGGAATTGCCACGACCGAGACCTCGAGTGTGGTGATGATGGTCGGGTGGACGACATCACCTACGAGGACACCCGCTTCGCCCTGCACGCGGTCTCGGAACTGCTGATCGCCGGTCCGCAGTACCGGCGGTTCGGTACTGTCCGCATGCGCATCGTGCTGGGTGGTTTCGTCGGCGTGAAATGGCCGGTGTCGGTGGTCGGCAGCGAACTGGTGTGGCCGGAGGGCCGCACCCCGCTGCGCGGTAGCTATGCCGAAATCGCCGAACAGGCCGGATTCGAGGCCGAGGGACCACCGCCCGGGCTCTACAGCGACGGCACCGATATGGATCCGGAGGAGGGATTCACCCTCGACGCCGAGGCGACCGAACAGATCCACGGCTGGTTCGCCGTCGGCGACACCGCGCTGCGCCGATTCGGCGACCAGCCGCCGACGCTGTGGCCCGAACACTTCGACCTGTCCGTCGCCGTTGATCAGACCAATTTCGGTGTCTCGCCCGGTGATTGGGACAATCCGCAACCCTATGCCTACGTCGGCCCGTGGACCCGCCGCACCGGCGAGTTCTGGAACGCGCCGTTCGGGGCCATGCGCACTCGCGCCGAGGTGCCCACGGTCGCCGCGCTGCTGGACTTCTTCGCCGAGGGCAGGGAGCGGGCGGCCAAAGAGCCTCAGTGAGTGCGGGGGTATGACAGCTTTCAGCGACGCAGGCGACCGGTGCGCGCGAAGGTGCGCTTGGTGGCGGGGGACAGGTTGGGCGTATCGGCCCCGGCCTCGGGCTGATCCGGATTGGGGCGGACCAGCAGGGTGACCGTGGTGCCCTCGGTGAAGCCGTGCCGCGTCATCAGCGCAGCCGAAGCCGAGTTGTCGATTTCGACGTCGGTGACGATGCGGCGCGCGCCGCGGGAGAACAGGGTCGCGCAGCACATGTCCACCAGGCGGCCCGCGATGCCGAGGCCCTGCATATGCGGGGCGACGGCGATCCATTCCAGATAGGCCCAGTCCTCGCGCAGCTCGAACTCCATGGAGCCGAGCACGAAACCGACCACACGGTCCGAGTCCAGGGCGACCCAGCAGGATCCGTCGGGATTGTCCAGATGTTCGGCGATCGAGGTCAGCGACCACGAGGTATAGGGCTTGGTATTGGTATCGAACACCTCGTCACCGAGGTCGAGGACCTCACGCAGGTGACCGAGGCCCATGGGAACGATGGCTATGTCGGCTTCCATGGCCGACAGTTTGCCAGCCCAGCCGCCCGACCTTGGGTGACGGGTCAGGCGCCCTTGCGCGCCGACTGCTTGGTCGCCTTGCTCGCGGCCTTCTTGGTCGCCTTCTTCGCGGCCTTCTCGGCCGGTTGTTTCTTGGCCGTCGACTTCGCGGCCTTCTTGGCCGCGGGTTCGGCCTTGGTCGTGCCGCGCCGCCCGCTGGCCTCGAGGCTGCGCTGCAGGGCCGCGACCAGGTCGACGACCTCGGCGTCCATTTCCGCGGGCGCGGGTTCGGCCGGGCGGGTGACCTTGCTGGATCCCGACTCGATGGCCTCGTCGAGCATCTTCTTCAGCTGTATCTGATATTCGTCGGTATACATATCCGGATCGAAATCGTCGGACATGCTGTCGACCAGTGTCTCGGCCATCGACAGTTCCTGCTTGCGCGGTTCGGCCACGCCGTCGAGCGATTCGAAATCCGCCGCGCGCACCTCATCGGGCCACAGCAGCGTTTGCAGCAGCAGCACCCCGTCGCGCACCCGCAGCGCGGCCAGGCGGGTCTTCTGCCGCAGCGTGAAGTTCACCAGTGCGACGCGATCGGTCTGCTCGAGCGTCTTGGCAAGCAGCACATAGGCTTTCGGTGTATTCGAATCCGGTTCGAGGTAATAGCTGCGTTCGAACAGAATCGGATCGATCTGCTCCGCCGGGACGAACTGCAGTACCGGAATTTCATGCTTCTCGGCCACCGGCAGCTTGGAGAAATCCTCGTCGGTGAGAATCACCCGGTCGCCCTCGGGGGATTCGTAGGCCTTATCGATATCGGCGTACTGCACCGACTGACCACACACCGTGCACACGCGGTCGTACTTGATTCGACCCCCGTCCTTGGCATGCACCTGATGGAACCGGATGTCATGGTCCTCGGTGGCGGTGTAGACCTTCACCGGGACATTCACCAGCCCGAACGCGATGGAGCCCTTCCAGATCGACCGCATAGGTTCGAGAGTACTGACGAATGGCCCGGATTGTCCGGCGAAACGGCGTCCGGCGCAATCGCCGAAGGTCAGGACTGGGCCAGGCCGATCACATTGCCCTGGGCGTCCTTCACGATCGCGACCAGCTTGCCGCCGCCCACGTCGTGGGCCTCCTCGGTGACGGTCCCGCCCGCCTCGACCAGCGTCTTGACGTGGGCGTCGATATCGTCGACGGTCCAGAAGGCGGTCGCGCCGATCATGCCGCGGGCCTGCCCATCGGGTACCAGGCCGACCGCCTGGCCGCCGGGGGTCTCGAAATGCACGTAATAGGGCTGATCCATGGCGGGTTCGACACCGAGCAGGGCGGTGAACTGGGCCTTGGCCGCCTCGATGTCGGTCACCGGGTAGAGGATCGCGTCGAGTGTGTTCGTCATCGGAGGTACTCCTTGATTCGTTGTTTCGAACTCCGTCGCCGGAAACGTTATGGCCGTGGGCCGGTGCGCGGCTTCTCGATTCCTGACCGATCGGCGACGGCTAGGCTCGCCGGGGTGCGGGCGGTGGAAAATCCGATGGGGATCCGGCGGATTCGATTGCTGGGGGCGACCGGTACGGCGGTCATGGCGATCAGCGCGCTGGGCGTCGGCGCGCAGCCGGTTCAGCAGAATCCCGTCTCGGGAATGCGGGTGGCGGGGCTGTTCGCGCGGGTTCCGACGTCTATGTTGGCGATGTGCATGATCGGCGTGGTCGCGGTGGTGCTGGCATGGTTGCTGCTGGGGCGCTTCGCCGTCGGCGCGTGCGCGCCGCGATCGAGTCGCGCTCAGCTCGTGCGCACGCTGGCGGTGTGGTCGGCGCCGCTGGTGGTCGCGCCGCCGATGTTCTCCAATGACGTGTATTCGTATCTGGCACAGAGCGAAATCGCGCAGCGCGGGATGGATCCGTATGTGGTCGGCCCGGCGGCCGGGCTCGGGCTGGACAATATTCTCACCAATAATGTGCCCAATATCTGGCGTGCGACGCCCGCGCCCTACGAGCCGCTGTTTCTGTGGATCGGGCGCGGTATCGCCGAACTGACCGGCGACGATATTCTGCTCGGTGTCTGGGCGCATCGGCTGCTCGAACTCGGCGGTCTGGCGCTGATCGTCTGGGCGCTGCCGCGGCTGGCTCGCCGGTGCGGGGTGTCGCCGGTGGCCGCGCTGTGGCTGGGTGCGGCCAATCCGCTGGTGCTGTTCCATCTGATCGCCGGGGTGCACAACGAGACCTTGATGCTGGGGCTCATGCTGACCGGTTCGGAGATCTGCCTTCGGGCGTTTCCCGAAAACGTCGGTGCCGCACCACGTCTGGATGATCGACGGGCGTGGGCGCTGCTGGTGTCCGGTGCGGTGTTGATCTCACTGGCGGCGATGGTGAAACTGCCCGCGATCGTCGCGCTGGGTTTCGTCGGAATGGCGCTGGCGCGGCATTGGGGCCGGCGAGTGGGTCCGGTGCTGGCCGTCGCGGCGGTGCTGGCGACGATCGCGCTGACGACCGTCGTGTTCGTCTGCTGGGGCAGCGGGCTGGGATTCGGCTGGATCTACACCCTGGATGTCGCTCGGGCCGTTCGCAGTTGGATGTCGCTGCCGACCGCGCTCGGCATCGTCACCGGATTCGCCGGTGTCCTTCTGGGTTTGGGCGATCACACCACGGCGCTGCTGAGCATCACCCGCCCGATCGCGCTGGCCGCCGCGGGCTTCGTGGCGCTGCGAATGCTGCTGGGGGCCTGGGCCGGCCGGGTGCATCCGATCGGCGCTCTGGGTATTTCGCTGGGCGCACTGGTCCTGCTGTCGCCGGTGGTGCAGCCGTGGTACCTGCTGTGGGCCATCGTCCCACTGGCCGCGTGGGCCAGGACCGCGACCTTCCGCGGTCCGGCGATCCTACTGACCGTGCTCGTCGCGCTCCTGCAAATGCCCCGCGGCGCGGATTTCGGCGTTTTCCAGATCATCGAAGCGGCCTCGGCAACCATCTTCGTCACGATCGCCTTCATCGCACTGACCCGAAAAGCACTACCGTGGCCGCGTCGCCGAATCGCGCTCTCGTCACCGCAGGGCCGGGACGTCTCGTAGTTGTCGCCTGGAGGTGATCGATAGTTTGCGGAAGATGTTGCGTAGGTGGGCGTCTACCGTGCGGGGGCTGAGGAACAGGGTGGCGGCTATTTCTTTGGAGGTGGAGCCGGTGGCGGCCAGGCGGGCTATGTGGACTTCCTGGACGGTGAGGGTGTCGGAGGGTTGGGTGGTGCGGCGGCGGGCGTGTTCGCCGGTGGCTCGGAGTTCGGCGGCGGCTCGGGCGGCGAAGGCTTCGGCGCCCAGCTCCGTGAGTTGGTCGTGGGCTCGGCGTAGTTCGGCGCGGGCCTCGCGGCGGCGGCCTTTGCGGCGTAGCCATTCGCCGTAGAGCAAATGGGCGCGGGCGCGCCAGATCGCCATCGGACTGGTTTCCAGTACGGCCAGAGCGTGGCGGTAGGCGTCCTCGTCCTCGTGCACCATCGCCCCCGCGCAGGCTTCGACGCCGATGCCCCACGGGTGGCCGTCGGGGCCGATGCGTTCGGTCAGGTCGGTGAGCGCGGTGCGGGCCGCCTCGGGCGCGCCGCAGTGCGTCGCGGCCTCGATCAATTCGGGCAGGGCGAGTCCGGCGATGCCGAGATCGCCGGTGGCGACGGCCTTTTCGGCCGCACGCAGGGCCGTGGGGTAATCGGCCAGGCCGTTGTGCAGTACGGCGGTCGCGTAGTGGACGCTGAGGGTCAGATGGGGTCCGGCCGTGGCGAACAACTCCTCGGCCTCGGCGCGGCGGCCGCGGAGCGCGGCCAGATGGATGCGCGGGTACACCAGCGGGGCCGCGCCGGTGGCCGCCGCGATCGCCTCCTCTTCGGAGATCATCGCCTGCGCCGCACCGAAATCGCCGCTGTGCGCGGTGACGGTGGCGAGCATGGCCAATCCGATCGGCAGCATGTGGAACGAGCCGGAACCGCGGCCCGCCGCGGCGACGCGCGTCCCGATGCCGCGCATGGCCTCGGCGTCCCACAGCTCCAGCGCGAGCAGGAAACCGAGGGTCGGCCACCTGCTCCAGACCTCGTCGTCACCATCGGCGACGAGCGGGCGCAATAGTTTCGCCGCGGCCGCATGCCCCTCGGTGAACAGCGCGATCATGCCGTCGAGCAGCAGATCGGCGCTTATCGGATGCTCCGATGCCCGAGGCGCGGTCCGCGCGGCCGCGATCACCGCGTCCAGACCGCCGATGAGCACCGCGGTCTCGATCGCGTCCAGATAGCAGTCCCGGGCCCGATCCGGTTCGCGCCCGGCCAGTTTCGCGGCCGCGCGGAGCAGATGCCCGGTGGGATGATCGCCGCCGCGATAGCGGGCGAACGAGATTCGCCCGCGCAGCAGATCCGCCTGCGGATCCTCGGAATCGACGGTCGACAACAATTCGGCCGCGGCGTCGAAATCACCCGCCGACAGTTTGGCCTGCACCGCCGCCAGCACCCGCTCGGCCCGCAGTTCGGGATCGAATGTCAGTGCGGCCGAACGCTCCAGGAACGCCGCCGCGGCCGCCACCCCGCCGCGGGCTTGTGCGCGGGCGGCCGAAAGCGCCAGCGCCGCGGCCACCTCCGCATCCGGACCGACACTGGCCTGCGCGCGATGCCAGGCCACCCGGTCCGGATCGGCGACCGGATCGCTCACCCGCGCCAGCGCGTCGTGCGCGCGCCGCCGATCCCGATCGCTCGCCGCCTGATACACCGCCGACCGGGCCAGCGGATGTACGAACCGCACCCGCGTACCGAACTCGACCAGCGGCACCTCCTCATCGGCCGCCCCCGCCACCCCGAGCAACGCCGCCGCCCGCCACAGCAGACCGGGATCGCCGACCGGTTCGGCCGCGGCGACGGTCAGCAGCAGCCGAACCGATTCGGGCAGCACCGCGAGCCGGGCGCGGTAGCTGCGCTCGGCGGCGGCCGGAGCGGGCAGCTCGAATCCGCCTGCCAGCGCGCCCAATCCAGTGGTCCGGGGCAGTTCCAGCAGCGCCAGCGGATTGCCGCGCGCCTCGGCCAGAATGCGGGCCCGCACCCGATCGTCCAGCGGCCCGCGCAACTCCCGCGCCAACAGCGCATCGGCCTCGGCCTCACCGAGTCGTTCGACCGCCAACCGCGGCAGCGGATTCAGCTCACCCGCGTCCTCACGCGCCGCGAATACCATCGCCACCCGTTCGGCATCGACGCGGCGCGCCACGAAGGCCAGCGCCCGCGCCGATTCGCGATCGAGCCAATGCGCGTCGTCGACCAGGCACAGCACCGGTCCGTCGTATTCCAGTAGCAGTCCGAGCGTCGCGGCCCCGACCAGGAACGGATCGGGTGTGCCGACCTCCATGCCGAACGCGATCCGCAGCGCCCGGCCCTGCGCGGGCGGCAGCCGGTCCAGATGCGTCAGCGCCGACGAGCACAGCTGATGCAGCCCCGAATACGGCAGCTCGGTCTCGAATTCCGCGCCCACCGCGCGGAGAACCACGAATCCGGCGGCCGATTCGCCGAGTTCGGCCAGCAACGCGCTCTTGCCGATTCCCGCCTCGCCCAGTACCAGCAGCGCGCCGCCGTGCGACCGCTTCGCCTCGTCCAACAGGGTGCGCAGTCGCGCCATTTCGTCCCGGCGTCCGATCAAGGAATCCATATCCCCTGCATCATGACCGATGAGTCGGTGGGTGGCACGTCGGGATAGGTAGGTATCACCGACGCGAACGCATTCGGCCGAACGCGAAGCTCATCGCATGGAAAACCACACCGAAGCCAACCGGCCGCCGTACCTCAGCGGTCATTTCGAACCGACCGCCGACGAGCTCACCGCGTTCGAGCTGAAGGTGCACGGGACGCTGCCCGATGATCTGGACGGCCGCTACTTCCGCAACGGCCACAACCCCAAACCCGGTGTGACGCCGACCCACTGGTTCCGCGGCGCGGGCATGCTGCACGGCATCCGCCTGTCGGGCGGCCGCGCGCAGTGGTACCGCAACCGCTGGGTGAAGACGCCCTATCTGGACGGCGTTCCGTTCACCGGCACCGAACTCGAGGTCAGCCCGGCCGCGACCAACATCATCTTCCACGCCGGCCGCTATCTGGCGCTGCAGGAGGCGAATCTGCCGTGGGAGGTGACCGGTGAACTGGAGACGGTCGGCGCCTACGACTTCGGCGGCAAACTGACCAGCTCGATGACCGCCCACCCGAAGGTGGATCCGGTCACCGGTGAGCTGCACTTCTACTCCTACAGCCCGTTCCCGCCATATCTGATCTACTACGTCGCCGACGCCTCCGGCGAGATCGTCCGCTCGACCGTGGTCGATGGCGCGGGACCCTCGCTCATGCACGATTTCGCGATCACCCCCGAGCACGCGATCTTCCTGCACTCGCCGGTCGAATTCGATCCCAACGAGCATTCGGGCATCCCCTACAGCTGGAACGACGCCGCGCCGTTTCGTATCGGCGTCCTGCCCCGCCACGGCGACGGACAGGTCATGTGGTTCGAATTGGCGAACAAGGCCGCGATCCTGCACGTCACGAATTCCTATATCGACGATCGCGGCCGAATCGTGCTGGAGGCCCCGCGCTTCGACCGTTCGGCGTGGGAGACCTCGTGGAAGTGGTGGGTCGGCGCGCCGGGCTATCCGGACACCCTCGGCGTCGGCAGCACCTTCCATCGCTGGATTCTCGATCCCGCGACCGGCACGGCCACCGAGGAGGGTCTCGACGATCTGGTGATCGAATTCCCGGCGATCAACGACGACCGCACCGGTGTGGTCAACCGCTACAGCTACGCGGTCGGCTTCCCGGGCGCGGGACTGAGCGGCTACCACACCGTCAAATACGACACCCGGACCGGACAGCGAGAGCTGTTCGCCCACGGCCCGGGCCGCATGCCCGGCGAGGCCGTATTCGCTCCCGCCGCGGGCGCGACCCGCGAGGACGACGGCTATCTCATGACCATCGTCAGCGACCTCGAGGCGAATGCCGCCCAGCTGCTCATCCTCGATGCCGCCGATCTGAGCGAGCCGATCGCCGCGGTGGATCTGCCGCAGCGCGTGCCCGCCGGAATCCACGGGCATTGGATCCCGTCCGAGCACTGAAAACCTCTCGCACTCGAGGAGTTTCATTATGGAATCGACCACCGCCACCGACCGCGCCGAAGAACTGCTCACCGGCTGGATCGCCCTGTGGAACGGCGACTACAGCGCCGCCACCAGCCTCATCGCACCCGACTTCACCGTGCACGCCGCCATGTTCGACGGCAGCGCGGTACGCGGTCCGCAGGGACTGGTCGACTGGATCGCCCGGATTCGGGCCGCCTTCTCGGAACTGGTCTTTCACGTCGAGGTCGGCCCGATCGTGGACGGCTGCCTGAGCGCGCTGCGCTGGATCGCCACCGGAACCTACGGCGGCGGCTTCCCCGGGGCGACCGCGCCGCAGGGCACATCGATCAGCTTCACCGGGACCGACACCCTGCGCATCGAGGACGGCGAACTCGCCGAGTACTGGCTCAATTCCGATGTTCACGTCCTGCTGGCCCAACTCGGCGTCCAGTTCTGAAATGCCCGCCGCCGCATACACTCGGGACGTGTCGGATGCGTCAGCGGAGGCGACGGGTGGGCGGCAGGCGCGCTGGGAGCCGCACAATGCCGAACGCCGGGCCCGGATCATCGCGGCGGCGATCGAACTGGTGGAGGAGAGCGTGCCCGGCGCGGCGATCTCCTCCCAGCAGATCGCCGACCGGTCCGGACTGGCGAAATCGGTGCTGTATCGGCAATTCTCGGGGCGCGACGAATTGGATCGGCGGGTGCGCTCGGAGATCGCGGCCCGATTCACCGACGCGCTGGACACCGCGCTGGATATCGCCGACGGTTCGATCGCGCGGATCGTGGCCCGGGCGGTCGGGGTGGTGGTGGACTGGATCGGTGATCATCCCCGGCTGCACGAATGTCTGCGCGGCGGACCCGCGGCCGACGATCCGGTGGACCGCGACGCGTTGACCGGATTGCTCGCCGCGATCACCGATCGGGCCGCGCGGCTGGTGACCGGCCTGGCGGGCGTGGTCGGCGTGGCCGACCCGCCCGTGATCGACACCATGACCTTCGCGATCGTGTCGATGACCGAGGCCACGGTCACCCGCTGGGCGCGCGATCCGGATCCGGCGCTGAGTCGCGGCGCGCTCATCGCCGAGATCGCGAGCTATGCGTGGAGCATTCTCGACGGCGTATCCCGCGCGCACGGCATCGTTCTCGATCCGAATCAGCCGCTGCTGGAACTGCTCGACGACCTGGCGACGCCCGTGCCGGATCAGGCGGCGCGCCGCAGCGGTTCGCTGCGGTAGCGCGAGGTCGGTCCGTCGATGCCCAGCGCCCGCCACAGCAGCCGCGCGGGCGGTTTCATCAGCCCGAGATCATCCGCGAGTTTGCGCACATCGTCGAAATAGCCCGACAGGATCCGACGCGAATTCGGTGCGCGCCAGAACGCCTCGCGCATCACCTCGCGCGGAATGTCGAATTGCCGTGCGAACGAGCGCGGGGGAGCCATGATCTCACCGGCCAGCCACCGCATGGCCATCGGAAAGGCCAGGGCGCACACCGCCTTCGACGGCAGTCCCAGCCGCTCGATATGCGCGGTGAGATATTCGTGGGCGAAGGAGATGTGCCGAGCCTCCTCGGCGATATGAATCTCCATGGTGCGCAGGACCGCCGGGGGAATATCGCCGCCGGCCCGGATCAGCGCCTTCTGATAGTGATCGATCGGCTCCTCGCCGCCGAGAATGCCGATGAACAGGATGATGTGCGCGTAACCACCGGCCACCCCGATGAACGGCGACAGCATCCGGAACACCGGCCGCATACCGGGAACGTCCACCCCGATCCGATTCACCAGTTCCTGGAACATCTGGATGTGATTGCATTCCTCGGTCATCTCGTGCAGGCAGTACCGGAATTCGGGGGAGCCGTTGGGCAGCTTCATGATGTACTGCATCATCCCGCGAATGAGCACGCTCTCGAATGCGGCGCCGACCTTGATCGCATTCGCGATGCGCCACTTGCCGATCTCGATCTGCCTGTCGCGGGACTGTTCGCGATACCAGCGCGTCGCGCCGAGCGGATCTATCTCCGGATCGAGTATCCAGCGCGGATCGTCCGGATCGATCGCGAATTCCGGACCGTCCCAGTCGATATCGAGATAGGGATCGAAATTCCGATGCACCGAGCCCTCGGACAGGGTTTGCAGGGTCTCGCGGTACGCGGGGCCGAACGGATCGGTGCGGCGGGTGTCGGACAACGTCATCGGTGCCTCCTCCGGCGGGTCCCTCAAGGATATATGGTACTCGCGGTCTCAGACAACGGTGGAATGATCAGGGGCACTTGCCCGTTGCCGCGTCGTGCGCGCCGTCGACGGCCGCCTGCCGCTGATCCGGGGTGAGGACCGGCCAGTCGGGTTTGGTCGGATACTCGGCGATGGCGTCCGCGACCGCCCGGTCGACGCCCGGCTGGCCCTGTTCGTCGCGGATCTTGTTCAGCTTGTCCACCAGGTCCTTACAGGACTGGCGGCGGACCTGCCCGGGCGCGGTGCCCGAGGGCGCTCGCACGGGAGCGCTGGGCAACGCGGAGGTGGTGGTGCCGTACGACGGGCCCTCGCTGGACGGCGCGACCGAACTGCCGCCGCCCACATAGTCACACGAGGCCGGAAGCAGTGCCGCGATCACGACGGACACGGTGAATACGATGCGGTGCATGCCGAGTGGATAACCCGCCACCGGTATCCCAACCGCGCGCGGTTCACCGCGCGGCCACCGATCGGTCGCCTGGTGTGACTAGCGTTCGCGGCGATGGAGTTCCGACATCTGGTCTCATTCCTCGCCCTCGCCGAGGAACTGCACTTCGGCCGCGCGGCGCAGCGGCTGCACCTGACCCAGCCCAGTCTGAGCGCGCAGTTGCAGAAGCTCGAGAAATCCGTCGGCGTGCAACTGGTCTCGCGCAACTCCCATGAGGTTCGCCTGACCGCGGCCGGGCGTGAATTCGAAAGCCGGGCACGGCGGATCGTGGCCCAGATGGAGGCGGCCGCCCGCTCGGCCCGCGCGACCGCCGAGGGCCGGGCGGGCGCGTTGAACATCGGCTACAACCTGCCCGCCTCGCGGCACGTGCTGCCCGACGCACTGGCCCGCATGACCGAACGTCATCCCGGTGTGGTGGTGTCGCTGTGGGAGAAGCGCACCGGGCCGCAGCTGGCCGGATTGGCCGACGGGACATTGGACCTCGCGCTGGTGTACGGCCATCCCGCTACCGCGCGGTTCGGTTATCGCCGGGTGCTGCAACGGATTCCGCTGGTCGCGGTCGTCGGCCGTCGCCATCGCTGGGCGGCGCGCACCGATGTGCGCTTCGCCGAACTGGCCGGACAGCAGTGTGTGCTGTTCGCCCGCGAGCAGTGCCCGGCCATGTACGACTCCATACTCCGGGCCGCCGCCGACAATCGCATCGCGCTGGATCTGGCCCACCTCGCCGACGATCCCGGTGCGACAGCGCATATGGTGTCGGTGCGGCCGCTGGTCGGCTTCGCATCCCTGCCGCGGGCGCTGTCGCTGGGTATGGGCGCGCCGGGCGGCGGTCCGGTCGCGGTGAAGCTGTCGGATCCGGTGCCCACACTCGATCTGTACGCGGTGTGGCGGGCCGAGCAGACGAATCCGGCGGTCGCGCTGTTCGTGGAGTGTCTCGACAGCTCGTGCCCGGAGAATTGAGGGCGTAACCGTATCGGTCCGTCGCTCGAACTTGTTGATAGAACAAGTCGAAAGGACAGTCCATGAAGCGAATCGTCGGCATCATCGCGGCCGTGGCCGCGGTGACCCTGTCGGCGGCGGCGTGTCAGAGCGGCGGGACAACGACGGCGACCGGGGGGTCGCCGTCGGGGACGCCGGGACATTCGGCCGTATCGTCCACCGTCGCCGCCCCGCCCGGCACAGGTAATGGCAATGGCTCCGGCGGTTCGCCGGGTGCTCAGCAGCCACCCGCACCGGATCAGCAACCGTCCGGCGGCACCGCGCCCGCCACCGCCGGAAACGGCGCGTGCGTCGATCTGCACTCGCCCGTGGTGACCGCCGCGATCAATTCCCTGGGCCCCGGCGTCGGCGGTGACGGCTACTTCGCCGACAGCGGCACCGACGCGGCCGTCGGCTCGTGCCCGGATATGTTGTGGGTGCTGGCCGCGACGCCACGCGGCACGGCCAGCTCGCCGTGGCATGTGCTGTTCTTCGACCACGCGGGCTATCTGGGCACCGCGACCAAGAACAACACCAGCTACACCTCGGTGGTGGGTTCCTCCGCCCGGGCCGTGCAGGTGAAATACCGCTGGCTGGTGGGCAATGACGCCAATTGCTGTCCGTCGGGCGGCCCGGTGGTGGTGACCTACACCCTCGGAGCCGACGGCCACACGGTCACGCCCGATCGCGATATTCCGCGCGAGGTGACCGATCCGAATCCGGCCGGACCGCCGCCGGTCTGCCCGGTCAGCAAGTCCGTTCTGGTGGCGGCGTTGCGCGGCACGGACATCGAATCGCGGTTGGCCAAACCGGTCGAACTCGAGGACGGAATCGACTGTGCGGGGGAGTGGGCGATGGCCGTCAGCGGATCCCACGGCGGCACCACTCAGGCCGCCCGTGTGCTGTTCCACTACGTCGCCGTCGACGGCGGCTGGCAACCGGTGAGTCTGGGCAGCGCGATTCCCTGCGCGGAGAAGGGCGTACCGAAGGACGTCGCCGACAAGATCTGTCACTGAGGTCATTTCAACCCCGAGCGCACGAACGCGTCGACGATGTGGCGCTGCAGCGCCAGGTAGAGCAGTAGCACCGGCAGACAGGCCAGTCCGGCCACGGCCATCATCGGCCCCCACTGGTCTCCCTCCGCGCCCAGGAAACTGCGCAAACCCAGCTGCAGCACCGCATTCGAACGCCGCAGCACCACCGCGGGCCAGAAGTATTCGTTCCAGGCGTTGACGAACAGCAGGATCGCCAGCGCCGCCAGGGCGGACCGCAGATTCGGAACCACGACCGTCCACAGAATCGACCACGACGAGCGCCCGTCCATCTTCGCCGCGGCTACCAACTCCTTGGGAAAGGAGTTCATATGCCCGCGCAGCATCAGTACCGCCAGGGCCGAACACAGCGTCGGAAGCACCACGCCCACCAGGGAATCGATCAATCCGAATCGGTTCAGCAGCAGATAGTTGGGCAGCATGGTCACCTGGTAGGGCACCAGCCAGGTCCCCACGAACGCCAGATACAGCACTCGCCGCAGCGGAAAGCGGTACATCGCGAAGGCGTAGGAGGCCAGCAGCGCCACCAGCGACTGACCGGCCGCCGAGAGCGTCGCGACGAGAAAGGTATTGGCCGCCAACCCCGCGATGTCGACCTTGTGCGCGGCGTCGGCGTAATTGGCGAGCGAGGGCGGCCAGGGCAGTGGCGAGAGCGAGCCCACATCCTGCGGGCGGCGCAGTGAGGTCGCGAACAACCAGTAGATCGGGAACGCGCACACCACCGCCGTCACCACCAGCAGCAGATGGCTTCCGGCCGTGCGCAGTCGCTCAATCATCATGGAAGGCAACCTTTTCCGAGATCCAGACCAGGACAGCGGCGACCGTCCCGAATCCGAGGAACAGCAGCACTCCGGCAGCCGCGCTGAGCCCGGCGTCGAAGCTGTGGAAGGCGTAATCCCACAGTAGGTAGTAGATATTGGTGGTCGCGCCCGCCGGGCCGCCCTGGGTCATCGTGTCGATGAGCGGGAAGGTCAGTGTGGGACTGAGCAGTACGGTCGTCAGCACCAGGAAGGCGATCGTCGGTGTGAGCAGCGGCAGGGTGATCCAACGCAGGATCTGCCCCGGGCTCGCCCCGTCCACCCGCGCGGCCTCGTCGTAATGGCCGCTGATACCGGTCAATCCGGCCCACACCATCAGCACCGCGAAGCCCAGCAGCTGCCAACCGGTGATAACGATGATCACCCACGGCGCACTCGACGCCTCGTACACCCAGTTGCGTCGCGAACCCAGTATCCGGTCCACCGCGCCCGCGCCGGGCGTGAGCAGCCAGCGCCACACCGCCGCCGCGGCGACGGGGGCGACGAGGAACGGCGCGAAAAAGACCGCCTGATAGGCGGTTCGGGCCCGCCGGTGCACGCGGCGACCGGCCAGGGCGATGAGGACCGGCAGGACCACCGTGAAGGGCAGCAGTCCGCCGATCAGGACGACGGTTCGCCACAGCGAGTCGGTGAACGACGGAAGTGCCAGCAGCCGTTGATAATTCGATAGTCCGACCGGCCGCATCGGCGCGGTTGGCAGCAGGTTCCACGAATAGGTGGACAGTTCGATCGCTTGCAGCAGCGGTCGGTAGGTCCACACCACCAGCAGTATCAGCGCGGGCGCGAGATACAAGTAGGGCGCTGCCAGACGCCCGGCCGCACTCGGTTCGAGCCGTCGCCGAGGTGTAACGGGCTGGGCGGCAACCGGTTCGGTCGCCTCGATATCGACGACGAACATCAGCCCTCGCCCGCAAGCGTCGCCAACTCGGCGAGCACATCGACCTGTGGCCGCTCGTATACCACCGCGGCCGGAGTCGCCTCGATCGCCGTGGCGAGGAAGGTCGATCCGATGACGTCGATGCGGCTGAAGCCGAATCCGGCCAGCCCCCGATGCCGGCCCGCCGGAGCCATCGGATCGAGCCGATAGGCCAGTGCGGGCCCGATCCACACCGGAACTCCGGCCAGCGCCGCGGCCGCGGTGAGATGGTTGTGGCCGCAGACGATCATGCGCACATCGCTGTCGGCCACGACCGCCGCGAGCTGTTCGGGCTGTTGGAGTTTGAGCATCTCGGTCGCCGGGTTGGCGGACGGGATCGGCGGGTGGTGCAGCACCAGCAGCGTGCCGCGCGGCGCGGGTGTGCGCAGCTGTTCGCGCAGCCAGATCAGCTGCCCCGGCTCCAAGCGGCCGTCGTGGCGGTGCGGGGTGGTGCTGTCGAGTGTGATGATCCGCAGGCCCGACACCCAGGTGACGTCGTCGTGCGGAAGGTTGGAATCGGCGGCGGCGCAGTCGATTCCGAGCAGTTCGACGCCGAAGGCGATGCGCTCGTCGTGATTGCCCATGGCGTAGACGACCGCCGCGCCCAGTTCGGCGGCCACCGGTTCGACCGCCGCGCGCAGTCGCCGGTAGGCCGCCGGTGCGCCGGAGTCGGCGAGATCACCGGACAGGATCAGGGCGTCGATCCGGTCGCCCGCGGCGCGCACTCGGTCCAGGGCGTGGATCAGGTTGGCGTAGGTGTCCACGCCGCCGGGCACCGATTCTCCGGCGGGCCTCAGATGGGTGTCGGTGAGCTGGACCAGAGTCAGATCGCTCATGACGCCGGGAGCAGTTTCGCGCCCGCGTCACGGGCGGCGGTGAGGGTGGCGCGGGGATCCGCGCCCTGGAATACGGTCGACTCGACCGCGGTCATCATGGCGTCACGGATCTGCAGATAGTTGTTGCCGGGCAACGAGATCCACGGCTCCATCCGATCCAGCTGCGCGATATTCGGGGCCAGCAGCGGATTGCGCCGCGACCAGTCGCGCAGACCGTCGGGATCGTCGAGCAGTCCGGTGCGCAGCGGCAGATATCCGATGCCCTGGGCGATCCGGATGTAGGCGGCCTCGCTGGTGAGGAATTCGATCAGCTCCCACGCGGCCCGCTGCTTGGCCGGATCGCCGGACAGGATATGCAGTCCCGCACCGGAATTCGTCGGCACCGTGGGCCGATCGCCGAATGCGGGCATGGCGGCCGAGCGCAGCTCCCAGCGGTCCTTCGTGCCCGCGGTGAATGTGCCCTGAATGGCGCTGGTTTCGAGAATCATGCCGATCTCGCCGCGGGCGAACGCCTCGTACCCCTGCTTCTGATCCAGCTTCGGCATGGCCCCGGAGGCGACCAATTGCTGCCCGAATCGGGCGACCTCGATTCCGGGTTCGTCGGCATAGGTCAGGGTGCGGCGATCGGCGGAGACGACCCGGCCCCCATTGGATCGCACCAGCGATTGCAGACACCAGTCCTTGGCGGATTTGGTGAAGCAGTCGATGTACAGCCCGCCCCTACCGGTCTCGGCGGCGATGGCCCGCGCGGCGTCGGCGGCCTCCTGCCAGGTGCTCGGCGGGTGCGCGGGATCGAGTCCGGCCTGTTGGAAAAGTGTTGCGTTGTAATACAACACGGGTGTGGAGAAGACGAACGGTACGCCGTAGGTGTGGCCGTCCCAGTCGTCGAGGGTGCGGGCTCGGGGCGCATAGGGATGTCTCGCGCCGTCGAAGTTGCGTCGCACCTCGTCGCCGACCAGGGTGTCCAGCGGTTTCGCGCCGAGCTGATGGATGGTGAAATCCAGGTCGCTGAAACCCAATTGGGCCACATCCGGCGGATGTCCGGCGACCATCTGGGTCTGGATGCTGGAGATGGTGTCGGTGGCCGGATTGGGGCTGTTGCCCTGTGGTTTCTGCGCGGTCACCGTGATGGTCGGATGCGTCCGGGTGAAATCGGCGATCAGCGCGTCGAAGGTGTCGGTCCACGCACCGGCCAGACCATAGTTGTAGGACTCGAAGACGATCGAAACCTGTTGATCGGGGCGCAGTTTCGGAATCGGTGCGGCCGCGTCGGCGGCGCTGCCGCCGGTGGCGGCCAGACCGCAGCCGGACAGGGCGACGGCGCTGGCCACCACCAGGCCCAGGGCGGGCAGGGTGCGTTGCACGGAAATTCTCCTCATGATTCAGGAAACGGGGGCGAGCGCGGCGGTGGGCCGCCAACTCAGACGCAGGCCGGACTCGGGATCGAACAGATGCACATCCTCGGGATCGACGCCGAAGCCGATCCGCTCACCCACGCGCGCGCCCGACGGTCGCGGCGCCCGCGCGCAGAGCGTGGCCGAACCGGCCGTCACATGGATCAATTCCTCGCCACCGAGGTTCTCGACCAGGGTGACGACACCGCGCACCGCATTCGCCCGCGGGTCCAGGCACAGCTTCTCGGGTCGGATCCCGGCGATCACCGGGCGGTCGTCGATATCGCCGGATACGCCCAACGCGGTATCGATGCCCTCGGCCAGCACCCGCACGCCGTCCGCGCGGCGGGAAACCACGGCCGCGAACAGATTCATGGGCGGTGATCCGAGGAATCCGGCCACGAAGATCGAGCGCGGCCGATCGTAGAGCTGTGCGGGCGTGCCGATCTGCGCGACGGCCCCGGCGTCGAGCAGTGCGATCCGGGTGGCCATGGTCATGGCCTCGACCTGGTCGTGGGTGACGTAGAGGAAGGTCGCGCCGAGCCGCCGATGCAGGGCGGTCAGTTCGGCCCGGGTCGCGGCGCGCAGTTTGGCGTCCAGATTCGACAGCGGTTCGTCCATCAGGAAGGCGCCCGGATCGCGAACCATGGCCCGCGCCAGGGCGACTCGCTGCCGCTGCCCGCCCGACAGCGCGGCCGGGCGGCGATCGAGCAGTTGCGACAACTCCAGCGTCGCGGCCACCTGTTCGACCCGCTCGGTGATCCGCGCCCGCGACAGCCGCCGCGTGCGCAGCGGGAAGCCGATATTGCCGGCCACCGTCAGATGTGGGTACAGCGCGTAGCTCTGGAAGACCATCGCCAGATCGCGGCGTTGCGGCGGCCGGTCGGTGATATCGCTGCCGTCCAACAGGATTCGCCCCGCACTCGGCGTCTCCAGCCCCGCGATCATTCGCAACAGGGTGGATTTCCCGCAGCCGCTGGGGCCCAGCAGCACGAGGAATTCCCCGTCGGCGACGGTCAGATTTACCGCCCGCACGGCATCGTGACCGCCGAAGCGCTTGGTGAGCGCCTCGATTCGCAGTTGAGCCACCGGATCTCCTTCGTCGCGCCGGTCGATGGCCTCAGTCTCGAACGCGGCGGGCCGGATCGGTGCGGGCGATAGGCGATGTCGATCGGACGAGAGGAGAACGGGAAAGACCCCGTCCGGCGGGTTGGTTCCGGACGGGGTCTTGGCGCCTGTGGGTCAGCCGAGCGTGAAGTCGTCGGCGTAGTAGGCGCCCTGGGAGTACCAGCCGTGCACCCACACCGTGACGCTCGTGGTCGAGGCGCCGGTGGTGAACTTGGTGGACAGTTGCTGGTACTTGCCGCCGGTGGACTGGGTCCAGTTGGAGGTGTCGGTGGTGCCCGAACCGGTTACGCCGAGGTAGACGTAATTACCGTTCACCCAGGCCCCGAGGGTGTAGGTGTGGTTGGGCTGGACGGTGATCTTGGCCGAGCACTGGGCGTTGTCGCTGCTGCTCGGCGTGGCCGACAGGGCGGCCTTGCCGCCGTGCACCGGGGAGGCGACGATCGATCCGAGATTGCCCGCGCACGACCACGGGGTCAGCTGGCCGGACTCGAAGTCCCCGTTGACGATTCCCGGCCCGGGCGGGGTGGTTGTCGTCGTGGTGGGCGGCGGAGTCGTTGTCGTCGTCGGCGGCGGGGTGGTCGTCGTGGTCGGCGGCGGCGTGGTGGTTGTGGTCGGCGGAGCTGTCGTGGTGGTCGGTGGTGTGCCGCATCCGCTCGGTGAGCTGTTGATCGCGTCGACCACGGCGTTGAACAGTTTGGTGGCCGGATCGTTCTCCAGGGAGTAGATCATGCCGCCGCCCATATTCTTGCAGTGCAGATAGTCGGCCTTGGCCTTGATCGACTGCACGGAATCTCCACCCCACCAATTGGTTCCGTCATAGAAGTACGCGGCCTGCGCGACGGGGTCGAAGAACGTCTTGGACGGTGAGTCGACCACACCCGACAGCTCCTTGTACATCCGGATGCCCGGGACATTGCCCGAGTCCGGTGCGCCCGGAGCCGGACCCGAGGCGGGCTGGAACAGGCCGTGCTCCTTGCCGGCGGCCACTCCGGTCCAGCCCCGGTAGTAGAACGGGAAGCCCATGGTCAGCTTCTCCGGCGGGAAGCCACCGGCGATGCCGTAGCCGCTGTCACCGGTCGTCCAGGCCGTAATCGCCTCGTCGATATTGTATTTCGCGGTCCCCGGCGGAACCGGATTCATCGGATCGTCTGGGCGGCTGTAGATCGGGTCCTGGAAGTTGGTGGGGCCCTTGGCATCCCATGCGCCGTGCATGTCGTAGGTCATGACGTTGGCCAGATCCAGATACTTGCCGAGCTTATCGGTCTCGTAGTTGCGGATCTTGTCCTGTCCGGCCGCGACGGCCGCGGTCAGCGCGTAGTGCTTGTTGTCGGTCTTGCCCAGCGCGTCGAGCTGGGTGCGGAACTCGGCCGCCAACAGCGTGAAATTGGCCTTGTCGTTGGGCGAGGCGTGATTGCCCGTGTGGCCGCCGCCACCGGGATACTCCCAGTCCAGGTCGATGCCGTCGAAGATGCCCTTACCGGTGCCGGGCCCGCCGTAGCCGTTCTGCTGCGGCAGATTGCCCTTCAGGAACATGTCCACGCACGACGAGACGAACTTCTTGCGGGCCGAATCGCTGGCGGCGACATCGGAGAAGTACTTCGAGTAGGTCCAGCCGCCGATCGACACCAGCACCTTCAGATTCGGATGCTTGGCCTTGAGCTGCTTCAGCTGTTTGAAGTTGCCCACGATCGGATCGTTCCAGGCGTCGGCCGTACCGTCGACGCTGTTGGAGGCGTCGTAGGTTTTGCCGTAGTCGGCGAACGAATCACCCGCGCCGTCACCGGCATTCGGGTTGTCCTCGTTCTGATCGGCCGCCTTGTTCGCCTCGAAGCAGGTCAGATTGACCGGATCGATGTTCTCGAAGGCGTACATCATGTAGTCGAGTTTGTCGGCCACGCCGGAGGTGTGCACCGCCTTGGGGTAATAGGCGTTCTCGTAGATCGACCACTGATTGAAGTAGGCGATCTTGACGCCGCCGGAACCGGCGGCCGGTGCTGCGGTGGGTGCGGGTGTCGCGGCACTGTTGGCCGTGAACGCCGCGAAGGCGCCGATGAGCAGACTTGCCGCGGCTGCGGCGAGTCCTGTTCTTCTGGCTGAGCGCATAATTCCTCCTCGCGAAACTTGCGCATCAGAACTCGATCGCTGACCACGCGGGCATTCAACGACGAGTGGAGAAAGTGTTGTATGAGAGGGCATTCCGGCGACGTCCGCAGACAACCGTCGAGATCCGGAGCCGATTCCATAATCCCACTCGAGGATGCGCCGTGGGTGGCGTTGGCGGAAATGTGGAAAGCTTTCGGTGCCAGATGTTTTCAACTACCGACCGACACGCCCGGTTGGACGTGATGGCCGGAAATCGTTCTGCGCCTGGATAATTCGATCATCGTCGAGATGATCACCGCTCGACCAGGGCGCGCTCCCAGTGCTGGGTGTCGGCGTACTCGCGCATGCGGGTGATCCGGCCGTCGCGAACCACGAAGACCGCGCTGTTCTTCTGGTCGTAGGGGCGGCCGGTGCGGCCGGTGGCCCACGAATCCCATTCGGCGAACACCTGATCCCCCTCGCCGAACAGATTGGTGAGCCGCAGCCCCACCTCGCGCTCGGGATCCAGATGCGCGAACGCGGTCGCCAGGAAGCCGTCGATCACCCGATCGCGGCCCTCCCAGGTGCCCGAGATCGGCAGATCGCCGCCATACCAACAGGTTCCGTCCTCGGCCCACGAATCGCGAATCGCGGCCTGATCGCCGGTGGCGAGCGCTTCGAAGTAGCGCCGGACCACGTCCTTGGGGGTGCTGTCGGTATTCATCGCCGGACCTTTCTCGCGGTGGATTGCTCTGCGGTCGAGTCAACCCGGCGAGGGGGTCGTGATCGAGGGCCGATCCGCGCACGCGCCGATAAGCGATGCTTATCGCCGCGTGCGGGGCGGGTGGCTAGCGCGGCGGAGGCGGTACCGGGACCGTGGTGGTGGTCGGTGCGCTCGGCTTGTTCGGCGCGGTGTGCGGGGCAGGCGGTTTCGACGGCTGCGGGGCCGGGGTGCGGGGTGGGGCCTGCGTGGCCGGAGCGGGTTTGGGCGTGGGGGCGGGCGGGGTGGTGTGTGGGGCCTGGGTCTGTTGCGGCGCAGGCGGTTTCGCGGTGGTGGTCGCCGGTTTGCTCGGTGGCGGTGGCGGCGGTGTGGTGGTCTTGGGCTGAACCACCGGGGGCGCGGGCGGTTTCGTGGTGGTGGTGGGGGCCGCGGGGGCGCTCGACGGGGCGGGCGGTTTCGCGGTGGTCGTCGCTCGCGGGG
>NZ_BDBS01000062.1 GCF_001613105.1 Nocardia pseudobrasiliensis NBRC 108224 | reverse complement strand
GGTGGTCGGCGGGACCGTTGTGGTGGGTGGCACGGTCGTCGTGGTGGTCGGCGGCACGGTCGTCGTGGTGGTCGGCGGCACCGTTGTCGTGGTGGTCGGCGACGCCGGCGTGGTGGTCGGTGTCGTCGTTGGTGCGGATGTCGTCGTCGTGGGGGTGGGCGTCACCGTGGTGGTCGGCGTCGGAGACGGGGTGGGTTGCGGGATGTAGGTCGGCAGCGGAAGCGCCGAGGGCAGCGTGGTATTCGGGCCGATGCACTGGGCCGGGTTCTGGGCCTGCGGGTCGGTGGAGTTCGGGTCCGGCGGCAGCGTCGGAAGCGACAGCGGCGGACAGGGATTCTGCGTGGGTGGGGTGCAGAAGATGCCGCACAGGAACGGCTGTAGTCCGCCGATCTTGACCCACACCCGCAGCGTCAGCCCGAAGCCGGGCTGATTCGTGGTGGTGGTGTCGGTGCTGGGGTCGTAGGTCGTCGACGGGTCGGTCGTCTCCGTCGGATCGGTGGTCAGCGCCGGATCGGTGGTGGGCGTCTCGGAATCGGTCGTGGCGTTCGGATCGGTTCCACCGGGGCCGTAGGTCGACGACGCCAGCACCGTCTCGCCCGCGTCCATGGTCGACCCCGTGCCCTCGGGCGCGCCGTCGGCGGGCAGCGGATCGGGCGTACTGCCGACCGGCACCGGCGCGCCGCCGTTCTTGTAGGCGTTGGCCCAGCTCAGGACCTCGGTGGCATAGGAGGACGAGTTGTTGTAGCGCAGGATCGCCCGCAGTTCCTGCTTGGCGTCGCGCATATCCGTATTGCCCGAGCACAGGTATTTGCCCGCGGCCAGGGCCGCGTCGAAGACATTGTTCGGATCGGATTTTCCGTCGGCGTTGCCGTCCGAGGCGTACGACGCCCAGGTTCCGGGCAGGAACTGCATGGGCCCGACGGCCCGCACGAAGCCGCCGCCGGCGGCCCGGATGATCTGATTGCCGGGCAGGGTACCGTCCAGCGCCGGTCCGAAGATCACGCCGACCGTGGTGCCGGTGGGATCGAGGCGGCCGTTACCCGCGTGATTGGATTCGATCTTGCCGATACCCGCCAGCAGATACCACGGCAGCCCGCAGTTGGGCTCCGAGTTCTGCAGCGCCAGTTCGGCATTGCGATAGGCGGCCAGCACGGCCTCCGGAATGCCCAGTGCCGCGCCGCCGGGCAGCAGGATGTCCTGCAGCGGCACGTTGCCGTCCGCGGGCAGGGCGCCATCGGGGGGCGGGGTGAGCTCACGCAGTTTGCGCGGAGCCTGCGGGGCAGCCGGAACCAGCGCGGCGGCCGGATCGGGTTCGGTGTCGGACTGCGCGATGGGCGCGGAGTCGGCCAGATTCCGGGTGGGCGACGTCGCGGTGCGCGCCGTCGATCCGGTGGCCGTCAAACCGGCTACGACCAGTGCCGTTACGATGAGTGGGCCAGGTAATCGCATGGCATACCAATCCCCTCGCGGACGCGCGACTTCCACAAGCCGGGCGACCGCCGTTGCCGTCACGGCGTCGTGACGGAAGATATTGCAGGACAGGGAGTTCGGGCCGAATCGCGGACCAGTTTATCGGAGAACACCGACGGCACACCGCCTTCGACCGAACGGAAGGTTCCCTACGGGCTAAAAATTGCCTCCGGAATAGGGGGTAGCGCTCGCGGGCGGAGTTTGCTTGCGGCCGGGGTGAATCATCAAAGGTACTGCCCACCAGAATATTTCGATCTTCGTGCATCGTCGGATATCCGGCCGATTGCTCGTCGATTCTGAGTGATTCGCGCTGCGTGCGGCAAGTAAGGGTCTCGCTGACCGGCACGGTGGACGGTAAGGTCGCCGATCCGGCCGCCGTACCGGTCGAGCGTGAGGTGCTCGGTCGTTGCGGGCGGGTGCGGGCGCGGCGTTTGGTTCGAGAGCGATCGGCTATTACCGCAGTGATCATGATTCGGCCAGGTCGGCACCGTCGAGAGGAGATCGAGATGGCTACAGCCGGATACGCGCAGGGCGGGGTTGGTCGCGGTTCGCTCGTTCGGACGGCCGCGTACGTGGTAGGCGGACTATTTCTGCTGGTCGGAATCCTCGGCTTCATTCCGGGGATCACCACCCACTACGACATGCTGTCGTGGGCCGGACATCATTCGGGGGCGATGCTGTTCGGGATCTTCAATGTGTCGGCGCTGCACAACATCGTGCACCTGATCTTCGGTGTGGCCGGACTGGCGATGGGCCGCGCCGCCGCCACCGCACGCACCTTCCTGTTGGGCGGCGGCATCATCTATCTGGCGCTGTGGATCTTCGGCATGCTGGTCGATCAGGACAGCCGCGCCAACTTCATCCCGGTCAACACCGCCGACAACTGGCTGCACCTGGGTCTGGGCGCGGCGATGGTGGTGTTGGGCGTGCTGCTGCCCGCGGCGGCCTTCTCCGGTTCACCGCAGCGCGGACGCCCCGAGGCGCACGCCCACTGATCCCGATCGCTACAGCACCACCACCGAGCGCAGCACCTCGCCGCGATGCATCTTGGCGAACGACTGCTCGACCTCGTCCAGCGAAATGGTCTCGGTGACAAAGGCATCCAGATCGAGGCGACCCTGCCGGTACAGGCCGATCAGGGTGGGGAAGTCGCGCGAGGGCAGGCAGTCGCCGTACCAGGACGACTTGAGCGAACCGCCGTGGGAGAAGAAGTCCAGCAGCGGCATCTCGAGGCGCATCTCTGGGGTGGGCACGCCGACGAGGACGACCGTCCCGGCCAGGTCGCGGGCGTAGAACGCCTGCTTCCAGGTTTCGGGACGGCCCACGGCGTCGATGACGACATCCGCGCCGAAGCCGTCGGTGAGCTCCTGGATCTGGGCCACGGGATCGGTCGCGCTGGCATCGATCGTATGGGTCGCACCGAAACCCTTGGCCCACTCCAGCTTTCGGGCATCGAGGTCCACGGCGATGATGGTGGTGGCCCCGGCGAGGTGCGCGCCCGCGACGGCCGCGCTGCCGACGCCGCCGCAGCCGATCACCGCGACGCTGTCGCCGCGGCCCACCGCGCCGGTATTGAGGGCCGCGCCGAGTCCGGCCATGATGCCGCAGCCGAGCAGACCCGCCGCGGCGGGCGAGGCCTGCGGATCGACCTTGGTGCACTGACCCGCGTGCACCAGGGTCTTCTCCGCGAACGCGCCGATGCCGAGGGCGGGGGTGAGCGGGGTGCCGTCGGTGAGCGTCATGGGCTGGGCGGCATTGAAGGTCGAGAAGCAGTACCAGGGCTTGCCCTTGCGGCAGGCGCGGCAGGATCCGCAGACCGCGCGCCAGTTCAGGATGACGAAATCGCCAGGCTCCACATCGGTGACGCCCGCGCCGACCGACTCCACCACGCCCGCGGCCTCATGGCCGAGCAGAAAGGGGAACTCGTCGTTGATGCCGCCCTCGCGATAGTGCAGATCGGTATGGCACACCCCGCAGGCCTGCACTCGCACCACCGCCTCGCCCGGACCGGGATCGGGCACGACGATCTCGGTCACCTCGACCGGCGTCTGCTTCGACCGTGCGATCACGCCACGAACCGTCTGCGCCATGGGTTTTCCCCTCTCTCGGTGCGGAATGCGGTTCATACGCTACCTGCCGCGCCCGGCTCGGCGGCGAGGGTCCGCAGAGTCCGCGCGGCCAATGACGGGGCGCTAGTCGCTGACCGAACATTGGATGAGCGCGTGTTCGCCGCTGGTCCGCCACGATGTGCCCGTGGCGTCCAGCTCGCGCACCTGTTCGGCGGTGAGGCCTACGGCCACATCGGATTTCAGGGTGCGCAGGGCGATGACCGGGCTGGGGAAGTAAGCGGTCAGGTCGGTGAACGGGGTGGTCGGCGGCCAGTAGCGGTCGCCGACGAGGCGGCGGTAGTTCAGATCGCCCTTGGTCACGGTGATCGTCGCGGCGGCGAACTGCTTGTTCAGGTCGGCGGGCATATCGTGGAAAGACAGTGGGGCGCAGAAGAATTCGTGGGCGTGGATAGTGAGGCGTTCGTCGCGTATCGCGGTCCACAGGCGGTCGCCGATGTGGCGGGCCGTCTCGGTGGTCGATTCGCGCAACACGCGCAGGGCGGCGAGGACGTCGGGCATGGTGGCGTCGGAGACGAAGTAGGGCCGCGGTTTGATGTGCAGGGCGACGCGGGCCACCGACTCCTCGGTGAGCAGATGATCGATGAGGACGAGATCGGGCAGGAGTTCGCGGCCCGCGTTGTCGGCGACGACGCAGACCGTCGGCTCGGCCGCGCGGGTCAGGCGGGTCCACAGGGCGGCGCTGTCGTCGGCGAGGAGTTGGGTGGCGCGAGCGTCGGATTTGCTGGTGAGCTGGAATCCGAGATCGGCCTGATTGCCCCACAGTGCCGAGCGCAGCAGGGCCGCGCGCCTGTCTTGTGCTGGAATATCGGACAATTCGGCCAAAGCGGCGATTTCCTCGGCGACCGCCGGGCCGGACAGCTCGGCGGCCTTGGTCGGTGCGAACGGGTCGATCGCGTGCCAGACGCCCGGGCCGAAATAGCCGACCGCCTCGAGCAGGCGTCGATAGAAATAGCTCTCGGCCCACAGGAACGTCGCCTCGCCCCACGGCCGACCCCACAGCCCCGCGCCCCACTCCGCCCACTTCGCGGCATCGCTCTCGGCGGTGACCAGCGGTTTCAGCACGCCATCGGTGCTCTCGGCCAACAACTCCCGCAGCGCCGCCCGCTCGGCCGGGCCGTATGGATGGGCGGCCAGCACCTGGTCGATCAGCTTCGGATGCCGCTCGTGGAAGACGCTGCGGGGGAAGGATCCGGGAACTCCGGCGAGGATCGGCGGGGCGACGGTCATATCCCGATCATGGCGTACGGCCGGTTCGATGATCGCGGTGGGAGCGCAGTTCGTTTGCCGCCGTGACACTCTCGTTGCCGATTTCTCAGGAACTCCACGGCTGACTTTGGTGCGCGACGCAGCCGCACCCGCTTGACTGGAAGGGTGCTGATCGGCAGCACCTGACCAGTCGAGGAGGTCGGGACGTGCACAATGCAGTGACCACCGCCATCACCCGCCGTGAGCTCATGAGGCTTGTCGGAGTCGAAGCCGATTCGGTGAGCCGCCGCGGCGGCCGTTCGATCAACGCGGATGCCGTGGCCACCCACACCGATCCCGTCGTGGGCCGCACCGCGTTCGTCGTGGCCGACGGAATCGGCGACCACCTGCTCGCGGCGCGCGCGGCC
>NZ_BDBS01000061.1 GCF_001613105.1 Nocardia pseudobrasiliensis NBRC 108224 | reverse complement strand
CGGACCGGGCGGCGCGGGCGCGGCCGGGGCGACCGGGGCGCTGACCGGCGAGAAGATCGGACCGAGCGGCAGCGGCGGAATGACAAGGGGGAACTCGGGTATCGGCGGCGGGGTCGGCACGGACAGCAGACAGGTCAGCGCCGCGCTGCCCGCGGCCGCACTGCCCGCGCCGACACTGCCCATCACCGAACCCGGCCCGGCCCCCGCGACCACCGAACCGCCCAGGGCCGCGGGCAGCATACCGCCCGACCCGAGCATCACCGCCCCGCCGAGGGCCGAGAAGTACAGCGCCGGAATGAGAATCGCACTGCCCGCCGCCGAGCCCAGCAGCATCACCGATCCGGCGAGAATCGCGCTGCCGGTGCACGCGGCCGACCCGGTGACGCTGTCGACCGGCGTCGCGACCTCGGAACCGGCTGCGGCCGTATCCTTTTCGTCGGACGCCACCGTGACCTGGTCGACCGGTACGCGGTCCAGCGGCGTCTCCGACGGCTCGAGCGCCAGTGGATTCTCGATATCGGCACTGCCGGTGGGCGGTGCGAGCCCGACCGCGCTGCCGGTCGGGGCGGGCGCGGGTGGCTGGCCGGGATCGGCCTCGGGCGCGGATTCGGCCGGTGCGCCGACCGGACTCACCGGCCCCCAGCTCGACGGCGTCGGGCCGTTGTCGGCGGCGGCCGGACCCGCGCACAGGGCCAGGGGCACCAGGGCCAGCGCCGCGGCCAAAGTTCTTGTGGGCCCGGCCCGATGGCGCGCGGTCATTCGCCGAAGTAGTCGGGTGAGGTGCCGATGCGCTGGAAGTCGGCCTGCGCGTGTTCGAAGGCGTCCTTGGGCACTTCGATCGATCCGGTGTACGGGCGTTCGAGGTCGTGGATGGCCAGCAGGGCCACGCCGACGACCATACCGAGCAGCGCGGTCATGGCCAGGCTGCGTCGGGTCAGGTGGATGCCGTTGAGGACGGGATTCAACAGCACCATGCTCGCGCCGAAAAGCAGTGCGATGTACATGAATTGGGGAACGGTGCGCTCCATATCGATGGCTCGTTCCTGGCGCGCGGAGGCGGTCTTGTCGATACCCGACAGCGCTCGGGAGCGGGCCTCGGCGCCCGCGGGATCGGAGGTGCGGATACCCACGACCGTGCGGCGCAGGGCCTCGAAGGTCGCCGCGGTTTCGGAGCTCATCTCGTTCTGGGCCTCCATGAGCGGCCACTCCTTGGTGAGCACCTCGCCGGTGTAATCACGCACGAGCTGCTGAACGCGCTGGCGTTGCGGCTGAGGCAGCGTCTCGGCCGCCCGATAGGTTTCGATCAGGCCCTTGGCCTCGGAGATCGTGTGGTCGTGGGCGGCATTGTGTTGCTGCCAGCCCAGCACGAACACGAACGCGACCAGGGCGGTGAAGTAGGTCTTCACCAGGTCGAGGGCGAGCGTGCTGGCCACCTCGTCACCCTGATGCCGCCACGTCTTGGGCCGAAGCCGATCACCGATCACAAAGGCGGTCATCGCGACGATCGCGGCGATGATCGCGACGAGCAATACCTTAGCCATCTCGCAACACCCTCCCGGTCGGAGCAGGTGCACAGCTGGTGAATGAGCTCGAGCGAATGGTCTACTGAGGGAGAGTAGTCGCCCGGTGGTGCTGAAAAGATCACTTCGTTACCGAAGTGTGACGCCTGAAGTCGATACTGCTACTTTCTAGCAAATCTATCGGCCGAATGGGTGGAAGACGCGAGGAAAAATCCTCCGCGCCTTGTCGAGGGCGACGCCGGCGTACCGACCGACCGTTGTTCCGAAATATCAAGTGGGAGCGAGTATTACGGCGATACGTCGAGTTCGGCAGCGATGCTTCTCCAGGTCGCCGCCTGGTCTCGCTGCCCCGGGAGGGATGGGTTACCCGAGAGCGCCTTCGGCGATCCGCTGCTGAACCACCTCCTCGATCAGGGCTGGGTGGCCGCGATGACCGACTACGAGGGCCTGGGCGTCGAGGGCCGCCGCCATGCGTCCCTGTGGGTAAGTCAGGGCCCTGCTGAATCCGTATCCGGTGAATCCCGACGCCGATCAGGCGCGGTTCGAGGATCGGCCGTGGCGGATGAATCCGGATGCGGTCATCTCGGCCCCGATCCGCATCTCGCAGTCCGCCGAAGAGGACCTGCCGCGCGGTAGTCCGGATAATCCGCCGTTGTATGTCCGCTACCAGCGTGACCCGCTGACCGCTTGGCCGGCCGAATGATTCGCCGGATGAGTGCGAATGCCGGGGCGCGCGAACGTGTCCCGGCATACACTCGTGCCGGTGAGTCGGTATCGGTTCGCCGTCGCATCAGCGTGGATGACGACGGTAGTGCTGTCGGTCGGTTGCTCCCACACCGAGTCGAGCGGGGATGCGAGCAGCAGCTCACCCACCGCGCGACCCGATGACACCACGCCGGTGGCGGCGGTGTGGGCGGTGCCGCAACGCTTTCTGGGCGAGTGGTCGGGCACGGCCAGTGACGGGCGCGGTGGTTATCAGATCGTGCTGACGATCAATTCGGGTAAGAACGCCGAGGAGATGGGCGCCTCGGTGGTGACCGAGCGTGCCACGGGTGTGCGCTGTGAGCGCGTTGAAAGACTGCTCGGCGCAGGCGAATCCGATCTGACCCTCGCGGCCAGATCACTCGGCGGCGATGCCTGCGCGAATCTCGCCACCGTATCCACGGTCCGACTGCTCCCCGACGGCTCGCTGACCTACGCGGTCGCGGGCGGTTCGGGCGCGGCCATCACCGGAAATCTGCGCCATCGCTGAAAGGGCTGCGGGGCAACGATATTCAGACGTCGAGCTCCTCCTCGATCCCCTTGAGCCGGTGCCGGGCCAGCGCCAGGTTGGCGCGGCCGCGATCCAGGGCCAGATACAGGAACAGGCCCTTGGATTTTCGTCCCGTCATGGGTCTGATGATGTGGTACTGGCCGGACAGCGTGATGAGGATGTCCTCGATGCCCTCGTTGAGCCCGAGCTGATCGATCGTGCGCATCTTGGCCCGCACCACTTCGGTATTGCCCGCGGCGGCGACCTGCAGGTCCAGGGATTTGGAGCTGCCGAGCATGCCCAGGGCCATTCCGCTGTTGTAGTCGACGACGGCCGCGCCGACCGCGCCGTCGATGACCATCATGTCCTTGAGGGCCAGATCCATATTCGACATGGGTTTCCTTTCATTCGGGGGTGGATGTGTCGGTGGAGGTGTTGAGATGTTCGGCGATCGCGCGGGCGACCGGACGCGATTCCAGGTGTAGGCGACCGACATTGACGTCGGGCCCGGCCAGGACGGTCAGCGCGGACCAGCCCGCGGCGTAGACCACCACATGGCCCTCGGTGCCCTGCACGACGACCTCATGGAAGCCGCCGCCGTGCGCGGTGGTGGCCAGCCGATACGACAGCGACAGCTCCGAGGCGGCCAGGGCGGCCATTCCGTTCGGTTCGATATGCGCGGGCAGATCGTGGGCGATGAGCAGGCCGTCGCTCGAGGCCACCAGCGAGCCGGTGAGCTGGGGTACGCGCTCGCGCAGGGCCTTCAGCTCGGCCAGTACCGCGGCATTCGGTTCGGGGCCGGTCATCGCCACCTTGGTCAACCTTCCCATCAGTTCGCCGATCCGCTTCCTGCGCACGGTCACCCGAGCTTCTCCAGCCCCTTGCGCACCCGGGTCAGCAGGTCACGATCGATCGGCCCCCAGCTCTCGGGTATGGGGCTCCCCTGAGGTCTGGTGGGGATCGGCGCGGTCGAATTCGCCGGGGCGGGTGCGACATACGGCGTCGCGGCCGCGGGTGGAAGCGGTGGAAGCGAACGACCGGAGACTCGGCGCGGCAGCGGGGCGGCCGGGGCGCATTCGGGTTCGGGCGGCCGCACCAGGCCCGCGTCGGTGAGTTCGCGCACCGACACCAGACAGCCGTAGGTGGTGCGGCCCAGATCCTTCGCAATGGCCGCGACGCTGCGGCGGCCGTCGGCGGCGGCGAGCACCTCGGTCTGGCCGCCGGTGAGCGCGATGCGGCCGTGCCGGACGCGCCGGATGGGGACCACGGGCGCGCGATCGACCAGTAGGGCGGGCCACGGTCCGGCCTCCGGATCGCCGCGGCGCGCGCATTCGTCGACCAGGGTGCGCGGCGGTACATGGCAGACCCGGGCGAGCCAATGCGGTGGCGCGGGGCGGAATTCGGGCTCCGCGGGGGAGGCGAACAGGAAGTAGGCGGCGTCGAAGACCGACAGCAGGGCGAGTGTTTCGAGCCGGGGGCGTTCCAGGAGATAGCCGGGATCGCCCGCCCTCGCGCGGCGCCAGTCCTCGGGCGTGGCCACTCCCGCCTCGACCACCAGGCGGTCCAGGCCGGTCGTGCGGCGGCAATCCGCGCAGGCGATCGCACCCTCGGTGATATGGAACGCCCCGTCGCCCGCGCTCAATACGCCGGTGCTGCGCTGTATTTCCAGTCGGCGCAGTTCGATTGCGAGATCAACGGCCATGACCGTCCTCGGCAAATTCGTCGAGAATTCCCTGCAATCGGTAGCGGGCCATGGCCAGATTGCCGGTGTCGCCGTCGAACAGCACATGGACGAACAGCCGCCCGTCGAAATCGCCGGCCACCAGGCGCAATAGATGAAAGCCGTAGGCGCCGCCGATGATGATCTCGGTGACATCGTCGCCGGGCCGGCCGGTCGACAGTGCGGGACACGCCAATACGGCCCGGACCACGTCCGTTGTCGTCGCCGCGTCCTCGTGCTGATCGACAATCGCGTGCCGCCCGGCCGCCGCGACCGACAATCCGCTCGCACCGTCCACCAGCGTCACACTGCGTGCGCCCGGAATGTCCATAATGCGCGTCATGCAGCCGTCAATACTGATCACTTCGCCGTTCCCCGTGAGTGTTTCAGGATTCCAGACGCTACACAATATTGATGGTTGATGTCCGGCAAATTATGGAGAATACCTTCGGGTATTCAATACTCGTTGGAATTCAATGCCTTTGGGTATGAAATACCCCCGGGTATTGATCCGAGCCTTCGGCCCGGACAAGGGAGGCGAGCCCAGACGCGGAGGGGGCTCAGACAAGGTGGGGCTCAGACAAGGTGGGGCCCAGACAAGGTGGGGCCCGGACAAGGTAGGGGCCCGGACCCAGGGAGAGGGTCCGGGCAAGCGAGGCCCCGGGCCGGAGGAGCCCGGGTCAGGGTGTGGTGAGTCGGATTGGGAAGGCTGCCAGGTCGTTCTGGGTGAGGACCGGGAGGTTGCCGATCTGGTCGGCGGGGACGGCGAGGTCGAGGGTGGGGAAGCGGTCGAACAGGGCCGGGAGGGCTATGGCGGCCTCGAGGCGGGACAGGGCCGCGCCGGGACAGATGTGGGGGCCGTAGCCGAAGGACATGTGGCGGTTGGCGGTTGGGCGGGTGAGGTCGTAGTCGTCGGCGTCGGGGCCGTGCAGGGTGGTGTCGCGGCCGATGGTGCGGTAGGACATGACCACGCCCTCGCCCTTCTCGATGATGGTGTCGCCGATGGCGATGTCCTCGGTGGCGAAGCGCATGAGCAGATGGATGACGGGCCCGTCCCAGCGCAGGGCCTCCTCGATGGCCTGCTTCCAGTCGTAGTCGCCGCTGCGGACCCGGGCGAACTGGTCGGGGTGGGTGAGCAGGGCGCGCGCGGTGGTGAGGATGAGCGAGACGGTGGTCTCGTGGCCCGCGGCGACGAGCGCCTTGAGATTGCCGACGACCTCCTCCTCGGTGAGCCGGTCGCCGCCGTCGTCGGCGAGGATGAATGCCGAGGTGAGGTCGTCGCCGGGCTGGGCGGTCTTCTTACGGACCATGTCGGTGAAGTAGTCGTCGAGCTCCTCGATGACGGCCAGGCGTCGGTCCTGCGGCGTGAGCAGGGAGAAGAAGGCCTTGTAGGAGTCGAGCAGCCAATCGTGGTCGGCGCGTGGAACACCCATGAGTTCGCTGATCACCCGCATCGGAAGCGGATAGGCGAAGACGGATTTCAGATCCACCACCGCGCCGTCGCGTCCGGCGGCGGCGAGATCGTCGAGCAGTTCGGCGGTGAGGCGCTCGATCACCGGGCGCAGCGCGTCGAGGCGGCGCGGGGAGAGGGCCTGTGTGGTCTTGATACGTAGTCGGCGGTGTTCGGCGCCGTCGACGGTGAACATGGAACGGCCCGCGTCGATCATGCCGATCAGCGGCCACTGCCGGGTCACCTCGCCGGACTGCCACAGCCCCCAGTGCTCGATGTCCTTCACCAGGCGCGGATCGACCAGCAGTTGCCGAGCCAGGGCGTGGGTGGTCACGGTCCACGCCCTCGCGCCGAGCAGATCGATACGCGCCAGCGGTCCCATCTCCCGCAGCTTCGCCGTCTCGCCGGACAGATCACCGATCATGGGGTCGATGACGAGAGTCTCGGCATGCGGACAGGATGTACTCATGGGGCACCTCCGACGGCGCGAACTGGGGTGAAACATACTGGGAGGGAGGTCATTCCGCGCAGGAACGCCGAGGGCCGTCGAACCAGGTTCTGCGCGGGCACGGCCAGATCGATATCGGGCAGCCGATCCAGCAGCACCTCGATACCGGTGCGCGCGACGATCTCGGCGATCTGCTGGGCGGGGAACGGGCACCGGTATTCGCCGTAGCTGAAGGCGAAATGGGCGCTGTTGCCGCTGTGGGCGGGCTCCACGCCGTCGGCGAAGTGCTGGCGCACATGGGGATCGGCGTTGGCGGCGGCCAGGCCCAGCAGCACCAGATCGCCCGCGCGCACGATGCGCTCACCCAGGCGGGTGTCGCGGGCGGCCCAGCGTCCGGCGAGGATCTGGGTGGGGGTGTCCTCCCACAGCACCTCGTTCATCGCCTGGCCGATGCTGTGGCGGCCGCCGCCCAGCGCGGCGGCGAAGCGATCGTCGGTCAGCATGAGCCGCACCGAGTTTCCGATCCAGTCCGCGGTCGGCAGGTGTCCGGCGGCGGTGATCGCCATCAGGTCCAGCACGTATTCCTGATCGGTGAACGGCATCGGGCAGGCCAGCATGCGCGAGACCAGATCCTCGCCGGGATGGGCCTTCTTGGCGGCCAGCAGGCGCTGCATATGTTCGGCGAAGCGCAGATGCGCGGCCTGCGCGTCGGGGCCGCCGTCAGTGAAGGTCTTCATGGTCCAGGCCAGATCCGGACCGTCCTCGTCCGGGAATCCGAGTATGCGCGCCAGCGCGAGCACCGGCAGCGGTTCGGCGAAGTCGGTGACCAGTTCGGCCTGGCCGCGACCGCAGAAGCCGTCGATTAGCCGATCGGCCAATTCCTCACAGGCGCTGCGCAATTCGAACGGGTCGACCTGCTCGAGCGCGGGTTCGACCATCGAGACGTGGCGGCGGTGTTCGGCGCCCGCGGTGAAGTAGATCGAGGGCATGGGCTGGCCGACCATGGGCAGCAGCGGCCAGTCCGGCGGGATGTTGGGCCACTGGTTCCACAGGCTCACATCACGCGGGAACAGTTCGGGATCGCTGGTGACCTGATGCAGTTCGCGATAGCCGATGACCAGCCACGCCGGGACGCCGCCGGGTAGTTCGACCGCCACCACCGGACCGTGTTCGCGGCGCATCTCGCGATAGAGCTGCTGCGGATCGGTGTGAAAACGCGGGCCGCTCAACGGGATCGCGGTCGGCTGTCCGGATCGACCGGGGGCGGCGTACGGCATGGTCATGTCGCGATCTCCGGGGTCGGCGGGGCGAAACTGTAGAGATGTTCGACGAGCGTGATCAGCACCTGCTTGCAGGAGCCGCGCGAGCGAGCGTCGCAATCCAGCAGGGGCACATGGGGATCCAGGTCCAGCGCGTCGCGGACCAGGTGGGGGTTCTGCGGCTGTTCGCCGAAGACGTTGCAGGCCACCACGAACGGGGTGCGCTGATGTTCGAGGCGGTCGATGGCGTACCAGCAGTCGGCGATGCGGCGCGGATCGACCAGTACGATCGCGCCGAGGGCCCCGGTGAACAGCCGATCCCACAGGAACCAGAAGCGTTCCTGGCCGGGCGCGCCGAACAGGTACAGCACATGCTCGGCGTCGATGCTGATGCGGCCGAAGTCGAAGGCGACGGTGGTGGTGGACTTGTCGGGCGCGCCGGTCGGATCGTCAACGCCCACACCGGCATCGGTCATGGTGGCCTCGGTGTCGAGCGGGCGGATCTCGCTGACCGATCGGACCATCGTCGTCTTGCCGACGCCGAAGCCGCCGACGATGACGATCTTGAAGCCGTTGCGGGTGGAGCTGTGCAGCGGCGCGTCGGCCCGCGCCGGTCGCGGATCAAAGCTTGCGGAGACCAACGAGTACCTTCTCGAGGGTTGCGGTGTCTGGCATGGAATTCCACGGCGCCCCGGGCGTATTCGAGGACAGCTGCGGATGGCGCACGGTGATCTTGCCTGTGTGCAGCAGATCCGAGAGCAGCACCATCGCGATGCCCACGGGGACGCGCAGTTCGGCGGCGATCTCGACCACCGCGGTCGGGGCTCGGCAGATCGACAGGATCGCCCGGTGCTCGGACTGCATGCCCGGCGTCGGTTCGAATTCGCTGACCACGAGGGTGACCAGATCGAAGGCGTCGCTGTCGGGCCTGCTGCGGCCCCCGGTCAGCGTGTAGAGCCGATCGGGGTCGTCGTCGCGACCGGGTCGTGTCACGAAAAGCTCGATCTCGGTGCGGCCGAGAGATGTTCACCGAGTTGTTCGACCAGTTCGCGCATATTGTGGCCGACCAGTCCGGCATCGGCGTCCTCGGCGGCCACGACCGCGATATGCGCGCCGAGTCCGGCCTCCACGATGAACAGGATGCCGCCGTAGAACTCGGTCATGGATTGGCGCACGCCGTAGCGGCCGTCGCCGAATTCGACGGAGGCGCCGTGCGAGAGGCTCTGGATGCCCGCGGCGATGGCGGCCAGTTGATCGGCCTTGTCCACGGACAGTTCGGGAGTGTGGCAGATCTTGAGGCCATCACTGGACAGCAGCAGGGCGTGGCGGGCGCGCGGGGTGCGCGAGAGCAGTTGTTCCAGCAGCCAACCCAGCTGCGACGTCGCGGGCAGTGTCATCAATCCTTCTCCACGGCAACGGACTCGGACGGTGCGCCGCGTCCGGACACCGCGCGCTGGAATGCGGCGAGGGCGGACGGCTGCGCGGGGGCGGGGGCGGGCGGCGCGCTCGGCGGCGGCGCGGACAGCCCCTCGGGATGGACCGCGGCGAGGGTGCTGCCACGGCGGCGCTTGGGCAGGGTGATCTCGGTCGGGGCGGTCGCCGCCGGGGTGGGCGGCGGTTCGATCGGATGCGGGGTGGGCGGCGGCGCGGGCAGGGTGAGGGTGGCCACCGATCCGGGGGAGCGGTCCAGTCGGACGATCAGCTCGCGCGGTACGACCACCACGACCGCGGTGCCGCCGATCGCGGAGGGCCGATATGACACCGTCAGACCGTGTTTGCGGGCCAGATGCCCGACTACGGCCAGGCCCAGGCGGGTGCCGGTGAGTGAGGACAGATCCAGGGCGGTGCCGCCGCGCGGCGTGCCGGTGGCGACGCCCGCGACGGTCTGTTCGGCGCGGCGCAGCGCCGATTCGCTCATCACCAGGCCGCTGTCCTCGATGGTCACCACCACGCCCGCGGGCACCTCGGCGGCGTAGACGTGGACCTCGGTGGTGGGCGGGGAGAAGTTGCAGGCGTTGTCGAGCAGTTCGGCCAGGGCATGCATGACGCCCTCGGCCGCGTGTCCGGCGATGGCGATCTCGGCGACCGCGCGCAGGCGCACCCGCTGATAGCCCGCGACTCGGCCCATCGCGCCGCGCAGGATCGATTCCATCGCAATGGGTTTGGCCCAGCGGCGGCCGGAGCGGGCGCCGGACAGGACCGCGATGCTGTCGGCCAGGCGACCGGCCTGGGCGGTGCGGTGGTCGAGTTGCAGCAGGTCGGCCAGGACCGTGGGGTCGGCGTGGCGGTGTTCCATCTCGCGCAGTTCGGCGAGCATGCTCGTGGTCATCGCCTGCATGCGGCCCGCGGCATTGGCGAAGGCGGCCATGGCCGAGGCGCGGCGGCCGTCGCTGGAGCGGGTTTCGCGGGCCTGGGCGGCGGCGGTGTCGCGAGCGGCGGTCAGGGCCGCGGCGGCCTCGGCGGCGCGGGCGGCGGCGAGCTGATCGACCCGGTCCAGCGCGATGCGGGCTTCGCGGGCGATCGCGTGGTAGTGGACGGCGGCGGTGATCGCCAGGCACAGCAGCAGCGCGGACACGCCGCCCGCAATGGCGACGGTCAGGCGTGTCGACTCCGGAGCGAACCAGACCGCGGCGGCCACGGCGGCGGCGGTGAGCGCGGCGCAGACCACGAATGTCAGTGCCGGGGTTCGGAATCGGCTCGCCGATCCGGTGCGTCCGAACGTGGCCGGGGACGGCGGCGCGACCGCGGCATCCTCCGGCCGAGCCTGGGGCTGGTTCACCGTTCGAGACACCTTTCGCACGCTCGCGTTCATGCCCGCCCGTCGACCCGCGGTTCCCCCGAATCTTTCCCCGCGTATACGAGTCGGATGAAATACGTAGACCGCCAGGCGATTTCGAATTTCGGGCAAGAGCATAGCGGTCCGGGCCGGTGACCGCCACTCGGGGGGTTGTCACTAAAGCGTAAGTGAGGTAGCGGGATTCGGGATTACGCGATGATGACATGTCGTCGGACGGGAGCCGTCTGCGCGGCTACGCCGGTGGTGGTGTTTGCCGGGGAGATGCGGGGGAACGACGCGAATATGAATGGACAGGATGAACGCGACGAGGACATGTTGAGCGTGGAGGAGAGCCTGGACTCCGACGAGGTCCGTAACCGCGACGGGGACGCCGTGGTGACCCCGCCGGAGGACTGGACCGCCGCGGATCGGTTCGGGACGACGGCTCGGGAACAGCGCGAGGGCGAGCCGCTGGGTCAGCGGCTGGCGCAGGAGCGGCCGGATGTCGGTGCGGACGAGCTCAGACCGGGGGACGCGAGGTCGCAGATCGAGGGCGTCGATTCCGTGCGGTCCGACACGCGCGGGCGGGATGCGTCGCCGACGCACCGGCACGCCGGTCAGGTCGACGGCACGCCGGAGGATGGTGATTCCTTCTACTCGGTAGACGAATGACACTCGACGAACGTTCGCTCGATATCCCTTGCGCCTCTGGCGACGCAAAACCTACCGAAGGTTACGAAATTTCCGGGGAATTCGGTGACCGAGAGCGGATCGTAATCCGAAATCATGCCCTCGACTTGGGCATTCGCCCGGCGTGCGGGCCTTCGATATGCAATGTTGTTATCGCCCAACCTGATACCGAATCGGCGAGCCGAGGCGGGACGGTTCCCGGCGGAGCGCATGCCGGGAGACGAAAAAATCGGCATGCCGGGAGACGAGAATTCCGGCGGGCCGGGAGATGAGGATTCCGGCGGCCGGGAGGCGATGAATCCCGGTGTGCCGGGATGACGCGGAAAGGGGGTGCGGCGAGGCCATGTCGGAGATCGAATTCAGTAGGCCGCGTCGTGCTGGCAGGCTGCGGGCCGCCTCGGCGGTGCAACCCGTGTGGCCCGGAATGATTCCCCCGCCACAACCACGACGCCGCCACGCCCTACCGCGTCGCCGCCACAGTCGCGGGATGATGATCGGTTCGTTCGCCATGATCGGCACCGCGGCCATCGCGGGCGGTTTCGTCCTGGCCCGCATCGAGACCGGCGTCCAACCCTCCCTGGCCGAGCCCCTGGCCAGCACCACCGACCTGGGCCTGGGCGGCGGCCCCGGCTGCGCCCCCCTGCGCAGTGAAAACCTGGTGCGCGGCAACGGCGTTGGTTCCACCGCCACCGCGCCCGACGCCATCCTCGCCTTCCAGCACGCTTACTACACGGCCCGCTCCGGCGCGCTGGCCCGCACGGTCACCACCCCCGACGCCTGGGTCTCACCCCCACAGGTGATAGACCTCGGCATAGCCACCATCCCCGCGGGGACCCACCACTGTGTCCAGATCACTCCGCTCCCCGACGGCCGCTACGACGTGGCGATCACAGAGTCCCGCCCGGACAATTCCACGCGCACATACCACCAGCTGGTAACCACGATCACCTCCAACGGCCAAACCCTCATAACCCGAATAGACGCCCCACCCCACCCCTGACCCCGCTGCTCGCTGCGCTCGCGGCGGGGATATGAAAATGGCCTCACCACGGGATGTTCGAGTGCGCCCTCCTCGGGCGCGGCGACGAGTCGCGCTCGATGACCGACGTTGCCCGCCCCGTGGCTCGAGGAGTGGGGCGGGCGAGGGGGTGGGTCAGGACAGTTGGCCGTCGTAATCGGGGAGCTTGAAGGGCTTTTCGTAGTTCGCGCCCTCGAAGTCGGTGGGGCGGTTGCCGATATTGGCGGTGATCGTGTAGCCCTGGGCGGTGTATTGCTTGCGGCAGCGCTGTTTGGTCGCGGCCTTGCCGGAGTCGGACAGGGAGCGCACGCATATGCCGTCCACGGGGTAGCCGGCGTTCGATACTGCGGCGCGGGCGGATTCGGCTTCGGGGCGGTAGGAGGCGAACAGGACGCTGTAGCCGTTGGCCTTGGCGTGGCGGGCGGCGTCGAGGACGGCGGGGGTGGCCTTACCGGGGTCGTAGTGGGATTGCAAGGCGGTGTTGTCGATATCGAGGACGATGGCGAGTTTCGTGCCGCCCTGGGACTTTCGGTCGTCGAGATAGGGCTTGGCGTCGCGCATGACCTGGTCGACATCGGCGAGCCACTGCTGTTTGGTGGGCAGCGGGTCGGCGGCCAGCGCATTGTGTGCGGGGGCGACGAGCGCGGCCAGAGCGATCACTGCGACAAGGGTGGAGCGCGTGGTCGTATTCATCGGCCGAACGTTGCGCGGTTCCGGAGAACGGATATCGAATCGGCGCGGAACGCCGGATGAGCACCGCGTGACACCGAGCGCACACTGGCCTACCGAGCGATCGGTCGGTACCGTCGACAGTGATCTACCGAGTGGTTGGTCGGCGAGCGAAATGGAGATCGCGTGGAGGAACGTATCGAACAGCTGCTGGCGACGCTGGATCTACCGGCCAAGCTGCGGCTGATCTCGGGCTCGGGCATGTTCCGCATGGCCGGGGACCCGTCGATCGGACTGGCCGAAATGCCCGTCTCGGACGGCCCGACGGGCGTGCGCGGCGAGAATTGGGACGAACGCGATCCCTCGGTGAGCCTGCCCTCGGGCACCGCCCTCGCCGCCACCTGGGACCGCGAACTACTCGATGAGATCGGCGGATTGATCGCGGCCGAGGCACGCCGCAAGAACGTCTACGCCGTCCTGGGCCCGACTGTCAACCTGCACCGATCCCCGCTGGGCGGCAGGCATTTCGAATGCTTCTCCGAGGATCCGGTCCTGACCGGTGAGATGGCCGTCGCCTATGTGCGCGGCGTCCAGCGGCACGGCGTGAGCGCCTGCCCGAAACACTACGTGGCCAACGATTCCGAAACCGACCGCTTCACCGTCGACGTCCGCGTCGACGACCGCGCCCTGCGCGAGCTCTACCTGCACCCGTTCGAACGCAGCGTCGAGGCGGGCGCCTGGATGATCATGGCCGCCTACAACTCCGTCGCCGGCGTCACCATGACCGAGAACCCGCTGCTGGCCGAACCGCTCAAGGGTAGTTGGGGTTTCGACGGCGTGGTCGTCTCCGACTGGACCGCGGTGCGCACCACCGAGGGCGCGGCCCAGGGCACCGATCTGTGCATGCCCGGCCCGCCCGCGCTGTGGGGCGACCCCCTCGACCAGGCCGTGCGCGCCGGAACCGTCCCCGAATCCGCGATCGATGACAAGGTCCGCCGCATCCTGCGCTTCGCCCAGCGCGTCGGCGCGCTGGACCGAACCCCGCGTCCCACACCGGATTTCACCGACGAACAGGCCCGCGGCCTGGTCCGCCGCGCCGCCGCGGAGGCGATGGTCTTGGTCCGCAACGACGGCGTCCTGCCGCTGCGTCCCGGCGCCACCATCGCACTGCTGGGCCCGGGCGCGACCGAACCCCGCCTGATGGGCGGCGGCAGCGCGACAGTCATCCCGGCCCATGTCGTCACCCCGCTCGACGGTCTGAAAGCCGTTGCGCCGGTGACGCATACACCCGGCGTCCGAGTCGCCGACGGCCTCGTTCCTGCCCCGCTGGACCTGCTCACCGACCCCGAAACCGCGACACCGGGGGTGAGCCTGCGCTACTTCGACGGCGATACCGTCATCGACACCCAGCATCGCCTGGCGGGCAATCTGGTCCTGTTCGGCGACGCCTCCGCCGCCCGCGCCTCGACCATCGAACTGCGTGCCCGGCTGCGCGCCGACGCCGACGGCCTGTGGCGGATCGGCACGGCCGCGGTCGGTCACGTCCGCCTCGAACTCGACGGCGAGACCGTCCTCGACGACACCGTGGCCCCCGAGGGTTCGGATCCGCTGGCGGCGCTGATGGATCCGCCGCAGCGCGCGGTGGAACGCGCCCTGAGCACCGGCCAGGTGGTGGACGTCCGGATCACTCTCGGCACCCCCGATCCGATTCCCGGCCTGGGCGTGCTGCTCGGTCTCACCCTCGGCATCCAGCGCCCGTCGCGCACCGAGGACGAGGAATTCGCCGCCGCGGTCGAGGCCGCCCGCGCGGCCGAGGTCGCGGTGGTGGTGGTCGGTACCACCGAACTGATCGAGAGCGAGGGCGTCGACCGCGACACCCTGCGCCTGCCCGGCCGCCAGGACGAACTCGTCGCCGCGGTGGCCGCGGTCAATCCGCGCACGATCGTGGTGGTGAATTCCGGTGCGCCGGTGGAGATGCCGTGGCGCGAGGACGTGGCCGCGGTGCTGCTGGCGTGGTTCCCGGGCCAGGAATTCGGCGCCGCGCTGGCCGACGTGCTGACCGGCGTCCGCGAACCCGGCGGGCGTCTGCCCACGACCTGGCCCGAGACCATGGCCGAGGTGCCGGTGCTGAATACGACCCCCTACGACGGCACGCTGCGTTACGAGGAGGGCCTGCACATCGGTTACCGCGCCTGGCTGCGCGCGGAGGTGGAACCCGCGTACCCGTTCGGTCACGGCCTGGGCTACACCACCTGGGAATTGAGCGATCTCGAGGCAGGCGGCGACGCTGTCGCGGTGACCGTCACCAATATCGGCGACCGCCCCGGCAAGCAGGTCGTCCAGATATATCTGTCGCGCCCGGACAGCGCGATCGATCGCCCGATTCGCTGGCTCGCCGCCTTCGAAACCCTCACACTGGAATCGGGCGCCTCCCGGCGCATCGAGATCGCGCTACCCCGGCGAGCATTCGAACATTGGACCGCGCGGGGGTGGACGACCGAGGCCGGAGCCTTCACAGTGCACGTCGGAACCTCGGTCGCCGACCTGCCACTGTCGGCAGAGGTCGCCCGTTAGCATGCCCGTCCGGCGCCATTACTGAGAATGCGCTGACAATCGTTTGCGAACTCCCCAAGAGTCTGGCCGAGTCGATTGTGAGACCCCCTGCGCGGCTGTACGTTTCGGCTAGGTAGTCTGCACCCGAGACGTGGGGGAAGGTCCAGGCCGCACCAGACGCGTTGCCGGCGCACCAGGGCCGTGCCGGCAGCGTCCCGTAAGGGTGAACGCCCGGTCGGATCGCGATGAGCGATCCGGCCGGGCGTTCGAACATTTCCGTCCTGTCTCATCGTATTTGCCCTCGGTTCGCCTACGCTCGCTGCAATGTCAACCCTGGCGTGTTGGACGTATGACCAGTACGCTTCGGCGAATCAGGTATACGCAGCGACGATGACGTCCCGGAACCCTAGGAGCATTCGTGACGGTCTCCCGGCGGTCCATGCTGACCGGCGCAGCGGGCGCGATGCTGGCCGCGGGCGTGCCCGGCGTGGCCGACGCCCGGCCCGCCGATTCGACGCGGCGCGCCGCCGACGGCCAGGACTATCTCATCGGCTGCGCCCTCGCCGATGTCACCGGCGCGATCGCCGGTCAGGGCATGATGGGCTACTCCGAATTGGATCAGGTGGCCGACGGCCTGCTCATGCGCACCTGGGCCCGGGCCTATGTGGTGGTCGACCGGGCCACCGGCGACCGCGTCGCCTTCGTGACCGCCGATATCGCCTGCCTGTTCCAATCGGTGTATCTGGCCGTGCTGGGGCGGCTGGCCCAGCGCTTCGGTGATCTGTACACCGAGCGCAATGTGAACATCAATGCCACCCACAATCACAACTCCTGCGGCGGCACCGCGCGCGAATACGCATACTCCCTGGCCGCCTACGGTTTTCAGCAGAACTCGCACGAGGCCGAGGTGAACGGCATCGTGGCCGCGATCGTCGCCGCGCACGAGCGACTGGCCCCCGGCACGCTGCTGCTGGGCCGCGGCGAACTGCACGACGCCTCGGCCAATCGCTCGCGGGTGGCGTTCGAACTGAATCCACCCGGGGACAAGGCCGAACTGCCCAACGGTATCGATCCGGCGGTCACGGTGCTGCGGCTGCGTCAGGGCGGCCGCGATGTCGGCGCGATCACCTGGTTCGCCACCCACGGCACCTCGCTCACCGATCGCAACACCCTGATCTCCGCCGACAACAAGGGCTATGCGAGTTATCGCTGGGAGCACGACGAGATGGGTGTGCGCCATCTGGACGGCCCGGCGAGTTTCGTGGCCGCGTTCGCACAGACCAATCCCGGTGACATCACCCCGAATCTGAATGTCACGCCCTGGCATCCGAGCGGTCCGACCGACGACAACCGGGCCAACTGCGCCCTGATCGGCGAACGCCAATATCAGGCCGGGCGAGCCGCATTCGACGCCGCGCGGCCGATGGCGGGCGGCGGGATCGACGCGATGCTGCGGTATGTGAACATGGGCGACACCGCGATCGACGGTGAGTACACCCCCGACGGCAAACCGGCCCGCACCTCCCCGGCGATGATGGGCGCGGCCGCCGCGGCGACCAGTTCGGAGGACAACTGGAAGACCCAGCTGCCGTTCCTGTTCGAGGGCGAGCAGAACCCGATGGTCACCGCCCTCGGCGGCGTCGACGCACCCGTCGAACAGTGGATGCGCGATGTCCAGGCGCCCAAGCTGATCGTGGCCCCGCTGGGAATACTGCCGCCGCGCCCGTGGGTGCCGCTGGTGCTGCCGATCCAGCTGCTGCGCCTGGGTGAGTTGGTCTTGGCCTGCGGTCCAGCCGAATTCACCGTGGTCTCCGGGCTGCGCATCCGCCGGGTGGTGTCGCGAGCGTTGGGGATTCCGATCGAAAATGTCCTGGTTCAGGGGTATGCCAATGCCTACAGCGGCTATGTGACGACGCCCGAGGAGTACGTCTCGCAGCAGTACGAGGGCGGTGAGACGCTGTTCGGGCGCTGGACGCTGTCGGCCTATCTGCAGGAATTCGACCGGCTGGCGCGGGCTTTGGCGGCGCGCACGGATCCCGGTCGCGGCCCGGCCCCCCTGGATTGGACGAACGGACCGCAGCCGAATCTGCTGCCCGCGGTACCGCCGGACGTCCCGGTGGCGGGGCACGGCTTCGGCGATGTGGTGACCGGGCCCGCGCCCGGCTATGGAACCGGTCAGACGGTTTCGGTGACCTTCGCGGGCGCGCACCCGAACAACGACTTGCGTACCGGCGGCACGTATTTCGAGGTGCAGCGCGACGACGGCTCGGGCTGGCGGCGGGTATTCGACGACAACGACTGGTGTACCGAACTGCACTGGTCGCGCCCCGACGGCCAGCCTGCGGCCTCGCTCATCCGCATCGACTGGACCATCCCGCCACAGGTTGAATCCGGGCGTTACCGCATCGAATACAGCGGCGATCGCCGCGATCCGGCGGGCGCGGTGACCCGGTTCGGCGGTACGTCACCCGAATTCACGGTCGGCTGAGCCCACGGGCTCCGCGCGCGCGGCCGTATCCGTGATCGCCCGCACCACTCGGCGTGGCGTGTCGTACATCGGCACATGTCCTGCGCCGGTGAGGATTTCGAATCGGGCCTGGGGCAGGCGTTCTCGCGCGATCGCGGCATTGATCGACACCGGTAGCAGTTGATCGCGTTCGGCCCAGGCCAGGGTGATCGGGCAGGGCAGGGGGTCCAATGGGCCGTTCTGTTCGTTCGTGTCCAGGATGTCGTGGAGGGCGGCGCAGTGCCGCAGGTCGTCGCAGAGGGCGAGGGCATGGCGCGGGGTGAGGCGATCGCCGTGCGCGAGGACCTCGCGCTGGGCGACGCGGCGAATGGTGGCCGATCGCAATGCGATCGGCAAGACGGGCCGGGTGAGGCGGACCATGATCTCGAGCCGTCTGATGATCGAGGTGCCCGTCGTGCGGCTGGGGCCCTGGGCATTCCAGAATCCGGCGGGGGACAGCGCGCAGACGCTGCGGGCCCGGCCGCGCCGGGCCAGTTCGATCGCGACCCAGCCGCCGAGGGAGTTTCCGGCCAGATGTGCCGTCGCCCAGCCGCGTTCGTCCATTCGCCGCTCGATATCGCCGGCCAGCGCGTCGATATCGACCGGATGCCGCGGGGCCGGTGTTCCGCCGCGATGGCCGAGCATGGTCGGGGCGAAGATCGTATGCCGCCGCGACAGGGCGGGGACGACGCCGTCCCAGACGCGTGCGGACATGCCGAGGCCGTGTAGTAGAACCAGCGGGGCGGTCATGAGTCTCGCTTCCTCGAGAACTTCGGTGTTCCCGCGCAGCATCCCATGTCCCGTGATCGGTCGCGAGCGCCGATTCAGCCGCGGCGCAACGACCACACCTGCGCCGCGATCCGGGCCAGCAGCCGCGTGGCGGGATCGCCCAGGGCGCGGCCGGTGGCCAGCGGACCGGTGTAGCAGACCGCCAGGGCGTACGGCGCGGCGTCGGTCGGGCTGATCAGCGCGGCCCCGTGCCGCAATCGCCGCGACCAGCCGCCCGCGCCCGCGACGGTAGTTCCGGCGGGCATGCCCACGGCCAGATCGTCGACGGAATTGTGCGCGAGGGTGTTCAGCTCCTCGGCGGGCAGGGCGAGCACGAGGCGCGCGAGGTCGGCGGCGGTCACCCGGTGGCTCTCGGCGTGCCCGCGCGGACCCAACCGGCAAGCCAGACGCGCGCAATCATCGTGCGGCACATCGGAATTGATCGCGTAGAACGGTGCTTGGCCGGACCGGACCGCGCAGATCGACAACATGGCACCCAGGGTATCCGTAACATTTCGGCAATACGGACGAAACGGGCAGGATATATCTCACCCCGAGCCCTTGACGAGAGTGCCCCCGGTCCTTCCGTCTTTCCGAGGAGACCGGATTCGGGTCATCCTGATTGCACCGCGCGGCCGAAGCGGTGATCACGCCCGCCCACGTGGAGGGGAGCGGGCGAGTACGGGAGGGCCCCCGGTCGGTGTACCGACCGGGGGCCCCGTCGTGCGAGATCGACTAAGGCGGCTAGTAATACCAGCGCCGTCCGCCCACCGGGCGGCCGACCGAGCCGAGCAGCAGCAGGGCCGCGCCGATCACCGCCAAGATGATGCCGATCGTGGTGAGAATTCCGATGCCGAGCAGATACCCGACGACGATGAGGATGATACCGAGGACGATCATGATGTGCTCCGAGTGAATCAGGATTGCGGTTGGGCGCCACGAGACGGCTGATTGCCGCCCGGTCGACGCATGAACGGATTGCGCGACCACACCGGCTGCTGCCGGGGCGCGGTCTGGCCGGCGGGCGGGGTCTTCGTCAGATCCTTTCGCGTGGCAGACATTTCGCGTCGGGACTGGCGTAGCTCGCGGCGGATCTCCGCATGCCGCCGCGCCGAGGTGAACGCACCGGCCAGTAGTAGGGCCAGGCCGAACATGCCGACGGCGCCGACCGCGACGCCCGCGGCGAACAGTTCGCCCTGCGACGGAGTGAAATGCTGGTTGAAGACGGTGAAGTCGCTCGACAGCAGGTGGGCGTCACCGGCATTCGCCACCACGGCGGCGACGCCGACGACCACCGCGGCGATCAGAACGATCAACCCGATGAGTACGATCATGACAATTCCCAATTCCCAACGTTGTTGGACGTTATGCCTGGGCAATGCCCGCCGACGCGCCCGTCAAACCAAGGTTTGATCGAAGCTGTCGGTGCTATGCGAATCCCATGAGCACCTACACCTTCGAACTGCCCGATTTCGCCTCGGAGGCCGATCTGGCCGAGCGCACCCTGCGCGGACTGGACACCGTCAGCGGGGTCAGCGTGGACCGAGCCGCGGAAACGATCAGCGTCACCTCGACGCTGAGCTACAGCGAAATGCTCGATGTGATCCGGCAGAACGGGATATCCGCACGATAACCGGGCGGCCATCGTGTCGAAACGGTGTCCCGCTACGGTTGACCGGTGCCGAGGAACCCGTTGCCCGCGCTAGGCCGGGCCATTGCGAGCCGTCCATTGGCGATGCGCGCCGCGCCCGCGATCATTCGCCTGGAACGCCTGGTCCGTCGCCTCACGCGCGGTAAGCACGGCGTCCTGGACATCGCGGGCCTGCCGTCGATCGAATTGACCGTCGCCGGGCGCAAATCCGGCCTGCCGCGCACGGTTTCGCTGCTGTACGTGCCTGAGGGTCCCGAGACCTATTTGCTGGTCGGCTCCAATTGGGGTCGTAAGGAGCATCCGGTCTGGTCGGTCAATCTCAGTGCCGCCGATCACGCCGAACTGCACAGCGGCGGCGAACGTTTCAAGGTCCGGGTGCGGCGGCTGGAGGGCGGCGAGCGCGCCGCGGCCTGGCAGCGCGCGGTGACCTACTGGCCCGGCTACGCCATGGAGGCCCGGCTGGCCCAGCCGCGCGAGTTCCGCCTCTACGAGCTCACCCGGCTCTGAGTCTCAGCGCGGCTCCTCGACGAACACCCGCCGCATCTCGTGCAATCGCCGCGGGTGCCGCAGGTACAGATAGGCCAGCACGGCGATCCCGATCAGATACCAGATGCCGATGACCAGACCGGTCAGGCTCGACGGATAGCTCAGCGGCGTCACGAATTTCAGCACCGGCGCGCCGATGCCCATGGCGGTGAACCACGCCGGGAGGAACGCCGCGATGCCCAGCACCGGGATCACCAGATGGCGCAGCCAGTGGAATTCCGCGCGTCGGCGGCGCAGATAGAACATCGCGCACGACAGGTTGAACACCATGTAGACCGCGATCATCACCCCCGCCAGAATCGTGGCCAGGAAGACGAAGACCACCGCCGGACCGTAGTGCAGTCCGATCGGCAGGCCAACCCCGAGGGTCACGATCAGCTGCGCCACCACGCCGATATGCGGTGAGTTCCACCGCGGATGGGTGCGTGAGAGGGCCGCGGGCAGCAGGCCGATCCGGGCCATGGCGTACCAGGTTCGGGTGGTCGCGAGCGTGGCCGCGTTGCCATTGGCGAAGGTCGAGTTCAGGATCGCGAAAAACGCCAGCACCCAGCCGATTCCCCAGACATCGCGGGCCAGGGCGATCCACGGGCTGCCGTTGCCGAGCTCGCCGAAGCTCACATAGCGGTCGGGTCCGAAGTACACATCGCCCGCGTAGACGGTGAAGACGTAGAACAAGCCGATCACGCCGCAGGACGCGACCACGGCGATCGGAATGGTCCGGCGCGGATTGCGGGCCTCCTCGGCCAGCGGCGCGGACGCCTCGAAGCCGATGAACGCCAGGATGGTGTAGATCGATGCCGCCGCGACGCCGGAGAAGCCGTGATAACCCTCGACCGTGGCGAAACGCAGCGTGAAGACCGAGCCGGTATTGGCGGAACCCGCCTCGACCACCAACCATGCGGCCAGTACGAGGAAGACGATGATCTCGAACAGTCCGAGCAGCGTGCCCACCCGCGCGCTCACCTTGACGCCGCGATAGTTCAGCAGCGCGATCAGCACCGCGGCCACGATCATGACCACCACCCAGGTCGCGGTGAACGGCCAGTCGAATTCGTCGTGCAGCACCGAACCTACGAGATAGCCGACCAGAACCGTGGTCGTCGGGCCGAGCAGCGCCTCGACCAGGGCATAACCCCAGCCGACCAGGAATCCGACCATCGGATGCAGGGCCTCGGCGGGATAGGTGTAGATACTGCCCGCCGACGGGAGATGTTCGGCCAGCTGCCCGATCGAACTCGCCACCAGCAGACACGCGACCAGCGCGAGCGCCACCGCCAGCGGCAGCGCGCCCCCGGCGTAGGTCGCGCCGACCGCGATCGACAGCGCGACCGCGCCCGCGGGCGCCATGGAGGTGACGGATTGGAACAGGACCTCACGCAGACCGATCGCGCCGCGCGCGAGGCCCGCGGCCTCGGTGGAATCGTCGGTTCCCATATGTCATTCTGCGCCGCGGTCCGCTCGCGGCGGACCATGATGGGTCATGTCCGCCAACACTTCTCGAGCCCTGGCCGCGAGTTTCGCCGCACACAGCGCGCCGCTGGGCGGAGCCGTCGGATTCGCATGCGCTCCCGTCGGGGGCGGACCGGTCGTCGAATTGGGGGAGTGGTCCGGCGGGGTGGCCTGGTCGACCAGCAAGGTGCCGCTCGCGGTCGCGGCCCTGCGCGCGGCACCGTCCGTCACGAAAAGCCTTGTGGTGGCGGCCATCACGCGTTCGGACAATGCCGCCGCCGAGCAGCTGTGGTCACTGCTGGGTACCCCGGCCGCGGCCGCCGGCGCGGTGGAGGCGGTGCTGCGCGACGGCGGCGATACGGCCACCCGGGTGCGATCGCTGCGGGTGCGACCGGAGTTCACGGCTTTCGGGCAGACCGAATGGAGTGCCGCGCGGCAGGCGCGGTTCACCGCGCGACTGCCGAATATCGAACGAGGTCCCGACGTCCTCGCGCTGATGCGGGCGCTCGTCCCCGAACAGCGCTGGGGTCTGGCGCGATTGCCCGGTGCGGCGGTGAAGGGTGGATGGGGACCCGACGAGGAGGGGACCCTGGTCCGGCAACTGGCCGTGCTGCCCAACGGGTCCGGCCGGACCGCGGTGGTCGTGGGCGCTGTGCCGGATTCGGGCATCGTCGACGACGGGATAGTCCTGCTCGACCGGCTCGCCGAATGGGTGGGCGAGCACCTCGCGCATCTACCCACCGGGGACCGTCGCGGCGAAAGCGAGTGAGCCGAACCAGTTTCCGAACGGAGGTATCGTGGGTTATGGGCTCGCCGGAACCTCCCTGTGCCTTCGTCGATGTCGCCGCCGCCACGGTCTGGACCACGCCGGACAGTCCCCGTCCGGTCGACGCGCCGGCCCTGACCAATCCGGTCGATATTCCGCGCTGGCTCGCCGATATGACCCTGGCCGAGGAGCAGGAGCTCACCTCCGACAACCTCACCCAGACCCAGGCGCTGTACGGCGATCGGGTGTATGTGGTGGGGCAGCAGGCGGATTGGGCCGAGGTGCTGGTGCCCGGACAGCCCACCCCGAAGAATCCGCTCGGCTATCCGGGCTGGATTCCGCGGGCGCAGTTGACGACCAGCCCCGAATTCGACGAGTTGACGAACGGTCCCTTCGCGCTGGTCCGCGATATCGCGACCGCCTGGCTCCACGACGATCCCGGGCTCTGCGATCGCCACCTCGAAATCAGCGCCGGGACAAGGCTCCCCGTGCTTGGACGCACCGGCCAGGCGATTTCGGTCGCCACCCCGCGCGGCGGTCCGAAATGGCTGGACGCCCGCGGCGTCGAGATCTACGCGAAGGCCACCGACATCCCGCAACCCGCCGCCGCGGATCTGGTGGGGTTCGCGAATATGTTCCTCGGGCGTCCCTATCTGTGGGGAGGCCGTGCGGCTTTCGGCTTCGACTGCTCGGGTTTCACCTCGACCACCTATCAGGTGCATGGCATCACGCTGCCGCGAGACGCCGGGCCGCAGGCCACCGACGGCGGCGGACGGGCGGTGGCCGCCGAGGATCTACAGGCCGGTGATCTGCTGTTCTATGCGAGCGACAGCCGGGATCCGGAGTCGATCTACCACGTGGCCATGGCCATCGGCGGCGGTCGGATGATCGAGGCGTTCGACTCCACCGCGCCGGTGCGCGTTACCGAGCTGCGGTTCGGTCAGGATTACTGGGGCGCGCGCCGATACCTGCGGGCCGAGGCCGCGCCGTTCCGGGATCCGGTCGAGACGTCGTTCGCGTGGGGTTTCGCCGCGGTGACCCGGAAGGGCTGGGCGGCCGATGAATCGCTGATGACCTGGACCGCACGCGATTTCGCTCCGGTGCAGCTGATCACCGTCCACCACACCTTCGACTTCGACGGCAGCGGCGCATCCGATTACCGCGATGTCGTGCGCGCGCTGTACGAATTCCACGCCTCGTCCGAACATGGCGGCCGGGGCTGGGGCGATCTGGGCTATCACCTGCTCATCGATCCCAACGGGGTCGTCTACGCCGGGCGCGAGACCGGCGACCCCGCACCGATCTTCCGGCCGGGCGCAGTGCTGCGCCCGGGGGCGGAAGTGGTCGAGGCGGGCCACGTCTACAACGCCAATCCGGGCAATATCGGGATCTGCCTGATCGGGAATTTCGATGCCACCGAGCCGACCGCGGCCGCCCTGATCGCCCTGCGGGATGTGCTGGGCGCGTTGTGTTCCGGCCTGGGTCTGGATCCGTTGACCCAGATCCGCTACACGCATCCGGCCACCGGTCCGGTCGTGGACAAGCCCGCGATATCGGGCCATCGGGACTGGTCCGATATCGCGGGCCCGACCACCTGTCCCGGTCAGAACCTCTACGATCTACTACCCGCGCTGCGAGCAGCGGTGGGGAAACCGCTCTGAACCGCGGCGGTTTCGCTCACCGACGCAAACGCGCCTGACCCTTGTCGGCCAACTTCGCCCCGCGCGCCTGGGCCTGCTGGGCCAATTCGGCGCTGCGGGCCTGGGCCTCCTCGGCGATCTCGGCGAGTTTGGCGGCCCGGGCCTCGGCCTTGTCGGCGAGTTTGGTCGCGCGGCGACGCGCCCGTCCGGTCAGCTCGCTGCCTCGATCGGCGGCGACATCGGCCAGTTCCGAACCGCGCGCGGAGGCGCGATCGGCGAATTCCGAACCGCGCTCCTGGGCCCGTTCGGCCAGCTGCGCGGCCCGCTTGCGGGCTGTTTCGGCGAGTTCGGGTCCGCGGTCCTGGGCGATCTCGACCAGATGCGCGCCGCGTTTCTTGGCGGCGTCGGCGAGTTCGGGTCCGCGGTCCTGGGCGATTTCGACGAGATGCGCGCCGCGCTTTTTCGCCGCCTCGGCGAGTTCGGGTCCGCGGTCTTGGGCGATCTCGACCAGATGCGCGCCGCGCTGCTTGACCGTCTCGGCCCAGTCCGGCCCGCGGTCCTGCACGGTCTCGACCAGTTCCGCGCCCTTCTCCGCGGCGACCTCGGCCAGCTCACGACCGCGAGTCGCCTGCTGCGCCAGCCGATCTCGCAGCGTGTCGCTCGCCGACGCGCCGAAGGGGAGCGCGGCGGCCGCGCGGCGGGCGGCACGGCGGCCACGCCAGCCCAGCGACGGTTTGCCCTCGGTATCGGCCGCGGCGATCATCAGCCCGCCCAGTAGGCCCAGATCCTTCAGGAAGGCCACCCGCTTGGCGTCGCGCCGCGCGGGATCGGGCTCGTTCCAGAAATCCTGTTCGGTGACGGTCGCGGGGACGACGGTGGCGGCCAGCACCAGCGCCGACAGGCGCGGGGCGCGACCGAGCGCCAGCAGTACGCCCGCCCCGACCTGCGCCGCGGCATTGATGCGGACCACCTTGCCCGGATCGGACGGGAGTTTCGCGGCTACCTGCTCCGGCAGCTTCTGCTCTCCCTGTGAGACGAGCGCGGACGCGGCTTTGGCGCGCGGCTCGGGATGCATCAGCGTGTCCACCCCGTCGACGACGAAGGCGGTGGCCAGCAGCGGGCGGGCCAGTCGGCGGATCAACATGACAAGAACCCTTTCCTCGATGGCTGTTTCGGCGAGTTCCCGCAGTTGTGCACACCAAACGCGGACGTGCCCGTCGGTATCTACGGAACGACGGTCACCGGCCAGCGTCCGGCCTTGACCAACCGTACCGCCACCGAACCGATCAACCGATGACCGGTCTTCTCCGACGCGCCGACCACGACCGCGTCGGCCTTGAGTTCATCGGCGGCCTCGGCCAATCCGGTGTAGGCGTCCCCGCGGCGCGTCAGGAATTTCCAGCGGCCCCGGTAGACGTCCTTGACGCGCTCGGCGTGCTCCTGGATCTCGCGCGCAAGATCCTCGGCCATCTCCTGGGTCACGCCCTGCACATCCGCGCCGTAGGCCCCGGCCATCGCCATGTACGGCTGCACGTAAACGATTGCGAGCAGGGCGTTCTGGCGGCGGGACAGACCGGCGGCATAGGCCGCGGCGCGCCAGGACGAGTCGGACCCGTCGACGCCGACCATGATCACGAGCGGCCCGTCGGTGCCCAGTTCGAAGCCCGACCCGCTGGGTGCCCACTCCGGGGTTATCTCCTCGGTCACAGTGTCGAGCCTAGAACAGCGCGGGCTTGCGGTCGCGGAGCCGGCATTAGGGTCGGGGCATGGGTGAGATTCGAGGACCGATCGTCGTGATGGGCGTATCCGGCGCCGGGAAGACGACCGTCGGAGTGCGACTGGCGGTCGCGCGCGGCGTGGAATACGCGGAGGGAGACGACTTCCACCCCGCGGCCAATGTGGCGAAGATGGCGGCCGGAACCCCGCTCGACGACGAGGATCGCGCGCCCTGGCTGGACACCATCGCCGAATGGCTGCTGGCCCATCGCGACTCCGGCGGCGTGGTCAGCTGTTCGGCGCTCAAGCGGCGCTATCGCGATCGGTTGCGCGCGGCCGCGCCCGAGCTGTGCCTGGTTTACCTCGAGGTCCCCCGCGCCGAACTGGAACGCCGATTGACCGTGCGCACAGGACATTTCATGCGCGCGCGGATGCTCGACTCCCAGCTGGCCGACCTCGAGCCGCCGAGCGCGGACGAGCCGTCGCTCACCGTGGACGCCACCGGGGGGATCGACGCCGTGGTGGAACGGATCCGCGCGGCGCTGGCCGATCAGCCGAGATAGCGTGCGTACCAATCGGTTACCCGCCGCCACGCCTCGCCGGCCGCGGTCGGGTTGTAGCGCTGGCCGGTGTCGTTGAAGAAGGCGTGATCGGCCCCCGCGGCGACGAAGGTCTCGTGCGGGACGCCCGCCTGTGCCAACGCCTGCTCGGCCTGGGGTCGGCTGGCGTCCACGCGGGTGTCCAACGCGGCGTAGACCGCGAGCACGGCGACGTTCGTATGGATCTCGCCACCGGCGAACGGTCCGTAAAACGGTGTGGCCGCGGCCAGTTGGGGCGTACCCGAGGTGAGCAGCAGCCAGGTCAGTCCGCCGCCGAAACAGAATCCCGTGGCGCCCAGCTTGTTTCCCGGCGTCCGGCGCGCCAGCTCGGCGAGCCCGGCCTGCAGATCCGCCACGAACCGATCCTGCGGGGTCCTGCCCAGCGCGGCGGTGGCGGCCGCCGGATCGCTGAAACTCGCGGTGCCGCCCTCCTCGGACAGCAGATCCACCGCCAGCGCCGAATAGCCGATTCCGGCGAATCGTCCGGTGACCGAACGGATGAACGGTGTCAGCCCGGTGTTCTCGTGAATGACCAGTACGCCGCCGCGCGGCTTCGGCGCCTCGGCCCACGCGGCCTGCAGGGTGCGACCGTCGGGTCCGGAGAAGGTGATCGATGTCGAGGGCAGCGCCCCGGCGACCCCGGGCGCCGCGGACGACGCCGCCGCGGACGAGGTTGTCGCCGGTGCGACGGTCTTGTCGCTGGAACACGCGGCTAGCAGGGCGGCGGCCGCGCTCGCGCCGAGGCCGAGCAGACCCAGGCGACGTAGCGCCTCACGCCGGCTGAGCAGTCCCTCGGCGTGATCGGTGGCGATCTCCTCGACGATGTAGCGCTGCAGCGGCGTCATGGCCACACCCTAAGTCCGCGGTGCGGTCACCGCTCGAGTTTGCGCAGCAGATCGCGCAGCTGACGCAGCTCCGCGGCGGACAGGGCGGTGAGCGGTTCGGGCGCGGGATCCGGAGTGGCCTTGGCGAATTCGACCATCTCGATGCCCGCGTCGGTGATGGTCACCAGTTTGCAGCGACGATTGTTCGGATCGATCGTGCGCACCACGAGCCCGCGCTCCTCGAGATCGTTCACCGAGACCGTGGCGGCGGGTGCGTCCATGGTCGCGGCCCGGGCCAGCTCCTTCACCGACAGTGGTCCCGGGAGCAGTCGGCGCAGGACGCGAAAGCGGCTGAACGGCATGCCCGTTCGCTCGACGACGGCGCGCTTCCAGGGATCGCGGCTGTCCATGACCACGTGGGACAGTAACCGCCAGACCTCGTCGGGTGTGGGGGACTCATCCGGCATGGGCGGGCACCTTCTGTTCGAGCAGGGGAGCGACCCGATCGCGGGTGCGTGCGGCCCAGCGGGTATTGGCGGTCACGCCCAGGACGATGATGCCCCCCGCCAGCGCGGCCAGTACCCACCACAGGCTCGCTCCGGTCAACAGGCCACACAATGCCACACCGAGACTGACCCCGATCTGACGGCTGGTCGAGGCCACGGCCGAGGCCGCTCCCGCGCGATCCAACGGCATCCCGCTGACCGCGGCGGTCGTGATCGGGGCGTTGACCGTGCCGAAGCCGATGCCGAAGGTGGCGAACATGATCACCAGCTGCCAGACCGGCGTATCGGGCCGCAGCGTGGTCAGCATGATCGCGGCCAGTCCCATCATCGCGCCCGCGACGACCAGTGAGGGCCGGGTGCCGTAGCGACCGACCAGTCGCCCGGAGATCGGCGAGCAGATCAGCATGCCCACCGCCATCGGCAGATACAGCAGACCGGTGTGCACGGCCGAATAGTGCCGCGTCTCCTGTAGATACAGCGAGGCGCTGAACAGGAACGCGCCCAATCCGGCGAACGCGCAGATCGCCATGAGGGTGGCCGAGGAGAACGGCACGCTGCGGAAGAAACGCAGATCGATGAACGGCGACCGGTGCCGCGCCTCGTAGTAGACGAATCCGGCCAGCGCCGCCGCGGTGATCGCGAAGATCAGCGGCTCATGTTCGATCAGCCCGAAGACCAGGCTGAACATCACCGCGATCGCCAGCACCTGACCCACCGGATCGATCCCGCGCACGGTCGCCGACTTGGACTCCGGCACGAAGATCGTGGTCAGCGTGAACGCCACCGCGCAGATCGGCAGATTGATCCAGAACACCGACTGCCAGCCCAGCGCGTCGATCAAGCCACCGCCGACCATCGGACCCAGTGCGGTGGAGATGCCGACGACCGCGCCCCACACCCCGACCGCGCGGGCGCGTTCCACCCGGCCGGTGAAGACCGTGGTGATGATCGACATGGCCACCGGATTGAGCATCGAACCGCCCAGGGCCTGCACGAATCGGGCGGCGATCAGGGTGTCGACATTCGGGGCGAGGCTGCACAGCAGCGATCCGAGGGCGAAGGCGGTCAATCCGATCCGGAACATCCGGCGTCGGCCGAATCGGTCCGCGGCCGCGCCCGACAGCATGAGCAGGCTGGCCAGGGTGAGGGTGTAGATGTCGACGATCCACTGCAGGCGCGGCAGCGGCGCGTGCATCTGGTCGCGAATGGTCGGCAGCGCGACGTTGACGATCGTCGCGTCCATGGACGAGATCAGCAGGCTCAGGCAACACGTCACCAGCACGATGGTCTTGTGACGCGCCGACAACCCCTCAACAGTTGTAAGCACACAATGATTGTGAATACACAACTGTTCCTTTGGCAAGTGTTCCGGTGCGGCATTCGGTGCGACGCCGATCACGACCCGGTTGACCGCGCGCCCGACGGGTAGCACGACAGCAGTACCCGAGCAGGAAGGAAACGACCGTGGCACAACCCATCACCACCGCCCTCGACGAGGAACAGCAGCGCATCGCCGGCGAGGCCCTGTCCGGCACGGTGGTCGATCTGATCGACCTGTCGCTGATCGCCAAGCAGGCGCACTGGAACGTGATCGGCCCGCGATTCCGTACGGTGCATCTGGCATTGGACGAACTGGTCACCGCCGCAAGGGAATTCACCGATGCGGCGGCCGAGCGCGCCACGGCGATCGGCGTCAGCCCCGACGGCCGCGCGGGCACCGTCGCCGAGCGCACGGGCGCCAAGGGCTTCCCGGCGGGCTGGCAGCGCGATGACGATGTGGTCGAGTCGATCACCGCGAATCTGGCCGCCGTCATCGGCCGTCTGCGCAGCGGTATCGAGGTCACCGAGAAGGCCGATCCGGTCACGCAGGATCTGCTCATCGGGATCACCGCGCGGCTCGAGCAACTGCACTGGATGTGGCAGGCGCAGTTGAGCTGATTCCGGGTGGATCGGTTCCGGATGGAATTCCCTGTCCGGTTGGAATCATTCGGTAACGCGGACGCGGTAGCGTGCCGTGCATGACGACGGACCGCAAAGCGGAGGCGCTCGGCGCGCCGGACAACACCGCGACCGGTGAAGAAGAAGGTTACAAGCGGGGTTTGAACCCCCGCACGATTCAGATGATCGCCATCGGCGGCGCGATCGGCACCGGCCTGTTCTACGGTGCGGGCGGCGCGATCGAGAAGGCCGGGCCCGCACTGATCCTGTGCTATCTCGCCGCCGGACTGGCGATCTTCGTGATCATGCGCGCGCTCGGCGAACTGCTGACCTATCGACCGGTCTCGGGCAGTTTCGCCGAATACGCCAACGAATTCCTCGGCCGCTTCGCGGGTTTCGCGACCGGCTGGACGTACTGGGCCGTCTGGGTGGCCACCTGCATGGCCGAGATCACCGTGGCGGGCAAGTACGTGAAGTACTGGTTCCCGGGTGTTCCGGAGTGGTTGACCGCCCTGGTGGTGCTCGCGGTGCTGTTCGCGGCGAACCTGATCTCGGTGAAGCTGTTCGGTGAGGGCGAGTTCTGGTTCTCCGCGATCAAGGTGACCGCGATCGTGGCCATGATCCTGATCGGCATCGGTGTGCTGACCATCGGATTCGGGCACGCGGCCAATCCGACGGTGACCAATCTGTGGGCCGACGGGGGAGTGTTCCCCAACGGGTTCAGCCAGTCGCTGCTGGCCCTGCAGATCGTCGTATTCGCCTATGTCGGTGTCGAATTGGTGGGTGTGACCGCCGGGGAGGCGGCCAATCCGCGTCAGACCCTGCGCAAGGCGATCAACACCCTGCCGTTCCGGATCGGCCTGTTCTACATCGGCGCGCTCATCGTGATCATGTCGGTGGTCAGCTGGCGCGGCTTCCACGCCGGGCGCAGTCCGTTCGTGGAGGTGTTCTCCCAGATCGGAATTCCCGGTGCGGCCGGACTGATCAACTTCGTGCTGCTGACCGCGGCGCTGTCCTCGTGCAACTCCGGCATCTACTCCACCGGGCGGATGCTGCGCAGTCTGTCACTGCGACAGGAGGCCCCGGCCGCACTGGGCGGGCTGAGCGGTCGGCAGGTGCCCTACGCGGGCATCGTGGTCTCGGCCGCGGCCATGGTGATCGGCGTGGTCGTGAACGTGATCTCGCCGGACAAGGCCTTCAGCTACATCACCTCGGTGAGCACCATGGGCATCATCTTCGTCTGGGGCATGATCCTGGTCTGCCACCTGCTGTACCGAATCAAGGTGCGCCGCGGGGAACTTCCGGCCTCCGATTACCGACTGCCGGGCGCGCCCGTGACCACCGCGCTGGCGCTGGCCTTCCTCGGGCTGGTGGTCGTGCTGCTGTTCTTCAGCGAGGACGGCCGCACGGCGCTGGTCGTCGGCGTGGTGTGGGCGGTGCTGGTGTGCGCCGGTTATCCGCTGCTCAACCGACTGTCCAAGAAGGAATCGGTCGCCTGATCAGGCGACCACTTTCTCCATGATCAACTCCAGCGAACGCACCCGATCATCGATGTCGTAGATCCGGGTGTTGAGCATGACCTCATCGGCCTCGGTGCGGCGCAGCAGATCCTCGAGCTGTCGCCGCACCGTGGCCGGTGCACCGAGCAGCTGACCCTCGCGACGTCCGGCGACGAACTGCCGTTCCTGTTCGGTGCCAGGGAAATTCGCGGTCTGCTCCAAGGTGGGCAGCGGGGTGCGCAGGCCCCGGCGCAGATTCAGGAAGGCCAACTCACTCGGGCGGGCCAGCAGATCGGCCTGCTCGTCGGTATCGGCGCAGACCGCCGAGACCGCGATCATCGCGTGCGGGCGCTCGAGCCGATCGGTGGGCCGGAAGTTCTGTCGATACAGCGCGAGCGCGGCCTCGGTGTTCTCGGCGCTGAAATGGTGGGCGAACGCGAAACGCAGCCCGAGCAATGCGGCCAGCTGCGCGCTGAAGCCGCTGGATCCCAGCAGCCAGATCTCCGGGCTCTCACCGATGCCCGGTACGGCCACGATGCCATCGGCGCTGTCGCCGTCGAAGTAGCGCATCAGCGCCATGAGCTCCTGCGGAAACCCCTCCGCCGACAGACCCTCGGTGGTCCGGCGCAGCGCCAGCGCGGTCGCCTGATCGGTGCCCGGCGCACGACCCAGGCCCAGATCGACCCGGCCCGGATGCAGCGCGTGCAGGGTGCCGAACTGTTCGGCCACCACCAGCGGCGCGTGATTGGGCAGCATCACCCCGCCCGAACCGATGCGAATGGTCGAGGTGGCCGCGGCCAGATGGGCCAGCAGCACCGCGGGCGAGGAGCTCGCGATGCCGGGCATATTGTGATGTTCGGCCACCCAGAACCGGGAATAGCCGAGCCGCTCGGCCGCGCGGGCGGATTCGGTCGTCGCGCGCAGTCCTTCGCCGACGGAATTTCCGAATTGCACCGGCGCCAGGTCGAGTACGGACAGCGGGACGTCGATCGTCATCAGGGCACCTCCAGGAGCCTGCAACGCCCGAGACATCGGATGTATTTCACGCCCCGATCACCCGGCGACCGTACCGGCCCCGATCGCCAGATACGCCAGCGTGACGGTGAGCAGAAACCACGCCGCGCCCTGCCAGATCGGCCAGGCCCGGTGCCGTCGCCACACCCGATAGGTTGCCACGAAGGCCCCGACGGTGCCCAGTACCAGGACCAGACCCGGAGCGCCGAGAATCGTTGCCTGCGAAGCGGTGTCGCAGAAGGTCCGCTCGGCGTGCGCGCACGGTTCGCGGCGCTGCGCCCACTCGTCGACCACAGCGAACGCCAGCGCCGCGGCGGCCAGTACACAGATCGCGTAGGTCACGGCCCGCCGGAACAGCTCGGGGTCGTGCCATCGCTTCTCGACATCGTCGACCATGTCGATCACCTCCTCAGCCGAGACATACCCGCCCGCAGCTGATAGGGCACGCTGATCACCATTACGTTCGGCACGAACAGCAGCCGCGCCTTCAGACGCAGCGAACTCTGGTTGTGCAGCAGATTCTCCCACCACCGCCCGACCACGTATTCGGGAATGTAGACGGCGACCACCTCGCGCGGCCCCCGCGCCCGCCGGATATAGGCCACGACCGGCTGGGCGATCGTGCGATACGGCGATTCGATCACCTTCAGCGCGATGGCCACATCGGCCCGCTCCCATTCCCGCCGCAGCCGACGGGTGTCGGCCTCGTCGACATCGACCGTGACCGCGGCCAGGGTGTCCGGATGCGTCGCGCGGGCGAACAGCACCGCGCGGCGGGTCGCCCGATGCCAGCCCGAGACCAGCACGATCGCGTGCACCCGGCCGGGCAGCGTATCGGCCTCGTCCAGATCGCGGGTGAGTTCGGCGCGCACCGCGGCGTAGTGCCGATGAATCGCGCACATCAGCGCGACCAGCGCTGGAATCGCGAGCACCACCAGATACGCCCCGTGGGTGAATTTGGTGATCATGACGACGACAAGGACCACGCCTGTGCAGCCCGCGCCGACGGCGTTGACGAGTCGGGAGCGGTGCGCGGCGATCCGCGCCGACCGGGTCGCCGCGGTGCGCAATCGCCGATTCCAATGTCGCACCATCCCGGCCTGGCACAGCGTGAAGGAGGTGAACACCCCGACGATGTAGAGCTGAATCAGCCGCGAGGTGGATCCGTCGAAGGCGTAGACGAGACCGCCCGCGGCCACGGCCAGCAGGATGATGCCGTTGGAGAAGGCCAGCCTGCCGCCGCGGGTGTGCAACTGGCGCGGCATGTATCGCCGTTGTGCCAGGAGGGCGTTCAGCAGCGGGAAGCCGTTGTAGGCGGTATTGGCGGCCAGCACCAGGATCAACGCGGTGGTGATCATGAGGTAGTAGAAGGCCGCGCTGTGGCCGCCGAAGACCGCGGCCGCGATCTGGGCGATCACCGTCTTCTGCACGTCGACGCGGCAGTCACCCGCGAAGCCGATCAGATCGCAGGGGTCCTCGGCGACGACGGTGTGCGAGATCATGGCCAGCGCGGTCACCCCGGCGAACATGCCGATCGCCAACCCGCCCATCGCCGCCATGGTGTGAGCGGCGTTGCGCGCCTTGGGTTTCCGGAACGCCGGGACGCCGTTGGAGATGGCCTCGGCGCCGGTGAGCGCGGTGCAGCCGGAGGAGAACGCTCGCAGCAGCAGAAACGCCACGCCCGCGGTGGACAGCCCGGCCTGCTCCGGGCGCACCGCGTAGTGCGCGCTCTCGGCCATCGGCGCGCTTCCCAGCGCGGCCTGTGCCAACCCGGTCACCGTCATGGTGAGCACGCCCGCGACGAAGGCGTAGGTGGGAATCGCGAACGCGCGCCCCGATTCCCGCACACCGCGCAGATTCATCGCGGTCAGAAAGGCGATCATGCCGAGGTCGACGGCGACGCGATAGGGATTGAGGGCCGGAATCGCGGAGACGATGTTGTCCACGCCCGAGGCCACCGACACGGCCACGGTCATCACGTAGTCCACCATCAGCGCCGCGGCCACCACGAGTCCGGTTGTCGCGCCGAGATTCTCCGCGACCACCTCGTAGGAGCCGCCGCCGGACGGATACGCCCGCACCACCTGCCGATACGACAGCACCACCACGGCCAGCAGCACCATCACCGCCGCGGCCACCCACCAGGCCAGCCGCAGATACGCCACGCCCGCGAGGGTGAGGATGAGCAGAATCTCCTGGGTGGCATAGGCGACCGAGGACAGCGGATCGCTGGCGAAGATCGGCAGCGCGATCCGCTTGCGCAGCAGGGTCTCACCGAGTCGATCGCTGCGGAACGGGCGCCCGAGGACCAGCCGTTTTGCCACGTCGATCGGTGAAACCACAGTCGCACCCTAGAACGGGCGAAGGGCCGGGCAGAGCCAGTTAAGAGCGGCTAAACAGTTCCCCGATCAGCGATGCAGCGCGGCCGCGATGCCGTCGAGCACCACGTGGAGACCGAAGCGGAAATCCTCCTCCGCCGGATCGCGCTCGGGCGCGCCGGGCACGGGAAACGGATCGGAACCGAACAAGCGCGCCGCGTCGGGAAATCGGTCCGGATCGACCAGCCGGGCCAGGGTGCGGCCGTATTCGTATTCGACATCGTCCTGCCGTCGCTCGCCTCGGCCGGTCCGCAACTGCTGTTCGAGCAGACAGCTCTGGCGGATGTAGCCGTCGAGCACCATGAGCAGGCCGAGTGCAGTGCCCGCGTCCAGGTCGATATCGCGCAGGGCGCGCAGTTGCGCGTCCAGCCAGGCGATGGTGTTGGGTCCCTGCGGCGGCCCGGCGATCGGCACGCGCAGCAGCCAGCCGCGCGCGGTGTAGACCGCGCGCAGGGCATGCGCGTACGCGGTGAGGCTCGCTCGCCAATCCTCCTGTGCGCCGAGGTCGTCCGGTGGCGAGCCGAGGGCGTGATCGACCATGAGCGTCAGCAGCTCATCCTTGGAACCGACGTGCCGGTACAGCGCCATCTTGGTGAAACCCAGTGTCTGCGCGACTTTTTCGAGGGTGACCGCCGCGATGTCGTGCCGGTCGGCCAGCTCCACGGCCGCCGTCACGATCCGGTCCACATCCAGTACCGGGGGCCGTCCCTGTCGCGCCGGAACGGGCAGTCGCCACAGCCGGGCCAGGGCGGCGGGTACGGGTCGGTCGCTCACGCGGATCCTCCTTCGGGTCGCGGAACATCCTGGCATCCCGCGCGTTCTCCAGTTAGTATCCCACGGAAAGTATCTATCGGATATTAAGTGGGACGCATATGGCCGCACGCCGCATCCAGGACGTCGACGCACTGCGCGGATTCGCACTGCTGGGCATCTTCGTCGTCAACATCACCTTCATGGCCTCGGGTTATCCCGGAAATCTGGTCACCGATCCGGCCTTCGCCGGGCCGCTGGACGAGGCCGTGCGCCTCGGCTCCTCGGTGCTGGTCGATATGAAGTTCTATCTGCTGTTCTCATTCCTGTTCGGCTACAGCTTCACCCTGCAGATGCGGTCGGCCGCCCGCGCGGGCGCGGCGTTCGGGCCACGCATGCTGCGCCGCATCGCGGGGCTGTTCGCCCTCGGCGCGGCGCATATCGTGCTGCTCTACGGCGGCGATGTGCTCACCACCTACGCCGTCGCGTGTCTGATCCTGTTCGCGCTGCGCGGAATTCGCGATCGCACGGCGCTGCGGGTGGCGGCGGCGATCTACGGTGCGGTACTGCTGTCCATGGTCGCGGGCGCGCTGCTGATGGATCGTGCGGCGCTACTGCCCGGCCACGACCAGGCCCTGGCCACCGCGGCCGAACAGACCCGGGCGCTGCTCGGCGGCTGGGGCGACATCATCGGCGAACATCTGGCCGGGCTGCCGCTGCTGGTCGTGCAGGCACTGACCATGCAGGGGCCGACGGCCCTGGCCATGTTCCTGCTGGGCATGGTCGCCGGGCGGCGGCGACTGCTGGAGAACGTGCGTGGCGACGAGCCGGTGCTGCGCCGAATCCAGCTGATCGGATATCCGATCGGACTGCTCGGCGGGCTGGCCTACGCGTTCGGCGGCGGAAATACGAATTCCCTTGCGGTGGCGGCCAGTATCGCGACCGCGCCGCTGCTGGCCGCGGCGTATGTGGCCACCCTGCTGCGCATCATGCACGCCCCGCGCGCCGCCTGGCTGCGCTCGGCGCTGGCTCCGGCGGGACGGATCGCGCTGACCAATTATCTCGGGCAGTCCGCGGCCGGGCTGGCGATCTTCAGCGGCCTCGGGCTCGGACTGGCCGGATCGGTCGGCCCGGCCGGGCAACTCGCACTGGCGTGCGCGGTCTTCGCCGCGCAACTCGCGCTCAGCGCGGCGTGGCTGCGATGGTTCCGATACGGCCCGGCCGAATGGGCGCTGCGCTGGCTCACCCTGGCACATCCGCCCGCCCTGCGCGCGGATGCCGGGATCGTGCGAAACGAACTGTCCACGAGTCGGATTCGGGCGGTGGATCCGCCGCGGAAGGCGGAAGTCGACGACATGCCGACCGGTTAGTGCGACGGTTCCGAACGGCAGGTACGTTGCGACTATGCGTACCGACGGGGATACCTGGGACATCACAACCAGCGTCGGGTCGACGGCCCTGTTCGTCGCCGCCGCCCGCGCGCTGGCCGGTCGCGGCGAGGCGCCGCTGGCGGTCGATCCGTTCGCCGAGGTCTTCGTGCGGGCCGCGGGTGGGGAGTGGGCCGATCTGCTCGACGGCAAGACGCCGAACCATCCGCTGCTCGACCCCGAATGGGGCGGCTCCTTCCGCACCTTCCAAGAGGCCCGCACCCGATACTTCGACGACTACTTCGCCGCGGCCAGCGCCGCCGGAATCGGTCAGATCGTCCTGCTGGCAGCGGGTTTGGATGCCCGCGCCTACCGGCTGTCCTGGCCCGACGGCACGATCGTCTACGAGCTCGACCGCCCGCGGGTGCTGGAATTCAAGCGCGCCACCCTGGCCGACAACGGTGACAAACCGCGCGCCGAGCGCCGCGAGGTGGCGGTGGATCTGCGCGAGGACTGGCCGAAGGCGTTGCGCGAGCACGGCTTCGATGCGTCCGCGCCGACTGCATGGCTGGTCGAGGGCCTGCTGCCGTATCTGCCGGTCGACGCGACCGAGCAGCTGTTCGAACAGATCGATCGCGCCAGCGGTCCCGGCAGCCGCGTCGCGGTCGAGGAGTTGGATCCGGTGCCGGGTCCGATCTACGAGGCCATGACCGCCCAGCCCGATTCCGTGCCCACTGGCGGCGGGGACTGGGCGAATCTGATCTACAACGAGAAGCGGCCCGAAGTGGTCGATTGGTTCGGCGCCCGCGGTTGGCAGGCCGAAAGCGTCCGGCTGCCGGACTATCTGGCCTCGGTCGGCCGGGCCGATGTCATGAGTTCGGATCTCGCGAAGCTGGTGCCCTCACTGGTGCGCCTGGCCACCGCGATCCGGCCCTGACGCTATTTGAAGTTCGGATAACCGACGCTCGCCAACGCCGTGGTCCAATCCGCGGCGATGGCGTTCTGCGCATTGGTCAGCGCCACCTGACGCGTGCACACCAGGGTGTGCAGCGCATGCTCCACGGCATCCTTCGGTCGCGCCGGACCCGGTTCGAGCCACAGATTGCGCGGATCATTGGGGTCGCCGCCCAGTTCGAGGGAGATCAGATGGTCGTATTCGGCGTCGCGCAGTGAGCCCCGATAGCCGTAGGACGCGGCGTTGGCGTGTTTTTCCGGATCGAGCACGGCGGCGGGCGGATTGACCGAGGCGGCGTAGTCGTGGCGGCAGATGGTCTGATCGAGGTTGTCCGCGCGGACGGTCGGATCGAGCGCGCCCGGTGTGCAGTTCGGATCCGGCAGCGCCTGCCCGTTCGGGGCGTGCAGATAGCGACAGCTGCCCGGTGCGGGCTGCGGCTGTGCGATGTAGGTATCCGAGGAGCCCGGTCCGACCGGAATATGGGAGATCTGTTGGGCGGCGGGCGGATGTAAGGCCAATTGCGCGACCGGTTCCGAACTCTGCTGCGCGCACCCGCCGAGCAGCAGGGGCGCGGCGGTAGAAACGAAAAGGGCCTGGCGTATGTTCATGACGTCCTCGGGGCAACCTACATCCGGACCAATTGTGCGCTACGGCAGTCGGTTTGCGATGGGTCGTCACCGAACCTGTCCATCGAGAACCATTTTCGATAACATCTGCGGGTGGCGACACAGCACATTCGGGTCCGCAGCGAGGTCGACGCACCGCTGGATACGGTCTGGAAGTCGATCACCTCGGCCGAGGGCATCAATGCGGAGCTGCGACCATACGTCCGTATGCTGACGCCGCGGGGCGCATACGACCTCGATATCGGAAACGTCACTGACGGAACGCGTCTGGGGCACAGTGTCCTGCTGTTGTTCGGGGTGGTGCCCTTCGATTACGACGACATCACCGTCGCCGAGATCGAGCCGGGTCGGCGTTTCCGCGAGGAATCCACCATGTTGTCCATGCGCAGCTGGACCCATGAGCGCACGCTGCGCGAAATAGACGGCCGCACCGAGGTAACCGACGCGGTGTCGTTTCACACCCGCCTACCGCTGTCGCTGATTCCGGGAACGGACCGAGCTCTGCGCGCCACCGTGGCCTTCCTGTTCCGGCACCGCCATCAGCGGTTGCGCCGCGTGCTCAGGTCCCGATGATCGAATTCATAATGGTGCCGGCGCTGGTGATCAAGACCCCGCCGACCAGGGCGCCCGCCACCATCTTCGGCGATTCCAGCCGCCCGCCCTGCCATTTCTCCCAGGCGAATCGGCCCCCGGCGTAGATGATCCCGACGGTGCCCGACAGCAGCATGAACCAGGTGAAGTAGCGGACCAGCTTCATGAATTTATCCGCCACCGGAGGCGTCTCCGGTGTGGGATTCATAATCTGGCTGAGGATGATCTCGTGGGCGACGGTCAGGATCATGGTGGTTCGCTTCGCGTTGCCGGTGGTACGTCCAGTCTCCATGGTAGGAGCCCTATTGACGTGACATCGACGCGGACCACCGCGGCCGCGACTCCCGGTGGCGCAGAGGGTTATTCGTCGTCAAGCCCCGCTGACAGATACGCCGCGGCGGCGATCCACTGACGGCAGCCGAGATGCCGGTCGTGGGCGCGCAGGAGGGCACGGGCACGGCGGTAGGTCAGCTCGCGAGGTTCGTCGGCGCAGTCGCCGATCGAGTCGGCGCTGCCGACGGAATCGCATGGACCGGAATGCTGGAGCATCTGAGTCATGGGACGCCTCTAACCGTTCGCGGTGGATAAACGGTGGCGACGCTGGCGCGGGGGCTCCCATTCGATCCGGCGCTTGTCCGGCCATCCTCGTCGAAAAAAGCTTAGGCCGGGGGACTGTGCAGATGCAAGCACATCTGCACAGTCACAAGCGCGTGTTGCGCCGGTTGTGACCGGGCCCTGTTCAGGGTTTGCGCGCGACCGCGCCGAAGGCGGCGATCTCGCGGTCCAGCGGCTTCTCGGTATCGGGCCGGCGCCAGTGCGCGATCGGGCCGAAGCCGGGTTCGAGCAGTTCGAGGCCGTCGAACACGGTACGCAGCTCGTCCTGGGTGCGAGGGTAATAGGGAACCCCGCCGGATTTCGCGTACTCGGCGCACATGCGCACGTAGTACGGGCTGTCGGTGGTGCCGTCCCAGTAGATCAGGTAGCTGCCGCTGGGTACCGCGGCCACGATGGTGCGCACGATGCGCAGCAGTTCGTCGTAGGTGGGGGCGTGGCCGAGCACGCCCATGAACATCACCGCGATCGGCTGGGTGAAGTTGAGGATGTTGCGGGCCTCGTCGATGATCTGTTCCGGATTGTTGAAGTCGGCCTCTATATATGTCGTCACGCCCTCGTCGGTGGTGCTGGTCAGCAGCGCCCGAGCGTGGGTGAGAACCAGGGGATCGTTGTCCACGTAGACGATTCGCGCGTCGGGCACGATCGACTGCGCGACCTCGTGGGTGTTCTGCATGGTCGGCAGGCCGGTGCCGATATCGAGGAATTGCGAGATGCCCCGATCGCGCGCGAGATGGCCGACGCTGCGAATGAGGAAGCGGCGACTCTCGGTCGCCATCGCCCCGATGTCCGGATCAATCTCGAGGCTGGCGTCGCCGACCTGACGATCGATGTCGTAATTGTCCTGTCCGCCCATCCAGTAGTTCCAAATCCGCGCGGAATGCGGGATGTCGGTACGGATCTCGGTGTTGTACCCAGGGGGCATGAGTCGGCTCCTCGTCGAGAACCCGGCGTCGCCCGGCGGGCGTACTACCTGGACGCGCGCGGGTGGTGGATCTGATGCAGAAGTGACAGTACAAGCTTCGGCCGATTCGGACGGGCCGGATTGTCCCCATCCATATGGAGGTGTGACCCAAAATCACCAACTGGTCGGCCGCTATTCAGCGGATCTTCACAGGCCGCGGCACTCATGACGGATCAAGATCAAAGCCGTTGTGTCCCAGCGTTTCCGGTCGTCAGAAGGGCTCGATCTCCCGCTACCCCCGTGCTATCGTTTGGATGTCAGTTTCAAATGCAAGAACAGTTGCGCGAACAGATGCAAGCACTGGCTCACCGCGGCGAGCGATGGGGCCTCCGATCGAGCAGGAGACAGCAATGACCGATTTGACTGCCATGGGTGGCGAGCGGCCGTCCGGCTTGGCATGGCGCAAGAGTACGTTCAGCAATCCCAGCGGAAACTGTGTCGAAGTGGCCGATATGCCCAACGGACTGGTCGCCATGCGCAATTCGCGCGATCCCGAGGGTGCGGTGCTCGTGTACACCCGTCCGGAGATCGATGCTTTTTTGCGCGGCGCGAAGAGTGGGGAGTTCGACGATCTGGCACTCTGAGCGGTAGCATTAGCTTTCGGCGCGGTGTGGTCGCGACGAGGCGGTTGTGACCCTCACTGCCGGTGATCGTCGAGCATCGGAGTGGACCTCATGATCGCAGAACCTGTCCGTATCGGCCGCGTGGAATCGCTTGTCGCCGAACGCGGTCCGACCGCGCTTCGGATCGCGGTCGGCGGGCAGCTCCGCAAACTACGAGAAGAATGCGGAATCACCCGCGAGGCCGCAGGCGACCACATTCGTGGGTCGCACGCGAAGATCAGTCGTCTCGAACTCGGACGAACCGGGTTCAAGGAACGCGACATCCGAGACTTGTTGACGCTCTACAAAGTCAACGACCCCGAACAGCGCGAGATGTTCCTGGATCTGGTTCGCAAGGCGAACCAGCCGGGGTGGTGGCATCGCTACAGCGATCTGCTGCCGCCCTGGTTCGAGACATATCTCGGACTCGAGCACGCGTCCAAGGCGATTCGCAGTTTCGAGGGCCAACTCGTGCCGGGTCTGCTGCAGACCGACGACTACGCGCGTGCGGTGGTGGCCCTGGGTCACGAGAACTCCGAGACCGCGCGCCGGGTGGAGCTGCGCAGGAAGCGTCAGGAGATTCTGGAGCGGCGCGGCGCGCCGACGCTGTGGGCCGTCATCGATGAGGCGGTTCTGCATCGGCCCATCGGCGGCACAGAGGTGCTGCGCGCGCAGATCGAACATCTGCTCGGAATGGCGAGCCGGCCGAATATCACCATTCAGGTCCTGCCCTATGCGGCGGGTGGCCACGCGGCCGCGGGCAGCTCGTTCACGATGCTGCGTTTCGCCGAGCCGGAATTGCCCGATATCGTCTATATCGAACAGCTCACCAGCGCGCTCTATCTGGATCGCCAGCAGGATCTCGAGCTGTATCGCCAGGTGATGGATCGCCTCAGTGTGCAGGCCGAACCGCCCGAGCGTTCACGAAAGATGCTGGAAGAGGTCGCCGCCGAACTGTAATTCGGCGGCCGTCCCGGCAACCGCTGGCGAACACGGCACGAGCGGCCGTCGGCTCGTGGCCGATGACCGCTCGCGCTGCAACAGCTGTATCGCCGATGAAGCTATTGCCTGATAAAGCTGGAGGCGATGCGCCAGAACGCGTCCGGTTGCATCGAATGGAAATCCCAATCGTTCACCATCGCGTGTGCGGTGGTGACGATTCGGTCGATATCGAAATCGTCGCGTGTGGCCGCGCCTGTGGACTCGACCGCGTCGATCACGAAACGTGTTGCGGTTTCCCGCGAGTAGATATGCTGCTCGGTCCGGTTCCTGTCCATAATTCCGAGCCGGCCGAGGTCCATTGGCTGGTTCATGCGAACGCCCCTGACGCCAGGCCGAGAGTTAACCGACGGCGAAATGTGGCCCCGGGTTCACCCTACGGCTTCCCTGGTAGTCCCCTGTACTGCCTTGACAGGGAAGAGTTTAGGTCCGTGCAAGGAGCAGATGCAAGTACATCTGCAACTTCTAATATGCAGTCGCAGAGTGTATTTGGGCTGCTGAACGGTTGCTATTCGATCCCAGCAAACATTTGCCGCCCCACCGCGGGGCGGGTGCGGCGGGGTTTGTCGTTGTCGGGGGTTTCGCGCCCGCGTGGCATCGCGTGTTTCGAATCTTGTTCCAGATATTTGCGGGACGTCACGTGTTGTTCGCCTGCGCTTTGTTCGGCGGCACATCTCACGGCGTGTCGCCGTCCTCGGTGTCCGCCCGGGTGTCCGTCCGCAGCCGTGCGCGGACCGGTCACCGGCGCAACAAGATCGAACGGCGGCTCGCGCGGAAAGGACGGACACCTGTCCGCCCGCGTCGCCTCAGCGACGCGCCAGCGGCCTCGTAGGGCGGCCGTGCGCCGCCGCGGCGCATCGGTGGGCCGAATGCGGCCGTGGGCGGCGCTGTCCGGCGGTCAGGGGTGCGTAATCGGTCCCGCGGCGCGGCGCTCACCCGTGGGCCGCCGGTTCCGGTTGCGGCCGGGTCCGGGCGGGGACGGCGAGGTCGTACACGGCGAAGGCCGAACGGATGACCGGCTGGGCCACATTGCGCACCCGGATCCCGCCCGGGGTCGTCCCGCGTTCGGTTCCGGCGTGCGCGTGCCCATGTACCGCCAACTGCACGCCGCAGCAGTCGATCGCCTCGCCGAGCAGATACGAGCCCAGGAACGGATAGATCTCGCGTGGCTCGCCGTGCAAGGTGTCGCTGACGGGGGAGTAGTGGGTCAGCGCCACGCGTATATCGGTGTCGAGTCCGGCCAGCGATTCGCGCAGCGCGTCGGCCATGCCCACGGTGTGGGAGGCGAATTCGCGCATGATCCGCTCGCCGAACACGCTCGCGCACTTACCGGCGAAGCCGCCACCGAAGCCCTTGGTCCCGGCCACCCCGAGCGTGCGTCCGCGCACGGTCACCGTCGTCGCGCCGCCCTCGAGCACGGTGATGCCGTGATCGGTGAGCAGGGCGGTGATCTCGTCCTGCGCGTCGCTGTGATGATCGTGATTGCCCAGTACGGCGATCACCGGCACGCCCAGATCCGAGAATTCGACGGCCACCACGCGCGCCTCGTCCAGGGTGCCGTGCCGGGTCAGATCCCCGGCCAGCAGCAGCACATCGGCGCAGTCGGGCAGTTCGGCCAGGGCCGGGCGCAGCAGGCCGGTCGAATCCTCGCCCAGATGTACGTCCCCGACGGCGGCCAGGCGCACGACCGCGCCGTCATCCGAGATGTTCATGATCCACCGGGGCCGTCGGGGAGCTGATGCGAACGTCGTTGTGCACCCGCAGTTTCGGGGCGTGCTCGTGCACGACCTCCTCGAGGTGGCGGCGGCGTTGCTCGCTGCTCACCTCGCCGTCGAGTACGACCACATCGCCGCGAATCGTCACGTGCACACCGAGTTCCGCGGTGCGCGGATCCTCGGCGAAGGCGCGGCGCAGATTCGCCACGAGATATTGCGGCAGCACCTCGCCGCTGGGATCGTCGATCACGATGCCTCCCTTGTCGGTGATGCCCAGATCGTCGAGTAGGCCGAGAAAGGCTCGGGCATACGGCGATACGGCCGTCTCCTCGCGCACCCGCGACCAGTCCACCTGCTCGCGCAGCGCGCGGGCGATATGCATCAGCCCGGTGAAATCCAGCCGGTGCGGATCGAGCACCATGAGTTTGTCCACCATGAGATCGGTGCCCGCGACCACCGGCGCCGCGGCCGGTCCGATCCGCATCCACGTTGCGCGCGAAAGGATTTCGTCGGTCACCGTGCGATAGTTGGGCCGGAAGATCAGATCCACCAGCGTATCGCCGTCATAGGCCTTGGTGAGCCAGTCCTCGGGCGGGTCCACCAGTCGCAGTCCCGCGCGCGCGAGCGCCTGGCGGGCCCGCTCGACATCGGCGGGTTTGACGAAGATGTCCACATCGTGATCCGAGGCCGGACCGCCGCGGGCATACACCGCGCAGCCGCCCGCCACCGCGCACGGGATCTCCGCTTCCAGCAGGGTGTTCACGACACGCGTGAGTGCCTGCAGGAGCTGATCGATCGACGCGGGCATGCCTTGGGCCTACCCTCCGGCGGTGGCGGCTAATCGCCGGGCGCGGGTGTCAGCGCGCGAGTGGCCGGACCCTCGAGTACGCGGCCGTCCGGTGCGAACCGCGACCCGTGCAGCGGGCAGTCCCAGGAACATTCGGCATCGTTCCAGGCGACCACGCCGCCCAGATGCGGGCATACCGCCGAGACCCGCCGGGTGTGTCCGTCGACCGTGCTGATCGCGCACGGGGTGCGGCCCTGCCGTTCCACGCGGCCCGCGCCCTCGGCGGGGGTGGCCTCCGCGCCGGTGACGAGGCGGGCGATCGGAGCCGCCAGCGCCGAGAGCCAGCCCTTCGAAAAGCGCAGGGCCACTTCGCCGTTGTCGCGCACCGCGGTGGGCAGGGCCGCGAGTTCGCGGGGACTCCAGGTGTCGAAGACCGACTGCCAGGGCGAGGGTTTGCCGATGATCCGCCCGCGCAGCGTGTGCGCCGCGGCGACCGCGTTGGCCAGACCCCATTTGGCGTATCCGGTGGCGACCAGGATGCGATCGTGGCCGGGCAGAATCGGTCCGGCATAGGGCAATTCGGCGCTGGGCCGATAGTCCTGGGCCGACCAGCGGTACAGCGGTTCCGCGCCGGGGAACCAGGTCCGCGTCCAGTGCAGCACCTCCTCGGCGTGCCCGCGAGCGTCGTCGGTGCGGCCCACGCCGTGGCCGCTGCCGCCGACCAGTAGTAGATCGCCCTGGGGCGAGGGGATGTAGCGCACCGAGCGCACCGGTTCGTCGGCGCTGAGATACATGCCGCGCGGCGGGGGCTGCGGCACCGCGAAGGCCGCGGCGTAGGAGCGCTGGGCGCTGACCCGGGCGAAGAAGCCGCCGCGATCGAGAATCGGTGTGCCCGTGGCCAGGACGATGGTGTCGGCGGCGACGTCGCCGTGATCGGTGCGCAGGATGTGATCGTCGCCGTCGCGGCTGCGCAGACCCTCCACGCGGGTGTTCTCGAAGATCGCCACCCCGTGCGCGTCCAGATCCGCGGTCAACGCGTCGACGACGTCGACGGCGTCGAGCTGGATCTGATCGGCCAGCCGGACCGCGCCGTACTGCGGGAACGGCAGCGCCAGATCGGTGGTGAACTCGGTTTCCAGACCCGCCTTGCGCGTGGCGGCCAATTCGGTGCGCACGGCCTCGGCGCCCGCCTCGGTCTGGGCGTAGGTGTAGGCGTCCTCGCGCTGCACGGCGACCTCGTGTTCGGCGCAGTACGCGGCCAGCCACTGCTGTCCGGCCCGATTGGCCTCGGTGTACTCACGCAGCACCCGGGTCGAATGCCGACGGGCGATGGCGCTCGCGCGGGTGCCCTGCAGCAGGCTGACCTTGCCGGTGGTGTTGCCGGTGGTGACCGCCCCCAGCCGCCGCGCCTCGACCACGGCCGTCGCATAGCCCTGTTCGGCCAGCAGCAGCGCGGTGACCAGCCCGGTCAGACCGCCGCCGACCACCACCACATCGAAGCGCAGACCCTCGGTGAGGGGCGGATGGGCGGGCGGTCGCGGGGACTTCAGCCAGATCGAGGTCATGGGTGCGGGTTGCCCGGCTCGCGCGCGCGGAAACGCCGTGCCGATTGGGTGTTGCGTCCCGGGGGTAGGCCGGTAGCACACGATGGACGGAGTCATGGACACACACGCAGAACCGCCGCTCGGTGACCAACGCTGGGACCAGCGCAATCGGCACGAGACCGAAACCCAACGGCTGGACCGGAACTGGACCATGCTGATCCAGGAGACCCGCGTGGTGCAGACCGGGGTGCAGCTGCTGACCGGCTTCCTGCTGACGCTGCCGTTCCAGACCCGATTCACCGCGGTGATGACGGCATGGATGCGCTGGACCTATCTGGGCACGGTCGCGGCCTCGATCGGGGCGACGGTATTCCTGGTGGGGCCGGTGTCCGCGCATCGCATCCTGTTCCGCCGTCATCTGCTTGGCCGGGTGGTGGCGACCGCCCACGTGTACGCGATGATCGGGCTCGCGCTGCTGGGCGCGGCGCTGACCGGGGTGGCGATCCTGATCTTCGACGTGGTCGCCGGGACGGGTGCGGGCGTGGCGGCGGGTGTGACGTTCGCGCTGCTGTTTCTCATCGCATGGGTGCTGCACCCCTGGCATCAGCGCAGGCACTGAGGGCGCGCGGTGGCATCGATCACCGCGGCGCGCAGCGCGTTTCGGCCCACTACTCACGGGTAGGCCCTGAATGTCCGTGGTATCGACATTCTGGAGGTGAATGTCTTGTCCGAGCACGACAAGGGCGGCATCCGTGAGGGATTCGAAGGTGCGGTCGAGGATGTGAAAGGTAAGGCCAAGGAGGCCGCCGGAACCGTTCTCGGCAACGAGAATCTGCGCGACGAGGGTCAGGCTCAGCAGGATAAGGCCGACTCGCAACAGGAGGCCGCCAAGAAGGAGGCCCAGGCCGAGAAGGAACGGGCCGAGGCCGAGGCAAAGAAGAAGCAGCAGGAGGCGTACCAGCGCGGTAACAGCTGATCCGCATTCGATACGCGGCCGCCCGGCTCCCGTAGCCGGGCGGCCGCTGTCGTGTGGCGCGAGGACACGTGCTATATCTGCCAGGAGGAAAACAAGATCGGCCGCGGGGCCGGGCAGGACGTGGGGCAGTGCGCGAGGCATACGGATATTTCGACGTCGACGGCACCGAATACACGCCGCGGCCGATGGCGGCCAGTCAGTGGTCCGCCGATCAGGTGGTCGGCCCCGCGCTGTGCGGTCTGCTGGCGGGTGCGATCGAAAACGAGCACGGCACAGACGGTTTCGTGCCGGTGCGGCTGACGGTGGATCTGTTCAAACCCGCGCGTATGCGGCAGCTGACCGTCTCGACCACGCGGGTGCGCGACGGTAAGCGCATCCGACTGGCGGACGCGGTGCTGGGCCAGGGCGAGGATCCGGTGGCGCGCGCGTCGGTGGTTCTGTTGCGGCCCTCCCAGGAGCCGCCGGGCGCGATCTGGAAGCGCGCGGCCCAGCCCGTGCCGCCGCCCGCGGATCTGGCCGGGCCCGACGGGGTTCCGGCGCCCCCGCTGTGGGGCAGCGACGATTCCGGGTGGTCGTCGTCGGTGTCCGAACACGAGGACGACAGCCGCAAGCGCAGTTGGCAGTCGCCGCCACCCGCGGTCGCCGGGGTGGCGGCCACGCCGTTCGTGCGCGCCGCGATGGCCGCCGAGCAGACCAGTATGGTCACCAACTGGGGCGACGCGGGGATCGGCTTCATCAATACCGATCTGACCGTGGGCTTTTCGCGGTTGCCGATCGGTACCTGGATCGGACTCGAGGCCGACAACCATCTCAGCGAGCGTGGACTCGCGGTGGGTACCGCGACGCTGTTCGACCGGCACGGCAGCTTCGGCACCGCGATGATCACCGCGGTCGCCAATGCGGCGCGACAGATCTCGGCGGCCCGGATCGATGGCGTGATCGCCGCGGCGTCGCAGTCGAGTTCCTGAACTCAACGCGCCAACCGGTGCCGCTGCCACTGCCGGGCGGCATCGCGCAGGCTGCGGGTCCAGACATTGGGATTGCGCTGCGCGGTGGCCGACCACTCCTCGGCCAGCGCGGTCGCGAAGACCGCGAGCTGGTGGTCGGAGGCGCTGTGCCAGGCGGGGATTCGCGCGGCCCAGCGCTCGGCCTCGTCGGGCTGCTGTCCGGCGAATACCAGCCAGACGATCCAGCAGCCCGGATCGATCCAGCCCGCGCCGCGGGTGGCCCAGGGCCAGTCGACCAGATGGGCGACCCCCGATTCGGTGATGAGCACATTGCTGTAGTTCCAGTCGGTGTGCAGCAGCGCGTCGCCGGCCAGCAGGGCGCGCTCGGTCGGATCGGGAAGGTAGGCGCCCCAGCGTCGTTCGGCGTCCTTCAGCTCGAGCGTGCGGGGGGCGTGCAACCGGCCGAGCGCGGTCATGGTCGCGGCGGTGGCCTGTAGATCGGAGTCGATGCGGTAGTCGGCGAAATGCCCTGCGACATAATCGAATCCGAGTATGTCCCAGCCGTCGCTGGTGATCTGCCAGCGCACCCGCGGCCCGATCGGGTCGACGTGCGGGCCGAGTTCGGCCTCCCGGTGCTGAGTCCAGACCTCTGGATCGTCCGCGCGCATCCCCTTGACAAAAGTACGGCCGTCGGCGGTATCGACGACGGCCGCGAGATGGCTGGAGAATCCGGCGATTACGGACTCCGCCCGCAGGATCGGACCGGTCATCGCCGCCACCGCCGCTCGGGTCGCCTGTGGTAGTTGTTCCCAGCTGCGTCGCCGCGACGACGTCTGCGCCCGATCGACTGTCACCTCCGACATGTACCGCTTATCGAGAACCGGATCAAGCACGTCACCAACCCGACGGGTAGGTTTCCGAAGTGTGTTCGTTCGGTGATGCGAGTGCCGCGAGGACACCGCGCGATCGACGATCCTCGCGGGTGCGACGAAGCCGGCGGTAGGGGTTGCGAGGATGTCGGATTTCCGCTGTGCTGAGGCCCTTACCGGGTAGTTTCGGCCGGAAGCGATGACAACTCCCGCCGGTCCGTGACAGAATGGATGCCAGGTTGAGACTACAGCCGATCCCGGTTCACGCTCGGAACTCGATCCGCGGCTGCCGGGCGACGGTCATGTAGTACTTCGACTGTCTGCCGACGGCATTATCGGAACGATCTCCGCGCAAGGACTGGACACCCCCTTTCAGGGAGGCTCTAGTTATGTCTGCAATCGCCGTTCTGCACCGTCGGATCGACGTGTCCGCCGAGGAGGACGATGGTCCCCCGGTAGCTCCCGTCGCCCGACGTAGGCAGTGCACGATGGTCCGGGTCGAAGGCGAGCTGGACGCGACCGTGGCCACGGATTTCGCCGAAGCGCTCGACCAAGCCGTGGCGGGCAGTTCCCGCGCCGTGGTCATTGATCTCAGGTCGACCCGCTTCCTCAGCATCGGATCGGCGCAGGCCCTGGTCGCCGCCAAGCAGCGTGCGGCGGCCGCGGGAGTGGATTTGCGGGTGGTCTCCGGTCGTCGCGAGATCGAGCGCGTGTTGGAGGTGACCGGGTTGCGAGCGCTGTTCCGCTACTACCCGTCGGTGCAGGCCGCGGTGGAGGCCTAGTTGTCGAACAGGTTCGGGTGGGATCGGTCGCCGATCGGTCTCACCGTTCCGCCCGTCGCGTTCTCGGCGGCAGCGGATACTCGTGGGGTGGCGCAGGGTGGTGAGCTTTCCGCGGTGGACGCGCGCGATTTGGAGCGTGTCGTCGGTAGCGGAAAACCGCAGAGTGTGGGTAGTTTTCGGTTCTGGTTCGCCGATCAGCGATGGGAGTGGTCCGATGAGGTCGCGCTCATGCACGGCTATGAGCCGGGCATGGTCGAGCCGACCACCGAATTGCTGTTGAACCACAAACATCCCGACGATCGCGCGCAGGTCGCCACGACCATTGCCCGCTCGATCGAGCGGGCGGAACCGTTCTGCAGTCGGCATCGCATCATCGATACCGCCGGGCGGGGCCATCATGTGATCGTCGTGGGGGATTACCTCGTGGGCGAGGACGAGGTCGTGGTCGGGAGCACCGGCTATTACATCGATGTCACCGACACCCTCGCCGAACATCGACAGGCGACGCTCAGCGACGCACTGCCCGAGCTCTACGAGGCGCGGGCGGTGATCGAGCAGGCCAAGGGCGCGTTGATGCTGGTGTACGGCATCGGGCCCGAGCAGGCGTTTCGGGTGCTCACGTGGCGGTCGCAGGAGACCAATACCAAACTGCGTACGCTGGCTCAGCAACTGATCACCGAGATCGTGGCGCTGGGCGGGTTGTCGGTCGAATCGCGCACGCGGTTCGATCATTTGCTGCTGACCGTGCACGAGCGCGCGGCGGCCGATTGACGTGGAGTTTCGATCGGGGCGTCAGGGGTAAGCGTCCACTGGTAAGTCGCCGGACAGGAAGGCCAGCACGTGGCAGCCGTTGGATGGACCCGAGCGCCGCGGGTGAAGCAGCCTCGGCTTAGAGTCGAGCAGAGCGGGGGACCGTGGACGTGACATCGGATGGACGGCGATTCGGCCGGGGCGAGCGCGCCCCGGCCGTAGTCGCCGGTTGGGAGGAGGAGAGGGACGTGTCGATGAGCGAGTGGGTTTCGAGGTCACCCGCGCAGACCTCCACCGTGGGTATTCGTGTGCCCGCGGAATTGGGACAGCTCACCATGCTGCGCGCGCTGGCCGAAACCGTCGCGCTGATCGCGGATTTCGCGCTCGACGAGGTGACCGATATCCGCGTCGCCCTCGACGAGATCGCCACGGCCCTGATCGCCGAGGCCGCACCCGGCAGCTCGGTCGACTGTGATTTCTCCTATAACGACGGCCGGATGACGGTACATGTCACGGGTGTGGTGGCCGTGTCGGATGCCCTGGACCAGAACAGCTTCGGTTGGCACGTGCTACAGACGATCACCGATTCGATCTCCGCTGAGACCGCACCGTTCGACGCGACCCGCAACGGTTACCCCGTCGTCGTCGAATTCGGCCGGGCGCGAGGGGAAGCCGATGGCGGATGAACGCGGCCGCCGTCACCGGGGCGGTGACAGCTACGACAATATAGAGCCGGTCTTCGAGGAGCTGGCGGCGCTGGCGCCCGAGGATCCGCAGCGGGAGGTCGTGCGGGAGAAGGTCATCGGCCTGTGCATGCCGCTGGCCGACCACATCGCGCGCAAATTCTCCGGCCGCGGTGAGAATTTCGACGATCTGCTGCAGGTCGCGCGGGTGGGTCTGGTGCAGGCGGTCGACCGGTTCGATGTGACCCGGGGTTCGTCGTTCCTGTCCTTCGCCGTTCCCACCATCATGGGCGAGGTCCGCCGCCATTTCCGCGACAACACCTGGGCGGTGCGAGTTCCCCGGCGCACCAAGGAGATCCAGCTGTCGATCGGAGGCACGATCGACCAGCTCGCCCAGCGCCTGGGCCGCATGCCGCGCGCCCGCGAGATCGCCGAGGAGCTGGACGTGGACCTGGTCGAGGTGACCCAGGCCCTGATCGCCGGAAATTCCTACCAGGCCTCCTCCTTGGACGCGGTGACCGGCGACGACAGCGAGAACACCCCGCTGTCGCTGCTCGAGGTCCTCGGCGAAGCGGAACCCCGCTACGACCGAGTAGAGGAATTCCTGGCCGTCAAACCCCTGATAGCCGAACTCCCCGAACGCGAGCGCAGCGTCCTGGTAATGCGCTTCTTCGAATCCAAAACCCAAACCCAGATAGCCGAGGCCCTCGGCATCTCCCAAATGCACGTCTCGCGAATCCTGTCCAAAACCCTCAACTGGCTCCGCGAGGAGGCCCTCCGGGAGTAGCGCCCATCCCGTCGTCACAATCTCCCCGGCCTCATCGGACGGCCTTGGCCGCGGCCGTGTCTCATCGGATGTCCCTGGCCTCGGTCGCGCCCATCCAATTTCCTGGCCTCGGTCGCGCCCACCCAATTTCCTGGCCTCGGTCGCGCCCACCCAATTTCCTGGCCTCGGTCGCGCCCACCCAATTTCCCTGGCCTCGGCGCGCAGCGCCGAGGCCAGGGTCGTCTCCGCTCACTGAAGGATCGGCGGCTCCGGAGACGTCGGATCAGGTGGTGGCGGAATCGGATTCGGGGGTTTGGGCCCCGGGATGGGGTCCGGAGGATCCGGGGACGGGATGGGATTCGGGTTCGGGGGTGGGTCGGGTGTGGGGATCGGGTCGGGTGGGCCCGGGTTCGGGCCCGGTACCGGGGGGAGGGGATGGTCGGACATGGAAACCTCCTCTAGCCGTGGCGGAGTAGGGCGCCGACGCCTTCGGCGGGGGCGTGGTCTCGGCCGGTGGGTAGGACGCCCGCGCGGGCGGCGAGGGCGGCCAGGGGTAGGGCCTCGTCGGCGCGGCGCAGCCAGGTTCGGCGCGGGGCGAGGGCGTCGGGGATCACCTGGGTGGGGTCGACGCCGACTCGGACCGTGCGGTCGCCGAGGGTTTCGGCGTCGATGAGCAGGGTGTCGGCATTGGCCTCGCGCAGGGCGGCGGTGGTCGCGGCGATGCCCTGGGCGGCGAGACCGCGGGTCAATTCCTGGGTGAACAGCTCCATGACCGCCCGGCGGCGCAACTCGGCCTCCTCGCGCAGGATACGGCGGATCCGATCGTCCAGGGCGGTCGGTTCGGTCGGACTTGTCCGCGAGACGCTTTCGAGCTGGATCACCCGCCGCCCGCGCGGCACCAGCGCATCGCACAGCGCGGACCGATCCGCGACCGCGCCGCCCACCAGGACCAGCGTCGCACCGGCCCGATCCGCCAGCCGGGTCACCTCCCGGCCCACGGCATGGATATTGCGCCGCACCGTGTCCTCGACACGATGCTGCATCGAGCCGTGCGCGGGCCCGCCGCCGCGCACCTTGTGCAGCGGATGCGCGACGCCGCTGACCGTATGCGCCAGCGGTCGCCCGTGCGAGTCGACCCCGCGAATATCCGCGCCCTCGTGATCGACCACCACCGCCACATACGGCGTGCGCGGCACCCGGAACTGCACCAGCGGCAACAGATACGGCAGCGGCGAGTACCGCACCACCGGCCGCGGCGGCGCACTCGACAGCGGTTCGGCCACCAGCACCCCGTCCGCACCGGCGATGACGGCCTGCCCGCCACCACCGGGCGGCAGCCGCAACGCGCCGTCGATGGTATCGAGAAGCTCTGGGGGAGCGCCCTTCTCGGCGAGCTCGACGCGAATCGCCCTTCGCCGCAGGCGTTCCCGCTGTGCCGAGTCCTCGCCGGCGGGGAGCCCGTCGACGTACACCGATCCGAAGGGACCCTCGTGATCGGTCAATTCGCGTAATCCGATGCTGTCCACATCGGCCGATTACCCGGGGGCGCGAGCGGCAATCATGAGCGTTTGCGCCGCTTGCGAGCGGGTAGCCGGAGGCTGTGTCAGCGAGAGGTTCGATCGTCGAGGAGGACGAGATGGCCGAATCCATTGTCGATGACGATCTGTGGGACGACTTCCATCGGGTGGTCAATATGAGCTCGCGCGAATTACGCGACTGGTTGCGCACCGACGCCGCGGGCCCGCGCACCGAGGCCCTGCCGGATCAGGCGGGCGCCGAGTTGGGGCAAGGGGTACTGGCCGTACTCGGTAAGCGCCGCACCGACCTGAACCGCCGCGACGCCGAGGTGATGCGGACCGTCGTACGCCGAGTACTCGACGAGCGCGGCGCCGAACCCGAGGCGCGGGCCGGTCGCCCTCAGTGGCGACACCGCCTGATGTCGATGGGACACGATCCGCTGCGGGTGCCCTGAGCCCATGTATCCCGATTCAGGAACCGATATCGTCGCGCTGCTCATGGCGCGACACAGCCGGATCAAGGACTTGCTCGATCGGCTGCGCGCGGGCGATGGACAGCGCGCGGCCCTCTTCGACGAACTCGTGCGCACCTTCGCGGCCCACGAGTACTCCGAACATCAGGTCGCCCATCCCGCCGCCCGGGAATTGGGGGTACCCGACGATGTCGTGGATCAGCTGATGGCCGAGGAGAATCGGCTCGAACAGGCGCTGTCGGACCTGTGCGCCCGCGGGCTCGACGATCCCACCTTCGAGGTCGATCTCGGCGAATTCGCGGGAGCCGTCATCGTGCACTGCGCGCAGGAGGAACAGCAGGAGTACACGACCATGGTGACCGCCCCGCCACAGCGGCTGCGCGAACTCGGCGCGGCCCTGCTCGAGGCGGAGGCCGCCGCGCCGACCCGGCCGCATCCCGTGGCGCGGCGTTCCGGATTCGCTCGCCTGTTCGTGGCGCCGGTGTTCGCGATCCTGGATCGTGCCCGCGACGGGATGCGCGGCCGCCGCCGCGAGGTAATCTAGGCCCGAACTCGTTGGCGGGCAGCTCCCTTCGCTCGATGCTGCCCTCGGTGATCCGGCGGCGAGGAGGCCGAGGTGGGTTCGATCGGGTCGGTGGGCGAGGTGTGGCCGGAGGTGCGTCGGATCGTGGTGGTCCGCGGCGGCGGTCTGGCGGAGTTGCTGCTCGTCATGCCCGCGATCGAGGCGCTTGCCGTGGCGTATCCGAGCGCGCGGATCGTATTGCTGGGCAGCCGGGTGCACGTCGAACTGCTGGAGGGGCGGCCGGGTCCGATCGACGAGGTGATCGCGCTACCGCCCGGCAGCACCGAGGTCTCGGGCTCGGCCGACGCCGAGGTCGAAGCGGAGTTCTTTCGCCGAATCTGTTGCGCCCCGGTGGATCTGGGGGTGCAGCTGCACGACGACGGGCGCTGGTCCAACGGTTTCCTGCATCAGCTGCATCCGCATTGGAGCGTGGGCTCGCATGTCCTCGACGCCGCGCCGCTGACCCGCACGCTGCCGTTTCGTCCTCGCCAGCACGAGACGCTGCGGGCGCTCGAGATCGTCGGACTCGCGGGCGCGCGACCGACGGGTCTGCATCCGCGGGTTGCGATCGTGGACGCCGATCGCGCGGCCGCCGCCGAGCTGCTGGCGGATATGCCCACCCCGCTGATCGCGCTGGGACCCGGTGCGGGCGACGGTTGGCGGCGTTGGCCCGTCGACCGCTTCGCCGAGGTGGCCGCGCACTGCCTGCGCCGGGGGTTCGGCGTGGTGGCGCTCGGCGCGGAACGCGATCGTGAACTACTCGCGAGACTGCGTACCCGGGTCGATGAGCTCGACGCCGGGGCGGAGCTGAAAGTGCTGGCGGGAGCGGGACTTCCGGCGGTGTGCGGGGTGTTGGCGCGCAGCGGTGTGTTGATCGGCAATGCCGGTGGTCTGCGCGAACTGGCCGCGGCGGTGGGCACCCCGACGATCGGGGTGTTCTGGATCGGCACCGCGCTCGTGGCTGGACCGCTGGGTCGCGGCCGGGATCGGGTATTGCTGTCCTGGAATACGAATTGTCCTGTGTGCGGGCAGGATTGGACCGACGAAAGGGGCGCGCCCTGCGCGCACGAGGTGTCGCTGGTCGACGGCGTGCGGGTGGAGCAGGTCTTGGCCGCGGTCGACGCGCTGCTTTCGGATCGGTACGAATTGTGAACGTGCCCAAGAGAATCGACGCAACACTGTGAAAACCGCCAGACCCCGTCGTGGTGCTCGCGATTCGCCGCACCGGGTCGTATGGTGAACCCCGTCGTCGAGCGTGCGCCCGCCGGGCCGACACCCGCCACATCGCGGTCCGATGAGCGCGCCGCGCCGCACAAGGGCGGAGGCGCGAGCAGGTACCGACTCCCACCTGCTCGTCCCCGCGTCGGCGCCGGACCCGCCGGACAGCGAGTTTGTTCGGCGGGTCAGTGCCACAGGCTGCGGCAGGGGAGCGGACGCAGTCCCGGGCGAACCTTGCTGTCCACCGTCACCGCCAGGCCCGAATTGACCGCCGCCGCCGCGAATTCCCAGGCCTCGGCGCGGGTCGCGGCGTACTCGAGGATCAGCTGATCGCCGGGCTCGGCACCGTCGAAGTACACGGTGATGCGCCTGGTCGGCGCCTCCGGGGCGATATCGGGCATATCCATGTCCGTGCTCCTTCACCTGCTGTGCGCCCGACGGCGATTCGTCGACAACGCACAGAGGAGACGGTACGGTCGGCTCGGGGAGCTGACCAGCGGTGAATGGCGAATTCGTCGCGTAACACAGACGTGATGGCGCCGGACTTGTGATTTCTCAGGATATTTCCTTCCGGCGGGCGTGGGGCGACGCCGCCCGATAGCGTGAGCGCACATGGGGAATATCGCATTGCGCCGCGCGCTGGGGGCCTGCGCGGGCGGCCTGCTGCTGCTCGTCGCCGCGACCACCACCGCGGTGGCGCAGCCGATCTATCCGATGCCGGACCCGGATCCGTTCTACGCCCAACCCGCCGATATCGCCGATCACCAGCCAGGAGACGTGCTCGAGGTGCGCGCGCTGTCACCGCTGGCGATCTTTCCCGACACCGACATCACGCTGATCAAGTTCCGCTCCACCAGTTCCGAGGGCAATCCGATCGCGGCGACCACCACCGTGCTGACGCCGCACGAGCGCGCGGCCGACGGTCCGCTGCTGTCGTATCAGACCATCATCAACGGCCTGGGCACGCAGTGCGCGGTGTCCAGGGTGCTCTACACCAGCGATCCCAATCTGATGATCCGCGAGGCGCCCGCGTACAACGTCGCGCTGCGGCGCGGGTGGAGTATCGCGATGCCCGACCATCTCGGACCCCAATTCGCCTACGGTGCGGCCCGATTGGGCGGGCAGATCACTCTCGACGGCATCCGCGCGGTGCGGAACGTGCGACAACTGCGCCTCGAGCACAGCCCCGTGGCCATGGCTGGATACTCCGGCGGAGGAATGGCCACCGCGTGGGCGGCGGCGCTGGCGCCCGTGTACGCACCGGATCTGAAGATCGCCGGGGCCGCGGCGGGCGGCGTGCCGATGAATATGGTGAAGATGCTGGAGGGGCTGGGCTACGGCTCGCATCCGGTGTTCGGGCTGGCGCTGGCCGCGGGGCTCGGCCTGGAACGTGAATACCCCGACCGGTTCCCGCTGTCGGAACAGCTCAACGACAAGGGCCTGGCCATCCGCAATGCGATGGCCAACGGCTGCACCAACGACCTGCTCGCCGACGGCGCGGGCCGCAGCGTCCTCGAGGTCGCCCGCACCACCTCCATGACCCAGGACATCACCGCCCGCAAGGTCGTCGAGGAGAACAGCCTCGAGCTCTACACCGACAGCGTCCCGAATATGCCCGTCTACGAATGGCATTCCCCTATCGACGGCCTGGTCCCCGTAGACGCCATCGTCAACACCGACCACCGCTGGTGCGCCGCGGGCGTCCCCCTCCAATCCACCGCCATCCCCGTCCCCGACCACCTCACCGCCGCAGTCCTCGGCCTCCCCCAGGTCCTGGACTGGTTGACCGCCCGCTTCGAAGGCGCACCGGCCCCGACGAACTGCTGACCGTCGATCGCTTCGCGATCGAGGGAAAGTGAGTGGGGCACTCCGCGAAAGGAGGAGGCTCCCCGCGGGAGGAAGTGGGCTTCCCGCAAAGGAGAGGCTTCCCAAGAAGGGGAGAGGCACCTCGCGAAAGGACGTTGCCCGCGCAAGAGTGCGACACCCCCGAAGAGAGGTTTTCCCACGAAAGGGGGAGGGATCTCGCGAGGGGGTGGCTTCGCGCGGACAGGGGGCTTCCCCCGAAAGGGCCTGCGGGCCGAGTAGGCCCTTTATCCGCGAGCGTGATGGACTGCGGGACCTGATTCGGTTCGTGGTGGGAGGGCGGCTTACTTTATGGCCTCGATCGCGGTGGTGATCGGGGTGTCGCCTGTGATCAGTTCGAGGGTTTTGCCGATGGTGTTGTCGGCGTGCAGGATTGCGGCCAGGGTGGTGGCTACGTCGGAGCGGGGGATTGCGCCTGCGGGGCCTGGGGGGTTGGTCAGGGAGATGCGGTTGGTGGGGTGGTCGTCGGTCAGGCGGCCGGGGCGGAGGATGGTCCAGGACAGGGGGCGGGCGCGGAGGTCGTCTTCGGCTTGGGTTTTCGCGTCGATGTAGGCGGACCAGACTTCGTCGCGGTCGGGGGCGGGGGGTTTGCCCGCGCCCATGGTGGAGATCTGGACGAAGCGGGGGACGCCCGCGGATTCGGCGGCTCGGGCCAGGTGGATCGAGCCGTCGCGGTCGACGGTGTACTTGCGGGCCACGCCGCTGCCGGGGCCCGCGCCCGCGGCGAAGACGGCGACGTCGGCTCCGGCCAGGGCCGCGCTCACCTGTTCGGGCGTGGCGGTCTCGAGATCCAACAGCACCGGCTCGGCACCGGTTTCGGCGACCTCGGCCGCGTGTTCGGGGTTGCGGATCAGGCTGCGCACCTCGTCGCCGCGCCGGGCCAGCAACCCGGCCAGCAGTAGTGCGATCTTGCCGTGTCCGCCCGCAATGACGATTCGCATGACATCCGATCCTACCGAGAGGTCTGTTCAGATCCTGTGATCTCGAACAGGACTCGTCCTGCACACGAATCGGCGACAAACCGGCGATCGCCCGAATCGTCCTAATACCCTCGAACCACCTGGTCTGTGGTGGGGTCCAGGACAACTCACAACGGGAGTGGGTCATGCGAGGTTGGCGCGTAATCATCGCGGTGTTGTCGATCGTCGCAGGCTCGGCCGCGGCCGCCCAGGCGCAACCGCCGGCACCGAATCCCATTGCACCCCCGGCGATTCCGCTACCTCCCAGCCTCGGACTGCCCGCGGTCCAGCAGTGGATCGACGCGGTGATTCCGCCCCCGCCGATCCTCGCCCCGCCCGGTCCGGTCGTGGCCGCGGGACTCACTCCGGACCTGGCGAGTCTGCAGCAGGCGGTGCTGCCCAGCGATATCGGCGATCCGCTGTTCGACAGCTGGCCACCGGATCTCGCCGCGCACGCCCGCGGCGACATCCTCGAGGTGCGCGATGTCACCGCGACCGCCGCGCCGCTGCTGCTCGTACCGGTGCGGCAGGTGCTGCAGCTGAAGTTTCGCACCACCGACGCCCACGATGCCCTCTCCTTCGCCACCGCCTCGCTGGTCGTGCCCGCCGCGGCCTGGACCGGTCCGGGGGAGCGCCCGGTGCTGGTCAACAATCTGCCCATCGACGCGCTGGGCCGCGCCTGCACCCCGAGTTACACGCTGGCCCACGGCCTCAACGCCGACACCGCGACCACCGACTGGATCCCGCCCACCACCCAACTCGCCGTTCTGCGCGGCTACGCCGTGCTGATCCCCGACCACGAGGGCCCGCGCATGGCCTACGCCGAACCCTATGTCGCCGGACACGCCGTACTGGATTCCATTCGCGCCGTGCGGCAGCTGCGTCCCGTCGAATTCGGCGACAGCCCCTACGCCCTGCACGGCTATTCCGGTGGGGCCATCGCCACCCGCGGCGCGGTCGCGCTGATCGACTCCTACGCACCGGAACTGACCTCGGTCGTGGTCGGCGCGGCCCTCGGCGGCGTACCCGCGGACTATCAGATCCTGGCCCGCAGTATGAACGCCAATCTCGCCTCGGGCGTATTCATGGCCGCGACCTTCGGCGTCGCCCGCGAACGTCCCGAAATCCTGCAGCGGATGAACAATCTCGGCCGCTGGGCCGCGATCTCGCCGCTGAAGGACACCTGCGCGGGCGTATTCGCCCTGCCCGGTGTCCTCATGCTGCCGATCGATCTGGCCGCCGACATTCCCGACCCGCTGCACAGCGAATTCGCCACCGACATCTACCGCGTCACCCGCATGCAGGGCTTGAAATCGGACGTGCCGCTCTATATCTACAACGGCGAGCAGGAATTCTGGATCCCGGCCGAGGGCGCCCGCGCGCTGTATCGCGAACAGTGCGCCCTCGGTGTCCACGCGGTCTACCGCAGCGTTCCCGGCGAACACATCATCGCCGCGGGCCTGGGTTATCCCGACGCCATGAACTGGGTGGATCAGCGGCTGCGCGGAGTTCCCGCGCCGAACGAGTGCTGAGCCGTCGGCTACATCGGGAACAGGTTGTGCTTGCGCGGATTCGGCTTGCGCACATCCTTCTGACGCAGCAGCCGCAGCGCCTTGCGGATCTCGAGCCGTGTCGTCGACGGCTCGATGACCGCGTCGATATAACCGCGCTCGGCGGCCGTCCACGGCGTCGCGACGGTGGCGTTGTAGAAGTCGATCATGTTCTGCCGCACGGTCTCCCGCTGCTCCGGCGGGGTCGCGGCCAGCTGACGACGCCCCACGATGCCGACCATGCTCTCCGCGCCCATCACCGCGATCCGCGCGGTCGGCCAGGCCAGGCTGATATCCGCGCCGAGCTGCTTACAACCCATCACCGCGTAGCCGCCGCCGTAGGCCTTGCGCACCACGACGGTCACGATCGGCACGGTTGCCTCGATCACCGCGCGGAAGAATCGCCCACCGCGTTTGATCACGCCGTTGCGCTCCTCTTCCACACCCGGCAAAACGCCGGGGGTGTCGACCACGAACACCAGCGGGAGATTGAACGCGTCGCACAGCCGAATGAAATGCGTCGCCTTGTCCGAACATTGGGCATCGAGCGCACCGCCCAGCACCATCGGCTGATTGGCGATCACACCGACCGGTCGTCCGTCGACGCGCGTGAATCCGGTGATCAGATTCTGCGCGGTGCCCGCGCCGAACTCGTGGAAATCTCCGTCGTCGAAGATTCGCAGCAGGATATCGTGCATGTCGTAGCCGGATTTGTCGGAATCCGGAATGATCGAATCCAATTCGAGATCGTGGGCGGTCACCTCCGGTTCCAGTCCCGGGTTGACGATCGGCGGTTGTTCCAGACAGCTCGACGGCAGATAGCTCAGATACGAGCGCACCCAGTCGAAGGCCGCCTTCTCGGTGGGCGCCACGTGATGAATCGTGCCGTTGCGGGCCTGCACCGCCGCGCCGCCGAGCTCCTCGGCCGTGACCTCCTCGCCGGTCACCGACTTGATCACATCCGGGCCGGTAACGAACATATAGGAATTCTCGGTCGCGACCAGCACATCCATATTCACCGGCCCGTATACCGAACCGGCCGCGCACTTGCCGAGCATCACCGCGACCATCGGGACATAACCCGACAAATCCTCCTGCCGCCGGCACATCAGCGCGTACCAGGCCAGCGAGGCGACCGCGTCCTGAATCCGCGCGCCGCCGGAATCGTTGATCACCACCACCGGACAGGCGTTGTCGTAGGCGAATTCCATCGCCGCGGCCACCTTGCGGCCGAACATCTCACCGACCGAACCGCCGTAGACGGTCTGATCGTGCGCGATCACCACCGCCGGTCGCCCATCGATGCGTCCGCGCCCGGTGACCACACCGTCGCCGTAGAACGCGTCGGGCTGACCCGGCTGGCGCATCAGCGCACCGGTCTCGACGAAACTTCCCGGATCCAACAGCATGCGTATGCGTTCTCGGGCGCTGGGAATGCCTTTGACTCGGCGTTTGTCGACTCCGGCCTGTCCGGTCGGTTCCTCCGCCAGTTCGAGGAGTTTGTGCAGATGCTGCAGCTTTCCCCGGGTGCCCGTCATACTCCGATATGCCTTTCCGCTGTTTCACAGTCACCGCGCCGCGATCGGCGGTCGATGACACGTGCTGCACGCTACCGTCTGGGAGCGTGCTCAACCACTGATCGCTCGGTGACCGACGACTGTCACAGAATTTCTCGCGTCGCTCTGTGAGTTTCACGAACACGGCCGGTCGGCAATTTGTGTCGCAGCCCTACCGACCGGTAGCGCCATTGATGAATTGTCATCGGATCAGCCATATTTCGAGGTCGCGAGGATTCGGTGCCCTAGCGTGATGCCAGCGCGGCGCCGGGAAATTGCGCGGCCGACGCCACGCCGGGGCGCGGTGATGCCGCGTCCCGCCACCCACCGGATGGTGTCGGAGAAATTCACCAACCTGCCATCCGGGCTGGTGGACCGCCCGCCGGACGCACCTCACCCCTGGCGCCCGGCGGGATTCCGCCTCGGGACCGAGTCTGGAGAGCGATCGATGACATCCCCCGCCTCGCAGGTCGCCGCCGCGAGCACGGCGACCCGGCTGGCCGATCATTTCCGGGCCGCGCGGCCCGGCTTGGAATCCGGCGAACCGGTCGCCGCGGTCCGCGAGTGCCTGGTCGCGACGCTCGACGCGGGCGACCGCACGGCCGAGGTGATCGAGCGCGCCGAATCCTGGGCACGCGAGGGCATCGATCTGAGTGTGGTGCTGCGCGCCTATCACGAGGCGATCCGCCACGGCTTCGAGCAGGTGCTCGGGGACGACTGCCCGCCCGAGACGTTGGCGGGGGCCGGACAGGTGCTGCGGCTGCTCGAGACGGTTACCGTCGCCACCTCGGCGGCCTATCTCGATCAGCATCGCCTGGCCGCGCGTCATCAGCACACCGCGGCGCAGACCCTGGTCACGGCCCTGCTCAGCGGGCACGGCCACGCGATGCTGGCCCGCCGCACCGGAGTCGAGATCGCTGCGGCGTATCAGGTTGTGGCCCTCGCGATTCCGCCGCATCCCGGCGAGCGGGACGCGCGCCTGCACGCCGAGACCGTGGCGCGGCGCAAACTGCGCCGCCTGCAGAGCGCGCTGGCCCCGGTCTTCGGTTCGCGGGCGCTGTCGCTGCTGTCGGTGGACGGCGGCACGATCCTGGTGCCCGTGGACGACGCACCGGCCGCGGCCATGTCCACCGATACCCTCGACGTCCTCGCCGCGGCCGCCTCGGTACCGCTGACCGCGGCCGCGGTGGCCGGACCCACCGAACGCATACCCGAACTCGCCGCCGAGGCCGGTGATCTGCTCGAACTCGTGCGCGCCCTGGGCCGCCCACCCGGCCTGTACCGCATGGCCGATGTCGCCGTCGAGTACCAGATGACCCGCCCCGGCCCCGCCCGCGAACATCTCGCCGCCCTGCTGGATCCACTGCTCGCGCATCCGGAACTGCTCGCGACCCTGCGCGAATTCCTCGACACCGGCCTGGACCGCAAGCGCACCGCCGAGCGACTGCGCCTGCAGCCCAACGGCATCGCCCACCGCCTGCGCCGCATCGCCCGCCTGACCGGACTGGATCCGGCGCATCCGGCCGGACTCGCCCGCGCCAGCCTGGCCCTGCTCGCCCACGACCTCGGCACCGCCGCTCGAACGAAGGAGTACGCGTGAGCGCCGCCATGACCGATCGGGACCTGCTGCGCGAATTGGAGCCGGTCGCCGAACATCACCTCGCCGAACATCTGCGTAAGGCCCAGCCCTGGAATCCGCACGACTACGTGCCCTGGGACGAGGGACGCAATTTCGCCGCCATGGGCGGAATCGACTGGGAGCCCGAACAATCGGCCCTGTCGGAGGTCGCCCGGGTGGCGATGGTGACCAATCTGCTCACCGAGGACAATCTGCCCTCCTATCACCGCGAGATCCGCGACGCGTTCGGCATGGACGGTGCGTGGGGGACATGGGTGGGTCGCTGGACGGCCGAGGAGAACCGGCATTCCATCGTGCTGCGCGACTATCTGGTGGTTACGCGCGCGGTGGATCCTGTTGCGCTGGAACGGGCTCGAATGGCGCATATGACCGCCGGGGTGGCCAGTCCGGAAGGGCCGGAGTTCCTGCGGGGTGTCGCCTATGTGACGTTGCAGGAATTGGCAACGCGCATCAGCCATCGGAATACCGGAACCGCCTGCGCCGAACCGATCGCCGAACGTATGCTGCAGCGCATCGCCACCGACGAGAACCTGCACATGGTCTTCTACCGTTCGATTTCCGCCGCCGCGCTCGAGCTCACCCCCGACGCGATGATGCGGGCGATCACCGAGGTCGTCACCCGTTTTCAGATGCCGGGACTGACCCAGCCGAACTTCCGCCGCAATGCGGTGCTGCTGGCCAAACACGGAATCTACGATCTGGAACAGCATTTGGATGTGGTGCTGCGTCCGGTGCTGCGCACGTGGCGGGTGTTCGAGCGCACCGATCTGTCCGGCGACGGCGAACGGGCCCGTGACGAATTGGGCTGCTACCTGGACGATTTGGCGGACAAGGCGCGGCGGTTCGCGGAGCAGCGCGACCGCGCGCTGGCTCGGGAGGCGGCCCGCGCCGAGCGGGTCGCGT
>NZ_BDBS01000060.1 GCF_001613105.1 Nocardia pseudobrasiliensis NBRC 108224 | reverse complement strand
GCGAGCGAGGGGAGCGTGCACGGGGGATGTGGGCGAGCAGGGTCGGGGAGGGTTGGTTCAGCGGCGGGTGCTGACCATCGGTAGCAGGGTGCGGCGGGCGAAGTCGCGGGCCGCGGTCTCGTCGCCGAGCGGGATGAGACCCTCGGGGGTGAGGGCCAGGGATTGGGCCAGGCGGGCCATGATCTCGGCAACCAGGTCGGCGTCGAAGTCGAGGTCGGCGTCGGACTTTCGCAGGCCGCGTAGTTTGTCGGCCAGGTAGGCGCGGCCGACGGCGAGGATGGGGCCCGCTTCGGTGGTGAGGCGGGGCAGGATCATATCGGGTTCGGTGCGCAGCAGCCGTTGCAGCAGTTCGTTGCGGGCCAGCAGGGTGATGAAGGCGACGAACACCTCGACCAACTGGTCCTCACCGTCGGCGATGCTGCCGACCCGCTCCTCGATCTCGGCGACGAACAGCTGCGCCTCCCGCACGCCGACCGCCTCGACCAGGTCGTTCTTCGATTCGAATCGCCGGTACAGGGTGGCCGGGCTGATTCCGGCGCGGCGGGCGATCTCGCCCATGCTGGTGCGCTTGATGCCGAAGTCGAGGAACGCCGACAGGGCGCTCTCGAGTAGCTGTTCGCCGTCGGATCGCGGCTTTTCGAGAATGCGCGCCAGGATGGGCGGAACGGTGGGCATCGAGTCTCCAGTCGAATCGGCGGGATACCGCGTCGATGCGGAAGGCGGACATTCATTATCTCATTCGATCGGCCCGCCCGGAGGCGCTCCGACCGCCACCCCCTAGCGGCTCACCGCAGATTCAGCGCCGCCATTTCCCGTTCGATCGCATTGGCCGCGAAATCGCTTCCTCGGGAACGTAATTCGTGCACCCGCCGGTGCAGGGCCTCGATGCCGCCCGGCTGTGCCGCGATATCGGCCACGCTGACCCGAGCCGGGGGCCGGTGGCTACCGGACTGCTCGTACGACACCGCTCGACCCTATCCGACTGATAGCTGTTTCGCGTCGCGGTGGATCTCCAGATTGTGCAGATAGACCGCGGCATTGAGCCGGATCCGTTCCACCTCGGCCTCGCCCAGTTCGCGGCGCACCTTGCCCGGCACCCCGGCCACCAGCGAGCGCGGCGGAATCTCGGCGTTCTCCGGGATCAGCGCATTGGCCGCGATCAGGCTGCCCGCGCCGATCACCGCGCCGTTGAGCACGGTCGCGCCCATGCCGACCAGCACATCGTCGCCGACCGTGCAGCCGTGCAGGATCGCGTTGTGCCCCACCGAGACTCCGGCGCCCACGGTCAGCGGAAAGCCCGGATCAGCGTGCAGGACACAGCCGTCCTGGATATTGGTTCCGGCGCCGATGGCGATGTCCTCGATATCGCCGCGCAGCACCGCGTTGTACCAGATGCCGACCCGCGCGGCCAGGCGCACCCGCCCGATCACGGTGGCGTTCGGCGCGATCCAGGCGTCCGCATCGATCTGCGGCGCGTGTTCACCCAGCTGAATCCTCATATCGCCAACTTAGTTGTTCTTGAACAGCGCGCGATGGGCGGCCGGGGACAGACCCAGTGCGCGATGGAAGTGGTGGCGCAGATTCACCGCCGTCCCCAGGCCGGATTCGGCGGCGATGCGGTCCATGGTGTCGTCGGTCGACTCCAGCAGCAGCCGGGCCCGATCCACCCGCTGCTGCAGCAGCCACTGCTGCGGACTGGATCCGGTGCGCTCGCGGAAGCGGCGGGTGAAGGTGCGCCGCGACATCAGCGCGGTGCGCGCCCAGCCGTCGAGATCGATCGGGGTGTCGAGATGCGTTCGCGCCCAGACCATCGCGTTCTCGATCGGATCGTCGTCGATATCGTCGGGCACCGCCACCGGAATGTACTGGGCCTGGGAACCGCCGCGATAGGGCGCGAGGACCAGGGTGCGAGCGAGTTCGGTCGCCGCGCGGCTGCCGTGGTCGGTGCGGACCAGATGCAGACAGCAGTCCAGCGCCGCGGCCACCCCGGCCGAGGTGACCAGATCGCCATGATCGGTCCACAGCCGATCCGCGCGCACCCGGACCGCGGGGAAGGTGCGTGCGAGCATGGCGGCGGCCGACCAGTGGGTGGTGATCTCGCGGCCGTCGGCCAACCCGGTCGCGGCGATGGCCCAGGAACCCAGGCACAGGCCCACGATCCGCGCCCCGCGGTCGTGCGCGGCTCGTAGCGCCTCCCGAACCGGTTGCGTCGGTTCGAGATTCGGGGCCCAGCTGGGCACGATCACGGTCTCGGCGCGTTCGACCGCCTCCAGGCCGTGTCGCACGCTCAGATCGAAATCGCCCGGGGTGCGCAGGATGCCGGGTGTCTGGGCGCAGGTGAACACCCGATACGGCGCGGATTGCGCCGCGCTGGTGCCGATTCCGCCGAATACCAGGCCCGGGATCGACAGGTGGAACGGGCTGATGCCGTCGAAGGCGAGTACGGCGACCGAATGCATGGCCCGATTTTAGCGCTACGCGGCCTTCGGGCCACTATCCGGACGGTCGCGATCCGCCGAAACTGATCTTCATGACGAACACGATCTCCACCACCGTCGAACTGCTGCACATCGGCGGACCCACCGTCCGCTTCCGGTACGGGACGCTGACCTTCCTGGTCGACCCCACCTTCGACGAGCCCGGTGACTACCCGGGCCCGGTGACCCTGCACAAGCTGGCCGGACCGGCGATCCCGGCCGATCGGGTGGGCGCGGTGGACGTCGGACTGCTCTCGCACGATCAGCACGCCGACAACCTCGATCGCTCCGGGCGGGAGTTCCTGGCGGGTGTGCCGCTGGTGCTGTCCACCCCGGAGGCGGCCGGACGGATGGACAACGTTCGGGGACTTGCCAATTGGGAGAGCATCGAGACCGGTGGAATCACGATCACGGGCGTTCCGGCGCTGCATGGGCCGGAGGGTGCGGAGGAGCTGTCCGGCACGGTGACCGGATTCGTCCTTCGGGGCGAGGGTCTGCCGACGGTGTACGTCTCCGGCGACAATGCCTCGGTCGACTACGTCGAGCAGATCGTGGCCCGGATCGGGCGCATCGATATCGCCCTGCTCAATGTGGGTGCGGCGAATGTCGGCCGATTCGGCGACTGGGACCTGACGCTCAACGCGCGCACCGCGGTACCGGCGGCGCGGGCCCTCGGCGAGGCCGTGATCGTGCCCGTCCATGCCGAGGGCTGGGCGCACTTCAGCGAGACCCTCGACTATCTGCGGCTGCACTTCGGTTACGCCGGACTGGCGGATCGGCTGCGGATCCCGCCGCTGGGCGAGGAGATCACGCTGTAGCCGAATCCATTGGCGGCAAGCGGAATTCGGTCAGGCGCGCGGTGTGCGTCGATGACATGTCGAGCTGTGCAGCCTGACCAGCATTCCCGCCGAACAGTTGCCCGTTGATTGCCAACTTGTGAATCGCCGACCGGGGATCATGGCGATCGTGGCGCGGGTGGCTCACGATGACGCTATGAGAATCGGGGTGCCGCGGGAAATCAAACCGCAGGAGCAACGGGTCGCACTCACCCCCGCCGGTGCCGGTGAGCTGGCCCGGCACGGGCATCGGGTACTCGTCGAGGCCGGGGCGGGCGTCGGATCCGGCTTCGATGACGCCGACTATCGCGCGGCGGGAGCGCGCGTCGTCGAATCCGCCGCCGATGTCTGGAATGATGCTGAACTATTGCTGAAGGTGAAAGAGCCCATTGCGGAGGAGTATCCGCTGCTGCGGCCCGCGCAGGTGCTGTTCACCTTTCTGCATCTGGCCGCCTCCCGCGATTGCACCGATGCGATCCTGCGGTCGGGGATCACCGCGATCGCCTATGAGACCGTCCGCGGCCGCGGCGGTTCGCTGCCGCTGCTGGCGCCGATGAGCGAGGTCGCGGGCAAGCTCGCGCCGCAGGTCGGGGCGCATCATCTGATGATGCCCGCGGGCGGCGCGGGTGTGCTGCTCGGCGGGGTGCCGGGGACGCGGCCCGCGCGGGTGGTGGTACTCGGCGGCGGGGTCGCCGGAACGTGTGCGGCGGGTGTGGCCGCGGGGATGGGCGCGCGGGTCACCGTGCTCGATACCAATCCGATTCGATTGCGGGAGCTGGATATTCGCTTCGGCGGGCGGGTCGGTACGGTCGCCTCGCAGATCGCCGAGGTCGAAAAAGCCGTTCTGGCCGCGGATCTGGTGATCGGGTCGGTGCTGGTGCCCGGCGCGCGAGCGCCGCGATTGGTGTCCGACGCCTTGGTCGAGCAGATGCGCCCCGGGTCGGTGCTGGTCGACATCGCGATCGATCAGGGCGGCTGTTTCGAGAGTTCGCGACCCACCACGCACGCGGATCCGACCTTCCGCGTGGCGAATTCGCTGTTCTACTGCGTCGCGAATATGCCCGGCGCGGTGCCGCACACCTCGACGGTCGCGCTGACCAACGCGACGCTGCCGTATGTGCTCGCGATCGCCGAGCGCGGGTGGCGGGACGCCTGTCGGGCCGATCCCGGACTGGCCGAGGGTCTCACCGCCGATGGGGGACACCTGTTCCGCGACGAGGTGGCGCGGGCGCACGGACTGCTGGCCGTTGGTGGGCCGAGCGCGCTGTGAGCGCGCCACCTCGTCGGTGAAACGTCAGAAGTACCAATCCGGTTCGGCGGCGGGCAGATCCCGCAGCTTGTCCGGGTTGCGCACCACATTGATGCCGATGATGCGGCCCTGCTCGAGGATGAACGAGAAGACGCCGACGTGATGTCCGTCGAACACCATGAGCCCCGGATACCCGTTGACCAGAACCGAACGGCCCCAGCCGCCTTCGCCCGCGCGATACCAGCCCATGAACATCTTCGCGACCAGTTCGGCGCCGCTGACCGGCTGCCGGATCGCGGGCACCTTGCCGCCGCCGTCGGCGGTGAGGGTGACCTTGTCGTCCAGGACGCCGAGCAGTGCGCTCAGATCGCCCGAGCGCCAGGCCACCGCGAACGCCGAGACGGCCTTGGCGTGATCGTCCGCGCTGGCGGGAAAGCGCGGAGTGCCCTCCTCGACCCGCTTGCGGGCGCGAGAGGCCAACTGCCGCACCGCGGCCGGGGTCCGGCCGACCACATCGGCGACCTCCGGACCGCTCATGCCGAAGACGTCCTGTAGGACGAAGGCGGTGCGCTCGGCGGGCGACAGCGATTCCAACACGACCAGCAGCGCGGTGGTGACGCGCTCGTCCTGGCTGATGCGATCGGCCGGATCGACCCAGGTGGTCACCTCCGGTTCGGGCAACCATTCGCCGACGTACTGTTCGCGGCGCGCTCGCGCGGAACCCAACTGGTCCAGCGCGAGGCGGCCGACGACGGTGGACAGCCAGGCCCGCAGATTATCGATCTCCTCGCCGGGCGCGCGCTGTTCGTCCCAGCGCTGCAACCGCAGCCAGGCATCCTGCACGACGTCGTCGGCATCGCTGAGACTGCCCAGCGTGCTGTAGGCCAAACGCCGCAGGTACTGGCGGTGCTCCTCGAACCGACGCGCCAACCGCACCTGGTCGCTCTCGTCGGGGCGCTGCTCGGTAGCCACGTCCACCATCCTTCCGTTCGCGCCGAGCCTATCGATGCGTTCGTCGAGGTGACGACGCGGCATCCACCGGTGTGACATATCTCCGGCGGCCGCTACCCTCAGCCGGTGCGCATGGGGATGTCGACGGCGATCGGATTGGGACTGGGGTTCGCGCTGGATCGGATGCTCGGCGATCCGCGGCGGTGGCATCCGGTGGCCGGATTCGGGTTGCTGGCCGGGAGCCTGGAGTCGGCGACCTATCGCGACAGCCGCAGCGCCGGGGCAGGATACGAGGCGCTGCTGGTCGGTGGGGTCGTCGCGGGCGGTGTGCTCGCGCAGCGGGTGGGCGGCACGGGTTTTCGCCGGTCGGCGCTCACGGCGCTGGCGACCTGGACGGTGCTGGGCGGTCGTTCGCTGGCGCGGGTCGGGCGGCAGCTGGCCGATCGGCTCGAGGCCGGGGATATCGAGGCCGCACGCGCGTTGCTGCCGTCGCTGTGCGGGCGGGACCCGCGGGCGCTCGACGCCGACGGACTGGCTCGGGCCGCCCTCGAATCGATCGCGGAGAACACCTCGGACGCGACCGTGGCACCGCTGTTCTGGGGTGCGGTCGCGGGCGTGCCGGGCCTGCTCGGCTACCGCGCGATCAATACCCTCGACGCCATGGTCGGCTACCGCAACGACCGCTATCGCCACTTCGGCTGGGCCGCGGCCCGAACCGACGATCTGGCCAATCTGATACCCGCCCGGGTGAGCGGTCTGCTGACCGCGCTGCTGGCCCCCATCGTGAACGGCCGACCGAGCGCGGCCCTCGCAGCCTGGCGCAATGACGCCGCCAACCATCCGAGCCCCAATGCCGGTGTCGCCGAGGCATCGATGGCCGGGGCGCTCGGCATCCGCCTCGGCGGCCTGACCGAATACCGCCACGGCGTCGAACTGCGCCCGACCCTGGGCGTCGGCCCGGCTCCCCGCGTCCCCGATCTGCGCCGCGCGGTGCGGCTTTCGGAGGCGGTACAGCTCGCGAGCGCGATCCTCGCCGCGCTGTGGGCGGCGCGCAGATAGGACCGCGGCTCAGGAACGGTCCAACCACTGCGACAGCAGAGCTTGTTCGTTGTCGCTGAGCACGGTCAGCCTCGGCGCGGGCAGTTCGCGAAATCGTCCGATCGGGTTCGGTTGGTCAGCGGGCATTGCCGTAGCGGTCGGCGAGGCGCTCGGCGTTGGTGGGTTCGCGGGTGGGGGTCGAAGGCGTTGCGGGGGAGGCGGATTCGGTGGCCGGTGCGGTCGCGGTCACGCCGCGTTCCCTGCGCCGCTCGCGGATCTCGGCGTAGACGAAATAGCCCAGGCCCAAAGGCGCCATGATGCCGAAGGCGATCCACTGCAGGCCGTAGGACAGGTAGGGGCCCGCGTCGAGCTGGGGGAGCGGAGTCGGGGTGAACGCGCCCGGCTGATGGTCGGTCAGTTCCAGATAGCCGCCGGGGCCGCCGGTGGGAATCGTTGTCAGCGGCTCGTTCAGGACCGAGGCGAGCTGGCCGGTGTCGATCGAATACACCTGGCGGTAGCCGTCCTGAGTCATCGGATCCTTGCCCGGCGTGACGCCCTCGGATTTGCGGACCCGGGCCTCGATTCGCTGACTGCCCGCGGGCGGCTCCGGAATCGGGGGCAGGCGGATGCCGTCGGCGGCCGCGAGCAGGCCGCGATCCACGAGCAGGGTGCGGCCGTCGTCGAGCCGGAAGGTGGACAGGATGCCGAAGGCCGGATTGTCGTTGAGGCGCTGCAGGCGTTCCACGACCGTCGAGCCGGGAACATAAGTCCCCGTGGCGATTACGCGCCGCCACTCGGTGTCCTTGGCGGCCGGATCGTTCAGCAGTGTGGTCACATCGACCGGTGTGGCGTCGACCGAGGCGGCGATCAGCTTGTTGCGATGCGAGGTGGTGTTGTTCTTGCCCAGCTGCCAGGGGGCCAGCACGGTGAAGCACAGATAGGCGAAGGCCACGACCACCGCGGCCAGGATCACCCAGCTCGGTCGCAGCAGGAAGGTCAGCCGGCGCACCAGATTCATCGCGGCAACTGCTCGCGCACCCAGTCGAGCAGACCCGGCACGGCCGCCTCGATCTGCCCGCGGACCAATTCGAATTCGGGGTCGTCGCCGTAGTACGGATCCGGTACATCGGGGCCGTCGGCCCGCGGATCGAAACTGCGCAGCAGCCGCCGCCGCTCGACCGGCACCCCCAGCCGCGCCAGATAGCGGTCGTGTTTACCGTCCAGACCCACCAGCAGATCGGCGTCGAGGTGATCCGATCCGACCAGTGCCGCGATATGCCCGATCGGATAGCCGTGTCTGCGTAGCACCGCGGTGGTTCGCGGGTCGGCATCGGATCCGACATGCCACGAGGTCGTCCCGGCACTGCTCACCCGCACCCGATCGGCCAGCCCGGCCCGTTCCAGATGCGCGGCGAAGATCTTCTCGGCCATCGGCGACCGACAGATGTTGCCGGTGCAGATGAAACTCACGTGCAGCTCGCCCACGACAGCCATTCTGGCCGGTCCCCGCATTCGGCGGCCACGTAGGGTGGGGCGCTGTGCCCGAGACCACCGTTTGCGCCCGATGAATCCGGAGTTCGATCGGGACGCACTGCGTCATCACGGTGATGTCGAGGCGCTGCCCGGGATGGTGGACTTCGCGGTGAATGTGCGGGGTAGCGGGCCGCCCGCGTGGTTGCGGGAACGGCTGGCCGCGCGGTTGGGTGAGCTCGGGCGGTATCCGTCGGCGGCGCGGGAACTGGGCGCGCGGACGGCGGTCGCGGCGCGGCACGGGCGGGAGCCGGGGGAGGTGTTGCCGCTGGGCGGCGGGGCCGAGGGATTCGCGATGCTGCCGCGGTTGGCGCCGCGGTTGGCGGCGGTGGTACATCCGTCGTTCACCGAACCGGAACTGGCGTTGCGGGAGGCCGGGGTCGCGGTCGCGCGGGTGGTGCTCGAACCTCCCTACACCCTGGATCCGGCGCTGGTGCCCGAGGCGGCGGATCTGGTGGTCCTCGGCAATCCGACCAACCCCACCTCGGTGCTGCACGCGGCGGACACCATTCGGGCGCTGCGGCGGCCGGGACGGATCGTGGTGGTCGACGAGGCGTTCGCCGATGCGGTGGTCGATGAACCGGAATCGCTTGCGGGCAGCGCGCTTCCCGATGTGCTGGTACTGCGCAGTCTCACCAAGACCTGGGCGCTGGCCGGATTGCGCTGCGGCTATCTGCTGGGCCCGCCGGATCTGCTGGCCCGGCTGGCGCACGGCCGCGCCCACTGGCCGCTGGGCACGCTGCAACTCGAGGCGATCACCGCGACCGCGCAACCCCGGGCGGTCGCCGAATCCCGTGCGCTGGCACTGGAAATCGCCGCCGAGCGATCGGCGATGATCGCACGCCTGGGCGAGGTGGGCGTCGAGGTGTGCGAACCGGCCTGCGGCCCATTCGTGCTGATCCAGGTGCGCGATGGGGAGCTGCTGCGGAAACGGCTCGCCGACAAGGGCATCGCGGTGCGGCGCTGTGACACGTTCCCGGGCCTCGGGCCGAATCACCTCCGCCTGGCCGTGCGCGGGGCCGACGAGGTCGATCGCCTGATAGCCGCCATTCGGTCGAGCGGGCTGTAACCGCCGGGCTCGGTAGGTATCCCCGGTGGCCGAGAATTCGTGGCGCGTGCGACGGCGACAATGTTCGATCCGCCGCCGCGGCTGCGCGGAGTCGAACGCGTTGGGCGGGTGCGTATTCGGAACGACGCCAGCCCCTGGCTGATCACCCGTTTCGGCCGGGGGAAGGTTCAGTGACGATGTCGAATTCGACCGTCTCGCCGGACTCGACGTAGTTGCGGCGGCGGGCCCAGCGAGGTGATGAGCGGGACGTGCCGGTGTTCGTAGTACTCGATCAGCTCGTCTCGGCTCAGGCCGGGCTTCGCCACCGGCAGTGCGGTGACCTTGAACATATGGACAGACGGTAGCGTCTGCGGAGCGGTGCAGACGCGAGGCGGAGGAGGTCGGCGGTGGCGGGCGTAACGGTCGGGGATGTGGTCGGGGTGCTGGACGCGGCCTATCCGCCCCGGCTGGCCGAATCGTGGGATTCGGTGGGCCTGGTGTGTGGCGCCGAGCACGAGCCGGTCGGCCGGGTGCTGTTCGCGGTGGACGCCACCGCGGCGGTGGTGGACGAGGCGATCGCCTGGGGCGCACAGGTTCTGGTGGCGCATCATCCGCTGCTGCTGCGCGGGGTGGATTCGGTGGCCGCGAGTACGCCCAAGGGCGCGCTGGTGCATCGCCTGATTCGCAACGGCTGCGCGCTGTTCACCGCGCACACCAATGCCGATTCCGCCGATCCGGGCGTCTCCGACGCGCTGGCGCATGCGGTGGGACTCACCGTCACCGGACCGCTGGAGTCGAAATCCGCTGCGCCGGTGGACGAGTGGACCGTGCAGGTGCCGCGCGCGCATACCGAGGCGGTGCTCGCCGCGCTGTTCGAGGCGGGCGCGGGCGGCGGCGATCGCTATCGCGAATGTGCCTCGCGGACGGCGAGTATCGGCCAGTTCCGCCCGCTGCCGGGGGCCAATCCCGCGGCCGGGGCGCCGGGCGAACTCGAGACCGTCGAACAGGACACCGTCACCGTGGTGTCGCCCCCGTCCAAGCGCGCGGCCGTCCTGGCCGCCCTGCGCACCGCCCATCCCTACGAGGACCCGGCCTTCCACGTCACCGAGCGCGCCGCGCTGCCCTCGGGCCTCGGCCTGGGCCGAATCGGACATCTGGCGCACCCGGAAACGTTGCGCGCCTTCACCGCCCGCGTCCGCGCCGGACTCCCCGGCACCACCTGGGGCGTCCGGGCCGCCGGCGACCCGGACCGGCCGATCCACACCGTCGCGGTCTGCGGCGGCGCGGGCGACTCCTTCCTCACCACGGTCACCCGCCTGGGCGTAGACGCCTACCTCACCGCCGACCTCCGCCACCACCCGGCCGACGAACACCTCCGCGCGGGCGGTCCGGCCCTGATCGACGCCGCCCACTGGGCCACCGAATTCCCCTGGTGCGCCCAGGCAGCGCAATTCGTACGAAAGGCCCTGCCGGGCTTGGAGACTCGGGTATCGACGATCCGCACGGACCCTTGGACGCTGGGCGCGGCGGACTGCTGAGCGAGTCGGGGGAACGCGCGGCATACTGAACGCGTGTTGCGGACGGTGCGGCGAATTCCCGCGTGGGTGTGGTGGCTTTTCGCCATGGTCGCAATCTGGGCCGTGCTGTTGGGTTTTCGGCAGTGGTCGTTGCGAATTCTGCTGGTGGCGATCGCCGCTGCCGTGGCGGTCCGGGCCGTGACCTCGGCGTTGCGCGGGTCGACGGCATGGCTTCGAAGGTCCGCGGGTGTGCTGGCCTTCGTCTTGGCCGGCTGTGCTGGCCTGGGAATCTATTGGTGGCAACCGAATCCGGCTCGGGACCATTTGAACGCGGTTCGAGTACCGGGCTACGCCCGCTCGGATGAGCCGGTGGGACGGGGTATCGGCCCGGTCGCCTCCGCGGTCTTTATCGGCCCTCCGGTGGACGATATCGCCCAGCTGGTTTCCGCTCCCGGACTGCGCGTGACGCGCTTCGAACCGGACGAGTGGGTCAAGCAGCGGATCCTACGCGACGGCCCCGGCCCGGCGACCCCCGTCGCCTATGGCGATTTCACCGACGACTGCCACCTGACGGTCGACCGTGTCTTCGATCGGACGCACGTGTCCTGGCAGCCGAACGCACAGCAGAGCGCGGACCTGCGCGCCGGGGCACTGTTCGTCTTCGAGTTCGCGGTGACGTGCGGGGCCGGATGAGTGCGGCGAGACTACCGCCGGTGCAGTAGTTCCCATTGCAGGGCAAGGATTTTCAGTCGGTCGACAATATCTTCGCGATGCGGCGCGGTAATGGTCACCTGCGTCGAGTTCGACGCTGCCGCGCTGGGCGCGAGGCCGACCGACGGTTCGGCGGGCCGACCGGCCTGCCGAGCGGCGAGCATGCGCTGCAGAAAGTGAGGATCGGCGTTCAGGGCACGCAGGAACGGACCGTTCACCGCAGTCGATCGCGCGTTCATGACGAACTCGCCATCGGAGAGCCAGGCCGGGATCTTGTCGCCGATCGTCGAACCGGGTCCGTTCACTTCGCCGCCGTCGGCGCGCATGACGTATACCTGGGACATGAGTTGCTGCGCCCGCTGGAAATTGTCGTTCGCGCGCTGGGCATAGGCGGCGCCCCCGGGGCCGAGATCGCCGTTTCTGCGATAGTTCGCCAGGTTCTCCTCGCCCGCGTTGTATCCGGCGGCGAGGTATTCGTTGAGCGAGATCTTCGCCCGCATATTGTCCGGGACCAGCGCGGCGGTATCGTCCTTCATGGTTTTGAGCGCGTACGCCGTGGCTTTGACGGCCAGATGCTCATCGGTGGTCAGATCGCTCCACTGGTGTCCGCCGAACTCGTCCGGGTATCGGGCCCTGAGCTTTTCGAATGTCTCCTCTTTCATATTGGTGACGCCCAGCGAGTTTCCGGGTCCGCCGCGCAGCGGGCTGGTCGCCCACCTACCGAGGTCGTAAGCGGTCGCACCGGCACGGCCCACCACCTGCTCGCGGGTGGCGCCCTCGTTGAGCACGATGGCCATCACGAGCCGAGGATCGATGCCGGTCTGCTTGCCGTACTTCACCGAATCGTCCATCCACGAGCTGAGATACGGATCGAGTTCGTCTCGGTGGTTGTCGGTGCGCTTCTCGGTGAATGTCGGTGGCGGGGTGTTCCAGCTGGCGCTGGTGCGTTCGGCGGGCCCGATGGGTTCGCCCACGGGTTTCGGTCTGGCCAGTTGGTCGAGCCAGACGGATATCGGATTCTGATTCATGAGACCTCCGTATGGAACCCTAACAGTTCCATACGGACTTCTGGAGATGATGGCGGGTCGTGGAATCCCTTCCTGGACAGGGCCTTCGGTTCGGTGGCCTAGTCGGCTCGGGCGACGATCTCCGGTTCGTGGTCGACGGGGAAGTTCATCGAATTGGCGATGAAGCAGCGCTTGTGGGCCTCGGAGTGCAGGGCTCGGGCGTCGGTGGCGCGGGTGGGGTCGGTGATGGTGACTCGGGGGCGGAGCAGTACGCGGTGGAAGCGTTCGTTGTCCATGGCGCCGGTCGCGGTGTCGCGGTAGTCGGTGACGACTATGCCCGCCTCCACGCACAGATGCAGGTACCAGAGCATGTGGCATTCGGACAGGGAGGCGACCAGGAGGAGTTCGGGGTTCCAGCGGTCGCCGTCGCCGCGGCCGATGACCGGGTCGGCGCTCGCGGGCAGGGGTGGGCGGTCCGGGGCGTGGACCTCGTGATTGCGGGAGTAGTCGCGGTAGCCGGTGGTCGCCCCGCTCCACTGGACCTTCACCTCGTAGCTGTGCATGTCAATGAGCCTGCCACGGAGATGCTTTCGGTCGCCGCCGAAATATGGGCGCGGCGATCCGGAACCGATGGGGTGGGGTTGGGACGTAACCGGGCGTGGGCGGGGTACGGTTGATAGTCCGTGCTGGGCGCCCGACCGGGCGTCCGAGGAGTCCGATGCGTCCAGGGAGTAAGTTCCGCGTTGAATGTCGAACCACCCATCCAGGCCAAGCTGCTCGACCTCGCCGGCGTCGACGCCGAACTGACGCGCATCGAGCACCGCCGCAAGGTGCTGCCCGAGCAGCAGGAGGTGCAGCGGCTGGAGGAGGAGCGCACCGCACGCAAGGATGCGGCGGTGAAGGTCGAGATCCTGATCGACGACCTCGACCGCGACATCCGCAAGCTCGAGACCGAGATCGACGGCGTGCGCAAGCGTGAGCAGCGCGACCGCGGCATGCTCGACAACGGCAGCGTCGGCGCCAAACAGCTCTCGGAACTGCAGCACGAGCTGACCAGCCTGGAGCGGCGGCGTTCGGTCCTCGAGGACGATCTGCTCGAGGTGATGGAACGCCGGGAGGCCGCCGTCGCCGACCATCAGCACGCGGGCGCGAACCTGAGCAAGGCCGAGGAGGATCTGGGCGATGCCCAGCGCCGCCGCGACGAGGCGCTCGCCGACCTCGGTGTCGCCGCGCAGCGCTGCGCGAGCGATCGCGACGGCCTGATCACCACCTTCCCGGCCGAACTGCTCGCGATCTACGATCGCCAGCGCGCCGAACACGGCGTCGGCGCGGCGCTGCTGCAGGCCCGCCGCTGCGGCGCCTGTCGCATCGAACTGGACCGCGGCGAGATCGCCCGCATCGCCAAGACCGCACCCGAGGTTGTCGTACGCTGCCCCGAATGCGGCGCGATCATGGTGCGCACCAAGCAATCCGGGCTGTGACGCCGATGCTGGTCGTCGTCGAGGCGGACGGAGGTTCGCGCGGCAATCCCGGCCCGGCCGGTTACGGCGCGGTGGTGTGGGACGCCGAACATGTGCACGTGCTGGCCGAGCGTAAGCAGGCCCTCGGCGTCGCGACCAACAATGTCGCCGAATATCGCGGTCTCATAGCGGGTTTGGAGGCCGCCGCGGAGCTGGGCGCGCACGAGGTCGAGGTGCGCATGGATTCCAAGCTGGTCGTCGAGCAGATGTCGGGTCGCTGGAAGGTCAAGCACGAGGCCATGATTCCGCTCGCCGATCGCGCGCGGCGGCTGGTCGCCGGATTCGATCGCGTACGGTTCCAATGGGTTCCGCGCGCGGAGAACTCGTATGCCGACCGGCTCGCCAACGACGCGATGGACGATGCCAAGCTGATCGACGAGGTGCGGGAGGCCGCGCCGAGTTCGACGTGGGATCGAACCGTGGCCGGCGGACCGGCGGTCGAGAGCGCGCATCCGAATGCGATGTCCGATGCCGGTGCTGTTGCCGTCGAAACCCCCTCGGCGACAACCAGTCCGGGCTGGACCGGCGCGCAGGGACGTCCCACCCGCATGCTGCTGCTGCGTCACGGTCAGACCGAGCTCTCGGTCCATCGCCGGTATTCGGGTCGGGGGAATCCGCCGCTGACCGCCCTCGGGCGTGAACAGGCCGCCCGGGCCGCGAAATACCTTGCCGCCAAGGGCGGTATCGCCGCGGTGGTGAGCTCACCCCTGGGTCGGGCGCAGGAGACCGCCGAGGCCGTTGCCCAGGCGCTCGACGTTCCGGTCCGAGTTCTCAACGGCCTCATCGAGACCGACTTCGGAGCGTGGGAGGGGCTGACGTTCTCCGAAGCGGCCCAACAGGATCCGGAGTTGCACGCCCGGTGGCTGAGCGATTCGTCGCTGCCCGCGCCGGGCGGCGAGAGTTTCGACCAGGTGCGCGAACGCATCGAGGGCGTCCGCCGGGATCTGGTCGGGTTGTATCCGGGGCAGAACATCGTGGTGGTGAGCCATGTGACCCCGATCAAGACGCTGCTGCAACTCGCCCTGGGCGTCGGCCCGAGCCTGCTGTACCGGTTGCATCTGGATCTGGCGTCGCTGTCGATCGCCGAGTTCTATCCCGACGGTGGCTCGTCGGTGCGGTTGGTGAACGACACCTCGTATCTCTGATAGGTCAGCTCAGGTCGAGCGACATCTCGTTCTCGAAGTTCGGACTGTGTACGGCCGACGGCTGGCGGCGGCCGGTGGGGACGAAACCCTGTCTGCGGTAGAGCTTTTCGGCCGGGGTATTGCCTTCCATGACCCACAGGCGAAGTGTGCGGTGCTCGTGCTCGCGGACCCATTCCGCGATCGTCTTCAGGAGTAGGTCCGCGGCCCCGGTGCCGCGCGAGGCGGGGGAGATCCAGACCGAGACCAGTACCGGGCCGCCCTGCTCGAACAGCAGTCCGGCGCAGCCCACGGCCTCCGCCTCCGATTCCACGACGAAGAACGCCCGGCGCGTCGAATACCACTGGCGCCAGCGGGCTTCATCCCATGTGGACGCCTCGGCGAAGGTTTGTGCGAAGGTCCCCGGCGGCGATGTCTCCAACGCCCCGAGCCGCACATCACGAGCCGTCCGCCATTCGTCCGCACCCAGTCGCCGCACCCGCACCCCGCCGATGCTGCCCCGACGCTGCGCGCGGGGCAAGCAAATTAAGGGGGGCAGGGCGAGCAAATTAGGCGGCGGGGCGAACAAATTAAGGCGGCGGGGCGAGCATATTAAGGCGGCGGGGCGAGCGAGCTGAGCGCGGCGGGGTCGGTCAGTGAGAGGCGGCGCGGGTCAGTCGGTGAGAGGTGCGGGCCAGTCAGTGGGCGTGGGCGATCGACGGGGCGTGGGGCGATCGAGGGGGCGGGGGGTCATCGACGAGGCGCGGGGGGTCATCGACGAGGCGCGGGGCATCGACGAGGCGCGGGGGTCATCGACGAGGCGCGGGGCATCGACGAGGCGCGGGCCAGTCAGTGAGGCCGTTAGGCAATTGGTGAAGGGGGCTGGTGATCGCTGCGCGGCGCGGGGCCGGTCGTGGGCCGCGGCGCGAGTGGTTCAGGGGCGCAGGACCGAGACGAGGAACTCCATTTGGTCGTAGACGGCTTTTTCGAACCAGTCGTCGAAGTAGATGTCGAAATGGCCGATCGGATAGCGCTTGATCAGGGCGTGTTTGGTGCGTTCGGCGGCCTTGAGGGTTGGGCCGATGGGGGTGACCGAATCGGTGTCGCATACCTGGTACAGGACCGGCACCTTGATGGCCTTGGTGCGTCGCCAGGGGGAATCGAACATGACCGACAGGCCGAATCGGGCGGCGACCTTGGGCTGGTAGTTCTCGCTCTCCTCGGCGAGGCGGCCGTAACCTTCCGGCACGTCCGAGGCGCTCATCAGCGCGGCCGAACCCTTGCGTCCGGCCAGGCGCGCGCCGATCGGCTTGCGCCGGAGCGGGCCGACGAGCAGATCGGTCACCGCGAGGGTGCCGGTCTTCATGATGCTGATCGGGCCCTTGGCCAGCGTCGAGGCGCGGCCGCTGGTGAACGGGCACTGGGCGACGACCGCGGCGAGGTAATCGTCCTCGTGCGCGATGGACAATACGTGCCCGCCGCCGAAGGAACTGCCCCACAGCGCGATTCGGGTGGCGTCGAAACCCTTGAGGGTGCGGGCGAAGGCGATGGCCGCGCGCCAGTCGTCACGCTGGCGGGCGATATTGATCATCTGCCGGGGCGTGCCGCCACTGGCCCCGAAACCGCGATAGTCGAAGGCCAGCACGCCCATTCCCGCGGCGGCGAAGCGACGCGCGTACCTGTCCAGCCCCATCTCGCGATTGGCGCCCAGCCCGTGGCCCATGATCACCAGCGGTCGCGGCTTGGGCGGACCGTCCGGGAGATAAAGCCATGCAGCACATTGATCGCTTCCCGACGGGAACCCCACCTCGACACGCTCCATGGCGAATTACCGTACTGGTTCGTCGCTTGCGCCGCTGACCTGGATCCCCGGGTCGCGCCCGCGATCCGGACAGATTCCGGCAAAACAGACCGAATGCGGGACCCTCGTCGGCGTGGGGCATAATCATCCTCAGACGAGTCGGTCGGGCGGTCGCGGCGATGGGAACGGACACGTATGTGTCGCTGCCCGGCGCCGAGGAAAGTCCGGACTCCACAGAGCAGGGCGGTTGTTAACGGCAACCCGGGGTGACCCGCGGGACAGTGCCACAGAAAGCAGACCGCCGGCGTGCACAACGCCGGTAAGGGTGAAACGGTGCGGTAAGAGCGCACCAGCGCCCCGGGTGACCGGGGCGGCTCGGTAAACCCCGCCCGGAGCAAGGTCGAAGGTCGCATTCTCCGGAGTGCGACTGCGCAGGTGTCCGAGGGCTGCTCGCCCGAGCCTGCGGGTGGACCGCTCGAGGTGCCCGGTGACGGTGCACCCAGATGGATGACCGCCCCCGGTCTCGACCGGGACAGGATCCGGCTTACAGACCGACTCGTCCCTCATACTTCGGGAACTGTGGGCTGCTGCGCGTGGGAACTGTGGCTGCTGCGCGCGGGACTATGGGCCGCTGGGCACGGGAGCCCGTGGCCAACGGCACCTCGGTCCTGCTACGCCCGACGCAGCGCCAGCACCGGAATGGTGCGGATGCCCGCGGTTTTCTTCTCGTACTCGCCGAAAGTTGGGTAGCGGCTGACCTGTTCGGCGTAGAGGCGGTCGCGGTCGGGGCCGGTTACCTCCTGGACGGAGACGTGGTAGGTCTCGGTGCCGCGTTCCACGTCCGCGGCGCCGGCCGAGGTGAGGTTGTAGTACCAACCGGGATTGGTCGGGGCGCCTCCCTTGGAGGCGAAGACGTAGATCAGGTCGGGGTCCTGGTCGTCGGGCAGATACATGGTGGGGCTCACCGATTCCCGGCCGCTCTTGCGACCGATGTGATGGATCAGCAGCATCGGCGCGCCCTCGAACATCCCGCCGACGCGGCCCTCGTTCGCCCGGAACTCGTCGATGATCTTGGTATTCCAGTCGTCTCCGCTCATACCTGGCATCCTGCCGGAAAACCCTCGCCCCCGAACGCTTTCCCCGCGGCGTGGCTAGCATCGCGATCGTGTCCGAATTCGATTGGGTAGGGCGGTTGTTGGCGCGGGACGGATGGGAGGTCGTGGGGGACGGGGAGTCCGGGGCCGCGGTGTTCCGATCCCCGGACGGCGCGCGGTATGCGAAATGCGTGCGTCCCGACCGGGCCGGGGAACTCGAGGACGAGCGCGATCGGGTGGAGTGGCTGGCCTCCCAGGGCATTCCCGGACCGGCGATGCTGGACTGGATCGATAATGACGCGGGAGCCTGCCTGATCACCAGCGCGGTCGAGGGCATGCCCGCGAATCTGGTGTCGGCCGAGGAACTCGGGACGGCGTGGGAGTCGATCGGGCGCGCGGTGCGGCGGCTGCACGCGCTGCCGGTGCGGGACTGCCCGTTCGGGCGCGGGCTGGCGGAGATGGTCGGCCGCGCGCGAGATGTCGTGGGGCGCAACGCCGTCGATCCGGACTTCCTGTCCGACGAGCATCGGCGGCTCGTGCCCGAGGCGCTGCTCGAGCGGGTCGTATCGCAGGTGGATCGATGGTTACCGCGCGAGGACGCGGAAGCCGTTGTGTGCCACGGGGATCTGTGCCTGCCCAATATCGTCCTGGACCCGCGGACCCTCGAGGTGACGGGATTCATCGATCTGGGCCGCCTGGGCCGAGCCGACCCTTACACCGACTTCGCCCTGCTGCTCGCCAACTCCCGCGAGACCTGGCCCGACGAGCAGCGGGCCCGCGCGGCGGACGAGGCGTTCGCCCGCGTCTACGGCATCGACCTCGACGCCGAACGACTGCGCTTCTATCTCGACCTCGATCCGCTGACGTGGGGATGATCAACCGTCCGATCAGCGGGACACGCTCGTTGAGCTGACACAATGGCTGTTAGCCTTACATTTTGTTAACTCAGTTTTCGATTTGCTCAGCGAGGAGGAGTGTGGCACGGCTCAGCGTGCGGGCGGAGCAGAAGCTGCTGACCCGGGATCGGCTGCTGGACGCGGCCGTCGAGGTGTTCGCCGAGAAATCGTCGCTCGAGGCGACGATGGACGACATCGCCCGGGCCGCGGCGGTATCGCGGGTGACCGTGTACGCGCACTTCTCCGGCAAGACCGAGATCGTGCTGGGTCTGGCCGATCGGCTCTACGCGCTCGGCGACGAGGTGTACGCCGATCTGGCGGGCCGGTCGGTGTGGACCCGCGCGGCGGTGCGGGACTGGCTCGATGTGGTCGAGGCGCGCTGGCGCGAGCAGGCGGCCTCGATCCGGGTGCTCACCATGGCCGGGCCGCCGGCCTCGACCGAGGGCACGATCGCGGCGCGGGAGCGGTATGTCGATCTGCTGGTCGGCGATCCCGATCGGTGGCGGGCGGTCACCCCGGCGCAGGCCCGGCAGCGGGCGCTGCTGATCGCATTGCTGATCGAGTCGTTCTTCGCGGCCTGGATCGCCACCGGCTGGCCGTCGGATACCGACGATCCGCTGGATCTGCTCGCCGACACCCTGTGCCATCTGCTCGCACCCGCGCTGAGTGATCGATCGTGAAGGCGGAAAGGACATCTCATGCGCGCCTCGATCTACCACGAGGGTGAATTCACCGTCGGCGATTTCCCACTGCCCGAGCTGGGCGCCTGGCAGTTGCGGGTGCGCCCGATCGCCAACGGCATCTGCGGCGGGGATCTGTCGGCATGGGCGCACACCGAGGAATTTCTCGCCTCCAATCGCGAGGCCAAACAGGAGACCTTCCTGTTCGATTCGGCCCGCCCGCTGGTGTTCGGGCACGAATTCACCGCCGAGGTCACCGAATTGGGGCCCGGAGTGAGCGAATACTCCGTCGGGCAGCGGCTTTTCGTGCTGCCGTGGGTCGCCGACGCCGCCGGTGTGGTGCGCTGCGTCGGCTATGCCAACGACTATCCGGGCGGTATGAGCACCGAGACCATCGTCGGCGCGGGTATGCATGTGCCGCTGGAGGCGGGTGTCGATCCGATTCTGGCCGCGACCCTCGAACCCGTCGCCACCGGAACCAACGGCGCTCGCCAGACCGGGATTTCGCAGGGTGAGGGCGCGCTGGTGACCGGTGCGGGACCGATCGGGCTCGGCGCGGTGGTGGAACTGGCCGCGCGCGGGGCGAATCCGATCGTGGTGTCGGACCCGTCGGCCAAGCGACGCGAAATCGCACTGGCCTACGGTGCGCATGTCGCGGTCGATCCGCGTTATACCGATCCGGTCGCGGTGTGGAAGGAACTGGCCGGGGACGGTGGGCGGCTCTACGTTGTCGAGGCGTCGGGCGCGCGGTTGCTGTCGCATCTGATCGCGCGGGTGCCGCCGCATACGGTGATCAGCATTGTGGGGGCCAATGCCGAGCCGGAGGCGATTCGGTCGATGACCGCGGTCGTCAACAACCTCACGCTCAAATTCGTCTGCGGGCCGGTGTACGGCGAGACCCGCTACGAAGGGGTGTGGCGGGCCTACGAACATCTGCGCGAGGGCCGCTACGATCCGGCGCTCATGGTGACCGCCTATACCGGATTGGCCGGGGCCCGTACGGCTTTCGAGGCGCTGCGGCCCAGTGACGGCGCGACCGAACAGGTCAAGATTCTCATCCTGCCCGAACTGGACACCGACGAGTTGCTCACCCCCGAGCAGGCCGGATTCGCGAGCGTGGCGAACTAGCTCGCCCGCGCGCCTTCGGGGTGCCATGATCGATACAGGGCCCGGTGGTTCCGTGTGCCGGGTGTTTCGCACGGGGGTGCGGTATGGACCTGGTGACGATCGTGAGCAGTCTCGTCGGTGTGGGGGTGGTGCTGGGCGGGGTCGCCGTCGGCACCGGGTTGCGGGTGGTCGAGCAGTTCGAGCGTGGGCTGGTGTTCCGGTTCGGGCGGGTGCGCGGGGTGCGTGAACCCGGTCTGCGACTGCTGATTCCGTTCGTGGATCGGATGCGCAAGGTGCCGATGCGGATCGTCACCATGCCGGTGCCCGCGCAGGAGGGCATCACCCGCGACAACGTCACGGTGCGGGTCGACGCGGTGGTGTACTTCCGGGTCGTCGATCCGATCCAGGCGGTGATCGAGGTGCAGGACTATCTTTTCGCGGTGGCCCAGGTGGCGCAGACCTCGCTGCGCTCGATCATCGGCAAGAGCGAACTGGATGATCTGCTGTCCAACCGCGAGCAGTTGAACAAGGGCCTCGAGCTCATGATCGACAGCCCCGCGCTGGCCTGGGGCATCCATATCGACCGCGTGGAGATCAAGGATGTGGCGCTGCCGGAATCGCTGAAGCGCTCCATGTCCCGCCAGGCCGAGGCCGAACGCGAGCGCCGCGCCCGCGTCATCACCGCCCAGGGCGAACTACAGGCCGCCCACATGCTCGCCGAGGCGGGCTCAACCATGTCCCAGGCTCCCGCGGCACTGGAATTGCGCCTGCTGCAGACGGTGGTAGAGGTTGCGGCGGAAAAGAATTCGACGTTGGTGCTGCCGTTTCCGGTGGAGTTGTTGCGGTTTTTGGAGCGGGCGACCCCCGCCGAGGGAAAAGCGCCCTCGGCGGGGGAAGGGGTGGGGGGAGTTTCGGCGGGGGAAGGGGTGGGTGGAGTTTCGGCGAGGGAAGAGGTTAGTGGAGTTTCGGCGAGGGAAGAGGTAGGTGGAGTCCCGGCGAAAGAAGAGGTGGGTGGAGTTTCGGCCGGGGAAGGGGTGGATGGGGTGAGCGGGGAAGGGCGAGAGCTGGATAAAGCCGATGAGCCGCGGGGGATCGAGGCTCCGCGGCTGGGGTCGGCTGGAGATCAGCGGGCTGGTGAGCCTGTGGTGGGGCGGGATTGAACAGGTACTGCTGACAGCAAATTAGTGGTTATTTCGGCCAGGCGGTGGGCGGCGGCTGGGTCGAAGGGAGTGGTCCGGGTGTCGAGTTGGGTGTCTTGCATGAGGCGGTCAAGGGGGCGGTGGGTGGGTTGTCGAGGTGGTGGAGGATTCGGGTGAGGGCCGCTTCGATTGGTTGGGCGCGGTCGCGCATGGCGGCGACGAGGGCGGTGTCGGTGGGGTTGTACTGGCCGGTGAAGCCGGTGGCGGTGAGGCCGGGGTGCAGGATTATGTAGCGGATTCGGCTGGCGGGGTGGGTGCGGGTGAAGTGGACGGCCAGCAGGTCGCTGAGTTTGCCGGCCTGCCGCATGACGGCGCTGAGTCTTCGCCCGCCTGGGCTACGCGCAGGCCCGCGTCGACGACATCGCGGCCGAGGCGGGGGTGGCCAAGGCGACCGTCTACAACCACTTCGGCGATAAGCAGACGCTGTTCCGCCAGGCCGTGCAGGATCTGTCCGATGTGGCGTTGGCGGCCGATCTCGCGGCGCTCGAGCAGGTTTCGGGAGCGGGCGAACTGGACGCGCGGCTGCGGCGGCTCGGGCTGCGGCTGATCGAGTGCTACTGCGCCGAGGAATCGCGTTCGCTGCGCCGACTGGTCGCCGCGGAATCGGCGCGGCTGCCGGAACTGGCCGATATCGTCGCCGAGGTCTCGGATCGGGTGAATCGGGCGCTGGCCGATCGGTTCGCCCGGCTGTCACTGGCCGGAGCGCTGCGCATCGATGATCCCGATGTGGCCGCCGAGCAGTTCGCGGCATTGTTGACCGGCGCGGTGGCGGGCAGAACGCGATGGGGGACAACCACCATCGGCGAGGCCGAGCGGCGCCGGGTGGCCGAGGCCGCGGTGGTCACCTTCCTGCGCGCATACGGGGCGTGACGAAAAAGCAAAGGCGGCACCCCCATCGGGGTGCCGCCGCGGCGTGAGGCCCGTGCTGGTGGGTCAGCCCACCGGGTTGATGACGAGGATCTGAGCCCAGTAGGCGGCCTGCTCGGGGCCGAGCAGCGGCAACAGGTAGTCGTAGACGATGGACGACATACGGTGCGGAACTCCCTTGTTTCTCGACATGCGAATGGGGTGATGGGACCGACCGGTCCCGCGAACACCGGGCCACATTAACAGCGGATGCCGCTTCGCGCAGGCACAGCGGGAATCGGCCGTCGACCGAAGTGTTTCCGAATAGAATTACCAGGTCGGCGCGACCGGATCGGAAAGCCGCCCAAGTTATTCGGTTCTGCTCTTGATCATGATCGTGTCGCCCTGTCCCGAGTTGCCGTGTGGGCCATTGAATCCGGCAATTGGGACCGATCGGTCTGGCGGCGATCGGTGGGCCGCGCGTCGGTCGTGGGTGTGGCGGTGGGGGTGTGCGGGTGGGGGTGAATGCCGAGGCACTCGAGGTTGTGGGCGGATTCGGGGTGGCATTGGACACGTTTGAAACAGGGGGAATCCAGTTGAGCGCGAGTGGGACTGGGTGCGGCGCGCCGGGGTGGGCGCGGCGATCTGTGCTCGAGTGGCCTAATCCGTGACAAACGTCATAGAGTGTTGCGCGTTGGAAAGTTCCGTTGCCTGGGGGCGGCAACGGGGCTGTGGGTGTCAACGACGTCGGAAAGCAGGTTCTATCTCTATGCGCGTGGTTCGCAAGTTGGTTGCCGGTGCCATGATCGCCGGTGCTGCTTCGGTTTTGGCTGTGCTGGGGGCCGGGTCCGCTTCGGCGGTCGCGGTGACTCCATTGCCGGGCGGGGTGCAGGTCGACCTCTCCCCGGGTGACACCCAGTGGGTGCATCAGACCCATATCGGGAACGCCATCGGTACGTTGCCCCATCCGTCGGCCGCGTCGTTCGGGCAGGCGCTCAATTCGGCGGCGGATCTGTCCTCGCAGTACCCGAACGGCCGGGTCGTGTTCACGGTGTACGGGCCGTTCGATCAGTTGAACGGCACGATGCTGGCGCTGCAGTAGTCCCGCGCCTGCACGTGGTACTCCATCAGCGGATCGTCTCGGCGCCGGTCGATTTCGGCGCCGTGCGAACCGAATTCGGAATGGTCTCGGAGTATCCGGCCGAGGCCGTCTCGGAAGCCCGCGACGCGGTCGACGCGTTCGCGGGCTCCCGGGCCGATCGCACCGACATCCCCTTCGTCACGATCGACCCGCCCGGCGCACTGGACCTGGACCAGGCGCTGCATCTCGAACGAACCTCCTCCGGCTTCCTGCTGCGATACGCCATCGCGGATGTGGCGGCCGTCGTCGCCCCCACCGGGGCGCTCGCCCGCGAATCTCTCGCGCGAGCCGAAACCTTCTACCTGCCCGATGGCACCGTGCCGCTGCATCCGCCGGTGCTCTCGGAGGGGTCGGCCAGCCTGCTGCCGGATCAGGACCGTCCGGCCGCACTGTGGACCATCGAATGCGACGAAGCGGGCGAACCGCAACGGTTTTCGGTCGAGCGCGCCCTGGTGCGCTCCCGCGCCCGCCTCGACTACGCCGGTGTGCAGGCCGATGCCGACGCCGGTCGGCTGCATCCCTCGATCGCCGCGCTGCCCGAATTCGGGCGGCTGCGCATCGAGGCCGGACTCGCCCGCGGCGCGATCGGACTGCGCCTGCCCGCACAGTCGGTCGTGCCCGACGGACATGACAAGGGCGGGGGTCAGCACTGGCAGCTCGTGCTGGAACCGCGCACCGAGGCCGACGACTGGAACGAGCAGATCTCGCTGCTGACCGGTATGTGCGCGGCACGGATCATGCTGGGCGAGACAGGCGACTCCGGCGGCCGGATCGGCCTGCTGCGCACGATGCCCGCCCCGCCACCGGCCGCGGTCGAGTCGATGCGGCGCACGGCCGCCGCGCTCGGCATCGACTGGCCCGCCGAGACTTCCGTGGGCCGCATGCTCGCCGCGCTGGATACCGAAACACCCGCGGCCCTGGTCCTGATGTCCGAGGCCACCGGACTGCTGCGCGGTGCGACCTACACCGTGCTCGGGGACGAGGCCCCGGCCGTGGTGGAGCACAGCGGAATCGGCGCGCCCTACGCACATGTGACCGCGCCGCTGCGGCGACTGGCCGACCGCTACGCCACCGAGATCTGCCTGGCCCGCTGCGCCGGAACCCCGGTGCCGCGCTGGGTTCGCGACGGTCTGTCCGAGGCCGCGGAGTCGATGCGCCGCGGTGACGCCGTCGCCGGGAAGCTCGAGCGGGCGTGTCTGGATCTGACCGAATCCACGGTGCTCGCGGACAGATTGGGCTCGGTATTCCGGGCGGTGGTGGTGCGCGAGGCCAACGGCAGTCGCCCGGCGGAGATCTTCGTCGCCGAACCGCCGGTGGTGGCCAAATGCGTCGGCTCGCCGCCGGAGGGCTGGCAGGTGCGGGTGCGCCTGGTCGAATCCGCGCCTGCCACGCGCACGGTCACCTTCGCCTTCCCCGCGGATTGAGTCATTCGGCGCGCTCCCTGGCGATCTCCACGCGATAGCCGATGATCACCGAGACGATCAGCGCCACCGAGATGATGCCCTCGGCGAGGAAGAACGAGGCGAAGTCGATGATCGAACCGATCGGCGGGCTGCCGGGCACCGCATTGCGCAGCGGCACCAGTGCGAACAGCAGGACCGCCAGCAGCGAGCACGCGGGGAACAGCAGGCCGCGCCGCCAGTGCAGGACGTAGTAGGCGGTCGTGACGGCCGCGATCGCGAGCCCGAGCATCAGGACCATCAGGAATACGGCGAAAATCGTGGTCGGCGTCGTGCGATCCGCGTCGAGCGTCAGATCGATGAGTGCCGGATCGCCGGGATCCGAGGAGCTGAATCGGCTCGCGATCTGGAAGAACGAATCGTTGTTGGCGATCGTCACCATGGCCGGGAGCTCGCGATCGTCCGCGGCGAGGATCTGGACTACCGCGCGGGTGCGATAGGTGTCGAAGGGGTAATCGGTGGTGGTGCCGAGCATTTCGAGCCTGGTATCGATGGTCGACACCGGCTGACCGGCCTTCAGCGGAATCGGATCGGATTTCGCGGCCGTCGGCAGGAGCAGTTTCGCGTCGGAGCGGAGATCGCCCGCCTCATCGGCGAACGTGCCGCGGGGAAAGACGTTCACCGCGATCGCCGCGGTCTGTGTCGCGGTATCGATCCGGATGACCGTCACGCCCACGTCGACCCGGTCGGGCGCGTCGACCGCGCCGTAGGAGTAGACCCTGTCGGCGCGGTTCTTGCCCACCGCGTACATGCCCAGGCTGGCGGCCATGATCGCGATCAACACGAGCGCGGCGAGAGCGGCCCACAACCAGCCGCGAACTCCGTTCTTCGGGCGCTGCTGCATTCGGCGATGATAGCCATAGTGCATGACGAACTCGCGGTGACATGGCTAACGATCGGCAAATACGTTATCCGAGCATTTCCTTACGCTTGTACTTGGTCTTCAAGAATTCCGCGGCAACCGGATAGCTCTCCAGGGCCTTGCGGGCCGCCGCGGCCTCCGACAGTGCCAGCGCCTCGTAGACGCCGGTATCGGCGCCCCGCTGCCGGGCCGCGGCCGCGCGCGTCTCGATCATGGCCATCGCCTCCACCGCGTCGCGGTGATCGCCGAGGACCGATTGCAGCTTCTTGGCCTTGCGGGCCAGCTCCTCGGCCGGACCCCCGAGCACCCGTCCCGCCGCGTCGGCGGAATAGCGTAAACGCTTGGCGGCCTTGCGGATCTCGTGCAGGTGCTCGACCCGGTCCTCCTCCGGAACCTCCGGTTCTTCCCGGACCAGATTGCGCAGGCGTTGGAAATCCTTGCGCAGCACCGAGGAAAAGGCGTCGGCGGCATCGGATTTGGCGCGCTTCTTGCGCAGCGGCGGATGGGAATGCAGTTTGCGCAGCCGCTCGCGCAGCGTGGCGTAGCGGTCGCCGTCGAGGGCCTTCAGGACGGCCCTGTGCGCGCGGGTGTATTTGGCGCGCTCGGCGGAGACCAGTCGGCGGCCGATGCGCCGCTGTTCGGTGGGCTGTTCCTCGGTCAGCGCGGCGAATCGTTCGGCGCGCACCTCGGCATCGCGGGCCACTCCCAAAAGTCCGGCCAGCCAGCGCAGTTCGTCGCGCATCTCATCGATCGGCCCGTCGTGGAACAGTTTTCGATACGAGCGCAGCACGCTGCGCAGGCGTCGGGTGGCCACCCGCATGCTGTGCACCGAGTCGGGCCGGTCGGCGCGCACATCCGGCTCGGCCGACAGCAGCCGGTCCAGATCGTCGGCCAGGGCGGCGACGAGGGCGGGGCCGGCTGCCGTGCTCATCAGCTGTTCCGGAACTTGTCGGTGGCCGCGACCAGGTGGTGGCTGGTACCCGGTTCGCTGGCGGCGTGGCCGGCGTCGTCGACGATGTGCAGTTCCGAATTCGGCCATACCTTGTGCAGATCCCATGCGCTCACCGCCGGGCACACGATGTCGTGGCGGCCCTGCACGATGACGCCGGGGATATGGGCGATGCGGTCGATATCGCGCAGCAGCTGGCCGTCGTCGAGGAAGCCGCCGTTGACGAAGTAGTGGTTCTCGATCCGGGCGAACGCCAGCGCGAAGCGCGGGTCGGCGGATTCGGCGACTCGATCCGGTTGGGGCAGTAGCGAACTCGTGGCACCCTCCCAGGTTGACCAGGCGACTGCCGCCGCCGTGGCGATTTCGGGATCGGGGGAGTGGAGCAGCCGGTGGTAGACGCTCACCAGATCGTCCTGGCGTTCGGCTTCCGGCACCGGCGCGAGGAATTTCTCCCACTCGTCAGGGTACACGTAGGCGGCGAGTCCATTGTAGTACCAGTCGATCTCCTTGCGGCGCAACAGGAATATGCCGCGCAGCACGAGTTCGGTGACGCGATCGGGATGGGTCTGCGCATACGACAGCGCCAGGGTCGAACCCCACGAGCCGCCGAACACCTGCCAGCGCTCGACACCCAAATGCGTTCGCAGTCTTTCGATATCGGCGACCAGATGCCAGGTGGTGTTGGTCTCCAGGCTCGCGCCGTCGGCGATGTGCGGAACCGAACGGCCGCAGCCGCGCTGATCGAACAGCACGATGCGATAGGCCTGCGGATCGAAGAATTGCCGATGCATCGGCGAGGTGCCCCCGCCGGGGCCGCCGTGCAGGAAGACCACGGGTTTGCCCTCGGGATTACCGCTTTCCTCCCAGTAGATCCGCTGGCCGTCGCCGACGTCGAGCAGACCCTCGCGGTGGGGTTCGATGGGCGGGTACAGGCTGCTCATCAGAACGCGATTCCCGAGGCCAGATCCTGCAGCTCGAGCGCCTTCAGCGCCTCGGTGCGGATATCCGAGCAATTCTTCCGAGTGATGCGGTCGACCACCGGCTTATCGGCCAGGACCTGCAGATTGATGCCGCCGTTCTGGACCGCCCACTCGTGCACGGTGATGTTGAGCGCCACCCGGCCCAGCGTGGGGCCCTGCACCCGCCAATCCGACAGCTGCGGGGAGATGGCGTCGCACAACTTCTTACCGAGTTCGTCGGTGATCGGCACGGGTGCGGGTTTGGCGCCGGTGCCCGGTGCGGCCGAGGCGGTCGGGTGGGCCGTGGAGGTGATCGATCCGCTGGATCCGGCGGGCGCCGGTGATCCGTTGGAACCACCCCCGCATCCGGCGATCAGTGCGGTCACCGCCACGGCTGTGGCGGCGAGCGCACCGCGAGTCATCCAACGGCTCTGCGACATCTGTTCCCTTTGCTCGGTTCGGCTCGTCGGCCTCCGAGTCTGCCATTTCTTCGCACCCGTCGCCCCCGGGTAATGCATTTCTTCCCCGCGACCTGCACTGAGTACCCTCTGGGGCATGGCACGGGATGAGCGCGGTGTGACCGCACAAAGTGAGGACTTCGCTGCCTGGTACAACGAGGTGGTCTTCAAGGCCGGCCTCGTCGACCGCGGCCCGGCCAAGGGCACCATGGTCATCCGACCGTACGGATATCGGCTATGGGAGCTACTGCAATCCGAGATCGACGGTCGCATCAAGGCCACCGGCCACGAGAACGCCTACTTCCCGCTGCTGATCCCCGAAAGCTATCTGTCCCGCGAGGCCGAACACGTCGAGGGCTTCTCGCCGGAGCTGGCGGTGGTCACGCACGCCGGCGGTAAGGAACTCGAAGAGGCGCTGGTCGTGCGCCCGACCTCGGAGACCATCATCGGCGAGATGATGGCCAAGTGGATCAGCTCGCATCGCGATCTGCCGCTGCTGCTGAACCAGTGGGCCAATGTGGTGCGCTGGGAACTGCGGCCACGAATGTTCCTGCGCACCACCGAATTTCTGTGGCAGGAGGGCCACACCGCGCATATCGATGAGGGCGACGCGCGCCGGGAGACCATGCTCGCGCTGGACCTCTATCACGAGGTGGCCCGGGATCTGGCCGCCATGCCCGTGGTCGCCGGGGAGAAGACGCCCGGTGAGCGATTCGCCGGTGCGGTCGCCACCTTCACGATCGAGGCCATGATGCGCGACGGCCGGGCACTGCAGTCGGGGACGTCGCATTACATGGGCACCAACTTCGCCACCGCGTTCGATATCCGCTTCACCGGCGAATCGGGCCGGGAGGAGCTGTGCCACACCACATCCTGGGGTATGAGCACCCGGATGATCGGTGGCATCGTCATGACCCACGGCGATGACAAGGGGCTGGTGTTCCCGCCGCGGCTGGCGCCGCATCAGGTGGTGATCGTTCCGATCACGCGCGGGGGCAGTGCCGCGGTCGAGGAGGCCGCCCAGCAGTTGGCGCAGCGGCTGCGGGCCGCGGGCGTGCGGACCCATGTCGACGCGCGGCCGCAGCTCACGCCCGGATTCAAATACAACGACTGGGAGATGCGGGGGGTGCCGATCCGGCTCGAACTCGGGCCGCGCGATCTCGAGGCGGGGACCGCGATGATGGTGAAGCGCCTTGGCGACGAGGGGAAGCAGGCCGTCGCGATTGATTCGCTGCCGACGGTGCTGCCCGGAATTCTGGACGAATTTCAGGAGTACCTGCTGGCCCGTGCCACCAAGTTCCGCGATGAGCACACGCGTGTGGTGGATACCTGGGACGAGTTCGCGGCGGCGGTGTCGACGGGGTGGGCGTTGGCGCTGCACTGTGGGACGCCCGCGTGCGAGGACGATATCAAGGCCGTGACGGCGGCTACGCCGAGATGTATTCCGCTGGAAGGGGATCCGACGGCGGGGGCGTGTGTGCGGTGTGGGGCGGCGTCGGCTTATGGGAAACGGGTGATTTTCGGGCGGGCTTACTGAGTCCTGGAGGTCCCGGCGAAAAGCGTGCCGGGACCTCCAGGAAACTCTGGGGGCGGCCGAGACCTCCAGGAAACTCTGGGGGCGGCCGGGACCTCCAGGAAAACAGGAATGTCAGAAGCTGTGCTCCGGCCCCGGATACGCCCCTCGGCGGACCTCATCCGCGTAAGCCGTTGCCGCGGTGCGCAATTGGTCTCCGAGTTGGGCGAAGTGCTTGACGAACTTGGCGGTTTTGCCGCTGGTGTAGGCGGCCATGTCCTGCCAGACCAGGACCTGGGCGTCGCAATCCGCGCCGGCGCCGATGCCGACGGTCGGGATGGTCAGTTTGCGGGTGACCTGGGCGGCCAGTTCGGCGGGGACCATTTCCATGACGACCGAGAAGGCGCCGGCCTCCTGGACGGCGATGGCGTCGGCGATGAGTTGTTCGGCGCCGTCGCCGCGGCCTTGGACGCGGAATCCGCCGAGGGTGTTGACCGACTGCGGGGTGAACCCGATATGGGCCATGACCGGAATGCCGGCCCGGGTGAGGGCGGCGATCTGCTCCGAAACCCGTTCGCCGCCTTCGAGTTTGATCGCCTGGGCGCCGCCCTCCTTCATCAGGCGCACGGCATTGTCGAACGCCTGCTGCGGGGACACCTCGTAGCTGCCGAACGGCAGATCCGCCACGACCAGCGCATGCGGCGCGCCGCGGACGACGCCGCGCACGAGCGGGATCAGCTCGTCCAGCGAGATCGGCACGGTCGTGTCGTAGCCGTAGACCACATTCGCCGCCGAATCACCGACCAGCAGCACCGGAATTCCGGCTTCCTCGAACAGCTTCGCCGTGGAGTAGTCGTAGGCGGTCAACATCGCCCACTTCTCGCCCGCGGCCTTCATCTGCTGCAGGTGCTGTACTCGAATCTTCTTTCGCGAAGTTTTCGGTGCAGCCCCGTAGGCAGCGCTCTCCTGTTCGGACATCATCGTCCCTTTCGTTGTCGCCTCGAGGCCCGATGCGGGTCCCCGGGTGGAATTGACCCACTCAGTCTGCCCCGGGCCGATCGCCGATTTAAGCCGTACGAGCCATGGAATTGGTCACAGGCGAGGAGATGGCAGGATCTCACCATGTCGTTGTTGCGTTCCGGTCGTGTCGCCGTGCTGCTGGCCCTGACGTGCGTGGCTGCCGCCTGCACGGTCTCCGGTAAGGAGGAACCCGCGCCGTCCTCGCCCGGCGCGCCGACGCCCGCCGCGCTGGACCGCTTCTACAGCCAGACCCCGCAGTGGGACAGCTGCAACGGTTTTTCGAGCGATCCGCAGGACCGCTTCCCGCGCACGGCCGAATGCACCCACGTCACCGTGCCGATCGACTACGCCAAACCCGACGGCGGCACCGCGCAGATCGCGATCTCGCGGATGCGGGCCAGCGGTCAGCGCATCGGCTCGGTGCTGTTCAATCCCGGCGGGCCGGGCGTGGCCGGGCTGACCATGGCCACGCAGGGCAACGGCACCCCGCTGGCCGAGCGCTTCGATCGGGTCGGTTTCGATCCGCGCGGCGTCGGGGCTTCGACCCCGGCCGTGAAATGCCTGACCGGCAAGGAATGGGACGAGCAGCGCGCGGAACCGCAGAAGAACAACGACCCGGCCGGTATCGCCGCGGCCGAGGAGGAGAACAAGCAGTTCGCCGCGCACTGCAGCGAGCGCACCGGCAACGAATTCCTCGCCCATATCGGCACCCGCGAGGTGGTGCAGGATATGGACGTCATCCGCGCGGTGCTGGGCGATCCCAAGCTCACCTACGTCGGCTACTCCTACGGCACCCGCCTGGGCGCGGCCTATGCCGAGAAGTTCCCCGATCGGGTGCGCGCGCTGGTCCTCGACGGGGCCATCGATCCCGAACAGCAGCCCGTGCAGGAATCGCTGCAGCAGGCCGCCGGATTCCAGAAGGCCTTCGACGCCTACGCCGCCGACTGCGCCAAGGATCCGCAATGTCCGCTCGGTACCGATCCGGCGCAGTCTGTGACGCGATTCCGCGCGCTGCTCGCGCCGATCTGGAATCGCCCGCTGCCCACCAAGGACGGCCGCCCGCTGACCTACGGCGACGCGATCACCGGCGTGCAGAACACCCTCTACGCCGAGGATCGCTGGCAGGTGTTGAGCGCGGGCCTGGCCCAGGCGGCCGACGGCCGCGGCGACATTCTGATGGCCCTGGCCGACGATTACGACAGCCGTCGCCCCGACGGCAGTTACTCCAACGCCCAGGACGCCTTCCTGGCCATCCACTGCGTCGACGATCCCGCGGTCAAGGATCGGGCGGTGACCGATCAGGAGGACGGCGAGCTGCGCAAGACCGCGCCCTTCCTCGACGACGGCCACGGCACCGGACACGCCCCGCTGGAGCTGTGCGCGTTCTGGCCGGTCCCCAATACCGCCGACCCACACTCGATTTCGGCGCCCGGCCTGCCCCCGACCGTGGTCATCTCCACCACCAACGATCCGGCGACGCCGTATCAGTCGGGCGTGAATCTGGCCAAGGATCTGGGCGCGGCGCTGATCACCAACCGGGGTACCCGACACACCGCGTTCCTGTCCGGCGGCGTGCCATGTGTGGACAACGCGGTCTTCGACTACCTGATCGATCTGAAGGCGCCGCCGACCGGGCTCACCTGCGGATAGGGGTGCGGCCGCGAGATTGTTGCTGTCCCGACACGCTTTTCGCCGGGAACACCCCATGTAACACGGATTTAACGCCGCTTGCTTACGCTCGCGGCTATGGATCGCCAGAAGGAATTCGTGCTGCGTACGCTCGAGGAGCGGGATATTCGCTTCGTACGGCTGTGGTTCACGGATGTCTTGGGGTATCTCAAGTCCGTCGCGATCGCTCCCGCGGAGTTGGAGGGCGCCTTCGAGGAGGGCATCGGCTTCGACGGTTCGGCCATCGAGGGCTTCGCCCGCGTCTCCGAGGCGGATATGGTCGCCCGGCCGGATCCGTCGACCTTCCAGGTGCTGCCGTGGTCGACCAGTAAGGGACATCAGCATTCGGCGCGGATGTTCTGCGATATCGCCATGCCCGACGGTTCTCCGTCGTGGGCCGATCCGCGCCACGTGCTGCGGCGGCAGCTGAACAAGGCCGGCGATCTGGGCTTCAGCTGCTATGTGCATCCGGAGATCGAATTCTTCCTGGTGCGCTCGGGTCTGGTGAACGGCAATCCGGTGCCGGTGGACAACGGCGGCTTCTTCGATCAGGCCGTCCACGACGAGGCGCCGAACTTCCGCCGCCACGCCATCGACGCGCTCGAGTCGATGGGCATCTCGGTGGAGTTCAGCCATCACGAGGGCGCGCCCGGTCAGCAGGAGATCGATCTGCGCTACGCCGACGCCCTGTCGATGGCCGACAATGTGATGACCTTCCGCTACCTCATCAAGGAGGTGGCGATCGATGAGGGCGTGCGGGCGACGTTCATGCCCAAGCCCTTCGCCGAACATCCCGGTTCGGCCATGCATACGCATATGAGCCTGTTCGAGGGGGAGCAGAACGCCTTCGCCGATCCCGACGATCCGCTCAATCTGTCGGAGACCGCGCGCGCGTTCATCGCCGGAATCCTGGAGCACGCCAACGAGATCAGCGCCGTCACCAATCAGTGGGTGAACTCCTACAAGCGGTTGGTGCACGGCGGCGAGGCCCCGACCGCGGCATCGTGGGGCCGGTCCAATCGCTCTGCGCTGGTTCGGGTTCCGATGTACACCCCGAACAAGCAGTCCTCGCGCCGGGTCGAGATCCGCAGCCCCGATTCGGCCTGCAATCCGTATCTGACCTTCGCGGTGCTACTCGCCGCCGGTCTGCGCGGTATCGAGAAGGGCTATACGCTGCCGCCCGAGGCCGAGGACGACGTGTGGTCGCTGACCTCGGCCGAGCGGCGCGCCATGGGGTTCCGTGAACTGCCGGGCAGTCTGGACGAGGCGCTCAAGGCGATGGAGCGTTCGGAACTGGTCGCCGAGACCCTCGGCGAGCACGTCTTCGATTTCTTCCTGCGCAACAAGCGCCGCGAATGGGCGGGCTACCGCGCCCAGATCACGCCGTACGAACTGCAGGAGTACCTGGACCTGTAGGTTGAAAGCATGGTACGGCCACCCACTGCCCGTCCCGCGGTGCCCGGCGCGGGTCGGCTCGGATTGCTCGAGCCGAATGCCGCGGCATCGCTGCGGGAGCTCGAGTGGGACAACGTCGAGAGCGTTCCACTGCTGTGGGCCCTGTCGCGTTCGCCGGACGCCGATCTGGCTCTGCTGACCCTGATCCGGCTGCGTGAGCGGCTCGGATCCGACTGGGCCGCACTGGATTCGGCGCTGCGCACCGAGGTGTCGCTGCGCGGACGGCTGTTCGCGCTGATCGGTTCGTCGAGCGCGTTCGCCGATCATCTGGTCGCCGATCCGCAGGGCTGGCAACTGCTGCGTCGCGGTGATCTGCCCGGCCGCGACGAGCTGATCGCCGACCTGCTCGCCGCGGTGGAGGCCGCGCCCGAGGGTGAGGCCGCGGGGGGCATGCTGTACCGCGCGAAGATCGCCGGTCCGGAGGCGATCGCCCTGCTGCGCAAGCGATATCGCGATCTGCTCATGCTGCTGGCCGCCCACGATCTGGCCGCCACCGTGGAGAACGAGCCGGTGCTGCGCTACCAGCAGGTGGGCTATCAGCTGACCGATCTGGCCGACGCGGCCCTGACCGCGGCGCTGGCGGTCGCGGTCGCGCGGGTCTGCCCGGACGCAGAGGTGCCGGTGCGCCTCGCGGTGGTCGCCATGGGCAAATGCGGTGCGCGCGAACTGAACTACGTCTCCGATGTGGATGTGGTGTTCGTCGCCGAACCGGCCGACACCACCGCCACCCGCCTGGCCGCGGAGATGATGACCGTGGCGGGCAACGCGTTCTTCGACGTCGATGCCGGACTGCGCCCCGAGGGCAAGGCCGGGGCGCTGGTGCGCACGCTGGATTCGCATGTGGCGTACTACAAGCGGTGGGCGCGCACCTGGGAGTTCCAGGCGCTGCTGAAGATGCGCCCGGCCACCGGCGATCTGGAATTGGGCGAGAGCTATCGCGCCGCGCTCATGCCGATGGTTTGGAACGCCTCGGAGCGACCGGATTTCGTCACCGATGTGCAGGCCATGCGGCGGCGGGTGGAGGATCTGGTGCCCGCGGATCTGCGCGAGCGCGAGCTCAAACTCGGGCACGGCAGTCTGCGCGATGTCGAATTCGCCGTGCAGCTGCTGCAATTGGTGCACGGTAAGGCCGATGAGTTGCTGCATGTGCAGGGCACGGTCGAGGCGCTGACCGCACTCGCGGCGGGCGGCTATGTCGGCCGCGACGACGCCGCCAATCTCACCGCCTCCTACGAATTCCTGCGCCTGCTCGAACATCGGCTGCAACTGCAGCGGCTCAAGCGCACCCACACCCTGCCAGCGGCCGACGACGAGGAGGGTATGCGCTGGCTCGCGCGCGCGGCGCATATGCGACCCGACGGCCGCCAGGACGCGGTGGGCGTGCTGCGCAGCGAGATCAAGCGCAATACCGTGCGGGTGCGCCGCCTGCACGCCAAGCTGTTCTATCGCCCGCTGCTGGAATCGGTGGCGCGACTCGACGCGGATGCGCTGCGGCTCAGCCCCGCCGCCGCGATCCGGCAGCTGGCGGCCCTCGGCTACGCCGCGCCGGAGAACGCGCTCGGCCACCTCAAGGCGCTCACCAACGAGGTCGGGCGCAAGGGCCGCATTCAGGCGCTGCTGCTGCCGACATTGCTCGAATGGCTCGGGGAGACACCGAATCCCGATGCCGGACTGCTCGCCTACCGCCGCGTCTCGGAGGGGCTCGGCGATCAGACCTGGTTCCTGCGCGAACTGCGCGACGAGGGCGCGATCGCGCAGCGGCTGATGATCGTGCTGGGCTCCTCGGCCTATCTGCCGGATCTGCTGATCAACGCGCCCGAGACGATCCGCATGTTCGCCGACGGACCCGAGGGCCCGCTGCTGCTGGCGCCCCGCCCGGATCAGGTGCGCGAGGGCATTCTGGCCGGGGCCGCCCGCTACGCCGATCCCAAACGCGCCGTGGCGACCTCGCGTTCGCTGCGCCGCCACGAACTCGCGCGGGTGGCCGCGGCCGATGTGCTCGGCATGCTCGATGTGCCGCAGGTGTGCAAGGCGCTGTCGTCGGTGTGGGTTGCGGTGCTCGAGGCGTCGCTGCAGGCGGTGATCCGCGCGAGCGAGGCCGAGCACGGCCCCGCGCCCGCGGCCATGGCCGTGATCGGCATGGGTCGGCTCGGCGGTCTGGAACTGGGTTACGGCTCCGACGCCGATGTGCTGTTCGTCTGTGATCCGCGGCCCGGGGCCGATGAGACGGTCGCGGTGAAGTGGGCGATCGGCGTGGCCGAACAGGTGCAGCGGCTGTTGGGCGCCCCGAGTACCGATCCGCCGCTGCAGGTGGACGCGGGCCTGCGCCCGGAGGGCCGCAATGGCGCGCTGGTCCGTACGCTGGCCGCCTATCAGGCCTATTACCAGCAGTGGGCGCAGCCGTGGGAGGTGCAGGCGCTGCTGCGCGCGCATCAGGTCGCGGGCGATCAGGAGCTGGGTGTGCGGTTCCTGCACATGATCGATGCCGTGCGCTATCCCGAGGGCGGCGTCTCCGCCGACGCGGTGCGCGAGATCCGGCGCATCAAGGCGCGGGTGGATTCCGAGCGGCTGCCGCGCGGCGCGAATCCGGCCACCCACACCAAACTCGGCCGCGGTGGCCTGGCCGATATCGAATGGACCGTGCAGCTGATGCAGCTGCGCCACGCCCACGAGGTCGCGGAGCTGCACAACACCTCGACCCTGGAATCACTGGACGCGATCGAGGCCGCCGACCTGCTGGACGCGGCCGATGTGGCGCTGCTGCGCGACGCCTGGCTCACCGCGACCAAGGCCCGCAACGCGCTGGTGCTGGTCCGGGGTAAACCGGCCGATCAACTGCCGGGACCGGGTCCGCTGCTGTCGGCGGTCGCCCGCGTCGCGGGCTGGCCCAACGACGACGGCAGCGAATTCCTCGACCACTACATGCGCGTGACGCGACGGGCGAAATCCGTGGTCGAGCGGGTGTTCGGCGGGGAGTCCTGACCGCGGGTGTGGCGTAGATCGCTGTGCGGCTAGCGATCGACCCTCGGCAGGCGGGTAGGCGCTGGACAGCGGCATGATCCGAGTGATGCGGCTGGCGCGGGCACGGGTGAATTTCCCCATCGATGGGTGAGAATTGGTTTGCGGGGAACAGCCCCGGCGCGATATCCGTTGATTATCACCTGGAAGCGCACTGCGCTGTGTGGTCGGTGGGAGTAGCGGGAGGACGGGCATGGCGGAGACCAATTCGGCCCTGACGGGGTATCAGACGTACCGGCATGCGGCGCTGACGCCCACCCGCGCGGTGCGGGTGCCCTTGATCGCGGTACTGCTGCTGGTCGGCATCGCCCTGCTCTACGCCGCCGATCAAGCCGCCCGCGACGGAGTCAACCACGCCTGGTTCGTGGCCGTATCGATTTCGGGATTGGCCGTGGCGCGCGGACTGCATCTGCGGCGCCCGATCACGCTGCCGCACTTCACCGGCGCTGTCATCATGCTCGGCATCTCGAATATCGCCTATCGCGGCGATCATCACGCGATCGGTTTCTTCTGCCTGGCCTCCACCGGTTTCGTGCTGATGCTGCCGCAGGGTTCGCGGGCGCAGCCCGATCAGCGGTTCCGGATCGCGGCACTGGTCGATCGCACGGTCGACGATCCGATCGCGCCGTTCGCGCTGCACTCGTCGAAAACCTATTTCTTCAACGCGAATTCGACCGCGGCCATCGGTTATCGCACGCGGTTCGGCATCGCGGTGGTCGCGGGCGATCCGATCGGGGATCGGACCGAATTCGCCACGCTGATCCGGGAATTCTCCGAATTCGCGGTCAATCACGGCTGGCGCATCGCGGTCCTGGGCGCGAGCCCGCAACTGAGCGAGCTGTGGCGCACCCACGCCTCGGAACACCACGGGCTGCACGCGATTCCGATCGGGCGCGATGTGGTGATCGATGTCGACGGCTTCGATATGGTGGGGCGCAAGTACCGCAATCTGCGCCAAGCCGTCAGCCGCACCCACAACTTCGGCGTGACCACCGAGATCCGCTACGAGCGCGAATTGGATCCGGCGTTGCGCGCCACACTGTTCGAGATCGTGGACGAATGGCATTCGGGTCGCCAGACCCGCGGATTCTCGATGATCCTCGACCATCTGCTCGACGGCCGGAACCCCGGCATGCTGGTGGTGATCGCCCGCGACGCCGATGATCGGGTCGTCGGATTCCAGCGCTACGGCTCCTCCAACCACGGCAGCGAGCTGAGTCTGGACGTCCCGTGGCGGCGCAAGGACGCGCCCAATGGACTGGACGAACGGATGATCGTGGATCTGGTCGCCTACAGCCGCGACCGGGGGGTGACGCGAATCTCGTTGGCCTTCGCGGCGTTCCCCGAGCTGTACAGCGACAAGGAACGCTCTCGCGCCAAGCAGAGCCTGTACATGCTGGCCCGGCTGCTGGACCCGATGATCCGACTGGAGTCGCTGTATCGCTTCCTGCGTAAGTTCAATTCCTTCACCGACCAGCGTTTCGTCCTGATCCGCTGGCGCGAGATCGTCTTCACCGCCGCGGCGCTGCTGACCCTCGAGTTCGTCCCGCATCGTCGACAGGACTGAATCCGAGGGCCGGCCGCGGCTGGGTCAGGCGGCGCTGCCGCTCGCGACCTGCATCGCCGTGGTGAAGATGTTCGCGACCACGTCCAAGAGCTCCATGTGGTGAACCGAGCCTTTCATTTCGGGGATTGGCGCCTGCATTGTGCACCCGTCGGGCGGTCGCCGCTGAATGTGGGACGAGGGCAAGTCAGTTCGCGGCGGGGCCGAACCAGGCGGCCAGGGCCGCGGGCAGCGTCGCGGTATCGATGTCGAGGGAGGTCGCGGCCCACGCGACATGGCCGTCGGGACGGATCAGCACGGCGGCGGGCAACTCGATTGCGCCGATGTCCGGCAGGGGCGTACGAGTCTGTTCGCAGCGCGCGGTGACGAGGTCGACGCGATCGGACCAACCCGACGCCGGCGCCGCGAGATCGCCGGAATGCCCCAGATCCAGGAGGACCGGGCGCGCGGCGTGCAGCAGCGTGAAGGTCCGGATCTCGCCGTCGGCGGTCTTCAGATCCAGATCCGGCATGCGGCGACCGAGCAGGGGGTGGGCGTCGCCGAGGGGGTAGTGGATGTCCAGGGCGGAGATCATGCCGCCCAGGTAGGTGTTGACGTTGCCGAAACCGACCAGGGTTTCGAAGGTTTCGCGCAGATCGGTGGTGTGGGCGCCGGGGCGGCCGAGGGCGGTCTGGGCGCGAGTGTTGCGCAGGACGCGCGCGGCGACGGGGTGGCGTTCGGCTTCGTAGGTGTCGAGCAGCGTGTGCGGCGCGCTGCCGGTAGCCACCGCGGCCAGCTTCCAGCCCAGATTGACCGCGTCCTGGATGCCGAGGTTCTGGCCCTGGCCGCCCGCGGGGAAGTGGATGTGCGCGGCATCGCCCGCGAGCAGGACGCGGCCCACCCGGTAGCGATCGGCCTGCCGCGCCGCGTCGTGGAAGCGGGAGACCCAGCGCGGGCTGTGGATGCCGAAATCCGTTCCGGCGATGCGGATCAGCGAGTGACGCAGATCCTCGATGTCGACGGGTGCGTGGCGATCGATCACGCGGTCGTATTCGTTGGTGATCACGCGGTACCACCCGGGTTCGAAGCCGAAGATCGAGAAACTGCCGTTCTTGCGCCGCTGCTGAAAGATCATTTCGGCAGGGGGAGAAGGTATTTCGACATCGGCGAGGATCGAGGTCAGCGTCGCGTCGGTGCCGGGGAATTCGATGCCCGCGAGCTTGCGCACGCTGCTGTGGCCGCCGTCGCAGCCGACCAGGTAATCGGCGGTGAGCGTTTCGGTTCCGGCCGGGCCGCGCACGGTGACCTCGACACCGTCGTCGTGCTGCGCGAGGCCGATCACCTCGCTCGACCATCGCACGCGCACCCCGAATTCCGCGGCGCGCTGCTCGAGCAGCCGCTCGACCCGGTACTGCATCAGCAACAGCGTGTGCGGGTAGCGGGTCGGGAGGCCGCTGAAATCCAGTCGGATACCGGAGAAGTGCCCGGCCTGGATCGGGCGACCCTCGGCCAGGAAGCGATCCAGGATGCCGCGCTGATCCAGCACCTCGATCGAACGCGGGTGCAGACCGGCGGCCCGGGACTCACCGCCGCGTTCGCCGAGCCGGTCCAGCAGTACGACATCCACTCCGGCCGTGCGCAATTCGCAGGCCAGCATCAGACCCGTCGGGCCCGCACCGGCGATCAGTACGGTCGCCATGGCGACCACCTCCTTAACAACGTTAAATAGAACGCTGTTAAGGATGTGCTGAACGATGTTAAACTGTCAAGTGTGCCGCCGAGGAAATCCACACCGCCCGTCAAGCTCACCGCCGAGCTGATCGCCCGTACCGCCCTGGACCTGCTCAACGAGGTCGGCCTCGACGGGCTGACCATGCGTGCGTTGGCTAGGCGGCTGAATGTGCAAGCGCCCGCACTGTATTGGCATGTGAAGAACAAGCAGGAACTGCTCGACGCGATGGCGACGATCATGTACGCCGATACGGTCGGGGGTATCGAGGCGCCGCGGCGTGGGGTCGAATGGGACGAGTGGGCGGCCGACTGGGCGAAGCGGTTGCGCCGCACCATGCTTCGCTATCGCGACGGCGCCCGGGTATTCGCCGGCACCGCCGTCACCGATCCGCTCGTCTTCCGCACCGTCGAGCTGGCGCTGGCCACCCTGCAGGACGGTGGCTTCGAATTGCGCACGGCCGCTCGGGCCTATCCGGTGCTACTGCACTACACCGTCGGCTTCACCATCGAGGAGCAGTCCCGCCTCGGGGTCGACTACGGCGATGAGAATCCCTACGGGGACGGAGTTCTGGAAGCCAGGATCGATCGGGAGCGCTTCCCGCTCACCGCGGCGGTGCTCGCCGACCTGTTCGATCCCGATACCGATCGCGGCTTCGAAGACGGACTGCGAGTGGTGCTCGAGGGAATACGCCGCGTGGGCCTCGGTGGTTAGCGAGCGGCCCGGAACGCCAGCAGGATCATCTCGGTGAGCTCGTCCAGATAGTCCGGATCGGTCGCGCTGCCGCCGACCATCTGCCGCCAGAACAGCGGCGCGATCGTGAAGTCCAGCGCCAGTGCGATATTCAGATCCGCGGGCAGTTCGCCGCGGTCGACGCCGCGCCGCAGCAGTTCGGCCACCCGTTCGCGGCGCTGTTCGGCCAGGCCGGATTGCAGCGCCTCGGCCAGTTCGGGAGTGCGCACGGCCTCGGCGAGCAGATCGGGAACGATTCTGGCCGCCAACGGATGTGACAGGCCCGCGGCGGTGTTCTCGAGGAACGCGCGCAGATCGCCGCGGACGGATCCGGTGTCGGGTGTTTCGGCAGCGGTGATCGCGGTTTCGGTGACCAGGGCCAGGATCAGTTGCTGTTTGGATGGCCAGCGCCGATACAGCGTCGGCTTACTGACCCCCGCGCGCCGCGCGACCGCCTCCATCGACAGCTTGCCGTAACCCACCTCGGCCAGTTCCGCGAAGGCGGCCGCGCGAATGGCCGCGGTGACCTGAGGCTGCATGACCGCGGCGCCGGCGGGGGTGCGTTTCATGGTGTCCATCCTAACAACGACGAAACGGTTGCGTTTCGTCGTAGGTCGATCTATCGTTCTATCCATACGGCGAAACGGTGCCGTATCGACGTAAAACATGAGGTCAAAGCCATGAAATTCCTCTTCGAGGACGAGTCCTACTCATTCGAGACGCTGCGCACCGCGGGCTTCGCCTGTTACCAGGGCGCCGAATTGGGCGAGGTGCTGGTCACCGCCGCGCGTATCACCGAGGGCGATGACGAATCCTGGCTGCGCGAGTGGAAGGCCACCGCGGATCGGGTGAACGCGATCGGCCGCGAGTGCCTGGTGGGCGGCCGGCGGGTCAGCGCGCGCGAGGCGCTGCTGCGGGCGTCGAACTACTACCGCACCGCCGAGTTCTACCGGCGCGAGCACCCGGCCGACGATCCGGTCGTGCACGAGCTGTCGCGGCTGTCGCGCGAAAGCTTCGCCACCGCGGCGCAATTGCTCGACACCCCGGTGCGCGCGGTATCGATTCCCTACGAGGGCACCACCCTGCCGGGTTATCTGTACCTGGTCGACGACTCCGGCGCGCCCCGCCCCACGGTCATCTTCAACAGCGGCTTCGATTCCACGCTGGAGGAGTCCTGGTTCGCGCTCGCGGCCGCGGCGGTGGCGCGCGGCTATCAGGTGCTGGCCTTCGACGGCCCCGGCCAGGGTGCGGCGATACGCGATCAGGGCCTGCCGTTCCGGCCCGACTGGGAGGCCGTCATCACCCCGGTGGTCGACTTCGCCGTCGCTCTGCCCGAGGTCGACGCCGATCGAATCTCGCTGTACGGCTACAGCCTCGGCGGCTATCTGACCGCGCGGGCCGCCGCCTTCGAACCGCGCATCGCGGCGCTGATCCTCAACGACGGACTGTTCAGCTACCACGATCCGGTGCGGCGAATGCTGCCGCCGTTCCTGACCGAATGGGTCGAGGCGGGGCGGGACGAGGAGGCGAATTCGGTACTGGCCTTGATGATCTCGTTCAGCGCGCAGCTGCGGTGGGCGATGAACAACGGCGTCTGGACCTTCGGTGCGGCGTCCCCGGCGGAGTTCATCCGCGCGACCGCGCCCTACACCCTCACCGGCGTTGTCGACCGGATCGCCTGCCCCACCTTGGTTTTCGACGCCGAGAACGACCAGTTCTTCGGCGGTGAGGCGCAGCGTCTGTACGACGCGCTGACCTGTCCGAAGGAGCGCGTCCTGGGCACCGACGCCGACGGCGCGGGCGAACACTGCCACATGGGCGCGATGCTGCTCACCCATCAGCGCCTGTTCGACTGGCTCGACCACACCTCGGCGTGAGGGAGTAGCGTCCGCGATATGGACTTCGCGGTACGGCGTTTCGATCACATCGTCATCAACTGTCGTGATGTGGCGGCCACGGCCGCCTGGTATGAACGGGTGCTCGGGATGCGGGCGGAGACCTTCGGGCCCGCCGCCCGCACCGCGCTGGTCTTCGGCGAGCAGAAGATCAACCTGCGCCCGCAGGGCGAGGATCCGGACTGGATCACCGGGGCCGTCGCGGCCGCCGGGGCGCAGGATCTGTGCTTCGTCACCGATGCCACGCCCGAGCGGGTGCGTGACCACCTGACCGGCTGCGGGGTGGAGATCGTCGCCGGGCCGGTGACCAAGATCGGCGCACTGGGCGAGATGACCTCGCACTACTGCCGCGATCTCGACGGCAATCTGATCGAAATCGCCGTGTACCCCTGAGCGGGGGGTTGACGCTCAACCCCGTGCGGCCGAAAGTACGAGGGTGTTGCCAGCCAACGATGTCTCCCGGAGCACGCTGCGTAAGGTCGGATTTCGGCTCGTGCCGTTTCTGGGGCTGCTGTATTTCGTCAACTATCTGGACCGGGTCAATATCGGTTTCGCCGGGCCGAGCGGGCTGAAATCGGATCTCGCGGTGAGCGAGACCGTATTCGGATTCGCCTCGGGCATCTTCTTTCTCGGATATCTGGTGCTGGAGGTGCCGAGCAATCTGGCGCTGCACCGTTTCGGGGCGCGGCGGTGGATCGCGCGAATCATGTTGAGCTGGGGCGTGATCGCCACCGCGATGGCCTTCGTGCCGAATGCGACCACGCTCGTCGTGCTGCGCTTCGTTCTCGGCGTGGCCGAGGCCGGATTCTTCCCCGGCATCCTGCTGTATCTGACCTATTGGTTCCCGCAGGCCCACCGGGCGCGCGTGGTGTCGCTGTTCATGCTGGCGATTCCGATCTCCACCGCGCTCGGATCCACACTGTCGAGCCTGATCATCCAGTACGGCGACGGGGTGTTCGGCCTGCGGGGTTGGCGGTTCATGTTCCTCGTGGAGGGGCTGCCCGCACTGCTGCTGGCCGTGGTCACCTGGTTCTTCCTCACCGATCGGCCCGAGCGGGCGAACTGGCTCGCGCCGGAGGAGAAGGCTTGGCTGGCAAGTGAACTCGAACGCGAGCGGGTCGAGGTGGAGGGTCGCGAGCGCTGGACGCTGCGCAAGGCGCTGACCCATCGGCGGGTGCTCGGACTGGCCGCGATCTACGGCGGCATCGTCTACGGCCTCTACGCGCTGGGCTTTTTCCTGCCGACCATCATCGCCGGCTTCCAGCAGCAGTACGGCACGCACTATTCGGTGGTCGAGCGCGGTCTGATCAACGCGGTGCCCTATGTGATCGGCGCGATTCCGATGGTGTGGTGGGGCCGCCACGGCGACCGCACCGGCGAACGGCGCTGGCATGTGGCCCTGCCCGCGGTGATCGGCGGTCTGGCCATTCCGATCGCGCTGTATCTGGGCAATCCGTTCGCCGCGATGACCGCGGTGACGGTGTGCGCGGTCGGCATCATGGCGGCGCTGGGCAGTTTCTGGGCGCTGCCGGGAACCTTCCTGACCGGGGCGGCCGCGGCGGGCGGTATCGCGCTGATCAACTCGCTCGGCAATATCAGCGGTTTCGCCGCGCCCTACATCACCGGTTGGCTACGCGATCTGACCGGTACGCAGAAGGCCGGGCTGTGGCTGGTCGGCGTCGCCATGGTCGCCGCGGGACTCGGTGCGCTGATCCTGCGCCCGAGATCGGTCGCGGCCGCCGATGTCCGAGAATGAATCATTGCTTCGACGTATCCGATGAACGACGCCGCACGGGCGCCGGGCGAGAGGAGCGACCATGAAGTACATGATTCTGAGCTACGGCTCGCAGCGCGACTATGACGGGATGGCCGGTGCGGGCGAGTCGCCGTGGACACCCGCGGACTTCGCGAAGTTGGCGGAGTTCATGACGGCCTTCAATGCCGAACTCGAGGAATCGGGTGAACTGGTGGAGACCCGCGCGCTGGCCGCACCCGTGCATACCCGCAGGGTCGGCAATCGCGACGGGCAGGCGCTGGTGACCGACGGGCCCTATGCCGAGACCGAGGAGGTTCTCGCCGGGTACTGGATCATCGAGTGCGCGAGCTTCGACCGGGCGGTCGAGATCGCGAGCCGTCTGCAGGGCTGCCCCGCCCCGGACGCCGTCGTCGCCAACGCCTATGCCGATATTCGCCCGATCATGGAGTCCGCGGACGAGATGTGATGGCGCACAGCGATTTCGAGGACCTGCTGCGCCGATCGACGCCGCAGGTCCTCGGCGCGCTGGTACGGCGCTACGGACATTTCGACACCGCCGAGGACGCGGTGCAGGAGGCGCTGCTGGCCGCTGCCACGCAGTGGCCGCGGGCCGGCATACCGGACAATCCGCTGAGCTGGCTGATCACCGTCGCCGGGCGGAGGCTCACCGATCTGCTGCGCAACGAGCAGGCCCGGCGACATCGTGAGGACGCGGTCGCGCGGTCGGAGCCCCCGCACGATCGGGTGGCCGCACCGGCCGATCTGGCCCGCGAGGACGGCGACGACACGCTCATCCTGCTGTTTCTGTGCTGTCATCCCGCGCTGTCGCCGCCCGCGCAGATCGCTCTGACCCTGCGCGCGGTCGGCGGCTTGTCCACCGCCGAGATCGCACGGGCGTTCCTGGTGTCCGAGGCGACCATGACCCGGCGCATCAGCCGGGCCAAGCGCGCCGTGCGCGACAGCGGCGTCCCGTTCGCCGTGCCCGCGCCGGGCGAGCGCGCCGACCGGCTGGCCGCGGTGCGGCATACGCTGTATCTGATCTTCACCGAGGGCTATGCCGCGACCTCGGGCGCACAACTGCACCGCGGCGAATTATCGGTCGAGGCAATCCGTCTCACCCGCCTGCTGCACCGGCTGCTGCCCGAGGACAGCGAGACCGCGGGCCTGCTGGCGCTCATGCTGCTCACCGATGCGCGCCGCCCCGCCCGCACCGGCCCGCACGGCGAACTCGTGTCCATGGCGGATCAGGATCGAAGCCTGTGGCGCACAACCGATATCGCCGAGGGCATCGCCCTGATCACCGCGGCCCTGCCGCGCGGGGCCGTCGGCCCGTACCAATTACAGGCCGCCATCGCGGCGCTGCACGACGAGGCCGTCGACTACGCGGCCACCGATTGGCCGCAGATCGCGGCCCTCTACGAGCGGCTGCTCGAATTCGGCGACAATCCGGTGGTCGCGTTGAATCATGCGGTGGCGATCGCGATGTCGCGCGGGCCCGAGGCGGGGTTGCGGCTGGTCGACGCGGTGGCCGATCGCCTCGCGGGCGACCATCGCGTCGAGGCAGTGCGGGCGCATCTGCTGGAACTTTCGGGAGATCGTCGCGGTGCGCGCGACCGCTATCGCCGCGCCGCGGCCCAGGCGAAGAACCTTCCTCAGCAGCGGTATCTGAACGCGCGCGCCGACCGGCTCACCTGAGTTCGCCTCGACGCCAACCGGGGTTCACCGAAGCTGCCCAGGATAGGATCCATGATCGGAGTGGTCGGCATCGAGGTGATCGGCGGCGGATTGGCGCTGCTGTCAGCCTTGTTGTTCGCGGTGGCGGCGGCGCTGCAGCAGGGTAGTGCGCGGCGGGCGGCCCTGGCCGATCCGAAGGCGGGGCGATCACTCGCGGTGATCGGGATCGCGCGCACGCTGGTGACGAATCGGCGCTGGCTGATGGGACAGGGCGCGAGCGCCACCGGATTCGTACTGCACGCGGCCGCGCTGCGGTACACGGCGCTGCCGATGGTGCAGGCGCTGCTGGTAGTGCAGTTGCTGTTCGCGCTGCCGCTGTCGGCGGGGCGGCGGCAGGTGCGGTTGCTGCGCCGGGACTGGGCGGGGACCGCGGCGGTGTGCGGCGGGCTGGTGGTGCTGATCATCCACGGCGTGCCGCACGGTTCGGTGCGCACCGAGCGGTTACCCCTTGCGGCCGTGGTGATTCCGATGGCGGTGCTGGTCTTGCTGGCGCTGGCGCAGCGGGCCCGTTCGGGACAGTTGCGTTCGGCGCTGATCGCGATGGCCTCGGGATGCTGCGTGTCGACCACGGCCGTGCTGGTGTCGATCTCGGCCGGGGCGCTGCCGCAGCTGAGCTGGCTGCTGCTGGGCGTACCGATCTCGACCGGTATCGGCGCGGTGCTCACCCAGGAGGCGTTCGCGCGCGGCTCGCTGCCCACGGCGCTGACCACGATGACGATCACCGATCCGATCCTCAGCTACACCGCGGGCCTGACGCTGTTCACCCCGGCCACGATCTATCCGCTACCGCTGGCGCTGGCCGCCGGACTCGTCATCGGAGGCATTGCGCTGCTGGCGAATTCGCCGACCCTGCACGACGAGCGCGAGACCGCCCGGCCGGTTCCGGTCGGTTAGGCGCGTCCCCGGCGGCCGAGGGCGTCGGCGGTGCGCAGCGCGTCGAGGGTCATGGCCGCGTCGACGGTGAACGGTTCGTTGTGAATTGTTTCCCCCGGGGCCGTGGCGCGGGTCGCGACCGCGGACAGGGTGTCGGAATCGGCGTCGGCGAGACCCAGGGCGGCCAGGGTGGTGGGCAGGCCGACCTCGGCGCAGAAGTTCAGCACGGTGTCGATCTCATCGGCGGCCGCGCCCTCGAGCACCAATTGGGTGAGCACGCCGAAGGCGACCTTCTCCCCGTGTAGATACGAATGCGTCGCCGGGGCGGCGGTCAGTCCGTTGTGCACCGCGTGCGCGGCGGCCAGTCCCGAGGATTCGAAACCCAGACCCGACAGCAGGGTGTTGGCCTCGACGATGCGCTCCAGCGCCGGGGTGACGGCCTGTTCGCGCACCGCGGCCAATGCCTGCGGGCCATCGGAAAGCAGTGTGTCGTAACAGAGTTGGGCCAGGGCTGTCGCGCTGCGCGTGGAGGCCCCGCCGCGCATGTTGCGTACCCGCGCCGAGGTGCAGGTGCGGGCCTCGAACCAGGTGGCCAGCGCGTCGCCCATACCCGCGGCCAGCAGCCGGGCGGGGGCGCGCACGATGACCGAGGTGTCGACCAGCACCAGCGCGGGATTGCGCCGAACCAGTTGATAGGCCTCGAATTCGCCTGTGTCGGTATAGATCACCGACAGCGCGCTGCACGGCGCGTCGCTCGAGGCGGTGGTCGGACAGCTGATCATGGGCAGGCCGAGATCGTCGGCGACGGCGCGGGCCGAATCGAGCACCTTGCCGCCGCCCGCGCCCAGTAGCGCCCGGCTGCCGGTGTCCTGTGCGACCGCGGTGATCCGGGCCAGTTCGGCGCGGCTGCACTCGCCGCTCGAATCATGGACGGAGTAGGCGATTTTCGCGTCCGTCAGCGAACGCTCCCAGCTGTCGTTCAGCAGCCGCCGCGCGCTGCCGCCCGCCACGATCAGCACCGGTCCGTCGATCCCGAGCCGCGTCAGCTCCGATCCGAGCGCGGCGGTCGCGTCCCGCCCCTGCACGTAATGTCCCGGCGAGGAGAACACACTCAGCATCAGACCACGCTACCCGCTGAGCCAGGCCACCACGGCCAGTACGCGGCGGTGATCGTCGTCGGAGGGCGGCAGCGCGAGTTTGGCGAAGATCGAGGACACATGCTTCTCCACGCCGCCCGCGCTGATATCCAATCGCTTGCTGATCGCCCGGTTGGTGCGGCCCTGCGCCATGAGTTCGAGCACCTGCCGCTCGCGCGGGGTGAGCTCGTCGAGCGGACCACGCCGGCGGCGGGCGAACAGTCCGGACACGACCTCGGGGTCGAGTACGGTGCCGCCCTCGGACACCCGGTGCAGCGCGTCGGACAGCTCCTCCAGCTTGGAGATTCGATCCTTGAGCAGATAGCCGACGCCGCCGACGCCCGCCTCGGCGAGCAGATCGGAGGCGTAGGACTGCTCGACGTACTGCGACAGCACCAGTACCGCGGTTCCCGGCGCGCGCCGCCGCGCCTCGAGCGCCGCGCGCAGCCCCTCGGTGGTGAACGAGGGCGGCATGCGCACATCGGTGACGGCGATATCGGGTCGGTGTTCGACCACCGCGCGGACCAGTTCCTCGCCGTCGCCCACCGCCTCGACCACGGTCGCGCCCGCCTCGTCCAGTAATCGAACCAGGCCCTCACGAAGCAGCATCGAATCCTCGGCCAGCACCACACGCACGGACGGACATGCTACTGGGCCAGCGGAATCTCGGCGGTCAGCACCGTCGGACCGCCCGCCGGGCTGTGCACGTCGAGGCGGCCGTCGACCCCGGCCAGGCGATCGGCCAGCCCGGCCAGACCGTGGCCCTTGCCGAGATGGGCCCCGCCGATCCCGTCGTCGGCCACCCGCAGCCACAGCGTCGCGGCTTCGATGCTCACCGTCACCGCGCACGCGGTGGCGCGCGCGTGTTTGGCGACATTGGTCAGCGCCTCGCTCACCACGAAATAGGCCGCGTTCTCGACCGATTCGGCGAGTCGGTCGCCCTCGGGCAGCGCGCAGTCGAGGGTGGCGGGAATCGGGCAGCGGTCGGCGGCCGCGGCCAATGCGGCGGTGAGGCCGCGGTCGATGAGGATGGGCGGCGCGATACCGCGCGATACCGCGCGCAGTTCCCGCAGCGCCTCGTGGGTCTGGGTGAGCGCCTCGTCGACCAGGGTCCGGGCGGCCTCGGGATCATCGTTCATGCGGCGGCGCGCGGATTCGAGGTCCATGGTCAGCCGGACCAGTCGCTGCTGCGGCCCGTCGTGGATATCGCGTTCCACCCGGCGCAGATTCTGGGCCTCCGCCTGGGCGGCGGCGCTGCGGCTGGCGGTGAGTTGTTCGGTGCGGGCGCGCAATTCGGCCTTCTCGTCGGTCAGCAGCGCGCGGGCCAGGGCGATGTGTGGTCCGGTCAGCCCGCGCAGCACGACGGGCAACGTGGCCAGGAACACCAGGCCCAGCACCACATTCACCACGATCGTGGCCAGTACCGAATGCATGCCCAGCAGATCGGCGAGGCCGGTGTTGTCGGGGTAGCGGGGCAGCGACCAGGCGTAGAGCGGCGACAGCAGACCCGCGAGCGCGCCGACGACCCAGATCAGGGCGATACCCCAGGTGACTACGGCGACGGGCAGGACTACCAACCCGTGCGCCACCTCGCGCCAGTTCGCAGGACTTCTGAGCATCGCCCAGAGCCTGCGCGGAATACTGCCGGCGCTCGGTTCGTACCGGGCCGGGGGAAACGGCTTCCCCGTCAGCGCGGCGACCCGGTGGCGCTCGAGCCCGGCGAACCCGCGAGCGGCCCACAGCGTCCCCGCGAGCAGCGGCAGCCCGAGAAAAACCGAAAACGACCCGACCCCCACACACAACCCGCAGACCAGCACGAGAAAGCTGACGAGTGCGATGGGCAGGCCGCTGAGCAGATACACCAGCCGCCGCCGAACCTGGGCAATGTCGAACATGTCGTTCACGATTCCCGACGCCGGCCCGCCACTCCACCCGGCCCGCCCACGCCCCGGGGTGGGGCTGGCCCTACCTCCGATCGGATCGGTCGAGCGACGGCATCTTTGGGCTCAGGTCGGCCCGGTGGCGGTTCTCATTTCTGGAGTTCAGGCCGAGCGGGCGGTCGGTTCGAAATCGGCGTAGAGCGACAGTAAATCGGCGACCGTGGCCGACCACGGGAAACGTTCGGCGCTGCGGCGGGCCGCGCCGCGGCGGGCGCGTTCGGGAACCGCGAGCAGGGTGGCCACCGAGGCGGCCAGACCCGCCGGGGTGCCGTCGCATTCGAGGCCCGAGCCCGGCGCGCCGAGCAGTTCGCGGGCCGCGCCCGCACGGGGGACCACGACGGGCGTGCCGCAGGCCAGGGCCTCGAGAACGGCCAAGCCGAAGGTTTCGGCGGGGGAGGGGCAGACGGCGATATCGGCGGCGGCGACCATGCGGGCCACGGTGGTGCGGTCGGAGACATGGCCTGTGAAGGTCACCGGGAGACCGAAGGCCTGCTCGCGCAGCCGATCTCGCAGGGGGCCGTCGCCGATCACGGTCAGTTCGGCATCGATGCCGCCCTCGCGCAGCAGGCGCAGCGCCTCGATCGCGTGGCCGGGTCGCTTCTCGCGAGAGAGCCTGCTCACCAGGACCAGGCCCACCACGGCGCGATCGGCGGAAAGCGTTGCGGGCCGGTCGTTTCGGCTGTCAACGACCAGGCGTAGCGGTCCGACGTCGGTGAACGGGTCGAGCGGATGGAAGGTCTCGAGATCGACGCCCAGCGGAATCCGGTGCACATTGCGCGCGCCGATGCGGGTGAATTCGTCGCGGGCGAAGCCGGAGGTGACGATGATGTGCCGGGCGCGGGCCGACAGTCGACGATTGGCCAGATCCGCGGCGGTGACCAGCGGGAAGCCGGGCGGCACCCGGGGGCGCAGGATGGCGTCGATGCGCTCGTGGGAGAACAGCACCAGCGGCACCCCGGCGCGGCGGGCCCACGGCGCGAGCCAGCGCACGCTGAGTTTGTCGCTGCATTCCAGGACGTCCGGGCGCAGCCGTTCCAGCAGCGGCCGGGCGCGGCGTGCGGTGAGCACGTGGTAGCCCGCGCCGCCGAAACGTGGGCCGCGCAGCGTGATTCGGCGTCCGGCGTCGGTGAGTTCATCGGCGTCGACGAGTCCGGGCACCACCAGCACGCGGTCGTGTCCGGCGGCAAGATAGCCGCGGCCGGTCTCGTCGACACAGGTGCGCAGCCCACCCGAGGCCGGGGTGTAGAAGTTGGCGAGCTGCACGATGCGCATCAGCCGATCACCTCGCGCGGCGCGACGACTCGTGTACCCGCGCAGCCGATCACCTCCGCGTAGGTCATCGGGCGGGCCCCGGCGGTGAGTGCGGCATCGATCGCGCGCAGGGCGGCGGCGCGCAGTCCGGGGCGGTGTAGATCGTCGGGGTGCAGGGCGATGCGCACGAATCCGCCGCGCAGGGCGGTGCGCTGGGCCAGGGTGCGCATCAGCCAGGCCGCGGTCTGTTCACCGCGGCCGCCCGGGCGCTGGGACAGGGCGAAGCCGCGGTGGCGGCGGCCGGACCGCAGATCGCGGACGCCGAAATGGTCGGTGGTGTGGGAGAACCCGGCCCGGCGCAGCAGCCGCAGCGCGGCGGGCGAGGCCAGCCAGCCCGGCGGGGTGAATCCGGTTGTCGCCAGGCCCATTTCGTCCATGACCGCGATCGCGGGCCGCAGCCGGGCATCGGCGGCCGTCTCGTCGAGGGCGGCGAATTCGGCCGCGCCGCGGGCCACCAGCCGGGCGATGGCCCGGCGTAAGAACGAACCGTCCTCCGGCGCGCGATGATCCCAGCCGTGCAACATGATCTCGTCGCCGTGGGCTCTGCGCTCGCGCAGGAACATGCCGTAATCGGGCGCTTCGGACAGCCGGAAGCCACGCCACGGACCCGGTATCACCAGTAGCGACACCGGAATTCCGAACGCGTCGGCATCGGCGCACCAGCGCGCGGTCTCGGCCTCACTGGCCGGAGCGACATCATGGATACTCACCACCAGACGTGCGGACACGGGCGCACGCTAGCAGCGCCCGGTTGCCATCAGCTGAACAATCGGGGCGTAGCCGGGCAAATCGTGATCTTGTCTCAGTTGTCGCCGAGATGTTTCTCCAACCATTCGACCAGATCGGTCAGCACGACATCGCGTTCGGGCTCGTTGAAGATCTCGTGATACAGGCCCTCGTAGCGACGCACGGTGAGGTCCTTCGCGGCGGCGTCGCGCTCGATGAGATCGGTGCTCGCCGGGGATGCCAGCTGATCGCCGGTGCCGTGCATGACCAGGGTGGGCACGGTGAGCCGATTCAGGTTCCGCGTCACCGCCTCGGCGTTCCGCAGCATTTCGTTCGCGGTGCGGGCGGGCAGTGCGCCGCGGAAGACCAGCGGATCGGTGTCGTAGGCGCGCACCACCTCCGGATCGCGACTGATCGTGGCCGAATCCAGCCGCAGTACACCGAGATTGGGCGTCCACCGACTCAGTATCGGAGCCGCCAGCCGCTGCACCGCGTTCCCCGCCTCGATCACCAGTGGCGGCGCGGACACCGCGATACCCGCGACATCCAATGCCGCCCGGGTGGCCAGCCGCAGCGTGATCAAACTGCCCATACTGTGGGCAACGATGAATCGCGGCACTCCCGGATGCTTCGCCGAAGCCGATTCGAGCAGCGTCATCACATTGTCCGCGGCCCCGTCGATGGACTCGATATTCGACTTACCCCCGGCCGAACGCCCGTGCCCGATGTGATCGGGCGCGTACACCGCGAACCCCGCATCGGCCAACCACCGCCCGACGTATTCGTACCGCCCCGAATGCTCGGCAACCCCATGCACCAGCGCGACCACCCCGCGCACCGCACCGTCGGGCAACCAGGCCCGCCAGAAAATCCGCCCAGCCCGGCCCTCGAACCCACCCGTCTCGGTTCCACTCATCCCGCCATTGTGACCTGACCGCCACAGGATGTCGCCGTTACCGCGATTCGCGGGCTGTCCGGCGCTGCCAGATGCGGCGGGAGGCGGACAGGGGGTCGTGGCCGAGCGCCGGTGGGGTTTTCCAGATGCGGTGGACGCGTTCAACATTGTCGAATCGTCGCCAGCCCGGGTCGCCATGTCGTGCGAACGCGATGAACGCCCCGCTCCGAAGCCCTACACGATGCCCGCGCACTATCGGCCCTGATCGAGGGCCTACTACTCCAACTCGCCCGCAACCAGATCACCCCCACCGAAGCCGCCGCCCTGACCGCCCGCTCCGTGACATCCGTCTTCACCCGCTGAGCCCCGCGACAACACCACCGATCCACCCCACGAATCCCACACTGCCCTCGGCGGTTCGGTGATGCCTTTCCCTCGGCGTTTCCGTGACGCATTCCCCCTGCGATTTCGCGTGCCCTGCCTCGTGGTTTCGCCGTGCCTGGTCCCTCACGACGACGCAGTCCCTCGTTCCCCCACCGCGAGCGCTAGCGAGCGGTGGGGGGTTCGGTGAGGTGGTCGAGTAAGCGGCGGTTGAATTCGATCAGGCGGGCGTAGTTTTCTCGGGAGAGGCGTTCGTCTGTGCCGTGGATGCGTAGCAGGTCTTCGGGGGCCAGGAGGATGGGGGCGAAGTTGCAGCGGGTGGTGGCCAGGCCCTCGTAGTGGCGGGAGTCGGTGGCGCCGGGGACTATTCCGGTGGTGACGATGGCCTCGGGGACGAGGGTGCGGGTGATGTCGGCTATGAGGGTGAAGGTGGGGCCGGTGGGGCTGATGGGGGAGGGTTCGGAGGAGATGCCGTGGAGGGTGACCGATACCTGGTTGTCGCGGATCACCCGGCGGCAGTGGGCCAGGACGTCGGAGACCGAATCGCCCTGCAGGATGCGGAAATTCACCAGGGCCTCGGCGTGCTGAGGCAGGACGTTGGCCTTCACGCCGCCCCGGATGACCGTGGGTGCGGTGGTGGTGCGCACCAGGGCCTCGGTCTGCGGTCGCAGGGCCAGGATTCGGGTCACGGCAGCGCCGCCGCGCGGTAGTACGCCGAGCGCTCGGCGCAGCGGCAGCGGAAACGCGGGCCGCAATCGCTCGAGCATATCGATGATCACCGGCGTCAACCGCAGCGGCAGCGGATGGTCCTGCACCCGCGCGACGGCCCGGGCGATGCGCCCGACCGCGGTCCGCCGCCCAGGCATGGACGAATGTCCACCGGTATCGGTCACCGCCAGACGCACCGTGGCCCAACCCTTTTCGCCCACCATGATCGAGGCGACCGGCCGGGTCGCCGGAGGCATCCCGGACAGGATCACCCCACCCTCGTCCAACAGCAACTCCGCCCGCACCCCATCGGCCCGCAGCCGCGCCGCCATCCGGCCCGCGCCGCCGACCCCGAAGACCTCCTCGTCGTGCCCGAACGCCAGATACACCGTGCGCCGCGGCCGCCGCCCGGCCGCCAGCGCCTGCTCGACCGCCTCGAGAATCGCCAGCGCCCGGCTCTTGTCGTCGATCGCCCCACGCCCCCAGACGAATTCGTCGTCGACCACCCCGGCGAAGGGCGGATGGGTCCAGCGCGTCTCGTCGTCGACGGGCACAACATCCAGATGCGCCAGCAGAATCGCCGCGGTCCCGGGCTCGGTCCCCGCCCAGCGGTACAACCGGCTGTGCCCGAACCGCGCCAACTCCAGCCGCGAATGCGCCAGCGGATAAAACCGTTCCAGCAGCGCCGCCAGTCGATCGAATTCGGCGTCGGCGGGTTCGCCGCCCTCGGTGGACACGGTCGCGCAGCGCAGCGCGGCCGCCAGCCGCTCGGCGGTCTCGTCGTCTACGCCCGGCGCGCGGGCGGTCATCGGCCGCGGTCGGGCAGGGGGATGGTCACCGTTGCATTGTTCAGCACATCCGCGGCCACCGTGACGGACTTCTCCGCCCGCCACTTCGGGATGCTGTCGGTCACCGCGCCCGCCACATCGGAGATGCGCTCACCGGTCAGCAGCGGCAACTCCACCCGCGCGTCGGTCACCTCGACCCGCGCGTCGGCCGGGGTGTGCGACCACACGTCGTCGACGACATCGGTGATCCGGAACCCGATCCGATGCCCCGCACTCACCAGCCAGTCCTGTCCGAGCAGCCGCACCTCGGCGCTGTCGCGCACGGGTGCGATGCCGCGGGTGATCACCGTCGCGCGCCCGTCGGGGGCGATATCGTAGAGCTCCACCGCTACCGTCGCCTCGGCCGGACCGCGCAACGACAGTGCGGCCGTGGGGATTCCGGACAGCTGCTGATCCCGGTCCAGCGACTGGGACACCGACCAGAACTCCCGATCCGGCCCGGGCGGCAGCCCGCGATCGGTGTAGGAGCCGGGCCGCAGCGTCACCGCCACCCGCCGCGAATCGGCGGGCGGCCAGCTCTGTTCCCCGCGCCACTGGCCGTCGAAGCGCCCCACGGTGATCCGCGGTCCCGGTACCGCCACATCCTTGCCCGCCACATGCCGATCGAAGAAGGCGAGCAACTCGCTATCGAATTGCGGTGTCCCGCAATCGATATGACAGGTGCGATGCCCCCACTGCCCGTACCACGCCTTGTGCTCACCCGGCCCGAGGTTGTTCCACACATCGAAGACCCGATAGGCACGGGTGTTGTAATCCACGAACCCCTGACCCAGAAACAGCGGAATCGTATTGCCCCGCAACCGGTCCACCAGATCGCGATCGCGCCAGAATTCGCTCGCTCCATTGTGATCGGCGATATTCGACACATACGGCTGCGCGCATTCGAGCGGATTGCGGTTGGCGTTGATCTGATATTCGGCCGGATCCGCGGGATGCGCGGGCGTGGCCGAGATCAGCAGATGTTCGAATCCGGCCAGATCGGCGGGCCGAACCCCGCTCTCGGTCACCGGCTTTCCGGAGAACTTCCAGGCCACGCCCTGCATGTACAGATATGAATAGGGATCGACGACCGGCTCGAAGGAAGCCACCGCGGCCAACCCCCGCGGTTTGGTCGCCAGGCCCATCAGCCCGGTCCACGCCTCGTAGGAGGTGCCGAACATCCCCACCCGGCCGGTCGACCACGGTTGTCCCGCCGCCCATTCCACCGCGGTGGCCACATCCCCGCGTTCACCGGGACCACCGAAATCCGGGCAGCCGTTGGATCCGCCGAAGCCGCGCAGATCGACGATCACATAGGTGTAGCCCGCCTGCAGGAACATCTCGGTCTGCAAATTCTCCGTCGAGGGCCCGCCCTGCAATCGCGGCTGACTCAGATAGGCCAGATGCGCCCGATACGGACTGACCGTCAGCACCACCGGCGTCCGCACATCATCGGCCATACCCGCCGGACGCAGAATGTCGGCGTGCAGGCGCACCCCGTCGGGGGCGGTGATGAATTCCTGTCGCCACTGATAGGGCACGGTCGGCGCGGCCACGGCCGTCGCCGTGCAGCTCACCAACAACAGCAGCCCGAGCAGGCCGCGCGAGATCAACGTCCGGAGCACCATAGGACTATCGAGTTTGCCTGGACATCGGTCCAGCCCCTGGAACCGGGGGTGTAACGGCGCAGCGCGCGGAATCTGTCGGTGCCCTCGGCCATACTTCGGTGTGTGAATCCGGTAACCATGGCCGTGGTCGACGGTGCGACGATCACCAAGCGCAATCTGATCAAGATCAAACGCGTACCCGATCTACTCGTATTCACCACCCTGTCGCCCATCATGTTCGTGCTGCTGTTCGCCTACGTGCTGGGCAGCATGATCGACATGCCCGGCCGCGGCTACCGCGAATATCTCATCGCCGGAATCTTCGCGCAGACGGTGATCTTCGGCAGCACCTGGACCGGCCTCGGTATGGCCGAGGACATCAAGAACGGCATCATCGACCGCTTCCGCTCACTGCCGATGTCGCCGAGCGCGGTGCTGCTGGGCCGCACGGTCAGCGACGTGTTCATCAATGTCATCAGCCTGGTCGTGATGGCGCTGACCGGGCTGCTGGTCGGCTGGCGGATCCGCACCTCTCTGCTGGAGGCGATCGCGGGCTTCGCGATCCTGCTGCTGTTCGCCTATGCCGTCTCGTGGTTGATGGCCCTGGTGGGCTTGGCGATCCGCACGCCCGAGGTCTACAACAACGCGGTATTCATCATCATCTTCCCGGCGACCTTCGTGGCCAACACCTTCGTCGACCCCAACCGCCTGCCCACGGTGCTGCGGGTGGTCGCCGAATGGAATCCGATCTCGGCGGTGGTCGAGGCGTCCCGACAGCTGTTCGGCAACACCAGCTCCGCCCTGCCCAACGCCTCGACGGCCTGGCCGATGCACCATCCGATTCTGGCCTCGCTGCTGTGGACGGCCCTACTGCTGGTGATCTTCGTACCGCTGGCGATCGCGCAGTACAAGAAGGCCGTCAGCCGATAGCGGCGTCGCGGTGCACCCATCCGGTAAGAATTCGTCAAGACGGCCCCGGGAGCTTGCCCGGGATATCGCGGAACGGTCTGATGGATACATGGTCGATCCGCGCGCGAGTAGTCGTGCCCCGCAGGTGGACTCGGTGATCACCGAGCGCCGCGGGTGGTCGGCCCGCGTGGAGTCCGTGCCGACGAGTCTGCAGCGGTTCGGATTCGGCGGCGAGGACGAGCCGCCGTCGTGCGGCCCCCGCGCCTGACGGTCGAATCCGACTTTCATCGCCGCCGACGGCGGCTTCTCTTTCGAAATACCCACGCTCGCGTGCCTTTTGCTGTCCGCCGGACACCTTCCTGAGGAATGACCCATGCTTGATGCAATTTCCCGTACCGCGCTGATCACCGGAGCCACCAGCGGACTCGGCTTCGCGCTCGCCCGGCGCCTGGTCGACGACGGGCGCACCGTGATCGTGCACGCCCCCGATCAGAGCAGCGGCGACCGCGCCCTGGAGGAACTGGTCAAAGACGGGGCCGAGCCGCTGCGCCTGCGGCTGGTGGTCGCCGATTTCACCGAGATGGCCGAAGTGGCCACGCTGGCAGCGGATCTGGCGCGGACCGTGCCCGCGCTGGATCTGCTGGTCAACAATGCGGCCATCGCCGGGCCGGAGCGCCGCACCCGCACCTCGGCGGGACACGAGGTGACCCTGCAGGTCAACTACCTCGCGCCCTATGTGCTGACCCGGGCTCTCACCCCGGCGCTCACCGCCGCCCGCGGCCGGGTGCTCAACATCTCCTCCGAACTGCATCGCGGCGGCAGCATCGCCTGGCACGATCTGGACCGCAAGCAGGGCTACTATCTGCCGCTGCCGGTTTACGCGCAGTCCAAACTGGCGCTGACCATGTTCACCCGCACGCTCGCCGAGACCCACGGCGACGCGTTCACCGCCCTGGGCGTCGATCCCGGGAATATGAGAACCGCGATGCTGAAGCGCTACGGCCAGGTCGGTCGCCCGGCCGCCGAGGTCGCGGCCGAGATCGCGGCGCTGTGCGACTCCGGCCGCCCCGTCGTCAACGGTGGCTACCATCTGCGCGCCGAGCCCGCGAAACCGGCTGCGCTCGTGGACAACCATGGCGTTCGGGCCCGTCTGGCCCGGCTCACCGCGCGCCTCACCGAAATCGAGTGAGCGAACGGTATTCGACTACCGGAATCGGAAAAGCCGTACCGGACACAATATTTCGGCGGCGTCAGTGGATAGGCGGCGTATGATCGGCCCATCGGTGGAAGGGCGCCGGGGGACAAATGAGCGAAGCGGTGGCAGCGGACTGGGACGGGTTCGCGCGAGCGCTGGCCCGCTGTGTATCCGAACTGCCCTCACGCGCGACACTGATCATCGCCGCGCCGGGCAATCGCTACGTCCAATTCCTGCAGTACGACATCCGACTGACGGTCGAACTGGCGGGCAATCACTATCTGGCCGAACCGATTTCCGACGCCGCCGACCGGCGATTACGCGAGCTCGGCTGGAGCGCTCCGGTGCCGGCCCATGAGGTGGAGAACTGGCGGCGCATGCTGTTCTGGCCCATCTCGTGGGCCGGACTGCTGCAGCTGGCCGGTGCGGTGGCCTTCGGCCTGCACGATGCCTTCGGGATCGAATCCCCGGCGGATCTGCGGGCGATGGGCTGGACCGAAGCGTCCGGGGATCTGGACCTTTCGGTGCTGGGGCCCATCGCGCGCCGCCGCGTCATCTGAATCCGTGACCGGATCGTCACCGAGACGAGTCGTACATATGAAGTTCACCTTCTGTTTTCATCGAATTTTGACGGAATTCGTGATTGTTCGGTGCAAGACTGGTAGTCCGCGACTCCGCGCCATACGAGAGGGGAGAGTGAGTCTCAGCAATGAACCGTCCGCACTTCCGAACCGGTGATCACCGTCCTTGGCTGCCCGCCCTTCGGGACTACGCGCGCCGCTCGTGGGCACGGCGCACCCTGACCAGCGAGGAACGTCGCAATATGGCGGCCGGGCAGCGCCGGGCCGCGGTGTACAGCGCGTCGCTGGGCTGCCATCCGCACATCTGAGCGGCAGCCGAAATGGCCGAAGCCCCAGGGCCTCCGGGGGCTTCGGCTCGGATAGGGGAATCAGCCGACGAGATTCTTACGCAACTTCAAGATGGTGCCCGGGTCCAAACCCAGCCCGTCGGTGAGGTAGCGGCCGAAGTCGCCGATCTTGTTCACCGCGGTATCGAGATATTCGTCTCGCACCTCCTGCAGCGGGATCAGCAGATCCGGATTCTGCATCAGCCCGGCCTGTTTCACCTGCTCGCGCAGTTTCGCGTCGGCCGCGGCGCGATATTGGTTGGACTTCAGGTAATCCTGGCGAGCGGTCTGCTCCGGGACACCGACCGCGCGCAGCACGATGTAGGTGATCCAGCCCGTGCGATCCTTACCGGCCGTGCAGTGGTAGAGGGTCGGCTTGTCGGTGGAGGCCAGATCGCGGATGGTCTGCGCCACCTTGGCTTTCGTATCCGGATCGGTGGCGAGGCTGGTGTACATGTTCTGCATGATTCGTTCGGCCCCGCCGTTGCCGAGCGTCGACTCCTGCTTCTGGTAGTCCTTGGACTGGATCAGCTGCAGCATCAGCACGAACATGCCGGTATCGCTGGTCGGACGGGAGACCAGCGGCACCCCGGCGGGAAGTTTGTCCGCGCCGGAGAACTGCACCTCCTGAGCCGTCCGCAGATCGATCACCTGCTTCAACTGCAGTGAGCCCAGCTTCTGCAGATCCGCATCGGTCAGCGATTGGAGTGAATCCGATCGAATGGCCTTGCCGGACTTCACGGTTTTGCCGTCGTAGGTCCGGTATCCCCCGATATCGCGGGTGTTCACCGCACCCTGCAATTCGATCTTTCCCCCCGCCACGGCCAGTTCCGCCCCGGGCTGGGCGGCTACGGTCGTAGCGGTCAACGCACATACCGCCAAGGCGGCTCCGAACAATGAAACTAACGAGAACCTCATGTCGCGGGACAGTAGGGGCCTTGATTATGTGTTCGGTGGGGTTCTGTGGTATCGGCGGCACTTACCTCGCTGACCGGGACTCGCAACCGTACTCACCGAGATTTGTTGTGGACAAGCGGAATTGGCCGAGGTCAGCTGGTGATCTTGCTGGTGTAACGGTGCGGCCGGACAGCGGCAATTGGTGAGTGTGAGTGAAATGCTGAGCGATCGGGTTCTCCTCCCGACACCGGTGCGGGCGGACCGGCGACCGAATTCGAGGCGCTGTATCGGGCACAGTTCGCTCTGGTGCTGTCCTACTTCGTCGCGGCCATCACCTCCTTCGAGACCTTCGATCCGGGACGCGGTTCCGCGCGGGCCTGGGTGCTGGGGATCGCGCGGCGGGTGTACGCGCGGCACTGCGAATACGCGACCCGCGCGCGAGACGCCCGGGCCCGATTGGGCGGGCGGCGGCCGCTCGATGTCGACGAGGCGACGGAGCTGCTCGGCCGCATCGACGCCGAACGATCGGGGCGAGAACGGTTGACCGCGTTGGCCACACTGCCCGCGCTGGACCGGCAGGTCGTCGAGCTGGTCGATATCGCCGAACTGACCTCCTCGGGCGCGCAACCCGCGAGCGCGAGCGACGCGGCCAATGCCGAGTTGGCCCGCGCGCGACATCGCTGCCGGGACGGGGCGCCGGGCTGAGTTTCACCGCCCCGGTGCGCACCCCGGCGCCCGACTGTCCGCGGATCCTCGGCAACTGATTCCCCGATTCCGGTTGCGCGGCATGGCGGATTGTCGAGAATCGGCGATGGCGTACGCGCGAACTCCGGGAAGGATCGGAACCATCTGATGAGGCTGATCGATCGATTCATCGGTGGTGTCGACGCGCACCCCGTTCCCGCGCTGCTGGCCGCCGTGGCGACGCTGGCGCTCACGGCCGGGGTGGTCGTGAGCGCGCGGCAAGCGGTGAAACTTGTTCGGCGTCATGAACTCACGGTCGAGCAGATCGGTACCGTGGTCGCGGCGGCGATCGCCACCGGGGTGAGCGCGCAGGGCATGTGGGTGTTCTTCGAGGAATCGCTGCACCTGACCTTGTCGCTGCGGATCATGTTCTTCGCATTCCTCGAGATCATGGTGATCACCTCCGCGCTGCGCGCCCGCGCCGCGCAGCGACACGGTGGATCGGCCGGTGTGGACGGCATCGCGATGTGGGTGCTCACCTGTCTGTCCGCGGTGCTGGCCGCGACCGACGCGGACAACCTCGGCACACTGCTGATCCGACTGTCCGCACCGCTGGTCGCCGCGTGGGGCTGGGAACGCAGTATGGCGCTGGAACGCCGCCGAGCCGGCCAGCTCACCCGAATCAACTGGCGACTCACCCCCGAACGCATCCTGATCCGACTCGGCCTCGCCGACCCCACCGACCGCACCGCGAGCGAGGTAGCCACCCAGCGCCGCCTGATCGAGGTCGCCTTGGCCCACGACCGAGCGCGCTCACTGCGCGACTCACACGCCGGAACCTGGCGAACCCGCCGAGCGATGAGCCGTCTGCAGAAGGCGATGCGCGCGGCGGTGGAAGAGGGCGGCCTGGTGACCGCGCCGCGCCAACGAGAAGTGCTGCTGGACATGATCGGCGTGCTGTCGAGTACATCGACGCTGGTGGATATGGAACTGCCGAATCCGTGGCTGCCGGTCCCGCCCGACAACCGACCCCGCCCCGACCCGGCGACAACGGACCCAGCCGAAACCACCGGGGTCGACCCGTATCCCACAGCGCCACTGGGGGTTCCGCCGAGCGACGCGGTGGCGGCCAGCGCCGTGAACGGGCCGACGACGGCCGGTATCGCGACCGGCACGGCGATCGTGAGCGCCGGGAACGGAATATCGGCGGGGAGCGCGGGAACGGGAACGCCGGTTGGAAGTACTCGGACCGGCACGGCGATCGCGAGCGCCGGGAACGGTAAGGCGGCGGTGGCGAAGCCGCGGCGGCGCGATCCGACCGTGCGCCGTCGGGTGCGTGAACTGCACGAGGCCAATACGCCTCCGGCGGAGATCTCCTCTCAACTGGATATCAGCCGCCGCACAGTGGGGCGGATCATCGGTGATCTCGAGGAGGAGCGGCGGAGTCGGATTCCGGGGATGTTGGGTGAGGCGGTGCGGCAGGATCGTCCCGAGCAGAAGGTGAGCAGCAACGGATCCCACTGAACCGCGGCAGGGCCGGCAACCCCCGAGGCCCCAGCCGGATTCGGCTGGGGCCTCGGAAGTGTTTGCTACACGCCGATTTACACGTCGAAGTACAGCTCGAACTCGTACGGGTGCGGGCGCAGGTTGACCGGGGCGATCTCGTTGTCGCGCTTGAGCTGGATCCAGGTCTCGATGAGGTCCTCGGTGAAGACATTGCCTTCGGTGAGGTACTCGTGGTCCTGCTCGAGCCGGTCGATGACCGAGGCGAGGCTGGTGGGGGCCTGCGGGATGTTCTTGGCCTCCTCCGGCGGGAGCTCGTAGAGGTCCTTGTCGACCGGGGCCGCGGGCTCGATCTTCTTCTTGATGCCGTCCAGGCCGGCCATCAGCATGGCGGCGAAGGCCAGGTACGGGTTGCCCGAGGAGTCGGGGGCGCGGAACTCGATGCGCTTGGCCTTCGGGTTGTTGCCCGTGACCGGGATGCGCACGGCGGCCGAGCGGTTGCGCTGCGAGTACACCAGGTTGATGGGGGCCTCGTAGCCGGGGACCAGGCGGTGGTAGGAGTTCACCGTCGGGTTGGTGAAGGCCAGCAGCGACGGGGCGTGGTGCAGGATGCCGCCGATGTACCAGCGCGCCAGATCCGACAGGCCGCCGTAGCCGGCCTCGTCGTGGAACAGCGGCTTGCCGTCCTTCCACAGCGACTGGTGCACGTGCATACCCGAGCCGTTGTCGCCGAACAGCGGCTTCGGCATGAAGGTGACGGTCTTGCCCTCGGCCCAGGCGGTGTTCTTGACGATGTACTTGAACAGCATCAGATCGTCGGCCGCGCCCAGCAGGGTGTCGAAGCGGTAGTTGATCTCGGCCTGTCCGGCGGTGCCCACCTCGTGGTGGCCGCGCTCGAGCTCGAAGCCCGCGTTCTGCAGATTGGTCGAGATCTTGTCGCGCAGGTCGACGTAGTGGTCGTACGGCGCGACCGGGAAGTAACCGCCCTTGTTGCGCACCTTGTAACCACGGTTCAGGGTGCCGTCCGGGTTGAACTCCGCGCCGGTGTTCCAGGAGCCGGAGATCGACTCGATCTCGTAGAAGGCGCCATTGATCGCCGAGTCGTAGCGGATGGAGTCGAAGATGTAGAACTCCGCCTCGGGACCGAAGTAGGCGGTGTCGGCGATACCGGTCGAGCGCAGGTACTCCTCGGCCTTACGCGCGATATTGCGCGGGTCGCGGCTGTAGGCCTCGCGGGTGAACGGATCGTGGACGAAGAAGTTCAGATTCAGCGTCTTGGCGGCCCGGAAGGGATCGATGCGGGCGGTCGAGAAGTCGGGCAGCAGCAGCATGTCCGACTCGTCGATCGACTGGAAACCGCGCACCGAGGATCCGTCGAACGCCAGACCCTCCTCGGCCAGATCGGCCGTGAAGGACTTCGCCGGGATCGAGAAGTGCTGCTGCACACCGGGGAGGTCGGTGAACCGGACGTCGACGTACTCGACCTCCTCCTCCTTGATGTACTTGATGACCTCGTCGGCCGTGCTGAACGCCACTTAGTACTCCTTACGGATCGGTTCCCAGCCAGGTGCCGATTGCTGGGTTCGTCGCTGAACGGTATGGATGCGGTGTTTCCCCGAAATCAAGGTCGTGTTTCGCTGGTGTTACGCGTGCCGCTCACCGCGAGAGCGCGGTGTTGTCGCACCTCGCGTGGGGTCGGCCGAGGCCCGATGGATGTCGGCCGGCACGCACATCCTGCCATCAGTCCGGTGCGGTCGCTCGGCTCGGCCCCACCCGAACCGCTCGCGGGCGGTGGAGACGGCGGCGGCTCGCGAATGTCATGCGGCGGCCAGCACATCGAGCACGGTCGCGACGACGGCCTCCGGCGCGTCCTCCTGAAGCAGATGTCCGGCCTCGGGGACCGGGCGCAGCGTCGCGCCGGGAATACGGCGGGCCAGTTCGCGGCCGCGGTCCAGAGGGATCCAGCGGTCTTGTTCGCCCCACAGCACGGTGACGGGGCAGTCGATCGAGTCGTAGTGGTCCTCGATCTCGTCGGTGTAGCGGTCGCTCATCTGCGCGAGCTGGCGGTAGAAGGCGGCCTGGCCGTCCGGGCCGAGCCAGGGCCGCCGATACAGCCGCAGGTCGTCTTCGCGCAGCGGTCTATATGCCGCGCCGCTGTCGAGCCCCGAACTCGCGCGGCTGCGGCGCTGCGGCGCGTGCTCGTGGCTGTATCTCGATCCCTCACCCAGCGGGCGTCGCCGCTGGTGTTCCATGGCCACCTGCGGTAATCGGGCCAAGGCCCGCAGGCACTACGACCGTGCGCGCCGGGTGTGACGTGGTCGACCCGCTCGCGCTGCCTAAGCTGGAGACCATGGCACGAATCACCGGTTCCTGGCTGTCCGGGCCGAATGCGGCCGATCCGGGGGACCCCGCCCCCGACGAATATCCGGGCAAGCTCCTGGGCCTGCCGGAATCCGGTGCCGGATCCATCGCCCCGATGAGCCGACGCATCGTGGCGCTGTTCGTGGACTGGTTCATCGCCATGGGCATCGCGGCGCTCATTGTGCACGGCACCGGTTCGCTCAATACCGTCACCCTGCTGGTGTGGTTCGCGATCGGCCTGCTCACGGTGACGTTCTTCGGCTTCACCCCCGGCCAGTTCTTCCTGCGTATGCGCGTGCTCCGCATCGACGCCGACGCGCCCGTCGGTTTCGTTCGCGCCCTGGTCCGCCAGATACTGCTGATCTTCGTGGTCCCCGCGCTGTTCACCGACTCCGACAGCCGCGGCATGCACGACCGCGCCACCGGCACCGCCCTGATCCGCCTGCGCTGACGTTCGGGTGGGGTGGATTCCCAGTCGAACACGAACGATTCCCGTCGACCCAGGGCGTCGACGGGAACCGGATGTGAAAACTACTGGGCGACGAGCTTGCCCATGGAGTGGATCTCGCTCACGTCACCGCCGGTGATGAACGACCAGGGAGCGGTGAAGAAGCCGCTGTCGCCCCAGTTCGCGCCCCAGGAGTTCTCGATGGTGACGGTCTTCTCGTTGTAGCCGACGATGGTGACCTCGTGGCCGCCCAGGGCCCGCTCGCCGCGGGAGGGGTTGTAGTAGGAGTTGTTCTTGTTCAGGTTCTCGAAGCTCTGCCGCACGGTGAAGCCGATCGGGACCGGCAGGCCGGAGGCGATCGCGGCCTTGATGTTGGCGACGCGGTCGCCGTGGGTCAGATCCTTGTTGCCGGAGAGCTTGTAGTGCGCGGCATTCGCGCGCTCCTTGGCATCGGGCTGGGTGGTGTAGTCGAAATCGCCCTGCCAGTAATCGGATTTGGTGTCGATACCCTGGTTCTGTTCCATCGGCAGCGCGACCGAGGCCCAGGTGCCGTTGTCATGGCCCTTGGCGATCTGCGAGTAGATGAACATCGGCGCCATCGGGCCGCCCTTGATGCTCTGTTCGTTCATCAAGACGCCGAACCCGGTGTAACCGGTCGCCCACGTCACGCACGACCCGACGCGACCCTGGTTGCCCGCGGGGAGCGCGTACTGGCGCAGCGAATACGACGCCGGCGGCGCGACGGAACCGACCCGGACCGGCAGCGCCGTTCCGTAGCTGGTGTCACCCTTGGCCTCGGCGGCCTGGGCGCCCTTGATATCGAGGCCGTAGAAATGGGTGCTGACCGGTTGCGGCGCACCCGGATCCGCCTGCGCGAATCCGGCCGACATGATCCCGACACCCACGGCGAATGCGACGGCCGCGGGTAAAGCTGAATAACGCATGGAATTCTCCCGACATGATTAGCGATCACCGGGCGGCTCCGGAATCGCCCGAGGAGGGGGAGAACCGACCGGCACTTTCCGACGCAATCAATATCTGCCGGGATCGCTTGCGGGACAAGGATGTTCAAGTCATGCTCGAACGACGACAGGCCCGCGTCCGGAAGGGACGCGGGCCTGCCGGAGGCATCGCTCAGCGGCGGCGGATCGTGCGCTGCATGCCGCGCATCTTCGCGCCGCTGGGCAGCGGACCCTTGGGCAGGGCCGGGCCGCCCCGGGTGGCCAGGGCGGACAGGCGGCCCTCGATGAGATCCATCCGCTTGGTGTCGATATTGCGGGGGAGTTTGGTGAGGTAGCGCTGCAATTCCTTGAGCGGGACCTGGCCCTCGTCGTTGCCGATGACGATGTCGTAGATCGGGGTGTCGCCGACCAGGCGGGCGGTGCGCTTCTTCTCCTGGGCCAGCAGGGATTTCACGCGCTGCGGGGAGCCCTCGGCGATCAGGATGACGCCGGGCAGGCCGATCGCGCGGTGGACGGCATCGAGCTGCGTGGTGGCGGCGATACCGTTGGTGACGCGCCACTTGCCCTGCAGATTCTCGAGCACCCACGCGGCCGCGCCCGCTTGGCCCTCGGCCTTGGCGTAGACATTGCGCTGCACGCGGCGGCCGAAGATGATGAACGCCACCAGCGCACCCAGCAGCAGGCCGATCGGCAACAGGAACCACTGCAGGTGGAAGAACAGGCCGATCACGAACAGCACCAGGGCGATGCCGAGGAATGCGCCGATCATCAACGGCAGCAGCAGCTTGTCTTCCTTGCGCTGCATCTGGAACGCCTGCCAGAGCTGCTGACGCCGCTCCTTCGACGCCTGCTTGCGCGCCGCCTTCGCCGCGGCCTTCGCTTCCTTCGACGGCTTACCGCCCTTACCTGCTGCCATATTCTCAGGATAGTGGGGACCGCTCAGGCGCCGCGCAGGCGGATCGGACAGAACGACCCGGCCGTCAGGCCGAGGCCCTGGCCTGGGCTCGGACGGTGTCGGCGATCTGGCCGGGCATGGCCTCGTGCCGGGTATAGGACCGGGTGAACTGGGCCCCGCCGTGCGAGAGCGAGCGCAGGTCGATGGCGTAGCGGCTCAATTCCAGTTCGGGCACCTCGGCGCGGATGGCCGTGCGCCCGATCCCGCCCGGTTCGGTGCCGAGCACCCGGCCGCGACGGCTGGACAGATCCGACAGCACCGCGCCCACATAGTCGTCGGACACCGTGACCCGCACCTCGGCGATCGGCTCGAGCAGATTGAGTTTGGCGGCCGCGGCGGCCTCGCGCAGCGCCAGCGCGCCCGCGGTCTGGAACGCCGCGTCCGAGGAGTCCACCGAATGCGCCTTGCCGTCGTAGAGCGTCACCCGCACATCGACCAGCGGATACCCCGCCGCCACACCCTTGAGGGCCTGGGCGCGCACACCCTTCTCCACCGACGGAATGAATTGGCGCGGAACGACTCCGCCCACCACCTTGTCCACGAATTCGATACCCGAGCCCTCCGGCAGCGGCGACACCTCGATCTCGCAGATGGCGTACTGGCCGTGGCCGCCGGACTGTTTGACATGCCGCCCGCGACCGGTCGCGGTCCCGGCGAAGGTCTCGCGCAGCGCCACCCGGTGGTCGACCGTGTCGACCTGCACTCCGAACCGCGAACGCAGCCGCTCCAGCGCGACCTCGCGATGCGCCTCGCCGAGACACCACAGCACCAGCTGATGGGTCTGGCCGTTCTGCTCGAGCCGCACGGTGGGATCCTCGGCCACCAGGCGGCCCAGCCCCTGCGAGAGCTTGTCCTCGTCGGCCTTGCTGTGCGCGCGAATGGCCACCGGCAGCAGCGGTTCGGGCATCGGCCAGGGTTCGATCAGCAGCGGAGTGTCCTTGGCCGACAGGGTGTCTCCGGTCTCGGCGTGGCCGAGTTTGGTGACACAGGCGATATCGCCGGCGATGGCCTGGCCGAGCGGGCGCTGCTGTTTGCCGAACGGGGCCGAGACCGCTCCCACCCGCTCGTCCAGGTCGTGATTGCGCTCCGCGTCCGGCCCGTGGCCACAGACGTGCACGGTGTCGTCGGGGCGCAGGGTGCCGGAGAAGACCCGCACCAGCGACAACCGCCCGACATAGGGGTCGGAGGCGGTGCGGATCACCTCGGCGGCCAGCGGCGCCCGCGGATCACAGGTGAGCGGCGTGGGATCGGAGTCGCCGGTGGGTGAGCTCGCGGCGACGGGATGCTCTGCGGGCGTGGGGAATCCGCGGGTGATCAGGTCCAGGATCTCGATCATGCCCAGACCCTGTTTGGCGCCCTCGGGCGGCGGAGCGGCGATCAGGATGGGGTGGAAGCTGCCGCGTGCGACGGCGCGTTCCAGATCGGTGACCAGGGTGGTGAGATCGATCTCCTCACCCTCGAGGTACCGGTCCATGAGCGTTTCGTCCTCGCTCTCGGCGATGATGCCCTCGATGAGGCGGCCGCGGTTGGACTCGATGAGATCGCTCTGCTCGTCGGTGGGTTCGGTACGGGTGTGCTCGCCCCGGGAATAGTCGAAGACCTGCTGGGTGAGCAGATCGATCAGCCCGGTGACGGGTCGGTGACCGTCGGCGGCCTTGGGCCCGTAGACCGGAAGATGCAGCGGCAGCATACTTTCCGCCGCGCCGCCGCCCAGGATATCGCGGCAGGTGCGGGCCATCTCCTCGAAATCGGCGCGGGCGGCGTCCAGGTGGGTGATCACCAGCGCGCGTGGCATGCCGACCGCGGCGCACTCCTCCCACAGCGCCAGGGTCTGCCCGCCCACGCCCTCCGCGCCCGCGGCGGCCGAGACAACGAAAAGGGCCGCGTCCGCTGCTCGCAGACCGGCCCTCAATTCGCCGACGAAGTCGGCATATCCTGGCGTGTCAAGAAGGTTGATCTTGATGTCGTTCCAATGGACGGGTATCACCGACAGCTGGACCGAACGATGCTGTCGCTGTTCGATGTCGTCGTAGTCCGACACACAGGTGCCGTCCTCGACGCGGCCGGCCCGGGTGACCGCACCGGTGGCCACGGCGAGCGCCTCGACCACGGTGGTTTTCCCGGATCCGCTGTGGCCGACCAGGACCACATTGCGAATATCGGCCGGACTCTCGACCGTCGCCACTCTGCCGTTGCCTCCGGCAGCTGCGCTCGCCTTCTCGACCATGACACCCTCGATCCCCGAGTACGACATGTGCGGTTAATCCGAGCTTCCCACCGTGGACCACGGGTTGTCAGCGATTCGAAAGATCCCGAAACATGGACGGATACGACAAACCCGCGGGCCCGTGAACAAACGGACCCGCGGGTTTCGTACGGGATCGATCAGGAACCGAAGCGCGCCAGCACCGAGGTGGCCTCCTGGGCCGCGCTGCCGCCCTCGGCGAGATGGGCCATCTCAGCGGGCAGTTCGCGGCCGTGGTGGGCCAGCGCCTGGGCGTAGAGGCGACCGGCGCGGTAGGAGGAGCGGACCAGCGGACCGGCCATGACACCGGCGAAGCCGAGTTCCGTTGCGACGCGGGAGTGTTCGACGAACTCCTCCGGCTTGACCCAGCGGTCGACCGGATGGTGGCGCGGGGACGGGCGCAGGTACTGGGTGATGGTCAGGATGTCGCAGCCCGCCTCGTGTAGATCGCGCATGGCCTGGGTGACCTCTTCGGGGGTCTCGCCCATGCCGAGGATGAGGTTGGACTTGGTGACCAGGCCGGCCTCGCGGGCGGCGGTGATCACGGCCAGCGAGCGCTCGTAGCGGAAGGCCGGGCGGATGCGCTTGAAGATGCGCGGGACCGTCTCCACGTTGTGCGCCAACACCTCCGGACGCGAGGAGAACACCTCGGCCAACTGCTCGGGAACGGCGTTGAAGTCGGGGATGAGCAGCTCCACGCCGGTGTTCGGGTTGAGCTGTTTGATGGCGCGCACCGTCTCGGCGTAGAGCCAGGCGCCGCCGTCCTCGAGATCGTCGCGGGCCACACCGGTGATGGTGGAGTAGCGCAGGCCCATCGCCTGCACGCTCTCGGCGACGCGGCGGGGCTCGTCGCGGTCGAGGGCGGCGGGCTTACCGGTGTCGATCTGGCAGAAGTCGCAGCGGCGGGTGCACTGCTCGCCGCCGATGAGGAAGGTGGCCTCGCGGTCCTCCCAGCATTCGAAGATGTTCGGACAGCCCGCCTCCTCGCAGACCGTGTGCAGCCCTTCGCGTTTCACCAGGCCCTTGAGTTCGGAATACTCCGGGCCCATGGTGGCGCGGGTGCGGATCCACTTGGGTTTGCGTTCGATCGGCGTTTCGGCATTGCGTGCCTCGATGCGAAGCAGCTTGCGTCCGTTCGGTTGAGCTGGGTTCAGCCCGCCGTTCTTCGGTGTCGGGGTGTCGACTGAGGTCACTGAACCGATGCTACGCCGGTCTCATTCGGCCTTGGCGGGTGCTCCGACGCCCGCCCCGACCGGTGTGACGCGGGTAATAGTGTGCTCGGAAACGGGCAGGTCGCCGTCGAGGGCGCGCAGGATCGCCGCGGACACCAGCGGACGCACCTCCGCGACGGTGACCTCGCGGCCCAGCTCGCGGGTCAGCGTCGTCACCCCGGCGTCGCGAATGCCGCAGGGCACGATCGCGTCGAAGCCGTCGAGGACCGAATTGCAGTTGAGCGAGATGCCGTGCAGGGCGACGCCGCGCTGGACGCGCACGCCGATCGCGGCGACCTTGCGCTCGGGTTGCGCGTCGTTCGCCGGAACCCACACTCCCGAGCGGCCCTCGACGCGACCACAGGTCACGCCGAGACCCGAGACGACGCTGATGAGCGCCTCCTCGAGGCGGCGCACGTAGTGCACCACGTCGACCGGTTCGGCGAGCCGCACGATCGGATATCCGACCAGCTGGCCCGGACCGTGCCAGGTGATCTTGCCGCCGCGGTCGACCTGCACGACCGGGCTGCCGTCCATCGGCATGTCCTCGGGTTCGGTGCGGCGGCCCGCGGTGAAGACCGACGGATGTTCCAGCAGCAGCAGATGATCGCGGCCGCGGCCTTCCGCGCGTTCGGCGGCCAGGTCGCGCTGCAGGTCCCAGGCCCTCTGATAGTCGATGACGCCCAGCTCCTCGACCACGACGGGAGTGCTGTCGTAGCGGGCTGATTCGGTCACGCGACCGGCGGCCGGGATCACCGGAGGGGTCGACGGGGCGGATTCGCCCGCAGGCGTGCTCTGTACGGACGGCTCGCTCACGACATCGACGGTACGCCATCCGGATCCTCGGGCCGGTTCCCGGGCGTTTCCCACAGCGGCAGGACGGCCGCGTCCCCCGCGGCGTTCGGATCGGGTTCGATCGTGAGTTGCATGAGGGTCAGGTCCAGCCAGCGATCGAATTTGTAGCCGACCTCGGGCAATTCGCCGACCGTGCGGAAGCCGAACTTCTCGTGCAGCCGGATCGAGGTGGTGTTGGTCGATTCGATGGCCGCGATCATCGCGTGCACCCGACCCGGGCCCCGAGCCCACGCCAGCAGGTCGGTGAGCAGGGCGGTGGCCACCCCGCGGCCCTGGAAGCGATCGGCCACGTAGACCGAATTCTCCACGGTGTAGCGGAAGCCGCGCTTGGGTCGCCACTGCGAGTAGGTGGCGTAACCCGCGACCGCGCCGTCGATCTCGGCGACCAGTACGGGCTGTCCGGCGGACTCCCGTTCGCGCAGCCACCGCTGCCGGTCGCCGATATCCACCGGTTCCTCGTCCCAGATCGCGGTCGTCTCGGCGACGGCCGTGTTGTGGATCGCCAGAATCTCCGGCAGATCAGCCTCGCGGGCGTTGCGGACGATCACCTGCTCGCTCATCGGCACACGGTAACCGGCGAGCGCCGCGATTCAGGAGTCGTGATCGAAGACCGCGCCAAGCGCCTGCCCGATGGTCTGGTGGCGGAAGGTGTAGCCCGCCTCCTCGAGCACGGCGGGGATCGCGCGCGGGGCATGCAGGATCGCCTCCTCGGCGAATTCACCCATGGCCAGCCGCAGTACGGGGGCCGGAATCGCCAGGCGGGCGGGGCGATGTTTGGCGCGCGCGAGGGCGCGACCGAATTCGGCATTGGTGACCGGCGCGGGGCCGACCAGATTCACCGGACCGTGAATCGTGTTGTGGCGCAGGACGAATCGAATCGCGCCGACCTCGTCGGCCAGGGAGATCCACGGGACGTACTGGCGGCCGTTGCCCAGACGACCGCCCAATCCCAGCGCGTACATCGGCTGCAGCATGCCGAGCAGACCGCCGTGCCGCGACAGCACGAGCGCGCTGCGTAGCAGTACCACCCGGGCGCCCGCCGCGGCGGCGGGTTCGGCGGCGGCCTCCCAGTCGGCGCACATCGTGCCCAGGAAACTCGTTCCGGCGGGAGCGGATTCGGTGACGATCCGGTCGCCGGTGCCGCCGCCGTAGTAGTGCACGCCGCTGGCGTTCACCAGCGTCGGCGCCCCCGCGTCGGCGACCGCGGCGGCCAGCACATCGGTCGGAGTGATGCGGCTGTCGCGCAGCAGCTGTTTGTAACCGCCGTTCCAGCGGCGCGCGCCGATTCCCGCGCCGCACAGATTGATCACGGCATCCGCGCCGCGCAGGGCCCGTTCGGGCACCTGCGCGCGCACCGGATTCCATTCGAACTCGTCGCGGGCGGCGGCGGGACGGCGCACGAGTCGTGCCACCTCGTGCCCGTCGCGCCGCAGGGCCGCCACAAGCGCCGTCCCGATCAGCCCGGACGAACCGGCGATCACGACCCTCAAGGAACTGCTTACAGACCCAGGTCCGCCTCGAACGCGGCTTCCTCGAGCCGGTGCTTGATCGTGGTGAGGAAGCGTCCGGCGTCGGCGCCGTCGATCAGGCGGTGATCGTAGGTCAGCGGCAGGTAGCACATCGAGCGGATGCCGATGAACTCCTCACCGTGTTCGGAGATCACCATGGGCCGCTTGACGATCGCGCCCGTGCCCAGCATGCCCGCCTGCGGCGGCAGCAGGATCGGGGTGTCGAACAGCGCGCCCTGGCTGCCGATGTTGGTGATCGTGAAGGTGCCGCCCGCGAGCTCGTCCGGCTTCAGGCCGCCGGTGCGGGCGCGGTTGGCGATATCGGCGATCGCGCGGGCCAGACCGGCCAGCGACAGGTCGCTGGCGTTGTGGATGACCGGGGAGAGCAGGCCCTGCTCGGTGTCCACGGCGATGCCGAGGTGGACGGCCGAGTGGTAGGTGACCTCCTTGGTCTCCATGTTGTAGGAGGCGTTGACGTTCGGGTGCACGCCCAGCGCCTCGACCGCGGCCTTGGCGAAGAACGGCAGGAACGTCAGGTTCACGCCCTCGCGCTTGGTGAACGCGTCCTTGGCCTTCGCCCGCAGGGCCGCGATCTTGGTGACGTCGACCTCGTGGGTCTGGGTCAGCTGCGCGGTGGTCTGCAGCGATTCGAGGGTCTTGGCCGCGGTGATCTGGCGGATGCGGTTGGCCTTCTGCGTGGTACCGCGCAGCGCCTGCAGCGCCGGGCGGACACCGGCCGGCGCGGACGGAGCCGCGGGGGCCTTCGCCGCGGCGGGGGC
>NZ_BDBS01000059.1 GCF_001613105.1 Nocardia pseudobrasiliensis NBRC 108224 | reverse complement strand
GGCCGGGGCCGGGGTCTTCGGCGCGGACGCCCACTCCGCGGGCCCCGACCGCGTCGTCGCCTTCCGCGGGCCGCACCAGGCCGGAATCACCACCGCCGCACAGGATCGCCTGCACTTCGCGGCCTTCGACGTGATCACCAACTCCCGCGACGAGCTGATTGATCTGCTGCGTCGCTGGACCGCCGCGGCCGAGCGCATGACCCGTGGCGAGGAGGCCGTCGCCGACGGCGCCTACAACTACGGCGCGCACCGCCCGCCCGCCGATACCGGTGAGGCCCTTGGCCTTTCGCCCGCCTCACTGACGTTGACCATCGGCTTCGGACCCGGCCTGTTCGGGCCCACCGCGGACAATCCCACCCGCCCCGACCGATTCGGCCTCGCGCAGCGCAAACCCGCCGCGCTGGCCGATCTGCCGGTCTTCGCCAAGGACGCGATCGAACCCTCGCGCAGCTACGGCGATATCTGCGTCCAGGCGTGCTCGGACGATCCGCAGGTCGCGGTACACGCGATCCGCAACCTGTCGCGCATGGGCTTCGGCGTGGTCTCGGTGCGCTGGTCGCAGCTCGGCTTCGGACGTACCTCGAGCACCACCCAGACCCAGGCCACGCCGCGAAACATGTTCGGGTTCAAGGACGGAACCAACAACCTCAAGGCCGAGTCGACCGAGCTGCTGGATCGCTGGGTGTGGGTGCGTGACGGCGACGACCGGCCCGAGGCGGCCTGGATGACCGGCGGCAGCTATCTGGTGGCCCGGCGTATTCGCATGGATATCGAGCCGTGGGATCGCGCCTCACTGGCCGAACAGGAAGATATCATCGGGCGCACCAAGCACGAGGGCGCGCCGCTGGGTCAGGACACCGAATTCGACGCCCCCGACTTCCACATCACCTCCGGGCACAGTCCGGTGATCCCCGCGACCGCCCATGTCCGCCTGGCCCATCCGGACAATCTCGGCGGTGTACAGCTGCTGCGCCGCGGCTACAACTTCACCGACGGCTCCGACGGTTTCGGCCATCTCGACGCCGGATTGTTCTTCATCGCCTACTGCCGCAACCCGCACAACCAGTTCGTACCCATGCAGCGCGCGCTGGCGAACAAGGACGCGATGATGGAGTACATCACCCACACCGGCTCGGCCCTGTTCGCCTGCCCGCCGGGCCTGGCCGAGGGCGAATGGTGGGGTCAGCACCTGTTCGACGTCAGTCCCGCACGGTGACCTCGGCCTTGGTGACCCCGCCGTTGGGGCACCAGGCCGATACCGTGTAGTGGCCCGCGCGGACATTGTCGACGAACAGATTGCCCGAGGCGGGCACCGGCAGACTGACCGTCTGCGGCGTACCGAAATACGGGTCGACCCGGCAATTCTGGGGACGGTCGCCGCTGTTGGGCTGCACGGTCACCACCATCCAGTGCCTACCCGCCGCGACGTCCACGCTCGGCGGTTCCACGGCCTGGGCGACCCCCGCCGCGATCATCGGAACCGCCAGCATCACACCGACACCGCTGAGCATTCGCACCATATTCATACCTGTCACCATGCCGACCGGCCCCGGGGCGCGGCCATCCGGCAATTGATTCGGCTTGCACAGCACGCGGACGGTGTGCCGATCTCGATCGACCCCGAAACCCTCAGGGACACAGCTCGACCCGGGGCATCGCGCCGAACAGATCCCGCCATGCGGACTCGTCGATATGCGGCGGCAGGGTTTCGCACAGTTCGGCGGCGACGGTGTCGGGATCGGTGAACCATCGCACCGAGGCCTTGTCGCCGATGCCGAACAGGCGGTCCTCGGCGCGCGGGTCGAAACGCACGAACCACGTCCAGCCGATCGGTGCGGCCAGCGGTTCACCGAGCGAGGTCGGATGCGCGGGATCGGTGATATCCCACAGGCGGGCGGTCTGATCGTCGCCGCCGGTGGCCAGCCGGTGCCCGGAGGCGTCGATGTCGAGGGTGCGGATGGCGGCGGGATGCGCACGCACGGAACCGATTTCGTGCGCGTGGGCCGGATCGGCGACATCGTAGACGTGGATGGCGCCGGTGTCCTCGGCGCTGAACAACGTCTTACCGTCCGGGGCGAAGCGCAGCGCCAGCACCGTGGATCCCTTGGTGTCCAGCGAGATTCGCGGCGCGGACCGGACCGGATCGGACAGATCCCAGATGTGGATACGCGACGCGTCGTCGGCCGCCGCGACCACCGAACCGCCCGTTGTCAGCGCGGCGGCGCGCAGGTCGCGATCCGATCCGATCAGCCGCGCGCCGACCGGACGCACGGCGGCCGCATCGGAGACATCCCACAACCGCAGCGACCGCCCGTCGACGCCGGTGAGCAGCCGAGAACCGTTGGGGCCGAAGACGACCGGCGCGGTGAGCCGGTCGGGTGAGGACAGGTTCAGCGCGGCGGGCCGGGCCGGATCGGCCAGACTCCACAGCCGCACCGCGGTTCCGTCGCTGGTGGCCAGCATCGCGTGATCGGGTCGCAGCGCCACCTCCACGCCCTGACGACTCGGCGGTCCCGCGATCAACTCGCCCAGGAAGCGACTGCGGGGCGGATCGGTGATGTCCCACAATCCGACACGGCCGTCGTGGCGTCCGTCGGCCAGGAGTTCGCCGTCCCGGTCGAATCCCACGGAACTGAGCGTGCCGTCGAACGCGATGGGCACCGAGGCGATGGCCGTACCCCACACCCGCAGCCGCCCGTCCGAACCCGCCGTCACCATCTGGGTATCGGAGGTCACCACCAGCGCGCGCACCGAATCGCTGTTGTCGTGGACCTCCCAGCCCGCCGGGGAGACACGATCGGTGCGGCGGGTGTCCCAGACCCGCATGGTGCCGTCCACGCTCGCCGCGATCAGGAAGCCGCCGCCGAGCGCGAACGACAAGCCCGCCACCGGAACTCGACGGTCGTCGAGCCGATCGATCAGTCGGGCCGCGGCCGGATCGTGGACATCCCACACCTGGATCGATCCGTCGGCGGTTCCGGCCGCCAACCGGCCGCCGGGACCGTAGGCCAGGGCCTGCAGCGCGCCGGGCACCTCGATCGCGCTACCGATCGGCGTCGGATGCGCGGGGTCGGCGACCGACCACAGTCGCACGGTCCGGTCGTCGCCGCCGCTGGCCAGCACCGGCGCGTCGGGCGCGAGCGCCAGCACCCGCACCGGATCGACGCCCGCCGCGACGGCGGGTCCGAGCCGGTTGATCGCCTGCGGCGCGAGCACATCCAGAAACGAGACGCTGCCGTCGACGCCGCCCACGGCCAGGGTGTGCCCGTCGGGCAGATAGACCAGGGTCGTGGCGGGCGTGCCGAGATCGAACGAGCCGATCTGCCGGGCGGCCGCGACATCCCACAGCCGCAGGATCCCGTCGTCACCGGCGGCCGCGAGCGCGCCGCCGCCGGGTGCGAAGGCCACCGATTCGACACCGCCGCACCGGCATTCCAGTGGTTGCCCGTGTCCGGTGAGCGGTTGCCGATCGGTCAGATTCCACAGCCGCACCGCCCCGTCGGCCCCGGCGCTGGCCACCAGATGCCGATCGGTGTCGGCGGCCACCGCGAGCACCGGACCGGAATGCCGTGCCGTGGACACCATCTCCTGCGGCAGCGTCTGGGTCGCGAGCAGCCGGGCCCGCGCGTTACCGGCCCGCGGGCTCATCCGGTAGGCGGCCAGCGCCAGCTGCGTGGACAGGCCGGGGTTGTTCTGTTCGACGCGTTGGGATTCGGCGAGCAACGCGTCGACCCGGGCGTCCTGACGTTCCCTCGACACCGTCAGGTGCTGGGTGACCACGGCGATCGCGAGGACGACCGCCGCCACCGTGCTCACCGCGACCACCGCCCAGCGGGCTCGCCGTCGCCGCACGAGCCTGCGCTGACGCGACAGCGATTCGGCGACGAACTGGCGGGCGAGCCGATTGGAGGTCTCGGTGTGCCGCAACACATCCACGGCGTCCTCGAGCCGAGTCCGGTTGTACAGCAGCGCGTCCGGTTTGCGCTGGCGCGCCCATTCGCGGGCATCGGTTTCGATGCGCTGGCGTTCGAGAGCGAATTCCTTTTCCTCGGTGAGCCATTCGCACATCCGCGGCCACGCGGTCAGCACCAGATCGGAGACCAGTTCCAGGTCGCCGTCGTACTCGCGGATGGCGCGCTCCTCGATCAGGCGGGTGATGACCGCGCGCATGGCCGCCGGATCGGCGGCCTCGTCGATCAGCAGATGGGCGGGCACCCGGTCGCGCACGACCGCGGTGGGTCCCGCGATCGTCAACGCCACCAGCAGATGCCGGGTCAATTCCTGTTCCTGCGCGTTGAGCAGCGCCCAGATCCGCTCGCAGCCCTTGGCGAAAGCGCCCTCCACACCGCCGATCTCGCGATACGCCTCCACGGTCAGGGTGCGGCCGCGGCGGTTCTCCCAGGTTTTGGCCAACGCGTAGGACAGGGTGCCCAGCCGAACGGTGTTCTGCGGGTCGAGGGCGGCCATATCGCGCAGCAGGACCTCCACGAGGCTGTCCTCGACGCGCAGCCCCACCGCGGAGGCGGGACCGACGATCGCGTCGCGCATCTGCTGTTCGGTCATGGGTTCCAGCACCATCGACCGGTCCCGCATCGCCGACAGCAGCAGCGGATGACGGCCCAGATCGTTGAGGTGGGTCGTATCGATGGCCATGACGACGGTGGTCGGCGCTTCGGCGTGCGGATCGGCCAGGGCCGCGAGTTCGTCGAGGAACCGTTGCCGGGCCTCCGCGCCGAGGCAGCGGGTGAACAGCTGCTCGCCGTGATCCACCAGCAGCAACCGGCGACCGGTCGGCGCGTCGGCCAGCGCGGTGCGCAGGGCGCTGCTCGGATCCTCGCCGGGGGTCATCATGATCGGGACCCGTGATCCGGGCGCGGCCTGCAGTCCGGCCGCCAGCAGCGAGGATTTGCCCACACCCGCGCCACCGAGCAGCAGCACCAGATGCGTGACCTCCTCGGCCTCCACGGCCGAAACCAGTTCGTGCAGTTGCCGTTCCACGGCCTTGCGACCGAAGTACAGATCGCGGTCCTCGGCCCGGTAGGCCAGCAGTCCGCGATAGGGCGGGCGGTCGAGTTCGCTCGGATCCGGTTCGGTGCGCGCGGCCTTCCAGACCGCGTGCCAGCGATCCAGATCCAGCAGCGCGGGATCGATGCGCCGGTTCGCCGCGGGACCGCGGCGGGCCTCCTCGATGAGCACCTGCAATACCGGGCGCACCGATTCGAAGGTGGCCGGGGTGCGATTACCGCGACGCCAGTCGCTGATCCGCTGCGCGGTCACGCGCCCGCCGCCCTCGCCCACGCGCGCGTTGGCGGCCCGAATCACCGATTTCACCGGCAATGCGGCGGCCGCGGCGAACAGTTCGTCCAGTCGTGCGGCGAAGACACCGCGCCCGCCGGCGGCCGGGCCACCGTCGTCGCGGCCGCGCGGGCGACCTGTCGTGCGGATATTCACCGAACCCGTCCTATCGCGTCGGCGCCGGGGGCGCCGCACACGACACCCGCAGGCTTTCGGTCGAACTGTGGAGCACGTCGAGCGAATGCTGAACCGAGGGGGTTACGCGCAGTGCGGGCAGCGCGTGCGCGACGGCCCGGTCGAGTGCCCGCAATGCGTCGTGCAACCGATCGATGGCGGCGATGACCTCGTCGAACGCGTCGTGCACTGCGGTCGAGCCGATCGTATCAGCGATCAATTCCAGGTCGGCCTCGGCGCGTTCGGCGGTGCGGGCCGCCGCCTCGATCCGGCGCTGCACCTCGGCGGCGCTCGTCGTGAAGGTCACGATGAGCGCCGCCACCCGGCGCCGCAGGCTACGCGGCATGAGCTCGCGCGACGGGAATCCCGGACTGCAGGCAGGGTCGGGATCCGGGATCGCCCGTCGAGGACATGCCCGCGAGCCGGGTCCGCCGAAGCCCGCGACCGCGATCCGCGCGGCCCGTGCACGACCGGCGGCTCGGGGTCGCGGTGTCGGCGGCGTTCATATCAGGCGATGGCCGCGCGCCAGGGCCGCACCAGCGCGTCGTAGACGTCCTGGGTGAACCGGCCCTGTCCGACCAGATCACCGAGCACCGCCGCGTTGACGGCCTGATTGACCGCGGTGATCGCGCCGACCGAACCCAGAGAGGCGAGCAGTCCGGCCAGATCCCCCGCGCCCGCGGCCTGGGCGGGCGAGACCGCCTGGCCCGCGACCATGGCCGCGATCTGCAGATTGCGCGAGCGGCCGAACTCCTTGGCGGTCTCGGCGGCGATCCGCTCGGGCTGGGGATCACCGGACTGCTGACCCAGACCACCGAGCAGCGCGGCCAGTCCGCCCAGCCCCGGCATCGCACCGGCTTCGCCGCCGCCGATACGGGCCTGCACCGTCCGCGTGGCCTCGGCATTGAGCCGCTCGCGCTCCTCGGCGGTGAGTTGTCCGGCGCGTTCGACGACGTAGGCGACCTGTCGCCACTGCGGGCCGTACAGGTATTCCAGATGCATTTCGGATTCGGACTGCTGCAGACCGGCGTTGCCGTACATCGATTCGGTGCTCACGATCAGACTCCCTTGTTCAGCTGATTGTTTGCTATCTCGCCGAGCGGTTACGAAACGATGGTCCGAACCCACGCGGCGAGCGTCAACGACGAATCGCGGCACTTCCCCGATAACCACAGCTCAGAGCCCATGGACCGGTTATCCTTCGCGGAATTTCCATGCGCGATCCTTACGGCGCAAGCCCTTGCGCCTCCGCGAAAGTGCGCCAGGTCACAGCTTTCTCGGCTACTCATCGGCAATGAACACTGAGCGCATATGACGCTGAACGGCAAGCGGCGAAACCGTCAAATTCTCACCAACAAAATCCGCGCGGAAAAACACCCGGGACAAGCTGAGCAGCCGGAATACCGAATAGACCGAATTGTCCGCTTGACGGTTCGAATCCGATCCCTGAACTATTTCCGAATGAGTTCCACCCCCGCCTACGCGGAGTTGGCGCGGCAGCTGTGGAGCAGCGGTCCCCAGACGACCACGGTCGCGCCCGCGACCGGGCAGCCGCTGGCCACACTGAGACTGTCCAATCAGGCCGATTTCGCGGTCGCGTTCGATCGTGCGCGCAAGGCCCAGCAGGTATGGGCGACACTGAGTCCGCGCAATCGCGCCGCGCTCGCGCTCACCCTGCACGATCTGATCCTGGGCGACAACAACCTGATCGAGATACTCCAAGCCGAGACCGGCAAACTGCGCGGCGCCGCGGTCGAGGAGTCGCTGACCACCGCGGGCGTCGCCCTGTACTACGCCCGCAACACCTCGGCCTTCCTCAAACCGCGGGCACGCACCGGCGCGATCCCGCTGGCGACCCGGGCCGTGGAACTGCGGCATCCCAAGGGCATCGTCGGCGTCATCTCACCGTGGAGCAGTCCGCTCGCGCACGGGGTGAGCGAGGTGATCCCGGCCCTGCTGGCCGGAAACGCGGTGGTGCACAAGCCCGACACCCAGACCGTGCTCACCACCCTCTACGTCCGTCAACTGCTGATCCGCGCCGGACTGCCCGCCGATCTGTGGCAGGTGGTGGTCGGCGAGCACGACGCGATCGGCGCGGTCATCGCGGGCGCGGACCATATCTGCTTCGCCGGGCCCACCACCATGGGCCGACATGTCGCCGAGGCCGCCGGGCGGCGGCTCATCGACTGCACGCTGGAACTACACGGCAAGAATCCGATGCTGGTCCTCGACGACGCCGATGTGGAGCTGGCCACCACCGGCGCCGTGCGCGCGTGCTTCTCGGCCGGACCGCATCTGTCCACCGAGCGGATCTACCTCGCCGAGCAGATCTTCGACGATTTCGTGCCGCGCTTCATCGCCAAGACCCGCCAGCTCGTCCTCGAAACCCTCACCAACCCCGGCCAACTCGAACGCGTACGCCATCACGTCGACGACGCCCGGCTACGCGGCGCGCGCATCCTGTCCGGCGGCAAGGCCCGACCCGATCTCGGGCCCCTGGTCTACGAGCCCACCATTCTCACCGGCATCACCCCGGCCATGGCCGTCCATCACGAACCCACCTTCGGCCCGGTCGTCTCGATCTACCGCTGCACCGACGACGAGCACGCGGTGACGCTGGCCAATGATTCCGACTACGGCCTCAATGCCTGCATCTGGACCCGCGATCTGCATCGTGGTCGCCACCTGGCGACCCGGATCCAGTGCGGCACAGTCAATATCAACGACGGTTACGCCTCGGCCCAGACCTCCGTCGACGCGCCCGTCGGCGGGATGAAGGCCTCCGGCCACGGCCGCCGCCACGGCGAGCACGGTCTGATCCGCTACACCGACATCCAAACCGTCGCCAGCCGCCACGTGCCGGGTTTCGATCCGCCACCCGGCCTGGGCATGGAACCCAACAGCGAGGTGCTCGCACTCGCCTACCGGCTCATGCAGACCATGCGCCGCAAATAGGAGGAGGCGACGATGCGCAGATCCGCGTCCGGGTGGGGATGCACGCTGGCGGCGACCGTGCTGCTGGTCGGATTGCCCGCCCACGCGGACGATCCGATCGTCCCGCCGTCGGACGGCTGTTTCGTCAACGGCCGACTCGTCCCCGACGGGCCGATCACCCTGTCCGGCAACAGTCGGCTGGAATGCCGCGGCGACGCCCCGGCCCCCGGCGCCACGATTGTCGCCGAGGGTGGGCACAACGACATCTCGATCCGATTCGCGGGCAATCGCGGCCTGATCCGCCTCGAGGGCCCCGGCAATCGGGTGCTGATCACGGGCTATCCGATCGGCAACGCGGGCGCCGTCATCGGACGATCCACCGACGACATCATCTCCGTCACCGGTATCGGCGATCCGGCCCGCCACATTCGCGGCATCGGCAACAGCGGTGTGATCCAATCCAATTCACCGCGCGTCTCGGCGACCGGCATCGACGGATACGACCGCAGCGGCACCATACCGCGTCCGCCGCAACCGATTCCGGGCATCGACAATACCGGGGTCATCATCTGCCCACCCGGCCTACGCTAGTCCTCGGTCAGCCGCGCCCGCCAAGAGTCGAGTTCGGCGGTGGTATCGCGCACATCGGGATGCTGCGGGCCCAGCGCCCTGGTCTGATCGGCCAGCAGACCGGTGAGATCATCGACCGCCACGGCCACCGCACCGGACGCGCCGCGCACACGCGCCAGGTCGTAGCGCGTACGCAGGGTCGCGGCGTGCTCGCGGCGGCACCGATCACGGGCGAGCGCAGGACGACAGCTGGCGGCGGTTCCGGGACGCCGATCGCGGTCCGAAACTGGAGTTCCGGCTCACCGGCGCACAGCATCACTCGTTCTGTGACAACCAGCTGATCGTTCCCGTCCTCACCGCCGCGGGAATCGTCCCGGCCGATCTCGCCGCCGAGCTGGTCGGCGACATCGACCCCCGGGCCTCGATCGATCTGCAGCGCGGCTGTCTGCGCGGCTTCTTCGACACGATCTTCGGCCGCCTCGGCGATCTCGCCCAGTCACCCGCCACGCTGCTGCATCCGCAGCTCGTCCCGATTCCGTAGCCCGGCCCCGGTTGTTCGCTTGACGATCACCGCGCCGACACCCGCCGCTGGCAGGTTGGCGGGGTGTCGACCGAAGCAGCGACGGGCCGGGTGCGGTCGGTCGAGCAGTTCCATCGCTGGTGCGAACTCGTGGTCGCCCGACTGCCGTTCGGGCTGGCGCGCCTCATCGCGCCGACCTTTCTCGGATTCGCGCTGATCAACAGCTGCACCTTCGGCATCGATCTGCTGCTTTTGACCCTGCTGCACACCGGACTGCGGCTGCCGGTGCCGATCGCGGTGACCGTGGCCTACGCGTGCGCGTTCGCGCTGAGTTATCTGGCCAACCGGACGTTGAACTTTCGTTCGCACGCCGCGGTGGGCCCGCAGGTCGCGGTGTACGTGGTGGTCGTGGTGGTGAACTATCTGGCCTTCATCCTGGGCGTGTCGACCGTACTGTCCGCGCTCGGCGTCGACTATCGCCTCGCCCGGATCGTCGCCGGAGGTTGTGAGGCCGTGTATATGTACTGCGCCATGCGCTGGGTGGTGTTCCGCAACGCCGAATGACGCGAATGCGACACTTCGGCGATGCAGTTCCCGCAGGAGTTTCTCGATATCGCCCGGCGCGTCAACAATTGGGGCCGTTGGGGTTCCGCCGATGAGCTCGGCACCCTCAACCTCGTCACCGACGAGGTGGTGCGCGCCGCGGCCGCCACGGTACGCACCGGTCACCGCGTGGCGCTGGCCGTACCGCTGCGCCAGCACGGGATCCAGACCGGACTGGCACCGGGCCGGACCGATCCGCTGCACACCATGGTCGCGTTGAACCGGGAGATGTTCGGCCCCAATGGCGTTGCCACCAGCGACGACACCGTGACGATGGGTCTGCAGGCGGGCACCCACTGGGACGCGCTGGCCCACGTCTCCTACAACGGTCGGCTCTACAACGGCCGCCCCGCCGACTCCATCACCGCCCATCGCGGCGCGACCGTCGGTGGAATCGACAAGGCGCCCCATATCGTGTCGCGGGGCGTCCTGCTGGATGTGGCCGCCGCACATGGCGTCGACCGGCTGCCCGCCGACCATGCCGTGACACCCGAGGATCTCGACGCCGCAGCGCTGTTCGGCGAGGTCCGGGTACGCGCGGGCGATATCGTCCTCGTCCGGACCGGACAGCTGGGCCTGTATCTGAACGGCCAGCGCGACCGCTACGCCACACCCTCGCCCGGACTGTCGATCCGGTGCCCGCAGTGGTTCCACGCCCACGATGTCGCCGCGGTCGCCAACGACACGTTCACCTTCGAGATCATCCCGCCGGAGATCGAGAATCTGTGGCTGGCGGTGCACGCGCTGCATCTGGTCGACATGGGCATGCTCCAGGGCCAGAACTGGAATCTCGAGGAGCTGTCCGCGGCGTGCGCGCGGGAGCGGCGCTACGAGTTCCTGCTCTCGGCCACACCGGAACCGTTCGTGGGCGCCACGGGCGCGCCGGTCGCGCCGGTCGCGATCTTCTGAGCGCGGCAACGCCGTCGCCCCTGCGCGCCGACACCTCGAGTGCGATTTAGAATCGAGACGTGCGACGGTCCGCAGTGGTACAGCACCCACGGGGTTTGGAGCCGCACGACCACTTATGCTGGACATTCGACCAGTACGACGAATTCCATTCCCGCGCAGGCGAATTTCTCCGCGAGGGCCTGTCCCACGGCCAGCAGGTCTGGTATGTCGCCGCGGGTGAGCCGCAAACGCTGGCCGGACATCTGCGCCACGTCGACGGCTGGGACGCCGCGGTCGCCGACCGCGCCGCCCGAATCGTCCCCTTGGCCACCGCGTACGCGAGCGCGCCCATCGTCGATCCGCACGCGCAGGTGCACGCCTTCGCCGCGGCGGCCGGGCGCGCCCGCGCGGCCGGATTCACCGGATTGCGGGTGGCGGCGGATTGCACGCCGCTGGTCGCCACCGACCGGCACGCCGCGGCCTTCGCCCGCTACGAACATCTCGTCGACCATTTGATGACCACCCAGCCGATCACCGGAATGTGCGCCTATCACCGCGGCCGGGTCGCACCGCGCACCCTCGCGCGCCTGAGCTGCCTGCATCCGAATACCAACACCCCCGGCGGTTTCCGTCTGTTCGCCGGGACCGACGGCGCCGCAGCCCTGGCCGGTGAACTCGATATCGCCACCCTCACCCCGCTCGAGGACGCCCTCGCCGACGCCGACCCACGACCCGTCGACGGACAGTTGACGATCGATGCGACCGAGGTCGGATTCCTCGATCACACCACGCTGCTGCGCCTGGCCGACCACGCCGCCCGCCACCACGCGACCCTGCTGCTGCGCACCCGCTGGCGGGGTGCGGCCCGCCTGGTGGATCTGCTCGAGCTGTCCGGGGTGCGCGTGGAGGTCGCTGCGTGACCGGGGCCGCCGCCGCCCCGGCCGAATTCGCCCATCCCGCACTGTTCTACGGCAATGACGAGGAATACCTCGCCGGACTCGTTCCCTTCGTCACCGACGGTCTGGCCCTGGACCAGCCGGTCGCCGCCGCCGTTCCGCACGCCCGGCTGACGGCGCTGGCCGACGCGCTGGGCGCGGATGCCGCCCAGGTGACCCTGATCGATATGAACGAGGCCGGGCGCAATCCGGGCCGCATCATCGCCGCGGTACTGCACCGGTTCGCCGACACCTACCCCGATCGGCACGTCCGCATCATCGCCGAGGCGATCTGGGTGGGCCGCAGCGATATCGAGTATCCGGCCTGTGTCCAGCACGAGGCGCTGGTCAATCCGTCGTTCCTCGGCCGCGCCGGCACCATCGTCTGTCCGTACGACATCACCCATCTCGCCCCGGCGGTCCTGGCCGACGCGCGCACCACCCATCCGCTGCTGTGGGAGGCCGCGGCCCGCTATCCCAGCGATCACTACGCCCCCGACGACATCATCGATCGCTACAACCAACCGTTCCCGGCCGGAGTCGACGCCGCCGAAATCCTCGTCGACTCCCCCGCCGACGTCCCGATCGCCCGGCACACCGCCACCGCGCACGCCCTGCGCCTGGGCCTGTCCGAGGACCGGATCCCCGATTTCGAACTCATCGTCACCGAATTGATCACCAACAGCATCGAACACGCGAAAAGTCCGTGCAGCCTGAGTATTTGGCGGCACACCGACTATCTGGCCTGCGAGGTGCGCGATACCGGGCACATCACCGATCCCCTCGCCGGACGTCGCCCGGCCACCCCGGGTCAGTTCCGGGGGCGCGGCCTGCTGCTGGTGCATCAGCTCGCCGATCTGGTCCGCACCCACACCGGCCCGACCGGCACCAGCCAGTACGCGCTGCTGCGGCTGAGTGGCCCGGATCAGTTCTGAACATCCTGCGGCGCGGGCGTTTCCACCGCAACCGCCCGCAGCGTCTCGGCCAGCCGCGCGGCCGCGGGCGGCACGGGCCCCGGCAGGCGCGCCAGGAGCAGACGGCGTTGTTCGGCGGGACCACCGTGCACCGGCAGCACCCGTACGCCGGGCGGGCAGGCCGCGGTCAGACCGACCGGGATGGTGGTGATACCGCAGCCCGCGGCGACCAGATGCAGCTTCGCAAGCCAATCACGCACGGTGTGAACGATATTCGGGCGTTCGTCCACCCCCGGCCAGACGCCCATGGCGGGGTCGCCGCCCGGGCCCGCTATCCACGGCTGGCCGCGCAGGTCGGCGATATCGATATGATCGCCGCGGGCCAGCGGATGCTCGGCCGGGACGGCGATATGCAGGGTCCGCTCGGTGAGGATGCGCACCTGCAGCGCAGGGGTTTCCGCGTCCAGCGGTCGATAGGGCGGCGCGGAGGCGACCAGCGCGAGGTCGACCGTGCCCGCGCGCAGCGCGCGAACGAGCGCCGGGGTGGAGCCCTCCCGCCCGAGTACGGTGATGCCGGGGTGGGTGCGGCCCAAGCGCCGCAGCGCCGCCGGGACCAGTCCGACTCCGGCGCTGGCGAACCAACCCAGCCGCACGGTCGCGCGATCGTCCGGCAGGCCTGCCAATTCCCTTGCCGTGGCGTCGATCTGATCGATCACCGCCGCGGCGCGCCGGGCCACGATCCGTCCCGCCGGGGTCAGGCGCACCCCGTCGTGTCGCCGCTGCAGCAGGGGCGCGCCCGCGGACCGCTCGAGCGCCGCGATCTGCCGCGACACCGCGGACTGGGTGTAACCCAGGGCAGTGGCCGCGGCGGTGAGCGTACCGCGCTCGGCCACCTCGCGGAACACCCGCAGCGCGGTCAGCGAGGCGTCACTGAAGGTCATGACTATTACGCATACCATGCCTGAGCATTTCTCGCTTCACACATAACCGTCAGACTCCTAGCGTTCAGATATGACCTTGAAACACAGCACGACCAGAGTCGCCGTCGTCACCGGCGCCACCCAGGGGCTGGGGCTGGCGCTGGTCGAAGGACTCGCCCAGCGCATGACGCCGCGGGACGTCGTCTACCTCACCGGCCGCGATCTGCGCCGGGTCACCGAGGCGGTGGCGGCCGTGCCCGCCGGTGGCGCGCGGGTGCGCGGGGAGATACTCGACGTCGCCGATCCAACCGCCGCCGAACGTCTTGCCGCGGAGCTGAATTCGCGTCACGGCGGGGTGGATGTGGTCTTCGGCAATGCCGTCATGCGCGTGGGGCCCGACGACGATCCGCGCCGGATCGTGCGAGACTACGTCGAGGTCAACAACTTCGGCACCACGCGCCTGCTCCGCGCGTTCGCACCCGTGCTGCGCGACGGCGCGCGCCTGTTCGTGGTCGCCAGTTCACTGGGCAGGCTGCATCATCTGGCGCCGGTGCTGCACAACCGCTTCGACGGCCTGACCACACTCGACGAGGTCGACGCGCAGATCGCCGCCTGGCGCGACGCGGTCGCCGACGGCAGCGCCCGCGCCGGGGCCTGGCCCGGTTTCGTCAATATCCCCTCCAAGATCGGGCAGGTCGCGGCCGTACGCGCCCTCGCCGCGCAGCGCCGCGAAAGCGACCTCGCCCGAGGCATTCTCATCGCCGCGCTATGCCCCGGCATGATGAACACCCCGACCTCGGGCCTGTGGTGGGACGTCTCGGCCGCGCCCACTCCCGCCGAAGCCGCCGTCGCCCTGCTCGATCTCGCGCTCGACTTCGTCGACCCGGCGCACTACGGCCAGCTCGTGCGCGGCGGTGAGGTGCTGGCTTGGTCCCCGGATGCGGAGAAGTGAGGCGATTCAGAGGGTGCGTGAGCTGTTCGCCGAACCCGATCCGCGCCGCCGACGCGCGCTCTACACCGCTCATATGCGCGCGATGTCGGAGCGGTACATGGGACTGCTCGACGTCATGCGCGTCACCGCGGCGGTCGATCCCGAGGTCGGCGCGTTCCTCGCCGCCGCCGAACAGGCCGCTACGACGGCCCCCGGCACACCACCCCGGGACTCGCGGTCCGGCGCGCGCTCGAATCCGGCCGGTGCGCCGAACGCGCCGCCGACATCATGTACGCGTTGACCACCTATGATGTCTATCGCTCATTGATCGTCGACCGAGGGTGGTCCGGCGCCGACGCCGAGGGCTGGATCGCCGAAACCCTCAGCACGGCGCGCCTTCCGAGCCCTGAGACGATCCGATTCGCCGAACCACTGCCGACCGACCGGTTTCTTGCTATTTTCGGACAGTATGTTCTCCAGGGGCCGGGAGTCGCTCGGTGCTGGGACAATCGTTTACCCGTTCAACAGATCCGAGCGAAAGGGCTCAGCGTGTCATCTCGAACCGCGCGATCACTGAGAAGAGTCTGTTCGCTTGCCACCGCCGCGGTGGCGGTGGCGGCCGGAGTGCTGTGCACCACCGGCGCGCCGCGCGCGAGCGCCGCGCCCGGCGACTGTCCGGATCTGAATGTGGTGGCGGTGCCCGGAACCTGGGAAACCTCCCGCGACGATCCGCGCCAGGGCATGCTGTCGCTGGTCACCCGCGGCCTGCCCGGCACGGTGCACACCGACTACATCAGCTATGCCGCGACCGCCCTGCCGTGGGAGGGCGAGGTCTACGGCATGTCCAAGCGGGAGGCCGTCACCAATGCCCGCGCCGCCATCGCCGCGACCGCGGCCCGCTGCGGCGCAACGCGTTTCGCGCTGCTCGGCTACAGCCAGGGCGCGGACGCGGCCGGTGATGTGGCCGCCGAGATCGGCACCGGACTCGGCGTGGTATCGCCGGACCGGGTGGTCGCGGTCGGCCTGCTGTCGGATCCGCGCCGCTCCCCCACCGACGCGCTGGTGGGCCCGCCGGTGCCGGGCATCGGCGCGGGCGGACCGCGCATCGGAGGCTTCGGCTGGCTCGGCCCGAAGGTCCGGACCTTCTGCGCCGCGGGCGATCTCTACTGCTCGGTGCCCACCGACGATCTGGCCGGCCGCTTCGCCGGATTCGCCACCCAGCTCTCCGCGCCCGATCCGCTGCAGATCGGCAACTATGTGCAGACCCTGAATTCCATTCTCGGCGAGGCCCTGATCCCCGGCGGCACGGCCATCCTCAACGCCCCCGCCAACGATCCGGCCAGTGAACAGTGGCAGCGACAGGTCCAGGACTTCCTGGAATCCGGTGCCCACCAGTCCTATCCGCACTACGTCGTGGACGCCAACGGCACCACCGCCACCGCCTGGCTGCACAACTGGCTCGGCGATATCGCGGCCCAGCACCCCTGACCCGACAACCGGTATGCCAGCATGGGCGATATGTCGATCTCACCCGCATCCGTCGCCCATATCCGCCTGACCGTGTGCGACATCGACCGTTCACGCGCCTTCTACGAGCGCGTGTTCGGCTGGCCCGTGGTCGACGGAGTGCCGCCGGAGTTCCTGCACGGCGGCGTCCTGTACCGCATGGAATACGGCATGCTCGGCCTGCGCCCGGCCGCCACGGACCGCTTCGACGAAAACCGGGTCGGCCTGGACCATCTCGCGTTGCGCGTGGCATCGCTGGCCGAATTGGAGGCCGCCGCAGCCCATCTCGACGACTGCGGCGTGGCCCACGAGCCGATCAAGGACATCGGAGTGAGCTACATCCTGGAGTTCCGCGATCCGGACAATATCGCCTTGGAACTGGTCGCGGCGAAGTAGGCGCGGTCGCCCTCGCCGCGCGGCCAACTCGGCAGGGGTGGATCTGCGAACCTCGACCGGCGTCGAACAGCCCTACGCCACCGGCCGTCATCACCACCGCGCCGGTGCGCTCCGCGGCCGGGCAGGAGGGCGCGGCGCATCTGCTCGAGGCGCACGCGCGCTGGGAACGCCCGAACGGACCCGGTGAGGCGGTGATCGATGTGCGCGGCTCCGAGCAACCGGGTGACCGGACCACGCTGTGGCTGGGCCCCGACGGTCGCCCCACCACGCCACCACTGACCCATGACGTCGCCGTCGTGCAGGGCATCGGCGTCGGGCTGCTCATCGTTCTCGCGGCGGCCGCGGATGCGGGTGTGATCGTCTGGGCCACCGGCCGATGGCTCGATCGCCGCCGGGCCGCCGCCTGGGATCACGAGTGGCGGCTCGTCAGTCCCGCGCTGGGCCGGGACAAGCAGTAATTCCGCGGGGCGTAACAATCGCGGGCACAGGGCGATTCGGGTGGTGAATCATCCATTGCACAGGGGGCAGACAATGACGTGGCGCGCGGCCGACCGAGACAGCCGGCGGCCGCGGCGGCTGGGGTGGGTGCGGATGGTCGCGGGGGTCTTAGCGGCGATCGCATTGGTGATCATGGCGGTGCTGGTTCTGCAACGGCCGATCCCCGATCAGGGCCCGCGCCCGGCCTTCGATCCGGTGGTGCGCCTGCCCGCGGTGCTGACGCCGACGAAATCGCCCGTACCCGAACCACCGTCACCGCTGTAGGCGTGGCGGCGTACCGATCAGCCGTGATAGCGCCGGTAGACGCGGGCCGCGCCCGCGTGCAGGGGGATGCCGTCGGTGCCGATCAGCGAGCGGACGTCGAGGAATTGGGTGCCCGCGGCCACGGCCGGGACCAGGCGGTCGGCGCGGGTGATGAGCAGTTCGGTCAGGGCGTCGGCCAGTTCGGTGGGTAGGGACGTGGTGGTGACCAGAAGATTGGCCACGCCGATGGTGCGCACGGCGGCGGTGCCGGGATAGGCGTCGGCCGGAATGACGACACGGTCGTAGAGGTAGCCGAACCGGTCGCGCATGGGCTGGGCGAGCGCACCCATATCGATCAGCCGCAGGGCGCGCGGGACGTCGAGGATTCCGGTGGGGACTCCGCCCGCCCACAGCAGGGCGTCGGCGGCATCGGCGGCGATCGCGGCCACCGCGTCGCGCAGGGCCAGATGGGTGACGGTGACATCGCTGCCGGGATTCAGATCGGCCGCGCGCAACAGCCGTTCGCCGGTGAGCGTGGCCCCGGATCCCGGCGCGCCCAGGCTGATTCGCGCGCCCCGCAGATCGGCGACCTCGCCGATGGGTCCGTCCACGCGCACCGCGAGTTGTAGATAGTTCTCGTAGACCCGCCCGATCGCGGCGAGATGGTCGGGCGCGTCCTGCACGGCGTCGGCGAGGGTGAGGGCGGCGTCGACCTTGCCGCGGGTGAGCATTTCGAGATTGGCCAGCGAACCCATCGTGGTGACCGGTTCGATCCGCAGGGTTCCGGCCTCGGCCGCCACCGCGGCCAGCAGTGCGGTGAACGCGTGATAGAAGCCGCCGATCTCCCCCGCCGCCAAGCGCACGGTCGGCGGAGTTCCCGGACCGCAGCCGGTGAGCAGCGCCGCACCGAAACCCGTTGCGGCGGTGAGGAATCCGCGACGGCTCGACATCGGACCGAATCGGTTCATCGCGTCGCCGCCGGGAGTTCGATGTCCACGGCCAGTCCGCTCGGACGATTGGGGCGCACGGTCAGTCGCCCCTCGTGCGAACTGGTCAGGGCGGCGGCAATGGGCAGCCCCAGACCCGTGCCGGTCGCCGCGGCGGTGGAGCCTCGGAAGAAGCGGGTGGTGAGCTTGTCCAATTCGTCCTCGGGAACACCGACTCCGTCATCGGCGACGGTCAGCACGACCGTGCCGGAACCGGTGACCGCGCTCAACCGGGTGTGCGCCCCGCTGCCCGCGTAGCGACTGGCATTGCTGAGCACGACATCCAGAATCTGCGCGAGCACCGCGGCGGATACCGCGACATCGGGCGTATGCACCGCATCGGCGCTCAGCCGCAGCCCGGCGCGGTCGAAAGCCGTGTGCCAGGCGTCGATTCGATCGCAGATGACCTGCGCGGGCGCGCAGTGATCCTCGGCGGGGTGCTCGCGCTCGTGGCTGCCCTCGGCGACGGCGAGATTGAGCAGTCCGTCCAGCAGTGCGGTGAGCCGCTCGGCCTCGGTGACGGCGCCCCGGAAGGTCGCCGACGCGTGCTCGGGAATCGCCGGTTGCAGCGAATCCAGGCGAATGGTCAACGCCGCCAGCGGATTACGCATCGCATGCGCGGTATCGGCGACCAATTGCCGTTGCGCGCGTTGGGAATCCAGCACCGCGGCCGCCATCGTATCGACCGATTCGGCGACGGCCAGGATCTCCGGCGGCCCGCCCTGGTGCCGGGTCATGGGGGCCGCGGCCGCGCGCGGGGTGGGCAGTGACGCGGTGAGCGCCGCCACGGCCGTGGACAATTCGTTGAGCGGCCGCAGCACCCACCGCGAGAGCACCAGCGCCAGCGCGGTGAACAACGCCATGGCCGCCAGCGCTCCGCCCGCCACGATGCCCCATGTCCGCACGATGTCGGCGCGGGCGTGCGCGGTCGAGGCATCGATGACCACCGCGCCGTTGACCTGCACCCCGGTGCCGATGGGCCGGGCGATGAGCATTCGCCGCGGCGCCCACGGCAGCAACTGCGCGATCGGGGCCGAGCGCTGATTGCGCCGGGCCGCGGCCAGCGCCGCCTGGATCCGCGGATCGCCCGGATCGACACCGGCATTGACCAGCGCCTGGCCCCGGGCATCGATCACCAGCACCGGTTCACCGTAGAGCTGGTGGTAGCGGCCCACTTCCACCGCGAGCGCATGGGTGTCACCGGTCGTCGCGGCGGCGTCGGCGAGGGTGGCGAACCGATCCGCGTCGCCGGTGCGACCCAATACCAGTTGCTGGGTGCGGCTGGTGGCCGCGATCGAACACAGCGGGGCCGCGAAGGCGAGCACCGCGATCGTGGCGAACACGGTCAGCGCCACCAGCAGTCGTCGCCTCATTCGCCCCAGCGGTATCCGTAACCGCGGATGGTCGTGATCAGGCCCGGCCGATCGAGTTTCTGACGCAACCCCGCCATGTGCACATCGAGCGATCGCGACACCGCCACGAACGCGTCGCCCCAGATCCGATCCATCAGCTGCTGGCGGCTCACCGCCGCGCCCGGACGTTCGACCAGCGCTTCGACGAGTTCGAATTCCTTGGCGGTCAACGCGATCACCGCACCGCCGACCTCGACCCGGCGAGCGGTCAGATCCACGCGCACATCCCAGGTCTCCACGATCTCCTGCGGCGGTTCGGCCGCCGCGGTGGCCCGCCGGGTGACATTCTCCAGCCGCGCCACCAACTCCGCGATACGCGGCGGCTTGATGACGTAATCGTCCGCGCCGCCGCGTAATCCGCGCACGATCGACCGTTCGTCACTGCGGGCGGTGAGTATGACCACCGGCACCGAACTCACCTCGCGCAGCTGCCGCAACACCTGCAATCCGTCGCCGTCGGGCAGCCCGAGATCGAGCAGGATCGCGTCGTAACCGCGATGCGCGATCAACAGGTCCGCGCCGCGGCGCAGGCGCTTGGCCTGGTGCCCGCGCACGCCGAGCGCCTCCACCAGGGCATCACCCACACCGTCGTCGTCCTCGACCACTGCCAACCGCACCGCGCCAAATCTCCAGTTCGTCCGGAATTCGTCCGAGCAGCGATGGTATCGCCCCATCGCTGCCGGTGAGCGAAAACGCCGGTGGGAGGGCTGGTGTGGCGGCCGGATCACCCCCGGGCGCGCGCCGGGTCGGCGGCGGGTGTGCCGATGCGTTCGGTGTCGATCGGCGAGTCGGCGGAGGATTCGCGCATGAACCAGTAGGTCAGCAGCGAGATGAGGATCGCGCCGGAGACGTACCAGAAGAACAGCGATTCGTGTCCGGTCTGCTTCAGCCGCAGCGCGATGGTCTCGGCCGTGCCGCCGAAGATGGCCGCGGTCAGCGCGTACGGCAGACCGACGCCCAGCGCGCGGATCTTCGTGGGGAACAGTTCGGCCTTCACGATGGCATTGATCGAGGTGTAGCCGGTGATGATGATCAGCGCGGTCATCATCAGCGCGAAGGCCGCGATCGGATTCTTGGTGTGGCCGAGCACCGTCATGATCGGGACCGTGAACACCGTGCCCGCGACGCCGAAGAAGATCAGCAGCGGGCGGCGGCCGATCCGGTCGGACAGGGCTCCGGCCAGCGGCTGCACGACCACGAAGACGAGCAGGGCGATGAAGTTGATCCAGGACACCGTGGTTTTGGAGATGCCCGAGGTGTTGATCATGAACTTCTGCATATAGGTCGTGTAGGTGTAGAACGCGATCGTGCCACCGAGAGTCAAACCTATGACCAGCAGGCATTCTCGGGGATACTGCAGCAGCACACGCAGACTGCCGCGGCCCTCCTCGGGCGAGTCCCCGACCACGGACACTTCGCGGGCCTCGGCATCGAACGCGGCCGACTCGTCCATGCTGCGCCGCAGCCACATCACGAGCAGCGCGCCCGCGGCCCCGATCACGAACGCGATCCGCCAGCCCCAGTTGCTCATCTGCGCATCGGTGAGCACGTGCTGCAGCACGATCTGCACCGCCAGCGCCACCAGCTGCCCGCCGACGAGGGTGACGTACTGGAAGCTCGAGTAGTAGCCGCGCTTACCGGCCGTGGCCACCTCGGACAGATACGTTGCGCTGGTGGCGTATTCGCCGCCGACCGACAGACCCTGCAGCAGCCGCGCGATCAGCAGCAGCACCGGCGCGGCCACGCCGATGGTCTGATGGCCGGGCGTGAGCGCGATGAGCAGCGATCCGGCGGCCATGACCGATACCGACAGCGTCAGCGCCGAGCGGCGTCCGAAACGGTCGGCATAGCGGCCCAGCAGCCAGCCGCCGATCGGCCGCATGAGGAACCCGACCGCGAACACCGCCGCCGTGGACAGCAGCTGCGCGGTGGAATCCCCCTTGGGGAAGAAGGTTTTCGCGAAGTAGACGCTGAACGCGGCGTAGACGTACCAGTCGTACCATTCGACGAGATTTCCGATCGAACCGCGCAGTACGTTGGCAACGACACGGCGTTCGCTCACCGGCTGGGCCGAGCTCACAGATCCTCCTTCTCGACGCGCGGCGCACGTCGTTCTCGGATCACTGTGTCGGCCCCCACATTCCTCGCGACAGTCTATGTCCGGTTTTCTAACACTGCCTTAGGACGGTTGGGGCGTCACCGCTTCCAGCTCGTCGGTGGTTTCGGGCACCTCGGTGCCGCGCAGCGACGCACCGGCGGTCTCGCGCAGGAATGTCCACGCGCACAGGCCGATCAGACACGCGCCGACGGTGTAGAAGGCCGGGAACAGATGCCAGCCGGTGGCATCGATGACCCACTGGTTGACCAGCGGCGCGGTACCGCCGAAGGCCGCGGTCGACACGTTGTAGGCCAGCGCGAATCCGGCGTAGCGCACATGGGTGGGGAAGATCGCCGGGAAGGTGGCCGAAATCGTGGACAGCTGCGGCACATACAGCAGGCCCAGCACGACGAATCCCAGGATGGCCCAGCCCATTCCCTGACCCATCAGCCAGTACAGCGGCACCGACAGCACGATCAACCCGATCAGCGACACCAGCCACATCGGACGACGCCCGAACCTGTCCGACAGCCCGCCCGACAGCGGCATCACCACCACCATCGCCAACTGTCCGATCAGCACCATCGCCGTGGTCTGGGTGTTGCTCATGCCGATCGTCTTGTTCAGGTAGGTCGGCATATAGGCCAGCAGCGTGTAGTTGACCACGTTCAGGGCGATGACCAGCCCGCCCAGGGTGAGCAGTTCGCGGCGGTAGTCGACGATCAGTTTCAGCAATCCGCCACTGGGACGGTCGTCCTCGGCGACCTCGGTGAACACCGGCGATTCGTCCAGGCGGCTGCGCAGATACCAGCCGACCAGACCCAGCGGCACGGCCAGCAGGAACGGGATCCGCCAGCCGAAGCTCTGCATCTGATCGTCGGTGAGCAGCAGTTGCAGCAGCAGCACGATCGCCGAACCGCCGACGAAGCCGGTCAGCGTGCCGAATTCCAGGAAGCTGCCGAAGAAGCCGCGGCGGCGATCGTCCACCGACTCGGCGAGATAGGTTGCCGCACCGCCGTATTCGCCGCCGGTGGAAAAGCCCTGGATGACGCGCAGGGTGATCAACAGGATCGGCGCGAGGATCCCCACGCTGGAGTGGCTGGGCAGCACGCCGATCAGTCCGGTCGCGCCGGCCATCAGCAGAATCGTGGTCGCCAGTACGGCTTTGCGCCCGATGCGGTCGCCGAGCGGACCCCACACCATGCCGCCGAGCGGTCGCAACAGGAAGGAGATCGCGAAGCCGAGCAGTGTGCCCAGGGTGCCCAGGTGGCCGGGGAAGAACGCGTCGGTGAGATATCCCGCCGTGGCGGCGTAGGCGCCGTAGTCGTACCACTCGGTGGCGTTGCCCATTGCGGCGGCCGCCACCGAGCGGCGCAATTGGGCTGGCTCCTGATTGTCCACGGCGTATCCCTTCCCTTGCCGACGTGCCGGTCGTACTGCAGACCGACACGATTTGGGCATGTACCCGGGGGGAGCGACGGGCAAACAAGACGCGAATCGGCAGGGGCTGCGGCACGCACATGCCGACGTGCGACGATAGTGTCAATTGTGATTGTGCTCACATTCATGCGTCAGGCGTGGTGGCGACGACCGACACGCCGCGCCTGCGGCCTGGTGTGGCGGATAGATTGATCTCGACGCCTGCCGACGTTCCGGGCCCGCTCGGGACACGCCCACGAGGGAGACCCGTGACCACGACCGCCGCCCGGCGCCGCCCGAAGCTGGCCGCATGGCTGCTCGCAGGCGCCGACGACGATCGGTACTCCCGCCACCCCGGGCCGATGGTGAAATCCGCCGAATCCGGCCATCAGCGCTCGTGGTGGCAGGTGATGTGCCTGACCGGTGTCGACTATTTCTCCACGCTGGGCTATCAGCCGGGCATCGCCGCGCTCGCGGCGGGCGTGCTCTCGCCCATGGCGACGCTGGTACTGGTCGGATTGACGCTGCTGGGCGCGCTGCCGGTGTATCGGCGGGTGGCCGTCGAATCCCCGCACGGCGGTGGATCATTGGCGATGTTCGCCGATATCCTGCCGCGGTGGACGGGAAAGGTGTTCATACTCGTCCTGCTCGGGTTCGCGGCCACCGATTTCGTGATCACCATGACACTGTCGGCGGCCGACGGCGCCGCGCATATCGTCGAGAATCCGTATGTGCCCGAGCCGATGCGCGGGCACGCCCTGCTGATCACGCTCGTCCTGCTGGCGTTGCTGGCGGCGATCTTCCTCAAGGGGTTCGCCGAGGCGATCGGGGTGGCGGTCGTGCTGGTCGCCACGTATCTGGGTTTGAATCTCGTGGTCGCGGTGGTGGGGTTGTACGAGGTGGCGACCGCGCGCGGACTGGTGGTCGACTGGACCCACGCCATGACCGCCCAGCACGGCAATATCGCCGCGATGGTGGGGATTTCGCTGCTGGTGTTCCCGAAACTCGCCCTCGGCCTGTCCGGATTCGAGACCGGGGTGGCGGTCATGCCGCAGATCAAGAGCGCGCCCGGGGAATCGGAGGACAATCCGCGCACCCGGATCGTCGGCACGCACAAATTGCTCACCACGGCCGCGGTCATCATGAGCAGCTTTCTCATCGTGTCCAGTTTCATTACCGTCGTGCTGATTCCGGAGGACAGGTTCCAGCCCGGCGGCCCCGCCAACGGGCGGGCGCTGGCGTATTTGGCGCATACCTATCTGGGTGACGGATTCGGTACCGTCTACGACCTTTCCACGATCGCGATCCTGTGGTTCGCCGGAGCCTCGGCGATGGCGGGACTGCTGAATCTGGTGCCGCGATATCTGCCGCGCTACGGAATGGCGCCGGAATGGGCGCGCGCGACCCGGCCGCTGGTACTGGTGTTCGCGCTCATCGCCTTCGGAATCACGTGGTATTTCGACGCCGATGTCGACGCGCAGGGCGGTGCGTACGCGACCGGGGTGCTGGTGTTGATCACCTCGGCCGCGGTGGCGGTCACGCTGTCGGCGTTCCGGCGGCGCGAGCGCGCCCAGACCATCGGATTCGGCGTGGTGACAGCGGTTTTCGTCTACACCACCATCGCCAATGTCTTCGAGCGGCCCGAGGGTGTGCAGCTGGCGTCGCTGTTCATCGTGACCATCATCGTGGTGTCGTTCGCGTCGCGGGCGCGGCGGGCGTTCGAATTACGGGCCATCGAGGTGAGTTTCGATGATCGGGCGGCCTGGCTGATCGATAAGATCGCCGCCAGCGGCACCATTCGGGTGGTCACCCACGACCGCGAGGCCGACGATATCCGTCATCCCGAGGACTATCGGGAAAAAGAGGCCGAGCAGCGGCTGGAAAGCCATATCCCGGTCGGGGATCCGATTCTGTTTCTCGAGGTAATCGTCAAGGACGCCTCGGAGTTCTCCACCGATCTGAATGTTCAAGGGCTGGAAGTCGACCACTACAAGGTGCTCTCGGTCGAGGCCGCGGCGGTACCCAATTCCATTGCCGCGATTCTGCTGGCCATCCGCAATCGCACCGGCCTCAATCCGCATGTGTATTTCGAATGGTCCGAGGGCAATCCGCTGATCAACCTCCTGAAGTTCCTGTTCGTCGGCGAGGGTGAGGTCGCGCCGGTGACGCGCGAGATCCTGCGGCGAGCGATCGCGGATCCGCATCAGCGGCCGCATGTGCACGTGGATTCCTGAATCCCTCAGCGGGTCGGCCAGCCCGAATCGGTGAGAATCGTCGCGGCCTGTTCGGCTTGGCGCACACCAGATTCGAAGGCCGGGGTCAGGGCGGCGAGGTTGAACGGCTCCGGGCCGAGGGCGGCGATGGCGCGGGTGTCCGGAACGATCGAGATGGCCGTGGCGCCGCCCAGATCGCCGTCGGAGGGCAGGTGGCCGTACATGTGGGCCAGCGGTTCCATGATCACCACCAGATCCGCGCCCGCCGCCAGATCGGCATTGATCGGCGAGCCGATGCCGCCATCGATGTAGTGATTGCCGCCGATCGGGATCGGCGGGTATACCCCCGGCACCGAGGTGCTCGCGGCCAGCGCCTGCGCCAGGGTCGCCTCGTCGGCCGCGGTCCACGCCCGCAGCCGACCGGTTTCGACCTCCACCGAGGTGACCACCAGATCCGCTGTCGGCCACGGCTTCCCATCCGTCAGCCGTCCCATCGAGGCGATGTGGTCGGCCGGATCACCGGCCCGCGCGCCCAGCGCCAACTCCCCCACCTTGCGCCGCGCCGACGCCAGATCCAGCCCCGGCTCCCGCAGCGGTGCGAAGAAGTCGAGGGTCTGGGGCGGCGCGGGCCGCGACTCGGCATCGGCGGGCCGCGGGCGCAGCAGTGCCGACAGATCACCGCCGTCGGCGAGCGCGGCGGCCACGATCGCCCCCGCGGAGGTTCCCACGAACCGATCCGCGGCGCACAGATCCACTCCGCGCGCCCGCAGACCGTCGGCGAGACCGGCCAGCCAGGCCAGTCCGACCGGGCCACCTCCGCCCAGGACGAGCGCGATTCGAGAAGGGTTGGGCGAGACCGGCTCCGACATGATCACCACCCTACCTACCGCGCCACTCAGCGCCCCTGCCACACCGGTGGGCGCTTCTGCGCGAAGGCCAGCACGCCCTCGGCGGCGTCCTGCGAGGACAGCGCGGCCGCGGCGACCTCGCCCTGACGACCGAAGGCCTCCGCGCTCGACCAGTCCCGGGAGCGGTCGATGATGGTCTTGCTCGCGAGGATGCTCAGCGGAGCGTTGACCGCTATCCGCTCGGCCAGCGCCAGCGCGGCCGCCAGCGCCCCACCCGGCTCGACCACCTCGTTGACCAGACCCAGCGCGGCCGCGCGCGCCGCGGTGATCGGATCGCCGGTCAGCGCCAACTCCATCGCGATCGCCCGCGGCAACCGCTGCGACAGCCGCAGCACGCCGCCCGCCACGGCGACCAGACCGCGTTTGACCTCCGGAATGCCGAAGGTCGAATCCGCCGAGGCCACCACCAGATCCGCCGCCAGCGCCAGCTCACAACCACCGGCCAGCGCCGGGCCCTCCACGGCCGCGATGAGCGGCTTGTTCGGCGGTCGGCCGACGAGGCCGAGCATGCCGCGGCTCTCGGTCATGGGCACCTCGCCGCGCGCGGCGGCCTTGAGATCCATACCCGCGCTGAAGTAGCCGCCCGCACCGGTGAGGATCGCCACCCGCGCGGTCGGATCGGCCTCGAACGCGTCCATCGCCCGTTCGATGCCCAGGGCCGCCGCGTGGTTGATCGCATTGCGGACCCGCGGGCGGTTGACGGTGATGATCGTGATCGCGCCGCGACGCTCCACCAGCACCGGCGCGGGCGGCGGGGCGGGCAGCGACACCGGCTCGGCGGCGTCGACGGTGATCGCGCCGTTCGCGACCGTCACCGGCAGGCCCAGCAGATCGCGCTCGAGGCAGGCGGCGATGGTGTCGGGATCGGTGCTGCGCAGCAGGATTCGCTCACCCGCCGGGTTGATCAGGCTCAGCACCGCGGCCTCGGGTTCGCCGTCGCGGGTGTAGGGGACGGTGTAGGCCTCGACCACCGCGGGGCCGTCGACACCGGCACGCGCGGGACGTGCGGGTGGGTTGTCGATGATCGGGGTGAGATGCCGGTAGGGCTGTTCGGGCGGCAGCGTCGAGTACACCCCGAGCGCGTGTTTGGTCACGTACCAGCCCAGCGAGGTCGCCAGACCGTAGGAGCCCGGATCCTTACGCAGGCATTGCACCAGTGTCGCCACGGCGTGTCCGCCGTAGTTGTTGCCCGGGCCGCCGCCGAAGGTCAGGCCGCCGGTCACCGACAGCGGGCGATCGGGATCGTCTGTGGGCAAACCCAATTCGCGGGCGGCGATCTGCACGGCGACCGGGAAGCACGCGTACAGGTCCACGTGTGCGAGTCGGTCGGCGGTGATTCCGGTGTGGTCCAAGGCCGCCGCGCCGAGGGTTCGGATGGCCGGGGAGGCGGCGAGTTCGGCGCGTTCACTGGGGAACCATTCGTCGTGTCCGGAGGCTCCGGCGTGCAGGAATACCCAGCGGTCCTGGGGGATTCCGGCGGCCTCGGCCGCGGCGACGCCGCACAGCACGATGCCGCTTGCCATATCGACGGTGAGGTTGGCGCATTCGAGTTTGGTGTACGGGGTGGAGATCATGCGGTTGTCCGGCGACGTGGCCGCGATCTGCTCGGGTTCGAATCGTTCCGGCTGCCAGGCGTATTCGTTACCCGCGGCGACCTCGGACAGTCGCGACCACAGGGCGGCGACGGCGGCCGCGTGCTCGTCCGGACCACGGCCCAGGCGGTGGCGGTTGGCCGATTCCAGCAGGGCGTACATATTGATCGGGGCGATCAGTCCGGCCGCGGTCTCGGCGGCGTTGTTGGCGGGTTTGTCGATGCCGACCGTCCGGGTGGGGGCGGTCCGCGAATTCTGTTCGGGCCAGGCGAGTTTCACGCCGTCGCGATGGGCGGCGGCGACGCTCGCGCCCGCCTCGGCGCCGGTGATCAGGGCGATCTCGTAGTCGCCCGCCGCGATCGCCGCGGCGGCCTCGTTGACCACGAGCTGGCCGCCGTCGCCGCCGAAATTGCTGGACTGCACGGTGTCCACGTCGGTCGCGCCGATCCGATCGGCCACCGCCGCACCGAGATCGCGGTACTGCCACGAGGTGCAGGCCACCGCGTAGACCGCCTCGGCGGCACGCAGTAGCGACTCCCCCACTCCGGCATCGTCGGCCGCGCGGCGCAGTGCGCGGGCGGCCAGTTCGGCGGGATCGGCGGTCGGGTCCGGGGTGTGGCCCACGAATTGACCGACTCCGACCAGTACCGGGGTGCGCGGATCCAGATCGCGACCGGAGGCGTGGTGGCGTACCGGTCCGCGCGCGGTGCGCCGGCGGACCGGACCGGCCGCGGCGATCGCCGCGGGCAATCGGCTCAGCGATTCGCGCATCGCCTCACCGAGGCTGCGCGCGACCGAACCGCCGAGTGGACCATCGATCGGCGGGCCCGCCGCGCCCGCGTCGAAGGCGACCAGGGTGCGGGAATCCTCGCCCGAGACCGTCAGCCAATATCCGAGGCGCACCTGCTGCGGGGCTTGGCCGCGCAGTTCGACACCGCGCTCGCCGACCGCGGCGACCTGCCAGCGGATATCGACCGGCAGGCCCATGACCTGGGCCTGCTGGGTGAATTCGAGGCCGGGGCGCACCGGGCCGGGCGGGTCGCCGCGCCAGCCGGTGTGCAGGGTGAACCAGTCGCCGAGCCGATTCAGATCGCTCAGGTACGCCCATACGGTTTCTATCGGCGCGTCGACGATCTGTTCGGCGTGCGCGGTCGTGGTGAATTCGGCCAGGCCGGGCGGGAGTTCCCGATCGGTGGCGGGTTCCGGGCCCGGCGCAGCGGACCCGAACAGGCCGGCCACCAGGTCGCGGGCAATGCGCGGATCCCGGCGCACCGCGTCCAGCAGCGCGCCCCCGGCGCGGATCTGTTTGCGTGCGGCACGAATTCGATCGAAGCCCGGCACAGCCGACACGATCCCACCTCCTCGTCGAGTGTGAGACCATTACATGTCCAATAGTCTCACCCGTCAAGGGCGGAGGGAGCGGATATGACCAGACCCGGCGCCCCGCTACCGAGCCTGCTGCGTCGCGCGGCCGGTCGCGCCTTCGCGGGCGCCCGCCCCGCCCCCGACGACGCCGACGCGGCCATTCTCGACGCCGCCCTCACCGTCCTGGCTCGCCGCGGCACCCGCGCGGCCACCATCGCCGAGGTGGCCACCGTCGCCGGAGTCGGCCGCGCCACCATCTTCCGCCGCTTCACCAGCAAGGACGACCTGTTCGAACGCGCCCTCACCCGCGAGATCACCACCCTCCTCGACACCCTCGCCGCCCGCCTGGCCACCATCGAGGACCCCACCGAACAGGTGGCCGCAGGCTTCGCCCTCTGCCTCGACCTACACCGCCACCCCCTCCTGACCACCTCCCCCACCGAACTCCTCCAAGCCCTCACCCACGGCGACCGAGCCCCCATAACCCTCGCCCACGCCCGAATAACCGCCCACATAGCCCATGCTCAATCCAAAAACCAACTCCCCCAAGGCAACCCCTCCGCCCAAGCCGACGCCCTGATCCACATAACCCTCGGCTACCTTCTCGCCCCCAGCCTCGCAGCCGACCTGTCCAACCCCACCGCGGTAGCCCACCTGGCCCGAGTAGCCATAGCCCCGATCCTCACCGGCCCACCCCCACCATGACCAAATCCCCGCACCGCCCGCCGGGCGGACGATGCGGGGAAACGACTTGGGCCGGGCCCACTTTCGAGGCACAGCATCGACCAGGCGCGCTGCCCGCACCGGTTACCGCCCCACAACTCGGCACGACGGCACCGACATCGATAACGCCGCGCCGATGGTGCGCGGCGCGGTGTAGGGTGACCGGACGAATCATGGGGGGCCGCAACCGATACCGACCGGACACCGCCGGTTGGGTCGGTGGCGGAACACCGCTTGACTACGCAATGCACAGGGGGAAGCATGCCCGAGATCAGCCCACGAGATCTGGTCGAACAGTTGTTCCGCGGGCTGGCGGCCCGTGACGCCGACGCCTTCGCCGAATACATGGACGCGGACGGTGTCGTCGAATTCCCGTACACCCTCCCGGATCTGCCATCTCGCGTGCAGGGGCGCGACGCTATCCGCGAATTCCTCGCGGCGGCATGGCAGAACCCGGTGGGCGAGGTGCACGAAACCTTCCCACACGTCTACGAAACCGTTGATCCCGAACTCTTCTTCGTGGAGAACGAGGTCGACAGGACACTGCCGAACGCACCGCGACAGCGGGTACCCGCCTCGATCAACGTGGTCCGCGTCCGCAACGGCAAAGTGACCCTCTTCCGCGACTACCTCGACACCGCGCGCCTCGCCGGACTCCTCGGCGACTAGCGAGAGATCGTGGGACGACAACCCGTCGGGAGTGCGATTGCTCACGATCCAGCTGACGACCCGACGAACCGATGGCGGCTTACGCGCAGGCGCCGAGCGACAGCGACCGTCAGCAGCCCAAGCGATTTAATGGGTGGGGTTCATATGGTTGCCCGAGATAGCTTGTGGTCCATGTGGATTCGCGAGTACGAGCCAGCCGACTGGCCGCAGGTCTGGCCTATCGTTCGTGACATCGTGCGCTCCGGTGAGACGTTCGCCTACGAGCCGGCGATGACCGAGGAGCAGGCGCACGACATCTGGGTGATGCGACCGCCCGCGATCACCGTCGTGGCCGTGATCGACGATCGGGTGGTGGGCACCGCCAACGCGTATGCCAATCGGCGGGGGCCTGGCGCGCACGTATCCACCGCCAGCTTCATGGTCGCCGCCGATGCCCGCGGGCGGGGTGTCGGTACGGCACTATGTCGGGAGGTGATGAGTTGGGCGGAGGAACGAGGCTTCGCCGGCATGCAATTCAACGCCGTGGCCGAATCCAATCACCGGGCGGTCGAGATCTACAAGCGGCTGGGCTTCGAGATCGTGGGCACCGTACCCGGAGCGTTCCGCCACCCGACCCGCGGCCGGGTAGGCCTCCACGTCATGTATTGCGAGTTCGAGCGTCGCGAGTTGGCGGAAATCAAGAAGGCCGCCGCGAGGCGGCCTTCACCCTGATCTCAGAGGCGGATGCCCAGTAGGGCGTCTACCGCCTCGGTGATCGAGGCGGGGGCCGAGCGGTCGGGGCCGCCGTAGTCGAGGGCCTCGGTGGACCAATTGTCCAGGGCGGCCAGGGCTTTGGGGGTGTCGAGGTCGTCGGCCAGGTGTTGGCGGAGGCGGGCTATCGTGTCTTCCGCCGCGGGGCCCGATTGCAGGGATGTGGCGCGACGCCACTGGGCCAGGCGGGTTCGGGCCTCGGTGAGGACCGTATCGTTCCATTCGCGGTCTTGGCGGTAGTGGCCCGCGAACAGGCCCAGGCGGACCGCGCCGGGGTCGACCTCGGCCGCGCGGAGTTTCGAGACGAAGACCAGATTGCCTCGGGATTTGGACATCTTCTCGCCGTCCAGTGCGATCAGGCCCGCATGCACGTAGTGCCGGGCGAAGCGGCGGTGGGCTACCAGGGCCTCGGCGTGGGCGGCGGAGTACTCGTGATGGGGGTACATCAGATCGCTGCCGCCGCCCTGGATGTCGAATTCCGGGCCGATGCGGTTGAGCGCGATGGCCGCGCATTCGATATGCCAGCCGGGACGGCCCGCGCCGAAGGGGGCGGGCCAGGACGGCTCGCCGTCGCGGGCGGCCCGCCACAGCAGCGCATCGATCGGATCGCGCTTACCCGGGCGGTCCGGATCGCCGCCGCGTTCGGCGAACAGCCGCTCCATCGTGGCCCGGTCGTAGCCGGATTCGTAACCGAACTGTTCGGTCGCGTCGTGGCGGAAGTAGATATCGGGATACTGCGCGTCGTCGACCACATAGGCCGCTCCGGAGGCCAGCAGCTTGTCCACCAATTCCACGACCTCGCCGACCGATTCGACCGCGCCGATGTAATCGCGCGGCGGCAATACCCGCAGCGCGGCCATATCCTCCCGGTACAGCGCGATCTCGCGACTACCCAGATCGCGCCAGTCGACCCCGTCGCGATCGGCGCGTTCGAACAGCGGATCGTCGACATCGGTCACATTCTGCACATAGTGCACCTGATGACCGCCGTCGCGCAGGATCCGGTTCACCAGATCGAAGGTCAGATAGGTCGCCGCATGCCCGAGATGAGTGGCGTCGTAGGGGGTGATGCCGCACACGTACATGGTGGCGGTGGCGCCGGGGGTAACCGGGCGCACCTGCCGATCGGCGGTGTCGTACAACCGCAACGGCGGTCCGGATCCGGGGACGGTCGGGACAGCGATTTCGGACCAGGACTGCATGATTCGAGGGTAAAGGTGTCATCGAGACACCGTCGCGCCGCCCCGCCGCCGGGTGACCCGCACCACCCTGAGCACACCGCACGACCTGCGAGTTGGCAGTGCGTGCCGAAAGTCAACCGTTGCAATCTCGCAGCGTCGTATCGACACGATCGCCGCTCAGAACGCCGGCCACGGAATCGGCCGCGCGCTGATCGGAAGCGGCATCACCGGATCGTCCAGCACTCGACGCCCGCGCGCACCGAGCGCCTCGATCTCGGCGTCGGTGATGTGGGCGGCCAACCCGTCACCGATCTCCCCCGCCAGCGCCTTGACGAAAGCCGCGATGTCGGTGAGCAATTCGTCCTCGACCGGCTCACCGGCCCACCCCCACAGCACCGTTCGCAGTTTCGGCTCGCTGTGCAGGCAGATACCGTGGTCGACACCGTACACCCCACCGTCGACGCCCGCCAGCGCGTGTCCGCCCTTGCGGTCGGCATTGTTGATCAGCACATCGAGCACCGCCATCCGCCGCAGCCGCGGATCGTCGGCGTGCACCAGCGACACCTCTTCCCCACTGCCGTCGACCGCGCGCAGCACCTCGCGGAAACCGTCGGGCACCCGGCCGATCGGCACCAGATCCACCAGATCCAATTCCCCGACCGCCTCACCGGATTCCACCCAGCGCTGCACCATCCCGGGCCCGAGTGGACCCTCGCGCAGAATCGTCTCGGGAATCACCGTCCAGCCCAGCGCCCGCGACACCAGATACGACGCCACCTCGCGCCCGGCCAGCGTGCCGTCCGGGAAGTCCCACAGCGGCCGCTCCCCGCGCACCGGTTTGTACACGACACGTTCCTCGACGCCGTCGAGATCACAGACCAGGGTGAGATTGCTGGCGGTGGTGACCCGCCCGATCACCGACAGCTCACCGGTGTAGAACGGGTCGCTGCCGATATTCACGAGCTCAGTCCTCCTCTAGATCGGCCGCGCCGAAGATGTCGCCGCGCTTGTAGCCGTTGGTGCGCACGCACATGTGCCCCTTCACCGACAACGGTTCCCCGCACAGCGGACACGGCGGACGCCCGGCCGCTATCACCTTCGCCGAGCGTAACGCGAACTCGCGCGCCTGCACCGGGGTCAGGAACACCCGCACCGCGTCGGGACCCTCCTCGGTGTCGTCGAGCACCACCGACTCGTCGACCTCGGTCTCGGTGATCGCCAGCAGTTCCACCACCACCGCGCCCGCATCCGCGTCCCAGCCCAAACCCATTGTGCCGACCCGAAATTCGGCATCTATCGGCGTCTGCAACGGCGCGGTGTCGTTCACCTCCTCGGCCTGCGGGGGCACGCTGGCGCCGAAGCGGCGCGCCACCTCGTCCAGCAACAGCCCCATCCGATCGGCCAGCACCTTCACCTGCTGCTTCTCCAGCAGCACGCTGACCACCCGGGGCTCCTGAACGGCCTGCAGATAGAAGGACCGATCACCTGGTTCACCGACGGTCCCGGCGACGAAACGATCGGGGGTGCGAAATACATGGATTGCTCGGGACATCTGCACCTCCTGATACCGGCTGCACTACTCACTACGCGAATCGGGGCGGTCCGCATTCCCATTATCCGTACTCGCGGCGGCGCCCACCTCCCCGCCGGGTACCGGCCCCGCCCGTTGTTCCGATCGTTGCTCGGCAGTTGCCGCAAGCGCGGACAGATCCGCACCCGTGTCGTTTAACCGCCAGACATACGGGGCGGTCGGGGTGTATCGGACCACGCTGATCGAGGCCGGTTCGACCACGATGCGCTGGAAGCCGTCCAGGTGGATGCCGAACGCGTCGGCCAGCACCGACTTGATCACATCGCCGTGCGAACAGGCCACCCACAGCACGTCGCGGCCGCGTTGCTCGGCCAGGGCGCGATCGCGGGCGCGGATCGCGGCCACGGCGCGCTGCTGGACCTGGGCCAGGCCCTCACCGGCCGGGAACACCGCGCCCGAGGCGTGTCGCTGCACGACCTTCCACAGCGGCTCCTTGACCAATTCGTCGAGCGCGCGACCGGTCCACTCGCCGTAATCGACCTCGAGCAGCGCGTCGTCGGGTTCCGGATCCAGGCCCAACTTCTCCGCGAGCGGCGCGACCGTGCGCACGCATCGTTCCAGCGGCGAATGCGCGATGTGCTCGATCGGCAGCGCGCCCAGCCGGGCCGCCACCGCCTGGGCCTGTTCGCGCCCGCGGTCGGTCAGATCCACCCCCGCACTGCGCCCGGCCAGCGTGCGCGCGGTGTTGGAAGCCGACACCCCGTGGCGCAGCAGGATCACCGTCATGGCACCAAGCCTAGGCGATCATGGGAGAGGTTGCGGCGGAACATCCTTGCGGTGCGTGCAATCTCGCAGCGAACGCAGCGGAAGGCGCGGGCCGCCATCGCGATCGCCACACGGCGGTTCGCGGGGGCGTAGCCGGATCCGAACCGGTTGTGGCCCTAGGCTCTTACCCCGTGACGGAAGTGTGGGCACGGTGATGGAACAGCGAGCTGTCGGGCGCAGCGGATTACGGGTGTCGCGGATCGGCCTGGCCACCCACACCTGGGGTAAGGAGACCGATCCGGACGAGGCGTCGGTGCAACTGGTGGCATTCGTCGAGGCCGGGGGCACGCTCGTGGACACCTCGCCCGCCTATCACGGCGGGGGCTCGCAGCGCATTCTCGGCGGTCTGATCGATGAGTTGGTCCCGCGCGGCGATCTGGTGCTGTCGGGCTGCGCGGGCCTGGTTCCCGTGCCGGGCGTCATAGATCCCGCCGGAACGCCCGCCAACGAGGTCCACTGGGCAGTCGATGCGTCTCGGCGCACACTGATGCGCCAACTCGATCACACCCTCGCGGAATTGGGCACCGACTACCTCGATCTCTGGAGTGTCGCGGCCTGGGATCCACACACTCCCCTCGAGGAGATCGCCACGACCCTCGAATACGCCGTCCGCTCCGGACGAGTTCGCTACGCGGGCGCGCGCGGCCTGAACGCCTGGCAGCTGGCCACGCTGGCCTCCGCGGCACCCATCACCGCCGCCTCGGTGCCCTACTCCCTGCTCGGCCGTTCCCCCGAACGCGATATCGTCCCCGCCGCGGCCCACCACGGCGTCGGCCTCATCGCCACGACCGCCCTCGCGGGCGGCATCCTCACCGGCAAATACCGAGACGGAGTTCCCGCCGACTCCCGCGGCGCGGACGAGGCCACGGCCGCCGAAATCCGAGACCGCCTCGACGAACACGCCACCCGCGTGGTCGACGCCCTCGTCACCGCGGCCGACGGCCTGGGCACCTCGCCCCTGGCGGTAGCCCTGGCCTGGATCCGCGACCGCCCGACGGTCGCGAGCCTGGTGGTCGGCGCGCGCGATATCGGTCAGCTCACCGGAATCCTCGCCGCGGAGACCTTGGAACTGCCGCGGGCGATCGCGGCCGCGTTGGACGACGTCAGCCGAAACTGAGCCTCACCCCGTCGACCTGACATCGCGGACCTGGATTTCCATCGAGGCCGGGGACGACGACGTCAGCCTGGCCGGCGGTCCGCACGGCGGCCGATACCAGAAGCCCCGGCGCGAAGCCTCGGCGAAAGTCGACGCCGGTCGCGGGCCACGCTCGGAGGCATAGGCCGCGGAGATTCACACCGGCGGCGACCCGTCGATACAGCAAAGCCTTCGGCCCGAGACAGGCTGCGACTCCGGACCGCTTCTGCCGGGCGGCGGTCCGCAGGCTGCGGCCGGATTTCGGCGGTCACCCGCAGGACTGTCACGAGCGCGTGGTGACACGCCGAGGTGAGTGGAACACGCTGTGACGCAAGGGGTTTGCGTCGGGGTCACCGCATAAGGGGCCGTACCTCCGGCCGAGGGGCGGTGGACTTGGTCCACACACCGCGCCCAGGAAGGAGGTGGTGGGGATGGCGAATCATCGTCGGAAAAAGAGCGAGGCTCCGATCGATTACGGCATTACGCTTGCAGGCTGTGCCGTAGTCGCCGGAGCGCTCATCTTGGTCCGCTGGTTGAAGCGGGCTGAGTAACCCATCTGGTGGGGCGTCGCCACAACGGCGTCCCACCCCAGCATCACTTGCGTGACAAGCAAAACCCTACCTCCGAGACCTCAACCACGTCGATCATCGGGCGTGTCGGACAGAGCTCGATGTGTCCGGCACAACCTGGGTGGTGCGCACCGTCCGGCACGCCACCTCTTAGGCTTGCCTATATGAGCTGTCTCGACCGAATCCGATCCGCCCGCACCCGCCGCAGTCGATCGGCGGCCCGGGTGGTGGTCGGGATTCTCGCGGTGGCATTGGTCGGCGGGGTGAGCGCTTGCGGCGATTCGGGAGCCGGCGGCGCGTCGGGTCAGGGACCCGCGACCGCGACGCTGGCCGATCCGAATCCGGTGCCGATCGGGCCCGCGCCGACGCCGGAACTGCCGGTCACCGTGTCCTCCTTCGACAGCGGCCAGGTCACCGTGACCGATGCCAGCCGCATCATCGCCGTCGACCGCAACGGCACCCTCGCCCAGACCGTATGGGCGCTCGGACTCGGCGACAAGCTGGTCGGCCGCGCCTCTGCGGCGTTCCCGGCCATGCAGCACGTCACCAACGTCGCGGGCGGCAATGGCAGCGTCAGCGTGGAAGCGGTTGCGGCGCAACGCCCCTCGGTATTCCTCACCGACCCCGTCACCGCCACGCCCACGCTGCGCGATCAGTTGCGCGCACTGGGCATCACCGTCGTACTGTTCGATCCCAAACGCACCCTGGACGGCGTCGTCCCGCAGATCCAGGCCGTCGCCGCCGCGCTCGGCGTACCCGCCCAGGGCGAAAAGCTCGCGGCGCGTACCCGAACGGAGATCGCCGACGCCACCGCCGCTGTGCCGCACCGCGATCCGAAGCCCAAGATCGCATTCCTGTACCTGCGCTCCACGGCCATCACCATGATGGGCGGCCCGGGCTCCGGCGCCGACGCGCTCATCACCGCCCTCGGCGGCGTCGACGCGGGCACCTCGGTGGGCCTGACCGAACCGTTCGTCCCCATCACCAGCGAGGCCATGATCGGCGCGGCCCCCGACACCTTCCTGGTGATGACCGACGGCCTGCAGTCCATCGGCGGCGTCGACGGACTGGCCAAGATCCCCGGCATCGCCCAGACCCCGGCCGGACGCGACAAACACGTGATCGATATGAACGACAACGTCGTTCTCAGCTTCGGCCCCAATACCGGCCGCGTCCTGGCCTCCCTCGCCAAGGCCCTCTACGGCAACCGGGCATGAGCGATACCCGCCCCACCGAGGATTCCGAACTCGCCGATACCCAACGGGATTCGCCCGCCGACACCGCACAGGTGACCGCGACCCTGCCCGGCAGACGCTGGTCCAAGGTGGCGATCGTGACCACCGCCGGACTCGTCCTGCTGATCCTGCTGGCGATGATCTCGGCCGCGGTCGGCCAGGTCCCGACCACGCCGCTCGAGGTCGCGGGCAGCATCGCCCACAAGATCGGTCTGGATTGGGGACCGCTGCCGCATCATCCCGCCGGAGAGGTGACCCTGTGGCAGGTCCGCTTCCCCCGCGTGGTGCTGGCCCTGCTGGTCGGGGCCGCGCTCGCCACCGCGGGCGCGCTGCTGCAGGGCGTCTTCGCCAATCCGCTCGCCGAACCCGGCGTCATCGGCGTATCGGCCGGGGCGGCCGTGGGCGCGGGCATCGTGATCGTGGTCGGCGGGGCCTTCGCCGCGGCCTGGTCGGTCGCGGCGGGCGCGTTCGCGGCCGGACTGCTCACCACGCTGATGGTGTATCTGCTGTCGCGCGCCAACGGCCGCACCGAAACCGTCACCCTCGTGCTGACCGGCGTCGCCGTGAATGCCTTTGCGGGCGGGCTGATGTCGTTCCTGTTGTTCACCGCCAGCCCCGCCGCGCGCGATCAGATCGTGTTCTGGCAGCTGGGCAGTCTCAACGGCGCCACCTGGCAGTCGGTGACCGTGGTCGCCCCGCTGACCGTGATCGGCATCGCCGCCGCGATCGCGCTCGCGCCCCGGCTGGATCTGCTGGCCCTGGGCGAATCGGCCGCGCGGCATCTGGGCGTGGACGTGGAACGGTTGCGGCGCAACGTGATCGTGATCGTGGCCGTACTCGCTACCGCCGGTGTCGCCTTCACCGGCATCATCCTGTTCGTCGGGCTGATCGTGCCGCACGTGGTGCGCATGCTGGTCGGACCCGCCCATCGCGTCCTCATCCCGCTGTCGGCGATCCTCGGCGCGATCGTGCTGCTGGCCGCCGATATCGGCGCGCGCAGCCTGGTCGCCAATGCCGACCTGCCACTGGGCATGCTCACCTCGCTGGTCGGCGGACCGTTCTTCTTCTGGCTGCTGCGCCGCACGCGGGCCCGTTCGGGAGGCTGGGCATGAGCGCCATCACCCGCGGCCTGGATCGAATCCTGCGGCGCGCCTACGACATTCCCGACACACCCGAACGCGGCACGGTCACCCTGCGGGCGCGCGGCGTCTCGGTCGAGCGCGGCGCGGGACGCCGCGTCCTCGACGAGGTGGATCTCGACGTGGTCGCCGGAGAGATTCTCGCGCTGGTCGGTCCCAATGGAGCCGGTAAGTCGACGCTACTGGCCGCACTCACGGGCGAGCTCGAAACCGTCACCGGCACAGTCGAACTCGACGGCCGCCCGATCACCGACCGGACCCCGGTCGACATGGCCCGCAGACGAGCCGTCCTCCCCCAGAACCACCTCGTCGGCTTCCCCTTCACCGCACGGGAGGTCGTCACCATGGGCCGCTCCCCCTGGGCCCGCACCCCGCGCCAAGACCACGACGAGCCCGCGATCTCCGCCGCCATGGCCGCCACCGATGTGGAACACCTTGCCGCGCGGCCCTTTCCGGCCCTCTCGGGTGGTGAACGCGCCCGGGTGGCCCTGGCCCGCGTGCTGGCCCAGGACACCCACACACTGCTGCTCGACGAGCCCACCGCCGCGCTGGATCTCGGCCACCAGGAACAGGTCCTGCGCCTGGCCCGCGCCCGAGCCGCCGACGGCGCGGCCGTCGTGGTGGTCCTGCACGACCTCGGCGTGGCCGCCGCCTACGCCGACCGCGTCGCGATCCTGCGATCCGGCCGACTGATCGCCGCGGGTCCACCCCGCGAGGTCCTCACCACCGAACTGCTCACCGACGTCTACGCCCACCCGGTCGAGGTGCTCGATCATCCGGTCACAGGGGCACAACTGGTGCTTCCGGTACGGCGGTAAGTGAGCGGCGCATCGCCGGACCCGACGATCGCGCCGCTTTCCACGTGGACTATTCCGCGGTGGTCTGGTCGTCGTCCTCGTCGGGGCGAGCGTGGTCGGGCTTACCGGGTGTGGGGTCGCGGTTGAGGTCGATGAGGGGATGTAAGCCGGCGCCCTCGGGGGCGGCGTGGCGGCCATGGCTGGTTTGCTGCGATTCTTCCGGGTGTGTCACGGACCCTAGGTTAACGGGGCTTGGCATCGATGCAATCGCTGAGTCGGGAATATACAGGCCAGCAGGCGTGGGAATCGGTCGCCGAATGGACTGGCGCAGGTCCGACGCTGCGGATTAGCTTGTCAGCGTGACCCATCCGCTGCTGTTCCTCCTGGCCGCCGCGACCCTGATCGCCATCCCGGGACCCAATCATCTCTACATCACCACCCGCAGCATCGCCGAGGGCCGCCGCGCGGGTATCGCGTCCATGCTCGGCGTGGAGACCGCGACCCTGGTCCATGTCGCCGCCGCGGCCGCGGGTCTGTCGGCGCTGATCGCCGCCTCGGCGACCGCGTTCGCGATCCTGCGCTACGCGGGCGCGGCGTATCTGCTGTATCTGGCCTTCCGCACCCTGCGCGGCGGCGACCCCATCGACCAACCGCGGCTCACCGCCCGTCCGCTGCACCGGATCTACCTCGACGGACTGCTGATCAACCTGTTCAACCCCAAGGTGATCCTGTTCTTCCTGGCCTTCCTCCCCCAGTTCATCGACCACAACGCGGGCAATGTTGGCCTGCAGATCGCGATCATGGGCGTGGTGACCGCCGTACTGGGCGTCGCCGCCGACGCGGTCTACGTCCTCGCGGCCGGTTCGATCGGCGGCTGGCTGCGCTCCCGGCCGGTCTTCCAGCGCCGCCAGCGCTACGCCACCGGTTTCATCTATCTGGCCCTGGGCGCCTTCGCCGCCCTCGCCGGTCCGCAGAACTAGCCGGTCGCCTACCGCCACACCAGTTTCAGCACCGCCGGTGTCAGCAGCATCCGAATCACCGTGGCGTCCAACAGCAGCGCCGCGATCATCCCGTAGGCGATGTATTTCATCAGCACCAGATCCGAGAAGCCGAACGCGCCGGTGACCACGATCAGAATGGCTGCCGCGGAGGTGATCACGCCACCGGTGTGGGCGATGCCGTAGCGAATCGCCTCCGCCGGGGCGGCCCCGGCCGCGCGGGCCTCGGCCATCCGGGACTGCAGGAAAACCTCGTAGTCCGTGGACAATCCGAACAGCACCGTCACGATCAGCACCAGCACCGCGAACATCAGCGGCTGCGGCGTGAATCCGAACAGCCCCGCCCCGTGCCCTTCGACGAAGATCCAGGTCAGCACGCCGAGGGTGGCCCCGAGCGACAGCGCGCTCATCACCACCGCCTTCACCGCCAGCACCAGCGACCGAAACGCCGCGTACATCAACCCGATCGCGGCGGCCACCAGAATTCCCAGCAGCACCGGCAGCCCGTCGATCAGCCCGTGGATCGCATCGCGCTCGAGCGCGGGCACCCCGGCCACCATCACCCGCACCCCGGGCGGATCCGGAATCGCCCGCAGCGCCGAGATCGCCGCATCGGCGTCGCGCTTGTCGACCAGACCCGTCGACAGCACATTGATCCCGTCGGTGGTCGGCGCGGCCGCCTCGAACGGCCCGGTCAGCCCGGGCGCGAAATTCGCCTGAAACCGAATGTCGGACAGCTGCTCCGGACTCGCGCCGACCACCACCAGTTTCAACGGTTCGGTGCGGAAGGCGGGAAATACCCTGTCGAACTCCTCCTGCGCCACCCGCGCCGGATTGTCCGCGGCCAGATACCGTTCGCTCAGCCCGCCGAATTCGATGCGCCCGAACGGAATCAGCAACACCAGCAACCCGAGCACCACCGGCACGATCACCCGAGCCGGGCGACGCATGGCGAAAAGCGCCAGCCGGGAAAAGAATCCGCGATCGATCTGCTCGGCGGTGCGAATGCTCGCCAGCCCGTGCCAGCCCCACAGATCGATGCGCCGCCCCACGATCGACAGCGCCGCGGGCAGCGCGGTCACCGACAGCACCGCCGCGAGCAGCACCGAACTGATCCCGCCGTAGGGCACCGACCGCAGCACCCCGTTGGGATAGATGAACAGCGCGCCCAAACTGACCGCGATGATCGCCGCGGAGAACAACACCGTGCGTCCGGCGGTGGCGACCGTGCGCGCGGTCGCCTCCTCCACGCTGTGCCCGGCCGCCAGTTCCTCCCGGAACCGCGTCACCGCGAACAATCCGTAGTCGATCGCCAGCCCCAGACTCACCAATGTGACCACCGCGCTGGCGAATACATTGACCTCGATATGCCCGGTCAGCAGGCGCATGATGCCCTGACTGCCCAAAATGGTCATCGTGCCGATCAGCACCGGCAGCGCCGCCCCGATCACCCCGCCGAATACGAAGTACAGCAGCACCGCCACGAGCGGCAGCGCGATCAGTTCGGCGCGGCGAATATCGTGCTGCATTCCGATATTGATGCCCTCCACCACCGGCTGCAGTCCGGCCAGCTGCACGGTCGTGCCGCCCGGACCGGTTCCCGGTCCGTTCGCGCCCAGATCGTTCTCGATGGTCAGGAAGTTGTTCACCGATTCGGTGTCCGCGCCGCGCAGTCCGATGCTGGCGAAGGCGTGGGCGCGCGAGGCGTCGGCGAATTCGCCGAACATCGCGCCGTCGAAGTAGCTGTCTATCTTCTGAATTCGATCGGGATACTTCTCCCGCAGCCGCCTCAGGGCGTCGGCGACCGCGGTGTGCACGGCCGGATCGTCGACGGTGCTGCCCGGTGGCGCGGTGTAGAGCAGGATGACGTCGGCGTCGCGGTCACGGCCGAAGGTCCGATCGGCCAGTTTCGAGGCCACCACCGATTCGCTGTGCTCGTCGAACCAACCGCCCTGAGTCAGCCGCGAACCCAGATCGCGGCCGTAGATCCCGCCGACGGCCACCAGCAGTACGAAAATCGTGAACACCAGGTAGCGGTGACGGTGTACGAATCGGCCCCACCGCAATCCCTGAGCGCGCACCATGGATCAGCCGCAGGCGGAGGTCTTGTAGTCGGCCGAGCGCAGAATGCCGCACAGATCGGTCCGCGAGATCTTCCACGCACCGTTCTCGTCGACGAAGTGCACGATCGTGGTGCGCACGTTGGTGCCGGTGCCGTCCTTGTCCAGGCGCATGGTCGCGGTCAGGGTGCCGTCGTGGTTGTCGAATACCGGATCCACCACGCCGTAGACGGCCCGCGGATTGTCGTGCATCGCCTTGTACATATCGGGGATGGCGTCCTTGAACGCCGCGCCGTCCTGAATCAGATCGGTGCGCTCGCTGTCGGGCAGCGCGGGATCCAGCGCGCGTTTGATCTGGGTATCCAGCTGCGCGGCGGTCGGGATCGGGGGCCGGTTGGCGCGGCTGCTCGCGGCGGCCTGTGACGACGAGGTCAGCGCCGCATAGGCCGAGGAGCGCGCCGCGGCCACCGACGCCTCGTCGGAACCGCTGTCACAGCCCGCGGCCGCCATCGCCGCGGCCGCCAGCGCCACCGCCACGCCCACCGAACGTCGCACTGCCATTCCCGTCCTCGCCGAAGGTCGAAGTTACCGGTAGTTCTCCTACAGTCTGTCATGTCCGGCGAAGATCACCGAGCTGCGGCGCGAGGGGTTGCGAAGGTATTGCGCGGCATGCGTTTTCACACCCAGTGCCGAATTACATCGCCTCGATGACGGCGCTGAGCCTGCCCAGCAGGGCGCGCACGGTGGTCGGTCCGTGCGCGCGGATGGGCAGCGCGGTGGGAACCAGATCGCGGACCAGGGCGGCGATACTGCGTTCGTCGTCGAGATCGATATCGGTGACCGGGGCCTCGGCGACGGCGACCACATCGTCGGGTCCGGGGACCGCGGTGGGAATTCCGGGGCGATAGATCTCCAGCCGCAGGGTGGAGCGCATCGTGCGGAACGCGAACGAGCGACCATCCCCGGTCACACCGAATCCGTGCGCGAACGGACCCACGGTAATGTCTTCACAGACGAACGCAGACGTAGGGTCTGTTTTCATCCGGGACTCCCTGTTTCGACTGCTGTTCACTTCCCACGGTAACCCCGACCACCGACAGCCTGCCGAGTCGGCGGCCCTCGACCATCCGGTGCGTGAGCCGGTCCTTCCCGGCGGAACCACCCCGGTGAGCGGCCCGCCTCGGTCACCATGGTCAGATGAAGAGGTACGCATGAGTGGCGGGTGAGAAGGAGTTCGGTGCATGCGCGGTCCCCAGGGGAACCGACCGGTCCGGCGGCGGGCGCTGCCGGTGCTGGTCGCGGCGACCCTCGCGGTCGCGGTCGTGACCGGCTGCTCGAAAAAGGATGACGATCCGGCGGCCGTGCCCGCGGGCGCGCCCGGCGTCGCCGCGGTCGCGCCGGTACCCGCGCGTCCGGCCTCCGGAACCGTGCTCGCCACCGCGCCGATCGCCGCGATCCTGAGCGAGCCCGCCAGCGGCCGCGTGGTCATGCTCGACGCCGACGGCCGCGGCGTACGCGTACTCGATCCGGCCACCGGCGCGCTGCGCCCGGTCGCCCTGCCCGCACCGGCCACCTCATGGGCGCTCGGCGCGCCGGGTGAGATCCTGCTCGCCGCGGGAACCCAAGTGCTGCACCTGGATCCGGCCGCCGCGACCGTCCGCGCCACGCCCGTCGACGCGACCGTCCGCGCGCTGACCCGCCGCCCCGACGGCACCATCGCGCTGGCGCTGGACGGCGGCAAGGTCGAGATCCGCGCGCTCGACGACAAGGCGGACCCGGTCCGCGACACCGTCACCGGTCTGGGCAAGCTCGACGCGATCGCCGCCGCGGGTGACGCGCTGGCCGTACTCGACCGCGATCAGACCATGCTGACCCAGCTCGACCTGGGCAAAGGTCGTCCCGGCCTGGCGCTGCGCGCGGGTCGCGGCGCGACCGCGCTCATCGCCGACCACTTCGGCCGCCTGCTGGCCACCGACACCTCCGGCGGCGCACTGCTGGTGTACACGGCCGATCCGCTCGTATTGCGGCAGCGATTCCCGGTAGGCTCGTCGCCCTACGCACTCGCCTACGATCGTTCGACCGAGACCGTGTGGGTGACGCTGACCGGCAGCAACGAAGTGGTCGGCTACGACCTGTCGAAGGGTATACCGGAAGAAGCGGGACGCTTCACGACGGTACGCCAGCCGAATTCGGTGTCGATCGATGACCGCACCGGTGAGATGTTCGTGGGATCCGCGACCGGTGACGGTCTGCAGCGGATCGGCGCGGACCAGAGGAAGAGAGGGCAGTGATGACTCAGGCCTCGGCGCACCGTTCGCAACGCCGACCCACGCTCCCGGCGGGCTGGGAGGAAACCACCCAGGAGGGGGAATACGAATACGTCCCCTTACGCCTGCCGCCCGATGTGAACCGGGTGACCGCCTCCATGCGCCTGGCCATCCAGGCCGAATTCGGCGGCTGGGAGCTCTCGCGGGTGCGCGCCTATACCGACGGCAGCCGCCGCGTCCTGCTCAGACGGCGCAAAACCGCCGTCCCCACCCCGGAACCGGGGATGTGAGCGGCCGCATGTACTCGCTACTACTGCGGTTGATGTTCCTGCTGCCGCCCGAACGCATTCACCACCTGGCCTTCGGCGCGATGCGCCTGGCCACCGCGGTGCCCGGGCTGCGCGCGCTGCTCGCCCGCGTCACCGCCCCCGCGGATCCGATCCTGGCCACCCGCGCCTTCGGCGTCGACTTCCCCGCCCCGCTCGGGCTGGCCGCCGGATTCGACAAGGACGCCGAGGGCGTGAACGCCTGGGGCCCACTGGGTTTCGGATTCGCCGAGATCGGCACAGTCACCGCCCACGCCCAACCGGGTAATCCCGCGCCGCGCCTGTACCGGCTGCCCGCCGACCGCGGTCTGATCAACCGGATGGGCTTCAACAACCACGGTGCGGCCGCCGCCGCGGAACGCCTGCGCCGCCGCCGTCCCGGTGGTGTGCCGATCGGCGCCAATATCGGCAAGACCAAGGTCGTGCCCGCCGACGCGGCCGCCGCGGACTATGTCACCAGCGCGCGGCTGCTCGGCCCGCTGGCCGATTTCGTGGTGGTCAATGTCAGCTCGCCCAATACTCCGGGCCTGCGCGATCTGCAGGCCGTGGCCTCGCTGCGCCCGCTGCTGCGCGCGGTCCTCGACAGCGTGGACGTGCCGGTCCTGGTGAAGATCGCCCCCGATCTGTCCGACGACGATATCGACGCCGCCGCCGACCTCGCCGTGGAATTGGGCCTGGCCGGAATCGTGGCCACCAACACCACGATTCGCCGCGACGGCCTGGCCACCCCGGCCGCGGAGGTCGAGGCGATGGGCGCGGGTGGCCTGTCCGGCCCCCCGGTCGCCGACCGCTCCCTCGAGGTGCTGCGCCGCCTGTACGCCCGCGTCGGCGACCGCCTGGTCCTGATCTCGGTGGGCGGCATCGAAACCCCCGACCAGGCCTTCGAACGCATCCTCGCGGGCGCGACCCTGCTGCAGGGCTATACGGGCTTCATCTACGGCGGCCCGCTGTGGACCCGCCGCATCCACCGCGGCCTGGCCCAGCGGTTGCGTGCTCGCGGATTCAACAGCCTGCGCGAGGCCGTCGGCGCGGAGCACAAGCGAGGACTGGAACAGTCGGCCTGAGCTGCTCTCGGCGAGCCGGGCCGATGGCCCAATCGCGCTGAGCGCGTGGACAAGTCCGACACGAGCTGACACTGTCGCTAGGCGCGCGGTCCCGGAGCGGGAGAGGCCGCCACCTCCCCGGCTTCTCTAGCGGTGCGACCGCCCAGATGACGTCGGGTGCGTGCCGCCGACCGACGAACCAGGGCCACAACCGCGTCGGCGTACGCGATACCCGACAGTCGAGCTCGGGTCTCGATCATGTCCAGCATCTCCTGGTGGTCGACTCCCGATGGGTCGCTCAGCAATTCGTCCAGTTCCATCCCGGCGCGCGCTTGGGCCGCGGTCAGCGGCCGATCGGGCAACCAGCTCAGCCGCCAGCACTGTTCGTGCGCGCCGGGGATTCGGAAGGCCTGCTCCGGGGTGCGGTCGCTGATCATCAGCCATTCGGTCATATGGAGGGTCATGCCGGTCTCCCGTCCGCGCGCCAGGTCAGCAGCGCGATCGCTTGTGCCGCAGACAGATTCAGCTCGGTGGCGCAGCGCGCGGTGTGATCCGAGTCGTGCGATGCCTCGGCGTACGCCTCGGCCAGTTCCATGCCGGCGCGGGCCTGGGCTTCGGTGAGGTCGCGGTTCGGCAGCCAGCTCAACCGCCACGCCGAGACGTCCTCGACGTATTCGGCCCATTCGAAACTGACGCTGCTGGTCATCGACCGTCGGGTGGCATACAGGGTCACGATCGGCCTCCACGGGCGAAAGACGGCCGCACACAACTCCGATCGCGTCCACCGAGGGGCGGGGCGGTGCGGGCGGTGCGGTCGTCGCGGGACAGGGACGGGTGGATCAGCGTGCGAAGACCGCGATCGCGTCGGCCTCGCGTTCCACCGGTTCGCACCCCCGGCGCCGCCGGATACGCCGCTCGAGAACAGTCGCTCCCAGCATCAGGTACCTCCCTGATGTCCCCCGGCGAGTATCGCCGATTACAGTTCGGCAGAACCCGTACCTTTCGGGCAAATGCCGAGATAAGTTGGTATTTGCCGGGATTCATGGTCGTTAAACCGGCAGTTGCCGGTCACGCGGCCTATTCTCGGACCCACGGAACCAGCGCGTGGGACGGGAGGTGTCTGCTCGGATGGCGCGCGACGACGCGGTCGCGGCGGTGCAGAACGTACTGGCCCGCCTCGGCAAACGTTCGGGCCTGAGCCCGGATCGGCTGCGCAGCACCGAAATCGACGCCAGGCCGCTGCTCACGCTGCCGGTGGTGCGGCACAACGCCGAGCTGCGGGACCGGGCGGCGGCCGATGTCGCGGTTCAGGTGGTCCGCGCCCTGGCCCGCCAGTTGCCGCCGACCCAGCGCATCATCGCCGACACCGTGCTGAACCTCGAGATGCTGCGCCAACCCGACGCCGACACCGACGGCACGGCGGTGGATCTCGATCGACTCTACGGCGAGGATCTCGGCGCGCGACGCGACTACCTCGTCGCCCACTGGGATCTCGTGCACCGCGCCCAGCACACCAGCCCCGATCACGACGCCCCCACGGTCCGCTCCCTGCGCACCCGGCTCGAGCGCACCACCTTCACCGATCTCGCGACGCTGCTGATCGACCGTCCCGCATACGATTTCGCACCCGGCGGCGACCGACTCGACCAGCGCGTCCCACCCGCCCGCCTCGGCGCGGTCACCGTCATCGGCGACGCGGTGATCGATCAGATCTACCGCGTCCAGACGCCCCCGCAGCCCGATACGGCCGTCCGCGGCACCGCCGAGGACACCCCCGGCGGCAAGGCGCTCAACCGCGCGATCGCCGCCGCCCGACTGGGTCTCGAGGTGCGGCTGCTGTGCGCGGTCGGCGACGACGACGCCGGGCGTCGCGTGCTGACCTGGCTGCGCCGCTACGACGTCGACGTCAGTCTCGTGAAGGTCGTCCCCGACGCACCCACCCCGGTCACCGCCCTGATCATCGCCCCCGGCCAGCCGCCCGCGGTGATCGCCTGCCGTCCCGATCGCACCAGTCTGACCGCCGAGGACGTTCTGGCGCCCGCGCGCCGCGACGGCATCGCCACCGCCGACGCGGTGCTGATGAGTTTCGAACAGCCCGCCGCGGTGGTCGAACAGGTCCTCGCCTCGATCGGCGAACTGGCCGAACCACCCCCTCTGATCGTGCACGCGGGCCCGCCCCTGCGCGAACCCCAGCGGCTGTATCCGTATCTGCAAGCCGTGGACTACCTCGTGGGCACCGAGGCCGAATTGCGCGCCCTGCTACCGGGAGTGGACGCCGATATCACGGATATCGTGCAGTACCTGCGCACCTTCGGCACCGGCACGGTCTGCGTCATGGAATCCACGGGTTGCCATGTGCGCTCGGCCGACCTCGATCTGCTGATACCGCCCTATTCCCCCATACCCGCTGGTAGTCCGCGTGCTCACGCCGCGTTCTCGGCCGCATTGGCCTATCGTCTACTCCGGCGCGAGCGCCGCCGCCCGGCCGAACCGGGCGACTTCCGCTTCGCCGCCGCGGCCATGGTCGCCAGCCAGCTGCTGGACGTCCCGGGCGCACTGTCCCCACTCGATCGGATCGATCAGATCCTGACCATAGCCTCGGAGGAGCATTGACCACAGTCCTGCCCGATCCCGCCGAACACGACACCGATACCGGGCATGTGTTCACTCGCGGCGGATCGCCACTACCGCTGCGGGTCAGCGAGGTACGCGACGGGATCGATCACGGCTACGCCCTGATCTTCGGCGAACCGGCCGAGGACTGTCTGGTCCGTATCCACTCGCGCTGCCTCTACAGCGAATCCCTGGGCTCCGACGACTGCGACTGCGCCGCCGAACTGGAAAAAAGCCTCGACCTCATCCAACAGGCGGGTGCGGGCGTGGTCGTCTACCTCGAGCAGGAGGGTCGCGGCCTCGGGCTGATCGCCAAGGCGCGCGGCTACCGGCACAGCCAGCGCTCCGGCGAGGACTCCTTCACCAGCTACGAGGCCCTCGGCTTCCCGCCCGACGCCCGCACCTACCACGGTGCGGCACAGAGTCTGAAGGCATTGGGGCTGAACCGGATTCAGCTGCTGACCAATAATCCGCTCAAGGCCGAGGCCGTGCGCCGGGCCGATATCACGGTCACGGTCGTCCCGCTGCGCACCGCGGCGCTCAGCGAGCGCGCCCGCTCCTACCTCGACGCCAAGCGCCGCCTGCGCCGGCACTGGATCCCGACCGACGACGCGCCCTGGGCGCCCGAGCCGAACTGACCGGTCGCCCTGCCTCCCGCAAGACCCGGCACATTTCGGGCATGCCCATCGTAGGATGGGTGATCCGCGTCACTCGACTCGCCCGGGGAGCGAGCCGATGACCCGGACGGGTACACATCGGGAACAGGGATATGACGACAGATATCGGCTTCATTCATCAGTCCGGCGCCACGGTGTACACCGTGGCGCAGGCATTCCAGCAAACCGCCGCGCAGCGGCCGAATCAGATCGCGTTGCGCACCGTCGGCGGCACCCAGCAGATCAGCTGGGCAGACTATGCCCGCCGGGTACGGACCATCGCCGCGGGGCTCGCCGAACTCGGTGTGGCACATGGCGACACGGTCGGCATCATGCTCACCAATCGACCCGAGTTCAACCTCGTCGACACCGCCGCACTGCATCTGGGCGCGACACCGTTCTCGGTGTACAACACCAGCTCCACCGAGCAGATCGCACATATCTTCACCAATGCGGGCAATAGGGTGGTTATCACCGAGCGAGCATTCCTCGACGCGATCACCGGTTCGGGTGTGGCGCTCGAGCACATCGTCGTGGTGGACGGTCCCGCCGCCGGCACTGTCTCGCTCGAGGATGTCGAGGCGAATCCCAAGGCGGAGTTCGATTTCGACGCCACCTGGCAGGCGGTGCGGCCGGAGGATCTGGCCACCATCATCTACACCTCCGGCACCACCGGCCCGTCCAAGGGTGTGGAGGTCACCCACGCCAATGTCGTGGCCCAGGTCGCGGCGCTGGTGGTGGGTCCGATGCCGGTGGGATTCGACGATCGCGCGGTGTCCTATCTACCGGCCGCGCATGTGGCCGACCGTATTTCGGGACACTGCTCGAATCTGTTCACCGGTATCAGCATCACCTGCGTGCCCGATCCCCGCGAAATCGCCGCCGCCCTGCCCGACGCCCGGCCGACCTCGTTCTTCGGGGTGCCGCGCGTCTGGCAGAAGATCAAGGCGGGTATCGACGCGAAGCTGGCCACCGAGCCGAGTCCGGTGAAAAGGGCGCTCGCGCAATGGGCCATCGGCGTCGGCGTCGCCTCCGCCCGCGCCCGCCTCGGCAACGGTGGCTCACCGCTGCTGGGCGTTCAGCTTCGGATCGCCGATGCGCTGGTGCTGTCGAAACTGCGCCGGGCCCTGGGCCTGGACGAGCTGCGCATCGCCTCCTCCGGCGCGGCCGCCATTCCGCCGGAGACCCTGGAATATTTGATGGGCCTGGGCTTTACGGTCACCGAGGTGTGGGGCATGTCCGAAACCACGGGCGTGGGCACCTTCACCGGTCTGGACCGACCGCGGCCCGGTTCGGTCGGACAGGTGGTGAAGAACTGCGAGATCCGGTTGGACACCGACGGCGAACTGCTGCTGCGCGGCCCCATCGTGACCCGCGGCTATCGCAATATGCCCGATAAGACCGCCGAGGCCATCGACGCCGAGGGCTGGCTGCACACCGGCGACGTAGCCACCATCGACGGCGACGGCAATGTGACGATCGTGGACCGCAAGAAGGAACTGATCATCAACGAGGCCGGAAAGAACATCTCCCCCACCAATATCGAGAACGCCGTCAAGTCGGTGTCGTCGTTGATCGGTCAGGTGGTAGCGATCGGCGACGCCAAGCCCTACATCGCCGCGCTGATCGTGCTGGACCCCGATACCGCCGCCGTGCGCGCGAAATCCCTCGGCGCGCCCGACGCCGATATCGCCACCCTGGCCGCCCGCCCCGAAATCCTCGACGAGGTACGCGCGGCCGTCGAGGCGGGCAATACCAGGCTCTCGCGGGTCGAACAGATCAAGCGCTTCCGCGTCCTGCCCGCGGCCTGGGAACCCGGCGGCGACGAGATCACCCCGACCCTCAAACTCAAGCGCGGCCCGATCGCCGCCAAATACGCCGCCCAGATCGGCGAACTCTACGGCGACCCGCTGCCCGAGGACGTGATCAGCCTGAAGTAATCGACGCGAAAATACTTGGGGCCCGGGCATTCACACCCGGGCCCCGAATCGTTTCGGCGGCTACTTCTGCTCGTGGGTCGCCACCACGACCGCCCGCGCGATCGCGTGCGAGAACAGATTGAATCCGAGGAACGCCGGACTCGAATCCGCCCCGATGCCCAGCGATTCCACATCCACCGCGTGCACGGCGATGAAGTACCGGTGATATCCGTGCCCCGCGGGCGGCCCGGCCCCGACGAATCCGGCGAATCCGCCGTCGTTGCGCAACTGGATCGCGCCCGCGGGCAGCGAACCGCCCTCGCTACCCGCGCCGCTGGGCAGCGAGGTGGTAGCAACCGGAATATCGGCGACGGCCCAGTGCCAGAACCCCGACGCGGTCGGCGCGTCCGGGTCGTACACGCTCACCGCGAAACTCTTCGTCTCGGCCGGGAATCCCGACCACGACAGCTGCGGAGACACATCCTTACCGCCGGCGCCGAACACACCGGAGACCTGATCATTGCCGAAGGGCTGCCCGTCGGTGACATCCGAGGATGTCAGGGTGAAGGTGGGCAGCTGCGGCAGCGCCGCATACGGGTTGTAGGAGTAGTCGGGCACGGGTGTGGCCGTCCTTTCTGAGTCGTCAGCTGTGCAGTAGAAAATGCTCCAGGACCCGGGTGCCGAATTCCAGCGCGTCGACCGGAACCCGTTCGTCCACACCGTGGAACAGCGCCGAGAAGTCCAGGTCGGGCGGCAGCCGCAGCGGCGCGAAACCGAAGCAGCGAATCCCCAACTTGGCGAACGCCTTCGCGTCGGTGCCGCCGGAGAGCATGTAGGGCACCGTACGGCCGTCGGGATCGTGGGCGAGGATCGCGTCGTTCATCGCGTCGACCAGATGTCCGTCGAAGGTGGTCTCATAGGAGTCCAGGTGAGTGATCCACTCCCGCTCCACATTCGGGCCGATCAGCTCGTCCACCTCGCGCTCGAACGCGGCCTGCCGACCGGGCAGCACGCGGCAGTCCACCACCGCCTCGGCGGTCTGCGGAATCACATTGGCCTTGTAACCCGCCTGCAGCATGGTCGGATTCGCGGTATCGCGCAGCGTCGCGCCGATGATGCGGGAGATGGTGCCCAGTTTGGCGAGCTGACCTTCGATATCCGGACCGTGCGGATCGAAGTCGATACCGGTCTCCTCGCCGACCGCAGCCAGGAATTCGGCCACCGAATCGGAGATCACCAGCGGGAAGGTGTGGGTGCCCAGCCGCGCCACGGCCTGGGCCAGAATGGTGACCGCGTTGTCCTCGTGCACGAACGAGCCGTGTCCGGCGCGGGCCTTGGCGCGCAACCGCATCCACGCCAAACCCTTCTCCGCGGTCTCCACCAGATACAGCCGTCGCTCGCCGCCGTCGCGGCGCGGGACCGTCAGCGAGAAGCCGCCGACCTCACCGACCGCCTCGGTGACGCCCTCGAACAGATCCGGGCGATGTTCGGCCAACCACTGTGAACCCCACCGGCCGCCGTTCTCCTCATCGGCCAGGAACGCGAACACCAGATCGCGCGGCGGCACCGTGCCCTCGATCTTGAACTGGCGCGCCACCGCCAGCATCATCCCGACCATATCCTTCATATCGATCGCGCCGCGGCCCCACACATAACCGTCGCGCACCGCACCGGAGAACGGGTGCACACTCCAGTCCGAGGCCTCCGCGGGCACCACGTCCAGATGGCCGTGGATCATCAGCGCGCCGCGACTGGAATCGGCGCCGGGCAGCCGGGCGAAGACATTGCCGCGACCGGGCGCACCCGATTCCACGTATTCGGTGGTGTAACCGGCCTGATGCAACTGGTCGGCCACCCACTGCGCGCATTCGCGCTCGCCCTTGGTGGTTTCCAACTCGCCCGTGTTGGAGGTGTCGAAGCGGATCAGCGTGCTGACCAGCTCCACCACCTCCGAGACCGCGAGCGACTTCTCGATCTTGTCACCGGATACAGACACGTAGTCTTTCCTACCACCCGCCGGTGCGCGCCCGCTCGATCAGCTCGCGTGCACCCGCGGCGCACCGATGCGCGTAATGCGCTTCTGGCCCCACAGGCCCAGCGGTTCGAGCGCGATGTTGAGGGCCCGGCCGTCCTCGGTCAGCGAGTACTCCACCCGCGGCGGCACCTCCCGGTACACCTCGCGGTGCACGATGCCGTCCTCCTCGAGTTCGCGCAGCTGCTGAATGAGCATCTTCTCCGACACCCCGGTCAGCGCGCGACGCAGTTCACCGAAGCGGCTGGTGCCGTTGGTGTCGAGCTCCCACAGGATCAGCGACTTCCATTTGCCGCCGACCACATCCATCGCCGCGTCGATCCCGCAGAAATATGGCCCGCATCTCTTCTCGCCCATGGCTCGGCTCCGCTACCTCGATACACACATTCAGGTAAGTACCTCACAAATTAGTAGGTACTTGGCGGTATCGGCAATACGGGGAAATATGACTGTGGCGCGCCGGAAACGAACAATCCTCTCGTAAGGAGTTGCCCCACAATGCAATCCACCTCCACCCCCGTGACGCTGCTCGGTCTGGGCGCGATGGGCAGGGCCCTTGCCGCGGCGCTGATCTCCGGCGGCCATCGGGTCACCGTATGGAACCGCACCCCCGGCCGCGACGACGAGCTGGTCGCCGCGGGCGCGGTCTCCGCGCCCGCTCCGGCCGACGCCATCGCCGGTCCGGGACCGATCGTCGCGGTCCTGCTGGGCCACGCCTCGGTGCACGAGACCCTCGATCCGGTCGCCGACAAACTGCGCGGTCGGCAGCTGATCAACCTGACCAGCACCGCACCCGACGAGGCGCGCGAATTGGCCGAATGGGCCGCCGCGCACGGTATCGACTATCTCGACGGCGGCATCATGGCCGTACCCGCGATGATCGGGCAGCCGGGTTCCTCGGTCCTGTACTCCGGCTCGCGGTCCGTCATCGACGAACATCGCGATATGCTCGAATTGTTCGGCGTCGCAGACTATTTCGGCGAGGATCCGGGCCTGGCCTCGCTCTACGACTTCGCCCTGCTGTCGGCGATGTACGTGATGTTCACCGGATTCGCGCACGGCGCGGCGATGGTGGCCTCGGCCGGGGTGAGCGCGCGATCGTTCGCCGCCCGCGCCACCCCGTGGATTCAGGCCATGGCCACCGGCCTGCCCGGCCACGCCGCCTTCATCGACAGCGGCGACTACACCGCCGAAACCCAGAGCCTGGACTTCAACAAATCCGCCCTCGACGCCATCACCCGCGCCAGCCACGACGCCGGTGTCCCCACGACGATCATCGGCCAGGTCAAGGCCCTGATCGACGGCCAGGTCGCCGACGGGCACGGGCCCGAATCCTTCGCCCGCATCTTCGAGGGTCTGCGCGCCCGCTGACCATCACCTCCCGACACAGCCCGTCCACCGCCCGCGTGGGCAGCCCGTCGTGCTCACGGCCGACCGGCGTGTGGCGTCGCCACCTCGATTCGACACCCGGCGGCCGCGATTCGCTTCCGATCACACCGCGGCTGGTGTGGGCACCGGTGCGGCCTCGGCGCGCTCGCTCCAGCCGGGCGGGCCGAAGACGTACCCCAGCCGCCCCTTCCAGCTGCGGGCGTGGCGCACATCGCGGATCATGGCGGCGAACTCGTGGTAGTTCACCTTCACCGGATTCTCGGTGCCGATATTGTGGGTCAGCGCGTAGCGAATGGGTTCGCTCTCGGCGGCGAAACTGCCGAACATCCGATCCCAGATGATGAACACCCCGCCGTAGTTGCGGTCGATGTAGGGCGTGTTCGACCCGTGGTGCACCCGATGGTGGGCCGGGGTGTTGAACAGGAATTCGATTGGGGCCCAGAGGGTTCCGACGCGTTGGGTGTGGATCGGGAACTGATACAGCAGTCCGAGGGTGATCAGCAGGAAGATCACCCACGCCGGGAAACCGAGCAGCGCCGCGGGCACCCACGCCAGGCTGCGTACGATCGAGGCGATCGGATTGAGCCACGGCAGCCGGATCGCGGTGGACAGATTGAAATACGTGCTCGAGTGATGCACGCTGTGCGCGGTCCACAGCAACCGGATCCGATGATCGGCCCGATGCGCCCAGTAGTAGCAGAAATCGGTGACCACCAGCCCGATCGCCCACACCCACCACTGATTCGCGGGCAGATGCAGCGGCGTCAGCGAGGCCGCCACCACGATCGTGGAGAACGGCAGCACGTACTGCAGCAGCGGTTTGCTCAGTTGCCCCAGCCCGTAGGTGATCCAGTTGGTCGCGGTGTCGCGGCGGGAGATGCCGGTGGCGGCATGGTCCCGGTCGCGTCGTGCGTCGAGCCATTCGACGAACATCAACACCGCGAACGCGGGCACCGCGTACAGCGCCAGATCCGCGTTCATCGCCTCACTCCTTCGTCCGAACCTTTCGCACCGACCGTATCGGCGCTGACCGGCCGAAACATCGCGCCGGCGAGGGATTGCGGCTCCCCCGTGCGAGGGACGGCGACGCGGCCGGGTGCCGGTATCGTCGCCATTCGTGCGGTGGAACAGGATGCGGGCATGGGCGCGGCGGCGTGAGCTCGCCTCACTGCGCACCTTCGCCGCCGGACGCGAACCCGGCACGGTGCGCCGCTCGCTGGCGCGGCAATCGTTGCTGGTGGCCGTCGCGGCGGCGACGGTCGACACGCTCGTGTTCACCATCACCGGCCTCTACGGCAGCGCACCCGTCACCGCGATCGCGCTCACCGTCGCGATCATCGCCGCCGATCTGGCCCTGGCCGCCCCACCCGCCACCGCCGCGGCCGTGGCGCTCGCCCATGTCGCGGTGCGGGTCGCCGAATGCTGGCTGCTGCATCACTACGGGCTGCCCGCGCGCATCGCCGATGTCGGATTCCTGGTCGCGGGTTACCGGGCCGGGGCGTGGCTGTCGCTGCGGGCGTCACTGGTGACCGTGCCGCTGCTGGGCGCGGGCGCGTCACTGTCGAGTCTGATCGTGGTGGCCCCGGCCGCGCGCGATTGGCGACTGCTGGCCACCCAGGCCGTCTCGGCGGGTCTGGTGCCGTGGATGGTCGGCCGCTACACCGCCGCGCGCGGAGCCTATATCGCCGAACTCGAACAGCGCGAACGACTTCGACGCCAGGAACAGCGCGCCGCCCTGGATCTGGCCCTGGCCGACGAACGCGAGGCCATCGCCCGCGACCTGCACGACGTCATCTCCCATCACGTCGCGGCCATCGGCATCCACGCGGGCGCGGCCCGTCTGGCTCTGCCGCCCGGCGACGGTCCCGCGGCCGACTCGTTGACCTCGGTCGAGGCCGCCAGCCGCGCGGCCATGGTCGATCTGCGCCGCCAACTGGATCTGCTGCACGGTCGCGACGACGCCGGGTCCCGCCAACCCGGCCTGGCCGATATCGAGGCCCTGGTCGAATCCGTCCGCGCCGCCGGACTGGACATCGATCTCGATACGACGACGGCCCCGCCGCTGCCACAGTCGTTGGACGTCACCGTATTTCGCATCGTGCAGGAACTGCTCACCAACGCCCTGCGCCACGGCGACGGGACCGCCGCTCTGCGCGTGGGCGGTGACTCCCGTCGCCTGCGCATCGCCCAGTCCAATCCCGTCGCCGCCCGGGGCGATCACCACGACGTCGTGCACCGCGGGCTCGACGGCATCCGCCGCCGTGCCGAATTATTCGACGGCACAGTCGAATACCACGTCGACCACGACCAGCGCTGGCATATCGCGGTCACCCTGTCGATCGGAGAACCATGACCGCACCGATCCGCGTACTCATCGCCGACGACCACGCCATGTTCCGATCCGGACTGCGCGCGGTGGTGGCCGCGCATCCCGAGCTGGACTGCGTTGCCGATGTGGGCGACGGCCGCGCCGCGATCGTCGAAACCGCCCGGCTGCGACCGGATGTCGCGATTCTGGATGTGCGCATGCCCAAACTCGACGGCCTGGCCGCCACCGAGGCGATCGTGGCCGCGGGCGGCACCCGCGTCCTGGTACTGACCACCTACGACAGCGAGGCGAGCCTGGCCCGCGCCCTCGCGGCCGGGGCCAGCGGTTTCCTGTTGAAATCCCTGCCGCCGGAGGAGCTGGTCGCCGCGATCCGGGTGGCCGCGCGCGGGGACGCGGTCATCGATCCCTCGATGACCCGCCGCCTGGCCGCGCGCTTGGCGGGCACCCTCACCCCGGCTCCGCCACCGCCGGAGCTGGCCACCCTCACCGCCCGCGAGCACGAGGTGCTGTTGCTCCTGGCCGACGCCGCGAGCAACAGCGAGATCGCGGCCGCGCTCGGCGTGGGCGAGGAGACGGTCAAAACCCACGTCTCCCGCATTCTCGCCAAACTCGGTGTGCGCGACCGCATCCACGCCGTCGTCTACGCCCACCAGCACGGCGTGATCCGCCGCTGACTCACTTGTTCTGATACTCCTGCGACCAGTGGAATCCGGTGCCGCGCAGGGGAAGTGACTCCGGAGCGGTCCGATCCAGGGTCAGCGAGACCACATGCCCGTCCATGACGCCCGCCAATCGCAACAGATCCTGGTCGGGCCGCTCGAACCGCAGTCGCGCCGACCCCACCCGATCCGGCGCGGAGCCCGCCCTGGTGGGCAGCGCGAAGATGTCCAGCCGCCCCTTGTCGAGATCGGTCTGCGCCATCGCCACGACCATCGAATCGTCCATCCGCTGATAGGTCACCGATCCGGCCGTATCGAAAACCACGCGCCGCCAACGGGTTCGATCGGTCGCCAGCGGCGGCACGGGCTGCCCGTCGCGAACGAATTCGCGCACCGACCAGATACCGTACAGCTCCGGCTTCACCCGCCCGCCACCACTTTCCGACCAGATCTGCCATCCGGTGTGCATCAGCGCCGACAGCACCCACACCCCGATCAGCGCCTGCGCCACCGCCGCGATCCGTCGCGCCCGCGCGCCTTCCACCGGACGCGGCGCGGTATCGGGCCCCGGATCGCGATCGGAGACCAGTACCGTGGCCAACCGCCGCGTGTGCGGGGCGAGCAAGACCACGCACGTCAGCAGCAGATGCCCCGACAGAATCTTCACGGGCACATCGAAAGTCAGATTCAACACGAACACCTGCGCCAGGCTGACCAGGCTCAACAGCGCCCCCACCACCGCGGTGCGCGGTATGAACAGCAGGAGGCCCGCGACCAATTCCGCACTGCCGAGCAGGATTTCGTACGGCTGGGAGGCGCCTACCTGATTCCACAGCACCCCCATCGGGGTGAAGCTGCCGTAGGGCAGCAGCATCGCGGTCAGCGACGGCGCGGGCATCTGCGTCGGAATCACCTTGGACACACCGTAATACAGCATCTGCGCACCGAGCAGCAGTCGCAGCGCCAGCAGGAACCACCCCGTCGCCCGCCGGTATTCGACGCGGCGGCGATCCAGGACCGACCACACCGCCGTGGCCACCACGGCCGCGGTCAGGACGCAGAACAGCAGCACCCAATGGAACCGCTGATCCCCGCTGGCGGAGTCGATCCGCAACACCGCGTCCACCCCGAACACGCTCCGGCCCACCCACTCGACCATCGGCGACAGCGGCCGCACCAGCCACAGGCTGGCGTCCGCGGGCAGCACGCCGCGCAGCCAGCCGACGAAGGTGAAGCAGATCTGCGGATCGACCAGACAGAACAATCCGAGATAGCAGACCAGAAAACGAAACCCGATGCGGGTGAACACACGAACCTCTTCCGAAAACCCTTCCGACACCGCAGGAAAGGCTTCCGTCACGACCGGCCGGTCTCAAGACGAGGGTTTCGGTGCCCCCGAGGGTCAGGGGCGCGGCGGGAAGTACTCCAGCGCCTCGGTCATCGGCTTGCGCCGCAGATCGGGCACCTCGCAATCGGGGGACGGATAACCCACCGGGAACAGGATGTAGGGCCGCTCGGTGCCCGGGCGCTCGAGGATCTCGGTGAGGAAGGCCATCGGATTCGGGGTGTGGGTCAGCGTCGCCAGACCCATTTCGTGCAGCGCGGTGATGAACAACCCGCAGGCGATGCCGACGCTCTCGTTGACGTAGTAGTTCTTGCGCAGCGATCCGTCCGGGCGTGTGGTGCTTTTCTCCGCGAACACCACCACCAGCCACGGCACCACGTCGAGATAGGACTTGTCGGAGGTGGTCTCCAACGGCGCCAGCGCTTCCCGCCACGCCTCGGGCAGTCGTCCGCCCTCGTAATTGATTCGTTCCTCGTGCTCGGCGGCCTCACGAATGCGGGATTTCACCCCGGCGTCGTCGGTGGCGACGAATTTCCACGGCTGATGATGCGCGCCCGACGGTGCGGTATTGGCCGCGGCGACGGCGAGTTCGATCATCTCCCGCGGCACCGGATCGGACGCGAAGAATCGCACGCTGCGGCGGGCGTCGAGCTTGCGCAACAGCGCCCGCCCGCGCGCGAGCCCTTCGGCCCGGTCCACGCGCTCCGGGTGGTACGGAACGAACGGGTAGGTATGCATTCGCGTCGAGATCTGGTCGGTCATGGCACTCAGGGTAATTCGTCAACCCCGCTGACGCCCTTGGGGTTTGATCGGGGTTGGAAGAGGCATTACCGCACCCGACAGTCCGACTCGACAAGGAGGTTCAAGTGTCGGGTGCAGTACTCACCGTGGTGATCATCGTCGTGGTCGTCGCGATCCTGATCCTGATCGCGCTGGCGCTGCGGCCCACTCTGCGCAGGCGAGGGTTACGCAGCAGATTCGGGCCGGAATACGACCGCCTCGTGCAGAAATCCGACGATCGCCGCGCCGTGGAGGCCGAGCTGGCCGAACGCGAGCGCCGCCACTCCCAGTTGGAACTGCGCGAGCTGTCCGACGGGCAGAAACAGCGCTACCAGATGGAATGGGCGCGTATGCAGGAGCAATTCGTCGACGATCCGGCCGCCGCGCTGGGTTCGGCCGACCGGCTGGTGACCGCGATCATGGCCGAGCGCGGCTATCCCACCGAGAGCCGCGAACAGCAGATCGCGGATCTGTCGGTCGAACACGCCGAACCGCTCGGCGGCTATCGCGTCGCGCACGACATCACCACCCGCGCGGGCCAGGGCGCCGCCTCCACCGAGGAGATGCGCACCGCGATCGTGCACTACCGCGAACTGTTCGCCGATCTGCTCGGCACCGATCCCACCCCTACCAGCCAGCATCAGTGAGACCATCATGCCCATTTTCTCCCGCCGCGAATCCGACGAAATCGACGCCGACGCAACGCAATCCGACGACACCGCCAGCGACTCCACCGTGGGCGACGCCGATCGGCGCGATCCGCAAGCGCGCACCGGCCCGGCCGCGCACTCCCATGAGGCCCACGACGCCGCGGATCACGTCGGACCCAGCAGCGCCGACGTGAACGACCAAGCCCACCTCGGCTTTTCACCGGCCGTGAGCGAGACCGACACCGAGCACGAGGTGCCCGGCGATACTCGCGCCGACGCGGCGATCCCCTCCGAGGACGCCCGAGACGCCGACGCCGTGTCGACCGAGCCGGATTCCGCGCAACCCACCCGCCACCAGGCGGCCTCGTTCGATCACGACACACCGCTGTTCGCCGACGCCGACCTCGAGCGGCTGCGCATCGAATGGCGCGAGGTGCAGGGCCTGTTCGTCGACGACCCGCATCAGGCCGTGACCCGGGCCGACGAATTGGTCAGCACGACCATCGAGCAGCTCACCGCCGCGGTGTCCGAGCGCAAGCAGGATCTGGAAAGCCGTTGGCGGGCTGGCGAATCCACCGACACCGAGGCGCTGCGGCAGGCATTGCGCGGCTACCGCAGCTTCTTCCATCGCGTCCTCGGCGCCAACTGATCACCGCTGGAAAATGGTCTCCCGCAGGCGCTGCGGGAGACCGCCCACCAGTTGGGTGAGGTAACGCTGGATCTGGCCCACCCGCAACTCTCCGGGCAGGGTCTGGCGCACATGCCGGATCAGCTCGCACGCCTGATCGGCCTCGCCCTGGCGGATCAGCAGCGCGGCCAGATCCAGATCCATCAGCGCCCGGCCCACCTGATCCTTCTCCGCCATCGGCAACTCCAGCACCCGCGCCCGCATCTCCTCGGCCGCGCGACGATCGCCGATCGAGGTCAGCGCGTGGGACTGATGCCAGCGCAGAATGTATTCCGAGGTGCCCAGATTGTCGTCGGAGGTCGCGGTCGAAGGAAGCGCCTCGAACATCCGATCCGCGGCCGCGATCGCCGACATCGCCTCGCGGCGGCGTCCGATGCGCGCCTGGATCCCGGCCTCGGCCAGCAGGCCGAACACATGCGCCGACCGCGCCCCGGCCCGCTGCGCCGAATGCGCCGCGGACAGGCCCTGATCCAACTGATGCCGATAACACTCGTGCATATGGGCCATATGCGCCCGCAGCCACGCCTCGAGCGCGGTGTCACCGGCCTGACGGGCAGCGCGGCGGGCCTTGTACAACCACATGAACGTGTCGTGGATATCGGCGACGTCGTTGAGCCGGAACGCGATCAATCCCGCCACGATCGCCTCCACCCGCAGCAGCCGCCGATGCAGTTCGGCGGAACGGTCGGCCAGCATCAGATGCTGAATCTGGGCCAGATCCCGCATGCGCGCCGGAATGTATTCCGAGGGCGGCTGCACGTACACCAGATAGCCGCTGTGCTCGACGCTCTCCTCCAACGCGCGCACGGTATTCCACACCCCCGATTCGGCCACCGCGGGCGGGGCCTTCGCGGGCGGACCGTCGGCGGGCCGTTCGTCGCTGTAGTCGTGGCCGAACCCGAGCCGGTCGGGCCGGGTGTGATACAACCGGCACAACGCGTCGAGGTATTGGTAGCCCGGCATGTCCAGACCTGTCTCCCACCGCGAGACACTCTGATGTGACACACCAGGATTGGACACTCCCGCGTCGATCAGCAGCGTCTGCAACCGCTGGGTCACCTCGACGAGGGTGTACCCGTGCGCTATGCGATGTGCTCGCAACAACGATGCGCCGCAATGCGCCCGGATCGCTTGGACCGCCTCCCACGTGCTCCCCCCTGCGGCCTCGATATCGCGCACGATCCGGCGTGCGCACGCGATGCTGTGTGGACTTGTCACCACAACATCTCCAGATAGAAATTCTCGAGGGTTGAACGAGCATGGGGCTCTGCGTCGTCCGAGCTCAACAGTAGTCCCGAATCGCCTTCCTGCGTTCGCAATACGAGAGGTTCTGCGCGCGAAACGTGCAAGTCGGTGGCTCACTCTGGTGTGCACGACCGCCGCGACCGCACTCTGTGGGCCATGAAGAAAAGCACACTCGCCGGCAGGGTTCCGGCCAATACCGAAAACCAGAGCGGCTCAGGCTCGCTCGCCACCCAACTCATTCAAGTGATGTCCGCGGCCGCGACTGTAATTACAGCGCTGGCCGCGTACATCGCCTGCGCGTCGGTGCTCAACATTCCGACCGTGTCGATCCTGTCGGCCGCATGTCTGGCCGCCGGATGGTTGGCGCGGTCGCGGCCGTGGCGACAGAACACCACGACCGGGCGCACGCCTCCGGTATCTCTGACGCCGGAGAATCCGCCGGACGATCGACTGCTGCGCCGCCTGCGCGCACGCAAGGATCGCTGACGAATCAGCGTCACTCTCGCAGTCGGTGAACCCGCTGCGCGATTGCTGAGAATCCGCCTGTTCCGTACCGGTTGGAATTTACGAGCCGGTAGCCGAAGACGGTAGGTACGCTGGCGGTATCGATGGCACGGCAATCGTACGTGGGAGCAAGATCACCGACCTGCGAGGTGTCGCGGCGCTGGTGCTACTGACCGCGTCTTATGCCATGCTGACGGTCCTCACCCGCTATCTCGACAGCGGCTTCACCGTCGCCCAGCAGGTCTATCTGCGTGCCGCGATCGCCTTCCTACTCGCCGTCGCCATTTTCGCCCGCCACCTGCGCTGGCGCGTCATCGCCCGCGCGGGGGCGCGCGAATGGGCGGTGGTGGTGGCCCGCACGATGCTGCTGTACGTGGTCGGCACCCTGCTGTTCGCCAAGGCGGCCACCATGACCTCCGTCGCCAACGCGTCGTTCATCGCCGCGCTCCCGCTGGCCTCGGCCCTGGGGCTGGTACTGCGTCAGGTGCGCGCGACCACGGCCCGGCTGGTGTGTGTCGCGGGCTCGGCGGTCGGGGTGGCGATCATGTCCGGATTCCGGCCGGGTCCCGGCGGGGCCTGGCTGGCCTGGAATCACGGCGATCTGGTGGCGCTGGTCGCGATGGTCGCGATGGCGTTCAGTTATCTCGGCCGCGGCTGGCACAGCGGCGAGTTGAACAATTCCGAGATCACCACACTGACCGTCGGTGTCGGCGCGATCGGCGTGGCGCTGGTGTCGCTGGCGCAGGGACAGGGCGTTCCGCGGGTGCATTCGCATCTGTCGCCGACGGTCCTGTGGGCCGCGATCGCGGTGGCCGGCGCGCTGAGCGTACTGAATGTCTTTCTCATCAATTACGGCTTCGATCGGGTGGATTCGGTGTCCGCCGGGAATTTGATGACCCTGGAATGCGTGTGGGGCCTGCTGTTCGGATTGACGTTCTATCAGCAGTTGCCCACCGTCAACGGGCTGATCGGCGGGGCGCTGATCGTCTGTTTCGCCATCGGCCTCAATGCCGCCGAGAAACGTCCGGCCGCGCCGGAGCCGATCACCGCCCCGGCAATCAAGCGGCTGACCAGTATCGAACGGACATCCTCGGCGAATTCATCCGATGACCAGGACAACGACGATCGCGCCATAGCCTGAGCTCAGCGCCGCGAGCGGCCCAATTCGGCGAGCATGGCGTTGTAGGCGGCCAATTCGTCGTCCTCGGGATAGGCCTGCTGATGGCGATCCCCGCGCGCGGCCACCCGCCGGTCCTGGCGCGCCCATTGCGACAGCAGCGCTCCCACCACCAGCAGCACCGGAATCTCACCGGATATCCAGGCCAGACTGCCGCCGATTTTCTGATCGGCGAACAGATCGTGCATCCACGTCAATTGCAGCTGCGGATAGTAGGTGCCGCCGACGAGGGTTTCCATCGACATCACCGCCACCCCGAAGAACGCGTGGAACGGCATGATCGCGAACAACATTCCCAGCCGCCCCAGATGCGGCAGCCGGCGCGGTCCGGGATCGATGCCGATGATCGCCCAGTAGTACAGGTAGCCGGTGATCAGGAAATGGATGTTCATCAGCAGATGTCCCCAGTGGAAACGGATCAGCTGATCGAACAGCGCGGTGAAATACAACCCGTAGAGCGAGACGACGAAGACGATCAGCGCCACGATCGGATTGGCCAGCACCCGGGTGAACCGCGAATGCATCAGCGACTGCGCCCATTCCCGCGGCCCGGGCGGATTGCCGCGCCCGGCCGGGGCCACCGCCCGCAACAGCAGAGTTACCGGGCCGCCGAGTACCAGCAGCACCGGGATGAACATATTGAGCGCCATATGTCCGCCCATGTGCACGCTGAACATGCCGTATCCGTAGGCGCCCACACCCGAGGAACTCACCAGCAGCAGGGCCGCACAGCCGCTCACCCACGACAGGGTGCGCCAGCGCGACCACTCGTCCCCACGCCGCCACAACCGCAGCACCCCGGCCACATAGCCCGCGGCCGCGAGAATCGCCGCGGTCCCGAGCACGACATCGAACCGCCACAGCGTCAGGAAACGCCACAGATTCGGCGGTTGCGGCAGATCGAATCCCAGGAATACCTGCTGCGCGGTGAAATTCGCGCGCGCGAAGGCCGGTGCGGGTTGCACGGCCATGACTGTCGAAATACCCAGCCACACAACGGCTCCCGCGCTGGCGGCGATCAGCGACGGATACAGCCACGCGCGGCCCGTCGGCGACCGCAGTACCAGCGCCAGCAGCACATGGGCCGCCAGCAGCGCCGCCGCGGCGAGGCCCAGCCAGCTGTACACCCCGCCGAAAGTCGAAGGCGGGGTGAGGATCGCGACCAGAATGGCGGCCGTGGGAATCATGACCGTCACGGCCAGGCCCACGATGATGCGGTACCGGCGCACCGCCGTCGTGAAATCTTCTGTGCGCCGGATGTTTTGGGCCACGCACCAGCTCAGTCCCGCCAGCGGGGCGAGCGCGAGCGCGAAGGGGATGACCGCGCCGGTGGCGTAGTCGTGATCGGGGCCCTCGCCCGCATTACCGGTCACCGCGGGCGCGAGCACCGCGATCGCGCTGATCGCGGCCAGTCCGAACAGGCTGTTCCACGACATCGCCGCGCGCAGTAGCGTCGCGACGAGGACCACCGCGAGGGTGGCGACGATCCACGCCTTCGGCTTCTCGGTCGCGGTGATCAGCGCGCCCAGGGCCCCGATCCGCAGCGCCTTGCCGAGCGACAGTCCCGCCGAATCGGCCGCCGACACCGGAATCAGCGCCCCGGCGGCGAGCACCCACACCACCGAGGCCCGTTCGGCCAGCCGCACTCCGGCGTATCCGTCGACATCGACGCGGCCCTGCGCGGTCGGCGCGGTACAGAACAGCGCGTACACCAGCGGTCCGAGGGTGAAACCGCCCGCGAGCGCGGCGATCAGGCGCAGCAGCGCATAGGTCAGCGCGCTCGCGTATCCGGGGTAATCCAGGCCCTGCTGATGGTAAGGGCGCTGGCCGAATTCGGCGGTCGTCAGCACGACCAACGCCGCCGCGACCAGCGCGGCCGTCACGACAGCGGCCGCGCCCCAGCGCTTTCGGGTCATCGAGGAGCCGATCGCGGCGGTCACCGGCGAAACTCGCGCAGGCGCAGGCTGTTCCACACCACGAAGAACGACGAGAACGCCATCGCCGCCCCGGCGATCAGCGGATTGAGCAGACCCGCCACCGCCACCGGAATCGCGGCGACGTTGTAGCCGAACGCCCACACCATATTTCCGCGAATCGTGCGCAGCGTGGCGTGCGCCAACTCGATCGCGTCGGGCACCGCGCCCAGTTCCTCCCGCACCAGAATGATGTCGGCCGCCCCGATCGCCACATCGGTGCCGCGCCCGATCGCCAGCCCCAGATCCGCGGCCACCAGCGCGGGCCCGTCATTGATCCCGTCGCCGACCATCGCCACCCGATGTCCCTGCCGCTGCAACTGCCGGATCACATCGACCTTGCCCTCGGGCATGACCTCCGCGATTACCTCATCGATGCCGACCTCATCGGCAATGGCCTGGGCCGCCCGGGCATTGTCCCCGGTCAACAGCAGCGTCCGCAGTCCAAGTCCGTGCAGTCGCGCCACGGCCGCCCCGGCCGTCGGCCGCACGGTATCGGCCACCGCGAACACCGCGACCGCCCGCCCGTCAAGGCAGAAATACACCGCCGTCCGCCCGCACCGCTGCTCCCGCGCCAGCGCGCGCCGCAGATCCTCCGGCACGCACACGCCCTCGCTCTCGATCAGCGCAGAACGCCCGATCAGCGCGGCATGGCCACCGACGGTGCCGCGTGCGCCCAGGCCGGGCAGTGCGTGAAACTCGGTGACCTCGAGCAACTCCCCGCCCATCTCGCCCTGATTTTCGCTCGGCGTCGTCAGCGCGGCCCGATCCGAGGCGGCCACGACCAGACCGGACAATCCGTCGTCACCCGGCTTGCCAACGGCAGCGTCAGCCAACTCCGGCTGCTCTCGCCCCGAGGCGGAGAACCCGTCGCCGCCCGGCTTGCCAACGGCGGGCTCGGCCAATTCCAGCTTCGGGGCGGACAATCCGTCGTCACCCGGCGTCGCGACCTCCCGGCGGGCCCAGGCGGTGATTGCGGCGGCGACCGCGTGTTCGGACGCGGACTCCAAACCGCCTGCGAGTGCGGCGATTTCGCGGTCGGAATGCTCCGCGGCGGTATGCGCGGCCACTACGGTCATCACACCCTCGGTGAGGGTGCCGGTCTTGTCGAAGACGACGGTGTCGATGGTGCGGCTGGTCTCGAGGGCCTGTTGACCCTTGATGAAAACGCCCAGTTGCGCGCCGCGACCGGCGCCGACCATCAATGCCGCCGGGGTGGCCAGGCCCAAGGCGCACGGGCAGGCGATCACCAGCACCGCGAGGCCCGCGCCGACGGCCTTGTCGAGACCCGCACCGGAGATCAGCCACGCGGCCAGGGTCACCGCGGCGATGCCCAGCACCACCGGTACGAATACCCCCGCGATCCGATCGGCCAGCCGCTGTAGCGAGGCCTTACCCGCCTGCGCCTCCTCGACCAGCCGGATCATCGCCGCCAGTCGCGTATCCGCGCCCACCGCACCGGCTTCCACGATCAGCCGTCCGGTCAGCGAGATGGTGCCGCCGGTCACCGCCATGCCCGGTCCGACCTCGATCGGCACGGATTCGCCGGTCATCGCGGAGGCGTCGATACTCGAATGGCCCTCCACGACAAGGCCGTCGGTGGCCACGGTCTCCCCCGGCCGCACCATGAATCGGCGGCCCTCGGTGAGTTCCTCGACGGGGACGGTGATCTCGCTGCCGTCACCGGACAGCACCGTCACATCCTTCGCGCCGAGCGCGGCCAGCGCCCGCAGCGCCCCACCCGCGCGGCGGCGCGCCTTGGCCTCGAAGTAGCGACCCGCGAGCACGAAAACCGTTACGCCACCGGCCACTTCGAGATAGATCGAATCCGCGCCGAGGATCGCCGCCCAGACACCGTGCCCGCTGTGTTCGGGGGCGGGCCTGCCGAACAGGGTCACCACCGACCACACCGTGGCCGCAGTGATGCCGATCGATACCAGAGTCTCCATACTGGTCGATCCGGTACGCAGTCCGGCCAGGGCCTTGCGGTGCAGCGGCGCGGCCGACCACACCACGATCGGCAGGGCCAGGGCCAGCAGGATGAATTGCCAGCCGGTAATCCTGGTGCTCGACACGGTGGCGAACATGATCGACAGATCGGCCAGCGGGAAGAACAGCAGCAGCGCCACCACCAGGCGGCGGAACAGATCCGCGGCGATGCGATCCTCGGGCCCGGTGTCCAGCAGCGTCGCGGCGCCCTCCACGGGCGTGGCGCCGAAGCCGATATCGGTCACCTTCTCGCACAGCACATTCGGATCAAGCTGCGGCGGCGCGTCGACCGTGGCGACGCCGGTGGCGAAGTTGACGCTGGCGGTCACCCCGTCGAAACGGTTGAGGGTGCGTTCGACCCGCGAGGAGCAGGCGGCGCACGACATGCCCGATACCGCCAGGCGCAGCCGCACGCGTTCGGCGGCGGGGTCCTCGACGGGGGCAATGGTATTGGTCATGGGATCGGATTCCATGGGTCAGGCCGCCGAAACGGCGGCGGCGCGGGCGATTCGGTCATCGACATTCAGGCGGCTGGATCATGGGTGGAGCGCAGATGTCCGGTACGCCGACCCGTGCGCGCGCCCGGCGGCACGGCGATCGGGCTCGGCGCGGCGGTGACCTCGGGCGGTTCGCCGCGCTGGCGTCGCTGGATCAATACCAGCACCAGCAACCCCGCCAGCAGCACCACATGCGATTCGGCGCGGGTCGCGCTCATCTCGTGACGCAGCAGGTCGTGGGCGACGAAGACCGACACCACCGCGGCGAAACTACCGAATACCGCGATCAGTCCCGTCACCGCCCGTACCGACAGCGCGCCCCACACCATGCCCGCGCCGAGCGCGAAACTCCACGCCGTACTCTCGTTGAACAGATGCGATCCGATCTCGTGATCGGCGTGTACGCCCACACCGTGGCCGACCAGCTGGGCCAGGCCCAGCGCGCACTGCACCGCGCCGATTCCGAGCAGGATCATCCGCAGCGCCGACAGCGACAGTCCGCGTCGCCGCGGGGTCACTCCCCCGAATTCGGCGCGCGCCAGGATGGTGTCGGTCAGATCCGGGGTGACCGGGGCGGCGCGCATGCGCAGGGTGCGGGTGGCCGCGGTCGCCGCCGCGTACCACTCGGTGCAGGCCCGGCACTCCTCGAGGTGCCGATCGACCTGCGCCGAGGGCACCGGTTCGGGTTCGTCGTCGATTCGGGCCGACAACGCTTCCCGGCAGACATCGCAGTTCACGGTGCAGAAGTCGGATGGCGGGCCGCGAAAGTTCCCGCTCGGCGCTGTGTCGTGAAACACCCTACGCCCGGTAGTAGACCTTTCCCGAGGCCGGGCTAGGGTGACCGGCATGGCATCGGAGGCCCACGACGAACGGATCACCGCGCTCGCCCTCGCCGCGGGTCGCGGGGACCGCACGGCGCTCGAGGAATTCATCCGATCCACCCAGTCCGACGTCTGGCGTTTCATCGCCCACCGCGCCAGCCCCGCCCGCGCCGACGATCTCACCCAGGAGACCTACCTGCGCGCCCTGGGCAGCCTGCGCCGCTTCGAGGCCCGCGCCTCGGCCCGCGCCTGGCTGCTGTCGATCGCCCGCTATGTCTGCGCCGACGAGATCCGCGCCGCCATGGCCCGCCCCCGCGTCGCCGCCGACGCCGACTGGGAAGCCGCCGCCGACCGCCGCCGCTCCGCAAGCTCCACCGCCGCAATAGAATTCGCGGAACTCCGCATCTTGCTCGCCGCCCTCCCCGAAGACCGCCGCGAGGCCCTGGTCCTGACCCAACTCCTGGGCCTGTCCTACGAGGAAGCCGCCCAAGTCTGCGGCTGCCCGGTCGGCACTATCCGCTCCCGAGTAGCCCGAGCCCGCGAGGACCTGCTCGGCGAAGTCCGAGCAGCCGAGGCCGCGGGCAACTGATCCCAGCGCCCCACCCTCCAGCGCACCCCGCCCCTCTTTCCCAGCGCCGGGCGCAGGGTTTACGCAAACGGAAGACGTCGCACCGATTGGTTCGGACTGGTCGACGCGGCATCGAGCAGGCCCTCGAAACGTACTGCGTGAGAACTCAATTCGTTGACGCTGAACAGCAGAGGGTTGCCGCCGACCACCAATTCCATACTGTCGGGGCGGTCGTAGAAGTAGAAGCCGATGTCTTCCTCGACGCCTGCGGTCACATTGCGGATCGTGGCGGGGGTGGCGGCGAAAGACAGGGAGAAGTCGAAGGGCATGACGTTGGCGAGTGGGCCGTAGGCGCGGTCGTGGTCGAAGGAGGGGCCCAAGGCGCTCCAGAGGTCGACTACTCGATAGCGCAGGTGCGGGGCGGCCTCGCGGAGGAAATTCTCGACTTGCTCGGTCGCCGCGGAAAACGTTGTGGTCGCGTCGAATTCGGCCCAGTAGTAGGCGACGTTGATGACCGTGCACGGAACCCGGGCCGCGGGGGTGCCCGCGCGGGCGAGCACCGGTAGGCACAGGCGGATCTGGTTTTCGTCGGTGACGCGGTGGACGTAGGTGGCCGCGGCGGCCAGCAGCGCGGGGGCGGTATTGCCGTGTTCTCGTAGCCGCCGCACCAGAGTGGGGGCGAATTCGGTTGTCGTTCTGGACATTCGGGCGGTCATGGGTTCGGTCCGGCGCGCCACGATCGGCGGAGTGGGCCGGTCGCGGTGATAGCGCACCCAGTAGTCGCGGGCGGCCGAGTAGCCGGGTCCAGTGCGCTCGGCCTCCTCGTATGCCACCACATCGGCCAGCGCGCCGAAGCGCGGTGCGGCCGGTTCCCGCCCGGCCGTCAGCGCGGAATAGACCGCGGCCACGCGGCGCGCGAACATCGCCAGACCGTAGCCGTCGAGCAGAATGTGATGGACGCGGTGATACCACCACACACGCCCGGGCCCCACCCGCAGAATCGCGTGGGTGAACAGCACATCATCGACCAGATCCACCGCGGTATCCAGATCAGCGGCCATCCACGCGTGCGCCGCCGCGAAAGGATCCGCCGAATCGGTGAGATCGATTGTGTGAACGACCCATTCGGGCATCGACGGCCGCAACCGCACACCCTCCGACGTCGGATGAAACCCGAGATTCAACACCTCGACCTCCGCGACCGTCCGCCGAATCGCCCGCGCCAATACCGATTCCGATACCGACCCGTGAAATTCCGCGTACTCCGCGACATTGAACATCGCCGTCACCGGCTCGTCCCCGTCGCGCTGATAGTGCCAGAACTCGTCCTGCGCCGCCGTAGGCCGCAACTCAACCGTCGACACGCAACCGCTCCCACCATTCGCCCAGCGTCGGACCCTCGATCAGATCCATGAACCCGATCCGAGCCCCGGCCGCCCGCCACCGTTCCACCAGCGCCAGCGCCCGCACCGAATCCAATCCGGCCGCGAACAGATCCGCCGCCGGATCCAACTGTTCGGGCTCGAGATACAACTCCGCCGCCACCGCGGCCCGCACCTCGGCGAAGCTCAGCGTCATCCGATCCGCCGAACACCGCTGGGCCACAGTGGCTCCCGCAATTCCCGCCGCAGAATCTTACCGCTGGGATTGCGCGGAATCCGCTCCACGAATTCGAACCGGCTCGGAATCTTGTACCCGGCCAGCCGATCGGTACAGTGCACGAACAACTCTCGCGCCGACACCTCGGTACGGGCGGTCACGAACGCGTGCACCCGCTCCCCGAACCGTTCGTCCGGCGCACCCACCACCGCCACGTCGACCACGGCCGAATGTCCGGCGATCACATTCTCCACCTCGGCGGGATAGATGTTCTCCCCACCCACAATGATCATGTCCTGCAACCGATCACACAGGAACAGATATCCGGCCTCGTCGAGGTATCCCGCATCGCCGGTGCGAATCCACCCGTCCACGAGTGTGGCCGCCGTGGCATCGGACCGCCGCCAGTATTCGACCATATGTCCGGGGGTGCGCAACCACACCTCGCCGACCCGCCCCGGCCCCAGCGCGCCGCCCCGCTCATCGGTGATCCGGATCTCGAACCCGGGATACGCGCGCCCGGCGGCCTGTAGTCGCGGACTGCCCGGATAGTGCTGATCCGGCGGCAGACACACCGCGGTATTACCGGTCTCGGTGAGCCCGTAGATCTGCGCGAACTCACACTCCAGCATCGACATCGCCTGCCCCAGTAAGCTTTCCGAGATCGGCGAACCACCGTAGACCAGCTTGCGCACGCTCGACAGCGCCGCCCGGTCGGCGGTGGGCTCGGCCAGCATCAATCGCAGCATCGACGGCACCACGCACACTGTGGTGACGCCGCGCTCGCGAATCAGCTCCACCGCGGTCGCCGGATCGAATCGCGGCATCGCCACCATGGTCGCTCCGCATCCCAACCCCTGTGTCGCCCACCAGATCCCGCCGACATGAAAGCCGGGAATCCCGATCAACCCGATATCGCCAGCCCGCCAATCGATCCAGCTTTCCCCCGCCGCCGCCAATGCGGCGCGCACGGCGAAGAAACTGCGATGCGCGAGCACCACCCCCTTCGGCAATCCGGTCGTGCCACTGGTGTAGAGCTGCACCACCGGAGTATCGGCATCCACTCGCACCGCCGGAGATTCGGCCGGATGCGCCCCGTACCACCGCGCGAACTCGGCGGTGTCGACATACAGCACATCATCGAGCCCGCCGAGCCGCTCACGCAGCGACGCGTCCGCGATCAGCACCGCCGCCCCGGAATCGTCGAGAATATGCCCGACCTCCTCGGCCGTGAGCCGAAAATTGATGGGCACCAAAACCATCGCACTGCGCGCGCACCCCAGCAGCGCGGCGTAATAGTCCACCGACTCCAACCCCAGATACGCCACCCGCGCCCCGGGCGACAGCCCCGCCGCCAGCAGCGCCCACGCGATCCGATCGGCCGCCTCGTCCAATTCGCGGTAGCTCAGCGCCCGCTCACCACACACCACCGCGGGCGCGGCGGCGTCATGGCCGCGAATCAGATCGGCGAGTGTCCGGTTCATCGCCCCGCCCCCGTATCCACGACCACCAGCCGAATCCGCCCACCGCACTCCCCGTCCCCGTCGGAGAATCGGAAACTCGTGGTCAGCGCGATCCGCCGAGCCCCACCGGAGGTGGTGTACGCATGGGCCGCCTCGAGGGTGAATTCCCCGGTGAACGCGGCCGAGTCGATGGGCCGCTCGAATTCGGTCTGCACGTCGGCGATGAGAATGTCGGGCAGATAACGCCGCTGGAACTGAGCCGGTGTCCAGTCGTCGAACGCCGGATGCAGCCCGTGGCGCACGATGGTGGCCACGGTCTGATACATCAGCTGGTTGAAGCAGATGATCACCTCGACGGCATTGAGGTGCCCGGTGTCCTCGATATAGCAGGGCTCGCCGATACCGAACTGCCCTGTGCCGGTGACGATATCGCCATCGGTGCGCACCGATGCCGAGCGCAGGTAGCGGCAGTGCGGTTTGTAACAGCGCTGCACCTCGTCGAGGGATTCGGAGTCGATCTCGAAAACAGCGGGCGTGGTGATCATTTCAGCATGTCCGCATCGTCGAGTACCGTCACCCGCCACGACACCGCCGGTTCGCTGCGGTCGCTGTGCACCGCGCGATGCACCAGACTCAGGTTGTCCCACAGCAACAGATCACCCACATCGAACCGCTGCAGATGCACAGCCGGATCGTCGAGCTCGAATTGCCCTGTCGCACCGAGCAATTCGGACAGCAGATCGCGCCGATCGCCGCCGTCGGCATCCAGGACGGTCTCGGTGAAGCCCTGGCTGACATAGGCGATCGACTCCCCGGTGTGCGGATGTGTCAGCACCGTCGGACGGCGCACCGGCGGTGTGCGGGCGTCGATTTCGTCGAGGATCTCCCCCACCGGCCGATACACGTCCTCGGGCCGGATCTTGAAACAGCGCCGCACCGTATGCACCGCCGAGGTGTCCGCGATCGCCGCGCGCAGCGCCGGATCCAGCCGCTCGTAGGCGGCGGCGAGATCGATGAACAGCGTGCCCCGGTTGGTCGTCGGCACCACTCGCGGATAGGTCAGGGTGATATCGAACGGCCGCGGCATGAATTGATAGTCCGAATGCCAGAATCGCCCGGTTTTGGGCACGCCGATCTGGCGTCCGTCCGGTTCGGCGGTAGCCGAGACGAAGACCTCCGGCACGTCGGGGTGATGGTAGACCGGCTCGTAGTAGGCCTGCGGCGTGCCCAGCCGTCGACCGAGCGCGAGAAAGCCCGCCGCGTCGTGGCGCTGATTCTTCAACACCACGATCTTGTGACGGTAGATCGTCTTCTTCAGCAATTGGACATCCTCGTCGGCCCCGGGATCGAAATCCTCGACGACGACACCCATGCCGGCCTGCGGGCTGGTCCTCACAATCGTTTCCTTCGTGCACGGAGGGCGCCGCTCATGCGACGGCGCCGGTATTGGAACGGGTCGGCCGTCGGCCCGCCGCGGTTCCGCGCTGTGACATGGCCGACATCCGGGAACCGCGGCCGGATTCGGGACGACGTGAGACAGCGTGAGTTTCGTGCCAAACCTGCGCCGCCGCGCGGCGATCCTGTGCGTCGTGGCGGCGGCCGCGCTCGCGGGCTGCGGCCGTCCGGC
>NZ_BDBS01000058.1 GCF_001613105.1 Nocardia pseudobrasiliensis NBRC 108224 | reverse complement strand
GGTGGCCGCGGAGGACCGGGCGGCCTCGCGCAGCGCCTGGGCGGCCGCGGCGACACCGCTGTCGATCGGTGTCAGTGTTCTGGGCGCGCTGCTCATCGGAATCGTGTTGTACGGCAGCGGTTCCGGGGCAGCGGTCACCGCGTTGCAGCCCGCCGCGCCGGGCGGTGTCACCCCGATGGCGCTGTCGGTTCTGGTGCTGTTGCCGCTGTCGGCGTTCGAGGCCGTCGCGGTGCTTCCGGCCGCGGCCCAGGCGCTGACGAAAGGCCGTGCGGCGCTGCATCGCATCGAGGGGCTGCGCCGGGATGCGGGTGCGGCCGCCCGGCATCACCGTCGCGATCTGCCCGATCTGCCCGCCGGGCGGCGCATCGCGGTGGTCGGCCCGAGCGGCGCGGGTAAGACCACCCTGCTCATGGCCTGGGCCGGACTGTTCGACACCCCGCGCCCGGGCGTCACGTTCTTCGCCGAGGATGCCCATCTGTTCGGCACCACCGTGCTGGAGAATCTACGAGTGGCTCGACCGGATCTGACCGCCGAGGAAGCCGAGAAGGCCCTGCGCACAGTCGGTCTGGGCGACTGGCTCGACACCGTCCCCGACGGCGTGCACACAGATCTGGTGGGCGGCGCGGCCGCGGTCTCCGGCGGTCAGCGCCGTCGCATCCTGCTGGCCCGCGCGCTGATATCCCCGGCGCGGGTGCTGCTGCTGGACGAACCCACCGAACATCTCGAGGCCGCGGCCGGTGCGGATCTCCTGCGCGATCTGCTGGATGTGGACAGCGGACTGATTGCTCCGGACCGCGCGGTCGTGGTCGTCACCCATCAGCTGCCCGCCGACCACCGCGCGGACACCGTCGTGGACGTCGATGCCGCGGGCCGGGTGACCATCCGCTCCGCGGTCCCGGAAAACATGGCCTGACCTGCCTTTTCGCTGGCCGAGAAATTCCGTTGCCGATAGTCGGGCAGCCGACTAAATTTGTCGGTACACGGGAAAGGAGGTGGTTCGAGAAATGATTTCTTCGAGGACGCGTGAGGTGGCTGCCGGTTAAGCGCCACCGCTGCTGACGGATTCTCGTCCCGCGCGAGCGCCGAGCCAATCCCAGGCAGCCACCCGACCCCCGAGCCCCCGATGAGTCCGATCGGGGAACAGCGTGAGAACTTGGTCTCCGCGGTTCAAGGCTCGGGGGTCGTTCCGGTTTTGGGCGTTCCCGGCGAGTTACCCATGTTCTTACGAAATCAGGGGCTGCGTTCTCGAAGTGCTTCTGGTTTGCCGGGTGGTGACGTTACGGTGGGGGGCATGACTCTGGCTGTGCCGCAGTGGTTGATTCCGCCCATGGGAGGGTTCACAGTAGAGCACTTCCTGCGACTGACCGGTTTGCCCAAACGGACCGAATTGATCGATGGCAGCCTGATATTCGTTGCGCCGCAGACCAAGTGGCACAGCCGGGCGGTGATGTTGCTCGAGGAGGAGCTGGATCGGCAGGCGCCCGAGGAGTTTCGGGCCGATTGGGAGATGGCGGTGCGGCTCGGCGATCGGCAGATGCCGGTGCCGGATGTGGTGGTCGTGACCGAGGAGGCCTACGAGCGCGACGAGCCGACGTCCTACTACCACGCCGAGGATGTCCTCATCGTCGTCGAGGCGGTCTCACCCGATTCCGAGGAACGCGACCGCGACACCAAACCGGCCAAATACGCCAAGGCTCGCATTCCGCACTACTGGCGCATCGAGCCGAACGGCAAGGATGCGGTCGTGCACACATTCCAGTTGGACCCGAACGCGAATCGCTATACGGGGACCGGGATTTTCCACGATCGGCTGTATCTGACCGATCCGTTCGAGGTGGATATCGAACTCGACGGAATTTCGGTGCGTCAGCCGATGTAGCGCTGTAATCGGGCCGACAGCCGCGGCTTCAGTGCGCCGTCGGCCTCCACGCGCTCCTCGACATAGCCGAGATCGCCGCCCTCGATGATGCCGTAGAGGCGTTTGGCGCCGCCCACGACCGCGCCGGACTGGCTGCGGATCACCACATCGGTGGCCAGCTCCCACGAGGATTGGGTCAGGGCCTGGCCGTAGAACAATTCGACGATGCCCGAGCTGTGCGCGAGCAACAGTTCGATCACCTCGTCGTCGCCGTCGATGCCGACCCGCCAGAAACCGGTCTCGCGCAGATCCGGACCGCCGTAGCCGCCGTCGGGATTGATCACCCAGGACCGCGATTGCCAGGACAGATAGTCGCCGCCGTCGTGCGAGACGATGATCTGCTGGCCGAAGTGGTAGTCGCCGCGCTCGGCGTCGTTGCCCTCGCCCTCCCCGCGCCACACACCGACCAGCGGCAGCAGCGCGAGCATGGAGGAGCTCAGATCCGGGCCCTGGCGCAGGTTGGCCGTATCCTCGGGCAGCGGCAGATCCGGGAGCTGTGGAATATTGCGGATACCAGTGGATTTCGCGCGCTCGGACGCCTCGGCGACCGCCTGGTCGCCACTGCGGCGCGGGGCATCGCCACCGGTACCGTTCTCGCGGCGAGCGCTCGACTGATGAGCCGTTCCGTTCGCCGCAGCGTTGTCTACGTTCTCGTCGCTCGCGTCTGTCACGACTCGGTGAACAGCCGGTAGAGGACGTACAGACCGAACCAGGCGATCAGCACGGAGACGAGAACCAGCAGAATCTCGAAGGCAAGGACCACGTATCGAAGTCTAACTTTCGGTGCCCGTCAACCAGAAACGACCCCGGGAAATCCCGGGGTCGTTTCGCTGTGGTGTTGCTTACTTGGCCACCGTGACGTCGATGGCGTGGATGCCCGCACCCTCCGGCTTCACCTGCGCCGTGCCGTTACCGGCCGACGACAGTGCGCGGATGGTCCAGTCGCCCGGGGCGGCGAAGAAGCGGAAATCACCGGTGCCGGAGGCGACCACCTCGGCGGTGAACTCGTCGCTCGAGTCCAGCAGTCGCACGAACGCGCCGCCGACCGGGTTGCCCGAACCGTCGAGCACGCGCCCGGTGAGCACGGTCTCCTTCTCGGTGTCCACATTGGCGGGCAGGGTCTGACCCTGGGTAGGTGCTGCACACATGACGATTACGCTCCCAACTCGATCGGTGCACCGACGAGGGAGCCGTATTCGGTCCAGCTCCCGTCGTAGTTCTTGACGTTCTGGTGGCCCAGCAGCTCGCGCAGCACGAACCAGGTGTGCGAGGAGCGCTCGCCGATACGGCAGTAGGCGATGGTCTCCTTCTCACCGTCCAGGCCGGCCTCCTTGTAGAGCTCGGCGAGGTCCGCGTCGGACTTGAAGGTGCCGTCCTCGTTCGCGGCCTTGCTCCACGGCACGTTGATCGCGCTGGGGATGTGGCCGGGACGCTGACTCTGCTCCTGCGGCAGGTGGGCGGGGGCCAGGATCTTGCCCGAGAACTCGTCGGGCGAGCGCACATCGACCAGGTTCTTGGTGCCGATGGCGTCGATGACCTCGTCGCGGAACGCCCGGATGGTCAGATCCTGATCGCCGGCCTTGTAGGTGGTGGCCTCGCGGTTCACCGCATCCTTCGACAGCGGGCGGCCGTCGAGCTCCCACTTCTTGCGGCCGCCGTCGAGCAGTTTGACGTTCTGGTGGCCGTACAGCTTGAAGTACCAGTACGCGTACGCCGCGAACCAGTTGTTGTTGCCGCCGTAGAGGACCACGGTGTCGTCGTTGGAAATGCCGCGCGCCGAGAGCAGATCCGAGAACTGCTCGCGGTTGACGAAGTCACGCCGCACCGAATCCTGCAGGTCCTGCTTCCAGTCGAGTTTGACGGCGCCCTCGATGTGGCCCGTGTCGTAGGCGGAGGTGTCCTCGTCGACCTCGACGATCACGACGCCGGGGGTATTGAGGTTCTCTTCGACCCAGTCTGCGGAGACCAGGACGTCGGAGCGAGCCATGTTGATCCTTTCGAGATGTGACTTGCCGGGCTAGGTGGGGGAGTTGGTGGGAGCGCCCGACTTCGGGAGCAGCCGCTGGGCAAGGGGATAGATCTTGCAGCCCAGGCAGATGCCGAACGCGGCATTGAGGAACGCCGCGAACAGTGCGAAGGCGGCGAAGATGGTTCCGACCACCCCACTGCCGAACGCGAAACCGAGGAAGCTGATCGCGGCGAAGACGAAGCCGACCAGCTGTGCGAACCGTACGGGCGCCGCGGGTTCGGTCTCCGCGGGCGGGCCCAGACGCGGGGCGACGAAGGTCGCGTACAGCCAGCCGTACGGGCTGCGGCGCGGACCGTTGAGCGCGCCGAGCGCGAACACGATGGTCTGCAGGCCGATGAGTACGGCGGCGGCCGTGGTCGAGAGGGCGGCGGCGATCAGGACCAGCACGAGTACGGCGGTCGTGATCCAGGCCGCGAACCGGGGGCCGCGGACATCCACGTGGCCTTCCGGAATGCGTTGGGTTGCTTGGGTATCGGGGATAGAGGTGTGCTCCGGCATCGGAAACTCCTGCGCTGCGATCAGGCTTCGGCTGTCAAAGGATTGAGCAGATCACCGGGGATCTACGAGATCACACAGTCGGTGGAAAAACCGGTCGGCGTCAGAAGGGTGCGAAAGGCCGACCGGCTAGATGCACAGGCAGCAACAACCGCCGAGGCGGCACAGATCGACTGTGCGGCGTCGGGTGAGCATCAGCTCTCGGCGGGTTTGCACGTAGAGCAGTTTACCCGTTTCGGCGCGGGAATTGGACCCCGGGTCCGAATCTTGGGATTCAGGCGGCTTCGGGCACGGTCAGCGGGCTGAGCGCACTGCGCAGATCGCCCGGCTTCGGCACGCCGGAGATACGGAATCGTTCGCGGCCGCGGGCGTCGAAGACGAAGGTGGTCGGCAGCGAGAGCACGTTCAGCTCCTTGGCCAACGCCGGTTCGGCATCGATGTCGACCTCGATATCCAGTGGGGGCTGCGGGGTTTCGGCCAGATCGGCGACCACGCCGGCCACCACCCGGCGCACCGCGGCGCATGGGCCGCACCAGTCGGCGGAAAAATGCACGACCGCGGGGACCTCACCCTGTACGCCGACGGCGGCCAGCATTTCGATGCGGGTGTCGTCGCCGGTCATGGCGTCGACCGACGAGGTCCGAATCCGGCCCTCGCGCAGGCGAACAGCCACGCCCGCGGCCAGACCGGCGAGCAGTACCACTATCAGGATTGTGATCTGCATCATGTTCGGGCAAACCTGTTCATCTCGATCGTCATGTTCTCGCCCTCGCCCTCGACGATGATGTCCCCGCCGAGCGCCTGGACCTTGGTGGGATGTACGCCGAAGGGCAGATCCCGCGTATCGATGGTGCGTGTGAAGCGAGCCAGTACCGCGGCCTTGTCCAGATCCGGGCTCCACACCGCGGTGGTGGTGTCGCCCTCGTCTCCACGATAGATATCGGTGGCCACCACGCGCACCTGGTCGCCGTCGAGCAGCAGATTGACCTTGACGCTGACCCGGGTCGTGCTGCGCGTCTCCGGGCCGAGCTGGATGGTTCCGCTGAGCAGGTAGGTATTGCCCTGGGTGGTCATGCCGGTGCCGCCGGATCCGCCGGTGCCGTCGGACTTGTCGGCGGGCGGACCGGTCAGCGACAGGTTCGGAATGTTCAGCAGGCGACCGAGTTCCAGCGAGTCGATGCGCATCCGCCCGGCCACGCGGTCCACCGGCACCGCGCGCATCTTCCCGTCCATCAGATCGTCGATCGGAATGTGCACGCCATTGAGGGTCGCCTCGACCAGGATCTCCCCGGGGATCTCCGGATGATTGGCCCGCGCCCGGATCTCCACATTGCGGTAGTCACCCCGCCACGCCTGCACGACGAACGGAAACCCGTGAATGGTGACCTCGGGATCCGCACTGAGATCCCCACCCGCCCGCAGCGCCCGCGACACCCGATATTCCGTATAGGCCGCCGCAGTGAAGTCGGCCACCACCGCCAGCGCCACGACCAGCAGCACCCCGACAATCACCTTCCGCATGTACGCACGATATCTGTTGGTACATAGCCGGGCTCGACCCCGCATCCTCCGCTGCGCTCCGGATGCGGGGAAAG
>NZ_BDBS01000057.1 GCF_001613105.1 Nocardia pseudobrasiliensis NBRC 108224 | reverse complement strand
TGCGCTTTGGGTGCGGGGAAGAGGAAGCGATGGGTGCGCTCCGGATGCGGGGAAAGAGGAAGCGATGGGTGCGCTCTGGGTGCGGGACCGAGGAAGCGGTGGGCGCGCTCTGGGTGCGGGACCGAGGAAGCGGTTGGTGCGCTTGGGCGGGGGGACAGGGCAAGCGGTGGGCGCGCTGCGGGTGCGGGACAGGGCAAGCGGTGGGCGCGCTGCGGGTGCGGGACAGGGCAAGCGGTGGGCGCGCTCTGGGTGCGAGGCCTGGGCAAGCGGTGGGCGCGCTGCGAGTGCGGGGGCGGAGGGAGTGGTGGGTGCGTTCTGGGTGCGAGGGGAGGGCGATCGGTGGGTGTGTTCTGGGTGCGAGGGTGGGGGAAACGGTGGGTGCGCTCGTTCCTTATATTCCTTGTGTTCGGCGTCCCGGCGCCGGGCACAAGGACCCGCGGGGTGCGTCGGTTGCCCGGATTGCGTGGTCATCGGGTTGAACGCGCTAATGTAGGTCGGAATTACCTGTGCGAATGCGCATGGACTCGCGAAAGACACCGGGGTTGCCGCGGACATGCCAGATTGGGAGGAGAGCTGTGGAGCTGCTCCTGCTGACCTCCGACCCGAATCCGGAGTCGGTGCTGCCGTCGCTGTCGTTGCTGCCCCATAACGTCCGGCCGGCGCCGACCGAGGTGGCCTCGCTGCTCGAGGCCGGGACGGCGGATGTGGCCCTGGTGGACGCCAGAACCGATCTGGCCGCCGCGCGCGGGCTGTGCCGGTTGCTCGGCAGTACCGGATCCTCGGTGCCGGTTGTGGCGGTTCTCACCGAGGGCGGTCTGGTGGCGGTCAACGCCGACTGGGGTCTGGACGACATCCTGCTGCCGGGCACCGGCCCCGCGGAACTCGATGCGCGCCTGCGGCTTCTGGTGGCGCGCAACGGCGGCGCGGCGAGCCCGGAGAACAGCGGCAAGATCACCCTCGGCGAGCTGGTGATCGACGAGGGCACCTATACCGCACGCCTGCGCGGCCGCCCGCTGGATCTGACCTACAAGGAATTCGAACTGCTCAAATACCTCGCGCAGCACGCGGGCCGGGTGTTCACCCGCGCGCAACTGCTGCAGGAGGTCTGGGGCTACGACTTCTTCGGCGGCACCCGCACGGTCGATGTGCATGTGCGCCGCCTGCGCGCCAAACTCGGCAGCGAATACGAATCGCTCATCGGCACGGTCCGCAATGTCGGCTACAAGGCGGTCCGCCCGGCCCGCACGGCCAAGGGCGAACCGCCCGCCACCTTCCCGGAGGACGACGACGACAATGCCGGCGGCGCCGACGATTCCCAGCTCACTCAGGTCAATGGAAGTCTCTCGTGACTGAACCCCGGACCGACTGGACCGACGAGGTCGCCCCCGGCGCTGCCGCCCAGATCGCCGACCTGCTGGACCGCGCCACCGAAATCGACGGCGTCGCACCGATTTCCGAACAGGCCGTGCTGTCGCTGACCGCACCCGCACCGGCCCGCCACCTGCTGATCGAATTCGACGGCGCGGTGGCCGGTTATGCGAATCTCGTTGCGGCACACGGCGATCACCCCGCCATGGCCGAGGCTGTGGTCGATCCGCGCTACCGCTCCCGCGGTATCGGCGCGGCTCTGGTGGCCGCCGCTCTGGCCGCGGGCGGGCCCGACGCGCGCATCTGGGCGCACGGCAATCTGGCCCCGGCCAAGGCGGTCGCCGGTCGCCTCGGACTGACCGTCGCCCGCGAGTTGTGGCAGATGCGACGCCCTCTGGCAACGTCGGAGCTACCCGAATTGACCGTGCCCGCCGAGATTACGCTGCGCACCTACGCCGGATCCGAAGACGACCCCGAACTGCTTCGCGTGAACAACGCCGCCTTCGACTGGCACCCCGAACAGGGCGGTTGGGGCGAATCCGAGATCGCCGCGCGCCGCGAGTCGTCCTGGTTCGATCCCAAGGGCCTGTTCCTGGCCGTCGATCCGGCCGATCCGGCCCGAATTCTCGGCTTCCACTGGACAAAGGTCCACGACGACGAGCAGCCCCCGATCGGCGAGGTCTATGTGGTCGCCATCGATCCGAATGCCCAGGGTCGCGGCCTCGGCCGCCTGCTCACCCTGGCGGGCCTGCACTACCTGCGTGACCGCGGCCTCGGCGAGGTGCTGCTCTACACCGAGGCCGACAACACCGCGGCCGTGCACACCTACACTCGCCTCGGCTTCGAACCGGCTCATGTGGACGTGGCCTACACCACCCCCTGACCCCTGCCGGTAAGCCGAAAGCCCGCTGCGCGTAACCCCGAATAGCCCCCGCAGTAACTTTGCGGCAAATGTCACACGTATCGGGCGCAATCGCGCCGGGTTGTTCACCCCCCGTTCACTTACCCAGGTCCAACTGTCAACCGGCCGAACCTACGTTACTTGTGGGCAGCACTCCGCTGCTCGGTGTGCAAGTTCTCCGCGAACCGGCCCACCACAGCACCCGCCCGGTCGTTGAGGGATCGGGCGCGCACAGCGATTCCCGGAGGAATTCAGTTGAATCTCAAGCGCAGCAGCGCCCTCGTCGGCGTGCTTGCCGCGGGCGCAGCCCTGACCCTTTCGGCCTGTGGTAGCGATGACAACGCGGCCGGCGGTGGCGGCGCCACCAGCAAGGTCAACGTCGATTGCGGCGGCAAGAAGTCGCTCAAGGCCAGTGGTTCGACGGCGCAGAAGAACGCGGTGGACCGCTTCGTGGCGGCGTACCAGACCAACTGCGACGGTTACAAGCTCGACTACACCGCCAGCGGTTCGGGTGCGGGCATCAACGACTTCCTCGGCGGTCAAACCGATTTCGCCGGCTCGGATTCCCCGCTGGATCCGAAGAAGGGCGAGGTCGACAAGGCCGCGCAGCGCTGTGGCGCCCCCGCGTGGGACCTGCCCGCCGTCTTCGGCCCGATCGCCGTCACCTACAACCTGAGCGGCCTCGACGCCCTGGTGCTCGACGGCCCGACCGCGGCCAAGGTCTTCAGCGGCCAGATCACCAAGTGGAACGATCCGGCGATCCAGAAGCTGAACACCCAGAACGCGAGCAAGCTGCCCGATCAGGACATCCACGTGGTGTTCCGCAGCGACCAGTCGGGCACCACCGACAACTTCCAGCAGTACCTGGCCGCCGCCTCGAAGGGCGCCTGGGCCGATCGCGGCGCGGGCAAGGACTTCAAGGGCGGTGTCGGCGAGGGCGCCAAGGGCAATGAGGGCACCTCGGCCGCCATCAACAACACCCCGGGTTCGATCACCTACAACGAGTGGTCGTTCGCCAAGTCCCAGAACCTGAAGATGGCGCAAATCCTCACCGATACCGCCGTCAAGCCGGTCGAGCTGAACGTCGATTCGGCGCAGAAGGCCGTCGCGGGCGTGAAGGTCAAGGGTCAGGGCAACGATCTGGTGCTCGACACCAGCTCGTTCTACAACCCCACCGACCCGGGCGCGTACCCGATCATGCTCGCCACCTACGAGGTGGTCTGCTCCAAGTACAGCGACGCCGACACCGGCAAGGCCGTCAAGGCGTTCCTGACCTCGGTGGTCACCAACGGCCAGAGCGGTCTCGACCAGGCCGGATACATCCCGATCCCGGACTCCTTCAAGACCAAGCTGTCCGACGCGATCAAAGCCATCTCCTGATAGCCGCTGAACAATGACCGTCCACGACGAAGTCACCTCCGCGGGCCAGTCCGACTCGACCGGCCCGCGGACGGGTGGAGATACTCCCCTCATGCCCAGTGAACCCAGCAACGAACCGGCGACGACCAAGGGCCGCCGCGGTCACAACAACACACCGGAAATGATCTTCCGGTCGCTGGCCACCGCGGCCGGCGCGACGATCGTCGTCGCCATCGCGCTCATCGCGTTGTTCCTGCTGATTCGGGCGGTGCCCTCGATCAGGGCCAACGAGGCGAACTTCTTCACCAGCACCGATTTCAACACCGGCGATGCGAACCATCTACGCTTCGGCATCCGCGACCTGTTCATGGTCACGGTGCTGAGTTCGGTGTTCGCGCTGGCGATCGCGGTGCCGCTGGGAGTCGGAATCGCCCTGTTCCTGACCCAGTACGCACCGAAGCAACTGGCCCGGCCGTTCTCGATCCTGGTGGATCTGCTGGCGGCGGTGCCTTCGATCGTGTTCGGTCTATGGGGTTATCTGGTGCTGGCCAAGCAACTGGTGCCGTTCGAGAACCTCCTGAACGATAACCTGGGCTGGTTCTTCCTGTTCAAGAGCGGCAACGTCTCGATCGGCGGTGGCGGCACCATCTTCACCGCGGGTGTGGTGCTGGCGGTGATGATCCTGCCGATCATCACCTCGGTCAGCCGCGAGGTGTTCAACCTCACCCCGCGCGCGCATATCGAGGCCGCGCAGGCGCTCGGCGCCACCAAATGGGAAGTGGTGCGCATGACCGTGCTGCCCTACGGACGCAGCGGTGTCATCGCGGGATCGATGCTCGGCCTGGGCCGTGCGCTCGGTGAGACGATCGCGGTGCTGGTCGTGCTGCGCACCGCGACCAAGGCCGGACACTGGTCGCTGTTCGACGGCGGCTACACCTTCGCCTCCAAGATCGCCTCGGCCGCATCGGAATTCAGTCAGGCGCTGCCCACCGGCGCCTATATCGCCGCCGGTTTCGTGCTGTTCGTACTGACCTTCGTGGTCAACGCGCTGGCGCGGATCGCTGCCGGAGGGAAGGTGAACAGCTGATGACCGCCACACTCGATCGCCCGGTCAAGGCGCCGGCGTTCCGTCAGGTCAGCGCGAGCCGCAAGATCCGCAACGGCGTCGCGACCGGTGTCATGTGGCTCAGTTTCGCGATCGCGCTGATCCCGCTGGGCTGGGTGCTGATCCTGGTGCTGCAGAAGGGGTTGCACGCGGTCACCCGCAACGGCTGGTGGACCAAATCGCAGAACGGCCTGCTGCCCAATCAGTACGGCGGCGGTGTCTACCACGCGATCTACGGCACCATCGTGCAGTCGGCGGTGGCCGCGATCATCGCGGTGCCGCTGGGCATCATGGCCGCGGTGTTCCTGGTCGAATACGGCCGCGGCTGGCTGGCCAAGACCACCACATTCATGGTCGACATCCTGGCCGGTGTGCCCTCGATCGTCGCGGCCCTGTTCGTCTTCGCGTTCTGGATCGCCACCTTCGGATTCCCGCAGAGCTCGTTCGCGGTGTCGCTGGCGCTGGTGCTGCTGATGCTGCCCGTGGTGGTGCGCAGTACCGAGGAGATGCTCAAACTCGTACCCGACGAATTGCGCGAAGCCTCCTACGCTCTGGGCATTCCCAAGTGGAAGACCATCCTGCGCATCGTCGTGCCCACCGCGGCGCCCGGCATGATCAGCGGCATGCTGCTGGCCCTGGCCCGCGTCATGGGTGAGACCGCGCCGGTGCTGGTACTGGTCGGCTATTCGAAGTCGATCAACTTCGACATCTTCAACGGCAATATGGCGTCGCTGCCGCTGCTGATCTATCAGGAGCTGGCCAACCCCGAGGCCGCCGGCCGGATGCGGGTCTGGGGTGCGTCGCTGACGCTGATTCTCATGATCGCGGTGCTGTATCTCGGGGCGGCGCTCGTCAACAAGCTGCTCACGCGGAACCGATAGAAGCGGAACGGAATTCGTCAATGGCCAAGCGGATCGACGTCAAAGATCTCAATATTTTCTACGGCAAGTTCCACGCCGTAGCCAATGTCTCGCTGACCGTGCTGCCCCGCAGCGTCACCGCCTTCATCGGTCCCTCCGGTTGCGGTAAGTCCACCGTGCTGCGCTCGCTCAACCGCATGCACGAGGTGACCCCGGGCGCTCGCGTCGAGGGGGCGGTGCTGCTCGACGGCGAGGACATCTACGGCTCGACCGTGGATCCGGTCGGCGTGCGGCGCACCATCGGTATGGTGTTCCAGCGCCCGAACCCGTTCCCCACCATGTCGATTCGCGACAATGTGGTGGCCGGGCTCAAGCTGCAGGGCGTGCGCGGCAAGAAGGAGCTCGACGAGGTCGCCGAGCGCTCGCTGCGCGGGGCGAACCTGTGGAACGAGGTGAAGGACCGCCTGGACAAGCCCGGCGGCGGCCTGTCCGGCGGTCAGCAGCAGCGACTGTGCATCGCCCGGGCCATCGCGGTCTCGCCCGATGTGCTGCTGATGGACGAGCCCTGTTCGGCGCTGGATCCGATCTCCACGCTCGCGATCGAGGATCTGATCGCCGAGCTGAAGAAGGAATTCACCATCGTCATCGTCACGCACAATATGCAGCAGGCCGCCCGCGTGAGCGACCAGACGGCCTTCTTCAACCTCGAGGCTCAGGGCAAGCCCGGCAAGCTGATCGAGATCGACGAGACCGAGCGGATCTTCTCCAACCCGTCGCGCAAGGAGACCGAGGACTACATCTCCGGCCGGTTCGGATAGCAACTCTCGCACCCGCTTTCGCGGCCCCGGCCTTCGCCGGGGCCGCGTTTCGTTGTGCCCTCCGCCCGCCGCCTGTGATGTGTGACACTGGTTGAACCGAGTGTTAGCTGGATCATCTCCTACCGTGGTCGGTTGTTGAGACTTTTGGTAACAGATAACGTCTCCTCAACTACACCGATCGTTATAGTCAGGAGGCGGCGGATGGCGGTATCAACGGTGAGCCCGCAGTCCGAGCGGCGGATTCCGATCGCGATGCGGATGCGAATATTCGCTCTGATCGCGATCTGTCTTGCGGAACTGCTCGTGGTGCTCGACAACACTTTGGTCAATGTGGCACTGCCGTCGATAGCGGTGCAGTTGCAGGCGCGTATGAGCGGACTGCAGTGGATTGTGGACGCGTTCACCCTGGCCTTCGCCGGACTCCTGTTGGCCCTGGGGCATCTCGGCGATCGGTTCGGCCGTCGCCGCGTGATGATCATCGGTCTGGTCGGCGTCGCGGTCATGTCCGGCGCGGGCGCGCTGTCGACCAGCCTCGGTCAGGTGATCGCGGCCCGCGCGGGGATGGGGATCTTCGCCGCGGCGGTCTTCCCGGCGACGTTGGCGCTGCTGATCAATCTGTTTCCCGAGGCCCGCGGTCGGGCGGCCGCGATCGCCCTGTGGTCGGCCATGGCCGGCGTGGCGGTCGCGATCGGACCGATCACCGGCGGCTGGCTGCTGGAGCACTTCAGCTGGCACGCGGTGTTCTGGATCAATGTGCCGATCGCGCTGATCGCGATCGTGGCGATACTGCTCGTGGTGCCCGAGTCCCGCGCCGAGCACACCGGCCGCCTTGACATCGTGGGCATCGTGCTGTCGCTGGTGGCGGTGACCACGCTGGTGTGGACCATCATCGACGCGCCCAAACAGGGCTGGCTGGCGGGGCGCAGCGTCGCCGGGTACGGGATCTCGCTGGTGCTGCTACTGGTCTACGTGGCCTGGGAGCTGCGGGTGGAATCGCCCGTGCTGGATGTGCGACTGTTCGGAATCCGGCGATTCTCGGTGCCCGCGTTGGCGATTACGGTGTCCTACTTCTGCGCGTTCGGCTTCCTGTTCCTCATCACCCAGTACATGCAGGGCGTAAGGGAGTACAGCGCACTGGAATTCGGTATCCGCTCGCTTCCGTTCGCCGCCGCCGTCGGTATCGGCGCGCCGGTGGCGACCCTGGTGGCGCAGCGCATCGGCACCACCGCCACCGTGATCAGCGGGCTGCTGTTCCTCGGCGTGGGCATGTACATCGCCGGGCAGGTGAAGGTCGAAACCCCTTATCTGGGACCGGTTCTGGTGGCCATGGTGCTGATGGGTATCGGCTTCGGCGTGGTGCAGGGCCCGGCGACCGAGTCGATCATGGGTGCGGTGCCGCTGAACGAGGCCGGGGCCGGATCGGCGGTCAACGACACCACCCGCGAGGTCGGTGGCACACTCGGCGTCGCGGTGCTCGGGTCGATCATGACCTCGATCTACACCGATCGGGTCGGCGCGCGCATCGACGCGATCCCCAGCGCCATCATGAATCCGGATCAGAAGAGTATCGCCCGCGACACCCCGATCAGCGTCATCGAGGTGATCAAGGCGCCGATCAGCCCGTTCTTCGCCAAACCCAAGGCCGATCTGGTCTATGCCATGAAGGCCGCGGCGCTCGAGGGCGCGCAGTCGGCGTCCTATGTGGCCGTCGGCGCGCTGACGATCTGCGTGGTGGTGGTCGCGCTGCTGCTGCCGTGGAAACCGGAGCGCGGCAATTCGGTGCTGCTGGGCTGGCGGGACCGCTCGACCGGCGAGGACTGAACGACCGTGGGCCCGAATCCGTTCGGGCCCACCGGCATCAGATCGTCTCGGATTCCACGTCCGCGTCGGGCGGCAGCACACCGGTCACCAGGAATACCACCCGGCGGCCGATCTCCACGGCGTGGTCGGCGAAGCGCTCGTAGTAGCGACCGAGCAGCGTGACATCCACGGCCGCGGCCACGCCGTACTTCCACTCGCGGTCCATCAGCAGCGTGAACAGGTGGCGATGTAGATCGTCCATCGCCTCGTCGTCCTCGTTGAGCTGGGCCGCGCGCTCGGGGTCGCGGGTCTCGAGGACCTCCTTGGCCGCCGCGCCCATATTCACCGCGATCCGGCCCATCTCGGCGAAGTAGCCGTTGACCGATTCGGGCAGAGCGTGATTCGGATGCCGTCGCCGTGCGACCTTGGCCACATGGAGTGCGAGCGCGCCCATCCGGTTCACATCGGCGACGATCTGGATGGCGCTGACCACCTGGCGCAAATCGCCGGCGACGGGCGCCTGCAGGGCCAGGAGCGCGAACGCCTTCTCCTCGGCCAGCGTGTTCATCTCGGCGATTCGGTCGGACTCGGTGATCACCTGCTCGGCGAGCAGCAGATCGGCCTGCAGCAACGACTGGGTCGCCCGCTCCATCGCCGAGCCGGCCAGCCCGGCCATCTCACCCAGGAGATTGGCGAGATCGGCCATTTGTTCGTTGTAGATGACACGCATGAAACCAAACATTAGTTCCCGGCGCTGACCAAGTCACGAACGGTGGGTGAACCACTGGTGTTGCTCGACGCTAGCCAGGTTTGCGCAGGTGAACGGTGGTTACTTACACAGGTCGTCGGCCGCGTTGACGTGTTCGAGGTCCGAGGGCAGTGTGACCGGCGTCTCGGGCGCGCCGCCGGTCGCGACGGGCACCGTGGGCAGCGGATTGCCGAAGGCCACCGGGGTGCGGATCGTGCCCTGATAATCCGCGCCCAGAGCCACCTCGACAATGCTGCCGAGTCCGGCGGCCGATTCCAGCGTCGCGCCCGGAATCGCGGAGGCGACCGTCGCGGCCTCGGCCTCGTGCCCCGAGGAGTAGCGCACCCGTGTCGTCGAAATCGTTCCGCCCGAGTAGTTTCCGACGTTGAAGATCTGAAAACCCTGATTGGACAGCTTGTTCGCCGCCGTGGCCGCCACACCGGCGACCCCGGAACCATTGGACACCTGCACCGACATCGTGCTCGGATCGACCGCGGTGAGCTCGCGCGGTGCGGGCGCCTCGGTCGTGGGCGGCGGGGTGAGCGGCTTCTTCTCACCCGGCAGCGGTTGATCGTCGATGATCGCGGTGAAGATCGCCTTGATATCCGATTCGCGCGGAATCTCGTTGCCGTAGGACGTGGTTCCGGCGGTGGGCACGGTCAGGAAGGTGATCGCGCCCGCGTCGACCTTCTGCAGCGAACGGCCCAGTGTCAGTAGGTCGTTGGTCTTGACGTTGTCCATCAGCGCGTGGCCGGTGAATGCGCTGATGAAGGCGTTCATCCGGCCGGGATCGAACAGCGTCTTGTTCGACAGCGCGCTGCGCAGCAGCGAGGACATGAATCGCTGCTGACGATTGATGCGGTCGTAGTCGCTGCGGAATTCCCCCTGAACGTGGCGGGCCCGAACATAGTCCAATGCCGTTGTGCCGTTGATCTTCTGCTTACCGGCCGTGGGCAGGACGGTGCCGAGTTCCTCGTCGACCAGTGGTTTGGCGGTGCAGACCTCCACACCGCCCACCGTGTCGACCATCGACTGGAAGCCGCTGAAGTCCAGGCCGATGAAGTGGTTGATCCGGATGCCGGACAGCTTCATGATCACGTTGGTCAGGCATTTCGGCCCGCCCAGCGCGTAGACGGCGTTGAGTTTGTCGCCGATGGCGGAGGGGAACTGGGTGCCGGTGTAGCGGCGGTTCTCGTTGTCCCAGCCCTCGCAGGCCGGACGTGAGATATCCAGATCGCGGGGGAAGGAAACGACCACGACGCGCTGGCGATTCTCCGGGATGTTCACCAGCATCACGGTGTCGGCCCGCGCGCCCTCGGCGTCATCGGTCGTGCCCGCGCCGATCTGGCCGTCGGCGCCCGCGCGGGTGTCGTTGCCGATGATGAGGAAGTTCTCGTCGCCGAGCTGACCGCCGGGATTGACGATATCGGTGGAGTTCTCGTCCACCGCGGCGACCTTGTTGAAACTGCCGTCGGTGGCGCGCAGATAGTTCCAGCCCGCGCCGGTGAGGACCAGGGCGAGTACGGCCACCAACGCGGTCGTGCTGCGGCCGACCAGATGCAGGCGGCGCATCTTGCGCTGCTTGTTGGCGGCCAGGCGCGACAGGGGCGGTTTGCCAACGGATTTCGGTCGCGCGACCGAGCGCTGCCGATCGAGTTCGGGCGGCGGGTTGTCCGGATCGGCCGCCGGAAGGATATCGGTCGGCTGATCGACGAGCCTGGCCCGCTCCACGGCGTACGGATCGACGGGGTCGTCGGCGGTCGGTGCCTGGACGGCGCCGCGGGGTCGCGCGGCCTGCTCCTCGGACGGCGCTGCGCCGGAACCGTTTCCGCCGCTAGGTGCGCGAAGGCCGGTGTGCTGCGCGGGAAGCGTGGTGTCGGTGGGCAGTTCCGAAATCCGCTCGCTGTCGACCTTCTGCATCAGATCGTGCACGGTCACGGGCCCGTTGGGCGTCTCGTCCGCGTATCGGTTGCGCCGCGCGGGCCGCTCGTCGTCCGGTTCGGCCTCCGTGGCGGAGTAGCGCTCCCAGGGGGCGCGACCTCCGGGCCCGGGCGTGCGCCCGCGCCGATCGTCGTCACCCACCAACGAACCTCACTTCACTCACTCTCGGGGACCGGCTTGCCCGTTCAACGGCAGCGCCCTTCGCAATGATAACGATTGAGCCACGACGGGCCACCTGACACGGCGGAGCGATGACAGTGAAATGATCTCCGGGCGGTCAGCCGCCGGAGTGCATCACATCGGCGGCGGTGGGCACGGCTCGATCCTCCGGATCGTCGAGCCAGCCGTGCGGGAGGCTGACCTTGCCGGGGGAGCCCTGGCGGCCGCGGGGGCCCTCGGCGTCCTTGGGGAACGGGGCCGTGGGATCCAATTGGCCGATCAGATCCCGCAATTCGGTGAGACTGCCGACGGTGGCGAAGCGGCGGCGCAGATCGGCGCCGACCGGGAAGCCCATCAGATACCAGGCCATATGCTTGCGCAGATCGCGCAGGCCGCGGTCCTCGCCGTAGTGCTCGGCCAGCAGGCTCGCGTGGCGATGCAGGATCTCCCCGACGCGACCCAGATTCGGACCCACCGGGATCGGCTCGCCGCGCAGGGCGGCCTGCAATTCGGCGAACAGCCACGGGCGGCCCAGGCAGCCGCGGCCCACAACCACACCGTCACAACCGGTTTCGGCCATCATGCGCACCGCGTCGTCGGCGGCGAAGATATCGCCGTTGCCCAGTACGGGGATGGTGGTGACCGCTTCCTTCAGCCGGGCGATGGCCGTCCAATCGGCCTCACCCGAATAACGCTGTGCGGCCGTGCGGGCGTGCAGCGCGACCGCGGCGGCGCCCTCGGCCTCGGCGATGCGGCCCGCGTCCAGGTAGGTGGTGTGATCGTCGTCGATGCCGATGCGGAACTTCACGGTGATCGGAATGCCCGCGGGCGCGGCCGCGGCGACCATCGCGCGCACGATGGCCTCGAACAGCCTTCGCTTGTACGGCAGCGCGGCGCCACCGCCGAGCCGGGTCACCTTCGGCACCGGACAGCCCAGATTGAGATCGATGTGATCGGCCCAGCCCTCGCCCACGATGACGCGGACGGCCTCGCCGAGGGTCTCCGGATCCACGCCGTACAGCTGCATCGAGCGCGGATTCTCATCCGGCCCGAACGACATCATGTGCAGCGTCTTCTCATTGCGCTCGACCACGGCCCGCGCGGTGATCATCTCGCAGACGTAGATCGAGGTGGCGCTGCCGAACTCCCGGCACAGCGTCCGGAAGGCCACATTGGTGATGCCGGCCATCGGCGCGAGCACAACCGGCGGATCGACCGGATAGGGGCCGATCCGCAAGTCGTTCCTGGTCTCGAGCGCGGCGGTCATGGGACCTATTTTCGCATCCGTCCAAGTGGGCCGCGAACCGCGCCGCCGGAGGCGGCGCAGATCACACAGCCTCAGCGGGCCGAGGAGCCGGCCAGTTCGCGCTCGCGCTTGAGGGCCTCGCGGGCGAGCATGCGGTCGCGCTGTTCCTCGAACTTCACGACGTCCTTGCTCAACTTCTCGAGGTACAGGCCCAGCTGTTCGCGGGTCTGTTCGCCGCGGGCGGTGAAGTCGTCGCGCTCGAAGATGCGCCACTTCTTCAGCACCGGGTTGACCACCTCTTCGAGGTGCTGGCGCAGATCGTAGATGCCGTGCTTGGCCATCAGCACACCGTTGCGGCGGAAGTTCGGCATACCCGCGCCCGGCATCTGGAAGTTCTGGAGAATCAGGTTGATGGCGTCCAGGGCCTGATCGGGGACCAGGTCCAGCGCCGCGCCGCACATGTTGCGATAGAAGATCATGTGCAGGTTCTCGTCGGCCGCGACGCGCTGCAGCATGCGGTCGGCGATGGGGTCGTTGCAGACCTTGCCGGTGTTGCGGTGGCTCACGCGGGTGGCCAGCTCCTGGAAGGTCACGTACGCGACCGAGTACAGGAAGCCCGCCTGGCCCTCGGGCAATTGATCTGCCGGAGAAGCGAATCCGTTGGTCATGTGGACCATGCGCGCCTGTTCGAGCGCGACCGGATCGACGCCGCGGGTGACCACGAGGTAATCGCGCATGACGATGCCGTGGCGGTTCTCCTCGGCGGTCCAACGACCGACCCAGGTGCCCCAGGCGCCGTCCTGGGAGAAGTTCTCGGCGATCTCGCGGTGATAGGAGGGCAGATTGTCCTCGGTGAGCAGATTGGTGATCATCGCCGCCTTGGCGACCTCGCTCAGCTGAGACTGGGCAGGGTCCCAGTCCACGCCGCCGAGCGCCGCGAAGTTACGGCCGTCGTCCCACGGCACGTAATCGTGCGGATGCCATTCCTTGGCCAAAGAGAGGTGACGGTTGACGTTCTGTTCGGCAACCGGCTCCAACTCCGTCAGCAGCTCGAGTTGAGTCAGATCCCTTGCCATAAAGTGCGCCCTTCGATGTTGTCGTGCGATCTTGCTCGTCGACCCCCTGCCGTGCGGTCGCGGCCTCATACCTTACGACACCGTAGGTGTGATGCGAAACGCATCCGCGCTCCGGGTCGTGTCCGTGATCGAACTCATACGACGTCGTCGACGGTTTCGTTGATCAGTTACGAGTGTAGGCCGCAGTGCCCTCCGGAGGGTGTATCGGTGGTCACCGCGAGACGTTAGCTTCCACGCGAAAAACCGCCCGTGCCAAGGGCTACGAGCGGTTTGCCGCGCGAGATCGAAAACTTTCAGCGCTTGCCGCCCAGCAGGCCGCCGAGCACATTGCCGAGTACGCTTCCGGCGTTCTTGCCGAGCGCGTCGGACAGCGCGCCACCGAGGCCCCCGTTCTTCGACGCGCCGCCGAGCAACCCGCCGAGAATGTCTGCCAGCGGGCCGTTTCCGGCCGTGCCCGACTGCCCTTGGCTCGCGTCGCCGCCTTCCTTACCGAGCACCTGCTTGCCGAGGTATGCGAGCACGATCGGAGCCAGGATGGGCAGGACCTTGGCGATCAGATCATTGCCACCGGAACCGCCCGTCGCGCCGAGCGCGTTGATGACGGTGTTCTTGTCCGAGCCGAAGACGTCGTCGACGATCTGCGAACCCGCCCGGGTGTCGACCTGATCGATGTCGACGCCGCCGGCGAGCAGATTCTCGTCCTGATGCTGATCCACCAGCCCCTGCAGGCGCTGTTCCTGATCGGAGTTGCTGGTTTTTGCCTGAAGCCCACCCAGCAACACCGGCAGGGCCTTGTTCACCACATCTTTCGCGGTCGCCTCGTCGACCCCGAGCTTTCCGGCGATCTGTCCGATCGGAACTTGGGAGAGCAGGTCATCGAAGGAAGTCATAGCTCCGCCTCTCTCATGGGATGAGCCGGTGGCCACCGGTCGAGTCCCACGGTAGGCGATCGAGGCGACGGCCGGGAGTGGGTTTGCCGGGCCACGCCCGCAGACGCCGACGGGCCGTGGCGACTGTTCGCCACGGCCCGTCGAAGGTGCCCCCACCAGGGCTCGAACCTGGGACCTGCGGATTAAAAGTCCGTAGCTCTACCAACTGAGCTATAGGGGCGCGGTGCGCAAGTCTAATGCGCGGTTCGCGCAAGTGGTAACCGGTATCCCTTGTGCCCGAACCGCACCACCATTTCCCCTGGTAGCGCGCACTTCTCGCGGGTCGGCTCGCCAACCCGCCACCCCGGCCGGCCCCGGCGCGCCTCCGATCGGTCCGACAGGACGGCCCGGAGCGGGCCGAGCGCCGGGCCTGACGGCCTCGCACATCCAACTCGGTCCGGGCGCGGCGCTTCCGGTCTCGGAGCGTTCGGTCTCCGGCTCTGGCCCCGACGCGCTCACCGCTCTGGCCCCGCCACCCTCCACTGCTCTGGCTCCGACACCCTCCGCTGCTCTGGCTCCGCCACCCTCCACTGCTCCTGCCCCGACACGCCTTTCGTCGGGGCGACACGCGTAATGACGGTGTGGGTGATACGCGGGCGGGTGGTTCGGCGATACGGGTTTCGATGGCAGGGGCGGTAAGGAACGGAGATGGTTCCCCGCAAAGTCGCGGGCAATCGCATTGGTTCCCAATTTGTTTCACGGCAGAAATATGTAAATATCTTTCAATCGTGGTGCGTGGCAACGCAATTGGTACGCGGAGGTTGGCAGTGTCGCAGGATGGGCCCGGGGGACGACGGGTGACGGGGTGGGTGGAGGCGGTGGGCGGTGGGCTCGCCGGCCGGAGTTCGCGGGGTGGTGAACGTCGGTGGGACGCCACGGAATTCGCGAATCGCGCCAATCGCCCATCCGGTTGCGGGTTATTTGCCATAAGGGACGAAAGACAATCCAGCGAACTGACTTGCCGGTACGCCACACGTGGGGCGCGGATTCGAGGTACGGTGACCGCTTGGTGAATTCCGACGGAATCGAGAGTGCCTCGGTGAGACGGGATTCGGCTTATGGTTGATGTGCCCGAACGTGTCGCGACCGGTCCGGCTGTTCGCGATGCCCTGGAGACCGCTTCGCAGGAGGCAGATCCGAGACGAAGAAAAAGCCCGGGTGCGCACCCCCTGCAGCGCACCCGGGCGTCGAGAACTATACCACCTGGTGTGCTTCAGGTTTCTCGCCATTTTTCGTACCAAAAGTTTGAAAACAGGGCAGTAGCCCGAGTTGAAGTAATTGAAAATCACATAACTTCGCGTCGAGGACTGTTCCCCATGGCGGTCTACCGGCGGCAAGTAGCTTCGGAGGCGTTTCGAGCATGGCACGGCAGCAAGAGCGGGCCCGCCGGACACGTGCGGCGATCATCAGGTCCGCCGCCGTTGAATTCGGAAAGAGCGGCTATGCCGCGGCATCGCTGAACCGGATATTGGAGGGCTCACGGGCCACCAAGGGGGCGATGTACTTCCACTTCGACTCGAAGGAGGATCTGGCTCGGGCGGTGCTGGACGCCGCCGTCGAGCGTTACCGCGCGACCACCGAAAGGTGGCTCGCCCGTACCGATATCGGACCGATGGACGTACTGCACGGGATGGTCGACGAGGTCGCGTTGCGGCTGGAGAACGACATCATCATCCAGGCGGAGTTCCGGCTGATCATCGAGCCGGAGTTCTATCGCGACGTACAGGCCGGGGGCGGACGCATCCTCGGCCGGGCCACGCGCATGCTGGCCGTACGGGCGGTCGAACAGAAGCAGCTGCGCTCGGACTCGGACCCGGATCGGTTCACCCGCACCCTCACCGCCGCCCTGGCGGGCCAGCGCTACATCGTCGATCTGATGGGCGTCGGAGTGGATCTGCGGACCCGCTTCACCGAGGCGCTCGAGGTCGTCATGGAATCGATGACGACCCCGGAGTGGCTCGACGAGTTCCGCCGCGACGGTTGGCGAGTGACCGCCCGGATGGAGGACCTGGGGGTCTAGTTGGGCCCCTGACCAGCCGATTTGGGAATCCCGTTCGCGCTGTCATAAGCTATGCGAGCTCCCAACGGAAGCCGTTGAGAAACGGACCGGAGAGATCCGGCGGGCCCCCTTCGTCTAGCGGCCTAGGACGCCGCCCTTTCAAGGCGGTAGCGCGGGTTCGAATCCCGTAGGGGGTACGGTGGCAACACCGTTGAGAGCAGAGCAAGGCCCTGTGGCGCAGTTGGTTAGCGCGCCGCCCTGTCACGGCGGAGGTCGCGGGTTCGAGTCCCGTCAGGGTCGCAAGTTGTGCTTGGCATTCGGTTCGGGTGCCTCCGGCCAGGTAGCTCAGTTGGTACGAGCGTCCGCCTGAAAAGCGGAAGGTCGCCGGTTCGATCCCGGCCTTGGCCACCCTCTCAGGCCCCCTTGCGCAAAGGGGGCCTTTGCCGTGTTCGAGGGTGATATGTGGGGGGCTCGCCCCCCACGCCCCCAGACCAGGGGGCTTCGCCCCCTGGACCCCCTTTCATTTCAGCCGCGCTTCAAAGGGTTTGGGGCTGGGGTGTGTCCTTGGTGGGGGTTGCGTGCCGGGGGTGGCATTTCTGGATGGGAGCTTCGCTCTGCGTTCTCGGGGGTGGGTTGTGGACGTGTCATGGGTTTTCTCGATGCAATTTCCTATGGGGTGTCTTCTTCCGTGGGGGGTGAAAGTGGGGGTGGGGTAGGGGTTTTGCTGTTTGATATCTGGGGTGGGGTGGGGAAGTCGGTCGGTTCGTTGCTAGCGCGGAGATTGCGGCGGGGGGCGCACGACGATTGCCAGTTCTTTTTTGAGTGACGATTGTCAATCGTTGTGGGGTGGGGATTGCTTGGGGGCTCGGATGAGGATTGCCAATCCTTCTCGCGTGGAATCTCTGTTGCTTGCGTTCGGGATTGCTGCCCTACTGCCGCCATTCCGTTGCCTGTTGCCGCCATTCGAGGACGGGCTTCGGTCGGGGTGCTTGGCGGTTCATCCCGGGTCGTTGCTCGGGCGGGGGTGATCCTTGTCATTTCGATAGCCGATTGCGATCGATGCGGGCGAATCGAAAACGCTTGTCCTATCGTGGATCTGCACGGCTCGTTGTGAAAGCCTCAGCGCAGGACGTTCACCGCGCGGGCTATCACCAATGACATCGTGGTCACCGAGATGGCGGCCTCCAGCATCATCGTGGATTTGGCCGGGCGGGACATGGGGAGGACATCGGTGGGACTGAAGGCGGTGGCGTTGGTGAAGGACAGGTACAGGTAGTCGGCGAACTCCGGTTCCCAGGTGGGATCGGTCAGTTCGGGGTTCTGCATCTGGACGAACATGAAGTCGGGGAACGGTTTTCGGGCATGGGCCCGGGCGGCGGGGCCGCCTCGGTCGTACTCCCAGTACCAGAGCGCGAAGGTGATCACATTGGTCAGCCAGATCGCGCCGCCGGAGCCGAGCAGGACCGCCGGATTGTCGCCGACGCGGCCGTCGATCAGAGCTAGCACCAAGCGGCAGACCGACCAACCCGTGGCGATGCCGAGCACGGTGGTCAGGGCCAAACTGGCCATCCGCAGCCAGCGCTCCTCACGGTCGATCCGCACCGGATTGCCGATGAACAGAACGATCAGCAGCAACGACTCCAGAACCGGCAGCAGCCACCACGGCTGGGGCGAGAACTGTTCCGGCAGCACCACTTGCAACACGATGATCCCGACCACAGCCGCCGTCGCCGCCAGCCGAGACTCACCCGTCGTACGACGGGCCCACGCGGGCACCTGATCATCGGTCGCCTCGTCCTCGGAGCCGGTCACGCGAGCAGTATCTCCCCGACCACTTCGTGGCGCGGGGACGATGGGCGCGAGTCGTGGTACGGGGACGATGGGCGCGAGTCGTGGTACGGGGACGGTGGTGCGTGTCGTAGTGCCGGGGACGGCGGACTCGAGTTGTGGTGCCGGAGACGGCGGACCCGAGTTGTGTTGCGGGAACGGTGGTGCGTGTCGTAGTGCCGGGGACGGCGGACTCGAGTTGTGGTGCCGGAGACGGCGGACCCGAGTTGTGTTGCGGGAACGGTGGTGCGTGTCGTAGTGCCGGGGACGGCGGACTCGAGTTGTGGTGCCGGAGACGGCGGACCCGAGTTGTGTTGCGGGGACGGTGGGTGTGCGTGGGGCGGGGGTGATCGGGGGTGGATCGGGTTGCGGGGCGGGTGGGCGCGAGCTGGGTGATGGGGATGACTCGGTGCGAGTCGCTGACAAGATCAGTGGGCGGTGCAATGCTGGTCACATGGGTGATTCGGATGGCGATTGGTACTACTGTCTCAAGCATCACCGGGCTGAGCAGGGGAAACAGCATTGGTTTGCGGAGCGGATGGGGCCTTATCCGGATCGGGCCACCGCGGAGCGGGCGCTCGATATCGTGCGCGAGCGCAATGCTCGCCAGGATGCCCGCGACGAGTCCTGAAGCGGGGACGCCCGAGTCGGACCAGCTCAGCAATTACCCAGGCGCATCCGCTACGGTCTGTGTTCAGCAGGACTGAGCGTGCATTCGACCGGAGGGTGACTTGTGAAGGTAACCGTGGTGGTGCCGACCTACAACGAGCGGGAAAACCTGCCGGTGGCGGTGGAGCGGCTGACCGCGCTGCCGGTCGCCGACCTGCACGTGCTGGTCGTCGACGACAACTCCCCGGACGGCACCGGCGAGGTCGCCGACAAACTCAGCGCCGAACTTCCCAATGCGGTGGGCGTCCTGCACCGCACCGAGAAGGACGGCCTCGGTCGCGCCTACATCGCGGGCATCACCCGGGCCCTGGACGAGGGCGCCGATGTCGTCATCCAGATGGACGCCGATCTGTCCCATCCGGCCGAGGTCATTCCGGCCATGCTCGACAAGCTCGAGACCTCCGGCGCGGGCGTGGTGCTCGGATCCCGCTACGTCCCGGGCGGATCGACCGCCGAGGAATGGAAGTGGTACCGCAAGGCGCTGTCGGCCTGGGCCAACTTCTACGTCAACCTCATCCTGCGCCTGGGCGTCAGGGACGCCACCGCGGGCTTCAAAGCCTGGAAGGCCGACACCCTGCGCGCGATCGACGTGGCCTCCATTCGCAGCAACGGCTACTCCTTCCAGGTCGAGATGAACTACCGGACCATCAAGAAGGGGATCTCGATCGCCGAGGTGCCGATCCGCTTCGAGGAGCGAACCAAGGGCGCATCCAAGATGAGCCTGCGCGTACAGCTGGAATCGGCGCTCATGCCGTGGAAGCTGCTGTTCGGCAAGCAGGTCTGAACCTCACCGCGTACTGAGCGCGGCATCCGCATCGGGTGCGGGCCAATCCAGCAGGGTCTCGACGAACAGCTGCCGCACCCGCTCGACCTCGTCGTCCATTTCCTGCGGATCCCAGCCGCTCACATCGATCGGCGCCAGCACCGCCACATCGACGACGCCCTTGCGCACGACCGCCGAATTGCGCCAGGCGATTTCGCCCGCATTGCGGATCACGATCGGGATGACCGGCACGCCCGCCTGGATCGCGATGTGGAAGGCGCCCTTCTTGAACCGACCCACCCGCGGCGTGAGTGATCGCGTGCCCTCGGGCGCGATGACCAGCGACAGGCCGCCGCGCAGCGTATCCACGACCGGCGCGAGCGCGGCCTTCGCCCCGGCGGTATCGGAGCGGTCGATGAACGTCGCCCCGGCGAAGCGCAGCAGCGGCCCGAAGATCGGGTTGCTCGTGACCTCCTGCTTCACGATGCCGGTAAAGCCCGAGCCCAGCACCTCGGCCAGGACCACCATGTCGAACTGGCTCTGATGATTGAAGACGAATACCGCCGGGCGGGGCTGTCGAGCGTGCCGCGCGCCGGTGATCCGGATCCGCACACCGGTCGTGCGCAGGGTGGCCTCGGCCGCGACGCCGATCATGGAATCGGCCATGCGCCGCTGATCGCGGGTGCCCGATTTGGCCAGCGCCCCGACCACCGCGCCGCCGAGCAATCCGGTGAAACCCGCTGCGGTGCGGGCGATATCGCCGATACCAGCGGCCCGGCGCGGCCGGAAGCTCAACACCGGCCAGCCGCGTTCGGTGGCCTCCATCGCGGTGCGCGGTGCGGGATTGACCGCAGTGGGGTGGCCCGCCAGTTCCAGTAGCGGCAGATCGGGGGCGGAATCGGCGTAGGCGTAGCTCTCGGTGAGATCGATGTCGCGGGCCAGCGCGAAACGGCGGACCGCATCGGCTTTCCCATTGCGCCACAGCGGTTTTCCATCCACGTGGCCGGTGAGGATGCCGTCCTCGGTCGCCATGGCGGTGTAGAGGACGTGCTCGATACCCAGTTCCGCGGCGGCGGGCAGTACCTGGAAGCGGGTCAGGCAGGTGGCCAGCACGATCGTGTGCCCGGCCGCCTCGTGGGCGCGGATCAGCCGCCAGGCCTCCGGATACAGGTGACCGTAAATCGTTCGGCGGAACAGGTTCTCGCCGAGTTCGGTGAGTTCGGATTCCGAATGTCCGGCCCAGGTGTGCATGGTGCGCTGCAGGAAGCGCTCGTATTCGCCCTCGCCCCGCGCGCCCCGAATGCTGGTGAGCAGGCCCTCGGCCAGTGCGCCGCGCGCGCCGCGGCGACGCAGCAGCCGTCCCGGGCCCGAGGGCAGGGTGAAGCCGTGCACGACCGTGCCGCCGAAGTCGAAGATCGCGCCCACCCGCGGGCCCCGCGGTCCCGAGCGGATCGCCCGCACCGCCGCGTCGACGCTCAGCTCCCCGGCCGTGCTCATCTACACCTCCACCCGGTTGGACGGATCAAGCGTGGCGGCCCGCGAGATGCGGGCGCCGATGGTCCGCAGTTCGTCGGCGAAGGCCCGGCGGCGCGCGGCCGGATCGACGCCCTCGGGATCGAGCAGGCCGTGATTGTCGGCGAGTTTCAGTGCGGTGGAGAACAATTCGGACGAAACCGATTCCGGGCTGTGCAGGCGCTGCTGCAACTGCATCTGGCGGCCGACGGCCAGACATTCGTCGAGGAACTGTTTGCGGTCCAGCGGCTCGTCGACCGCGCGGGCGGCCAGCCGCTCGGCCACCACCAGCTGCGCGTCGAAGAACGATCGAAGTACGCGATGGGCCATGATGAATCCGGTATCGGCGAGCCGGGCCAGAATGTCCGCGCCGACGGTCCCGTCGCCGGTGTGGTTGTGCCACTCGGGATCCACCAGCAGCATCTCCCGCGAGATCTGCGCGGCGAATTCGGCGCGCTCGGGGAAGAAGAATTCGAACTTCAGCAGATCGCGCAGCCGGTAGGCGGCCTCCCAGCCGGCGTCGAGCTGCTTACCCTCCGGCGCCTCGACCGCGGTGAGTACGGCCAGTTCGAGGATGGCGCGATTGACGAACCAGTGCACGGCGCTGTTGCGATAGAACGCGGCCTCGAGATGCGCCCCCGGTTCGATGGCGTAAACCGCTTCCAGCCCACCGCGATACACCGTCACGACCTTCGCGAGCGAGAGCTGTTCGAGCACGACCGCGACGCCGTGATCGGTGCGCAGCGCGGCGAGTTCGCCGCTGGGCAGGCCGCGACGTTCGATATAGCCGAGCACGGGCAGAACCACCGCACGCACCTCGCCCAGGGTGAGTGCGCGTTCGTGCACGCCGAGCAGAGCCAGGGTGACCAGGGCGTTGACGGTGATCGGGGTGATGGCGTTGATGCCGACGGCCACCTCGAAGGCCAAGCGTTGCACGGCCTTTCGCTCCTGCTCGCGGACCTCGTCCGGAAGCGGCTGGGCGGGACCGGTATCCGGGACCAGCGGATCGCCGTGTGCGGCCAGGCGACCCCGCGCCGACAGTGGCTCGCCGAAGCGCACGTAGACGTGTCCGGCCGAATGCTGTTGATTGCGAATATATCTGGCCAGCCAGGTGAGGCCCTCGGCCTTCTTCACGCCGCCGACCTGCTCGGTGGCGATCGCGCCGAGTTCGTTGAGGCGTTCGTAGGTGATCGAGACGGGCACCAGCATCACATCGTCCACGCGTCGGGCGCGCAGCGCGGCGGCGAGGTAGTTGAGCAGGCCGTAGCGCGGCGGACGCAGTTTTCCGGTTCGAGTGCGGCCGCCCTCGAAATACCACTCCATATTGAAACGTTTGGCCAGTAGATATGCGAAGTATTCCTCCACGACGGCCTTGTACACCTCGTCGTCGCCGAAACTGCGGCGAATGAATACCGTTCCGGTCCGCCGCGCGATCGGACCCATCGGCCAGAAACTCAGATTCGCGCCGCCGATCACATGATTGGGTGGAAAATCGTTGCGGCCCAGAACGTCTCCGAGGACGAAGGCGTCCACGTAGGAGCGGTGCGAGGGCAGGAAGACCAGCGGGTAGCGGCGATTGAGACGGCGCAGCCCGGCCAGGCCGGACGGTTCGAAGTCGACCTTCCACGCCGAGGCGTGCACCGGGCGCATGGCCTGGGTGAACAGGTCCGACACCAGACGGCTCTGGGCCGCAACCAATTCCCGCAGCGACTTCTCCGCGCGCCGGTACACCTCGCTCGGATCGACGCCGATATGCGCGGCGATGGCGTCGAGGCGGCGCAGGAATTCGGGGGAGTCGAGGATCTCCTCGACGACCAGCCGGGGGACCTTGTAGCGGTCGCCGATGACCGACCGTTCGGCGCGCTCGAGGGCGACGATGCCCGCGCGAACAATGGCGCGCGCGAACGGTTCCGCGCTCGAGGCGACGCCCGGATTGTTGGCGCGCAACTCGCTGAGCCGGGCGGGCTGACCGGTGAGGACGAGGTGGCGGTCCGGGGATTTGGCGACCAGTCGGCGCTGCATCAACCGGTGTGGTTTGCGGGGATTGCTCAGGCTCACCAGATCGGTGAAAGTGGTGCGGCGCACGCCGTCTCGCTCCGGCGGCAGCCACAGCACGCGGACGGGGACGACCAGCGGATCGTCGTGGCGGCCCACCAGCCGTTCGGCCACCGCGGCCGGATCCAGATCGAGCTGGGTGACCGGTGCGTCGATGCCGAATTCGGCGGCGATCCCGCCCTCGGCGAGCCAGCCGCCGATCAACTCGCGTTCCACCGAGGAGGAGGCGTCCACCAGTGCGACGGCCGAACGCGGCGCGGAATTCGGTGTGGTCGCGCTCGGGACGTCGGCGCGGTGCTCGATCATGGCGGGGCCCTCCATCAGGTGACGCTTCACCATTGAAGCGCGCTTGCCCACCGCCTCGATGTATTTCGTCTCTATTGATCATGATGTGCTCGTCCGCACACCCGCAGCCAACCGAGGTAATGCTAGCCTTACTTTCCAAGCTTAGGTAAGCATAACCTTGGAGGAATTGTGTCGACCACGGAGCGCGTGCGAATCGAGTGTGGGGATATTCCGGGGGCGACATTCACCGCGGCATGCGGAATCGATCCTGTCGCAGCGGTTTCCGCCCTCGCCGCGGCCGATCGGTTCGGCGAATACGTGATGTACGAACGTCCGGGGGAATGGGTGTTCGCGGCCGATCCGATCGGCAGTGTCGAGCTGGACGCCCATGAGCTCCGGGTCGACTGGGCGGGCGAGGTCACCGCCACGCCGTGGGAGGGCAGTCCCGCGCGCGTGATCGATCGGGCGCTGGCCGGGCTGGAGCTGGGCGGACGGCATGTCTACGGCTGGATCGGATTCGAGTTCTGTGCCTGGGCGCTGGGGGCGACCGAACATCTGGCCGCGCGAACGCCGCTGGCCCATCTGATGATTCCGCGGCTCGAGGTTCGGATCGGCGCGACCGGTGTGCGAATCACCGGGGCGGCGCTGGCGGAGGCCGGGGAGATCCACGAGATCATCGCGGCCGCGCAGGGCGTCGCGCTGCCGCGGTCGCGTCCGGCCGATATCGCCATCGATCCCACGGCGTATCGCGATCGGGTGGCCGGTGCCGTGGACGAGATTCGCGGTGGGCGGTATCAGAAGGTGATCCTGTCGCGGAAGGTCGATCTGCCGTATGTGGTCGATGTGCCGTCCACCTATCGACTCGGCCGGGCGCACAACACGCCCGCGCGGTCGTTCCTGCTGCGGTTGGGCGGGCTGGAGGCCGCGGGGTTCAGTCCGGAGCTCGTGGTCGCGGTCGATGAGAACAGGGTGGTGACCACCGAACCGCTCGCGGGCACAAGGGCTTTCGGCCGCGGTCTCGAGGTCGATCGGGCCGCGCGCACCGAACTGATCGGCGATCCCAAGGAGATCGTCGAGCACGCCATCTCGGTGCAGACCTCCTTCGCCGAGATCGCCGCCGTCGCCGAGCCCGGCACCACCGCCGTCTCGGATTTCATGGCCGTCCGCGAACGCGGCAGCGTCCAACACCTCGCCTCCACCGTCCGCGGCCGCCTCGCCCCCGCCCACAGCCCCTGGGATGCGGTGGAAACCCTGTTCCCTTCGGTCACCGCCTCCGGCATCCCCAAATCCGCCGGAGTCGACGCCGTCTTCCGCCTCGACCACGATCCCCGGGGCCTGTATTCCGGTGCGGTGGTGACGATCTCTCCCACCGGCTCCCTCGAGGCCACCCTCGTTCTGCGCGCGGTCTACCAGACCACCGAGGGCGCCTGGCTCCGCGCGGGCGCGGGGATCGTCGCGCAATCCCGCCCGGACCGCGAGTTCGAGGAGACCTGCGAAAAGCTTTCGAGTATCGCGCCTTACGTAGTGGAGGCTTAGGAGGAAAGGGGAGCGCCGCGGCCTTCTTTATTTCCCTGGGCACTCACAGCTGGGCGCGCAATGACTTCTTGTCGATCTTGCCTACGGCGGTGAGGGGGAGGTGATCTACCTGGCGGAGGGTGTCGGGGAGTTTGTAGGTGGCCAGGCCGCGGGCGGTCAGGAAGGCTTTCAGGTCGGGGAGGGTGGGCATGGTGTCGGTGACCACCAGGGCGGCGCAGACCTTTTCGCCCAGGGCCGGGTCGGGGAGGCCCACGGCGGCGGCGTGGCGGACCGCGGGATGGGCGAGGAGGTGTTCTTCCAGTTCGTCGCAGGAGATGTTCTCGCCGCCTCGGTTGATGACGTCCTTGATGCGGCCGGAGACGATCAGGTGGCCGGAGGGTAGGCGGCGGACCAGGTCGCCGCTGCGGTAGTAGCCGTCGGGGGTGAAGGCGCGGGAATTGTGTTCCGGCGCTCGGTAATAGCCGCGGATGGTGTACGGGCCGCGGGTCAGGAGTTCGCCCTCGTCGCCGGGGGCCACGTCGTTGCCGTCCTGGTCCACCACGCGGATCTCGTCGGCGGGGGAGAGCGGGCGGCCCTGGGTGCCGCACGCCAGATCGTCGGAATCGTCGAGGCGAGTGTAGTTGAGCAGTCCCTCGGCCATGCCGAACACCTGCTGCAGCCGCGCGCCCAGGGCGGGCTCCACCTCGCGGGCATTCACCTCGGCCAGTTTCGCCCCGCCGACCTGGACCAGGCGCAGCGAGGACAGATCGGCCTGCTCCCATTCGGTTGCCGCACTCCACAATTGGGCCAGCGGCGGCACCATGGCGGTCACGGTCACGCCGAAGCGCTCGACGGCCGCGAAGGCGCTCTCCGGACTCGGATCGTCGATCAGCGCGATCGAACCGCCCGTGGCGACCGTGCCGAGGATGCCGGGGCAGGCCAGCGGGAAATTGTGCGCCGCGGGCAGTGTGGCCAGGTAGACGTCCTCGGGGCCCAGTTCGCACACCTCGGCGCTGGTTCGGGCGTTATAGGCGTAATCGTCGTGGGTGCGGGCGATCAGCTTGGGGAGTCCGGTCGTACCGCCGGAGACCAGCATCAGCGCGATATCGCTCGCATCGACCCGCGGCAGCGGACCCTCCTCGCGGACAACCGAATTCACGTCGATGAACTCGCCCGGATCGCCCAGTACGAACACCCGCCGCACCGATTCCACTCGCTCGAGCACACCGGCGGCCAGCTCGCGATAGTCGAACCCGCCCACCTCGTCGGCGATGAGATAGGCCACCGCGCCGGACAATTCGGCCAGATGCTCGATCTCGGCCCGTCGATGGGCGGGCAGCGCGAGTACCGGAATGGCCCCGGCGCGCAGCAGTCCGAACAGCAGCGGGACGAATTCGGCCACATTGGGCAGCTGCACCAGAACGCGATCGCCGGGCACGATACCGTGCGCGCCGAATCCGCGGGCCACCCGATCGGCCGCGGCGTCGAGTTCGGCGTAACTGCGCGCACCGGTCTCGGTGTGGACGGCGGGCCGCTGCGGCCAGGTCCGCGCCGCCGTGCGCAGCAGTTCGCCCAGTGTCACGCCGGTCCAATATCCGTCGGCGCGATAGCGCTCGGCGAATTCCGAGGGGAACGGCACGAATCCGTCGCGATGGTCCGACGTGGCGGTGGATGTCGATGTCACGGGCGCGGACCTCACGATCGCAGGGCAGTTATCAGGGTCACCTAAGCTAGGTTAGGCAACCCTATCTCATTGCGTTACGCTATGGCCGATCGGCCGGAACAAGGAGTGACAGCGCATATGGAGTCAGGGCAGCACCGGGGGGTTATCGATAGCGCCGAGATCCGCGCCGCGATCGCCGCGCAACTCGGCATCGACGCCGCCGATATCGCGGGCGGCGACGACCTCATTCAGCTCGGCCTGGACTCGATCCGCACCATGAAGCTGGCGGGCGGCTGGCGCAAACGCGGGATCGATGTGAACTTCGCGCAGCTGGCGGCCGCCCCGACCGTCGACGCCTGGCTCGAACTGCTCGGCGGTGATCTCGGCGAACGGACCGAACCCGAGGTTCCGATCGCACCGGCCGATCCGGCCGCCGGAGATCCGTTCCCGCTGGCCGGTATGCAGCACGCGTACTGGGTCGGCCGCTCCGACGAACAGGAACTCGGCGGCGTCGCCGCGCATCTGTATGTCGAATTCGACGGCGGCGCAATCGATCCCGTCCGCCTGGAGCGTGCTGTCGGCGAACTGATCGCCCTGCACCCCATGCTCCGCACCCGCGTGCTGCCCGACGGGACCCAGCAGACGCTGCCGAATCCGGGCCGCCCGGTGTTCTCGGTCGTCGATCTGCGCGGCCGCGACGAGCGGGACGTGGAGGAAACCCTGGAACGCCTGCGCGACACCAAGACCCATCAGCGCCTGGCCCTCGAGGACGGGCAGGTCCTCGATATCACCCTCACGCTGCTCGACGACGATCGCAGCCGACTGCATCTGGATGTCGACATGCTGGCCGGGGACGCCATGAGCTACCGCGTACTCACCGCTGACCTCGCCGAGCTCTATCACGGCGCCCGACTGCCCGAGCCGAGCTACAGCTTCCGCCGCTATCTCACCGAGCGGCAGGCGGATCCGATTGTGCGTGAACGCGATCGGCAGTGGTGGCAGCAGCGACTGCCGGAACTGCCCGGCGCACCGGAACTTCCGACCGTGCCGGTCGGTCGTCGCGCCGAACCGCATCGCACCGTGCGCTACAACCACTGGCTCGCGCCCGAGGCCAAACAGCGCCTGCTCGCGGCGGCCCATCGGCGCGGCGTGACGCCGGCGATGGCCCTGGCCGCGGTTTTCGCCGAGACCATCGGAGGTTGGTCGGCCCAGCCGCGCTTCCTGCTGAATGTGCCGCTGTTCCACCGCGAACCGGTGCATCCGGAGATCGACCGCGTCATCGGCGATTTCACCTCCTCGATCATGTTGGAGGTCGATGTCACCGACAATGTCACCGTCACCGAGCGGGCCAGGGCAATGCAGCGCGGTATGCACGACAGCGGTGCGCACGCCGGTTACGCGGGGCTGGAGGTGCTGCGTGATCTGAGCCGGTTCCGCGGCGAGCCGGTGCTCGCACCGGTGGTCTACACCAGTGCGCTCAATCTCGGCGAGCTGTTCGCCGACCGGGTCACCGAAACCTTCGGCGAGCCGGTCTGGATCATCTCGCAGGGCCCGCAGGTGCTGCTCGACGCGCAGGTCACCGAGGTGCGCGGCGGACTGCTGCTCAACTGGGACGTGCGCCGGGACGCCTTCCCGGACGGCATGATCGACGCCATGTTCGCCTGCTACACTGCGGCGATCTCGCGGCTGGCCGAGGAGGCCGGCTGGGAGGCCGAGGCGGCGGTGCGGCTGCCGATCGAGCAGGCGGCGGTCCGCGCGGCGGTCAATGCCACCGACGGGCCGGTCAGCGGGCGCTGTCTGCATCAGGGCCTCTTCGAACATGCGGCCGTCGCGCCCGATGACACCGCGGTGGTGTGGGGGCTCGAGGGCGACGAAGGTCGTTGGAGCTACGGCGAATTGGCGCGGCAGGCGCTGGCCGTGGCGGGGGCGCTGCGCGGCGGCGGGGTGCGACCGGGTGACGCGGTGGCGGTGCAGCTGCCCAAGGGGCGCGATCAGATCGTGGCCGTACTCGGCGTGCTGGCCGCGGGCGCGGCCTACGTGCCCATCGGATTCGATCAGCCGGTGGCGCGACGAACCGAGATCCTGCGTACCGCAGGCGTTTCCGCGGCCTTGACCGTCGCGGGCGCGGATATGGGTGATCCGGGGCTGCCGTGTCTGGCGTTGGATCGGGCGCGCGAATATTCGAATCCGTTGGCGAAGCCGGTGTTTCCGGATACCGCGCAGATCGCCTACGTCATCTTCACCTCCGGGTCGACCGGTGCGCCCAAGGGTGTGGACGTGCCGCACAGCGGCGCGATGAACACCATCGATGCGGTCAACGAGTGGTTCTCGGTCGGCGGATCCGATCGGGTGCTGGCGCTGTCGGCGCTGGAGTTCGACGCCTCGGTGTACGACGTCTTCGGCATGTTCTCCGTCGGCGGCTCGCTGGTCGCAGTGGACGCGCGACAGCGCGCCGAGGCTACCACCTGGGTGGAATTGCTACGGCGGCATAGGGTTTCGATCCTCAACTGCGTGCCGAGCATGCTCGACATGATTCTGGAGATCGGCGGCGATCGGCTCGGGGATTCGCTGCGCGCGGTGACGCTCGGCGGCGACTGGGTCGGGGCGGAGCTCGCGCGGCGGTTGGCGCGGCAGGCGCCCGGCTGCCGATTCTCCGGATTGGGCGGGGCCACCGAGACCTCGATTCACAATACGATCTGCGAGGTGACCGATCCGCCCGAGGATTGGACCTCGATCCCGTTCGGCGTGCCGCTGCGCAATGTGCGCTGCCGGATCGTCTCGCCCGCCGGGCGCGACTGTCCCGACTGGGTGCCGGGTGAACTCTGGGTCGGCGGTGCGAATGTGGCCGCGGGTTATCGCAATGATCCGGAGCGGACCGCGCAGCGTTTCGTCGACTACGACGGGCTGCGCTGGTATCGGACCGGTGATATGGCCCGCTACCGGCCCGACGGCATTATCGAATTCCTCGGCCGTGCCGATCATCAGGTGCAGATCCGCGGCTATCGCGTCGAACTCGGCGAGGTGGAGCGGGCGCTGCGGCGCGCGCCGGGGGTCCGGCACGCGGTGGCCGAGGTGCTCGATGGTCATGCACCGAAACTCGTTGCGGCCGTTGCCGGTACGGTGAGCTCGGTCGAGGAGGTGCTGGCCGTGGTCGCGGAGCTGCTGCCCGGCTACATGGTGCCCACCCGCGTGGAGATCCTCGACCCGATGCCATTGACCCCCAATGGAAAACTGGACCGACGCGCGGTGCTGAACCGGCTGCGCGCGGGAGCCGCCGCGGCCCAGGACAATTCGCCGCGAGACGACCTCGAGGCCGCCCTGGTGGATATCGTCGCCGCGGTTTTGGGCGTCGACCGCGTCGGCGTCCACGACGATTTCTTCGCCCTCGGCGGCGACTCCGTCCTGGCCACCACCGTCATAGCCCGAGTCCGGGAATGGCTCGACGCACCCCGCGCGGTAGTCTCCGACCTGTTCGCCACCCGCACCATAACCGGCCTGGCCCAACGCCTCTCGGCCCACGAGTCCGACCCGACCCGCCTGCCCACGGTCGCCAAGCTCTACCTGGAAGTCGCCGCCATGACCGACGAGGAAGTCCTCGCCCAAGCCTGACCGGGCCCTCCGGGACTCACCGCAAAATACCCACGTCATAGAAGAACTCGTACCGCCGAGGATCATCCGGCAGGAACCAGTGGAACCCTTCCTCGAGAAACACCGCGACCAGGTTGATTCCGATCACCACCGCGAGGAAGGCGATCGCCGCTGTGCCGATGAGGCGGTGCGGGCGGGTGGGAATGGCGTCGGTGGCGGTTTCCTCGGCGAAGATCGTCACCACGCCTATGGTGGCGATGGCGGCGATGAACAGGATCAGGGCCCAGACGTAGAGGTGCAGGCCGAGGACCGGATCGCCGTAACCCGGATCGCCGGGCAGGATATGCAGCATGGTCTGACGCCAGGAGGTGAAACCGCCTGCGACACAGGCGACTATGGCCAGCCCCCAGCCGGTGGCGTAATCCTCGGCGGCCACCACGCCGGTCATGGCCTTGCGCACGATATAGGCGCCGCCGAGGGCGGCCAACAGCATGAACACCCGCTGCACCATGCACAGCGGGCACGGATAGTCCCAGGCGACGAACTGGGTGCCCAGGCCGCCGCACACCACACCGGTCCAGCCGACGACGAAAACGATCGCGAGCCGATACTGCAGCTGCCCCAGCCGCCCCCTCACCATGTCAGCCCCAGTCCGAGCCCGCTGGTGATGTGGTGGCGCAGCAGGATCAGCGTCAGGACGAGCACGAGCCACCATCCGGCCAGGACCCAGCGCCGGGATCGCCGACGATACAGTCCGACCACTACCACGAGCAGACCCGCGAAGATGATCGTGTCCATGGCCCGGAAAGTACCGTCGGCCGCGCCGATGATCCCGGATTCGGAATGGGACACGCCGTGACCCCCGCACCCCTCTAGACTCGAGAGCGTGAGCGGTTGGGACACATCCGATATCCCTGATCAGCGCGGTCGCACCTTCATCGTCACCGGCGCCAACAGCGGCCTCGGCGCGGCGACGACGCGGGCGCTGGTCGCCGCGGGCGGCCGGGTGATCATGGCGTGCCGGGACGAGATCAAGGCGCGAACGGTCGCCAATTCCATCGGCGAGGGCGCGCTGGTGCGGCGGCTCGATCTGGCCGATCTGGCCTCGATCCACGAATTCGCCGATTCGGTCGAGCGGGCCGACGTGCTGATCAACAATGCCGGCGTGATGGCGGTGCCGCTGAGCCGTACCGCCGACGGCTTCGAAATGCAGTTCGGCACAAATTATCTCGGCCATTTCGCGCTGACCGGGCTGCTGCTGGACAAGATTTCCGATCGGATCGTCACGGTCGGCAGCGGCGCCCACGTGATCGGCAAGATCGATCTCGCCGACCTGAACTGGGAGCGCCGCCGCTACGAGCGCTGGCAGGCCTACGGGCAGGCCAAACTGGCCGATCTGATGTTCGCCTACGAACTGCAGCGCCGGTTGAGCGCCAGCGGATCGGCGAAGCTGTCGGTCGCATCCCATCCCGGCTACGCCGCGACCGAACTGCAGTCGCATACCGAATCGTTCCTCGACTCGATCATGGCGCTGGGCAACCGGGTCCTGGCCCAGAGCGCCGAAATGGGCGCGCTGGGAAGCCTTTACGCGGCCACGGCGCCCGAGGTCGAACCGGGCGGGTATTACGGCCCCACCGGGTGGCGCGGTCTGCGCGGACATCCCGCGCGCTGCCGCTCCTCTGCCGCCTCTCGCGACGAGGTCACCGCGCGTCGCCTGTGGGAGCTGTCCGAACAGCTGACCAAGGTCGCCTATCCGTTCGCCCGTAGGTGATCCGGCTCACCGTCGAGGCATTGTCACACTCCAGGTCCGCGCTCCGTCCACTTGATACAGGCCGCCGCGAACGCGGCGGACACGAGTAAGGAGTCCGGTCATGGAAGCACGGGTCAACCTCTTCGCGAACGACGTCGTCACCAAGTTCTTCAAGCGGATCGGCAACGCGGGTCTGGCGATCGACAACTCGACGTTGCCCAAGGCCACCCAGGAACTGGTGAAGATCCGCGCCAGCCAGATCAACGGCTGCGGCTTCTGCACCGATATGCACACCAAGGACGCGACCGCCGAGGGTGAGACCGCGGTGCGGTTGAATCTGGTCGCCGTCTGGCGTGAGGCGACCGTCTTCACCGAGGCCGAGCGGGCGGCGCTCGCGCTGGCAGAGGAGGGCACCCGGCTCGCCGACGCGCACCGCGGCGTCAGCGACGAGACCTGGGATCAGGTGCGCAAGCACTACGACGACGAGCAGATCGGCGCGCTGATCTCATTGGTGGCGTTGATCAACGCCTACAACCGCCTCAATGTCATCGCGCGGACGCCCGCGGGGTCCTACGAGCCCGGCATGTTTTCCTGATGTGCGAGATGGGCGGTCACCTTTCCGCGTGACCGCCTGGTACAGTCCCTTTCGTGCAGCGCGCGTATTTCTGGTTTACCGAGCCGGCCCTGGGTGGGCCGGTCGGCGAGCCGCGCTGACCTTCCACCACCCCGAGCCGGATGACACAGACCGGCTCGTCGAGAATCTCCTCTCCGTGGGTCGGCCTGAGAAAAGGAACCCACGATGACAACCGCAGCCGATATCGAGGCCAATACCGCGGATCTGGATGATCAGCGCACGATCAGCGTCTCGCCGCTGCTGTCGCCTGCCGATGTGCGCCGCGCATACCCGACCGACGACCGGCTCGCCGATATCGTCCGCGCGGGACGCAAGGCCACCGTCGACGTGCTCAACGGCGTCGACGACCGCCTGATGGTGATCGTCGGCCCCTGTTCGGTGCACGATCCCGACGCCGCGATCGACTACGCCCGCCGCCTGGCCGCCAAGGCCGAGCAGGTCTCCGATCGGCTGCACGTGGTGATGCGCGTGTACTTCGAGAAGCCGCGCACCACCCTCGGGTGGAAGGGCCTGATCAACGATCCACATCTGGACGGTTCCTTCGACGTCAACACCGGGCTGCGACTGGGCCGGCGGCTGCTGGTCGAAATCTCCGCACTCGGTCTGCCGGTGGCCTGCGAATTCCTCGATCCGATCACTCCGCAGTACATCGCGGACATGGTGTCCTACGGGGCGATCGGCGCGCGGACCGCGGCCAGTCAGGTGCATCGGCAGCTGTCGAGCGCGCTGTCCATGCCGGTCGGCATCAAGAACGGTACCGACGGGGATGTGCAGGTGGCCGTCGACGGTGTGCGCGCGGCCGCGGCCAGCCACGTCTTCCCGGGCACCGATCTCGACGGTCGCTCGGCGCTGATCCGCACTACCGGAAATCCGGACTGCCATGTGATTCTGCGCGGCGGCAGTAATGGCACCAACTACGACGCCGCCTCGGTCGCCGAGGCCCGGCTACGCCTCGAGAAGGCGGGGCTGGCCCAGCGCGTGGTGATCGATGCCAGCCACGGCAACAGCAACAAGGACCACAACAGGCAGGTCGATGTGGTCACCGATATCGCCGAGCGGCTCGCCGCCGGTGAGCCGGGCCTGGCGGGTGTGATGATGGAGAGTTTCCTGATCGCCGGTCGCCAGGACCTGACCCTGGGCCGGGCCGAGGACCTGACCTACGGCCAGTCCATCACCGATGCCTGCCTGAACTGGGAGACCACCTCCGCCCAGCTGGATCGCCTCGCCGATGCGGTGCGGCGTCGTCGTCAGTGAGGGGCGTGCAGGCGCCGGACGGCCTCGTCGAGGGTCTGGCCCTGTTTGCAGAACGCGAAGCGCACCAGGCGATTCCAGGTGGCCTTGTCGTCGGCGAATACGCTGATCGGCACGGCCACCACGCCCAGGCGTTCGGGTAGTTCGCGGCAGAACGACAGCGCGTCGGCGCCGGAGAGCCCGGAGATATCCGCGGTGACGAAATACGTTCCGTCGCTGCGCTTCACCCCGAACCCGGCGTCGGCGAGGGCCTTGGAGAGGCGAACGCGCTTGTCGGACAGGCTGTCCCGCAGTGCGGCCACCCACTCCTGCTCGTGTTCGAGCGCATGGGCGACCGCGGGCTGGAACGGGCCGCCGCCCACGAAGGTCAGGAACTGCTTGGCCGCGAGCACGCCATCGATGAGCGGCGCGGGACCGCAGGCCCAGCCGATCTTCCAGCCGGTGACGCTGAATGTCTTTGCCGCGCTGGAGATCACCACCGTCCGCTCGAACATGCCGGGCAGGGTGGCGATGCTGATGTGCTCGTGCCCGTCGAAGGTGAGATGTTCGTACACCTCGTCGGCGACCACGATCAGATCGTGTTCGATCGCGAGTTCGGCGATGGCCGTGAGATCGGCGCGGCCGAGCACCGCACCCGTCGGGTTGTGCGGCGAATTCAGCAGCAGCATGCGGGTTTTCGGTCCGATGGCCGCGCGCAGCGAGTCCAGATCCAGGGCGAAGCCGTCGCCGTCGGGCACCAGCCGCGCGGTGCGGCGGGTGGCCCCGGCCAGTGCGACCGCGGCGGCGTAGGAGTCGTAGTACGGCTCGATCAGCGCCACCTCCTCGCCCGGTTCGACCAGACCGAGAATGCTCGCGGCGATCGCCTCGGTGGCGCCGACGGTCACCAGCACCTGACTGTCCGGGTCGTACTGCACGCCGTAGCGGCGCAGCCGGTCCGCCGCGATCGCCTTGCGCAGCGTCGGGACGCCGCGTCCGGGCGGGTACTGATTGAAGCCGTCGGCGATGGCCTGCCGCGCGACCGTCAGCATTCCGGCCGGACCGTCGGTGTCCGGAAAGCCCTGACCGAGATTGATCGCGCCGTGGCGGATGGCCAGTTCGGTCATCTCGGCGAAGATCGTCGACGCGAACGGGCGGAGTCGGCTGACGGTCGGGATCTGCTGCATGATCACAAGGTAGTCCGCTCAGGCCACGGCGGTGTGATCGGTGCTGGAGCGGATGCGCAGGCGGGCGGACAGCACGATGCGCTGCGGCGGGAATTGTTCGCCCGCGATACGGCGGAGCAGCAGTTCCGCGGCGCGGCGGCCGATGTCGTAGCTGGGCTGTTCGACCAGGGTGATAGGGGGAGCGAAACCCGCCCAGCTCATCTCGTCGAAACCGGCCAGCAGCACATCCTCGGGGAAGCGGACCCGGGCGCGGGCGAGCGCGTCCAGCGCGCCGACCATCATCAGATTATTGGCCACGAACAGGCCGTCGGGGCGTTCGGGCAGGTCGAGCAGGGCCTGGGTGGCCGCGCGTCCGCTGTCGGCCCGATAGTCGCCGCGCACCTGCAGCGCCGGATCGAGCGGGAGTCCGGCCTCGCGCAGCGCGGCCCGGTACCCGGCCAGTCGACTGGTCGCGGTCGAGGCGTCGGAGGGTCCGGTGATCATGGCGACGCGTCGCGCGCCCGCGGCGATGAGATGGTCCACCACCTCCTTGGCGGCCTTTTGATTATTGACCGTCACGCTGTCGATCTCGGCCCAGCGCAGCCGCCGGTCGATGGCCACCACCGGAATCCCGCGCTCGGTGAGGATATCGATGCGGCTGGCGCTGGTCGAGGACGGTGCGAGCACCACCCCCGCCATCCGCTCGGCCGCCGCCACCTCGAGGTAGCGCTGCTCCTTGTCCAGGCTCTCGTCCGAATTGGCAAGCACCACAGAGTAATCCCGCTCGTTGGCGGCATCCTCGACGCCGCGGGCCAGAGCGGTGAAGAACGGATTCTGAATATCGGCGATGATCAGGCCGAGCACCTTGGTGGCCCGGGTGCGCAGCGACCGGGCCGCGCTGTTGGGTCGATACCCGAGCTTGGCGACCGCATCGCGCACCCGCTCGCCCAGATCCGCGGCGACCCGGGGATCGGCGTTCAGCACCCTGGACACCGTGGCGGGCGACACCCCGGCCAGTGCCGCGACGTCGCGGATCGTCACCGCCATTCACCACCGCCTTTACCTACCCCGCTGAGAAAACGATTCCTCATCATTGTTGCCGAAGCGCCCGGTTTCGCCCAAAAGGCGCGTGTGACCGGTCCCCTTGTGCGAACCTAGGCTTTCAGAAAACGATTTCTCGCGAGAGGGCGGGGAGGCCGGAGAATGGCTCGTATCGGGCTGCTGTCCATGTCCGACGGACGCGACTTCGTTCATCGCGACATCACCGAATTCATCGGCGCCAGTGCGACTTCGGTGGCCGAGGCGCTGCGGACCGCGGGCCACGAGGTGATCGTCGGCGATATCGTCTGGACCAACGAACTGGCCACGGCCGCCGCCCGTCGGTTGGCCGACGAGCGCGTGGATCTGACCGTCTTCCACTACGCCGTCTGGGCGTTCCCGCACTTCACAATGCTGGCGGCGGAGGCGACTCCGGGTCCGCTGCTGCTGTTCGGCGGCCTCGATCCGGTGCAGCCCGGCATGGTCGGCATGCTCGCCGCGGGCGGCGCGCTGGATCAGATCGGCCGTCGGCACGCCCGGGCGTGGGGCGATATGAACGATCCCGACACCCTCGCCCGGGTGCTCGAGCGGGTGCGAGCGGCCGCGGCGGTGCAGGGGCTGCGGGGTTCGACCTTCGGGCGCATCGGCGGACGGCCCATGGGCATGTACACCGCGGTCGCCGATACCGATCAGTGGATGCGCACCTTCGGCATCGATGTCGAGGAGATCGATCAGTGGGAGATCGTGCGGCGCAGCGAACTCGTCGAGGCCGGGCGGGTGAGTCAGGCCCGGCTGTGGCTGGAGAAAAGCGCCGCGGGCGTGCACTACGACGGGAAGGCCCTGACCCCCGAACTGCTTGAACGCCAGATCCGTTCGTACTACGCCATGCGCGAACTCATCGACGAATGGCATCTGGATTTCTCCGGCATCAAGGGCCAGCCCGAGCTGACCACCCACTTCGCCACCATGGATATCGCCGAGGCCTTCCTCAACGATCCCTATGACTGGGAGGGACCCAAGCCGACCCACGTCACCGCGACCGAATCGGATATGGACGCGGCCCTGACGATGCAGTTGCTCAAGGGCCTGTCCGGCACCCCGGTGCTGTTCGCCGACGTCCGGCACTATCACGCCGATCGGGATGTGTGGGATCTGTGCAACTCCGGACAGCACGCCACCTGGTTCGCCGCGCGCTCGGACGATCCGCTGGAGAATCTGGCGCGCACCCACTTCTATCCGGAGGTGTTCTTCTTCCCGGCGGGTGGCGCGTCGGTGCATCATCTGGCCGCGCCGGGGTCGTTCACCCTGGCCCGGCTCACCCGCCTGGACGGCCGCTATCGCCTGCAGGCGATGCGCGGCGAATTCGAGAACTATGACACCGCGGCCAACGAGGCGATGATGCGAATGTCGACCTTCGAATGGCCGCACGCCTTCGCGCGGCTGCACGTGGATGCCACCGAATTCCTGAATCGCTTCGGCGCCAACCATATTCATGCCATACCCGGGGAGTATCTGCCCGAGCTGCGCGCGATCTGTGAGCTGCTGGACATCGACTACGACGGATTCGGCGACGCTGCCTGAGGACGAGCATGACCGACCTCGACGAGCGCCCGGTGCTGCTCACGATGAGCGGAATCACCAAGGGGTTTCCGGGCGTACAGGCGCTGCGCGGGGTCGATCTGACCCTGCGCCGGGGTGAGGTGCTGGCGCTGCTCGGCGAGAACGGCGCCGGGAAGTCGACGCTGATGAATGTCCTCGCGGGGGTGTTCACTCCCGATGCCGGACATATCGAAATCGACGGCGACCCGGTGCAGCTGCGCTCGCCGCGCGAGGCGGCCCGGCACGGCATCGCCATGATCCATCAGGAATTGAATCTGGTGCCGCAGCTGTCGATCGCCGACAACCTGTTTCTCGGACATGAATTGCGCACCGCGCGTGGCACATTGGATCGTCCGGCGATGGACGCGCGCACCCGGGAGCTGCTCGAGCGGGTGGGATTGCGGCTGCCCCCGCGGCGGCCGGTGTGGCAGTGCCGACTGGCCGAACAGCAGCTGATCGAGGTCGCCAAGGCGCTCAACCATCGGCTGGCGGTCCTGGTGATGGACGAACCGACATCCGCGCTCACCGAATCCGAGGCGCAGCGGCTGTTCACGGTGATCCGCGGGCTGACCGCGCGCGAGGTGGGCGTGGTCTACATCTCCCATCGCATCGAGGAACTGGCCCAGATCGCCGATTCGGTGACGGTGCTGCGCGACGGCGCGCACGTCGGTCAGCGCGCCATGGCCGGTACCGCGCGGGGTGAGCTGATCCAGTTGATGGTCGGGCGACCGCTGGGGGAGTTGTATCCCCGTCGGCCCGAACAGCATTCGGGTGACGGAGCGGTGCTTCGGGTCGACGGCTTGTCGACCAGGCCCGCACCGGGCGCGGAAACCGTTGCGCTGAGGGATATTTCCTTCGACGTCGCGGCGGGTGAGATCGTCGGCTTGGCCGGATTGATGGGTGCGGGGCGCAGCGAGGTGCTCGAGGCGCTGTACGGGGCCGGGCCCGCGCTGGACGGCCGGATCGAACTGCAGGGACGGCGCTACGTCCCGCGCAGTCCGCGCCGGGCCATCGCACGCGGATTCGCACTGGTCGCCGAGGACCGCAAGGCGCAGAGCCTGGTACTCGGAAACACCGTGCGGTTCAACGCCTCCCTGGCCGCGTCGGCCCGCTTCCTGCGACCGTGGCGGACCGTCGACGCGCGCCGGGAGCGGGCCGCGGTGGCCCGGCAGCTGAGCGAGTTGCGCGTGAAGGCGGCCTCGCCCATGAGCGTGGTCGCGACCCTGTCGGGCGGGAACCAGCAGAAGGTCGTGCTGGCGAAATGTCTGCTCACCAAGCCCTCGGTACTGCTGATGGACGAGCCGACCCGCGGTATCGACGTCGGCGCCAAGGCCGAGGTGCACGCGCTGATGGACCAGCTGGCGCGCGGCGGCGCGGCGATCGTGGCGGTGTCCTCGGAGCTGCCCGAGCTGATCGGCATGTGCGATCGCATTCTGGTGCTCTGCGAGGGCCGGATCACCGGTGAGTTCCATCGCGATGCGGCTCGTGGCGAACCCTTCGATCAGGAACGCATACTCACCGCGGCGATGGCCAGGCCCACCGCCCTCGACGATCGCGCGCAGGTTGACTCATGACCGAAACCGCTTCTCCCGCTGTATCGTTGCGGACCAGGGTGACCCGGCTGGGACCGTATCTCGGTGCGGTGCAAGGCTATATCGGCCTGGTGCTGGTGATCGCGGTCGGGATCATCACCAAGGGACAGTACTTCTGGAATCAGACCAATCTCACCAATGCCGTCGCGGCGTTCTCCTCGCGGGGCATTCTCGCCGTCGGGGTCACACTGGTCATCCTGACCGCCGGTATCGATCTGTCGGTGGGATCGATCATGGGGATCGGCTCGCTGACCGCGGCCCTGCTGCTGGTCGACCACGATCTGAGCCCGTGGCTGATCGTGCCCGCGTCCGCGCTGGTCGGCGCGTTTTTCGGACTGTGCAACGGCCTCGGCACGACCGTGCTGCGGGTGCAGTCGTTCGTCATGACCCTGGCCATGCTGTCGATCGTGCGCGGCCTGGACAGGCAGTTCTCCGGCAATGTCGCGGTCGGCACGGCCGTGGTCGACGAGGGCGGCCATCCCACCCCGCGCGCGGCGGAGTTCGCGAATCTGGGCACGCCCGGGCACACGCTGTTCCAGGGCACCTGGCTGCCGCTGTTCGGGCGGGCCGGAATCGCCTATCCGGTACTGGCCTTCGTGGCGGTCTGTATCGTATTCCAGCTCGTGCTGACCAAGACCCGATTCGGCCGCCATATCTACGCTGTGGGTGGAAATCCCACGGCCGCACGGCTTTCCGGGGTGAATGTGACGCTGGTCGTGGTGGCGGTGTTCACGCTGTCGGGCATGTTGGCCGGATTCGCCGGGCCGATCGATGCCGCCTACAGTGCCTCGGCCGATCCCCTCGCCGGGACCGGATACGAGTTGGACGCCATCGCGGCGGCGGTCATCGGAGGTGCCAGCCTGTCGGGCGGCAAGGGCACCATCACGGGCACGTTCGTCGGCGCGTTGATTCTGACGCTGCTGGACAACGTGTTGGGGCTCAATGCGATCAGCACCAATGCCCAGCTGATCATCAAGGGCCTCATCGTCGTGGTCGCCGTGGTTCTGCAGCGGCCCGATTTCTTCCGTCGGATCTCGTTCAGGAGTCGAGAATGAAGCTGTACCAACGCTTCACCGTATTCGCCGTCTGCGCGGTCGCCGCGCTCGCCTCGGCCTGCGCCGCCAACGCGCCCAGCGGCGGCGGGGACGGTAAGCAGTTCGTAGTGGGCTATTCGCAGTCCAACAACGCCGAACCCTATCGCGCGCAACTGAATCTACAGCTGCAGTACTACGTCAAACAGCATCCCGATATGAAGCTGCTGCCCATCACCGACGCGCATCAGGACAGCGCGACCCAGGTGAGCCAGGTGCAGGCCTTCATCCAGCAGAAGGTGGACGCGCTGATCGTCTCGCCCAACGAGCCCGCGCCGCTGGCGGCCGCGGTACAGCAGGCGTGCGCGGCGAAGATTCCGGTGATCATCCTCGATCGCAGTGTCAACACCGACTGCTATTCGGCCTTCATCGGCGGCGACAACTACGCCATCGGCAAACTCGCGGGTCAGGCCGCCGTCCAGGCGCTGCCGAACGGCGGCAATGTGGTCGAATTGCGCGGCATCCTGTCCGATCAGCCGCAGGTCGACCGGGACAAGGGCTTCCGGGATGCCGTCGAGGGCCACAATATCTCGATCATCGAGCAGCAGGAGGCCAAGTGGCTCAAGGCCAATGCCACCGCGACCATGCAGCAGTGGCTGGCCAAGGGCGACAAGATCGATCTGGTCTACGCGCACAACGACGATATGGCCCTCGGCGCGCAGCTGGCGATCCAGGGCGCGGGTAAGGCCGGACAGATCCAGATCATCGGCATCGACGGTCTGGCCATTCCCACCGGCGGTATTCGCGCGGTGCAGAACGGGCAGCTGCTGACCACCTTCGTCTATCCGACCTGCGCCGAACAGGCCGTGGACACCCTCGAGAAGCTGCTGCACCAGCAGCCGGTGGACAAGAAGCAGGTGCTGCCGACCACGCAGGTGACCAAGGAGAATGCCGCGCAGCTGTACCAGGAATACGACATGTCGGGGAAGGTCGGTGGCTGACCCTAATAGAGCAGGCCGTCGTGCGGCACCCGTAGTCCGCGCCGGAGTTTGACGGGGTTGACCATTTCGTAAGCGGCGCCGATCAATCCGTCGCGGACGCTGAAGGCGATCACCCGCGGCGGTGACCCCGGTACGCCGTCGTGCGGTGCGCGCTCGTGCAACAGCACACCGAGCTGACCGTTGACATTGACGAATTCGTATTCCCCGCTGCCGTTTTCGGAGAAGTCCACCCGATAGCGCCGCAGCAGGCTCACCGTGAAACGGGCGATCTTGGCCGCTCCGCGCAGCAGTTGCAGGGCGGCGCTGGTGGTTCCGTTGCTGTCGGCGGTGTAGGTCGCGTCCGGATGCAGGGCGGCGACCACCGCCTGGAGGTCACCCGCGGCCATCGCCGCCAGCAGCCGCCGCACCGCGAGATCGTGGTCGGCGTCGGTGGCCGGTTCGGGCGTGTGCGCCACCGCCTTTCGCGCCCGCACGGCCAGCTGCCGCGCGGCGTCGGCGGAGATGTCGAGGATGTCCGCGATCTCGTCGAACGGCACGCCGAAGCCGTCGTGCAGGACGAAGGCCACCCGCTGCGGCGGGGTGAGAGTGTCGAGCACGACCAGTGCGGCCAAGCGGAAATCCTGTCCTCGGACGACGCTTTCCAACGGGTCCGGGGTGCTCGACGGGGTCGTTCCGGTCACCACGAACTCCGGAAGCCATTGGCCGACATAGCTTTCCCGGCGGGTCGCGGCACTGCGCAAGTGGTCCAGGCAGATTCGGCTCACCACCGTGGTCAGCCAGGCGCGCATATCCTCGATCTCGAACTGCCGCGCGGTGATCAGCCGTAGCCAGCTCTCCTGCACCGCATCCTCGGCATCGGTCACGCTGCCGGTCAGGCGATAGGCCACCGCGAACAGATGTGCCCGGTGGGATTCGAAGAGATCGGCGAGCAGAGCGGCAACCATTGCGGTGAGTTTACTTCAGGTCCGAAAATCGCTGGGCCGTCAGCTCGGCACATGACAGCATGACCGCATGGAGGACTGCACGCTGACCGATGGTGTGGTGTGGTTGTCGCGGCCCGCCACCGACGATATCGACACGATCGTCGACTGCTGTCGCGAACCGTCGGTGGGCGAGTGGACGACCGTGCCCATGCCCTACGAGCGCACGCACGCGGAGAAGTTCCTCACCGACACCGTCGCCCCCGGCTGGACCGCGGGCCTGCCGACCTGGGGTGTCCGCGAATCGGCCGAATCGAAGCTGGTCGGCATGATCGGCCTGATGCGCCGCGACAACGACCCCAGCGCCGCGGAAATCGGCTTCTGGCTCGCCGCCCGCGCCCGCGGCGCGGGCCTGATGACCCGGGCCGTCCGCCTGGTCTGCGACTTCGGCTTCGCCCCCGCCAGCCTGGGCCTGGGCCGCATCGAATGGCGCGCCTTCGTCGGCAACCGGGCCTCCGCCGCCGTGGCCCGCCGCACGGGCTTCCACTACGAGGGCCTGATGCGCATGGGCGGATATCAGCGCGGGGTGCGTAGGGATTCCTGGATCGCGGCTCGGTTGGCGGATGATCCCGCGACGCCAGCGCGGGGTTGGCCCGCGGACGTCTGATCCGGCTATGGCCTAGGTTGGTCGGTGTGGGTAGCGGGCACGAAAATGATTCACCACGAGCGCTTTTCACGGCTCGACTGGCGGAACTCTGGGAGGCCGCCGGTAATCCCACATTGCAGCGGGTCGTGGCCGCCGCCGAGACCCGGCTGCGCGCGACACGGGCCTCCGGTCGCGGGGGCGGACTCTCGGCACAGCGAATCAGCGACTGGCGTAAGGGCCGCAATGTGCCCTCACGTTTCGAAACGTTCGAACCGGTGCTGGTGACATTGGTACAGCTCGCCAAGGCGAGGTCCGTGCCCATCCAGCCCGCTGTAGCGAATCGGTCGGCCTGGCAACGACTGTGGAAGGCCGCGACCGAGGAACCCCAGTCGTCGCGCCCGACCGTGACGACCGGGCTGCGACGCGACCTCGACACATTCGTCGGGCGCGAGTTCGAATTGCGTCGGATCCTGCAGGCGGCGGGGCCGGGGCGGGTGGTTTCCATCCACACCGTCGACGGCATGCCTGGCGTCGGCAAGACCGCGCTGGTCACGCGCGGCGCGCACCTGCTGTCCGACCAGTTCCCCGACGGCCGCTTCTTCGTCGAATTGCACGCTCACACACCGGGACAGCATCCTGTCGATCCGTTCGATGTGCTCGCCACGCTGCTCACCGATCTCGGCATCGCGCCCGGACACATACCCGACTCGCTCGCGGCGCGGCGCGATCTGTGGCGGGATCGGCTGTCGGATCGGCGGGTGCTGCTGGTGCTCGACGACGCGCGCGACCACGCGCAGATCGAACCGCTGCTTCCGACCGGGCCGGGTTGCCTCACCCTGATCACCAGTCGGCGGCGGCTGGTCGCTCTCGACGGCGCGGTCCCGCTGACCCTGGACGCCCTCGACCCGGACAACGCCGCCCAGCTGTTCAGCCGTCTGGCGCAACGCGATCCGACCGGAAGCGCCGACGCCGCCGCCATCGCCGAGATCGTGCGGTTGTGCGGATATCTCCCCCTGGCGATCGTCCTGCTGGCCGGACGCCTGGCTCACCACCCGGCCTGGACCATTCAGACCCTGGCCGACCACTTCGCCGCGGCCACCGATCGGCTCACCGAACTCGACACCGGCGATCGAGCCGTTTACGCGGCCTTCACGATGTCCTATCGCGATCTGCCGCCCTTGCGGGCGCAGGTGTTCCGCTATCTGGGTGTGCACCCCGGCCCCGATACCGACATCGCCGCGGTCGCGGCCCTGGCCGACCTGCCCGTCGCGGTCGCGCGTCGCGAACTAGAGGCGCTCTACACCGACCATCTCGTCGAGGAACCCGCTCCCGGCCGCTACCGCCTACACGATCTGCTGCGCGATTACGCACGCACTCTCGCGGCCGGTGATCCGCGCGAACACAACGATCGCGCCCTGGACCGGCTGCTGGACCACTATCGCAACACCGCGGCGGCCGCTGACCGACGCCTGGCCCGGCGGACGCGGCCGAGCGCGGATGTCGCGGCGAACGATTTCGCCGACGAGGCACGGGCCTGGGGGTGGGTGCGCGTCGAACGGGTCAACCTGCTGGCCTGTCTGGAACACGCCGCCGCCACGGACCAACCGCGCCGAGTGGTCGAGCTGACCGCGGGGCTCGCCGCCCTGCTGGACCGTGACGGACCCTGGCCGCAGGCACGGCGACTGCATCACCGCGCCGTCGACGCGGCCAGAAGTCTCGGCGACCGACTCGGCGAAGCCAACGCCCTGGCCGATCTCGGCAGCGTATGCCAGCGGACCGGCGACTATGCCGAGGCCACCGAACTGCATCGCCGGGCGCTGAGACTGTACCGGGAGATCGGCGACCGACTCGGCGAGGCCAACGCCCTCGGCACCCTCGGCATCGTGGGCGAGGAGACGGGGACCTATGCCGAGGCCATCGACCTGTACGAGCGAGCATTGACGCTGTATCGGGAGATCGATGATCGCCGCGGCGAGGCCAATACCCTCAACAATCTCGGCGTCGTGCGCGCGGATATCGGCGACTATGCCGTGGCCACCGAACTGTACGGCCAGGCCCTGGAGCTCTATCGGCAGATCGGCAACCGCTTCGGTGAAGCCAACGCCCTGGGTAATCTCGGCGTCGCGTGCGCGGATGTCGGCGACTACGCCGAGGCCACCGAGCTGCACCAGCAGGCGCTGGACCTCTTCCGGGAGGTCGGTGACCGCTTCGGCGCGGCCAACGCCCTGGGCAACCTCGGCAATGTGCGCAAGGCAGCCGGGGGCTATGCCGAGGCCATCGAAATGCACCGGCAGGCACTGGAGCAATTCCGGCGGCTCGGCAACCGTCTCGGCGAGGCCAACGTCCTCAATGATCTCGGCAGCGTGCGCTATCTGACCGAGGATTACGCCGAGGCCGCCGACCTGCACCGGCAGGCCCTGAACCTCTATCGCAAGTTCGGAAACCGCCTGGGCGAGGTCGAGGCGCTCAATCGCATCGGGCAGGTGCTGACCCGCAGCGGTGCTCTGCGAGAGGCGTTGGGAGTGTTCGACGAAGCGCTCGAGCTGGCCCGTCGGGTGGACAGCCAACCGGAACAGGCCCGCGCGCTCGAGGGCGCCGCCCGCTGCCGAGCCGGTCTGGGCGACACCGACGCCGCGCTGACCCGGCTACGAGAAGCCGTCGAGATCTACCGCCGTATCGGCGCACCCGAAGCCGGTTCCGCCGCGGCCTATCTCGCCACCCTGGAGAACGTTCCGCCCGCGCTCTGAGCCGTGTCGGACCCATCAGGAACAATGGACCACGGCCCGCAGACTAGGAGGCGCCGTGACCGACGGACCGCTCATCGTCCAAAGCGACAAGACCCTGCTGCTCGAGATCGATCACGAGCGGTCGGATGAGGCGCGGCAGGCTATCGCGCCGTTCGCCGAGTTGGAACGGGCGCCGGAGCATGTGCACACCTATCGGGTGACGCCGTTGGCGCTGTGGAACGCGCGGGCGGCGGGCCACGACGCCGAGCAGGTGGTCGACGCGCTGGTGAACTTCTCGCGGTACGCCGTGCCGCAGCCGCTGCTGGTGGACATCGTCGACACCATGGCCCGGTACGGGCGGTTGCAGCTGGTCAAACATCCGGCGCACGGGCTGGTGCTGGTCAGTCTGGATCGGGCGGTGCTGGAGGAGGTGCTGCGGCACAAGAAGATTCAGCCCATGCTGGGCTCGCGCATCGATGACGATACGGTCGCGGTGCATCCGTCCGAGCGCGGGCGGATCAAGCAGATGCTGCTCAAGATCGGCTGGCCCGCCGAGGACCTGGCGGGGTACGTCGACGGCGAGGCCCATGCGATCGATCTGGACTTCGACGGGGGCCAGTGGGAGCTGCGCGACTATCAGGAGATGGCCGCCGACTCGTTCTGGGCGGGCGGTTCGGGTGTCGTGGTGCTGCCGTGCGGTGCGGGGAAGACCATGGTCGGGGCGGCCGCGATGGCCAAGGCCAAGGCGACCACGCTGATCCTGGTCACCAATACCGTGGCGGGTCGACAGTGGCGGCGCGAGCTGCTGGCGCGCACCTCGCTCACCGAGGACGAGATCGGGGAATACTCCGGCGAGCGCAAGGAGATCCGCCCGGTCACCATCGCCACCTACCAGGTCATCACGCGCAAGACCAAGGGCGAGTACCGGCATCTCGAACTGTTCGACAGCCGCGACTGGGGCCTGGTCATCTACGACGAGGTGCATCTGCTGCCCGCCCCGGTCTTCCGGATGACCGCCGATCTGCAGTCGCGTCGCCGCCTGGGCCTGACCGCGACGCTGGTTCGCGAGGACGGCCGCGAGGGCGATGTGTTCTCCCTCATCGGCCCCAAGCGCTACGACGCGCCCTGGAAGGATATCGAGGCCCAGGGCTGGATCGCCCCGGCCGACTGCGTGGAGGTGCGGGTCACCCTCACCGACGCCGAGCGGATGAGTTACGCCACCGCCGAACCCGAGGAGCGCTACAAACTGTGCTCGACCGCGCGGACCAAACTGCCCGTGGTGGAGTCGATTTTGGAGCGGCACAAGGATTCCCAGTGCCTGGTGATCGGCGCGTATCTGGATCAGCTCGACGAACTGGGTGAACATCTGAACGCCCCGGTCATCCAGGGTTCCACCCGCACCAAGGAGCGCGAGGCGCTGTTCGACGCGTTCCGCCGCGGTGAGATTCCGGTGCTGGTGGTGAGCAAGGTCGCCAATTTCTCCATAGACCTTCCGGAAGCGTCTGTCGCGGTCCAGGTTTCGGGCACCTTCGGCTCGCGTCAGGAGGAGGCGCAGCGGCTGGGCCGATTGCTGCGGCCCAAACACGACGGTGGTCAAGCGCACTTCTATTCCGTTGTCGCCCGTGACACCCTGGACGCCGAATACGCGGCCCACCGGCAGCGTTTCCTTGCCGAACAGGGGTATGCCTATCGCATCACCGATGCGGACGACCTGCTGGGGCCGGCGATCGGCTAGATGGAGGGCTTGCCTCCGAAAACGTGTTAGGAATGAGACGTGCGACGCTTCGAATTCGCGGTGGACCGCGAGCATGCCCGGGCGGTGAACGAAGTCGTCCACGATATTCGCCGGATGCGCGTGCTCGCGCTGGCCGCGGCCATCGTGCTCGGTCTGGGAACGGCCGGGCTCATCTGGCTGAATCATCCGTATTCGTTCCTGCTCGCGATCGCCTTCGCGCTGGGCACGATCATCGCCCTGTTCGTGGCGGTCTGGACGCCGTATCGGTCGCGTATCGAGAAGCTCTACGCCGAGGGCGAGCTGGTTCCGGCGGTGGTGTCGGGTAAGAACCCCAAGGGCGTGACGCTGCTGGCGCTGGTGAATCTGGCCAAACCCGAGGCGGATCCGCGCTATGCCCTGATCACGCGGGTGGTGCGCTCGCTGCCCGGCCACGGCGGCGGGCCGGGGGAGCAGGTGCCCGCGGTGACGGTCCGGGCCGATCGCGTGCCCCGCTCGGTGGCCGATCTGCGCCAGGTGGTCAGTGCCATGCCGATCGCCTGGGGCACCCGCGACACCGGGGTGATCGATCGCGCCCGCGCGGCCATCAGCGAGGTGGAATGGCGTCTGCTGGCAGACAATCTCGAGGTGGCCGACAAGGTGCAGGGCAAGGATTCGAAATACCTGCTGCTGGATCCCCAGCAACTGCCGGAGGAATTGCGGGGCTGAAATCCGGTTGACCGGATCCGTAAACTTGGTCAGTGATATCTGCCACACATTTCTGGGCGTTTCTGGTGGCCGCCACGATTCTGATCGTCGTTCCGGGTCCCGGCGTGCTGTTCACCATCGGACGCGCCCTCACCAACGGCCGTCGGGCCGCACTGGTTTCGGTACTCGGCCACGCGCTGGGCGTCCTGGTGGCGCTGGTGCTGGTCGCCGCGGGGCTCGGCATGATCGTCGCGGCCTCGGCGATCGCCCTGACCGTCATCAAGTTCACCGGGGCGCTGTATCTGATGTATCTCGGGGTGCAGGCGATTCGGGAGCGTCGATCGCTGCGCGCGGCCCTGGAGACCCAGATCTCTCCGGTGTCGAATCGGCGAATCTTCCGACAGGGCATCATCGTCGGGATCACCAATCCGAAGTCGATCATCTTCTTCTCCGCGGTGCTGCCGCAGTTCATCGATCGCGACCGGGGCGCGGTGCCGTTGCAACTGCTGACCCTGGGCCTGATCTTCCTGGCCATCGCGCTGGTCTCCGACAGCGTGTGGGGGCTGGCCGCCGGATCGGCCCGCGACTGGTTCGCGCGTTCGCCGCGGCGGCTCGAGGCGGTAGGCGGCGCGGGCGGGCTGATGATCATCGGCCTGGGCGCGAGCGTGGCGGTCTCGGGCGCGGAGAGTTGAGCGTTTAGCATCGGCACCTGTTCTGCGCTTCGTGGAAAGGGTGGCTCGTCGCATGAGAATGCGTACCGGAATGCGGTTCTCGGCCGCGGTTGTGTTGATCGCGAGCGTCCTCGCGACATCGGCGCAGGCGCAGCCGCCCGCCGATCCGCTGGTCGGTGCGTCCGGTCTCGGCGATCCGTACTACCCCGACGACGGCAACGGCGGCTATCACGTCGGCCACTACGCCGTCGCGATCTCCTACGATCCGCCGAGCCGTCAGCTCACCGGCACGGCGCGGCTGGAGTCGGTGGCCGCCCAGGCGCTGCGCATGTTCGATCTCGATTTCGCGGGGCCGCAGGTGCGCCGGGTGACGGTGAACAACCTGCCCGCCGGATTCGTCCGCCACGGCGAGCACAAGCTCTCCGTGAGCCCCGCACTGCCCGTCCTGCCGGGGCTGCCGTTCACGGTGAGCGTCGAATACGGCGGAGAGGCAACGCAGAACGACGAGGGCGGCTGGACCTTCTCGCCCAGCGGCGGTGCGTTCGCGGCGGGTGAACCGCATTCGGCCAGCACCTGGTATCCGCTCAACGACACCCCGTTGGACAAGGCCACCTTCGATCTGAGCGTGACGGTTCCGCGGGACTGGCAGGTGGTGTCGAACGGCCTGCGGGTGCGCGATGAGGTCGACGGTCCGAATCGGACGGTGGAATGGGCGTCGCGACATCCGACGCTCGGCTATCTGACGACCGTGGCCATCGACCACTTCGACTTCCTCGATCAGACTCGTGCCGACGGCACGCCGTTGATCAGCGCCTTCGCGCCCGGCGCGGCGCGGGCCCGGGAACTCGAGCAGCGCCTGCCCGAGGTGCTGGACTTCATCGAATCCGTCTACGGCCCCTACCCGTTCGAGAGCGGGGGCGGTATCTACGTCGACACCGACCTGAACTTCTCGCTCGAGACCCAGACGCGCCCGATCTACGCGCCCTGGACCGATCTGGACACCGTCGTGCACGAGAACGCCCATCAGTGGTGGGGCGATTCGATGTCGGTGCGGCAGTGGGCGGATATCTGTCTGAACGAATGTTTCGCCAGCTACACCGCCGACTACCTCTGGCCGGAGAGCAAGGAGGGGCTCGACGCCGACGCGCGATATCGCAAGACCGTCGCCGAGCGCCGCGACGATCCGAGGTTCTGGGAGATTCCGCTGCAGAATCCCGGTGCGGGCCGGGAGTTCACGGCCGTGTACTACCGCGGGCCGCTGTTCCTGCACGCCCTGCGCCGATTGGTCGGGGATGCGGTGTTCTTCTCCGCGACAAGGGATTTCGTGCAGTCGCATGCCTACGGCAATGCCTCGATGCCGGAGTTCCGGCAGTTCGTGCAGTCACGGGCCGGGCTGGATCTGAGCGCCTTCTTCGAGGCGTGGCTCGAGCGCGAGACGATACCCGCGCCGGAGTATCTGTATCCCGGATCCTTGCGCGCCTGAACATCATTCGCCCTCCGGTAGCCGTGAGCGCGCCTTGGCCACCCAGCGTTCGATCCGGTCGAGTTGGCGTTCGGCCTTGTGCAGGGCCTCCTGGGCGGAGCGTTCGGCCGCCGCGGCGAAGCGGCGCTGATCCTCGGCGCGTTCGAGATCGGCGCGCAGGGCGGTGATGCGGGCGTCGAGCTCGGCCAGTTCGGCGTCGCGCCGCGCGACGTCGGCGCGGGCGGAATCGGTTGTCTCGCGGGCGGATTCGAGCGAGTTCAGCGCCTCGTCGAGTTCGTGGCGGGCCGCGACGTCTCGATCGGCGGGAGGTTCGGGTGCGACGGCCGGTTCGGGTGGCTCCGGGGCCGCGGCCAGGGCGGGTCCGGCTGGGCCGAAGCCCTCGTAGCTCGCGGCGGCGGCCAGGGTGCCCCCGCGAACCTGTTCCGCCACAGCCGAATCCGCCAGTGCGGCATTGAGGGTCTGGCCGACCTCGCGCAGTACCGCCTCGCCGAGGGGTTTGCCGCGTGCTGCGGCGAGCCGACCGGCCCGCTGCGACAACGCGTTCACCGCCTGCTGCCGCTGCGCGGTGAGGGTGCGCAGGCGGTCGGCGGACAGACGGCGCTGCGCATCACGAAGGGCCGCACCGAGATCCATTAGCACCCCGACCTCTTCGCCGGCCTCGCGCGCCAGCAGATTGACCGCCCACGCCGCGACCGTCGGGCGGCGCAATTTGGCCACCGCGGTCGCCAGATCCTTGTCCCCGGCGGCCCGCGCGTCCTTGACCTGCGCGTCTCGCGCCCGCACGAATTCGCCGGGATCGGTTCCGTAGAGCTCCCGGATGATGTCCTCGAGCTTCATGTTGCAGAGCGTAACGATCTCCCCGACCATAGCGACAGAGATCTCGATGTACGCCTGGGCGCTCGTCCAGTATTGCGAAAGGCATTGATTGTGAACTATCTCGGTCTGCAGTTGCTCAACAACCTTCTCCCCAGCATCCTCAATCATTCGCTGTGGGCTCTGTGGAGCCTGCGGCAGTTCTGAACGTCCGGCTGCTCTGCGTGGCGGTGACGGTGGCCGTCGGGGCGGTCACCGGCTGCTCGGTCACCGAACTGTCCGCCACCGCCCGCGCCAAGGCCGGTGACTGTCTCGCGGTCGCCGAGGGTGCGGCGACCCAGGCCCGGACCGAACCGACCGACTGTTCGTCGGCCCGCACGGTCTACACGGTCGTATCGAATTCGGACCATCGGCGCGACTGCGGCTCCGAATACGCCAGCTACGAGGAGACCTCGGCCGGGGAGACCGTCGCCTACCTCTGCCTGGCTCCCGATCTGAAGCAGAACAGCTGCTATCACCGCGACTCCGCGACCGGCTTCGCCACCGCCGACTGCGCCGACTCGCAGGCCACCGTCCGCGTCGTGGCGCGCGTCGACGGCCGCGCCGACCGCGAGCTGTGCGCACCGCCCGCGACCTATCTCACTGTCTCGGAGCCGAAAACCACGTTCTGCTTCGTGAATCCGCGGGCGTGATCACTGCTGCTCGTCGACCAGGGCGACCGAGGCGATGCGATGCAGTGTGAAACGGCGCACCGATCCGGTGACCTGATCCAGGGCGTCGAGTTGGCCACCGGCGACCTTGAGCGGTTCGACGATGCGCTGGGTGGCCGTGCCCTGAGCGTCGACGTAGCCGATATGCACCGGGCGGCGCACCCGGACGGCCAGTTGCAGCAGGGCCAGGGTGGCCGCGGTGCCGGTGCGGGTGCCGTCGGAGCGCACCGACTGGCCGGGGCGGGCCTGGGCGGCCTTCTCGCCCGCGCGCAGTTCGGCGACCAGCAACTGGAGTTGTTCGGTACTGGGCGGCGTCGGACGCCAGGTCTGACGGGTGTTGGTGCGCAAGGGGATTCGCGCGCCGCGCGGGCGCAGATCGACGATGGCGCCGGAGGAATCCTCGCCCGCCGGGCTGAAACCCGCGCCGCGCAACAATTCCAGCACCTCGCCGAGCGGGGCCTGGGAGATGGCCACGGTCGGCGCGATGGCCCGCAGCGCCAGTCGCTCGGCCACGGGAGCGGCCAGCACCTCGGCGAGCAGCGTGGGATCCTCACTGCGCAGGAATGATTGGGCCATACCCGCGCGCAGCCGCCCGTGCCGACGCGCGACATCGTCGATGAGATAGGTCAGCGACTGCGGGACCGGGGTGCGCGAATGCGCGGCGAACAGCTGATGCAGTTCCGCCGCCGTCAGCCCGGCGTCCAGCGCGCGGCGCACCGAGGCGTCGCCGATCCGGTAAACCGTTGCCGCACCCGCCGATTCGACATCGGCGACCAGGGCGATGCGGCTCTGCAGATCCGGTACCAGCGGGCCGGGGGCGATCACCGTCAGATCGGCCTGCACCAGCACGTGGTCGACCGGTTCCGGCAGCGCCGACTCCATCTCGGCCTCCGCGTCGCCGAGCGAGTCGTGCAGTAGCGCGCGGCCCGCCGAGGTGAGCGCGCCACGCCCGACGATGCCCAGGGCGGCCGCCTCGGCCAGCGTCGCCGTCACCGCGTCGAGGCGGAAATGCCTGCGCCAGCGCGGCTGTCGCCAGGCCAGTACTCGCACGATATCGGCGGGGGACAGGGCCGATCCGGGCGGACATTCGGCCAGCAGCGTCAGAATCGTGCGGCGATCGCGTACGGCGTGGACATTGCGCAGTTCCAGCGACAGCGCGGCCAGCGGTTTGTCGTTGGCGTCGCGCAGGCCGATCATCCACGGGAAGCGGTCCAGTTCCAGCCAGGCGTCGGCCAGCACCACCCAGCGGCGGGCGGCCGGGCCGTCCAGCCAGCCGTCGGCCGAGCCGGTCGGCGCCCAGAAGTCGTCGACGGCATCGGAATCCGGCGGCGGTTCGGGAATTCCCTTGTCCAGCAGGCGGGCCGCGGCCAGCACCTCGGCGAGCATTCCGATGCGGGTCTCGTCGATTCCGGTCTGCTTGGCCACGCGGCGCAATTCGCGCACACCCAGTCCGCCCGAGCGCAGCGCCGGGGCGGGCGCCTGGCCCAGGACCTCGAGGATGTCGCCGCAGTGGCGCAGCAGCTCACCCACCTCGCCGGCGGCGGCCGCGTTCACATCGGCCGCGGTGTGCCGCCGCGGTTCCGGCTGCGGGGGCGTCAGGGCGTGCGGATCGGTCACCGGTTCGCGGCGCAGCACCTGGCCGACCGACGGCGGCAATTCGACGGTCTCCGCATCGACCCACTCGAGCAGCCGCTTGGCCAGCAGGCGCTGAATCGGACGGTCGGGCGCGGTGCCGGGCGCGGCGTCACGGGTGCGCCCGCGCGGGCCGGTGGCGGCCAGCTTGTCCAGCAGGGCTCGTTCGGCCGAACCGATTTCGCTCAGGGCCGCGTGGATCTCCGGTTCGGTCAACGCATCCGGAAGTTGCGTAGTGCTGCCCAGCGGCCACGGCAGCGCGTCTTTGGCGGCCGCGGCGAGTAATAACTCGTCCTCGCCCCACAGCAGCGCCCGGGCGGCGAGACGGGCCACGGCCGCGTCGATGGCCGCGGCGGGCACCCGATCGCCGAGCAGTTCGTACAGGCGGGCGCGGGGCAGCGGATCGGCCGTGCGGCCCGGATAGCTCGCGCCGTGCACGGCCAGGGTCTCCACGACGGCGAAATCCAGGGTGTCCAACTCGTCGGTGGCGCGCAGCACCGAGGCGCGCTGTTCGGCCCGTGCCGCCAGCACCGCCATCGAACCCGGCAGCGGGACGGCCAGATCCGGGCGCAGTTGCAGCAGCGTCACCAGATCGTCGTCGGAGCGGGTGGTCAGCCAGTCGGCGAGCGCGATTTCGGCCGAGCCGGGAGCGGAGTCGGTCGTGGTCATCCCATCCAGCCTACGGCCGTGGTCGACGCCCTGCCGAGCTGTGTCGTACCTATCGCGCCGGCGGGTAACCGCCGTGCCAGAATGAGCGCGTGGTGAACAAATCGAAGAAACCCTACGTCGACAATGGCTGGCCGCAGGTCGAGAACGGCGACCACGCGGTTACCGAGCTCTCGTCGACTCGTTCCGGTGGTCTGTCGCCCTACGGCGAGGACACCGAGTTTCCGGTGCCGGCGGATCAGGTGCCGTATGTGCACCCGCACACGGTCATCAACCGCTGACGCGCAGACGGCGAAAGGCCCCCACCTCTTCCTCGGAGTGGGGGCCTTTCGCTGTCTGTATTTCGATATGAGGTGCGACGCGGCCTAGTTCGGCAGCACGTTCTTGTTCGCCTCGAAGAAGTTCACGACGGACGGATCCAGCTTGGCGCCACTGGACTTGAAGGCGTTGTAGGCGTCGAGCGCCTGCTGCGGCACGGCGAAGCCCTGCGACTGCGCGGTGGCGACGGCCTTGTCGACGGCCTGGAACACTTCCTGGGTGCTGTCGCCCTGAATCGGCTGCTGCGGTGCGGCATCGGTCTGCGGGGTCCAGTGCGAATTCTGGGTGGCGGCGGGCGCGGGAGCGCTGCGCTCGGTCGCGCCGCTGTGCAGGCCCATGCGCTGCGAGCAGGTCGGCCAAGCGCCCCAACCCTGGGTCGCGAGAACGCGCTCGGCAACGGTGATCTGCTGTTCGCGGGTGGCCTGATTGGCCGACGCGGCGTATTCGGTGCCGCCGTGGGCGGCCCAGGTGCTCTGCGAGAACTGCACGCCGCCCTGGTAACCGTTGCCGGTGTTGATACCCCAGTTACCACCGGACTCACACTGGGCGAGCTTGTCCCAATCGGAGTCGGGAGCTGCGGCCGCGTGCCCCGCGAGGGCCACTCCCGCACCACCCATGATCGCGGTGGAGACGGCGACCTTGGCTACGGTGCGGCCGGTACTGGTCGGCTTGCGATGGCGTCCACTCATATCGGGTGTCTTCCTCTCGTACGCTCCTGCGAGGTGAGCTGTCGGGTTCGGACTGAGAGGTCGTCCGGTCCCGGTTGCCCGGGACTTCACCCCAAGGGATCGGTCTTTCGACTTCTCCCGGCTCCCTGCGTGGGACTTTGGGTTCCCCGCCCTTGCCCCTGTTTCCGTCGGGTGTCCGTACCCGCGGGGCAAGGCTCGGTGCGGCGGGCCGGTGGTTCCGGGACTGCTCCCGGCTGGGTAAGACCGTACGACGATCGCCGCGAAAAATCACCATTTGGTAACCGGCGTGTATTTGCGGGTCGCGGTCTGCCGCAAGGTCTTCCAAAACCCCGTCTGTGCAGGTTGTCGCGGCGTGTCATCAGATCTCGGTCGTCGTGACCGTCTCGTTATCGGTTCGTTATGTGACGAAGATCACAGGATTGGCTGGATAACGAACTGGGCAAATAGTTGTTGCCTACCGCGCCCGCCGACCGGACCAGAGTGCGAACACGATGCCCAGCAGCAGACCCAGCGAGGTCGCGGCCATCGCGATCAGATACAGCCACACCCCCGGACGGGCATCGCTCACGAGCGGAACCACGAATACGGCGATGATCGCCACCAGGCCGATCGCGAACAGGCCCAGTGCCACGTACAGCAGCGACCGGCCGGAGCGGCGGGGCGTCGGATTCGAGACGGAATCGGGCATTACTGCACCGTAAAACTGGTGTGCTCGGCCACTGGTCACCGGGGTAGACTCGAAAGCACCGCGTCCTACATACCTGTGGGGCGCTTTCTTTACGCAAGCAGGAAGGTTCCGGACATGTTCCGGGGCCCATGGTTGTGCCCGGGAGGTCCGGGCATCGATGACGAACGGGTGAGCGCAGTGCCGACCGGCAAGGTGAAGTGGTACGACGTCGAAAAGGGCTTCGGCTTCCTGTCCCAGGATGAGGGCGAGGACGTCTATGTTCGGTCGTCCGCGTTGCCCAAGGGTGTCGAGGCGCTGAAGCCCGGGCAACGAGTGGAATTCGGAATGGCCGCGGGTCGGCGTGGCCCGCAGGCGTTGAGCCTCAAGCTGCTCGAGCCGCTGCCGTCGGTGCGTGGCGGTCAGGGCAAGGAGCGCAAGGAGATTCCCGCGCTGCCCCGCAAGACCCCCGACGATCTGCACGGCCTGATCGAGGACATGATCACGCTGTTGGAGGCGACGGTGCAGCCGGATCTGCGCAAGGGCAAGTACCCGGATCGCAAGACGGCCCAGCGCATCGCGGAGGTCGTGCGCGGCGTGGCCCGCGAACTCGATCACTGATTACAGGACGAGATCCACGGCGGCCCCGGTGAGCATGTCTCACCGGGGCCGCCGCGTATCAAGCCGTCTGGATGGACCACACCTGGTAGGGCGCGAAGGATTCGTTGCCCGCCTCGTCGCGGGTCGGCACGACCAGCTGCAGTTCGATGCCGATCAGGCGCAGATCCGGCTGCGGTCGCGAATCCACCGTCACGGCACGGGTTCCCGCGCTGTAGTCGCGGTAGGACGCCACGTGCCGGGCCGTGGTGCCATCGGGCGCGCGGTACTCCATCACCATCACCCACGGCGCGTCCACGAGGTGGTTCGGCAGCGACAGCTGCACCGGATAGCCGGGCGGGGTGTCCAGCTGGGCGGTGATTTCGCTTTGCCGGCAGGACAATCCGAGCTGGCCGTTGCTGTCGGACTGTGTCACGGTGCAGTACCGGTAGGGCGGGACGGTGACCGTCTTGCCGTGCGCGTAGGCGGTGAGCTGTGGATCGGCTCGGTGCGCGTTGTGGACCGCCACGGCCACCACCGCGGCCACGGCGACGATCACCACGAACACCGCCGCCGCGGACAGCGCCAGGGCGGTACGGGTCTTCGGCTTCACTGTGGCGGGTTTCCTGTCGCTTGTCGGGTCGGATCGCCGAGGCCCGGATCCGGATTCGGATGGGCGCCGGAGACCTCCTGCTTCGCATGCTGGGGTCGGTTGCCGCCCAAACCGGGCAGCAGCGAATGACCACGGTAGCTCACCACGGTCTGCAGCAATCCCAGCGCCAACACGGCGGTGACGACCGCGAAACCCTTCCAGAACACGGTCGGTAGCAGGACGCCGCCCGCACCGCCGATCACCCAGGACAGCTGCAGCACGGTTTCCGAGCGGCCGAATCCGGAGGCGAGGGACTCCGGCGGCAGATCGTCCTGGATCGAGGCGTCCAGCGATACCTTGGCCAGTGCGCTGGCGCCGGACGCGACCAGGGTCGCCGCGGCCGCGCCGAGCAGATTGTCGGCGAATGTGGCGAACAACGAGATCGCCGCACAACCCGCCGTGCAGCCGACCACGATCAACGCGGGCCGCCCGAGTTTCAGCCGGGCCCCGGTGGCATTGCCCGCGAAGTTGCCGAGGCCCGCCGCCACGCCGACCACGCCGAGCATCGCGGCCTGTCGCCAGGCCACATGTTCGGTGGCCTTGGCGACGAAGGCGACATAGAAGAACAGGAATCCGGTGAGCACCCGGATCGAGCCGTTACCCCACAGGCCCACGACCACCGCGCGCCCCAGCGGCTGGCGGCGCTTGGCGGGTTTCACGGTGGACGGCGTCGCCTCCTCGAAGACCTCGGTGCGGGCCTCGCTGCCGTGATAACCGAGGGTGGCGGGCACCTCGCCCTCGGTGACCTCGATCCAGGACGGCATCCGCAGGCTCAGATAGGTTCCGACGCAGGCGATCACCACGGCGAACATGAGCGCGCCGGTGGATCCGGCGATCATCGCGCACAATCCGGCCAGGCCGCCGGCCACGATCGTCCCGCCCACCAGGCCGAAGACCGTGAGCCGGGAATTGGTTCGCACCAGATCGATTCCCGGTGGCAGCACTCTGGGCGTCACCGCGCTCTTGAGCACCGAGAACGATTTGCTCAGGATCATCATGCACAGCGCGAGCGGATACAGCGGCCAGCCGCCGAAGCCGAAGATGAGCACGATCGCGACCACCGCCCGCGCGGCGAACGATCCGGCCAGCGCGAGTCTGCGCCCGCGTTGCAGCCGGTCCAGCAGGGGACCGATCAGCGGGGCGATCACCGCGAAGGGTGCGATCGTGATCAGCAGATACAGCGCCACCTTGCCCTTGGATTCGGCGGTCTGGGCGGCGAAGAACAGCGTATTGGCCAGGGCGACCGCGATGGCCGCGTCGAGGGCGAAATTGGCCATCGTCGCGTAGACCAGTGCCGTCAGGCCCGATTCGTCCGCGCCGTCGGCCTTGGCCGCGCGCTGGAAGGTCTGGAAACCCTTCTCGGTGAGTTCGCGACTGCGCATCACCACCACGCGGGTGACGGTGAGTTTGCGCGGGACGCGTTGGGTGTCGGTGAGTTCCGCGGTCTCGGGTTCGGGCGGTGGCGGCGGCAGCGCGGGTGGCGGCTCGCCGCTCGACAGTCGGCGGGTCACGAATTCCGGTACGTCCGGTTCGGGGCTGCGGCGCGGCAGGGGTGGCAGCTGTTGCCGATCGGGGGTGTTCGGCGGCGGATAGCGGTCGTATCCGGGATGGCGCGGGCTGCGCGATCGGTCCTCGCCGTCCCACCGACCAGGATCGGTTCCGGAGGGTTCGCGGGAGGCAGTCACAATGTCGATTCTCTCGCAGGGTTTCGGGGATGGGGTTTCAGGTGTGGGTGTGATCCTCTGCAGAGCCGTTATGCCCGGACGAAGCGCACCTCGAACATTGTGGGCCAGTTCTTACCGGTGATCAGGAATCGGTCGGCGCCCGGGAGTTGCGCGATGCCGTTGAGCACATCGGTTCCCGCGCGTTCGGCCGATGTCAGCAGGCCGCTCGCGTCGATATCGGCCAGAACCGCGCCGCTGTCGGGATCGATGCGCAGGATGTGATCGGTGGGCCAGACATTGGCGTAGATCGAACCGTCTGTGGCGCAGTCGAGTTCGTTGAGGCGGGCATTGCGGTGGGTGGTGAGTCGGATGGAGCCGGTGGCGGCGAAGGTGGTCGGATCCCGGAAGGTCAGGGTGGCGCTGCCGTTGCTCATCACGAGGCGGTCGCCGCGGGTGCACAGGCCCCAGCCCTCGCCGTCGTAGCGGGCCCGAGTGCGTTCGGCGAGGGTGCGCGGATCGCGCGCGATGGCGATGCCGTCCTTCCAGGTGAGCTGCCAGACGGTGTCACCCGCCAAGGTGACGCCCTCGCCGAACAGGTCGGCGGGCAGTTCGACCCGGGCCAACTGTTCGCCGGTGTTCAGATCGGTGGCGCGCAGATCGGATCGGCCGTCGAGGCCGGTGCCCTCGTAGAGGATCGTGCCGTCGATCTCGAGGCCCTCGGTGAAGGCGGCGCGATCGTGTGGGCGAGTCCCGATCACCTCGACTCGGAATCGCGGTGTGTCGTCGATGTTCGCGCAGCCCGACGCCGTCGCGGAACCCACCGTTGCCAGCAAGATCAGTCCAGTCACAGCCCACGCACGACGTTTGCGCTCCATACGGCAAAATGTAGGGCGTGAGCGCAGTTCCTGTTTCGGAGTCCGGTGTGCGACCGATCCTTGCGGAGGCGGTCGGGCTGGCCCGCCGTGCGCTCCTCGAGCTGCAGCCGACCGGTGTCGGCGAGCATCTGGGGGTCACCGCCGAGGATGAATACGCGGCCACGCATCACTTCGCGGCCACACTGCCCGGCTATCGCGGCTGGCAGTGGGCGGTGGTGGTGGCGGCGCCGCTGGAGGCGGAGTACGCGACGGTCAGTGAGTCGGCCCTGCTGCCGGGCCCCGATGCCCTGGTGGCACCGGATTTCGTGCCGTGGGATCAACGCGTGCGCCCCGGCGACCTGGCCCCCGGCGACCTGCTGGCCCCGCCCGTCGACGACCCACGCCTGGTACCCGGCTATCTGGTCACCGGCGATCCGGTGGTTGACGAGGTCATCGAGGAGATCGGCCTCGGCCGTCCCCAGGTCCTCAGCCGCGAGGGCCGCGAGGAAGCGGCCCTCCGCTGGTACACCGACTACGGCCCCGACACGGACATGGCCCGCTCGGCGCCCTCCACCTGCGGCGTCTGCGGCTTCTTCGTCCCCCTGGCCGGCGCCTTCCGCTCCGCCTTCGGCGTCTGCGCCAACGCGATGGGCGCCGACGGCCACGTGGTACATACCGAATACGGCTGCGGCGCCCACTCCGACACCGTCGTCCCCACCGGCACCGGCTCCCCCCTCTACGAGGCCTACGACGACGCCGCCGTCGACCTGATCCCCACCACAGACCTCCGCCGCCCGGCGGATGCGGTTGTGGCCGAGGATGCTTCGGCGGATGGTCCCGAACCGAAGTCGGAAGAGATTGTTGCCGAGTCGGCTTCCGTGACGACGGAGACGGAATCGTCCGCCGGGAATTCGCAGGTGGCTGTCGGCGACGCGGATTCCGCCGTGGCGGAGACGATCTCGTCCGCCTCGCCCGAGGTCGTGGATACCGATGTCGAGGTGGTTCCGGCGGATGAGTCCGTCGCGGCGTCGAAGGTGGCCGTCGGCGACGTGGATTCCGCTGTCGAGGGCACTGTCTCGGCCGAGGTCGCCGAAGACGACGCGCCCGAGGTGCGGACCAGTGCGCAGGATTCGGCGTCGGCCGGTGTCGAGGCGGATTCCGCCGTGGCGGTGGTTCCGACCGCCGATGAGCGGTCGGCCTCGGCGGATGAGTCCGTCGGCGCGCCCGGTTCGGCCGTCGAGGGTGCCGCCGCCCGCGATTCGGAAGCGACTGTCGGCTCATCGGATTCCGTCGTTGTGTCGGCTACCGACGAGCAGTCGGTTTCGGCGAGTGGGTCTGTGGTGGAGACGGAAGCGGCTGGCGGAGGACACTCCGAGCAGTCGCCCGAGGCGGCTTCGGTGAGTGAATCTGTCGTGGAGGCGGAAGTCGTCGACAGCGAGGTGGACTCCGCTGTGGTGGCGGAAGGTACTGCTGGCGAAGGGGATTCTGCTGTGGGGGTGGAAGGTACTGCTGGCGAAGTGGATTCCGCGGTGGAGGCGGAAGGTACTGCTGGCGGGAGTGAATCCGTCGTGGAGGCTGAAGGCGCTGTTGGCGAGGTGGACTCCGAGGTTGCGGGGCCGGTTCCCTCGGGCGCGGAGGATTCCGGGGAGCGCGCGCATTACAGCGATGCGTGGGCCGTTTCGGCTGTGCGGGTGAAACCGGGCGAGGTCGGGGGAGCGGAGGAGCGCTGATCGGCGGGGTGGGGGTGGATCCGTTCGGGACGGCGGGGCTGCGGGAAGGGGTGGTCGCGGCCTGGCGGGGGTCGCCTACTCGGCTGCGGGAGGATGCCGCTACCGAGGGGGATCTCGTGCGGGCGGGGTATCGGGATCGGTTGCTGACCGAGTTGGCGCAGAATGCCGCGGATGCGGCGGCCAGGGGCGGAGCGCCGGGGCGGGTCGCGGTGTGGGTGGACGCTGCCGGACTGCATGTGGCCAATACCGGTGTGCCGTTGGATGTTTCGGGGGTGCACGCGCTGACCGCGCTGCGGGCCTCGGCGAAATCGGAGGCCGGGTCGACCGTGGGGCGGTTCGGCGTCGGGTTCACCGCGGTGGTGGCTGTCTCCGAGGAGATCGAATTCCGATCGAGTGCCGGTTCGGTGCGGTTCTCCCGAGCTGAGACCTGGAATACGCTGCGGGACAATGATATCCATATCCCGGCGGACGGCTTCCAGCCGCCGGTGTTGCGTCTGGCCTGGCCCGTCTCGGACGCCCCCGCCGATGGATTCGACAGTGAGATCGTGCTCCGCCTGCGCCCGGACATCGATCCCGATTCGCTACTGGCCGCCATGCGCGTCGAAGCCGCCGATCTGCTGCTGGAACTGCCTGCTCTGCAAGCCATTCGAATCGCTGACGACGAAATCATCAGTGCGCTCACCGAACTCGGCAACGGACTGGCGGAGCTGCGCCTGTCCGGCCCGGCCGACGAGACGCGGATCTGGTGGCAGTTCACGACCGGTCGCGCCCGCTGGCTGCTGCCGATCCGCGACGGCCGCCCCGTCTCGGCGGGTTCCGATGTCCTACGCGCCCCGACCCGCTCCGACGAGGAGCTCTCGCTACCCGCCCTGCTGATCGCCGATATCGCGATGCAGCCCGACCGCCGCCGCCTGCTCCCTGGCGCTCGCATCGCCGAATTGGCTTCGGGCTACGCCGATTTCGCGCGCGCTCTACCGCCGCGCGACCGACTGGTCCTGGTGCCCACCCCGGGCTTCGCCCGCAGCGAAACCGACGGCCTGCTGCGCGAGGCGCTCATCGATGAACTCCGTGGCGCCCCATGGCTGCCCGTACTCGATCCGACCGGCGAAACCACCGACGCCACCGCCGCACCCCGGCGCAGCAGCGTATTCCCCGGCGCCACCACCGAACTCACCGAACTGCTCGCCGATGTCCTCGGCCCCCTGGTGATCGCCGATCTGTCCGGCCGCGTCGCCGCCGACACCCTGGCCGTCCTCGACGTCCACCGCATCGGCCTGGCCCGGATCGCCGAGCTGTCCTCGGGTCTGGAGCGTCCGCCGAACTGGTGGTACGCCCTCTACGACGCCCTGGATCCGTTCGTCACCGATCCGCTGGCCGTGGAAGAACTGGGCGCACTGGCGGTTCCGCTGACCGACGGTCGGCTCGTCACCGGCCCCCGCACGGTCGTCCTGGACGACCACCTCGACACCACCCTCCCGGTGCGCTGGGCCCGCCTGGTGCACCCCGAGGCCGCGCACGAACTGCTGGACAGACTCGGCGCGCGCTCGGTCACCGCCGAGGATCTGCTGAACGACCCCGCGCTGCTAGGGGAACTGGAACTCGACCCGGCCGATCCGGATACCGTCGCCGCCGTCCTGGGCCTGGCCGCGCAACTGCCCGACGACGCGGTCCTACCGCCCGGTCTCGGCCTGCTCGAATTACCCGATACCGCGGGCGAATCCCGCCCGGCCGACGAGCTGCTGCTGCCGCAAGCGCCCCTGGCCGAGCTGCTGGTGGCCGATTCGCCGTTCGGCACAGTCGATTCCACGATCGTGGACAGGTACGGCCCCGCGGCCCTGCGCGCGATCGGCGTCGGCTGGGGCTTCACCGTCGTCACCGAAAGCGATCCGACCGGACCCGACCATCACCTCGACGACGAGGAGCGGTGGTGGGACGGCCTGGCCGAGGATCCGCCGGAACTGGCCGCGGTGCGCGATCTGGATCTGGTCGCCGACGAGGCATGGCCGAAGGCGTTGCGGTTGTTGCTGTCCGAGCCCGGCACCCGCCCGCTGCTGGCCGACCGCGACGGCTACACCGCGTGGTGGCTGCGCCGCCACGCCCGCATCGATGGCACACCCCTCGGCCTGTTCCGCGCGCCCGGCGATCCCGTCTTCGCCGGACTGCTACCGGAATCGGCGAATTTCGCACCGGCCGAGGCGCAGGCGCTACGCGCGGTGCTGGCCGATCCGGAGACCATCGATCAGGAACTGGCAGCCGCCCTGCTCGAAGCGCTCGCCGACCCCGCGAAAAGGCCGTCGCCGGAGGCGATTTCCCGAACGCACGCCCGACTGGCCACGGCCGCAACCCATCTCGATCTGGACGCGCTCGCACCACCGGAACGGGTACGTGCGCTGTCGGGCGCGGTGATCGACCCCGCGCGGGCCATGGTGCTGGACCGCCCCTGGTACGGGCTGGTGATTCCGCCCGATCGGCTGGTGGTCGGAGATCTGGAACACGCTGCCGCACTGGCCGATCTGCTGGATCTACCACTGGCATCGGATGCGATGACCGCCGAGATCCTCGATCCCGGCGAGTCGACGAACTGGGCCGACGAACCGCTGGGCGTGGTGCTGAGTCTGCAATTCGGCCGTCCCGCAGGCGATTTGGTATTGCACGATCGTTTGCGGGTCCGACTGAGCGGCGCCTACGAGGGTGTGGCCGAGGTGCCGTGGTGGCGCGAGGACACCACGACACATGTTCGGCGACAGGTTACTTCGCGTACGTCGTGACCATCTCGGCGAGCACATCCAGCTGAGTGCGCACCGCATCGCTGTCGTTGTCGACCAACCAGCGCAATACGACGCCGTCGATGACGTTGAGGGTGAAGCGACTCAGCGTCTGTACCGGAACCGACCACTGGGTGCCGGTCGCGTCGCGGGCGTGTTCGAGCACATCGGCGACGGTGGAGTCGTTGAACGTGTACTGCTCTCGGGCGATCGCGAGTTTTGCCGGGGTTTGTTCGCTTTCGCGCAGTGCGTAGGTGGTGGTTTCGTAGGTGAGCAGCTGTCGTTCGGGCGTCGCTTCGATGTTGAGCCAGAGTAGTTCCAGGCTCGCGCGCACCAAATTTTGAAGCGATTCCTTTCCGCTTCCAACGTCCTGCCAGACCGTTTCGTTGGTCTCAACGGAATCGCGCAATTCCATCGACAACGCCTTGACCAGTTCGGTCATCAGCGCGTCCTTGTTTTCGAAACAGTAATGCACCACACCGAGCGAAACACCGGCCGCCTGAGCTACATCGCGCGTGGTAACCCCGGCGACGCCCTTTTTTTCGGCAAGACCGATGGCCGCCTCGATAAGGTGGGCCCGTCTTTCTTCGACGCTCAATCGGGAGGACACCCAAGGCAGTTAAGCGGCAAGTGCGCGAACAGTCAATTCGCGGGCTGTAAAAACTTCTCAGAGACCTTTTTGTGCACCCTTGTCACCCCGTCGCGCGGAGCGCCGCTGGAGTACGAAGATCAGATAGGCGAGAAGTCCGACGACCATGCCCATCAGGCAGATCGGCCGGGCGGGGGCCCAGGCGTCGACCGTCCACACGAGTACGGTCGCGATTGCCCACGCGAGCACGCCGACGACCAGCACCGGGCGCGGATCGGTCAGATGCGGCGGAATTTCGGGCACGTTGCGGGTCACGATGTCAACCTTAGCGACGGGAACGGCCGTCTCGTGGGTGGCGGGTCCCGTATCGTTTGCCTCTGTGACAACGCCTTCCGACATTCGCGCGCTGGCCGCCGAGCTCTCCCTGGCGGTCGTGCGCTTGACGCGACATCTGCGGGGCCGCCGCGCCGACGCCCAGATTTCGCTGACCCAGCTGTCGGCCCTGGCGACGCTCAACCGCGAGGGCGCCATGACGCCGGGCACGCTGGCCGCCAAGGAGCGCGTCCAGCCGCCATCGATGACCCGCGTCATCGCGTCGCTGTCGGAACTGCAACTGGTGGAACGCAACCCGCACCCCACCGACGGCCGCCAGATCATCGTGTCGCTGTCGGAGGCGGGCCGCGCGCTGGTGCAGGACGAGAACAACGCCCGTGAGGCGTGGATGACCGAACAGCTGGCGGGCCTGCGCCCCGATCAGCTGCAGGTGTTGCGGGACGCGGTCGCGATCATGAAACAGATTGTGGATCAATCGGAATAGCGCGTCACTGCCCGAAAGCCCGGTCGCTGGGCACGATTTCGCGGCCCAGCGGCATGAGCGAGATCGGGATGAGCTTGAGGTTGGCCCACCCGAACGGGATGCCGACGATCGAGATGAACAGCGGAATGCTGGTGAGCAGGTGTCCGAGCGCGAGCCACCAGCCCGCCACCAGCACCCAGATCACATTGCCGATCAACGACGGCACCCCCGCGCCCGGCCGGGCCACGGCCTCGCGGCCGAACGGCCACAGCACATAGCCCGCGATGCGGAACGACGCGATGCCGAACGGGATGGTGACGATCAGCACACAGCAGATGACACCGGCCACCAGATAGCCCAGCGCCATCCAGAAGCCGGCGAACACCAGCCACAGCACATTCAGGACCAACCGGATGAGGCTCACGGCACCAGCATGCCAGTGCGGCCCGGGTCCCGTCGACGAGCCGCGGATCACATCAGAAGAACCAGCCGAGGACCGGTTCGCATTCGCCGGTGAACGCCAGGTCCAGGCGGCGCAGCTGCTCGGAGTCCTTGGCCTGCAAGCGGTTCGCCGCCGCGAATGTGCGCGCGCGATGCGCGCCCAGGTACAGGCTGCCCAGCACATCCATGCCCAGTTCGACATCGGCGGGCCGGGCCGTCGGCTCGCATTCGGCCACGCCGTCGCGCACCCGCAGCGCGAAGACGCCGCCCGCCTGGCGGAACGGATCGGTGACCGCCAGTACGACATCCAGATCGTGCTGATAGCCGCGCGCCGACAGGGCCGCGGGCACATCCATCAACCGGGCCCACAGCGCGTCGTAGCGGCCGACCGTGCGTACCAGGCGGCTGTCGGTGATCAGGTGGGGCAGCGGATCGTCGTCGCTGATCGAGGTTTCCACGATCGTCACCAGATCCAGGCCGAGCAGGGCGCGCCACAGTGCGGCGTGCGCCTCGACGGTGACGGCGTGGAATTCGACCACCTCGGCGTTCAGGTCGGTCTCGGTGTACTGGTAGCGATACAGCGCGTAGCCGTCCGGGTGGACCAGGGCGAACAGGCCGCCGTCGGAGCGATAGTCGGCGAGTTTGGTCTGCCAGGCCGCGGCCGGGCGTACCTGCGCGCCGGGCGTGCGGCGACGCCAGCGATCGTAGATCTCGGGCAGCTGCCGTTCCAGCGCGGTCTCGAGCGGGGTGAGTTCGACGCCGCCGGGATCCGGTGCGGTGGGCCGGAATTCGGCGAAGCGGCGATCGATGCGGACCCGGCTCTCCACGATCGTCGGTCCGTATCCGAAACGGCCGTAGATGGTGGCCCGGCTCGCGGTGAAGATGGTCAGCGGCAGGCCCGCCTCCTCGATGCGGCGATGCTGTTCGGTGTACAGCGCGCGCAGGATGCCGCGGCGGCGGTGGGTCGGGGCGACCACGACTCCGGCGATGCCGCACGCCTGGACCGTGCGCTCGCCGGGAACGGTCAGGGTCATCTCGCGATCCTTGGTGTGGCCGACGATGCGATCGCCGTCCATGGCGAGAATCGCGCGCTCGGTCGGAAAGACCTGCCTGCGCCACTCGGCCTCGGCCGGATCGGCGGTCGCCCGTCCGCCGAACGCATTGGCCAGCAACAGATACAGGGCCGGCTCGTCGGCCGCGGCGCCCGAGCGCAGGGAGATTCCGGTGGGGAGCGACATGTATCGACCTTCGCACGGGGCTGGAACGACCCGCACGTCAATTTCCGCGCGCCCTGCGGTCCGGGCCACCTCGGGGCGGCTCGCGCTACTCCGGGGCACGCTCCGGCGGCTGATCCCGTTCGGCCTCGTGCTGTGTCGGCGCGGTCGCGTTCGGCTCGTCGGACCGCACGCGGCGATTGCGCCGGGAGCGTCTGCGCAGCATGGCCTTCCGTTCGCGCCGGGGCGCGGTGCGGTCGATGCGCGGATCGGCGGCCACCTGGTAGCGCGGCAGATATTCACTGAGGAAGGCCTGCACGGTGGCGGTGGCCGGAATGGCCAGCAGCGCGCCGACCGCGCCGAGCAGCGCCGCCCCGGCCAGCACCGACAGCAGTGCCACGGCCGCGTTCACATCGACCGTGCGCGCGGTGATGCGCGGCTGCAGCAGATAGTCCTGGAACCACTGGTACAGCACCACGAATATGAGCAGCCAGACCGCGTCGAACGGCTGCACGGTCAGCGCGACCAGAATCGGCAGCACACTCGCCAGATAGGTGCCGATCGTCGGGACGAAGGAGGCGATCACGCCGAACCACACACCCAGCGCGATCGGATTGGGCAGATCGAGGATCGCCAGGAAGATCGCATGGGTCACCGCCGAGATCACGGCCAGCAGCGCCCGCGAGTACAGGTAGCCGCCGGTCTTATCGATCGCCAGATCCCAGGCGTGCAGGACCGTGTCCTGCCTGCGCTGGGGTAGTAGCGAACAGATCGTGCGCCGCAGCTTGGGCCCGTCGGCGGTGAGATAGATGCTGAACAGCGCGATGGTCAGGAATTGGGCCAGCCCGCCCAGGATCGTGCTCGACAGTCCCCAGATATTGTTGGCGGCCGTCTGGGCGTAGTTGTTGATGATGTTGGAGTCGTGCAGCAGTCGGTCGCGCAGCTGATCGATCGTGAAATGCTGGTGGAAGGTGCCGTTGACCCAGTCCACCAACTGATTGAGCAGGCCGGGTAATTCGTTGAGCAGATTGCTCACCGTCTCCACCAGCAGCGTCACCAGCGCGGCGAGAAATCCGCCGACCGCGGCGAACAAGAGCACGAAGACCACGGCGGTGGCGACTCCGCGCGGCACCTTGCGCGCGGTCATCAGATCGACCGCGGGTTCCATCGCCAGCGAGATGAAGAAGGCGACCAACATCATCGTGATCAGGCCGAGCAGTTTGTGGAAGGCCCACTCGCCCAGTTGATACGCGGCCAGCCCCGCGAACGCCAGTAGCAGCGCTCGCGGCAGCCAACGGGGCATCCGCTCCGAACTCGCATCCTCGACCACGAGCACAGTCTCCTGGACCGATCGCGAATCAGCCGCCAAGACCCGCGATCGGTCCGTCGAACTCAGCGCGCGGCGGCTTCCTCGTACTCGTCTACCCGGCCGGACTCCTCCGAACCACCGAGTTCGGTCCGGGCGCACGCCCGGAGGAATCGGGTGGCGGCGGGGCTCAGTGACGGATCGGCGCTGCGGATCGCGCTGGTGAGGCGGACGCCGCGATACAGCAGGCCCGGATCACGGTCGGCGGCTTCCCATTCGGCCGCGTCGTCCTCGATGCGCTGCCGCCAGATCAGCATGGTGCGGTTGGTGGCGATCAGATTCCGCAGGCGATCCCAGTCCAGCAGCGCGTCGTGCGCGAGGACGGCGTGGCGGGCGGCCAGGGTGACCAGTCGCGCCCGCACCAGCCGTTCGACGAGATCCGGGCCCGAGCCCGCGGCGAGGCCGTCGAGATCGGCGAGCGGCGCGCGGCGTCGCACGACCGTGCCGTCGCGGTGGACGGTGACCAGGGCCAGCAGCACCTGCTGGGCGTCGAGGCGCTCGCGTTCGGTGAGCCCGGCCCAGTAGCGCTCGGCCAATTGCCCGACCACCCCGGCCACACCGCCCACCCTGCGGTAGGTGGCGATGTCGAGCCGCTCGCCGCTGCGGCGCGCCCACATCGATCGCATCGCCGTCGACAGCACGGGCAGCGCACCCGCGTCGGCGGGGCGGGCGGGTACGGCCCGGCCGCCGTCGAGCGATGCGATCAGCAGGTCGACCACGCCGGGATCGACGGTCACCCCGCGGGTGCGCGGCGGGCCGACGATGGCCGAGACGAGTTCCTGTCTGCGCATGGGCGTGAGGGTGAAGCTGTTGTGCTGCAGGGCATTCGACAGCCAGGACGGTTCCGAGCAGTGGACCACCTGATCCGAGCGGATCGAGACGAGGACCGAGCCGACGGCCGTCAGGCGGTCGAGCCATCGGAGGAAGCCCTCGCGGGCGGCCGGATCCAGCTCGGGTCGGTAGAGCTGTTCGAACTGGTCGACAATCAGCAGCGGCCGCCGGCCGCCGGACCAGCGGGCGATCGTCTGTGCGTCCAAGTCGGCGAGGGCGAAATCCGAACTGCCGCCGAAGATTCGGGCCAGGGTGCCGAGCGGGTCCCGGCCCGGGACCATGGCCGCGATCGCCCAGCGGCCCGGTTCGGCCCGTAGCGCCGGGACCACGCCCGCGTGCAGCAGGGCCGATTTGCCGACGCCGGAGGCGCCGGTGAGGACGATCGGACGGGCGGGTCGATCCGAATCCGCCGACGCGCGAATCATTTCCAGCAGCCCGCTCAGCGCGCGCCGACGGCCGAAGAACACCGATTCGTGCGCCTCGGAGAAGCCCGCGGCGTCGGGATACGGCGCGCCGGGCCCGCCCGCCGAGGCCACCGGCGTGGCGCGAGCCGCCGACCACAGCATCCGCCAGGCGCGTAAATTGATTGTCTCGGAAGGGGTTCCGGCGCGCCGCCGGGCCCGTGAACCCAATACCTGTAGCACCGGGACCAGTGATTCGAAACGGGCGGGCACATTGCGCCCGCTCACCCAGTCGCTGATGCGCTGTGCGGTCGCCACCGCCGACCGATGATCCCCCTCGCCACGGCGCTGTGCCAGCATCGCCACATTGCGCAGCGACGGTAGGCCCGCCGCGCGATGCAGGGCGGCCAGTCGCCGCGCGAACTCGTTGCGCGCGGAGCCCGGGTTCTCGCCCTGGCCCTCGCCGCCCGATCTGAACTCCATATCTTCCCCCGAAGCGTTGAATTGACTTCTCTGTTCGGGTTAGACGGTGGCGGTGGGGTTTTCGTTCCCCGAATATGCGAAAACCCGCTCCCGGAATCCGGAAGCGGGTCTCGTGCAGCGTATTTCAGCGGCCGGCGATCTCGGCGTAGTCGCGTTCGCCGTAGCCGGTGTAGATCTGACGCGGGCGGCCGATCTTGAGCGGCTCGCGGTGCAGTTCGCGCCAGTGGGCGATCCAGCCGGGCAGCCGGCCCATAGCGAACAGCACGGTGAACATGCGGGTCGGGAAGCCCATGGCCCGGTAGATCACGCCGGTGTAGAAGTCGACGTTCGGGTACAGGCGGCGCTCGACGAAGTAGTCGTCGGACAGGGCGACCTCTTCGAGCTGCTTGGCGATGTCGAGCAGCGGGTCCTGCACGCCGAGCTTGCCGAGGATCTGGTCGGCGGTCTTCTTGACGATGGTGGCGCGCGGGTCGTAGTTGCGGTAGACGCGGTGGCCGAAGCCCATCAGCTTCACCCCGTCTTCCTTGTTCTTGACCTTGCGGATGAACTCCTTGACGTCGCCGCCCTGCGCCTTGATGCCGTCGAGCATCTCCAGCACGGCCTGGTTGGCGCCGCCGTGCAGCGGACCCCACAGCGCGTTGATGCCGCCGGAGACCGAGGTGAACAGGTTGGCGTCGGAGGAGCCGACCAGGCGCACGGTCGAGGTGGAGCAGTTCTGCTCGTGATCGGCGTGCAGGATCAGCAGCATGTCCAGCGCCTGGGCGACCTCGGGATCGACCTCGTAGGGCTCGGCCGGGAAGCCGAAGGTCATCCGCAGGAAGTTCTCCACCAGCGACAGCGAGTTGTCCGGGTAGAGGAAGGGCTGGCCGACCGACTTCTTGTAGGAGTAGGCCGCGATGGTCGGCAGCTTGGCCAGCAGCCGGATCGTGGACAGCTCCACCTGCTCCGGATCGCGCGGATCGAGCGAATCCTGATAGTAGGCCGACAGCGCGTTGACCGCCGAGGACAGCACCGGCATCGGGTGCGCGTTGCGCGGGAACCCGTCGAAGAAGCGCTTGAGGTCCTCGTGCAGCAGGGTGTGGCGGCGGATGCGGTCGGTGAAGTCGTCGAGCTGGGCCTTGGTCGGCAGTTCACCGTAGATGAGCAGATAGCTGACCTCGAGGAAGGTGGACTTCGCGGCGAGCTGCTCGATGGGGTAGCCGCGGTAACGCAGAATACCGGCCTCGCCGTCGATATAGGTGATCGCGGACTTGGTCGGGGCGGTGTTGGTGAAACCGGGGTCGTAGGTGACGTAGCCGGTGCTGGCCAGCAGCTTGCCCAGATCGATCCCGTCGTTACCCTCGGCGGCCTTGGCGATCGTCATGGGATATTCGCCGCCAGGGTAGGACAGTACCGGCTTGGCGTCGTCGTCGACGTTGATGATGTTCTCAGCGGGCACGGAAGGATCCCTCTCAGGCTAGAACCATAGGCATCGGGCGCGGTCGGCGTCCGATGCGCCTGCCTCAACGCTAGCCGCTGGCTGTGTGCGTGATTCGTGAGGGTGGTCCTTACCTACCTCACAGTCACCTGCGCACGATGTGAGCGTGGACGGGTCTGCGTGGTATTAGCGCGAGATCGCTCATGCCACCGTAATTTCGGCGTGTGCACGGGGTACGCGGTAGCGCACGAAGGCCGGGAAGATCACCGCCGCGATCACCATTCCGATCACGACCAGAGTGCCACCACCGGCCGATGCCACAGCGGTACCCAACGCCGCGGCGGCGAAACCGTGGGCAACATCACCGATGCGCGGCCCACCGGCGACGACCACGATGAACACTCCCTGCAGCCGCCCGCGCATCTCGTCGGTGGCGACCTGCTGCAGCATGGTGGTGCGCAGGGTGGCCGAGAACATGTCCACCGCGCCGCCGAATGCCAAGCACCCCAGGGCGATCCACAGGCCCAGGCGGGTGCCCAGCCCCGCCCCGCTGAGGCCCACCGCGACGCCGAAGCCGATCATGCCCACGCCCCACAGCGCGATGCAGATCACCACGGCCCGGCCCTGCCTGCGCACATGTCCGAGCCAGCCGGAGAAGATGCCGCCCGCGACCGCACCCGCCGACAGCGCCGCGAACAGCAGGCCCAGCGATGTGCCGCCGCCGACCGGATCGCCGAAGGTGTCGTGGGCGATCTGCGGGAACAGCGCCCGCGGCATGCCGAACACCATCGCGACGATGTCGACCACGAAGGAGGCGAGCAGGATGCGCTGGGTGGCCAGATAGCTGAAACCCTCGACGACCGTGCGCAATCCGGCCCGGCGCACCCCGCCCGTCGGCGGGACCGGCGGCAGTCGCCAGATCGCCCACAGCGTCGCCAGCAGGGCGATGGCGTCCAGGAGATACAGCGTCGACAGGCCCGCGAGGGGGATCAGCATGCCCGCCAGCAGCGGTCCGGCGATCGCGCCGAACTGCATGAGCGTCGAGTTGAGCGAGTTCGCCGCGGGGAGCAGCTCGCCCGGCAGCAGCCGCGGGATGATCGCGCTGCGGGTCGGCTGATTCACCGCGAAGAACGCCTGCTGCACCGCGAAAAGCCCGAACACCAGCCAGACATTGTTCACCCCCGCCGCGGCCTGGGCCCAGAACGCGAGTGCGGTCAGTCCCGTACCGGAACTGGTGATCAGCAACAACTTCCGCCGATCCATCACATCGGCCAGCGCCCCGCCCCACAGCCCGAACACCACCAGCGGCACCAGCCCGAACAATCCGGCCAGCCCGACATACCCCGAACTCCGGGTGATCTCGAAGATCTGCTGCGGCACGGCCACCACCGACAACTGCGCGCCGACCACGGTGACGACATTGGTCGTCCACAACCGGCGGAAATCGGGATGGCGCAGCGGTGCGACGTCGGCGAGCAGCTTCACCGGCGAGAGCGTATCGGCAGGGTGTCGGACATAGTGATTGATTTTGAGTGGGTCATCCCATGAATACAACCCTTGACGCGGCGTGCGCCCTCCCCCTTGACGCGGCGTGCGCCCTCCCGATTTTCCTGGCCGAAGGCCAGGACGACTAAGGCTGCAGCCGTTCCAGTTTCATGGCCGCGGCGTCGATACTCCCCGCCTCCAAGATCACCCGAATGCGGTTGTGCAGCCGACTGCGTCGACCCTGCCAGAACTCCACGATCTCCGGGCGGAGGATGAAACCGCCCCAGTGCGGGGGCACCGGGATCTCGTCGGTGTCGGCGAAGCGGGCGGTGGTTTCGGTGAGGGCGCGATCGAGCTCGGCGCGGGAGGCGATGGGGCGGGATTGGTGGGAGGCCCAGGCGCCGAGTTGGGAATTGCGTGGGCGGGAGCGCCAATAGACGGAGGTCACCTCGGCAGAAACCCGATGGATCGGGCCGCGCAGATTCACCTGTCGGCCCAGGGCGGGCCAGGCGAAGGTGATCGACGCATAGGGAACGGCCGCCAATTGCCGTCCTTTGGCCGAGTCGTAATTGGTGTAAAAAGTCACACCCTCCGGCGAGAGCCCTTTGCACAGCACGGTGCGGGAGGCCGGGCGCGGTCCGGATTCGGTCGGCTCGACCGTGGCCAGCACCATCGCATTCGGTTCGGCGATGCGGGCGCGGGTGGCCTGTTCGATCCAGGTGCGCAGCACCGGTTCCCACCCGTCGACCAGCCAGGACTCGTCGAGATCGGGATCGCCGCCGTATTCGGCGCGCATGGCGGCGATATCCATCTCGGCTCGCACCGCCGGGTCGATCTCGGCAGATTCGATTCCCGTTTCCGAATCGGGAGAGCCAGGTGAATTCTGCTCGTCACGCATGGACCAGACGTTACTCCGCAGTAGTGGACCGACTAAGGTTCTGAAGTGATCGGCGTGGTCGCCCACAGATCGTGCGGCCCGATTTGCAAGGAGAGTCACAACATGACTACCAGCGCTGCGGCACCTACTGGTCCTGCCGTACCCCCCGATTTCGTCAGCGGTCTGGAAGGTGTCGTGGCTTTCACCACCGACATCGCCGAACCGGACAAGGACGGTGGCGCCCTGCGGTACCGGGGCGTCGACATCGAGGATCTGGTGGCCAACAAGGTGACCTTCGGCGATGTCTGGGCGCTGCTGGTCGACGGCGAATTCGGACGCGGCCTGCCGCCCGCCGAACCGTTTCCGCTGCCCGTGCACACCGGTGATGTGCGCGTCGATGTGCAGGCGGGCCTGGCCATGCTCGCCCCGATCTGGGGTTATCAGCCGCTGCTGGATATCAACGACGACACCGCCCGGGAGAATCTGGCCCGCGCGTCGGTGATGGCGCTGTCCTATGTCGCGCAGTCCGCGCGCGGCATCTACCAGCCCGCCGTGCCGCAGAAGAAGATCGACGAGTGCGAGACCATCACCCAGCGGTTCATGACCCGCTGGAAGGGTGATCCGGATCCGCGCCACATCGAGGCCATCGACGCCTACTGGGTCTCCGCGGCCGAGCACGGTATGAACGCCTCCACCTTCACCGCCCGCGTGATCGCCTCCACCGGCGCCGATGTAGCGGCCTGCCTGTCCGGCGCGATCGGCGCGATGTCCGGCCCGCTGCACGGCGGCGCGCCGGCGCGCGTGCTGCCGATGATCGAACAGGTCGAGAAGTCCGGTGACGCACGGGCTCTGGTGAAGGGCATCCTGGACCGCAAGGAAAAGCTGATGGGCTTCGGCCACCGGGTCTACCGGGCCGAGGATCCGCGCGCCCGCGTGCTGCGTGCCACCGCCAAGCGCCTGGACGCCCCGCGCTACGAGGTCGCCGCCGCACTCGAGAACGCCGCCCTGGCCGAGTTGCGCGAGCGTCGCCCCGACCGGGCCATCGAAACCAACGTCGAGTTCTGGGCCGCGGTCATCCTCGATTTCGCCGAGGTGCCCGCGCATATGATGCCCGCGATGTTCACCTGTGGCCGCACCGCCGGGTGGTGCGCGCACATCCTGGAGCAGAAGCAGCTGGGCAAACTGGTCCGCCCGGCCGCCATCTACACCGGGCCGCAGCCGCGTTCGGCCGACAGCGTCGCCGGCTGGGAAAACATCGCCCACCAGTAATCGACTCATCGGTCCGCTTCGCGTAACATCCGGTCGCGTGGTGGACAAGGGACTGTCTCGGCGGGGCTTGCTGACAGCGGGGGCGGCCCTGGCCGCCGGTTTCATGAGTTCGGGATGTAGTGCGGCACAAGACGATTCGTCTGTACCGCGCTCGGCCGCCGCGACAACGCAACGCACCCCGGCGGCGGCCGTGCCCGCCCGGGTGCAGCTGGTCCGCTCGGAGGTCCCCGGCGCGGTGGCCGGTCGCTACGCCGGGGCGCAGCCCGGCGCATGGGGTATGGATCTGCCCGGAATCATCACCACGGTCCCGGCCCAGGGCAAGCAGATGGCGCTGACCTTCGACGCCTGCGGCGGCCCGGACAACGACGAGATCAACGATGTGCTGGTGAATTTCCTGATCGAGCAGTCGATTCCGGCGACGCTGTTCCTCAACAAGCGTTGGATCGACGCCGATCCGGGCCGGGCCGCCAAACTCGCCGCCAATCCGCTGTTCGAACTGGCCAATCACGGCACCCGGCACTGCCCGCTGTCGGTGAACGGTCGCGCCGCCTACGGCATCGACGGCACGGGCTCGGCCCAGCAGGCGGTCGACGAGGTGTGGGGTAATCACGAGACACTGACCGATCTACTCGGCCGCCCGCCGCGCTTCTTCCGCGCGGGCACCGCGCACTACGACGACGTGGCGGTCTCGATCGTGCGCGATCTGGGCGAGCAACCGGTGGGCTTCAGCGTCAATGCCGATGCGGGAGCGACCTTTTCGGCCGCCCAGGTGCAGCAGGCCATGGCGCGGGTGGAACCGGGTTCGATCACCATCGCGCATATGCATCGGCCGAAATCCGGTACCGCGCCGGGAATGCTGGTCGCGCTGCCGAGGCTGCGTCAGCAGGGTTACGAATTCGTCAGGCTCCCATAGCGTTTCGGTCCTCGATCGAGGCGGCCCAGTCGACCGCGACCGATTCCCCGCGATCGACGGTGAAGAACGCGACCTCCAGATGTCTACCCAGATCGACCAATTCGATCGCGGTCAGCGGTACGGGCTGGATCACCCGAACCCGCCATGGGCGCGGCTCGTCCCAGGCCCGCAGCTCCAGATCCAACCGCAGCACCGGATCGTCGAGGCCGGAGTAGTCGGCGGCGACGGGCGTGGCGGCCAGGACCGTGGCCGCGGCGCGGCGGCCGTCGGCCAGGATCTTCGAAATGCTCACGCGGGTGGCCTCTTCCGGGCTCGGTACGTAGAGCACGACGCGATCGCGGTCGCCCGGATCGACCCGGCAGCCGACCACGTCGCCGGGCTGCATGGCATCCAGATCGGCGGCCTGCACCTGCTGACGCACCCGGGTCTCGTAGGGCGGGCGGCCATCGATCTGCACGCGGACCCAGAACCGGTGTCCCGGTTCGGTCCGGCGCGGCCGCATACCCAGTACGGTCGCGGTTCCCGCGAGGCCGTGCAGCAGCAGTTCGCGCCGGGCGGTCGGCGACAGCGCGCCGTGGCGGAGCGCGAAACCATGCGATTCGAGCTGGGTCGACAACCGGCCTAGAAGGCCGACCCCATCCAATGCAGCCATGCTCATGGCTCAACGGTAGCCCGGCTGTGTCCCACGCCACGTCGAAATGGTTATGCAAATGAAAATTCATTTGTACGCGACGTCGGGAAACGAGGGGGTGACCCACCGCAGCAACGACCGTGGTCGGCCTCTAGTCTTGTGGCCATGACCGCTGCGTTCCCGACCATTCCCGCCGATTTGAAGCCCGCCGACGGCCGGTTCGGCTGCGGGCCGTCCAAGGTCCGGCCCGAGCAGTTGCGTTCCCTCGTCGAGGTGGGCGCGTCCGTATTCGGCACCAGCCACCGCCAGAAGCCCGTCAAGGACGTGGTCGCGCGGGTGCGCTCCGGGCTGCGCGAATTGTTCGCCCTGCCCGACGGATACGAGGTCGTCCTCGGCAACGGCGGCACCACCGCGTTCTGGGACGCAGCGGCGTTCGGCCTGATTCGGGAGCGCTCGCTGCATCTGACCTACGGTGAGTTCAGCTCCAAATTCGCCTCGGTGGCCAAGAAGAATCCGTTCATCGGCGATCCCATCGTGGTGTCCAGCGATCCGGGCACCGCGCCGGAGCCGGTCGCCGATCCGGCCGCCGATGTGATCGCCTGGGCGCACAACGAGACCTCCACCGGCGTCGCGGTAGGCGTGCAGCGCCCGGCGGGTTCGGACAATGCGCTGATCGCCATCGATGCCACCTCGGGCGCGGGCGGTCTGCCGGTGAACATCACCGATGCCGATGTCTATTACTTCGCCCCGCAGAAGTGCTTCGCCGCCGACGGTGGGCTGTGGGTCGCGCTGATGAGCCCGAAGGCGCTGGAACGCGTTGCCGAGATCGCGGATTCGGGTCGCTACACCCCCGAATTCCTGTCGCTGCCGATCGCGGTCGACAACAGCACCAAGGATCAGACCTACAACACCCCGGCGCTGGCCACCCTGCTGCTGTTCGCCGATCAGATCGAATGGCTCAACGGCAACGGCGGATTGGACTGGGCCGTCAAGCGCACGCTGGATTCCTCCTCGCGGCTGTACTCGTGGGCCGAGTCGAGCGAATTCGCCACGCCGTTCGTCGCCGATCCGGCGCAACGCTCGCAGGTCGTCGGCACCATCGACTTCGCCGATTCGGTCGACGCCGCGCAGGTCGCGAAGGTGTTGCGCGCCAATGGCATCGTCGATACCGAGCCCTACCGCAAATTGGGCCGCAACCAGCTGCGTATCGGTATGTTCCCGGCGATCGATCCCGAGGACGTCTCGCAGCTGACCCGCTGCGTCGACTGGGTTGTGAGCGAAATCGCCAAGTAGCCTTCGGGTTCAGAACACAGCAGATTAACGCGAGCGAGAGTCCCACGTTGGATTCTCGCGCGCGTGTCTTGCCCCACGAATCTCAGAAGTGCACTACTGTTCCATAACGTGGGCGGTGTCGCGAGCCTGGCTGTGATCGACGCAGCGATAAGGAGGTAACGGTGCGTGAACTTCGAGTGATCGGATTGACGCCCGATTCCGCACATATCGTGTGTGCCGATACCGAGACCGGCCAGAAGTACCGGCTGCCCGCAGACGAGAAGCTCCGTGCCGCCGCCCGCGGTGACCTTGCCCGATTCGGCCAGATCGAGATCGAAACGGAAGCCACGATGCGTCCTCGCGATATCCAGGCCCGTATCCGAGCGGGCGCCTCGGTGGAACAGGTCACCGAGGAATCCGGCATGCCCGCCAGCCGAGTCGAGCGTTTCGCCTATCCGGTGCTGTTGGAACGGGCGCGCGCGGCCGAGTTGGCGCAGAAGGCGCATCCGGTGCGCAAGGACGGCCCGGCCGTGGAGACCCTCATCGAGATCGTCTCCGCCGCATTCGCCGAGCGTGGGCACAATATCGATATCGCCGAATGGGATGCCTGGAAGGACGAGAAGAACTACTGGGTCGCCCAATTGCAGTGGCAGGCGGGCCGTTCGGTGATCGCCGCGCACTGGCGCTATCAGCCCGACGCGCACGGCGGTTCGGTCGTGCCGCTCGACGATCCGGCCACCGATCTGGTCGATCCCGATTTCGGGCGGGCGCTGCGCGGATTGGCGACCATCCTGCCCGAACCGGTCACCGAGCCCGCCCCGGTCGAACCCGCGCCCGCCGCACCGGCTCCGCGCGAGGAGCCCGCCGCCCCCGCGGCGCGCACCGCCACGCAGGACAGCGTCGAGGAGTA
>NZ_BDBS01000056.1 GCF_001613105.1 Nocardia pseudobrasiliensis NBRC 108224 | reverse complement strand
CGCCTTCGCCGCCGCGCTGGGGCCGGTGGTACACAAGCGAACCCGACCCTATCGGCCACAAACCAACGGCAAGGTCGAGCGCTTCCACCGCACCCTCGCCGAGGAGTGGGCCTACGCCCGGCTATACCGCAGTGACGCCGAACGCTGCACTACCTTCACCAGCTGGCTACACACCTACAATCACCACCGCGGCCACACCGCACTCGGCGGACAGCCACCAGCCAGCCGGATCACCAACCTCTCAGGTCAGTACATCTAGTGGGCCGAGGCGGCGTGCACGGCGGCCAGCCGGGCGGTGCGGATCGCATCCCACAGCGGGCGCAGCAGGGTCTCCTGAGCCTGGAGCGCGCTCGCCGAGGCGGGTGAGGAGGCGGGCGCCTGTTGAGCGACGGTGAGGATGGCCGCGACGTGATCGGCCGAATCGAGGATGCGGCGGGCGCGCAGCGGGGCGGAATCGGGATAGATGTGCCGGGAGTAGTCGGCCAGTTCGGCCTCGATCAGTTCGCGCGGATCGTCGTCGCCGGTGCCGATTCCGGTGGTCTGCAGGCGCATGAGCGCGTCGGCGGCGTCACGGACCGCCTGGCGCATGGCATATTCCGCCTCGCCGAGCGCCACATCGGGTACCGGCGCGGGGATTGGGGTGTGGTAGACGGTCCACTGCAGGGTCTCCTCGTCGACCCACTGCGGCACCAGCCCGACGCCCTCGTCACCTGGGCTTCCGATCAGGATGCCCTCCTCGGCATCCATTGCGGCCGTGGCGAATTCGGTGCCCGGCGGTAGCCCTCGGGCATCGCCGGGCACGGGTAGGACCAGGCGCAACTGGGCCCGCGGTTCGGCCATGCCCTCGCGGATCACCTTGAGCAGCACCATGATTCCCGAGCCACCGTCCAGCGGTTCGGCCGCGGGCCAGGGCAGTCCGGTGTGTCCGCCGGTGACCGGGTCGCCGGCCGCGACGCTCTGGCGCGTCGCCCAGGCCCGCAGCGCGTCCAGCACGTCGTCGGGCGCGCTGCCGCCGGCCAGCCAGGAGCCGGCCCACACCGTCAGCGTCGCACTGGGGGAACACATGTTTTCGAGCATAACTGCGCCGTCGCTACCGCGGCTCGGTGACGAAGTCGATGAGTCGCTCCACCGCGCCGATCAACGGTGACTCCAGATCCCGGAAGGATTCCACGGCGTTGTAGACCCGCCGCCAGCCGTCCTGCGGCGTGCCCCAGCCCAGGCGATCGCACACCCCGGACTTCCAGTCCTCACCGCGCGGCACGGTCGGCCAGGCCGCGATGCCCACCGCGGCGGGGCGCACGGCCTGCCACACATCGATATAGGGATGGCCGGTGACCAGAACGTGCGGGCCCAGTCCGGTGGTGAGCGAGGTCTCCTTGGACCCCTCGACGAGATGATCGACAAGTACGCCCACCCGGCGCTCGGGTCCGGGCTCGAATTCGGTGAGCCGCGCGCCCAGATTGTCCAGTCCCTCCAAATGTTCCACGACCACGCCCTCCACCCGCAGATCGTGACCCCACACCCGTTCCACGAGCGCCGCGTCGTGCACACCCTCCACCCAGATCCGGCTCGCCCGCGCCACCCGCGCGCGCAGGCCCTCGACCCGGGTGGATCCGGAGGCCGATCGGACCGGTTGGGCCGGGGCGGCAACCTTCGGGCGGATCAGCGTCACGGGCTTGCCGTCGATCAGAAACGCCGCCTCGCGCAAGGCGAACAGCCGCACGGCGCCGTGCCGGTCCTCGAGTTTCACGAATTCGCCGTCGTAGCTGCGCTCGAATCCGACCACGGCGCCGCAGAACCCGGTCGCCGCGTCTTCGGCCACCAGATCGCGGGTGGCCTCGACCTGTGGCGCCGCACGCTTTTTCGTCCTGGAATGACCCGAAAAGATGTTCCCGTACTCCACCCGCACGAAAATACCTGGGCTCGTGTGCTTCCCGCCGGGCGCGACACGGACATCGCCACGCGCAACACGGCAGCGACACCCGCCCCGAAATCGGGCGAAGCGGGTACGGTGAATGCGTGGCCGCAATCGTGTGGCTGGTCGCGGGCCTGCTGCTCGCGGCCGCCGAGATGCTCACCGGGGACTTCACGCTGCTCATGCTGGGTGGAGCAGCGCTGCTCACGGCGGGCGTCGCCGGAGTGGCGGGTACCTCGATCCTGATCGACGCCATCGTATTCGGCGTGACCGCGATCGGCCTGTTGTTCCTGGTGCGACCGATGTTGTTGCGCCGCTTCGCCGTTCCACCGCCTACACCCACCAATGTGCACGCGCTGCCCGGTAAGACCGCGAAGGTGCTCGAAACGGTCGACGGGGATCGCGGCCAGGTGAAGATCGGCGGCGAGGTGTGGAGTGCCCGTCCGTTGGATCCGTCGGAGGTGTACCCGGCGGGTGAGACCGTCTACGTCATGAAGATCGACGGCGCGCACGCCGTCGTGTGGAAGGGGCCCTGATGGCTGTACTGATCGTCGCCATTGTCCTCGTGCTGTTGATAGTGGTGGTCATATTCCGTTCGATCGCGCTGGTGCCGCAGGCCGAGGCCGCGGTCATCGAGCGGCTGGGTCGTTACTCGCGCACGGTATCCGGTCAGCTGACGCTGCTGGTGCCGTTCGCCGATCGGGTGCGCGCCCGGGTCGATCTGCGCGAGCGCGTGGTCTCCTTCCCGCCGCAGCCGGTGATCACCCAGGACAATCTGACGGTTCAGATCGACTCGGTGGTGTACTTCCAGGTCACCAGCCCGCAGGCCGCGGTCTACGAGATCAGCAACTACATCGCCGCGGTCGAGCAGCTGACCATCACCACACTGCGCAATGTGGTCGGCGGTATGACGCTCGAGGAGACCCTGACCTCCCGCGACCAGATCAACTCGCAGCTGCGCGGCGTGCTGGACGAGGCCACCGGCCGATGGGGTCTGCGCGTATCGCGAGTGGAGCTCAAGGCCATCGATCCGCCGCCGTCGATTCAGGAGTCGATGGAAAAGCAGATGAAGGCCGACCGCGAGAAGCGCGCGATAATCCTCACCGCCGAGGGTAATCGGGAGGCGCAGATCAAGACCGCCGAGGGCGCCAAGCAGGCGCAGATCCTGGCGGCCGAGGGTTCCAAGCAGTCGGCCATCCTGTCCGCGGAAGGTGAACGGCAGAGCCGGATCCTGCGCGCCCAGGGTGAACGCGCCGCCTCCTATCTGCAGGCTCAAGGCCAGGCCAAGGCTATCGAAAAGGTCTTCGCCGCAATCAAATCCGGTAAGCCCACCCCCGAACTGCTTGCCTACCAGTACATGCAGACCCTGCCGCAGGTCGCCAAGGGTGACGCGAACAAGGTATGGGTGGTGCCCAGCGATTTCGGCAAGGCCCTCGAGGGTTTCGCCAAGCAGTTCGGCGAGCGCGGCGAGGACGGCGTCTTCCGCTACGAGGCCAGCACCGACGGCGAGACCGGCTCGCGCCCCGAGGATGATTCCGACGAGGTCGCCGACTGGTTCGACGTCAAAACCGATCCGGCCGCCGAACGAGCGGTCCGCGCCGCCGAGGCCGCAGCGGCGACCCCGGTCGAATCGCCCCTGGCAGCCCCACTACAGCGAAACCTGGGCCAACAGCCCGGAATCGGCCAGGCTCAACCACCCCAGTACCAACCGCCTCAGCCCTACCAACCACAGCAACAACCACAGCAGCAGCCGCAGCGCAGTAACGACGTCGAGGGCCGCCCGTGGCAGCCACCGGAGTACCCGGGACGGTAGTGAACGGCCGTCTCTTGCACGGCGAGTGGCGTCTCTTGTGTAGTGAACTGCCGTTTCCGGCATCGGGAGGTGTCGTTTTCGGGAGCGATATCCAGGTCCGCCCGCGGCAGTCGTCGGCCTGCCGGGTCGGTAGCGGGCGACCGTTTTCGGCCTGGGGAGTGGTGTTTCGCTAGCGATATCGAGGGGTGCTCCTGGCAGTCGTCGGAGTATCCCGGGCCGTAGCGGGTTGGGGTTTCCGGCCTGGAACTGGCGTTTTCGGTAACGATGTCGAGGGCTGCCCGTGGCAGCCGCCGGTGTATCCAGGACGGTAGTGACCGGCCGTTTCGGCTTCGGGGTTATGTTTCGGTAGCGATGTGGAGGGTCGATCCGGGGAGGCGTCGGGGTATCCGGGGCGGTGGCGGAGCGTCGTTTTCGGCATGGGGGAGGGGCGTTTTCGGCGTGGCGGTCTCGGCGGTGCGGCATGCTCGAGAGGCGGAACTGATGACTGCGGCGACGGGGGACGATGGCGACGCGACGGGTGGTGTTGCGGGCGGGGCTGGTCCTGCCGGTGGCCGCCGCTTGTGCCAGCGATCCGGGGCGCGGTGGTTCGGACGCGCTGCGTGTCGCTGTGCCGTGGAGTGGTTCGGAACTCGCGGCCTTTCAGGCGGTGCTGGCCGGAATTCGTACGACCGCCGACGGCGTACCGGGCTATCCGCATCCGGTCGAGGTGGTGCCGCTGGGCGATGATATCGATATCGCGCTCAACGCCGGTGGCCGTGAGGCGCCCGATATCGTGATGCTGCCCGATGCGGGCCGGGTACAGGAATTGGCGGGTACCAAACTGCGCGCGGTGGGTGATTCGCTGTGGCAGAACCAAGGCCGCCCGCGCTATCCGGCACCGTGGTGGGATCTGCTGCGGCACCGCGGCTTCGACGCGGTCAGCCAGTTCGGGGTGCCGTTCAAATCCGCCAACAAGTCACTGGTCTGGTACGACCGCACGGCCTTCCTGCGCGATGCCGACCTCACCCGCGTCGATCCCGCGACCGACCCGCCGCGCGGCTGGACCCTGGCCGAATGGCCCACGAAGATGCGCGAATTCGCGACCTCCGAACGCGGCCTGCTCGCATTGGGCGGTGCGGACGGCTGGATGCTGGCCGATATGTTCGCCAATGTGCTGCGCTCGACCAGCCCGGGCGATTACGAGGATCTGGCGCGGCCACCCGAAAACGATTCCGGCACAGCGCCGCCGCGCCCGCGCCGCGACTGGCGTCGCCCCGGCGTCCGCGCGTCGCTGCTTGTGCTGGGCGGCCTGTGGGGCGAGCCCGCCGCATTCCACGGCGGCGTGGCCGCGCCGCTGCGTCGCCAATTTCCCGATGCCGTGCGCGATGTGTTCCAGCACCGCAACGCGATGATGGTCGTCGCGCCCGATTTCGCCGAACCGATCGTGCGCCGCTGCCTGCGCGCGGACGGCCGGTCGGATGTGTCGGTGGGCGTCATGCCCTTTCCGGCCGTCGATCGCGGCTATCGCGTACCCAATATCGGCGGCGGCGATGTGATGGTGGTGACCGCCGCGGCGAGCGATCGAGCCGAACAACTCGTCGCCGCCCTCGCCGCGCCGACCGCCCCGCTGCCGTGGCTGACCCGCTACGGCGGATTCGTCGCGCCCAGTGACGAGACACCGCGCCCCGCCTCCTACGAGGGCATCTTCCGGGCCGTCGACACCCGGCTGAACAGCTGGGACATCTTCGATTTCGCCGATCTGATCGGACCCATCGGACGCCGCAACGGCCTGTGGCGCGTACTCACCGATTTCCTCGTCGATGTGGGCTACCGCCGCCGCGGACGGCTCGACGAGGCGGTGGATCTGGCGCTGGCGGCACTGGATCGGAGCGCGCCATGAGCTCCTGGCACACCGAGGCCGACGGCCTGATCCTCGAACTGGCCCCGCGTCGCCCGGCCGGGCCGCTGGTGCGCGGCTGGTATCTGGGCCGATTGATCGCCGCGGCGTTGCAGGTGCCCGCGGCCGTGCTGCTCACGCTGATGCTCGTGGCGCCCGCCACCGCCACGATCGTCACCGCGGCCGAAACCCGAACGGGCGCGGTCATTCTGCTGTCGTGTGTGATCGTGGTGGTCGCGGGCGGGGTGATCGACCGATTGCGGCGCGCGGCGTGGACGATGACGCGCCGGACGCGCGGGTTGTCGGTGACACTGTTGCTGCTCGCGGCGACGGCGGCGCTGCTGGTCCGCCCGCCCGCGCCCGGCAGCTGGTCCCCGGCGGTGGCCTGGACGGCCGCGGGTGTGCTGGTGGTCGCGGCGGGGGTGAGCGCGCGGTGGGCCTGGGTGATGGGCGGGCGCTGGCTGCTGCCCGTGTCGGCGGTGCTGCTGGTGGCGCCGGTGGAGTTGCTGTTCGCGGCGCGCCAACGGCCCAAGGCGATGGTGTCGGGCGCGGTATTGCTGTGCGGCGCGGTCGTTCTCGCGTGGGCGTGGCGGCAGATCTCGCCGAGTCGGTCGGAGCTGCCGCTGGCCGCGGTGCCCGCGATGGGGGCGGCGGTGGCGGGGATCGGGGTGGTCGCCGTGGCGCTCGACGATGCCGGGCGGCAGGCCTATGCCGTCACCGTCGGCTGGGTGGTGATAGCACTGGGAGTGGTACTGCCCGTGGCGATCTGGGCCGCGCGGGGGGTGGGGCGGCGACGCTGGTGGCCGTGGTGGCCGCTGGTGCTGCCGTTCGGGATCTCGGCCTTCGTGGCGGGACTGGCCTTCCGGCTGATCTTCGAACCGCCGGTGGACGCGGCCGGGGGAGTGCGCGGTCAGCTCGTGCTGTACGCGCTGATGCTGGGCGCGGCCTTCGTGTGGACCTGGTTCGGCGCGCTGTTCGTGCTGCTGCGGGCCGCGGTCGACGGCATCGAGGCCGATCCGGTGCGCAGCGCGTATCTGCACGAATGCACCGGGGCCCGGATGTGGCTGCGGCTGACGCGGCTGCTGAATCCGATCGTGCTGACCCTCGGGCTGGTGGTGGCGGTGGCCGCGGCCCGGGTGTTCGACGTCATCCTGATCGCGGTGCCCGGACCACAGCAGTACGTACTCGACAGCGCGACCGTGCACTGGTGGCAGCTGACCACCGACCGCGGCGTGGGGCAGGTTGCGGCCGAGGCGTATTCGTTGCCGCTGGCGGTCGTGGTCGGGTTGGGGGCGTGGCTGCTGCAGTCCGGGACGCCGTGGCATCGCAGCGGTTGGCCGCGGCCGGATCCACAGCCGATTCCGGTGCGCTGGCAGTTGCATCGGTCGGGATGGGCCAGTCGGCGGGTGGGCCTGGATCGTGCCGAACGGGTCGGGGCCGCGACGCAGCGGTGGCTCGGACGAGTTGTGAGCGCCGCGGTCGCGCGGCGGGTCGGCGGATTCGCGCGCTGGATCGTGGCGCGGGCGCTGGCCCCGGTCGCGCTCGCCGGGCGCGCGGGCGGATTGTGGTTACGGGTGGGCACGGTGTCGCTGCTCATGCTCGCGCCGCTGATCGTCCTGGCCGCGGTGAGTTGGCTCGGGCCCGACGGCGCGGCGTTCACCGGGCCGCAATCGGTATGGCAGGACGCCGAGCTGTGGCACGCGCTGGTCCAAACCGGTTGGGTGGCGGGATTTTCGACGCTGATGACGGTCACGGCCGCGCTGCCGCCCGCCTATTACGCCGCCACGCTGGACCCGCAGGGGTGGCGCTCGCGCGTGATCGTCATGGTGCTGGTGGTGCTCGCGGTCATGCCCGCGCAGATGTATGTGGGCCGGATTCGAGCGTTCGTCGACGAGAACAGCCTCGCGGGAACGTCTTTCCCGCTGATTCTCACCCATGCCGCGCTGGGGTTGCCGATCGCGATCCTGATTCTGCGCGGGGCGCTGCTGGCCCCGCCCGATACGCCCTCGGCCGGGCCTGGGCGCGGAGTGCTCGACACCTCGCTGGTACTGCGGCGGGTATGGGCGTCGGCGGGTCCGGCGCTGGTGGCGGTGGCGGTGCTGCAGCTGGTGCAGGTATGGAACGACTTCTTCGTCGGGCAGCTGGTTTCCGGCGCGGATGCCAGTCCGTGGTCGCTGCTGTTGTGGAGTGAGGCGCGGCAGTTCCACGAGAATGTCGCGCATCTGGCGGCGGGGGCGCTGCTGTCGGCGGTGCCGCCGACCGTGCTGCTGCTGGCCACTTGGCGACGGTTCCTGGTGCCCGGCCTGACCGGAGGCGTGCTGCGATGACCCACGTCCAACCCGCGAACGGCGGGGCGGATCCCGGCTCGTCACTGAATGTCGTCGCGAAATCGTCGGTGTGGCAAGGCTTTCTGAGCAGCGCCTCGGTAATCGCGACCTCGCTACTGCTCGAGGTCATCAGCAAGCTGCTGGAGAGCTGGGTAGGCGAGAGCCGGGTACTGAATTCGGTGTCGTACTGGTTGAGCCGAATCGCGGTACTGGTGGTGGTGCTGGCCGCGGGATACGTACTGTGGCGCAGACTCGCCACCGTACGCGAGCGAATGCGGCGCGAACGAGAACTGCGCCTGACCGCGGATCTGGTGCCGCCGGGCCCTGCGGTACGCCCCAGCCCGGACTTGGCCGGGGGTTGTGCCTCCGAGAGCGGCACGGCGAGAAGGGATCCCGCGCTGAACGGTAATATCGTCGCCGCGGTGTTGCGGGAGTTGCCGTTCGATCGGTACGAGGCCGCGGCGCTTTACGATATGGTCTCGGCGATGCTGGTGGTGTGGCGGCGGGTGCCCGCGGCTCGGGCGGTTGAGGACGATCGCTCGGCCACCGCGGTGATCGCGGATTTGGTCGCGCACCGCGCGCTGGTTCACGGCGAGCATGATCGGCTGGTGCGAACGGCCGTGCCGGACAGTCCGTCTCGTGCAGAGGTGCTGGCCGGTCTGGAGTGGGAGACTGCCCTGCCCAGTCTGCTGCGTCACCACGCCGACCGTGCCACGCGCTGGGCCGCCGCTCTCGACTACGCCCGTTTGGCCCCTGGCGCTCGCCGCTGGTTCGAGCAGGAACAGGACCACTTGCGCGAACTGGTCCGCCGAACCGCCGCCCACGCCAACGCCTTCGGGCCGCAATCCCCACCCGGACCCGCGCCCCGCCCGGTACTCGACGCCGCGATCCCGGAATTGACCCGCATAGTCGACGCCCTGGACCTATGGTCGGTCCGCGATGGCTCCGAATCCGCGAACCACGAAGTCCTCCAGGCCATTTCCACCCTCACCCCACGCTCCCGCTACCCTCTCGAATACGAGCTGGCCCGAATCCGCACCGGCAACCCCACCCGAACCTCCCGAATCTCCTGGCTACACCCGTACAAGGCGGCCCTATCGGCCCGAGCCGACAGCCATCGCGCCCTGGCACTGCTGGAGTCGGCCGCGGCCGAGACAGCGAGCGTGGACACATCGACCGCACAGGAGACCGGAGCCACGAGTCCTGCTGTCGCGGTGGAGCCACAGACCCCCGCGCGGGCGCAGGCCGTGGTGGAGGCGGTTCAGTTGTTGGAGCGGGCCTGGGAGCGGTTGCCGCGCAAGGATATTGCGGGGGAGGTGGGGGCGCTGATCGATTTGGGCGTGGTGTTGTTGCGGGAGGGGCGGTTGGACGCGGCGCGGGATCGGCTGGATGCGGCCCGGGTGGCGGCGGAGGCGGGGCGGGATCCGGCGGGGGTGGCGCATGCGGTGGAGACGCTGGGGGTGCTGTGGTGGGCTCGGGGGCAGCGGCGGCGGGCGCTGCGGAGTTGGCAGCGGGGGTTGGGGCGGTATCGGGAGTTGGATCATCGGCTGGGAGTGGCGCGATGTTTGCAGCATCTCGGGTCGGCGATGGTGATCGCGCCCGAGTACGGGGGTCTGGTGCTGCCGGGTAGTCCCACGACCGAGGAGGTTGTGCGGCAGGCGAGTGGATGGCTGGCCGAATGCGAACGATTGCGACGGCACGTGTTGGATCATCGCGATATCGAGTGTCTCGCAACGCGTTATCGCGATCGGGCGGCCGAGTTCCTGAGTGAGGAATTGCCGACGGTGATCGATCACTGGCCGCTTCCGGAACCGGCCGAGGCGCACACCTGACGCACCGCATTGCGTTGAACGCAAAATATGATGGCCGATGTTGACATTGCCGATCATCCATCGGGCCGTGAGTATGAATGTCATGAGCCAATCGACAACCGGAAACCAACTCGCGGTCGTCAGCCAAAGCGGGTGTACCGTCAGCTTTTTCGACCTCGACACGGGACTGCGCGGCGATATCCTCGACGTCCTGCCCGAGGGCCACGAACTGTGCTTCGATCCGGCCCGCCGCGTGGTCTACCTTGCCCACACCTATCGCGACGGCTTCTATCTCGCGCACAGTGCCAAGGCCCACGAGATCACCGTCATCGATGTGGACACCCACAAGATCGTCGAAATCATCGACATCGCCCCCGAACACGGCCCGCACGGAATGGCTATCGGCGCAGACGGGCTCCTGTATGTGAGCGTGGAGGAGGGTCCCGCCGGGCCGGGCGCGCTGATCGCGGTGGATCCGGCCACCGGACACACACTCGCGCGGCATTCCGCCGAGGCCGCGGCCCCGCATTCGATGATCCTCACCCCCGACCACCACACCGCCTTCACCACCAACAAGCAGACGCCATTCGTCTCGAAGATCGACCTCACCGGCGTCGCGCCCCTGGCCCGGATCCCCGTGACCGGCAGCGAGGGTCTGGCCCTGTCCTCCGATGGCGCACGGCTTTTCGTCGCCACCCCGGCCATCTCCATACCGCCCGACCCCGAGGTGCCCGATACCGTCGAGGTCTTCGACACTGCCTCGGCCGAGCCGCTGCACACCATCGCCGTTGCCCACACCCCGGTCGCCGTACACGTGACCGCGGATGAGAAACTCCTGGTAGGCCAGTGGATCCGCGGCACCGACCCCACCGACTTCGCCTCCGCCGGTGTGCTGACGATCTTCGACGCCCGCGGTTACACGCGGATCGCCGAAACCGAGGTCGGCCGCTGCCCGATCAACATCATCTCCGCGCCCGACGCCGCCACGGCCTACGTGTCGAATCTACAGTCGGGCACGGTCTGCGTAGTTGATCTGCGCGACCCACGGGTGACCCGCACCCTGGAGATCGACCTCGGCGAGAAGCTTCCGCCCGAGCGTACGCTGCCCAATCAGGGCGCACACGGAGTGGCCTTCATCCCGCCCACGGACTGAACCGCCTCACCCGTGCGCGTCGTAAATGGCCTGTGCGAGTTCGGATTTGAGAGCCTGGAATTCGGGAGTCGCGGTGACCGTGAGATCGCGCACCCCGTCCGCGCAATCGCCGGGCAGTTCGATGCGCCGATCGACGATGACGCGGCCGGGACGGGCGCTCATCACCAGCACCCGGGTGGACAGGAAAACCGCCTCGGCGACCGAATGGGTCACGAAGACAATGGTTTTCCCGCCCCGACGCCACAGACGCAGCAGCTCCACCTGCAGTCGCTCCCGGGTGAGCTGGTCCAGCGCGCAGTAGGGCTCGTCCATGAGGATGATGCCCGGGTCGTTGGCCAGTACCCGGGCGATCTGGGCGCGCTGCTGCATACCGCCGGACAGTTCGTAGGGGCGCTTGTCGGCGACATCGGCCAGGCCGACCAATTCCAGCAGCCGCAGCGCCTCGGCGTGGCGCGTTTTGCGCCGCACCCCACGGCATTTGGGCCCGAATTCGACATTGCCACGCACCGACAGCCAGGGATACAGCGTCGGCGACTGGAACACCACGCCGCGCTCGGGCGCGGGGCCGCTGATCGGGTCCGGTCCGAGCAGCAGGCTGCCGTCGGTCGGCGCGAGGAATCCGGCGAGCAGATTGAGCAGCGTGGACTTACCGCAGCCGGACGGCCCGACGACACCGACGAATTCGCCGGGCTCGATGTTCAGATCGGTCGGGGCCAGCGCGACCGTGCGGCCGGTCGCGGTGTCGTAGGTCTTCGATACCCCGTTCAACACCACGCGGTCACCGGCGAGGGTCGCGGTCATTTGCCGCCCACCCGCGCCGCGGCCTCGGCATAACTCGCCCCGGTGTAGGCCTCGGGCGCGGCCAGGCCGCCCACTTCGCCCTGACCGAGCAGGAATTCGGCCGCGCCACGCAGATCCTCACCCAGCTGCCCGCCCAGATACGCCGGGCCCGATTGGGTGGTGGCATCGAGATAGGAGTACTCGGTGAGCTGTTTGCGCGCCTCGTCGACCGGAATGCCGAGTTGGGCCGCGATATGGGTGGCCGCCTCGGCCGGATCGCCGTTGAGCTGACCCACCGCCCAGTTCTGCGCGGCGGTCCACACCTGGAGGAATTTCGCATTGGCGGAGACGAATTCGGTGCGCGCGGCGGCCAGATCGTAGGTGGGTTTGCCCGCGCGGGCGGTCTCGGCGGCCGAGGTGATCGTATGACCGTCGCTCAGCAGTTTCGCCAGCGTGGGCTCCCAGACGAAGGCCGCATCGATCTGATTGCCCTTCCACGCACCGAGAATCGCGTCGGGCGCGAGATTGACCAGCCGCACATCGCGGTCGATTCCGGCCGCCGAGAGCGCCGCGAGCAGGCTGTAGTGCGAGGTGCTCGCGAACGGCACCGCGATGCGCTTGCCCCGCAGCCCGGCCACCGAGGTGATCGCGGGATCCTTGGCGACCAGCGATTCGGCCGTGCCGATCACATCGTGAATCCAGATGGCGCGCAGGTTCTCTCGCAGCGGCGCGGACAGCGCCCGCGACAGCGCGGCGCTGCCGAGCAGTCCGATGTCGAGGGAATTCGCGCCGAAGCCCTGGATGACATCGGCCCCGGAGGCGAATTTCGACCAGGTGAACGTGCCGTTGGGCAGGCAGGTGCGCAGTAGATCGGTGTCCTTGACGATGAGATCGCCATTGGGAATGTCCTGATATCCGATGCGCACGCTGCCGGTGAAGCCGTCGTCGACCGGCACCGGGCACGCGACCGCGGCCCCTCCCGTCTCGGTGCGTCCGGATTCCACACATCCGGTCAGCGCCAAAATGAGCGCACCGACGAGCGCGGCGGCGACGAGCGTGGTTCTCATGCCCTACCTTTCCACGGGACGGCGATCGCGCCGATCCCCTTGATGGCCGCGTCCAATGCGAGCGCGGTGAGACCGATGACGATGATGCAGGCCAGCGTGAGCGCGGTATCCAGGCGCTGGCCCGACAGATAGGCGAGCCCGCCGATACCGGGAATGCCGTTGTTGAGTTCGGCCGCGACCACGGTCGTCCACGCGAACCCGATCGCGACCCGGATGCCGCCGATCACCTCCGGCAGCGTCGCGGGCAGCAGTACGCGGGTGACGACCTGCACGCGGCTCGCGCCGAGCGATCGGGCGGCATTGATCCGATCGAGCGACACCCCGTGCACCCCGGCCATGGTCGCGACGACCACGGGCGGGAACGCGGCCAGGAACAGCAGCCAGATCTTGGCGGTGTCGCCGATGCCGAACCACACGATGAGCAGTCCTATATATCCCAGCGGCGGCAGCGCGCGCAGGAAGTTCAGATACGGCTCGACCACGGCCGCCACGATCCGAGACGTGCCCAGCACGAAACCCACGATCGGACCGACCACGATCGCCGCACCAGCCCCCGCGCCGATCCGCTGCAGGCTCGCGACCAGGTGCTCCCACAGGAAGTAGTTCTGCTCGCCGCGCACCTCGCGCGGTACGCCCGGCGCGGGCGGATGCCAGCTGTTCGCGCGGACGAACGCGTGCCAGACCGCACTCGGGCCGGGCAGGAACTGCGGATCGATCAACCGCGCCGCGGTGACGGCCCACCACAGGCCCAGCAGCGCCAGCACCGACAGCGTCCGCACCCCGATCCGGCGCAGCCGCGGGGCGAATATCGCGCGCGGGACCGACACTCCCGCGGCCCATCTCCCCGACACCCGCAGGCCGATCTCCGACACCCGTCGCCACCTCATCTCGCACCCGATCCGACCGGTCGATCGGGTACGAGCCCGCGACCATCCGGGGAGATCCTGGCCGGTCGGCGGCCGGTTCGGCCAGAGCCACGCTCAGCGTGATTCCAACGCTCGACCGGCCGTACCCGGTTCGGTGCGAGCGGAATCACTATAACCGGGTGATATAGGGCACATAACGAACGGGTAACTACAGATATGTAGTCCGCGTTTCTTACCGTCCCATCAGCCCAAACAGTGCAAGTCTCATTCATCGGTCGAGATCGTGCTTGCGTTATCGCTACGTGATCTATAGCGATTTTCTGGTTACCGTCGTCTCCGGCCCGCATACGCAGGCCCCGACTCGGATCGCAGAACACCGGCAACCCTGTCTCACGATCCGAGTAGGACCCCGACATTCCTGGGGACAGGGACCCGGCAACGCATTGCCGCCGGGCCGTGTGGGCGCAGGGAGAAAAACCACCTATGTCTCGGAACCGGAAGTTCACCCGCGCATTCGGATTCGCCGCCGTCGCAGGCGCTCTCGTGCTCGCCCCGCTGGGCCTGTCGGCCACCGCCTCGGCCGCCGGCCACAACTGGGACGCCGTGGCCGAATGCGAGTCCAGCGGCAACTGGGCCGCCGACACCGGCAACGGTTTCTACGGCGGTCTGCAGTTCACCCAGAGCACCTGGAGCTCGAACGGCGGCTCGGGCAGCCCGTCCGGCGCCAGCCGCGGCGAGCAGATTCGCGTCGCGGAGAACGTCCTCGCCTCCCAGGGAGCCGGCGCCTGGCCGGTCTGCGGCGCCTACCTGTAAGGGTTCGCGAGACCCGCAAACGAATGGTCCGCCCTCGTTTCCGAGGGCGGACCATTATCATTCGGCGGCGGGCCGATTCACGCGCTCAATGCGGTATTCGAGGCGGCGAAGCGACTTTCCACCGGTGCCAGGCCGTAATGTCCCCGCAATGTGCCCTCGGTGTATTCGGTGCGAAACAGCCCACGCTCCTGGAGAATCGGCACGACGCGGTCGACGAAATCCTCCAGCCCGCCCGGAAGATACGGCGGCATGATGTTGAATCCATCGGCAGCGCCCGCTTCGAACCAGATTTGCAATTCATCGGCTACCTGTTCCGGTGTCCCGGCGAAGGTTCGATGACCGCGCCCGCCACCGAGTTTGGCGATGAGCTGGCGCACCGTCAGATTCTCCTGTTCGGCGAGGTCCTTGACCAGGGTGAACCGGCTCTTGCCGCCCTCGATCTCGCTTTCCGGCGGCAGCGGCGGCAGGGGCGCGTCGAGTGCGTGTTCGGTGAGGTCGACACCCAGTAGCGACGAGAGCTGACGCAGCGCGTAGTCGGGGGAGATCAGATCGGTGAACTCCCGCTCGAGCGCGTGGGCCTGCTCGGGGGTGTCGGCGATGAACGGCACCAGACCGGGCAGCACCTTCAGCTCCTCGGCCGAGCGCCCGTATTCGGCGAGCCGGGCCTTGAGATCGCGATAGAAGCGCTGCCCCTCCTCGAGGGTGCGCTGCGCGGTGAACACCGCCTCGGCGTAGCGTGCCGCGAACTCCTTACCGCTCTCCGAGGATCCGGCCTGTACCAACAGTGGCCGTCCCTGCGGGCTGCGCGGCGAGTTCAGCGGTCCGCGCACCCGGAATCGCTCACCGACGTGGTCGAGGGTGTGCACCTTGTCCGGATCGGCGAACACGCCCGCCTCGGGGTCGAGAACCACCGCCGAGGACTCCCAGGTGTCCCACAGCCCGAGCGCCACCTCGACGAACTCCTGGGCCCGCTCGTAGCGGCGGGCGTGTTCGGGAATCGCGTCGTAGCCGAAGTTGAACGCCTCCTCCTCATTACCGGAGGTGACGATGTTCCAACCGGCCCGCCCGCCGCTGATGTGATCGAGCGAGGCGAATTTGCGGGCCAGATTGAACGGCTCGTTGTAGGTGGTCGAGGCGGTGGCGATGAGCCCGATCCGCTCGGTGACCGCGGCGATCGCCGTGAGCAGCGTGATCGGTTCGAATACCGCCGAAGTGTTGCGCTTGATGCGCGGGCCGACCGCGAGGCCGTCGGCGAAGAACACCGAATCCAGCTTGCCGCGCTCGGCGATGCGACCCAGTTCCTGGAAGTGCGTGACGTCCAGGACGCCGCGCTCGTCGGTGCGCGGGTGCCGCCAGGCCGCCTCGTGGTGGCCGACGCCCATGAGGAAGGCGTTGAGGTGGAAGGTCATCGACGGACTCCTTATTGTGTGCGCCAGCGCGAGAGGCGGCGTTCGATGGTGACGAGGACGCCGTTGAAGGCGAGCCCGACCAGGGAGATGGCGACGATTCCGGCGTACATGTCCGGGATCGCGAAGTTCTGCTGCGCCGCGGTGATCAGATAGCCCAGACCCGCACGGGCCCCGACCATCTCGGCGGCGATGAGCACCAGGATCGATGCCGAGGCGGCCATCCGCAGACCGGTGAAGATCGCGGGCACCGCCGCGGGCAACACCACCTTCTGGAACAGTCGCAGCGGCGAGAAGCCCAGCGATACAGCCGATTTGATCAACAGTGGATCGACCGTGCGCACGCCGGTGATGGTGTTGAGCAGAATCGGGAAGAAGCTGGCATACACCACCAGCGCGATCTTGGAGGTCTCGCCGATGCCCAGGATCAGGATGAACACCGGCAGCAGCGCCAAAGCCGCGGTATTGCGGAACAATTCGAGGACGGGGGACAGGAAAGCGGCCACGGGCCGGTACCAGGCGATGGCGACGCCGACCGGAACCGCGGTGATCAGCGCGAGCGCGAAACCGGCGACCGAACGCGCCAGGCTGGTGGAGACGTGCTCCCACATCTGGCCGTTGCGGATCAACTCCGCCGCGGCATGGAGAACGGTCGAGAACGGCGGCAGGAAGACCTCGTCGACCAGCCCCAGCCGCGGGGCCAGCTCCCACAGCGCGAGGAATACCCCGATCGCCAAGCTGGGCTTCAGGATTCGCCACGCCACCCGTGCGGCGGCCCGGGCGAGGCGGGTGGGCAGTTCGGGCGCGGCGGCTCCGAATCGCAGCCCGTCGTCGGCGACGTGCACGGCACTAGCCATGGTCGGACCTCCTGTCGATGCCCGCGAGGGCGGCCTGCTCCAGGTCCTGAGCGCGGGCGACCTCGTCGTGCAGCAGTGACCAGATGTGATGGCGCAGTTCGCGAAACCGCTCGCTCGAGCGCAGGTCCTCGGCGTCGGCGCGATCGAGATCGATATCCACCACCGCCTTGACCCGGCCCGGCCGCGAGGTCAGCACCGCGACCCGCTGCCCGAGATACACCGCCTCGTCGATGCCGTGGGTGATGAACAGAATCGTCTTACCGGTGGTGCGCCAGATGCGTAACAGCTCGTCCTGCAACGACTCCCGGGTCTGGGCGTCGAGGGCGGCGAACGGTTCGTCCATCAGCAGCACCTGAGGATCGAAGGCGAGGCTGCGGGCAATGGCGACCCGTTGTTTCATACCGCCGGACAGTTCGTGCGGATAGCGGTCGCCGAATCCGGCCAGGCCCACCAGTTCGAGATAATCATCCGCGATGCGCCTGCGCTCGCGGCGTCGAATTCCCTTGGCTTCCAAGCCGAATTCGATATTTGTCCGCGCGGTGCGCCACGGCAGCAGGGCGTACTGCTGGAACACCACGCCGCGGTCCAGTCCGGGCCCGGTGATCGGCGCGCCGTCCAGTAGCAGCTGTCCGGAGCTGGGGGAGCTCAATCCGCCGAGCAGATCCAGCAGCGTGGACTTCCCGGAGCCGCTCGGCCCGACCAGGACCAGGAATTCCCCGTCGCGCACATCGACGGTGATGTCGTCGAGCGCGGTGAACGATTGCCCGCGCACCCGGAATTCCTTGCGCACACCGCTGAGGGAAAGCTTTGCGGGGGCGGTCATTTCGCCACCGCCTCGCCGTTCGGACCGCTGGCGGGCGGATAGGCGCCGTTGGAATACGGATTGTCGGTGTTGGTGTAGATGTCCTTGACGGTGATCTTCCCGGCGGGCAGTTCCCCATTGCGGACCAGCCAGTCGATCCAGATCTGCAGTTCGCGTTCCTCGATCGCGCCGCCGGGCACGGGAATTCCGGAACTGCGGTAGTACTTCAACAGATCGGCGTTCTCGTTACGGCCGCGCTTGGCGATGATGTCGGCGAAACGGGCGACGATCCGATCGCGGGGCGTGACCTGCAGCCAGCGGGTGGCACGCGCGGTGCCCTGTACGAAATCGGCGACCGCGGCCCGGTGCTGCTTGATGTAGTCGTTGCGGAAAACATAGGTGCCGTAATCGAATTGGCCGAACAGATCCTTGTCGGTGTAGAGCGGATGCAGTCCGCCGCGCTCGACGGCGGTATCGCGGAATACGCTGCTCAGCGCCGCCGCATCGATCTGACCCTTGCGCAGGGCGTCCTCGGTATTGGCCGGAGGCAGTACGACCAGCTGGACCTGCTTGATCTCCTGATCGGACAGTCCCTGGCGGTGCAGCCATTCGCGGGTGACGAATTCGTGGTGCGCGCCGAGGGTGTTCACCCCGACCTTCTTGCCGATCAGATCGCGCGCCGAGCCGATGCCGGAGTCGTCACGCACGTAATAGCCGGTGAACGATTGTTCGTCGGCGCCATAGGAACTGAGCACCGAGGTGACCGGCGCGCCACCGGCGATGAGCTTGACGACCGCGCCGTTGAAGGCGCTGCCGAATTCGATCTGCCTGGTGGCCGCGGCCTGGATATTGGCCGGACCGCTGGTGGTGTCGCCCTCCCATTTCAATTGGATCTTGCTGAAGTAGCCGAGATCGGCGGCGAGTTCGAATGGCGAAACCTGGCCGGTCGCACCCTGATAGCGCAGCACGGTTCTACCGTCGGCGGTGGCGCCCGGCTCGGAGGAGCCGCAGGCGGCCACGACGGCGGCGGTGACGGATATGGCGAGGGCGACGGCCACGGCACGCGGCGGCCGTCGTCGGAGCAACGACAACATGGTGGGAGAGCTTTCGGATGAGAACGCGGAAAGGAACGGCCGAATGCCGGTCCGTCGACCGGCGGCTCAGGCGCGACAGATGCCGTGCGGGACGCGCATGAGATCGACCGTGCGCCGACGCGTCAACCTGCGGCGAATGATCATGGAATCCATCGTCGGGGCCGAGATCCGCTCGAGCAACGGCCTTTTCACACTGTGGAAATCAGTGTGAGCCGAATGCGGCGGCCACGTCCGCGGTGAAGGCGTCGGGGCCCAGCAGCGGCCCCACCCGCGCGGCGATGGCGCGCATGGCGGGCACCACGCCGCGCACGAGTTCGTCGTTCAACCGCACCGAGCGGGCCTGCACCCCGAGCGCTCCGCGTACCCGCCGATCCGGTCCGACGATCGGCACGGCCAGCGCGCGGACCGGATCCTCGGCCTCGATCAGTTCGCTGGCGAATCCGATGCGCCGCACCCGATCCAGTTCGGCGTGGCGCACGCCCTCGGCGGGAGAGAAGGCCAGCAGCGCGCGACCGACCGCGCTGGTCTCGAGGGATCGGCGGGCGCGCGGAACCTGGTTGTGGCAGAAGTGGATCGGCGGCCGGGCCTGGAACACCGTGACCGCCTCGCTCTCCTCGGCCACGCTCACGCTGACCGTGATCCGGATGCCCGCGGCCAGCGCGTACAGATGTGGTGCGGCGGAATCGAGTCCGAGCCGCGACAGCGCCGGGCGCGCGAGGCTCGCCAGGCCGTGCCCGATGCGATAGCGGTCGCTGGCGGGATCCTGTTCCAGCAGCCGCCCGCGCACCAGCGCCTGGGCCAGCCGGTGTGTGGTGCTCACCGGGAGCCCGGCCAGATGGGCCAGTTCGCTCACCGACAGTTCGGGGTCGTCGCCCTCGAAGCAGTTGAGCACCGCGACGGCGCGATCGACGGCGCGTGCGCCCGAACGGGGTTCGTCGGTGACGGTCATTGTTCCTCCTACCGGGACCGGAATCGACATCGCGTACTTTGGCCGAGTCCCGGGGATCCGGGAATGATTGCGCGCAGCGAGCGCCGATTGACCAGCGACTCTGCGGTTTCGTATGGTGATGAGGCGATGTACGAGGAATCCGGTGCGAAACCGGAGCGGTCGCGCCACTGTGAGCACCCCCGCGGTGCGAGTCAGACCCTCGCGTCGCCATGTTCTGTCAACGACGGGGACGCGTATCCCCTGTAGTTAAGGAGTACTCGTGGCTACGTCCTACGCTCCCCGGTCCGGCGCCATCTCGCTGTCGATTCCCAGCACCGCGCTGTGGTTGGTCGGCACGACGGTGTTGGCGCTGCTGGCCCTCTACTTCATCGGTATCGATCAGGGCGCGGTGTCGATCTTCGGCAGTGATATGCACGTCCACGAATTCGTCCACGACGGGCGGCACTTCCTCGGATTCCCCTGCCACTGATCCCGGGAAATCGAGCTCATACAATGGAAAAACGAATCATCGGCCTGGGCGTGCTGTTCGGCGGCCTGGGTGGATTGTTGGCGTTCCTGTTCGCGCGGGTGCTGGCCGAGCCGATCATCGACCGCGCCATCGACTACGAGGGTGGCCGTGAAGAGGCGCAGATGGCCCTCGACAAGGCCGCCGGGCACGCCATGGACCACACCGAGGAAGCGGAGCTGTTCACCCGCTCGGTGCAGTCGAATACCGGCCTCGGCTTCGGCATGATCGTGTTCGGCTTGGCGCTGGGCGCGCTGTTCGCGGTGGTGTACAGCGTGGCGCTGGGCCGGGTCGGCAAACTCGCTCCGCGCCCGCTGGCGCTGCTGGTCGCGGGCGGGATGTTCCTGGCGCTGTACGCGGTGCCGTTCCTGAAGTATCCGGCCAATCCGCCCTCGATCGGGCATCCGGAGACCATCAAGGAGCGCACGGGCCTGTATCTGGCCATGATCGTGATCTCGGTCGCGCTGCTGCTGGGGGCGATCTGGCTGGGGCGCAAACTGGCCGCGCGCCTGGGCAATTGGTACGCGACGATCGTCGCGGGGGTGGCCTTCGTGGTGGTGATCGGCGCGGTGATGGCGCTGCTGCCGTCGCTGGGACATCTCTCGGCCAACAGCGCCTACGGCGATTTCGCGACCGAGACGCCGCAGCCGCTGACCGATGCGTCGGGCAAGATCGTATTCCCCGGCTTCCCGGCCGACGATCTGTTCTACTTCCGGCTGTATTCGCTGCTGGCGCAGGCGATTGTGTGGACGGTGATCGGCGTGGGCTTCGCCTCGCTGACCACGCGGCTGTTCGGCCGCGAGGCCGTGCGCGGCGAGACCGCGACCGCCCCGCTGGTATGAGCGAGGTCGCCCGGCTCACGCTGGTGACCCATGCGCTCACCGAGGCGGTGGCCGCGGCGCGGTTTCCCGCCGACGAGCCGCTCAGTGCGCCGGGCGAACGCTCGGTGATGAAGGTCGGTCCCTCGGTGTACGCCGAGCGGGCCGACCTCGTGCTGACCGCGCCGGAACTGCGCACCCGTCGCACCGCCGAGATCCTGGGTCGCGACGCGGAAATCGAAGCGGCACTGATGGATTGGCGCTGCGGGGAATGGGCGGGCCGGACCGTGGACGAGCTCGCCCCCGAGGATCTCATGGCCTGGCTGACCGATCCGGAACACCGCCCGCCCAGCGGCGAATCGATCCGAGACCTGCTCGACCGGGTCCGCGAGTGGCTGCGCACCCTCACCGCAACGCCCCGGCGCGTCACCGCGGTCACTCATCCGGCGGTGGTCCGCGCGGCGGTACTGCTGGCCCTCGACGCGCCCGCGCGGTCCTTCTGGCGGGTCGATATTCCGCCGCTGTCGGCCACCACACTGCACGGGCGCGCCTCGACCTGGACCCTGCGCGCCACCGCGCATCCGCTGATCCCCGCCGATTAGCGCTTCCACCGCTACGCTCCCCGCGGTCGTGACACCATCGAACGACCGAGAGATTGGGGCCGAGATGACCGAAAGCGCTTCGAAGCCAACGACAATCACCGCGGCCGCCGCGGCTCTGCGGGCCGGACAGGTGCGCGCCGCCGAACTGGTGGAGCGGGCGCTGGCGGCGGCCGACACCTACGACGAGAAGTTCGGCGTGTATCTGACGCGGTTCGATCAGCGGGCTCGCGAACAGGCCGAACGCGTCGATCGCAAAATCGCGGCCGGTGTGCCGCTGACCCCGCTGGATGGAATTCCGATCGGGGTCAAGGATATTCTCGCGCATTCGGCGGGACCGACCACGGCCCAGAGCCTGGTGCTGGATCCGGCGTGGGCCGCGAGCGTGGGGGACTGCGCGGTGGTGCGGCGACTCGAGGCCGCGGGCGCGATCGTGACCGGTAAGACCACCACGATGGAATTCGCGCTCGGCGTACCGGATCCGGCGAAACCGTTCCCCGTCCCGCGCAATCCGTGGGACGCGGCGCGCTGGGCCGGTGGGTCCAGTTCCGGCTCGGGCAGCGGGCTGGCGACCGGGATGTTTCTCGGCGCGATCGGCACCGACACCGTGGGCAGCATCCGGATCCCCGCCGCCTACTGCGGGGTGACCGGGCTGAAGCCGACCTTCGGGCGGGTGCCGAAATCCGGTGTGGTGCCGCTGGCCTATACCCTGGACCACGTGGGTCCGATGGCGACCACCGCCGCGGACTGCGCGCTGCTGCTGTCGGTGCTGGCCGGGCACGACGACGAGGATCCCTACAGCTCCACCGAGCCGGTGGCCGACTATTCGGCGGCGCTGACCGGGGAGTTGCGCGGGGTGACCATCGGGGTCGACGATCTGGCCCGATTCATCGGCGGCCTGGCCGATCCGGAGCAGCCCGCGCGATTCGACGCCGCGATCGAGGCGCTGCGCCGGGCCGGTGCGGCGATCGTGCCGGTGGAAATTCCCTTCTACACCGAACTCTCGGCGGTGGAGGTCGTCGTGCTGGCCTGCGAGGCGTCGGCCTACCATCACGCGACGCTGCGCTCGCGCTGGGACGACTACAGTCGCAGCACCCGCATCGCGCTGGCCGCGGCCGCCACGCCGACCGGTATGGATTACGTTCAGGCCCAACGGGTCCGGCACGTCGCCCAGCGTGAGATGGCCGCACTGTTCACCGAGGTGGATCTGATCGCCACGCCGACCGGTCATCTGGGCGCGCCGCCACTGTCCGCGCTGAGTCAGTCCCAGCCGCTGGCGGTGCTCGCCGGACTGCACACCGGCTACTGGAATCCGCTCGGCAACCCCGTCGTCGCCGTCCCGATCGGGCTGTCCGCCGAGGGGCTGCCGCTCTCGATGTCGCTGAGCGGCAGGCATTTCGACGAGGCCACGGTGTTGCGTGCCGCCGACGCCTACCAGCATCACACCGATCACCACCGCCGCACTCCCGCGGCGCTGCGCTGACCCGTCGAAAGGCCCCGCGATGACAGCCGATTCACCCTGGCCCGGCTCCGAACAGGAAAACGCCGCGATCGCCGCACTGGCCCGGGTCCTGCGCGGCCTGGCCGACACGCTCTACACGGTCGAGGAGGCCCGCTACATCGAACCCAGCGGCGGCTACGTCCCGGCCGGGACGTCGCGGCGGTCCTGAAAGCGGTGCCGTCAGCGGCGATTTCGCGCGCGACGCGACAGCAGGGACTGGGCGACGACGAGTGCGCCGAGGACCAGCACCGACATCCCCATGATCCGCAGACCCAGGTCCGCGCCGGAGACGAAGGCCGCCACGATCTCCGGCGCGCGGCCGGGGGCCGATACGGCCAGGGCCTGCGCCACGGTGTGCGGATCGTGCGCGGCGCGGATATCGGCGGGCAGCGCCGCGACGAAGCGCGCGGTGAGCACCGTGCCGATGACCGCGACGCCGAGCGCGCTGCCGAATTCGCGGGTGGTGGCCTGCAATCCGGCGCCGACGCCCGCCTGGGCGTGTGGCAGCGAGGTGGCGATCGCGGCGGACAGGGTCGGCAGCGCCAGGGTGATACCGATGCCGTTGACCACAAGCCAGGCCGCATAGATCGGATACGGGGTGTGCGTATCGGTGGTCGACAGCCCCAGCAGCGCGCTGCCGGTGCAGGCGAAGGCGAGGGCGACCGTGGCGTCCACGCCGATGCGCCGCGACAGCCGCCCGACATAGCGTCCGCCGAGCATGATCGGGGCGGATGCCGGAATGATGCCGAGTCCGGTCTCCAGTACGCCGAAACCCATGCCGTACTGCATGAGCGAGGCGTTGACGTAGAACAGCGCGAACATGCCGAAGAACACCGTCGTCATGCCCAGACACGCGCTGCGCAGTCCCGGCAGCAGGAACAGGCGCGGATCCAGCAGCGGATGTCGCGCCCGCAGCTCCACGATCGTCCACAGCGCGAACAACACCGCCGCGCAGACGAATCCACCGACAACCACCGCGCTGCCCCAGCCCGTCTCCGGACCCTGCACGATCCCGAGCAGCAAGGCCACCGACGCACCGACCAGCAGGACGGTGCCCAGGGGATCGAGATCGCGGTCGTGGCGTGCCGACACCGGGGCGATGAGGGCCACCAGCGCCGCCAGCGCGAGCGCGATCGGCACGACGGCGAGGAACAGCCACCGCCACGAACCACCCGTCAACACCGCGCCGCCGCCGACATTGCCGACCATGCCGCCGATTCCGGTCATCGACGCCCAGGTGGCGATCGCCGCGCCCTTGCGCTCGGCGGGCACGGCGTGCAAAAGGACAGCGAGTGTATTGGGCAGCACCGCCGCCGCGCCCACACCGGTGAGCGCACGGCCCACGAGCATGAGCGCCACATTCGGCGCGACGGCCGACAGCAGCGCGCCCGCGGCGAACAGCAGCAGCCCGGTGAGCAGCACACCCTTGCGCCCGAAGCGATCTCCGGCGGCGCCACCCGGAATCACCAGGCAGGCGAAGAAGATCACATAGGTGTCGACGATCCAGATGAGCGCGGATCCGGAGGGACGCAGTCCGCTCGCGGCGAGCATGGGGACGGCGAGATTGATCGCCGCGACCATGGCGACGACGAGCACGACGCAGGCGGACATGACGGCGAGCAGTCCGCGCCGAGCGGTCGGCGAGGACCGGCCGGGCGACACCGAGGCGTCGTCGCGGTCGAGGACGTTGTATGGCATGGCAGTCACGCTAGGGAGATGGCATACCTGCACGCCACGCAACTTTCACAAACGAAGTTTGCGTAGGATGCAACTATGCACGATCAGCTCGATCTGAACCTCCTGCGCGTATTCGACGCACTCCTGCAGGAGTGCAGCGTCACCGCCGCGTCCGAGCGCCTGCACCTGTCGATTCCGGCGACCAGTCGCGCACTGGGACGGCTGCGGCGGGCGATGAACGATCCGATCCTGGTGCGGGCCGGACGGGCGATGGCCCCGACTCCGTTCGCGCTGCGCACCGCGCCGCGGGTGCGGGCGCTGTTGGACGAGGCGTCGGCGTTGATCAGCGCCGATCGCGAACTCGATGTCGCGGAGTTGAAGCGCACCTTCACGATTCGGATCAACGACAGCGTCGCCGCGACGCTCGCCACCGACGCCGCGGAGGCGACGGCCGCGGTCGCGCCCGGGGTGACGCTGCGATTCGTGGGGGAGGGCAATGAGAGCCGCGAGGCGCTGCGCGACGGTTCGGTGGATCTGGATATCGGCGCGGGGGACGCGGCCGCACCGGATTTCCGCACGGCCCGGCTGTATCGCGAACGGATGGTCGGCATCGTGCGCGCGGACAGCCCGCTGGGCCGCCACCGCCGCCCGAGTCTGGCCCAGCTGTGTCAGCATCCGCATGTGTCCGCATCGCGGCGCGGGCGCTCGCGCGGACCGCTCGACGACGCGCTCGAGACCGCCGGGCTGCGGCGGCATGTCGCGGCCGTGGTGCCGTCCTTCGCGGTCGCGGCGCTGCTCATCGCGACGAGCAACTATGTCGGACTCGGCCCGCGGCGCCTGGCCGAACAGTACGGAGAAGTCCTGGGCCTGCGCTGGTTTCCGATTCCCGCGGAGCTGCCGGAGATCGATGTGAGCATGCTCTGGCATGCGCGACTCGACGCCGATCCGGCCCATCGCTGGTTGCGCGAGACGCTGCGCGACGCGCTGGCGGTCTGATCCGGCTCAGGCGTCGACGGGTTCGGCGAATTCGCCCGCGCCCCACCGGGCGTCGACGATCAGGCCGATCACGCCCACGGTGATGCAGATCCCGGACAGCACGAGCAGGCCCGGGCTGGTCTCACCGGTGAGCGCGTCGCCGAGCACGACCACGCCGATGGTTCCGGGAATGACACCGATGATCGTGGCCACCAGATACGGCAGCATCCGCACCGACGACAGGCCCGCGCAGTAGTTGATGATCGAGAACGGCACGGGCGCGATCAGGCGCAGCGACCCGACCGCGAGCCAGCCGCGCCGGGCCAGCCGCCGATCCACCGCCCGCACCGCGGGATGGGTGAGCCGGGCGGCGACCTGCTCGCGATCCAGCGCCCGCACCAGCAGCAGCGCCAAGATCGCACTGACCGTGGTCGCCGCGACCGCGAGCGCGATGCCCAGCGCCGGGCCGAACAGCAGTCCGGCGCTGAGGGTGAACACGGTGCGCGGGAAGGGCGCGACGGTCACGATCGCGTGCACGAGGAAGAAGACGATCGGAAACGCCGGGCCCACCGAATGCGCCCAATCGCGAATCTGCTGCGGGCTCGGATGCGGCGCCAGCAGCGTGACCGCGACCAGTGCGACGGCCAGCAGCAACAGCCCCAGCACCCGCGGATCACGCAATCTCCTCAGCACAGCCGTCAGGCTACCGGTGACCGCGCGGTACCTGCGGGTGGGCATCGGTCGGTCCGATGCGATGCTGTGGTGTGGGTAACATCCGTGCCCTCGGAGAATCTGGATTAACTTAAATCGGCTGCCGACCAGCTCGAACGGATTTCGCGGCGCGTTGTGAACGACTCGCACAGCACTCTGCAAAGTGTGTGCGAAGAGTTTGGCCCAGGAGCGGGTATCCGGTAGAGCTGAAGGTGTCGGACCAGAGTGGAAGAGGAAACTGCAGCGATGCCGATCGATTCGGATCCGGACGCGAGTGATCCCGTGCCCGGATATGCCGCGTGGCGCAAGGGCGTGGCCGGGGTGCTGGCCAAGGCCCGCAGGGTGGAGCCGGACGAACTCGGCGATGAGCCGGAGCGGCTGCTCGCGGTCTCGACCTACGACGGGGTGACGGTCGCCCCGCTCTACACCCGCCGCGACGAACTGCCCGAACAGCCACTGCCCGGCGCGTTTCCGTTCGTGCGCGGTAACGACGCGACCCGCGATGTGCATCGCGGCTGGTTCGTCAGCGCCCGCTTCGGTGGCCCGGATGCCGCCGCCACGAATCGGAACATCCTGGCGGGCCTGGAAAACGGCGTGAGCGCGATATGGCTGGGTGTGGGCGAGCACGGCGTGCCGGTGGCCGAGCTGCCGAGCGCCCTGGCCGGCTTGCTGTTCGAACTCGCCCCGCTGACCCTCGAGGCCGGAATCGACACCCCCGCCGCGGCCGCGCGCTTGTTCGCGATCCTGGACGGCTATGAGACCCCGCAGCGCGAGGCGATCCGGGTGTTCCTGGGCGCGGCCCCGCTGACCAATGCCTTCGCCGCGACGTCCGATATTGATCTCGACGAGGCGATCGCCCTGGCCCGCGCGGCCGCCGACCGCGCGGAATCGGTTCGCGCCGTGGTGGTTTCCGGGGAGGTGTTCCACAATGCGGGCGCTTCGGACGCACAGGAACTCGGCGCGGCGATCGCCGCGGGCCTGGCCTATCTGCGCGCGTTCGCCGAGGCCGATATCGATACCCTCGCGGCGCTGGGCCAGCTGAGCTTTCGGCTGGCCGCCACCGACGACCAGTTCGCGACCATGGCGAAATTCCGTGCGGCCCGGCGACTGTGGGCCCGGGTGGCCCACGAGCTCGGCGCGCCCGATCTGGGTAACGCGCCCCAGCACGCGGTCACCTCGGCGGCCATGATGACCCAGCGCGATCCGTGGGTGAATATGCTGCGCACCACGTTGGCCGCCTTCGGCGCGGGCGTCGGCGGCGCGGATCTGGTCACCGTACTGCCCTTCGACTCGCCGCTGCCGCCCGGGGAACTCGAGGTGTCCCAGGCGTTCTCCGAGCGCATGGCCCGCAATACCCAGCTGCTGCTGCTCGAGGAATCGCATCTGGGCTTCGTCCAGGATCCGAGCGCGGGTTCGTGGTACGTGGAAAGTCTCACCGACGCCCTGGCCCGCGCGGCCTGGGAGTTCATGCAGGAGATCGAACGCGCGGGCGGCTACCGCGAGGCGCTGGCCTCGGGCCTGCTGGCCGAGCGTATGGCCGAGACCAAGGCGCGCCGCGATTCGGATGTGGCACACCGTAAGACGTCCGTCACCGGCGTCAACGAATTCCCGAATCTGGCGGAGAAGCCGCTGTCGGAGGCCGCGCGCGCCCCGGGCGTGGTCGCCCGCTACGGCGCGGCGTTCGAGCGGCTGCGCGACCGCTCCGACGCCTACCTCGCCGCACACGGCAGCCGCCCGAAGGCGCTGCTCGCGCCGCTGGGTCCGGTCGCGGAAAACAATGTGCGCGTGACCTTCACGGCCAATCTGCTCGCCTCCGGCGGAATCGAGACGACCACCGATACCGGCGAACCCGGTGTGTCGCTGGCGGTGCTGTGCGGGTCGGATTCGCGCTACGCCGCCGAGGCCGGGGCGGCGGTGGAGGCCCTGCGCGCGGCGGGTATCACCACGGTACTGCTGGCCGGTCCGGAGAAGGCGGTGGCCGAGCTGAGCGGCGCGCAGCGCCCGGACGGCTTCCTCACCGCCCGCATGGACGCGGTGGCCGGCCTGTCCGAGCTGCTCGAGAAGCTGGGAGCGTAAATGACGACACGCGAATTCAAGCATGTGATCGGCAGTTTCGCCGAGGTGCCGCTGGATCGGCCGCACGCGGCCGAGGTCGACGCCGAACAGGTCGAGCAGTTCATCCGGACCGCCGCGGCGGCGAATTTCCAGACGCCCGATCAGCTGGTGTGGGCCACGCCCGAGGGGATCGACGTCCCACCGGTTTTCACCAAGGCCGATCGCGACCGCGTCGCGGCCGAGGGCTATCCGCTCGACAGCCTGCCCGGCGCCGCGCCGTTCGTGCGCGGACCGTATCCCACGATGTATGTGAATCAGCCGTGGACGATTCGCCAGTACGCGGGCTTCTCCACGGCCGCGGATTCCAACGCCTTCTACCGGCGCAACCTCGCCGCGGGCCAGAAGGGTCTGTCGGTGGCATTCGATCTGGCGACCCATCGCGGTTACGACTCCGATCATCCGCGCGTGACCGGTGACGTCGGTATGGCCGGGGTCGCCATCGACTCCATCCTGGACATGCGCGAGCTGTTCGATCAGATTCCGCTGGACCAGGTTTCGGTCTCGATGACCATGAACGGCGCGGTGCTGCCGATTCTGGCGCTGTACGTGGTGGCCGCGGAGGAGCAGGGCGTCAAGCCCGAACAGCTGGCCGGAACCATTCAGAACGACATTCTGAAGGAGTTCATGGTCCGCAACACCTACATCTATCCGCCGAAGCCGTCGATGCGGATCATCTCCGACATCTTCGCCTACACCTCGGCCAAGATGCCCAAGTTCAACTCGATCTCCATCTCCGGCTATCACATCCAGGAGGCCGGGGCGACCGCCGATCTGGAGCTGGCCTACACCCTCGCCGACGGCGTGGAGTACATCAAGGCCGGTCTGGACGCGGGGATGGCCGTGGATCAGTTCGCGCCGCGGCTGTCGTTCTTCTGGGCGATCGGCATGAACTTCTTCATGGAGGTCGCCAAGATGCGGGCCGGGCGGCTGCTGTGGAGCGAGCTGGTCGCCGAATTCGAGCCCAAGAGCGCGAAATCGCTTGCCCTGCGCACTCATTCGCAGACCTCCGGCTGGTCGCTGACCGCGCAGGACGTCTTCAACAATGTGGCGCGCACCTGTGTGGAGGCCATGGCCGCGACCCAGGGCCACACCCAGTCGCTGCACACCAACGCCCTCGACGAGGCGCTGGCGCTGCCGACCGACTTCTCCGCCCGCATCGCGCGCAATACCCAGCTGCTGATCCAGCAGGAGTCCAACACCACCCGGCCCGCCGATCCGTGGGGCGGCTCGTACTACGTGGAGTGGCTGACCCATCAGCTGGCCCAGCGCGCCCGCGCGCATATCGCCGAGGTGGCCGCGCACGGCGGTATGGCCCAGGCGATTTCGGAGGGCATTCCGAAGCTGCGCATCGAGGAGGCGGCCGCCCGCACCCAGGCCCGCATCGATACCGGTCAGCAGCCGGTGATCGGCGTGAACAAATATCAGGTGGCCGAGGATCAGCGGATCGAGGTCCTCAAGGTCGAGAATTCGCGCGTGCGCGCCGAGCAGAACGAGAAGTTGCGCCGCCTGCGCGCCGAACGCGACAGCGCCGAGGTCGAGCGCGCGCTGGCCGAATTGACAAGGGCCGCCGGATCTTCCGAGGGCGGTATGGCCAACAACCTGCTGGCCCTGGCCATCGACGCCGCGCGCGCCAAGGCGACGGTCGGGGAGATCTCCGACGCGCTGGAGAAGGTGTACGGGCGGCATCAGGCCGAGATCCGTACGCTGTCCGGTGTCTACCGCGAGGAGGCCGGAAAGGTGACCAATATCAGCCGGGCGATCGAGCTGGTCGAGGAGTTCGCCGAGGCCGAGGGTCGTCGTCCCCGAATCCTCGTCGCCAAGATGGGCCAGGACGGGCACGACCGCGGCCAGAAGGTGATAGCCACGGCCTTCGCCGATCTCGGCTTCGACGTGGATGTGGGCCCGCTGTTCCAGACCCCCGAGGAGGTGGCGCAGCAGGCCGCCGACAACGACGTGCACGTGGTCGGCGTGTCGTCGCTGGCCGCGGGTCATCTCACGCTGGTGCCCGCGCTGCGCCACGCCCTGGCCGAGGTCGGGCGGCCCGACATCATGGTCATCGTGGGCGGGGTCATCCCGCCGGGCGATTTCGACGAGCTGTACGCGGCGGGCGCCGCGGCGATCTTCCCGCCGGGTACGGTGATCGCCGACGCGGCCATGGATCTGCTGAAGAAGCTGGCCGCCGAGCTGGGTCACGAGATCGGCAGTGACGCGACGCGATCCGCCGGAGGAGAGTGAGCAGGCGCGTGGAATCGGGCGAGAGCGGTTCCGAGATCGCGTCGCATGCGGACGCTATGGCTGGTGTGAAACCGGCCGTGCGGCAGTCGGTTTCGCCGCGGCGGGCGATCGACGTCGACCAATTGGCCGAGTCGGTCCGCCGGGGTGATCGGGCCGCGCTGGCGCGGGCGATCACGCTGGTCGAGTCCACCCGATCCGATCATCGCGAGCTCGCGCAGCGGCTGCTGCTGGCGGTGACCACCGACGCCGAGGCGATCGACTCCAATCGGGTCGGCATCACCGGCGTTCCGGGCGTGGGCAAATCGACATTCATCGACGCGCTGGGGATCTATCTGATCGGACAGGGGCATCGGGTCGCGGTGCTGGCGGTGGATCCGTCCTCCACCCGCACCGGCGGCTCGATCCTCGGCGACAAGACCCGCATGGCGCGACTGTCGGTGGAGCGCGACGCCTATATCCGGCCCTCGCCCACCGCGGGCACCCTCGGCGGCGTCGCCAAGGCGACCCGCGAGACGATCGTGCTGCTCGAGGCCGCGGGTTACGACGTGATCCTGGTCGAGACCGTCGGCGTCGGTCAGTCGGAGGTGACCGTGGCCAATATGGTCGACGTATTCACCTTCCTCACCCTGGCCCGCACGGGTGATCAATTGCAGGGCATCAAGAAGGGCGTGCTGGAGCTGGCGGATCTGGTCGCGGTGAACAAGGCCGACGGTCGCCACGAGGTGGAGGCCCGCGCCGCCGCGCGTGAACTACAGGGCGCGATGCGCCTGATACATCCGCGCGAATCGCTGTGGCGGCCACCGGTTCTCACCATGAGCGGGCTCAACGGCACGGGCCTGGACGCCTTTTGGGACACCGTGATCGAACATCGCCGAGTGCTCACCGAGGCGGGCGAATTCGCCGAGAAGCGCCGCCGCCAGCAGGTCGACTGGACCTGGACCATGGTGCACGATCAGCTGCTGCGCCGCCTCGCGGACAATCCGGCGGTGAAATCCATTCGCGGGCAGGTGGAAAAGCAGGTGCGCGCGGGTTCGCTCACCCCGGCCCTGGCCGCGGAAGAGATTCTGCGCGCGTTCGACAACCGCTAGACTTGTCCTGCGGTCGGGGCCCTGCGGGATGAAGGCATGCGTTCATGCGAAGAGTCGTCTTGGCCGTCCTCGGTGTTCTCGCGCTCGCGATGGTCGTGCCCGGCACGGCGTCCCCCGCGCCGCCGTACGAATTACCGACCGGCGTTTTCCGATTGCAGAACATCAACAGTAATTTGTGTATGGATGCCTGGGCGCCGTTCACCGATCTGGGCGCGCAGGTCTGGCAGGCCGACTGCGCCGATGAGCAGACCCAGCACTGGTCCATCGACGGCGCGGGCTCGCCCGGCACGGACAAACGCTTCATCGTGAAGCCCCACGGCCGGGCCAAATGCCTGGACGTCGACAACGCCAGTCCTGCCGACGGGGCCAAGGTGCAGATCTGGACCTGCAACAACACCGCGGCGCAGGTCTGGATACCGCTGTATCTGGGCAACGGCTGGTGGAAATTCGCCTCGCTGAGCAGCGGCAGTCGATCCTGCCTGGATGTCGATCACGCCGGTACCGCCCCCGGCGACAAACTCCATCAGTGGACCTGTCTGGATGTGCCGCAGCAGAAATGGCGGTTCCTCCCGCCCCGGTGATTGGAAAAGCTCCAAATCAGGCATATAACCCCGGACGGAAGTAGCTGAAGAGTAGCGTGATCGGGGCTATGAGTCGGAATCCGATCGCCGGCCCGCCGATGTCGCTGCCGCCGGATCATCCGCCCGGGGACTCGATCCTGGTCACCGTGGGCGATATCGGATGCAGTGCGACGCTGGTCTACACGCCCTCGGGGCTGCACCCGCTGGCCGGGACCACCTGGATCCTGACCAATCAGACCACGGTCCGCGAGCGCGTTCCGACCTACGCCATCGTCCTGGCGATACTGTTGTTCCCGGCCTGTTTTCTGGGTTTGCTGTTTCTGGCGATCCGCGAGCAACGCGTCGAGGGATTCGTTCAGGTCAGCGTGCAGGCCCCGGATTTCTACTACGCCAGCCAGGTGCCGGTCGGCAGCCCGCGGCAGGTGGTCGACACCGAACGGCGGGTGAACTACATCCGATCGCTCGTGGCGTCGTCGCCGCGGTGGTGATCTTGCCCTTACGCTGCATGCATGGTTGACGATGACGTGACGCCCGCGGCGCTGGGACCCGCGCCCTGGGGGTCGCGACTGCTGGGACCCGCCGAGGAGGGGTCGATCCGCCGGCGGATCCGGGTACAGGTCCTGCTCACCCTGCCGCTGATCACCGCCAATCTGGTCGGCATCGCGGTGGCGATCGTGCTGATCGTATTCGTCCTGCCCGGACCGTCGGTGCTCACCTGGTCGCTGGTGTATCTGAACTTCGTTGCCGCGCCGATCTATATCGCGGTGTCGCTGCTGGTCGGGCTGGTGTGGGGGACCAGATGGGGACTGCGCACGCTGCGCTGGGCGACCGATGATCAGCACATTCCGACCGAGCGGGAACAGATTTCGGCGGCCGCGGTGCCGCGCAAACTGGTCGTCCAGCAGGCCGTGCTGTGGCTGGGCGGGCTGCTGGTGCTCACGCCCATGTACGCGATCGTGGATCCGGCGTTCCTGCCGAAATTCATTCTGGGCACCGGATTCAGCGCGATCGTGGTGTGCGCGAACAGTTATCTGTTCGCGGAATTCGCGCTGCGGGTGGTCACCGCGCGGGTGCTCGATGCCGCGCCCTCGCGTCGCCGTCGCGGTATCGGCGTGTTCGGGCGCTCGGTGCTCATGTGGATCGTCGGTTCGGCGACGCCGGTGGCGCTGTTGATGGTGGTGGCGGTGCTGGCGCTGTCGGGTGTGTCGGTCAGTACCGATCGGCTCGCGGTGTGCGTGCTGTCGCTGGGCGGTGCGACGCTGGTATTCGGGCTGTTGTTGATGGCGCAGACGCTCGCGGCGACGGTCGCCCCGATTCGCGGGGTGCGCAATGCGCTGCGCCGGGTGGAGGACGGTGCGCTCGATGTCGCGGTCACCGTCTACGACGGCACCGAACTGGGTGAGCTGCAAAGCGGATTCAACCGAATGGTCGCGGGCCTGCGTGAGCGCGAACGGCTGCGGGATCTGTTCGGTCGTCACGTCGGCCAGGACGTCGCGGCCGCCGCCCTGGCCCGCAATCCCGGCCTCGGCGGGGCGGAACTCGAGGCCGCGGCCCTGTTCGTCGACATCATCGGCTCGACTACCATGGCCGCCACCCGACCCGCGCCCGAGATCGTCGCCATTCTCAACGGCTTCTTCGAAATCGTCGTCGACGAGGTCGAACGCCACGGTGGGCTGGTCAACAAATTCGAGGGCGATGCCGCCCTCGCCGTATTCGGTACGCCCGCGCCGATCGCCGATCCGTCGGGGGCCGCGCTGGCCGCTGGCCGCGCTATCCATGAACGCATCCGCGCCACAACGGAATTCGATGCGGGGATCGGGATCGCGGCGGGACGCGTCGTGGCGGGCAATGTCGGCGCGCATCGCCGCTACGAATTCACCGTCATCGGCGACGCCGTCAACGAGGCCGCGCGGTTGTGTGAACTCGCGAAACAGGATTCGGCGCGGCTGCTGGCCTCCGACGCGGCGGTCGAACGCGCCGATCCCGACGAGCGCCGCCGATGGACATTGGGGGAGTCGGTGACCCTGCGCGGGCGGGTGCAGCCGACCCGGCTGGCTCGTGCCTGAGCGGATTCAGTCGAGCGTGAACAGGCGGGCGGCGTTGTGGTGGCACACTTTTCGCAGCCAGTCGTCGCCGAGGTCCAAGCGTTCCAGTGCGTGCAGGGCGTGGGCGTAGGTGTAGGGGATGTTGGGGAAGTCGCTGCCGAACAGGATGCGGTCGGCGAGGTCGGTGAGGCGGGGCAGCGCCGCGCGCGGGAAGGGGTCCTGCTCCTCGAAGAAGTCGGTGAAGTTCATCGTCGTGTCGAGGTGCACATTCTCGTACTGTTCGGCCAGGTCGAGGAATTCGATGTATTCCGGCGCGCCCAGATGGGCGATGATCAGGCGCAGTCGCGGGAATCCCCGCAGCAGGGTCGCCACGGGGCCGGGACCGGTGAAGCGCCCCGCGACCGGGCCCGAGCCGCAGTGGATCACGGCCGGGACGGCCGCGTCGGACAGTTGGCCCCACACCTCGGTGAGCAGGGGATCGGCGGGGTCGAAATCGCCGACCTGGATGTGCACCTTGAACACTCGGGCTCCGGATTCCAGGGCCGTGTGGACGTACTCGGGGGCCGACGGCTCGGGGTAGAACGTCGCGGTATGCAGGCAATCCGGTGTGTGTGCGGCGAATTCGGCGGACCACTCGTTGAGCCAGGCCGCCATCTGCGGTTTGTGTGGATACAGCAGCGCGGTGAACGCGCGAACTCCGAACGCGCGCAATGTCTTCAGGCGGACCTGCTCCTCGTGGCGGTACGCGATCGGCCAGGTGCGCTGGGTGAGCGGACCGGCGGCGTCGAAGTAGGCCCACACCTTGCGCATGACCGGTTCGGGCATGAAATGGGTGTGTACATCGATGATCTCGGGCAGGCCGATCCGCTGCCGGAACGCGGTGACCTCGGTGATGTCGTCCTCGTCGACGCGCATCGTGACTCCTGTCTCAGGCGGGCGGGTACACCGCGCGCGCGTAATCGCCCACCCGGGCGATCAGCCGATCGAAGAATTGCGCCGGATCCGTGCCGATCACGATGTCCGCGTTGGGTTCTCGGCCCCACATGCCCGCCCAGTCGGCGATCGTGGCGCCCCGGGTGATCGCGCCGGTCAGTTCGACGTCGACGGTCGCGGGGCGCGTCACCGCCAGGCCCGGATCCAGGGCGACCGCCGCCGCGAACGGATCGTGCATATGGGCCAAATAGCCCTGATCGTAGGCGCGGTGGAATTCGAAGTAGAACCGCACGGCATCGGTCACGAACCGCACGATCGGATTACTCGCCTTCGATCGCGTTCCCGGCGTGTCGTCGACCGAGACCTCCTGTACCGGAATACTTTCCGCGCGTTCGGCCAGGCGCGGCAGATGTTCGGGGTACATCTCGATCGTCTCGGTCACATTCAACCCGCACACCAGCGGCCGCCGATCCGCGGGCGCGGCGGCGAAGGCGTCGAAGACCTCCTTCCACGCCTCCGGGTCGACGTGCACATTCCATTCGTTGGTCGGGGTGGTGTTGCCCGGATGACCGAAGGTTCCGCCCATGACCACCAGCCGCTTCAACATTCGCGGCAGCTCGGGCTCGAGCCGCAGCGCCAGTGCGAGATTGGTGAGCGGCCCCGTGCACAACCCGACGATCTCACCCGGATGCTCCCGCACCAGATCCACCCACATGCGCGCCGCCGACCGCTCCGACAACGCCCGCGGCGACGGCGGAAACTCCGCGTACCCCACCCCCTGCGGCCCGTGCGTGTCCTCGGTCGTCCGCAACGGAACAGCCAGCGGCGCGGCCGCCCCCAACGCCACCTCGATCTCCGGCGCCCGACACAAATCCAACAGCCCCAGATTATTCGCCGCCACCTGCGCCGCCGGAACATTCCCCGCCGTGGAGGCGATCGCGACAATCTCGGCCTCCGAACTGGCCAGCAGATACAGCATGGCCAACGCGTCGTCGATCCCGGTATCGACATCCATGATGATCTTCTGCCGCATCAGACGAGCCTAGCCCCGGCCCGAAAAGCGGGCCGGGGCACAGGGTGCGTATCGGGCCGGGCACAGGGTGCGTATCGGGCCGGGCACAGGGTGCGTATCGGGCCGAGCACAGGGTGCGTATCAGTAGGTCGGCAGGACGTAGTCCTCGGTCTTCGGGGTGAACATCTTCGCGGCGAGGGGGGAGAAGGCTCGGGAGGTCATGAGGCGCATGGCGGTTCGGGCGACGCGGACGCCGAGTTTGGAATTCGGGCACATGGCCTTGATGCCGCCGCTGGGGAGTTCCTTGGCCTTGTCGAGGAAGGGGGTGATCTTCTCCTCGTAGCGGGCCAGCGCGCCGGGGATGTCGGCCGGGCTCGTGGCGAGCTCTCCGGCCAGCACGTACGCGCCGACAATGGCCATGGCCGTGCCCATGCCGGTCATGGGGGAGCCGCAGAAGCCCGAATCGCCGAGCAGGGTGACCCGGCCCGCGGACAGCGAGGGCATATCGATGCGGGCGAGTTCGTCGAAGTAGAAGTCCGTCGCGGTGGACATCGCGTCGAGGATCAGTGGGGCCTTCCAGCCCGCGTCCGCGAGGCGCTGATGGATGTACCGCTGCTGGGCGGCCACATCCCGGTGCAGGGTGGGATCGGCGTCGGCGCGCAACGTGATGATGGCCTTGGAGCTGGCCGGATCGCGATCGGGTCGAATTCCGAAGAAGGCCCCCGGAATTCCGACACCGGACAGCCAGCCCTCCTCCAGATCGTCGGGCGTGGGAAGGGTGAAGAAGGCCATATATCCACCGAGGTGGGTGGCGAACCGATCCTCGGGCCCGAAGACCAGCTTGCGAGTGGCCGAGTGCACGCCGTCGGCGCCGACGAGCACATCGAAGCGCTCGCTGTGACCGGAGGCGAAGGTGACGTAGACGCCCTCGGGATCCTGGACGATCTTCTCGATCGACTCGCCGTAGCGGTAATCCAACTGCCCGCCCTGCTCCCGCAGCAGCTCGAGCAGCACCTCGTTGAGGTCGCCGCGCTGAATCTCGATCTCGGCGGTCGGACCCTCGCCGCCGAACATCTCCGCGGTCATCCGGGCGTATTCGTTACCCCGCTCGTCGAGGTACTTCCAGCCCAGCTCGTGCAGCTGCAGCTTGCGGATACCGGGCATGAGTCCCATCCGCTCGGCGACCTCGCGGCTGGGACCCCGCAGATCGACCGCCTGCCCACCCGGCCGCGGGGCGGCGGCGCGCTCGACGACCGTCACCCGGATTCCGGCCCGAAGCAGTTGCAGCGCAAGGGCATTACCGGCGATGCCGCCGCCGGAGACGAGGACGTGGGTCGTGCTTGCGGTGGTGCTCATGATGTCGTTCCTTCTTGGTTCGAATGTCTTAGACAAATGTGTAACACAAGGATCGCACGACTGTCTAGAACAAATGTCTAAGACGCTGGTAGAGTGAGGCCATGGGAAACCGAGAAGACCTCTTGGCCGGCGCCCGCAAGGCACTGCTGGAACGCGGCCTCGCCAAGGTGACCGCCCGCGATATCGCCGCCGCGGCCGGAGTGAGCCTGGCCGCCATCGGCTATCACTTCGGCTCGAAGGACCGACTGATCGTCGAGGCCGTCACCGAAGGGGCGGGCAATGAGATCGGTGACGGTATGGACGCGGCGATCCGGGACGCGACGGGGGAGGGGGCGTCGCTGTGGGACTCCCTCGCACTCACCTGGAACGGCATGCTCGACGTGGTGCAGAACCACCGCGAACAACTGCTGCTCAGTTTCGAGAACGCCGCCAATGTGATTCGCTCGGAGGAACTGCAGGCCTATCTGGCCGAGGCCTCGGAGTCGGCCTACTCGGAACTGGCGAACCTACTGCGCGAACTGCATCCGGATCTCGACGCCGAGGCCGCCCGCGCGGTCGCCAAGCTGTATTTCATCCTGTTCCAGGGCTACGCCACCATGTGGCTGCTCGCCCCCGGCTCCGAACTGCTGACCGGCGAGGATGTCGAGCTCGCGGTGAAAACCCTGCGCGGCAAGTAGATTGCCGTAGTAAGTGGACCGACACGGAGGAGGCGCGCGCGTGGGGGTCGAGACCACCGGCACGACATGGTTGCGGGAATTGCGCGGCGTACCGTCGCCGCACACGGTGGTGGTGTGCTTCCCGCCCGGCGGCGGCGCGGCGAGTGCCTATCGGGCCCTGGCCGCGCGCGTCGGCGGCGCGACCGCGGTGTACGCGGTGCAGTATCCGGGCCGTCAGGACCGCCTCGGCGATGAATTGATCCCGGATCTGGCGGCCATCGCCGAACAGGTGGCGTGGGATCTGCCCGCCTGGGGTTCGGCGCGGCTGGCGCTGTTCGGGCACAGCATGGGCGCGACGGTCGCGTTCGAGACCGCGCGCCGCCTGCGGGCCCGGGGCCGCAGCGTGATTCGACTTTTCGTCTCCGGCCGCATCGCCCCCGACGCCGGCTACGAGGGGCAGCTGCATCGCGGCACGGACCTCGACCTGATCGCCGAATTGGAACGGCTGGCCAACGATCCCGGATCGGTGGCCGTGCTGCGCTCCGAACCGAGTCTGGCCGAACTCGTACTACCGGCTGTGCGCAGTGATTACCGGGCCGTGGAGACCTACGTCTACCGACCGGGAGATCCGTTGGACTGCCCGGTTTCCGCGCTCGTCGGCGACGAGGATCCCACCGTCACCCCCGAGCAGATGCGCGCATGGCAGCGGCACACCACCGGGGAGTTCGACCTGACGACCTTCCCCGGTCGGCATTTCTATCTCGACGAAAAGCCCGGCGCCGTGGCCGATCTCGTCACCGCCCGGCTGGGCTGACCGGACCGGCGGCCGTGCCGCGCCGCCGAGTCAGCCGCCGATATCCGATCCACGACGCCACGACCGTGAGCAGCACCAGCACCCGCACCAACTCCAGGGCGTCGCGGGGATAGAGCACGCCGGTGATGTAGTGGTCGATGAATCCGCTCGGCGGCAGCCCCGCCTCGCCCGCGCGGTGGCGGGCCCAATCCTCGAGATGGGTGAGCGGACAGTCGAATCCGAACAGTACCGTGCCGAAACCCCAGGCGACCGCGGCCAGATGGGTCCAGATCGTCCGTCGCCAGCGCCAGGCCAGGAAGCCGCCCGCCACCAGATAGGCGACGAACAGGAAATGCGCCACCGCGGTCGCATCCGCCAGCAGCCGATACATACGTTCAGCGTAAGCGCTGGATTCGGCGCGTCGGTGAATTCACCCGAGGTATTCCGACTCGAGCACCAGATCCTTGAGCAGCGACTGGTATTCGACATGCGCCGGATGGTCGACGGTATGCCAGCTGTCGCCCTCGTGCTCGCGCATATAACGCAGATAGTCGGGCGCGCCGGGCAGGCGCATATTGTCGGCGACCACGACCGTGCCCGTATGCAGCCACCCCGCCGCCAGCAGGCTGCGCAGATCGGGTAGATACGCGGTCTTGTTGTGATCTATGAAGACGAAATCCAGTGTGCCGAAACCGAATCCGTGTTCGGCGATGAGTCGGCGCAGGGTGCCGCCGCCGTCGCCGATGCGACCGACCACCACGCCGACGCGGCGACTCAGGCCCGCGTGTTCGATGATGTCGCGGGCGATCTCGGCATTGGCGGCGCTGGCCTCCACCGAGACCAGTCGCGCGCCCGCGGGCATGGCCCGGCCGATGCGCACCGCGCTGTAGCCGCAGTAGGTACCCAATTCCAGCAGTGTGCGCGGGGTGGTGCGGCGTACGGCCGCGTCGAGTATCAGTCCCTTCTCGTCGCCGATGGTCACCAGCATGCTGCGATTGCGCGCGAAATCGTCGATGGTGGCCAGTACATCGTCGGGATCCCCGGCGGTGGCGTGTGCGAGAACGTGATCGCGCAGCGCCGCCTCCCGCCCGTCGCCGACCTGACCCGTGCGCTGAAAGGTGGGCAATCCCAACCCGAGTCGCACCCATGACCATCGAGCGAACGGAATCCGCTCCCGCAGTTTCGCACCGATTCGCGTTCCGCCCATCTGCCCTCCAAACTCCAGGACCCGTCCCCGCCACCGATTATGCGCGGGCATCCGGTCGGGGCGAACGCCGAGATTCCTGGGGTTGCGAACCGACCGCACAGTGTGCGATGCGCGGGCGAGGCGAAAGTGTTAGTAATACCTATACGACGATATGCGCATCTAACTATGTATGGCCCAAGCGTCGGCTCGCTCGACATACAACCCGACGGACTGCAAAAAAAGAAGCAATGAGGGTGCTGGGGAGTTGCTCTACGTAGTTGGTGTCGTCGGCGCACCACGAGAGGAGTAGGTGATGACCATTGACCATGCCGTACAACCTCTTCGCCAATGGCGGCGAACAGTCGAAGCGGTACGCGGAGTGGTTGAAGGAGAACTACATCGACAAGGGCAAGCTCGGCGTCGCCGCCGAGTGTGCGCGGGTACATGGACACCGAGCTTGCCAGGACCGCATTCGCGCAGTGACCGGTGACTCACCAGCGGGACGGGGCGTAATCCTTGAGGAAGCAGCCGTACAGGTCGGTGCCCGCCTCGCCGCGAACGATGGGGTCGTAGACGCGGGCCGCGCCGTCGACCAGGTCCAGGGGCGCGTGGAAGCCCTCCTCGGCCAAGCGGATCTTGGTGTAGTGCGGGCGTTCGTCGGTGATCCAGCCGGTGTCGACGGCGGTCATGAGAATGCGGTCGGCCTCGAACATCTCGTTGGCGCTGGTTCGGGTGAGCATATTGAGCGCGGCCTTGGCCATATTGGTGTGCGGATGGCCCGCGCCCTTGTAGCCGCGGTCGAAGACGCCCTCCATGGCCGAGACGTTGACGACGTATTTGCGGCGCGCGTCGGCGGCGGCCATGGCGGGGCGTAGGCGGGAGATGAGGATGAACGGCGCGGTCGAATTGCAGAGTTGGACCTCGAGCAGTTCGGTGGCGTCGACCTCGCCGACGGTCTGCACCCAGCTGTTGGTGTGCGCGAGATCGGGGACCAGGCCGCCCGCGTCGATGGCCACGCCGCGCGAAATGCGTTCCGGCGTGGCCGATCCCGCGACGAGGGCGAGGTCGGTGATCTCGGCAGCGGTCAGGGTGGAGGTGAGCGAGGCGGTCAGCGCGGTCGGGTGGGCCTGCATGGTCTTGCCGAAGCTGACGGTGTCGGGTAATTCGCCCGCGGGCAGTGGTCCGCTCTCGGCGTCGACCAGGGCGCTGTAGGCGCCGGGGGAGCGGCGAACGGTCTGGGCGGCATTGTTGATGAGGATGTCGAGCGGTCCGGCCGCTGCGACATCGTCGGCGAGGGCGACCACCTGGGCGGGATCGCGCAGATCGATGCCGACGATGCGCAGGCGGTGGATCCAGTCGGCGCTGTCGGGCTGGGCCTTGAAGCGGCGGATCGCGTCATTGGGGAAGCGGGTGGTGACGGTGGTGTGCGCGCCGTCGCGCAGCAGGCGCAGCGCGATGTACATGCCGATTTTGGCGCGCCCGCCCGTGAGCAGGGCGCGGCGACCGGTGAGGTCGGTGCGGGCGTCGCGTTTGGCATGGTTCTCGGCGGCGCAGTCGGGGCACAGCTGGTGGTAGAAGGCGTCGACACGGGTGTAGCGCTGCTTGCAGATATAGCAGGGGCGCGGGCGCAGCAGCTGTCCGGCGCTGCCGCCGGAGGCATTGGAGGACAGCGGAATTCCGGCGGTCTCGTCGTCGATGCGGTTGGGCGAACCGGTGGCGGTGGCGGCGACGACCGCGCGATCGGCGGCCGAGACGGCATCGCGCGCGGCGGTACGGCGGCTCTTTTTGAGCGTTTTGAACATATGCCCGACCGCGCGCTGCACGGTGATCGAGTCGGGGTGGGTCTTGTCGAGCTGTCCGGCCTGTTCCAGCACGCGCAGACAGACCGCCAGTTCGTCGCGGTCGATGACCGGTGCGGGCGTGGCGGCGGTGGTCGTGGTCGAGTCGTGATCGGCCATCGTGCTGCGGGGTGATCCTTCGTGCGGGGACGGTTTGCCGCGCCTATTGTCGCATCGCCCCAGGTGTGCGCCCGCGCACGCCCGTGGTTCACACGAATTGGCCCAGCGTGCCCTTCTGGATGTCCATCGGTAGCGGGAATCCGTTGGCGATGCACGAACTGCCCGCGTTCACGCCGATCCGGTGCACCTCGATGTCGAGGCGATTGCGCGATTCCGGCCCGCCCGGTGCGGAATTGACGACCTCGATGGTGTGCGCCAGCCGAGCCGGTCCGGGGTCCAGCGCACCCAGTAGCCGCTGTAGGGGTACGGATTGAGGGGACCGGTCTCGACGCCGTCGATGTAGATGTGGGTGTCGGGCAGCACCGGATCCGACAGCCCGAATCCGACCTCGTGCGGACAGCCCAGCACCGGACCCTCGGATCCGGTGTACATCACCGCGATACCGCCGACATTTGCCGTGGCGGTCGGCAGCGGAGCGCACAGCAGCGCGGCGGCCGCAGCGACGGGTAGCACAGCCTTCGACAACCTGGTCATGACCATTCCCTTCGCTCGGGGCGAGACGAGACACGAACCGGATAACTGGACTGTTGCCGGAATCGTAAGCCCGCATCGCCGCCCGGGTCGAGGGCTGGCGGCTATTCGGCGATGAGCCGGGCGGCGTGGTCGAGGCGATCGAGTTCGCGCGCCCGCGTGGCCAGCTGTTCGCGCAGCGCGTCGGGTATCTCGGCGCGGATCTCGACGAACGCGTCCCACACCACGTCGGGAATGTCCGGTGTCAGCGCGGCCAGGAATTCGTCGAGATCGGGCATGCCGGCGATGATGTCGAGCACACGGGCGCGCCCGGTCTCGTCCTGGGCGAGCGCGATCTCGACCAGAGTCGGGATATCGGCACTGTTGGCGGCCGCCCGCACCGCCGCGAGCAGCTGCTCACGCCCCAGCGGCCCCAGACACGACGCGATGATCGGCTTGACCGCCTCCGGCAGCGCTCCCACCAGAGGCAGCGCCTCCGACCACAACTCGCGCTCGGCCGCGGTGGCGACGACCTTGCCCAGCACCTCGGGATCGGCGAGAACCGGCAGTCCGGCCATGCGGCGACGATCGGCCTCGGACATGGCCAGCGCGATGGGAATCAGCGCGTCCCAGAGCCCGGCCGCGTCGGCCTCGCGGATGAGCGCACCGAGGCGGTCGTCGCTGCGCAACGCCACCCGAGCGGCGACGAATTCCCTTTGCGCACCGGTCAATTCGACGGTCAACGGCAGCAGCTCGAGCCACAGGCCCTCGTCGATGGCGAGATCGACCAGCACCGCGAAGTTCTCGCTGTCGGCGGCCGCGAGGACCGCGGCGCGGCGCTGATCGTCGCCGAGTTCGGCCAGGCAGAGGCCAAGGGTTTTCTTGCCGGCCTCGGGGAGCGCGTCGATCAAAGGCAGGACCTGCGACCACAATTCGTGCCGGGCGCAGGTGGTGGTGATGGCGCTGAGTACGCCGGGGTCCTGCATGATCGGCAGTCCGGCCATGCGGCGGCGGTCGGGGCCGGTCATGGCGAGGGCGATGGGGATCATGGCGTCCCACAGGTCGGCGGCGTCGGCCTGGCCGATGAGGTCGGCCAGTTCGTGGTCGGGTTTGTCGGCGACGCGGGCGGCGATGAAGGCCAGGGGGGCCGCGGGTAGGTGGATCGCGAGGGGGAGCAGGTCCAGCCACAGGCCGTGGTTGAGTGCGACGTCCATGATCGCGGTGAGGATCGGTTCGGTGTGCACGATCGGGCGCGCGGCGAACAGGGTGAGGCTCTGCGGGCTCATGGCCGCGGTGACGGGCAGCAGGGTGGCCCAGGCGTCGAGTTCGTGGACCGCGTGGACCAGGCTGTCGAGGACCTCGTCGCCGAGTTGGGCGCTGAGGTCGCCGATGCGGGCGCGGTTGAGCGGGTTGACCGTGTCGAGCAGGTCGATGCCCTCGGCCCACATGGTCTGTTCGTGGGCGGCGCGCACGACGCCGGGGAGACGGTCGACCACGATCTCGAGCAGGTTGTCCATCGAGGATTTGTCCTCGAGCAGGTAGCCGGTGCGCAGCAGATCGGTATCGTCCATCACCTCCGCCGCCGCCCGCATCATCTCCTCGGAGACCACCCCGACGAATCGGCCGAGCGTGACATGCTCACCCCGCGAGAGCAGTTCACGCGCGACGGCCACCACCATGGGGGTGGGGACACGGGGGATTATCTGGGCGGTGCGGCGCGGATCCAGTTGGATCGTGGCCTCCGCCAGAAACCGCGGGGGCAGCGCCTTGGCGATGTCGACCGCGCGGGCCGGTTCCACCTGGGCGGCGACCGCCGCGCACAGGCCGGGCCCGAAGGCGCGTTCGGCGGCCTTGGCCGCGATCGGGGTGGGCACCAGTTTGGCGGCCGCGGCGACGCGTTTGAGTTTCACGCCGTCGGCGTCGAACAGCAGGTCGGTGGCGCGTTCACGGAAGGCGCGGATGGCCTCGGGGGATAGTTCGATGAGGAATTCGAGCGCGTCCGGGTCGGAGATGTCCAGCAGGCGGGCGAGTTTGGTGGTCTCGGCGCGTGCGAGCAGTTTGCCGTTCACAGGCCCAGCGCCTTCTTGATGGCCGGGCGCAGCAGCCGCGGCACGAGGTCCATCGACGAATCGATCGCGCCGGCAAGACGTTTCGCGCGCCGGGACTGTGCGTCGCGCAGCAGCCGGTCCAGTTCGGCCAGTTCGGCGTCGGACAGGCGGCTGAATTCCTCCGGGAGGGGAGCCCCGAGCGTGCGGGTCAGCGATTCGACGGACATGGTTGGGCCTCCGGGTCTTTCGGACCCCGCGCTCAGCGGGGGGTGTATTCGATCGGGCGGTTGTCGGCGCGCAGATCGTCGATGAAATTGGCGATCGCCTCCACGACCAGTAGTGGTTCGGTAATGGGCAGCCAGTGATCGGCGGGTAGGCGGTAGCACCACAGCCGGTCCACCACGCGGCGTACGTGGGCGCCCGCGGCGGGCAGCACGGCCGCGTCGGCACGATCGACGATCAGCTGGATGGGCGCCGCGATGCGGCGTTCGCGCGGATTGCGCAGGCGGTGGGGCAGATTGGCGGCGGCGATGCGCGCCCCGGCCAGCAGATCCGCCGGTGCGACGGCCAAGTCCGCGCGCGGGGCGCGGCGGATGCGCGGCCAGCGCAGCAGTCTGCGGCCCAGCACCAGCCAGCCCAGTCCGGGCAGCCGCCACCACCGCGTGCGCGGAAAACGCTTCTCGCGCAGGGCATGCGCGATCGGATCGAGGCCGGGGTTGCCCAATGCGGTGGCCGAGACGATGCGGGTATTGGCGCGCGGATCGGTCAGGGCCTCCCACACCTGGATCGCGCCCCAGCCGTGTCCGGCCAGATGGACCGGGCGGTCGGGGCTGATCGCGTCGAGGACCGCGTAGAGGTCCTCGGTAAGGCATTCCAGTCGATAGTGGTGCGGCCGTGTGGCTTTCGCGGATCGGCCGTGGCCGCGCACGTCGTAGGTCACCACGTGGAAGCTGTCGGCGAGCATGCGGGCGACCGGTTTCCAGATGTGCTGGGTGTCGGTGAGGCCGTGCACCAGCACCAGGGTGTCGGCTCGGGGGTCGCCGTATTCGCGGACGGCCAGGTCGCCGCCCGGTGCGGGCACGACGCGGGAGCGGGGAGCGATATCGGGCAGTGGGGTCATCTCGTTCACCTCGGGGTGTGGCCGGGCCACACCGTACGTACCGCCAGTACGGTTTTTGATACTGGCAGTACGATGGGCAGGAAGCAATGCCGCGGGCGCTGGAAGTGCTGTGGGGTGGATCACAGCGGGCCGATATCGCGGAAATGGACGTACCGGCGGTACGTGTATGCTCGAGTACCAGAGAACTGGACCCCAGTATCGGAGCCGAGTCGCCGTGTCCCGTGCCAGCAGTAGAACCATCGCGCCGATCACGCGCGACGACATCGTCGACGCGGCGATCCGGGTGATCGACCGGGCTGGTCCGCGTCCGAGTATGGACGACATCGCGCGCGAGGCGGGCATCACCAAACCGCGGCTGTACCGGCAGTTCGCCGACAAGGCCGATCTGTACACCGAGATCGCGAATCGGGTGTCGCGCAACGCCTTTGCCGCCACCGGCGAGGATATGACGCTGATGCTGCAGCCGCCGCGCGAGGCGCTGCGCCGGGTGTTCACCGGTTATGCCGAGGGAATTCTGCAGCACCCCAACGTCTTCCGCTTCCTGGCTCAGGCCCCGCTGACGCAGGGGACCGAGGGGGCGGTGCTGCAGTTCGATCTGGGCCGCGACGCCGCGCGCCGGTTCACCAAACTGGCCCGCGCGGTCGCCGAGGCCGTGCCGCTCGAGACGGCCGGTATCGACTATCTCGCGCGCGCGGTGGTGGGCGTGGTCGTGGCCGTCACCGATCTGTGGCTCGAGGACGAGCCCGCCGACGCGGGCGAATTCGTCGATCAGGCGAGTGAATTGGTGTGGGGGCTGCTCGACGGGTTCCTGCGTCGACAGGATATCGCCGCCGATCCGCACACCCCGATCTTCACCACGCTGGCCGAGGTGAATCAGGCCCGCGGCTGAGTTGTTGACAATGCGCCAATAGGACTGCCACTCTGGTGCTCACGAAGACGGGCACGAACGAAGGATGCAGACGATGGCGCGCGCCCCATGGAGCGACGACGAGGTCGAGGCCGTACGGGAGCTGGCGAGGAACTTCTTCGACAAAGAGGTGGTTCCGCACGAGGAGAGATTCGCCGCCCAGGGACACCCCGACCGTGAGCTGTACAACCGCGCCGGTGAACTGGGCCTGCTGTGCGCCGCGGTGCCGAGCGAATACGGCGGCGGCGGAGGCGGTTTCGCGCATGAGGCGGCCATCATCGAGGAGCAGGCGCTGCGCGGGGACGGCGCGCTCGGCATGCCGGTGCACTCCTCGATCATCGCGCCCTATATCCAGCAGTTCGGTTCCGAGGAGCTCAAGCGCCGGGTGCTGCCCAAGGCGGCCAGCGGTGAGATGGTGCTGTCGATCGGCATGACCGAACCGGGCACCGGCTCGGATCTGCAGAACATCAAGACCCGCGCGGTGCGCGAGGGCGACGAGTACGTCATCACCGGCTCGAAGATCTTCATCTCCAACGGCTGGCTGTGCGACGGCATCGTCATCGCCGCCAAAACCGATCCGACCAAGGGCGCGGCCGGGGTCTCGCTGATCTTCGCCGACGTCTCCGACGACACGCCCGGTTTCACGCGTGGGCGCATCCTGTCCAAGATCGGCGGCAAGGGGCAGGACACCGCCGAGCTGTTCTTCGACGGACTGCGGGTGCCCGCGTCGAATCTGCTGGGCGAGGCCGAGGGCCAGGGCTTCTATCAGATGATGCAGCTGCTGGCCCAGGAGCGGCTGGTCACCGCGATCATGGCGGTGGCGATGATGGAGAAGGCCGTCGAGCTGACCGTGGATTACACCAAGGGCCGCGAGGCGTTCGGCAAACCGCTGTTCGCGATGCAGAACACCCGCTTCGAACTGGCCGAATGCGCGACCATCGCGCGGGTGAGCCGCACCTTCCTCGACGATGCCATCACCAAACATCTGCGCGGGGAACTGGACATTCCGACCGCGGCCATGGCGAAGTACTGGCTTACTGACCAGTTGGGTATCGTGGTGGATCGTTGTCTGCAATTGTTCGGTGGCTATGGATACATGACGGAATATCCGATCTCCCAGCTGTATACGGGCGCGCGCGTGCTGCGCATCCTGGCCGGGGCCAACGAGGTGATGAAGGATCTCATTGCCCGCTCACTCTGATACGACCTGTATCGACGCCGACGCGACCGCGCGCCGGCGTCGGCTCGAACCCGACGAACGGCGGGCGCAGATCCTCGAATGCGCCATCGCCATGTTCGGCGAACGCCCGTACGCGGCGGTGTCCACCGCGGAGCTCGCCCAGCGCGCGGGCGTGGCGCGCGGGCTGATCAACCACTACTTCGGCAATAAGCGCGACCTGTATCTGGCGGTCGTGCGCCGCATGGTGACCATGCCGCGCCCGGGCCAGATGATCGTGCCCACCGGCACCACCCGCGAACGCGTCGACGCGAGTGTGACCTGGCTGCTCGACACCATCGGCGAACACGGCAGCACCTGGGTGAAGGTGACCGGCCACGAGGGCATCGGCGACGACCCGCAGGTCCAGCGCATCCTCGACGAGGCCGACGACGCGGCCGCGGACCGGCTGCTGCAGATGGTCGGCCTCGGCGAATCCGCGCACGGCGACGAACTGCGAGCCCTGGTCCGCGCCTATGGCGGACTGGTGAAAACGGCTGGGCGCGAATGGATCACACGCGGCGCGCTGACCCGCGAACAGGTCCACCACCTGCTCGCGGATTCACTGTTCACCCTGGTCACCACGACCTTCCCCAAGATCGAGCCCGACAGCGCCTAGACCACGGCCGGATACATCATCCGCTCGGGCGGGCGCGCGGTGCGCGCGGCGACCGGATAGTAGAGGGCGGCGGTGACGACGATGCCGACCAGCCAGGAGATGTCCGCGCCGCCGAGCAGGGTGGTGATCGGGCCGGTGTAGAGCTTCTGGGCCAGAAACGGGATCTGCGCGGCGATGCCGACGCCGTAGCAGGCCAGCGCGGGCAGATTCCAGGAGCCGTAGCGGCCGCGCGGATCGAACAGGGCCGGGATATCGATGCGTTCGCGCGAGATCAGGTAGTAGTCGATGAGATTGATCGTGCTCCACGGGGTGAACACCAGCAGCAGGACCAGCACGAAATTCTTGAAATTGTCGAGGAAATCGGCACTGGCGGCCAGCGCGATCACCACCGAGGTCGCGGTGAAGCCGAGGATGTAGGCGGTGCGGGCCGCGCGAGAGACGGTCGTGCGCGGATCGAACGCGGTGACGGTGGTGAGCACCGACATGAATCCGCCGTAGGCGTTGAGCACATTGATGGTCAGCTTGCCGACCACGATCACCAGATAGATCAGCGCGGCCACCACCGCCGGACCGGCCAGCGCGCCGATGAAGCCGACCTGGTCGGCGATGAACGCCTTGCCCGCACACGCCGCCAGCAGCGCGCCGAAGCTCATCGACCACTGCGACCCGATCACGCTGCCCGCATAGGTGAACCAGAATGTCTTGCGCGCGGAGGTGTTTCGCGGCAGATAGCGTGAATAGTCGGCGACATAGGGTCCGAAGGTCAACTGCCAGCTCGCCCCCAGTGACACCGCGAGCAGAAAGGTCGTCGCCTGGAATCCGTGCCCGCCCAGATGCGCGCCGACGTCGTAGCGCACGAACAGCCGCACCGCCAGATAGGCGAATCCGACGACGCCGACCACGGTCGCGATCCGCCCCACCACATGGATCAGCCGATATCCCAGCACCGCCACCGCCGCGGTCAGCGCACCGAATATCACGATCCCCACGGCTCGATTCTCGATATGCAGCAGTTCGCCGATCGCCTGTCCGGCCAGCACGGTGCCCGTCGCCGCGAATCCCAGATACATCAGCACCACCAGCGCCAGCGGCACCACCGCCCCGCGCACCCCGAATTGCGCTCTGCTGGAAATCATCTGGGGCAATCCCAGTCGCGGCCCCTGCGCCGAATGCAACGCCATCACCACCCCGCCCAGCGCGTTGCCCACCAGCGTGCCCACGATCGCCCACACCGCGTCGGCCCCGAACACCACCGCCAACGCCCCGTCCACGATCGCGGTGATCTGCATATTCGCCCCGAACCAGAGCGTGAACTGATTGACCGGCCGCCCATGACGTTCCGCGTCGGGGATGACGTCGATGGTGCGGCGCTCGGGGACGAGTGCGGCCTCGTTGCCGTGCTCGATCATGTTGGACTCCTCACTCGCGTGAAGATCATCCAAGCAGTTTCGGCAAGGGGGCGTTGGGATTCGGCTATTTGCGGGCCTTGCTCGGCTGCACCCGCGGCGGTTCGTCGGGCATCTTCGGATACACCGGCGGCCACGGGGCGTCCATCAGGCCCGCGTCCAGATCGCGCCGCGACATCTCCAGCAGCGGTTCGATGCTCTGCGGGGTGCGGTCGGCCCAGGGGTCGCCGAGTTCGGCGACGCGGGCCGGGACCGTGGTGAGGGTGAGATCCTCGGGGACGACGGCGTCGAGTTCGGTCCAGTCGATCGGGGTCGAGACCTGGCCGCCGACCTTCGGGCGGACGCACCAGGCGCCGAAAACCGTTCGATGCGGGGCATTTTGGTTATAGTCGACGAATACTCGGCTGCCGCGCTGCTCCTTCCACCACTGGGCGGTGATGAGGTCGGGGTGGCGGCGTTCGAGTTCGCGGGCCAGGGCCACCGAGGCGGCGCGGACCTGATAGCCGTCCCACTCCGGTCGCAGCAGGACATAGATGTGCAGGCCGCGCGAGCCGGAGGTCTTCACGCGGGCGTCGATGCCCAGTTCGGTGCACAGCTCGCGGGTCAGGGCCGCGGTCTTGCGCAGATCGTCGAAGGACGTGCCGGGGGAGGGGTCGAGATCCACGCGCAGTTCGTCGGTGGCTCCCGTCGGCGGCAGCAGCTGGCCCGCGGCGTCGTGGACCGGCGGTGCGGTGCTCTGCTCGGCCGCGCCCGCGTGGGTGGGCCAGACGTGAAATCCCAAGCAGCCCAAGTTGACCGCCCACAATATGTGGGCCAGATCGGCGGCGACGAGGGCGTCGCTGGTGGTGCCGTTCGGAGTCGATACGACCGTGGTCTGCAACCAGTCCGGCACCGTTTTGGGAACCCGCTTCTGAAACCACGACTTTCCGCCCGCGCCGTCGGGATAGCGTTCCAGCAGAACGGGTCTGCCGCCCATTGTGCGCAGAATCGGCTCGGCCACGGCCTGGTAGTAGCGGACCAGATCGAGTTTGGTCTCCCCACGCTTGGAGAAATAGACCTTGTCCGGGTTGCTGATCGCCACCACCCGGCCGTCGACTTCGATATCGATCGAGGCGCTCATGGCTTGGCCCCCTTGGCCTCGGCGAAGATATCGGACAGTTCGGCGGGGGCCACCTCGTCGAGCTGGGCGTAGGTGCAGGATTCGGGGGTGCGGTCGTCGCGGAAGCGCACCAGCCGGCCGCCGTGGCGTAATCGCCCGGCCATCACATGTTCGTAGCGGACCTCCGCGACCAGCTCCGGGCGCAGCGCCTCCCACGACAGATCCTTGCCGCCGGTCCAACGGCTCACTCCGCCCGGCATTTTCCCGTCGGCCTTGGCCTGCGCGGCCGCATCGGCCCAATGCCGCCACGGATGATTGTCCAGGGCGTTCTCGCGCAGCGGCGCGAGTTCGGTGACCAGTTCCCGGCGGCGCGCGGCGGTGAAACTGCTGGCCACTCCGACGTGATGCAGATTGCCTTCGTCGTCGAACAGACCCAGCAGCAGCGAGCCCACGCCCTCACCGTCCTTGTGCCACCGGAATCCGGCGATCACGCAGTCGGCGGTGCGCTCGTGTTTGACCTTGAACATCACCCGCTTGTCCTGCAGATACGGCAGATCGGTGGCCTTGACCATGACCCCGTCGAACCCCGCGCCCTCGAAGCGGGTGAACCAGTCCTGGGCGGTCTCGGGATCGGAGGTCAACGGGGTCAGATGCAGGCGCGGCACGGAATTGTCCACGATGGTCTCGAGCAGTCGACGTCGTTCGGCGAACGGCTGTTCGGTCAGATCCTGATCGCCCAGCGCCAGCAGATCGAAGGCGACGAAGCTGGCCGGGGTCTCCACGGCCAGCTTGTTGACCCGCGAGGCCGCCGGATGCAGCCGCTGCTGCAGGGTGTCGAAATCGAGTCCGGCCTCGGTGACGACCACGATCTCCCCGTCGATGACGCATTTATCCGGCAGCGCGCCGCGCAGCAACTCCACCAGTTCGGGGAAGTAGCGGGTCAGCGGCCGGTCGTTACGGGAGCCGAGTTCGACCTCGTCCCCGTCGCGGAACACGATGCAGCGGAATCCGTCCCATTTGGGTTCGTAGTACAGCTGCGGATCGCGCGGCAGCGCCGACGCGGATTTCGCCAGCATCGGTTTCACGGGCGGCATGACGGGCAGGTCCACACGATCCTCCTCGGAAGTCTCGTCGATGTGGACGGTGCGAGCGCGCGGAATTCATCGCTCGCACACTGTCAGCAAGATCGTATGCCGTGAACCCTAATTCTCTAACCACCCGTGCTGATCGGCGAATGCGGTCAGCCGGTCGCGGATGGTCAGTATTTCCCCGGCCGTCAGGGCCGGACTCGCATCCAGTAGTAGCTCGGTGATCAGCCGCTTGTGCTCGGCGGCGGTGAGCGCGCCGGAATTGCGGGTCGCGCGATGGCGCGCCGGAACCGGCTGGCCGCCCACGGCGGTCAGATTCACCGCCTTCGGCCCCCGGTCACCCTCGGTCACCTCGAATTCGAACACCCTGCCCTGCCGCAGCTCGTCCTCGTCCAACCCGATGTCGTTCACATGTACGAACACGTCTGGTCCCCCGTCTTCCGGACGGATGAAACCGAACCCCCGAGAACTGTCGAAGGACACCAATTTCCCGATCGACACCTAACACCCGCTCCTCGTCGCCGTCCCTATTCCTGCACTCTATCGACCGTGGTCGGGTTGTGTTCGTTGTTGGGCGAAAGTGCCTTCTGCAGCGAATTGAACACCGTCAGGCCCTGTCCCACCATTCCGTTCACCAACTCCGACACACCGTCGGGACCGTTGAGGACGGTCAGGTTGGCGCCCGACAGACCCCGGGCCGCCTGGGCCACGATCTCGGGCAACTGCTCGATCAGCAACTGATCCAGCGCGATGCGATTGTTCGACGCCGCGGCGTCGGCCTGGATGCGGGTGCGATCGGCCTCGGCCTGGGCGAGGATGCGCACGCGTTCGGCCTCGGCCTCGGCGGGTTTGACCACCTCGGCCTGCAGCTGCTGCTCACGCAGTTCGGCCTGTTTGCGGGCCTGCACCGCCTGGGCGGTGAGCACCTCCTGCAGCGCGTTGGCCTGCGCGAGCGGACCCGACTGCGCCGCTTCGGCATTGGCCTTATCGATATCGCGCTGATATTCCGCGCGCAGAATGGCCGTCTCACGCTGATATTCGGCCTGTTTGCGCTGGGATTCCTGTTCGGCCTTCGCGGCTTCCTGCGCGGCCTGGGATTGGGCGATCTGCGCATCGCGCTGCACCGCGGCATTGTGCGGGGCCGCCAGGGCCGCGATATAGCCGAGATTGCCGTCGTCGATGGACTGGATCTGGAAGGAATCCACCCACAGCCCGATATTGCTCATCTCCACCTTCGAGGCCATCAGCACCTCGTCGGCCAGTTTCTGCCGTTCGCGGATGATCTCCTCGACCGTCATCGAGCCCACGATCGAACGCAGATGTCCGGAGAAGATGCGTCCGGTCAGGACGCTCATCTCTCGTTCCTGCTCGGACAGGAACCGTTGCGCCGCATTGACGATCGAGAGGGTGTCGTTGGCGACCTTGAACGCGATCACCGCCCGCACATCCAGCTGAATGCCCTGTTTGGTGACGCATCGCTCGCCGATCTCGGCCTCGAACATCGCCAGCGACAGATAGCGCACCTTGCGGAACAGCGGCACCACGAAGGCGCCGTGCCCGATCACCACCCGAAACGGCGCATTGTCCTTGCCGCGCCCGCCGCTGACCAGCATGGCCTCGTCGGGATCGGGTACGTGGTACCCCAGCACTGTTGTCTCCCTTGTTATTTCGTTGTATCCCCACCCGGTCCGAAGTCGAGCGGTATCCAGGGAACTACGTCCACGATCCGGCCCGGGTTCACGCCGATCACGAGCACCGTGGTGCCCGCGTCCAGCGGCTCGGGCGATCGTGCGAGGTAGATTTCGGTGCCCCCTCGGATCGCGACCAGGACCTCCCCGAGCGTGTCCGCGCCTCGGATCGGCGATGTGAGCGTACCGGTCAAACCGTGTACCGGGTCGGTCATCGCATCGATCTCCTTGGCGGACAACGGGGTACCGGGGAAGTTCCAGCGTACGCCGCAAAGCCCCGGAAAAATGTGCTGGTGGATCGCTCGGACACGTGGAAGGCTGAAGCGGTGACCCAACCTCCGGATATCGGGACCGCACATCCCGATACGGCATCGGACAAGCTCGATGCCGCTGTTTTCAAAGTGGCCGGTGTCGTCGTCCTCGGCGCGATCATGTCGATCCTGGACATCACCGTCGTCACCATCGCTCTGCCGAAGTTCCAAACCGAATTCCACGCCACCTATGCGGTCGCGGCCTGGTCGATGACCGGATACACCCTGGCCCTGGCCAGCGTGATCCCATTGACCGGCTGGGCGGCCGACCGGTTCGGCACCAAACGGCTCTACATGATGGCCCTGGTGCTGTTCATCCTGGGATCGGCGCTGTGCGCGACGGCGTGGAATATCGAGACGCTGATCGCCTTCCGCGTGATCCAGGGCCTCGGCGGCGGCATGCTGATGCCGCTGGGCATGACGATCATGACCCACGCCGCCGGTCCGCAACGCGTCGGCCGGGTGATGGCCGTGCTCGGCGTGCCGATGCTGCTGGGACCCATTCTCGGCCCGATCCTGGGCGGCTGGCTGATCGGTTTCAGCTGGAAATGGATCTTCCTGATCAACGTGCCGATCGGCATCGTGGCGGTGATCCTGGCGTTCGTGATCTTCCCGTCCGACCGGCCCGAGCCCTCGCAGAGCTTCGATCTGGTCGGCATGCTGCTGGCCTCGCCGGGGCTGGCGCTGTTCCTGTTCGGTGTGTCCTCGATTCCGGAGAAACATACGGTCATGGCGGCGCGGGTGCTGATCCCGGCCGCGATCGGCCTGGTGCTGATGGTGGTGTTCGTCTTCCACGCGCTGCGCACCGAACATCCGCTGATCGATCTGCATCTGTTCCGCAACCGGTCGCTGACCTTCGCGGTGCTGACCATGCTGCTGTTCGCGATCGCGTTCTTCGGCTCCGGTCTGCTGCTGCCGACCTATCTGCAGCAGGTGCGCGGGGAGACCGCGCTGGCGGCCGGATTACTCTTGGCGCCACAGGGTTTGGGCGCGATGGTGACGATGCCGATCGCGGGCCGATTCGTCGACAAGATCGGCCCCGGCAAGATCGTGCTGACCGGTATCTCGGTGATCGCGGTGAGTCTGCTGTTCTTCACCCAGCTGCACAGTGACACCTCCTACTGGCTGATGGGCGGCGCGCTGTTCGTGATGGGCCTGGGCATGGGCTGCACGATGATGCCGACCATGACCGCGGCCATCCAGACTCTCACCCACGAGCAGGTCGCCCGCGGCTCCACCCTGATGAACATCATCAACCAGGCCTCGGCGTCCATCGGCACCGCGGCCATCTCGGTGGTGCTGACCAACCTGCTCAACGACAGCCAGCTGGCCGGGGCCGCGATCGGCTCGCGCAGTGAGCCCGCCATCGCCGCGCAGCTGCCGCCGGGCGCCATCAAAACCGGGTTCGACCAGGCCGCAACGGCTTTCGCGCACACCTACATCGTCGCGGTGGTGCTGATCGTGCTCACGCTGATCCCGGCGGCGTTCCTGCCGCGCACCAAGGCCCCCGTGCCCGAGGGCGCGGACGCTCCGGTGCTGATGGGGCACTGAGGAATTCGGTAGCGCAGTTGCCCAGCGGTGGGGTCGTCTGTCACCATGGCTGCATGATCGTTGGAAAGGACGACACCACCGCTGTTCGGTGAGTGCACTCTGGCAGCGGGACGCTGCGGACATTCGTCGTCGTCGATCGGAGTGGCTGCGATCCACCGAACCGGTCGATCGTGTGGCCGCCGAGGCGGCAATCTGTGAACTGTATCGGCTCGTAGGGTTGGGTCCACCGCGGATCCGGTGGGCCTCCTCACCGCTGCTCGCGGTGGCCACCGGCGAGCCCGGCCAGCCGTGGCGACCGTATCGAATATCGGATTCGCCGGTTCTGCAACGGCTTTCGGAACTCGTGCGCCAACCGTGGATGGGGGCCGTGGCGGGTCTGCAACGGTTCGACCGCACGGTGGCGATACCGTGGTCGCAATCGTGGAGCAGCTGCGTGCGGGCGGTGCTCGACGCCGCGCACGAGGGTGGCGACAATCCGCTGTGGACGTGGAACAGCACTTCGGGCTGGTGTTCGGTGTGGGCGGAATTCCCTTGGGGCCGTAGCGAATCGGCGGCACCGCTGTGGCGCGCGTGGGCCGAGGTCGATCGGCTGTGCGGGGCATGGTGGCCGGGGGAGCGGACCTGCGTGGTCGCCGAGCGGCCGCGCGTGCTGCGCACCGAACCCGCGGGCGATCTCGACGAGGTGCGGTTGCACTGCGCCGACGGGCCCGCCGTGCGCTACGTCGACGGCTGGGAACTGTATTTCTGGCATGGCGTCCGCGTCCCGCAATGGGTGATCACCGCACCCACCGCCGCGGCCGTCGACGCGGAGACCAATATCGAAATCCGCCGCTGCGCAATCGAAAACCTCGGCTGGCCCGCCTACCTCGAACAGGCCGGAACGCGGCTGGTGGCCACCGCGCCCGATCCCGGTAACGACGGATTCGAGCTGCTGCTCTACGACATGGCGCGCGATCGGCGCGTCGTGGTCGCCACCAACGGCTCCCTCGAGCGCGACGGCACCCGCCGCCGCTACGGGCTCAGCGTGCCGGGACATTTCACCGATCCGATCGCCGCGGTCGCCTGGACCTACGGGCTGAGCGCGGCGCAGTACTGTCTTCTCGTTCAACGCACCTGAGGTGATCACATGACGAATTCCCTTGCCCTCGAACACTTCCAGCAGTCCCTGCGCATTCCCGTCGTGGACGGGATGTACGCCCAGGGCGATCTGCTGGTCATCCCGTCGTCCATGCTGCCGGAGGTGACGGTCGGTCCCGACGCGCAGTGGTCGCATGTCCGGCCGGAGGGGGTCGAGGTGCTGCGCGGCCCGGCCGGGGGCAATCCGCACACCCTGGTCGCCGAATCCGGAACCTGCCGGTGGACCCGGTCGGTGGACGATCCGGAAGGCTTGGCGCTGGGGCTGTTCACCACCACCGCCGTCGCCTACCTGATGCATCCCGAACACGGGGCCACCGGCAGCGCGCCGGGCGCGTATCTGATCCGCCGCCAACGCGAATTCGGTGCCTGGGGTTCGCGTCTCGTGGCGGATTAGGCCGGTTCGGGGACCGCGGCGGGTTTGGGAGCGCGCAACAGCGCCAATCCCAGAACCGCCGCGGCCGCGGTGAATCCGGTGCTGATCCACGCGCCGTAGTGCATGGCCGCGGTGAACGCGGCTCCCGCCTGATCGCCGTAGCCGAGTTGGAAGGCCGCGCCGATCGAATCCCTTGCCGCCGCGGGGATTTCGGCGGGCATCCTGTCGGTGAAGACCCCGGCCAGCACGCTGCCGAGGACGGCGATGCTGATCGCCTGACCGACCTGCAGCAGGGTGTCGTTCATCGCCGAGCCCACACCGGCGTGTTCGAGCGGGATGGCGCTCATGATCGAGGCGTAGGCGGCGGGGCCCGCCAGACCGCTGCCGATGCCCATGATCAGCATCGAGCCCAGCACCCACGCGTAGCTGTCGGCAGTGGCCAGGATCGCGAAGGCCACGGCCATCACCAGCAGACCCGAGACGATCAGCACGCGATTGCTGAGGGTCTTGCCCAGCGTCGCGCCGAGACCGTTGCAGATCGTGGAGGCCACCGCGAACGGCAACAGCGCCAGACCGGCCTTCATCGGACTGAAGCCGAGCACGAACTGCAGATACTGGGTCAGCATGAGCATCACCGCGCCGATGCCGAAGGTCATGAGCAGCAAGGTCAGACAGGTGCCGGTGAAGGCGCGGCTGCGGAATACCGCCAGCGGCAGCATCGGATGCGTGGATCGCGACTCCCAGAAGATGAACGCCACCCCGGCGAGGATGGCCAGCGTGATCACCGCGATATTCCACTCCCGTTCGATGATGACGTACACCGTCGCGGTGAGCGCCACGATCGACAGCACCACACCCACCGGATCGATCGGCCGCTGATCGCCCTTGCTCTCGGGCATGAGCGCCACCGCGGCGATGACCGCGATCACCGCGAAGGGGATATTGAGCAAAAAGACCGAGCCCCACCAGAAGTGTTGCAGCAGTAGGCCGCCCAGCGTGGGACCGAGCACGATGGACACCATCGCCACCGTCGACCAGGCCGCCATGGCCTTGCGGCGCTCATCCTCGGCGAAGGTCGTCATCATGATCGACAGCGTCGACGGCATGAGCACCGAACCGCCCACACCCATCGCCGCCCGCGCCGCGATCACCTGCCACGGTTCGGTCGCCAGCACCGCCGCCAGCGAAGCCGCCCCGAAGATCGCCACGCCCGTGATCAGGGCCAGTCGGCGGCCGTATCGGTCGGACAGCGACCCCGCGGTGAGCAGCAGTCCGGCGAAGACCAGCACATAGGCATCCAGAATCCACTGGATATCGGCTGGGCTCGCATTCAGTTCGCGGATCATGGACGGGATCGCGAGATTGAGCACGGTGCTGTCGATTCCGATCACCAGGACCGCCGCGCACAGTACGCCCAGAATCCACCAGCGGCGAGGATCGCGTTCGAGCGCCCCCGCCGTCTCTCGTACACTGTTCGAGTTCACTGGGACACCGTACGATAAACTCGTACGATGTGCGAGTGAATTAAGGTGGCCTGGTGACCAAGCCCTTCGAATCGGTGTGGCTGCGCCCGCCGCGCCAACCCAAATCCTCAGGTCTGCGGCGCGACCAGATCGTGGCCGCGGCGATCGAACTGCTCGACGCCGAGGGGTTGGACCGGTTGAGCATGCGCAAGCTCGGGGCGAAGCTGGACGCGGGGGCGACGAGTCTGTACTGGTATGTCGCCAACAAGAACGAATTACTCGAGCTGGCCCTCGACGAGGCCTGGGGCGAGGTCGCGCTGCCCGATCCGGACGAGGTGCCGTGGCGGCGGGCCCTGACCGAATTCGCCTACAGCCTGCGCGAGACCATGCTCGCCCATCCGTGGATGGTGACGCTGTTCGGGCGCGTACCGAGCGTGGGCCCCAAGGCTTTTCGGCTCTCGGACTTCATGCGCCGCACCTATCGCACCGCCGGATTCGGCGCGATGACCGCCGCCTACGCCAACGGCACCCTGATCAGCTATGTGGTCGGTCAGGTGGTGCCCGATATCGCGCTGCGCCAGACCGGGGGACGGCTCGAGGATTTCGACACCGACACCGTCTACGCGGCCATGCGGCAGCTGGCGGGAGCGGACTATCCCGACATGGTCGCCGATATGATCGAGATCCAGCCGGAGAATCCGGCCGCCGCCCGCGCGCTGGCCTTCGACTTCGGATTACTGTGCGTGCTGGACGGATTGGAGTCGCGGCTGCGCGAGGAGCGGCGCGACGCGATCAATTCCACTGATCGCGAACGTTCGCGAACTCCTCGGCAGCCCGATCCGCGGTGATCTCGTCGTCGTCGGCGTCGAAGTCGTAGAGCTCCGCGTAGCGGCCCCAGTCGATGGCGATATCGAGCTGACGCCGGGCATCGTCGGGTCCGAAGCCGCGGCGCAGCAGATCCAGGAAGAAACTCGACCGCAGACTGCCGTCGGCACTGCCCGCCAGACCCTTGCAGATCGTGCGCACCAGCGGCGCGCGGTGGCGGGCCTGTTCGGCGAAGATCTTCTTGCTCTCCTGGATGTCGGCGGTGGTGAAGCGGGTGCCGATCTCGGTGAGCACCACATCGCCGGATTCCACGGTGATGAATCCCAGCAGGGCCGCGGCGTCGACCAGCGGCAGCAGATCGTCGATCTCGAAATTCAATTCGTCGGCGATCTCGGGCAGATCCGCGCGCCCGCCCGAGGCGTAGACCAGTTCGACCAGACCGGCCAGCCCGCCGACCGAGGCATCGGGCAGCGGGGTCGCGGTCGGGGTCGCCTTATCCGGTTCGGGCAGCGCGCGTTCGGTGTCGCGGCCGGTGAGCAGGCCGTAGATCTCGTCGACCAGCAGTTCGAAACCGGGGGCGCGCCGATCGCGCGGACGCGGCATGGCCACCGGGATATCGGCGATGACGCGGCCCGGATTCGCGCCCAGAACCACCACCCGATCGGCCAATAGCACCGCCTCCTCGATATTGTGGGTGACGATGCAGACGCATCGGGTGGGGAATCCGTCGGTCTCCCACAGATTCACCAGTTCGGTGCGCAGATTCTCCGCGGTCAGCACATCCAGCGCGGAGAACGGTTCGTCCATCAACAGCAGATCCGGTTCCAGCACCAGCGCGCGGGCGAAGCCGACCCGCTGGCGCATCCCGCCGGACAGCTCCTTGGGGTAGGCGGTCTCGAAGCCGTCCAGGCCGATCAGATCGATCGCGTCCAGGGCGCGGCGGCGGCGTTCGGCGGGGGCGATGCCGCGCGCGGCCAAACCCAGCTCCACATTGTCCTGCACGGTCAACCACGGCATCAGCGCGAAGGACTGGAAGACCAGGGCCGCACCGGGATTGGCCCCGTCGAGGCGTCGGCCGCGATAGCGGACCTGTCCGGCCGTCGGCGCGATCAGCCCCGCGATGGTGCGCAGCAGCGTGGATTTGCCCGAACCCGAACGGCCCAGCAGCGCAACGAATTCCCCGTCGTGCAGCGTGAGATCGATGTGATCGAGCACATTCAGGGTGTCACCGGCCGCCCCGTGGAAGGACATGCCCACCCCGTCGACGTGCAGCAGGGCCTCGCCCGTCCCGGTAGGAGTTGCGGTCATGAAAGCTCTCCTGTCACAACGAGTATCGGCGTTCGGCCAGCGCGTACAGGCGGCGCCAGAACAGTCGGTTGATGCCCACCACGTAGACGCTCATCACGACCACCCCGACCAGGATGCGTGGCCAGTCACCGCCGGTGGTGGCGTCGGAGATGTAGGCGCCCAGACCCGTCGCGGTGAGGGTCTCGCCCCGGTAGCTCACGACCTCGGCGACGATCGCGGCGTTCCACGCGCCGCCCGCGGCGGTGATCGCGCCGGTGACATAGCTGGGGAAGATCGCGGGCAGAATCAGTCGCCGCCACCACAGTCCGCGCGGCAGGCGCAGATTCGCGGCGGCCTCGCGCAGATCGTTGGGCACCGCGCTGGCCCCGGCGATCACGTTGAACAGGATGTACCACTGCGCGCCCAGCGCCATCAGCAGTGTGCCCGCCCAGTTCAGGCTCGCACCGGTGGCCACAAGCACGCCGGTCACCAGCGGGAACAGGAAGTTCGCGGGAAAGCTCGCCAGCACCTGCACGATCGGCTGCGCGAAGCGGGAAACCCTGGGGTTCAACCCGATCCACACCCCGACAGGCACCCAGATCAGGCTGCACACCACCAGCAGTACCAGCACCCGCACGAAGGTGATCGCGCCCAGACCGAACGCGTGACTCACCTCACCGAAGCCGACGGTATCGGCGATATAGGCGATCACCCGATAGCAGCCCCACGCGATGACCGCGCTCAGCGCCAGCCCGAACACGAGATCACCCGCGCGGCGTCGCCCCGGAATCACGTGCAGCGGATGCTCGGCCAGCCCGAACACCCGCATCACCCGATCCAGCGGAAAGACCAACGGGCCCAGGATCTTTCCCAGCAGATCGGGTATGTGGGAGCGGCGCAGCAGATCCAGGGTGACACTGCGCGGGGCCTGGGCGGGTTCGGAATCCTCGAAGCGGAAGCGTTCGGCGAAGGCGGTCAGCGGCCGCCAGAACAGCACATTCACCCCGATGACCATGGCGATCATGACCGCGATCGCGATCAGCATCTTGGTGGCGTCGCCCTCGCCGGAGGCGGCCGCGACATAGGAGCCGATGCCCGGCAGCGCGTATTTCTGGTTGTTGACGCTGATCGCCTCGGAGGCGACCAGGAAGAACCAGCCGCCGCCGAAGCTCATCATCGAATTCCACACCAGCGGGAACATTCCGCTGGGCACATCCACGCGCCAGAACCGTTGCCAGCGCGACAATCTCAGATTGCGTGCCGCCTCGTCGATCTCGCGCGGCTGCGACACCAGGCTGTGGTAGAAGGCGAAGGTCATATTCCAGGCCTGGGAGGTGAAGATCGCGAAGATCGACGCGCACTCGAGGCCCAGCTGCGAACCGGGGAACAGGGCGATGAACGCGGTGATGGTCACCGACAGAAAACCCAGGATCGGCACCGACTGCAGAATGTCGAGCAGCGGCAGCAGCACCGCGCGGGTGCGGCGCAGCCGGGCCGCGGCGGTGGCGTAGGCGAAGGTGAAGACGATCGACAACCCCAGCGCCAGGAACATCCGCAGCAGCGACCGCGCGGCGTAGTAGGGAAGTTCGGCGGCGTCGGTGGCGATATGGGTGGTCTCGCCCTCGTGGAACGGCACGTTCAGCCCGTCCGAGACCCGCACGATCGCCCAGATCAGTACGGCCGCACCGAGGAATACGACGATATCGGCCAGCCGCGAACGGGGGCGGTCGTAGGTGCCGCGCGCGGGATAGGAGCGCAGGACGGTCATCGGTGCTCCGATCCGGCGGGCTGATGGATGTTCCAGCCGACGCTGGTCACCGACGGTTCCAGGCTCAGGCGGCTGACCGCGGTCTCCATCTGACGGTCGTCGCGCTGTTCGCCGACCAGCTCCGCCACCACCTCCACCCGGCCCTCGGCGTCCTCGGAATTGCGGCTCGAGATCGAGACCAGCCGAAAGTCGGTGCGCGTCAACGCCTGTACCAGCAGCGCGCGCACATGGGCCTCATGGGCGTCGTTGGTGATCGCGGCGAAGTGGTAGAAGGTGGTCTGCTCCTGACCGGATTCGGGCCGGCGGTCCACCGAGCGACCCACCCAGCGCAGCGCGGTGTTGACCACCACGATCGCGACCGTGCCCGCCAGCGCGGTGGAGTACATGCCCGCACCGGCCAGCGAACCCACCGCGGCCGAACACCACAGCGTGGCGGCGGTATTGAGGCCGCGCACGGTGAAGCCCTCGCGCATGATCACACCCGCGCCGAGGAAGCCGATACCCGAGACGATCTGCGCGGCCACGCGGGTCGGATCGGCGTCGCCGCCGTGGAAACCGTGCGCCGACAGCAGGACGAACAGCGTCGCGCCCGCCGAGACCAGGGTGTTGGTGCGCAGCCCGGCCATGCGGGCCCGATACTGCCGTTCCAGCCCGATCGCCGCGCCGCAGCCGATTCCGGCCGCGAGGCGGATCAGCATCTCCAGCGTTGTCATGGCACCCTTCCGGATTTCGCAGCGACCCGCGCCGCGCAGGCTACCGGACGGGGACGTCGAATCCGTGGCGCGCGCGATGGTCGTCGAGTGAATAGTTGGCGAATCGGTATGGAGAACTGCCATCAGGCATGACGACCACCTCCCTTCGGCTGTCGGGGCGCCAGGCGTTTGGGAGTTAACACCGAACGGAAGGAGTTGGCAACCCGAACGAGGCTAGCGATACATTGCCCGATAGGCGGTAATAACCGCCACCAGATGATCGACGATCTGATCCCGTGTCACCCGCAAGGACCCGTTCAACCACGCCGAGAACATCCCCGCATTACCCGAGGCCATGGTGACCGCCGCCAACCGCCGCCGCTCGGGATCGTCGATATGGGTGAACAGATGATCCTGAATCAACCGCGTGAACGCGGGCATCACCGCGATCGTGGTCTGTCCGAGCCCGGTGCTCGAATACGGCTCCACCAGAAACAATCGCGACTTGCGTGGATCCTCGAGCACCTTGTCGACCAGCACCTGGGCCAGCTGCCGATCGCGCGCGGGATCATCGACCGCGGCGAAGGAGGTCATGGGCGTGAGGAATTCATCGGCCACCTGCCGATACAGAATGTCGAGCAGCTGATCGCGACTGGTGAAACTCTCGTAGAAATAGCGATCGGTCAACCCGGCCGTGCGGCATACCGCTCGCATCGTCACCGCTGCGGCGCCCGCCTCGCCGATCAGATCCAGCGCGGCCTCGAGCAGCGCCGCGCGCCGCGCCTCGCGCCGCTCGGTGAGGGTGGTCCCACCCCAGATCCGAGGTTCACCACCTGCCGAGTCCTGACCTGTCCGCATCCGATCAACCCTAGTCGTCGACCGCGATCCGCTCGCACAGCCAGGCCAGTGACAGCGGATAGCGGTAGTCGATACCGCCGTGCCCGGCATCGAACAGCTCGAAACGGATGATGTCGTCGGGGACCTCGGCGGCCAGCAGCGCGGCCCGGAACGCCTCGGCCCCCAGATCCAGACAGAATTCGTCGCGGGTGCCCGCATCGATCCAGATGCCGCGCAGCGAACGCAGCGCCTCGGCGTATTTCGGCGCCATGCGCACCGGATCCCAGGCCAGCCAGCGATCCCACACCGCCTCGCGCAGCACGCCGGTCACCGGATCGAACGGCAGCTCCACCGTGCCGTCCTCGCGGGCGGAGAAGCACGCCGAGACGCCCAGCACCGACAGCAGGTCGTGATCCTCGGGCTCGGTGAACGCGACCCGGGAGCCGAATTCGCTCCACCAGCGCCCGATATCGCCGTCGTAGGCGCGCAGATACCGTACGGCGCTGGCGAATTCGGGCAGGTAGCAGAATTCGTAGAGGGCGTCGCCGGCGTGGGTCGCCAACGCCCCGAACAGATCCGGGCGCAGCATGGGGGTGATCATGGCCCCGAATCCGCCGCTGGATTTGCCGCTGATCGCGCGGTGTTCGGCGGCCGGGACCGTGCGATAGCGCCGATCGACGAACGTCACCACCTCATCGCACAGATAGCTGTGATAGCGGCCCGTGCCCGGGGAATCGACGAATTGGCTGCCGCCGTAGGCGGTCCACGCGTCGACATAGACCATGATCGCGGGTGGGGCCTGGCCCTCGGCGAAGACCCGATCGGCGGTTTCGGGGAACGGCTGGCGATACGGGGTGCGGTTGCGCCACATCGCGACCGATCCGGTGTAGCCCTGGATCACATAGACCGAGGGATAGCGCCGATCGGGTTCGTCGTCGTAGCCCGGCGGCAGATAGACCAGCAGCGGGCGTTCGTGCGGATCGCCGAGCGGATTGTCGCGCAGGACATCGCTGCTGATCACCAGCTCATCGATGCGTCCGGCCAGCGTGGTGGACCAGGGCAGCATGCGGGCCTCCCGAGGGGCGCGTACCGAAATCAGTAGTTCCGGACGAGAACGGTACGGGACGACCGGGTTTCGCGGGCCCGACTCGGGCACAGCTAGTGGTGGGCGAGCTGCTCGCCGATGGATACGCCGGTGGATCGGCTGCCCTGCTCGCCGCGGCTCGGTAGCGTGGAGGCATGGGTTTCATCGGTGAACTGTTCCCCGGCGGCAAACTCGCTGACGAGGGCAGCGAGGACAGCGACGGGCAGGGCCACCGGCCGCGGCTGGATCTGGACCTGGACGCGGGGGTGATCCGGCTGAGCGCGCCGCGATCTCCCGAGGTGCCCGGGGATCAACCCAGCAGCTCGTCGACGTAGCACCAACGCCAATCCTCACCCGGTTCGACACTGCGCATGACCGGGTGGGCGGTGTCGCGGAAGTGCCGGGTGGCGTGATTGCCGACCGAGGAATCACAGCAGGCGACATGCCCGCAGGTCAGGCACATGCGCAAATGCACCCAGGTCAGGCCCTCGGCGAGGCATTCCGAGCAGGCGTCGGGCAGATCGGGCACCCGTACCCGCGGCGCGTCGCGCAGATGATCGCAGCTGGCCGCGCCGGGGCGCAGCATCAGCTCCTCGGGATAGTCGTCGGCCTCCACGACCCGGTCGATGGTGGACTCCTCGATATCGAGGGCGGCCATCACATGTTCGAGCACCTCGTGATCGAGGGTGCCCGAATCGCGTGCGCGCAGGACGGTTTCGCGTTCGGCCGCGAGCATCGCCAGGCGCAGCCGCCGATACTCGCCGCTGGGTGTGATGCGGACCGATTCGGCGCGGCCGAGCTGTTCCCAGGCGGCATTGGCGCGCCGGGCCACCCGTTCGCGCAGCGCGGTGACGATCTCCGGGGGCGTCTCCGGCGCGATCGCGGCGTCCAGAGCGGTCAGGCCCGCGGTGGTGGCCTGCTGCAGCAGGCTCGCCTCCTGCAGCGCGTCCTCGGCGCGACTGGGTCCGCGTAGCCGCAGCGCCCGGATCAGCCAGGGCAGCGAAAAGCCTTGCAGCAGTAGCGTTCCGCCGACGACGACCAGGGCCAGCAGTTTCAGGGTCGCCAATTGCGGTGTGTCCGAGGGCAGCAGCAGCGCACCGGCCAGGGTCACCACCCCGCGCATACCCGCCCACGACACCACCGCGGGCGCGGTCCACGCGGGTCTGGGTTTGCCGCGGGGGCGGCTTTCCACCCACCACGCGCAGTAGATGGTCGGGAACACCCAGATCGGGCGCACCACGATCACGGTCAGCAGGACCGCCGCGCAGGCCAGCAGCAGGGTGCCGTGGCCGATTCCGCTGCCCCACGCGTCTTCGAGGATGTGGCGCACCTCGAGGCCCATGAGCAGGAAAACCGCGTTCTCCAGGATGAATTGGATGGTGCGCCAGTTGGTGCGATCGGCGATGCGCGAGGCCGCGCTCTGCCACACCGGCGCGCCCTGGCCCAGGATCAGCCCGCACACCACCACCGCGATGACGCCCGAGGCGTGCGCGGCCTCGGCGGGCAGATACGCCGCGAACGGCGCGACCAGCGACAGACTCGTATCGAGTACCGGATCGGTGATGCGCCGACGCAGCACCGCCAGCACCGCCGCGGCGACCACGCCGATGGCCGTGCCGCCGATCGTCGCGATCGCGAAGTCGCCGCCCGCGTGCCAGATGCTGAACGCCCCGGCCATGGCCGCGATCGCGGTGCGCAGGGTGACCAGCGCGGTCGCGTCGTTGAACAGCGCCTCGCCCTCGAGCAGGGTCACGATGCGCCGCGGCATGCCGACCCGGCGCGCGATGGCGCTGGCGGCGACGGCGTCGGGCGGGGAGACCACCGCGCCGATCGCGACCGCGGCGGCCAGCGGCACATCCAGCAGCCGCCACACCACCAGCGCGACGGCGAAGGTGGTGAACAGCACCAGCCCCACCGACAGCAGCGCGATGGTCAGCTTCTTGGGCCGGAAGTCCACCAGCGAGGTGCTGATGGCGGCGGTGTAGACCAGCGGCGGCAGCAGGCCCAACATGACGATCTCGGGATTGATCTCCACGCTGGGCACGAACGGCAGATAGGAGGCCGCGATCCCGGCCAGGGTCAGAAACAGCGGCTCGGCCACGCCGATTCGCCGGGCCAGCGCGGCCAAGCCGATCGCCGCGGCGACCAGAACCACCAGACCGAACGCGATATGCACCACGTCATACTGCCATTTCGGATGGCGACCAGGGCAATTGGATCGATCTTGGTCATAAAGGGTGCGGCTGTGGGTTTGTCGCTGTTCGCCGCCCGCTCTCGCCGATAAACTCGCGGAATGCCGGCCAGCCTTCCCGAACTCGAGGTCCGTGTCGCGGCGTTGGAAGCCGATCGCGCGGAGAGCAAAGCCGCCATCAGTGCCGTGCTGGCGTCGAACAGACAGATCCTCGAACGCCTGGATTCGGTGGATCGGCGGCTTGCCGACCATGACGGTCGGTTCGACACCATGGATCGCCGGTTCGACGAGGTTGACCGACAGCTCCTCGAGCACGATCGCCGGTTCGAGGCGATCGATCAGAGACTTGCCGAACACGACGAGCGGCATAAGGCGACCATGCAAGCTATCAACACGCTGAGCGTGCAGACTCGCGAACGATTCGATGTCATGGACACGAGGATCAATCGTGTCCGGACGCGGCTCGATGACAAGATCGACGGGGTGGAACAGCGACTCACCGTCAAACTGGACGACACCAATGCCCGGGTACGGTCCATCGAGGAGAACGTCGCCGAGATGAAGGATCTGCTCATTCGCGCTCTGGATAAACGCTGAGCGCGGCGGCCCACGCATACTGGTTGCCGTGAGCGCGTTTCGGGAGTCCTTCGCATCGGGGCCGATCGGTGCGGTATCCGGGCCGATCGGCCTGCCCAAACCGCGGCGCACCGAGCTGGTGTTGTGTGTGGCGGCGGTGGCGCTGGTGAGTGTGGCCGGGCTGGCCATGTCCTCGGCGACCGGCGGCGGCGACGGGAGTTCGCTGCAGGGCGCGCTGGCGGTGTTCGCGGGGTTGTCGCTGCTGGCGCATCTGGCCGTGCGGGTGCTGGCGCCCAAGGCCGATCCGGTCATCCTGCCGTGCGTGGTCGCGCTCAACGGGCTGGGGCTGGTGCTCATCGACCGCCTCGACCGCGCCGAGGCCGCCACCGCCGCGGCCCTGGGCAAGGCCGCGCCCTCCTCGGACGCGGCGCACCAATTGATCTGGACCGCAGCGGGAATCGCGCTGTTCGCGCTCGTGCTGGCGGTGGTGCGCAATCACGGCCAGCCCGCGAAATACGCCTACACCTGCGGGCTGGCGGGTCTGGTGGCGCTGCTGATCCCCGCGGTGCTGCCGTCGCGGTTCAGCGAGGTCAACGGCGGTAAGAGCTGGATCATGCTGTCCGGCTTCTCGATTCAGCCCGGCGAATTCGCCAAGGTGCTGCTGCTGGTGTTCATCTCCGCGTTCCTGGTCGACAATCGCGATCTGTTCGGCGCCGCGGGCAAACGCTTCCTCGGCTTCACCGTGCCCCGGCTGCGCGATCTGGGTCCGCTGCTGCTGGTGACGTTCGTGTCGGTGCTGGTGCTGGTCTACGAGAAGAACCTCGGCTTCTCCCTGCTGGTGTTCGGGACCGTGCTGGCGATGGTCTACATCGCGACCCGGCGCGCGTCGTGGCTGCTGATCGGCATCGCCATGTTCGCCGTCGGCGCGATCATCGCCTATCAGCTGTTCGCGCACGTTCGAGTGCGGGTACACGTGTGGCAGGACCCCTTCGCCACCTACTACACCAACGGCTATCAGATCGCGCAGGGCCTGTTCGGCCTCGGCACCGGTGGGCTGTGGGGCGCGGGACTGGGCGGCGGCCGCCCGCAGGAAGTCCCCTTCGCCAAAACCGATTTCATCATCGCCACCATCGGCGAGGAAATGGGCCTGTTCGGCCTCACCGCGATCCTGCTGCTGTTCACCGTGATCACCATCCGCGGCTTCACCGCCGCCCTGGCCACCCGCGACTCCTTCGGCAAACTCCTCGCCGGGGGCCTGGCCTTCTCCCTGGGCTGGCAATTGTTCGTCGTGGTGGGCGGGGTCACCAAACTCATACCCCTGACCGGCCTCACCACCCCGTTCATGTCCTACGGCGGCTCCTCGCTGCTGGCCAACTACATCATCATCGCCCTGCTCATGCGCGTCTCCCACGACGCGCGCTCGGTGGCCACCCCCGCCGCGCCGCCGCCCGCGCCGATCGCGGAGGCCATGACCGAACACATCCGCCACCCCAGCCCGACCAAACGCGCCCGCTGACTCACAGCGGTGAGCGGTTGGACTCCAACGGTTTTCCCGCATCCCGCCACGCCACGATGCCGCCCGCGAGGCTGGCGGCATCGTGGCCATCGCGGCGTGCGAGGGCGGCGAAGCGGCGCGACAGCTCGCCCACCGGACAGACGAAGATCACCGGGCGGGTGCGGGGGAACGGGATGCCCTGGATGAACATGTCGTCGAGTTGGTCGTCGCGGATATTGATCGCGCCGGGGACGTGGCCGATCCGGTAGGCCATCGCGCCTCGGGTGTCGACGATGACGGGGTCCGGGATCCGTGCGAGGTCCTCGGGGGACAATTCGGGGACCCGGGCGAGTTCCTCGGATGTGGGTGGCGGTAGGCGGGATGCGGTGCGGCCGAACAGATCCGGGCGGCGTTTCTTGATGTAGTAGAGATAGGGTTCGATGCGGTCGCAGACGATCAGGACCGCGACAGCGGGGCCGTCGGTGGCGGCGAACTCCTCACCCGCGAGGACATCCAGCGCCGCGGCGTAGCTCGCGCCGCTGGTCGGACCCGCCAGGACCCCGTGGCGCAGCGCGAGATTCAGGGTGGCCTCGACGGCCTGGGCGGAGTCGACGGTGACGATGCGATCGTAGAACTCCGGTTGGAACAGGCCCACATCCCACATCTCGGTTTCCGAGCGAATGCCGGGGATGAAGTCCGAACGCTCCGAAACCACCGCGATCGTGCGCAGATCCGGATGATGTTTGCGCAGATAGGTGGCCGTGCCGCGGGTGGATCCGGTGGTGCCGAGACCGCCGATCAGATAGTCGATACGGGTGATGCCGTCGCGGGCCAGATCCTCGTGGATCTCGCGGCCGGTGCCGTGGTAGTGCGCCTCGATATTCTTCTCGTTCGTATATTGCGAGGGGTAGTAGTACGCGCCGGGGTTGCGGGCCAGCTCCGCCTCGATCACCGCGTACACATTGTTGGGCGTGGTCGGGTCGGGGCATTCCGACAGGCCGGGCAACTCCTCGATCTCGGTGCCGAACAGCTCCAGCAGTTCACGCACCTCGGTGATCTTGACCCGATTGGTGACCGCGCGCAGCCCGATACCGCGCATCGCGCCCAGGATGCGCAGCGCCTTGGCGGTGTTGCCGCTGGACGCCTCGATGAAATCCTGTCCGCCCGCGGTGATCTCGTCGAGATCGTCGCGAATCATGCCCCAGGCCACCCGGTCCTTCACCGAGCCGAACGGGTTGTAGAATTCGAGCTTGGCGTACAGTTCGACCTCGGCCAGCCCGTGTGCGGCCGGATCCAGTCGCAGCAGGGGAGTATTGCCGATCAGATCGGTGATGTGGTCGTAGCGCATCAGGGCATCACCAGCGCCGGTTCGTAGTCACGGTCGGGGCGGATCCGGAATTCGCCGTCGTCGCGGGTCACCACCAGTTTCGGCGGCAGCGGATGCCTACTGGCCATCGCGGCCGACAGATCCTGGTGATAGGCGGCGGTATTGGGGAACACCACCAGATCACCCGCGCGCGGACGGTACGGCAGCCACACCTTGTGATTGGTGATCATGTCGCGTTCCAGACACAGCCGCCCGGCGAAGAACACCCCCACCGGTGCGAGGTCATTCGGCTCGGGCCGGGCCACCCCGGGCAGGATCAGTGGATCCACCATCACCTCCTGATCGGCCGGGGTGACGCTGTCCCGGCTGAGATCCAGATTGACCAGCGTGCTGCCGTCGGCGGCCGTCTTGACGAATTCGACTCGGGCCACGGTGATTCCGGCGTGGTCGACCAGCGATTTACCCGGTTCGAGCCACAGCTCCAGCAGATTCTCCCCGGCCACCTGAGCGACGGTGCGCCCGCCGTGCGCGTCGAGCGCGGCGGTGAGCAGATCGTCGAGCATGCGGGTCGCGGGCACGGTATTGGCGTATTTGTGGAATATCGGGATGCCGTGCACGCCGGTGTCGTCGACCTGATAGCCGAAGGTGTTGTTCCCCCAGCTCATCGGCTCCCCGCGGCCGAGCAGCGCCGCCCGCAGCGCCGCCACGTAGCCGTCGAAACGATCGGCGTCGGCGGTGAACACCTGCCGCAGCCCGCCGCCGATATCGAGGACCGTCGGCTCGAGGCCGTAACCGTAGGCGCGTTCCACCAGGCCCAGGCATTCCTGCACCGCCCGCACGCGCTCGCCGGTCTCACCGGAATCTATATGAAACGCGAAGCCGCACAAGCCGATCCGATCGCGATGGGCGGCCGCGAGCGCGAGGGCGTGTTCGGCGTCGGCGGGTGTGATGCCGAATCGGCTCGGCGCGCTGCCCGCGAATCCGGAGATGCGCAGCAGCACAGGCGTCTTCGTACCGGCGAGTTCGGCTATCCGCTCGAGTTCCCACAGATTGTCGACATTGATCGTCACCCCGGCCGCGATGAGCTCCCGCAGCAGTCCGATACCTTTGGGTCCGGTCACCTCGATGCGGTCCGGTCCGAATCCGGCGGCCAGCGCCGCGGTCAGCTCCTGCGCCGAGGCCACATCCACGCCGATCCCCGCCGCCTCGGCGGTGCGTAGGAATGCCCGAGACCGATTCACCTTGTGCGCGTAGCAGATTCGATACCGCACCTGATGCCGGTCCAGCACCTGGCGTAGGCCCGCGAGATTGTCGAGATAGACCTGCGGGAACAGCAGATGCGCGGGCGAGCCGAACCGGTCCACCGCCGCGGCCACCGCATCCGGACTGTCGAGGAACGCGCGCACCAGCGGATGGATCTTCGCCGGGAGCGCCGGAACAGCGGCCGTCATACGGCCGTTTCCGTGGCCTGCGGCCGCTCGGGTGTTGCGGTGGGCCGTGCGGTGACCGGGTTGTAGCCGCCGTCGCGCAGCGCGTCGAACGCGCGCTGACGATTGCGCGGGCTGCGGAATTCGGCGACCACCCGCTTGCTGATCAGATCGATGTCGTGCACCCGGATCCGCATCGACTCGAGCACCCCGGTGATGGTGCGCACGCAGTGTTTGCAGTTCATGTCCGGGACGTAGAACACCCGGTCTTCGGCCGCCAATTCGCCGCTGTCATCGGCCGATTCGCCCGCCACCTCCACGATCGACAGGTCCGTCGCGATCGCGGTGAAGACCGTCACGAACCGATCCACCACCACCGGCAGCACGCTGTAGTGCGCGCCGTCGACGGTATGCGGCATGGCGGCCAGACAGGCCGGACGGGTGCCGGGCGGCAGCAGCGCGTACTGGCGCGAGATCAGATCCAGATCGTCGTGATATTTCGCGATCGCCGCGGCCGCCGACAGGCCCTCGGTCGTGGTGGCGCGCCGCATGACGGTATGCGCGTCGGTGATGGTGGCGTCCTTCATCGCGCGCAGGGTGGCGACGGTATCGGCGGTGTAGCGCACGGTCCCGTCGGGCTGGGTCGCGAACATCACCGGGATCATCCCGCGCCGATAGGTCGAGGCCTGCAGCTCCCAGTACCAGCGTGTTGCCACGGCCGAGAAGATGCCGGAATCGCGCATACCGCAGGCGAATTCGGCCGGGGTGCGGTAGGGCGTCCACCGCGCCAGCAGCGCGTGCTGCGCCAGGGCCCGCCCGCACGCCTCGATGCCGACCCGGAAGATATCCATCGGCTCGTGATCGGTGGTGGTGCCTTCGAGCACCGCCAGGTCGCGGGCGGAAACCGTCGAAACGCGTGCGGCCAGAGCGGCATTGGCCGCCAGCGCGCGCCACAGCGCCAGCACCGTCTCGCGCATGGCGATCGGTACGATCGGCCCGAGTCCGCCCGTGCGGAAGAAGCCGGTATTGGGGACGCCGTCGGAATCGGTCCAGGCGATGCGGTGGGTCGCGCTGGTGACCTGGTCGGGGCGGCACGGGCGCATGAACCGCTCCAGATACAGCCGCTGCGACAGGGTCAGATGGCTGTTCGGTTCCGAACGCACTGTCGCGCAGGTGTATTCGACCCGGGCCGGTATCGCGGCGGGCGTCTCGGCGAACAGGCCCGGATGGGCCAGTCCGGCGAGCACCCGGGAGGCGGCGCGGCGGTCGTAGCCGAGAGTGCTCATCGGACCTCCGAGGCGATCGTGGCGACACATCGGACGAACCGGTCGATGTCGTCGCCGGTGGTGTAGACGTGGGTGCTCACCCGCACCGAATCCGCGCCCGCGTCCCGGGCGGGAACGCAGTGGGCCCCGGTGCGCACGAGGAATCCGGATTCGGCCAGTACGAAGCCGAGGTCGGTGGCGCCGATGCCGTCGAGTGCGAACGAGACGATGCCGTAACCGATTTCGCGGTCGGCGTGCGCCGGGCCGGGCAGCAGGCGCAGCCCGGGCAGCGGGCGCAGACCCTCGATCAGCTGCCGGGTCAGCAGGCGATTGTGTTCGGCGATGGCGGACATGCCGAATTCCTCGAGCACTTCGAGCGCCGCGCCGAGGGCGAGTATGCCGGGAATATTGTGCGTGCCGCCCTCGAGCTGATGCGGCATACCGGTCGGGCGCAGCCCGGAATCGGTCACGGCCACACCGGAACTGCCACCGGGCAGGAAGGTGGTGAGTCGCTCGTGCACCCGGCGCGCGCAGTACAGCACCCCGGTGCCCGGCGCACCGAACATCTTGTGCGCCGACAGCACCGCGAAATCAGCGCCCAGTTCCGTCACGTCCAGCGGTAGGTGTCCGCCGCTCTGACTACAGTCGAAACACCACAGGATCGCCGGATCCACGCGCGCCCGCAGCTGTTGGAGCGTGCTCACCGCGCCGAAGACGTGATGCAGATGGCAGACGGTGATCAGCCGGGTGCGCGGGGTGATCCGGGCGGCGATATCCGCGGCGTCGGCCTCGCCGAGCGCGGTCACCCGGTACGGGATCAGCCGGACGCGGCGGCCGAAGCGGGCCAGCACGTCACGCAGCCGCAGCCAGGGATAGACATTGGCCGAATGGTCGTGCGGGCTGTAGAGGATCTCATCGCCGTCGGCGAGTTCGCTCAGCCCCCACGCCAGGGCGATCGCGTTGAGCGCCGCGGTCGCGCCGGAGGTGAACACCACCTCCTCGGGCCGCGCGCCGACGAATCGGGCGGTGCGCGCGCGCACGGATTCGATCTCGCGGTCGAGTACGGTGGCCCAGCCGTAGCCGCCGCGTCCCGCGTTCGCGGTGCGGCTGCGGTGATATCGGTCGACCGACTCTATGACCGGCAGGGGCTTCTGAGTGGTGGAGGCGCTGTCGAGGTAGGTTTCCGCGGCCTCGGCCAGGGCGGGGAACAGCGCACGGCCGGCCCGCACGGGGATCGGCGAAGACGCAGGTGACCGCAACGCGACGCTCCCTTCGGCTCGTCTGCTCCGACCCCACCACGATACGCACATTCCACCGGCGCGTTCGAAGGTTCTCGCAGGCAACGGGTTTGGTAGGTTGATCAACATGCCGTTGACACCGCACGAACGCGAACTGTTTCTGGCAGAACCACATATCGGGGCCCTGTCGGTGGACGCGGGGCCCGGCCGGGCGCCGCTGACCGTCCCGATCTGGTATGACTACGAACCCGGCGGTGAGCTGTGGGTGCTGACCGGTCCGCAATCGAAGAAGATGGAACTGATCAAGGCCGCGGGCCGGTTCTCGATCATGGCCGAGCGGTCGGAGCCTTCGGTGCGGTATGTGAACGTCGAGGGTCCGGTCACCCGGATCACCACGGCCACCGACGAGCAGCACACGCATATGGTGCGGCGGTATCTACCCGAGGACAAGGTCGCGGCCTATCTGCGCCAAGCCGAGGAATTCGGTGAGCAGGCGGTCGTGGCGCTGCGACCCGAGCACTGGTACGCGGCCGATCTCGGCGCGCTGTAGGCGCGAATTCGACACGCCGCGGGCCGGTTCGACCCGGATGCGGTGAGCTGGCGTACTCGGTACCGTCGTGCCGGTGAGCGTAGTGGGCGTGCGGACGAGGATGCTGGCGGTGCTGGGTGATCCGCGTCGCGGCGGGCTACCCGCGACCGCGCTCGACGACGCCGTCACCGCGCTGGCCGCGCTGTGGATGGTCGGCGGGCTGATCCTCGACGCCGGGGCGCACACCGCCGCGCCGGAACCCGGATCGTTCTTCGCCGCCTGGCATCTGGTGTTCGACACCGGATTCGTCGCGATCGCGGGCTGGACGCTCGCGCTCGTGTGGCGACGCACCCGCGGCGGGCTGCGCGGATTCGCGGCCGTGCCACTGGGATACCGATCCACCGTGGCCGCGGTGGCCGGATTCGCGCTGTCGGGGGCCGGGGATCTGATCTGGCACGCCTGCCTGGGCCCGGGTGCGGGCATCGGAATGCTGTTCGCGCCCGGCCATCTCGGACTCGCGGCCTCGATGCTGGTCCTGGTCACCTCGCCGGTGCGCTCGGCGATGGGCCGCCCCGAGGTGGGCGAGGCCCCGCCGCTGCGGCTGCTGTGGCCCGCGCTGCTGACCACCGGACTGGCCGCGGCGGTGGTGACCGTATTCGTCGGCTACGGAAACGCCCTGACCTATTCCGCGGTACAGATCGTCGAAGGCCTGTCACGCACCGACGACGCCTCGGTGCGCGAACTTGCCGCGGCGCTGGTGATCACCGCGGCGGTGCTGCTGTTACCGCTGCTGTTTCTGGCCCGTCGCTGGCGGCTGCCGTTCGGCGCGGCCGCGCTGACCATGCTGCCGGTGGTCGTGGTGTCGGGCGCGGAGACCGGCGGGCACAATCTCAGCGTCCTGCTGGCGTTCGTGATCGCCGCGGTGGGGGTGGATCTGCTCATCCTCTGCCTGGATCCGTGCGCGGCGCGGCCCGGGGTGTACTGGGGGTTCTCCTGCGCCGCGGCGTTTTTCACCTGGTCGCTCTACATCGGGATCGCCGCCGCGGCGGCCGGGCGGGTGCCCTCGGTGGTCGAGTTGTGGACCGGCGTGCCGATCATGGCCGGGCTGCTCGGCTGGCTGCTGGGCATCCTCATGCTGCCGACCCGTCACCCCGTCCCACCCGCCCTGTCGTAGCCGATACCGCGCGAAGGCATTCGGTGCGTTTGCGCGGTTCGTGCCGATTACGCGACGCGCCGCGCACGGCGGAAATTCGCGCGATGCGTGCACACGGCGCAATTGACTGGCGGCGTCGGATCGCCATCACCTACCGTCCGGTTCGTGGAAATCGGACAGGGATGGGACAGCGTCGCGACACTCGTCGACGGCTGGGTGTATCGGCGGCCGCGGCGGCCGGAGATCGCGGAGCAGTTGCGCCGCGAGACGCGGTTGATGCCGTGGCTCGCGCCGCGGTTGCCGCTGCGGGTGCCGGTGCCGGAGCTGGTCGAAGACGATCCGGTCACGGTGCGGCACTGGATGATTCCCGGCGAGGCGGTGCTCGAACCGACGGCCCGGCACGGAATGGCATTCGGTGCGTTTCTGCGCGCGCTGCACGACAGTCCGGTCGATGAGGCCCAGCGGCACGGTCTGCCCCCGGCCGCCCGCACGACGGCCGATCGGGCCGAGGCGGTCGGTCGGTTCCGCGAGCAGGTGGTTACGCTGCTGCCCGGCGAGATTCGCCCGGCCGCGCTGGAATTGCTCGCCGCCGTCGTCGATCTGCCGATCGATACCGTCGTTCACGGTGACCTCGGCCCCGATCACGTGCTCGCCGACGCCGAGGGCCTCACGGGCGTGATCGACTTCGGGGACGCGCATCTCGGCGACGCCGCGATCGATCTGGCCTGGGCGCTGCACGATACGCCCCCGGCCTTCCGCTACGCCCTGGAACGCGCCTACGGCGTGACCGAGGATCAGCGCGCCCGCGCACTGCTGTGGCATCGCCTCGGGCCGTGGTTCGAGGTCGTCTACGGCCGAATCACCGGCGACGACAGTCTGATCCGCAGCGGCGTGATCGGTGTGATCGGACGCTTGACCTGATCAGTTGCCCGGTAATTCCGGTCCGCCCGGATTGCATCCCGCCTGCACGGTCGCGTCGTATCCGACCGCCGGACGCCAGGGTTCGAGATTCCAGCTGGGTTTGTCCGGACGTAGTAGCCGCGCCCATTCCCAATGGCATCTGAACTGGTCGTACATGCCCGGGGAGTCGGCGTCGGCGGCGTCGGCCACCACCTCGCCCCACGCGCGATCCACCGCGGCGGGAATGGTGTCGGCGCGCCCGGCCGCGGTCGGATAGACGTGCAGGCGACGGCCGTCGGCATCGTCGGTCCACTCGGTGTGATCGATGAGCGGAGCGTCGGCGAAGGGGTCGACCGTCGGGGCCGGGGTTGCCGCGATCGCGGTCGCGGTGGTCGGCGCGGGTGCGGTCGTCGTGTGCGGGGTCGGGCCGGGGCCGATGGCGACCGGTTCGGAATGATCCGCCGCGCTACATCCGCACACCGCGACCACCAGGGAAAGCAGCGGCGCGGCCCCGAATCGCAGGGTGCCCAGGCGCACGGAAATCCCTTCTGTCGTGGCCGTCTCGCCCTCGCCACGCTACCCGTTCGCCGGGAATGCCGGGAATTCGCTTGTCCCCGACCGCACCAACCGCACGCCTGTCTTGCCCGAAATGCCGGTCGGGGCCACGTACAGTGGACAGGTGGCCGCTCAGCTGACCAGGGGACAGGTGGATCGACTCACCGTCGACGACATCGTCGTGGCCGTCCGGCACAGTGAGCCGGTCGACGTCGCGGCCCTGCTGCTCGACGCCGCGGGTCGGGTCCGCGGTGAGGGTGATCTGATCTTCTACAACCAACTCACCGGACCGGGCCTGCGCCTGGTGCCGGGCCAGACGCCCGCGCTGGCGGTCGATCTGCGCCGCATCCCCGGCGATATCGACCATGTGCGGGTGGTGGTGTCGCTGGACGACCGGCAGGCGCGTTTCGGCGACTATCCGCCCACCGAGCTGCGCATCGACGATCCGGCCGGAAATCTGCTGTACCAGTACGTGATCGAGGGCCTGGGCCCCGAATCGACCGTCATCGCCTTCGATCTGGACCGCGTCGGCGCGGCCTGGCAGGTGCGCGTACTCGGGCACGGCTACTCGGCGGGATTCGAGGCGCTCATCCGCGCGCACGGCGTGCCGATCGGCGGCGGCCCCGACGATCAGGTGGTCTATCGCGGCCCGGCGATGCTCGATCCGGGACAGGAGATCTCGCTGCACGAGATCCGCAAGGGCGAGCTGACCATGGTGAAGCTCGGCCTCGCCTGGGATCCGGTGAAGGTGCACGGCGCGCGCGGGCTGCGCGATCTGGAGATCGACCTCGACGCCTCGGCGCTGCTGTTCATCGGCCACGATCTGGTGGATGTGGCCTTCTATCAGCAATTGGCCTCGCGCAACGGGGCGGTGCGCCACTCCGGCGACAATGTCACCGGTGACGGCAAGGGCGACGACGAGATCATCACCGTGGACCTGTCGCGGCTGCCCGCGCAGATCACCTCCGTCGTATTCGTGGTCACCTCGTATGCGGGCCACACCTTCGAACGGGTGCGAAACTCCTACTGGCGCTTGATCGACGGCACCACCAACGCCGAACTGGCCCGTGGCAATCTGCGCGCGGGCGGTCCGCACACCGGCATGATCGTCGCCAAGGTCTCGCGCGACGACGCGACCTGGCGGCTGGCCGCGATCGGCGAACCCATCCAGGCCGGCCATCCGGTCGAGGCCGTACAACCGGTCACGCGTTTCCTCTAGGGCTCGGCCCACAGCGCGAGCAAGTGTTTGCCGGACTGGTGTTCTCCAGGCCGCGAACCTACTATGTCCTCTCGCGGGGACGGCCCGAGAAATCCGGGGCTTGTTCCAGCCGAGTGGTACCTGAATCGTTGCTGTAGCTGCTGGTCGTACATGCGGCCGCGAGTGGAAAGCGCAAGCGTCGACCGTAGGGGCGGAAATGACATCACCGGCCGTGAAATGCCTTGTCTGGGAAGTGGACAACACTCTGTGGGACGGAGTGGTGTGCGACTCGACCAGTGGGGCGCTGCGACCGGACGCGTTGCGGGCATTGCGCACGCTGACCCGCCGGGGCGTCGTGCACGCGGTGGCCAGCCGCGGTGAATGGGCTTGGACCACAGGCAAATTGCATAAACACGGCCTCCACGGATTGTTTGCCGCCGTCGAGGTGGGCTGGGGCCGCAAATCGGCCGCAATCCACCGCATCGCCCAGCAGCTGCGCCTGGACCTCAACGCCATCGGCTATATCGACGCCGAACCGCTCGAGCGCAGCGAGGTCGCCCACGCGCTGCCCCAGGTGCGCTGCTACGCCGCCCGCCACGTCGATGTCCTCACCGCGCTACAGGAATTCCGCGCCCCGGTCAGCTCGGGCCCACCGCCGACCTCGCCGATGGGCTTCTCCCACATCGCCGCGCAGTAGGCCGCTTCCTCCCTCGCGGGGCCGCGCGCATGCCCCTCGGCCGGAATCTCTTTCGGTGCGGGTGGATTCGGGCCGGGGCCTTGATGACGAGGGGTGGGTGATCAGGCGCTGTCGCGGGTGATCGCCACGATCGGCAGGACCAGCGCGGCGGGCGCCGCGGCCGGAACGATCGGCTGGTTCGGCGCGGTGGGGGAGATGCGGCGATACCCCTCGGCCTGCGCGGGGCGGGTGTCCTGCTCGCCCTTGTTCGGCCACAGCGCCGCGGCGCGTTCGGCCTGCGCGGTGATCGTGAGCGAGGGATTCACACCGAGATTCGCCGAGACGGCCGCCCCGTCGACCACGCTCAGGGTCGGATAGCCCCACACCCGGTGATACGGATCGATCACGCCGTCATCGGCCGTCGCGCCGATGGCCGCGCCGCCCAGGAAGTGCGCGGTGAGCGGAATATTGAACACCTCGCCCCAGCTGCCCCCGGCGATGCCGCCGATCTTGTCGGCGACCCGGCGGGTCACGTCGTTGCCCGCGGGGATCCAGGTCGGATTCGGTTCGCCGTGGCCCTGTTTGGAGGTCAGCCGCCGCCCGAACAGCCCGCGCTTGGTGTAGGTGGTGATCGAATTGTCCAGATGCTGCATGACCAGGCAGATGATGGTGCGCTCGCTCCAATTCTTCACCGTCAGCATCGACACCAGCTCGACCGGATGGCGTAGCACCTCGAGCAGGAACCGCAGCCAGCGCGGAATCCGGCCGCCGCCGTCGACCATCAGCGTCTGCAACAACCCCATGGCATTGGAGCCCTTGCCGTAGCGCACCGGCTCGATATGGGTGTCGGCGGTGGGATGGATCGAGGAGGTGATGGCCACGCCCTCGGTGAAATCGCGGTCCGGATTCACCTTGCGCGTCGCCGCGCCCACGATGGATTCGGAATTGGTGCGGGTCAACCGGCCCAGCGTCGGCGAGAGCCCCGGCAGAATTCCCTTGTCGCGCATGCTGAACAGCAACTGCTGGGTGCCGCGGGTACCGGCCGCGAGCACCACGTGTCCGGCGGTGAACGAGCGCGGCGACTTGCGCACCCAGGCCCCGGTGCGCTGGGTGTCGACCTGCCAGCCGCCATCGGGCAGCGGCCGCACCGCGGCGACGGTGGTCAGCGGAATCACCTGCGCCCCGGCCTTTTCGGCGAGGTACAGATAATTCTTCACCAGCGTGTTCTTCGCGCCGTGGCGGCAGCCGGTCATACATTCGCCGCATTCCAGGCAGCCGGTGCGGTCCGGTCCGACGCCGCCGAAATACGGATCGGCGACGGTCTTGCCGGATTCGCCGAAGAACACTCCGACCGGGGTCTGCACGAAGGTGTCGCCGACGCCCATATCCTCGGCGACCTGTTTGAACACCTCGTCGGCCGGGGTAATATGCGGATTGCGCACCACGCCGAGCATCTTGGTGGCCTGCTCGTAATAGGGCGTCAGCTCCGCGCGCCAGTCGGTGATATCGCGCCACTGCGCGTCCTGGAAGAACGGCTCCGGCGGGACGTAGAGGGTGTTGGCGTAGTTGAGCGAACCGCCGCCCACGCCCGCGCCGCCCAGGATCAGCACATCGCGCAGCAGATGGATGCGCTGGATCCCGAAGCAGCCCAGCCGCGGCGCCCACAGGAATTTGCGCAGATCCCAACTGTTGCGGGGCAGTTCGTCATCGGCGAAGCGGCGGCCGGCCTCGAGGACGCCGACCCGGTACCCCTTCTCCACCAGGCGCAGCGCGGTGACGCTGCCCCCGAAGCCCGAACCCACGATGAGCACATCGAAATCGGTATCGACCTGGGCCATGCGCCACTCCTCGCTCGCTGTCGCCTGTGACCTCGATAACGTTACTACCGAGTACGGTACCTGTGTCCCGGGGTACCGCCTTACCAGCCCGGGTCCCCGGCGACCGGCACATTCACCCAGCTGGGCTGGGCGGGATCCAGTTCGATGTGCTGCGGGCGCAGCCCGCTCTCATTGAGCAGCGGTCGCAGCGGCAAACCGCGCGGGAAGTTCAGCGCGTAGACGTCCACCCGCAGCCGATGACCCGGTCGCAGGATGCCGTCGGTCGGATTCAGGCCGATATCGACCACGGTCGGCTGGCCCGGGACCACGGGTTGGCGGGTGTCGAGGGTCAGGATCGGATAGGGATCGGTGTAGTCGCCGCTGGCCGAGCGGGTCGAGGCGTTCTCGTCGACCGCGCGCAGCGAGGCGGCCAGCTGCCCGTAGGTCCATTGCGCGGAACTACCGTCGGGGGCGACATCGTTGAGCGTGACCGCCCAGAATCCGTCGGTCGCGTCCAGCACGGTGTTGAGATGCACCGCGATCGGACCGGAGACCGTGGTGGGCGCGGCGACGGGAGCGCTGGTGAAGGTGAGTGCGCTGGTCTCCGCGATCCGCGAATCCCTGGTGCACACATCGAGCATCGCCGTGATCCCGCCGGTGCCGGTGGCGGCGTCCTGCGAGCACAGGGTCGCCAGGCCCGGCGCGACGGTCAAGCGGGCCGGATCGCCCGGCGCGGCCGACAGGCTGCCGTCGTGCACACTGGTCGCCGCGCTGCCCGAGGGCGCGGCATTCAGATACAGCCGGCGGTAATCGGCGTCGGGGCGCGGGAATTCGGCCGCGCCGACCCAGCCGCCGCCCTGCTGCCAGGTCGTCACCGGGGGATAGCCGTCGATGCCGTTATCGATGCCCTTGAGCCACTTGTCGAACCACGCGCGCTGCAATACGTCCAGCCGCGGCGGCGCGCCGGGCGCGCCGAGTCCGGAGGCGGAGGAGATGTGGAAGGTGTTGCCCATGATCAGCTTTTTCTCACTCGCGGGCAGTGGCAGCGTGCGGTAGATCTTGGTCTGGTCGTAGGCGAAGATGTCGTGCCAGCCGCCGTAGAGGAAGGTGGGCACCTCGATGGTGTCCGGGTGGCCGAGCCAGGACTGACGAATCGTGCTGTCCTGCTGGATCAGTGCTCGCAGATAGTCGGGGATCGCGTCGATACTGGGCACGGTCAGCGCCGCGAACAGATAGTCGAAGAAGGTGAAGGGATCGGCGATGCGGTCCGATAGCCAGCGCAGGTCGAAGCGGCCGCTCAGCAGCGCCTGCACATCGGGCACGAGTTTGGTGGTGTCGATCGCGGCCAGCCACATCGGCAGGAAGCCCGCGCCCAGACCGCCGCCGGTGGCGACGATATCGTGCAGCAGATCGCTGCCCGGCACCACGGGGAAGATCGCCTTCAATCCCTCGGGATGGCGTTCGGCGGTTTGTAATTGGTTGATCGCCGAATACGAGACCCCCGACATGCCGACCGCCCCATCGGAGAAGGGTTGGTGGGCGGCCCATTCCACGACCTCGGCCCCGTCGCGCTGTTCGCGATCGCCGAGCACCTGCCAATCGCCCTGGGAGAAGCCGGTTCCGCGGACATCGACGACGACCTGGACATAGCCGCTCTGAATCAGCTTGCGGTCCACGGTGAATGTGCGCGCCAGCCCGCCGGGCAGGGCCCTGCCCAGATCCGACGCGCCGCCCAGGCCGATACCGGACAGGTCGAATCCGCGCAGGAAGTTCATCAGCGCGTCGCCGAGCACCGGCACCGCCAGCATCGAATCGGCCACATTGGAAACGAGTTTCGTATAGGGCGTCAGATTGACCACGACCGGCAGCTGCTCGGTGATCGGGCCCGCGGCGTCGGCCGGGCGGTACACATTGGCCTTCAATACCGTGCCGTCGCTCATGGTGATGGGCACATCCCAGTCGATGTGCACGGCCGGATATTTCGGCGGACCGTCGTGCAGGGCGGTCCAGCGCGCGCCGTCGTCGGGATCGGCGTGGGTGACCGGTGCGAAGGCCAGCGCGCCGAGTGTGAGGGCCGATACGGCCGCGGTCAGAAATGCCCGAACTCGACGGCGTCGTCGAAACATAGTGTCACCCCAGCGTATTCGTCGATCGAGAACCCGAATCTCGATCACTACCGGTCGGTAACCGTAATGTGGATCACTTCGGTGGGCAATTGTGAGCCATCTCATGAAAAGCGGGGATCGCATGTGGATGCAGTGCTCTCGTTATGGCAATCTGGGGAGATGACTACGCCCCGGGCGCGAGCGCGTGCCCGCACCATGGAGGACATCGTCCGCATCGGGCGCGCACATCTGGCCGTGCACGGCGCGGCGGCGCTGTCGCTGCGCGCGGTGGCGCGGGATCTGGGCGTGGTGTCCTCGGCGGTGTACCGATATGTCCGCAGCCGTGACGAATTGCTCACCCTGCTCGTGGTCGACGGCTACACCGAACTGGCCGATGCCGTGGACGCCGCGCTGGCCGCGGCCCCGCCGGATCCGGCGCAGGGGCTGCGGGTGCTCGGGCGGGCGGTGCGCGAGTGGGCGCTGGCCGAACCCGCGCGCTACGGACTGCTTTTCGGCACCCCGGTCCCGGGTTACGAAGCGCCCGCGGAGCAGACCATCGCACCCGGCATCCGGGTCATCGCAGCCCTGCTGGCGGTGATCGAAAAGATCTATGCGGCCGATATTCTCACGATCCCGGAGCCGGTACCCGTCATCGAGCAGCCGCTGGCCGGTGATTTCGCCGCCGTACGAGCCGAATTCGGGCTCGCGCTGCCCGATTGGCTACTGGCGCGGGCGATTTCGGTGTGGACTGGACTGTTCGGTGCGGTGAGTTTCGACGTCTTCGACATGTACGGGCAGGACAGCTTCGCCGACCGCGGCGATCTGTTCGAGCGGCATCTGGACAATCTGGGCCTCATACTGGGATTGCCCGCCGCGCCGAGAGGGTAGGCGCACCGTGGATGTGCATTTGTCCCGGGCTTCGTGCAGGATGTCACAACCTGACGAAAGGCACTCTCAGCTTCCCCTCAGCACGGTGATGTGAAACTGAACGGCGAGATGAACGATCACACCGAACCGATTCCGGTCGTCCCGGACCCCCGCTCCGGTGGTCGCCATGCCCGGCACGCGCGCGCCGAGAATCAGGCCGCGGATCGGTCCGGCCCTGCGCCCACCCCGGCCGAGCGCGCTGCCCGCCTGGACG